>CAWGVG010000045.1:0-32435 GCA_963825865.1 uncultured Nitrososphaeraceae archaeon | reverse complement strand
GAAATTCAACTAATTAGAAATATCAAATTTTTCTTACAGCTAGAGATTTTACCATAGCTTCTGCAATAGCAGTTGCTTGAATGATTGTAGAAAACGTGTTTCAATAGCCTGTTCGATTGATCCGGATCCCGCAATGTGTAAGATAGTGCAAAAGGACACGAGCAGTTTTATGATAGAATGTTAAAAGTTGCTGTCAACGATTCGATATATCCTCTCTCAACTTCAACTAAGACAGATATAATTGAACCAACCAGTCTGAATCGATCTACGTTAAATTTAGATTCCGCATTTTATTAACTAAAGCTGAATGATCAGATTCTATTTCTGTAGTCACATAAAGCAAATAGTTATCGCCTAATGGCATAGGTAATGCGTTTGATCTTCTCATATTCTGCTAAAACGTATATTCCTTTTCCGATCTTAATGACCTGTTATTGTTACTTAGATTCTTTGTACAAATACTAGATATGATAATTAGCTATCATCTCGACATTGGCAACAGACATAGCAGACTCTAACAAACGACAGCGACCATTTACAATGGATAAAGCAAAAGTTATTGATGAAGTAGAGGATGCATTAGCACAGATTATCCCTATAATTACAGGAAAAAAGTCAAATTACAGGCTTAACAAAAAACAAAAGGCAAAGTTAAATCAAACTCTTGATCTTTCAAGAAAAGAACTACAACTTGGATTACAATAGCATGGATATAAACGAACAGAAGAAAAGGTTAAAGGAATTTTTGCTTGATTTTTCAGAAACAGTTTTTGGAGTCAGAAATGAAACTTACTGCTGTATGTGATTCTAAAAGGCATTGGTGATTCACTGAAGCCTGACCTTCAGTACAGTAAGTGGGATATAATTCAATTATTCAAAAGAAAATTCTCCCTTATATAGAAGATAACAGACGTTACTTTCTTTAGAAGCAGAGCTGTGATGTTCTATTAGGCAAGATAACAGATGAGGACGATGATAAGAAAAAGAATAATTCTCCTACCTCTCCTCCCATTGCTCCTGACTTAATGAATAGTGACCTAGATTTGCTTAAGAAGCTGCAGACACACATATCGTAGTTACATAAGATTTTGTAAAAATAATAGCAGATCTTATGTAACTGGTATATGATCGCCAATATATTCTTCTTGAACTTCTTGCTTTCAGATCTTCCCAGTAAGCATAGTAATAAGGACCATGTTTTTGCATTCTGGCAATAAATATTGTATATTTACTTCAGACGTCATTTTTAGTGTCATCGGCTCTCTCTTTCTTGTTCCTTCTCTTTCTTTTTATCACCACCTACTACGCCTTGAGAAAATTCTGTAATTCTTTGTACAATATCCTTACTTAAGTTCTCGACCAGATCCCAATACATTTTTTTATAGTCTTTTTTAGTGTCGTTTTCCTTAGATAAACCGGGAGTTCCTTCCTCAGAGCTTATGCCTGTTGGGGATTTTTCTCTTTATCTTTGTAATGGGAATGAATTTGCCTTACGCTTTATATTGTCTTTATCTTGTTTTACTTTTTGTTTTTTGAGATAACACCTTCTATACTTGTCCCCTATTACTTTACCTTTGAGTATTACCTTTCCTACTGGTGTTTCATTGTAATGTTGGAAGTATGTTTGGTACCTGTAACCTGGTTTGTTACACTTGGTACATATTGTAAGTCTTTTGCCTCTAGGGACTAATACTAGCCCTTTGTCTTGTATTTCTCTATGTCTATCTTGCTTTACTTGGGTCTTGGAATTTTCTTTCACCGTTTCCGGTAATGCTTCTTCCATCGTACCATGTGTCATGCCGTTTTCGGGAACATTGTTATTATTAACTGAGAGATTTAGTTCCTCATTGTGTTTTTGAAGCTGAGGTTCAACATATCTGCTTAATTTTTCAGTGTTATGTCTTTGTGTGGCTTTGGAGGGTCAGCAATGTAGCGCCCGACTTGTTTCAGTATTGCAATCCTTTGCTCTGGAGTAAACGATTGACATCTCCTGTGTCTTTCCACTTTTGCTTTTCCCCAGGTTCCTGGAAGTCTCTCATCGACAACAATATATTTGAACGGGTCTTAACCTCTAACCTTCGTGACGATAGGAAATTCATAAGATAGAAACAGGTGGGAGCTACCGGTTCAATTTGTTTTTGATTATTACTACTATCACAACAATCGCAGCTATACACTGTTTACCCGACGACGGCAGTTGAAACTAAATGACAATAATATGTCAAACACCTAGGCACAGAAGTAAATAGTCTGCAATAATGACAATGAACCATGAGTTGCTATTATTTGATCCTTAGCTCCCTTATACCTATTTTTGATTTGATAAATATAGGACTTATGTGTATGAGTCTGTAAATTGACTGCTATTTAGACTTATATTTCGTGTTCTCTTGTTGTTCATTAGATAGTGGCAGTAATGGTAATGATGATGGTTTGCTAAGAGGATGGTCAATAATAATAATAACTTTGTTTATACACTTTTTTACTACTTTATTGTAAAGTTTTTCAGTTCGTCTACTGTTACCCAGCTCTGCATTCACTTCAGTATTATCATCCGGTGACATATAGGAATCAGTATAATCCTGGCTCCTGTGATTAATCCTTGCGCAGTGCAAAAAGATAAAAGCTGGAAAGCCCAAGGTTATGATCAGATCTTACGTGAATTCCTTGTAAAGTATTTGATTCCACGTACGGGTGTTCTATAATGAAACTGTCATGCGACATTATTGGTTTTATAATCTTCCATAGGTCAGGATGAGGTGGTTCCAAAAATACATAGATCTTGTCTCTAAGATCAATTAATGGACGTGCGTTGTCCTTTAAATCTTCAAGTTGTTTCTCTAGTTTCCGTTTTTGTTTTTTATCTGTTTCACTAAAAATCTGCTTTTTGAGTGCACGAATGTCACCTTGAATTGGTTTTAGAGTATTGCCGTCAACTAAAGTGCTATCTTGTCTTATGATAACTTTGGGTGACATTGAGCCAATATTTTTCACATCTTTAGAAGGAAAGTACTGCAATGTTTGCAATACTGTATATGTTTTACCTTCACTCGTTGGGGCAGATATCCCAATATTAATAGGATCAAAAGTCCAAGTCCTACATCCAGCATAAAATACCAACTCTTACTAGACTGTAGTCAGACCCGACAGTTTTGTTTATTACACTAATTGCATACTCGGCAGGATTGTTAATACCAATTAATGTCAATTCATCGCGCTAGAGATACTTTATCTGAGTCAGATCGCGTTTTATTGTCATTATTGTTATTTTTATTATTGCTGTCACGCATAATTTTTTCATCAACTTCATTTCCATGCCAAATCCTTAGTAAACGTTCAATAATATTTTCTGCTGCTTTTCATCACAATTAGATACATGAATAATTACCTCTTTCAATTTGGTCATACCTGTAATACTATCCTGACCATTCTCTTTACCATTGATATAAGTACGGTGTAATGTGTCAATTCTAGCATCTTTTTCAGATCTCTTTGCTCCAATGCAGATATTTTCTAATACCTTGGCTGCAGATTCTTTGGAAATACTTTCCTTGTATGCCAGACCACTAAATCCAAATGAAAATTTGTTCCTTGTACCTTCACTATAGTAGGGGATAAGATAGTGAACTGATTTTTCAACCTGTTCGTCGGAAAGAACTACTTTTGCCGGCTTAGATGAACTATTGCTAATTAAATAATAGTCTAATTTGTTATTATCCGGACTACACTTTGGAGTATTATTTTGGATGTAGTATTAGATGCTACCGCAGATGAACTTATGCTATTATTGCTATCTTTGAAGATATCGTGCTTCTTTAACTTAGCTGACTGTTTGCGTTTTTACACATGAACTGTGTCCATCTTACCAGTAGCAAGAAGCAGTGAACGTATTGGCGTTCCCTGTTTGAATTTGTCACATATGTAACGAACGAACCGTTGTTTTGTTTTCTTTCTGACCCATGTTATGACAAACTCAATTGATGGCATTGTCTTTGCTATCCTGTACGAAAGCAGTCTGTGCCTGAGAATTTCTAGGAGAATATAAGCCAGAAAGACTAGGTGCGCGTGTATAAGCGCCGCTTCGCTCTTTCTGAATCTATACTCTCCAAATCCTAACTGCTTTGTATCCCTGTAAAAGTTTTCTATTTTCATCCTTTTCAAGGCATATCTGATAATTGTAACTGTGTCTTCTTTTTCAAGTTCTGTACACAGTATACGGATATCTTTTGTTTCTGCTCTAACATTGATTATAATGTTGATATTTTCTTTTAGTGATGGTATGTACACCTTTAACTTTACAGCGTTGTAAATCTCGCCGTCTATGATTGTGTCAGTGAATCTTCCTCTTTCCCTGAGAATATCTATGAGATCAGATGCATGCATCTTTTTACCCTCGTATATAATTACCCTGTTAGACTTCATATCTCCAATCCAGCCATAACCGTGCTTTCTGCAATATGATATTACTTCATGTACTGTATACCATGAATCTATCAATACTATAGTCTTCTTCGCCCTTGATCTATGCTTATCTATAATTTCGTTGCAGAGTTCAACCTTTGTCTTGAATGGTATACTTTTCTCCTCACATCTTTTCTTGTTACCATATAGCAGAATTATAGAAGAAGGCATGTAGATATCACCAGATAAGTAAAAAGCTGTAACATAGTCATGGCTGAGTACAGTGCCAAGTGTAGTGGAGTGATTGTAGCATACCATCTCTGAATGTGTACCATATTTCTTACATATACTATCATCAATAACCACAAATTCCAAGTTCTCATCATAACACAAGTTGGAGAACACTATGTCTTCTGCACGTTTCATAATGTTATCCAAGCTCCATGATGGAGAAGTAAAGAATCTATTAATGCTCCTCTGACACTTCGTCTCAGATATAGCATCCCTTATACTCTTCACATCATGTTCTTTACAATGGGATACAATCAACCCAAACATCACGCTCTGAAAATTCTCAAATTGAGACTTCGATAAAACATCTCTGAACTTACCCAGGATATGACCAAGACGTTCAGGAAGGGGTACAACCAGAACCATACACAGTAAAAAAACATCACTTTCTTACAGCTTGATATTATCATATGCATTGAACCAGTTTGTAAAAAGAGATAGACATGCTTTATTCGGAAAAACGCAAACAGTCAGCTTAGTTAAAAAGAAAAACGACTACAACAACAACACGTAACTAATATACTGCCGCTCTGCTGCTACATTAACGTCCTAGTTTTTTATTGTTAATTACCACTTTTGCTTTCTCTTGCAGTATATTGAAAAAAGGTTCAAGCGGCACTCTACAGAGCGGAATCCAATCTGTATGGAACCTTCAGAAATCTCGAAGCTGCTGTTATAAAACATATGTTTTACCTCATGAATATTGATGACTGACACAACAACAAAAATGACGAGACTAAAAGTTCTTGCTATTGTATCATCTTTGGTATTTGCATCATTGTTGGGTAGTAGCATGGCCATCATCACAACACAACAACCTATAACAGCTTATGCACAGCAAGCTTTTACGGCTAAACTAACGGGAAAAGACGAAGTACCAGCTGTAAACACTCAAGCAACAGGTATGGCACATTCCAGTTAAGCTCTGATGGGAAGGAGATAAACTATGACCTAACTACTACAAATCTGAATGGCTTTATGATGGCTCATATCCACCAAGGTAAAGCAGGAGAAAACGGACAGCCTGTAGCTCCATTATCAATGGGAAAAGGAAAGATTACATCTTCTGACCTTAAAGGTCCATTGGCCGGTAAACAAATATCAGATTTAGCAGATCTTATGAAGAATGGCGGAGCATATGTCAATGTCCATACACAACAAAACCAAAATGGCGAAATCCGCGGGCAAATAATGAGTGGAAGTTCTTCTAGTCAATAAAACAAAGAGAGGAGCACTATCAAAATGAACGCACTATTTAATTAGAACAGTTCCCTATGGCTAGACAATGAAGAAATATGCAATTAAAAGCTACTTGGATGTGGAAGTTCCGCAGACTCACCTACATAGGAAATTTCCTTTCAAATTACACATCGAGCTATAAGGGATTAGGGATATGATAAGAGATTTCCCTTCTCCATGATAGCTTTCTTAAGATCAGGTAGTCGATCTGGAGGAAGAGGATCTCCCACACCAAGTAGGCTATCTCTAGTTACTAACATGGATAATTCTTCTTCTGAAAGGTTTTCCGTACCTTTCGGTTTCATGGGCAGTACCATATAATGTATATCTGCAGTGATATCATATACCCTAATCTCAACATCATCGTTTAATTTCAATCCATAATCGGCTAAATACTTTCTAGGTTCATTAATGATCCTATTTTTGTATTCCTTACTTATGTACCACAATGGCGGTTCTCCCAGATATTCCCTAGGATAACACGAGCATAGAGTGCAGACTGCTACATTACGAAGCTTCTCAGTGTTTTCTAAGATCTCTAGTCCATTCGGGTCAATTATCTCTTTATCCTTTGCATATATAACTGATGGATCCCATCCAAGAATCTACCTCATTAAATATATCTGCATATGCTCCATAGTACATTTCGCCAGCTGTTAGAAAACATACCTTTACTTTATCGTCTATCTTTTTTATTTCTCTGTATAGTTCAAAGCCATTCATTTTTGGCATCTTGATATCTAAGATTAAGAGATCATACAATCCTTTTCTGAAATTCTCTAATGCTGACAGTAACGCAACATGACGATCTTCATTTACTATTCAGAATAGGCTCGATAGAAAGATACTGTCTAGACTTGTGTCATGCCTCCATCTACGGATAGTTCAATACCAGTGATATAACTGCTGTCATCTGATGCAAGAAATGAGACAGCTTTCGCGACTTCGTCAGGGGTGCCCAACCTTCCGAGCGGTACAACGTTTGGGAGGTTCTTCTCGACTTGTTCGTGGGGGTTTTGGCGAAACGCAAGTGTGTCTATCGGGCCAGGGCTGATAGCGTTGACGCGGATCTTGCGGTTTTCAGATCGACCGCCCAGGAACGTGCGAATGACCTTATAGGAGCCTTAGTCGCGCTATAAACACTGAATGTGCCCAATCCTTTGGATCCACCAGCCGAACCAGTCAGAATGATCGACCCTCCATCCGGGGTTGTTGCCTAATTCGTTTTAATTGACTGTAAATATGATTTCACGGTTTTCGATTTAGCTTAGAAAGGGTATGCACCCTCTTATTGACTTGCAAGCACAAGAGGAAAGATGGTTACTGGTTGTGTTACCATCTAGCACATACCCTAGAACGAGATATGCTTATCGAAAATATAGTTTCTCTGGTCAAAGAAAATCCTCCTCCTACTTCAAAGAAGAACAGTAATAGAGGAAGGAAACCAATTCATTCTTGGGAAAAACTTGTCTGTATTTGTATATTGATGGTTGTTTTCGGTTCAACGTACAGAGATATACAGAATATAGTACCCTCTCTTAATTTGCCATGGAATAACGAGCCATATCCAGATCATACGTGGATATCACGTACATTCAAGAAGATACCGCTGATATATCTTGAACGTGTACTAATATGGTCAGCTTATCTATGTTTGAAAGAATCAGGCTGGAAGAAGGGTATTCTCGCATCAGATAGCACCGGTGTAGAGACAAACAGGTACGGATACGAAGTACGATTTATCAAAAATAGTAGTAAGAAATTCGAAAAGATAAGGGTAAAACAGTATCTGAAATGGCATATCACAGGGATACTTGATCATCTCATAATACTTAATACACGACTTACCAGTAAGAAAACACACGATTCTCCAGTACTCCGAACAATGCTAAACAGATTGAAGAAATATAGATTAGACTTTGCAGGTTCAACATTCAATGGTGACAGAGGTTATGATGGCAACAAGAACTTCCAGTCAGTGTTTAACATGAACATGCTTCCAAATATCAAGCAGAGAAAAAACTCCAAGAACAAGAATAGCAGTAGTAAGAAGAACAAATACAGAAAGAAGGCTGCAAAGATATTCAATGCATCAATATATCGTTATAGAGGATTGATAGAAGGAATATTTGGAGCTGAAGAAACTAAACATCATCAGCTTTACTGCACATTCAGATTAAAGAACAATCAGAAAAGATTTGGATTGATCAAATCAATAGGCTGGAACCTAGAAGTCCTTAACAGACTACAATGTGCAAACAAACTGGGAATAAAGGTGACACCATATGCGATATCAAATTAGGCAACAACCCCGACACCTGTCATATTTTTACCGATCTGGTTTACTGTCTTATCGACTTCGCTTTGGCTTCTACCGTTGATAAAAACATAGGCGCCCTCTTCGACGAACCGCTTTGCCGTGGCAAGGCCTATACCACTGGTTCCCCCAGTGATCACAGCAATTTTCCCGTCAAGTCGTTTTGTAGTTAATCCTGCCAAATTAAGAATAACACTCTAAAGTTCATATTTAAATATAGACTGTGCAGGATATTCATGTTTATGCTCTCTCTATATCTGAATGCCGCTGAAAGCCAATCTGCTATTATTATTGGAAAAGAACCATTTACTCATCATGCAGCTTATTAGAAACTTACTAGCTATCCCTCAAGAATGGCGGAACTTGGATTAGTTGACTATTTTGTTATGGGAGAAGCAGTTGGGATAGTTGCCACGTTTGTTGTGTCATTTTATTTTTCAAGAAAGCAAATGCAAAAACTTTCAACTGATATAGAAACAAAGGTTCTAAGTGATATGGATGAAAAAATCCACGACCTTACCAAGATTGCAATTGAAAAGCCACAGCTAATAAAGATAGTCAGCAATGTTGAGTCAGATGTATCAGAAGAAATAGCATTTACGTATCATCTACTGCATAGCTTTGCACACATATATCATATGCGCCAAAGAAAAGTAGTAGGCGATAATGAATGGACTGGATGGCTACGCATGATGAGGACTTGTTTTGAGCAGGGTAAGATAAGGGAATATTGGGAAGGTGGCCTTGAACTAGAGAAGTGGTTCGACCCTGCATTTGAGGAGTTTATTAACAATGAAGTAGTGCAGAAGACAAGTCCAAAGCAGAAAGTATAGTAAGAGAATCAAATACGGAATAGCGTGGCCGACAAGTCATTCTTGATAACAATTATGGCAATCATCCTAGAATTGTCCACTGCGAAGGAGATGTAAACTTGATAACGCCAGTTAGTGCTTGCAAGAGTATAACTGGCAACGCCAATGGCCTAGCAACTCACATCCACATTGTATTCGATAACTAGGATTAGCGGGTTTGTTTCTAAATGAGATGATGATGTACGTATGTATGACTGGAAGTCAATTGAGAGAAAATAGGCTGCAGATAAGAAACTGGTACTTCAACGAAAGTTAAATAACCTTTGAGGATGACATGTGTCTATACGTATCAAAGAGGTAATTGTATGACCCAAATTTGATTAACAAAAGACAAGAATTAATTAAGAGCCTATCCCAAAATTGTCCTCCTGTAGACAATAATACAGCAAGCTAAGAATACTAATGTAAGATAGTTCTCTGATTTCTTTTCATATCTTACTAGCAACTTTCTGAATCTATTATGCCAAGAATTTGTTCTTTCTACAACCCATCTCTTTGCGGAATAATATCTTATCTCTATAAATCCGTTCTTCGCCCTCTATGACGTATATGCGGAATGTATCTCCTTTTGGTGATTTCTCTTTCTCTATTTCTGGAAAATCATATCCTTTATCAAGGCATAGATTCTGTTTATAAAATGGTCTTTGAACTATCGTAGTGTCCAGCGTATCTATTGCAGCTTTCATGTCATGTGTATTTGCACCTGTGATGCTAACAGATAATGGAATACCCTTTTGATCCGTAAGTACATGACGCTTCTTTGTTCCACTTTTACCTCTGTCTGTAGGATTTGCACCTGTCAAATCCCCCTAAAGGCGCCTTCACAGATATACTATCAAGTGATTGCCAAGTCCATCTAATACCTCTAAGATCATCATAAACTTTCAATAGTCTTACCCATAATTTTTGAAATACTTTAGAGTCTGTCCATTCCTGAAATCGTCTATGACACGTCGAACCAGAACCATACTCTTACGGTAACATCTTCCATTGACAGCCAGTTCTTAAAATGTATACAATACCATCAAGAACTTTTCTAAATGGAATAACCGGACGTCCTATAGTTTTATCTGATTTTTCTGGCGGAAGTAATAGTTTGATCTCATCCCATAAATCATCAGGAATTTTTCTAATTGCTGGAAGATCTTTATTGATTTGTCTATAAGGGCACATCCATGTAGAAAGAACTTCTCAAGCTATATGCTTATCTGCCATTTTTGAGATAGGCTCTAAGTAAAATCTAAAGCTAGCATTAATGTAATAGTAGTGATAATGACATTCAAAGACCTAAAGAAAAGAGTTAGTCTAGCAGAAGTATCAACGCAAGAATCTAAAATACTTGAACTGTTACGCAATTAACCTTTCGTCCTCAGGAAATAATTGTGTTTTAGTAGATCTCGATAGACCAAGGATTTACTTACTAATGCAACAGTAGTTGATGATGCGATAAAGTTTGTATCAGACAAATCCTATATCTCTATCGAACCCGAATTAGAAAAAGAAAAACATAAAGTTGATAATGCTGTTACTGTAGATAAGAAACATAGTAATGACTTTCAGAGATCTGAAGAAGAGGATAAGCAGCAGCAACCAACAGCAACAACAAACACAATATTTTGACAAATTACAGGACAAACCATTCTGGATCTGGAACATAGAAGAGCACAAGCTGGAAGACATAAAATACTGCTTTAATCCCATAATCGGCTTACCAACAAAAGAAGGGTTAGAAAAACCGATTTTCGATTACCAGGAATTGTTGTACCAGAGAGTGTCGCCTGAACCACTATTTCAAGGATAAGCACCTGTGGATTCTTTATCCTCTTCATTGCTACTATCTAAAGATGCTTGCAGTACCTATAAGGATACAAAAAATAAAAAATATTGTAGATTGTGATATTTTTGTTAGTTCTTCCAATGCGTTTCTTGTATCTTCTGGAATCAACATAGCGAGCAGCAGCTAAGATCACTTAATATATTATAAACAGTAGATTTTGGCAAATCGAGTCTTTCAGAAATTTCATCAGCAGTACTTCCTTCAACACCACTTTCTTTGAGCAGCTCTAATACTTCCCATCCAGAACCAGATCCTAAAACCTTTGCCTGTCTCTTATCTGGCATGAGTATTGCTAGAGTCTGTTGTGATGGTAAAGCTGTACCATGGTAACAGTAGCAGATAAAAAAAGATAAGCAGTTAGTTGCATAATTCATTTTTAAACGTGAATGAACCTGTAAATAATATATCTAATAGCTAATGGTACAACAACTAGAATTATAGTTGTAGCTATACTTGCTTTTTGAGATATTGAAACTAACAAAAACAAAATTACTATCATAATGATAAATACAGTAAACAGCATACCAAAGAACCTTTTGAAATTTATTTGTGACATATTCTGGACAATCCTAAAGTCTTGTGCATATCATTAACAAACTGTGGTTCAGTCGATATACCTTGTGATTTTCATCCCATAAAAGCGTGAAAACTGGCAACTGCATATTATTCATTTCATTTATAGAGAAATCAGTCATTTCCTAGAGGAGATGGAAATGAAAATGACAATACAGATAGCGTACTGCAGGCCCAGAATAAGGGTTTTGCAAGTGGATTTGATTCCGTAGTAAACCAGGAAGCCGAAAACACTATCTGCACACACCCAAGCACGTCTTGTACAGTAGAGGGAATTCCAACTCTAGCCTGAGGTTTAGAATCTGATTCTTCTAAGAAAATATCCATATTATAAAAACTAATCACAAAGATTATTAATTTATCTTCAAACTAAACTACTTCCATTTACTTTTTAGCCAATTTATTTTGTCTTGATAATTTGGCATCAATAATCTATGCATCAAACCTTTCTTGAGCCTTTGAGTTTGCTCTGTGAGATTTTTGAATAGAGCAAGAATCACAGAATTCTAGTCAGAAATCAGTAATATATTTAGGAAAATGATAATATATATTTTTAAACTTATAGCCAAGTTATATCATAAAAACACAATGAAGAAAATGGCTTGTCTATATGTTGTTGTACTGGCCTCAGGTCCCATCAGCAACAGCATTGCTGTTTGGCATGACATCTAATTTGTTTGGATACCACTATATGCAATTGGTACCATCAGCAGTTGCACAAGGAAAGGAGAATGCTACTACTAATGTTACTTCTCCAAGCAAAAACATGACTAATGCAATTCAATTATCTGTAAAGGAAGTAACATCTGGAGTCTACAGATGGATAAACGGTAGTAATGGAGCAGATAACCCTACGTTAAAGGCTTTTACAAATGCCAACAACATCATCAAGATTCAAAACCCCACAGATACAAAACATGAGTTAATTATAGATACAGGAGCAGACGTACTTCCATCAAGTGATGATATAGCTCCGGATGGTTCAGGACAATTATCTTTTAATCCAAACATGACAGGTACAGTTCACGTATCATTGTGCATATCACCCCTATACAATGAAAGGAACAATCGAAGTAGTCAATAAATAATAATAATACTAACATTTCTTATTTTTTTGACTAGAACCCATTATTATAGGCACATACACTATTTCATCTCAAAATCTAAGCGACGCTTTGAACATTACTATTAAGAGAGAAAAAACCTTGTCAAATTTTGATCTTGTTGATAATGACACTACTTCCAGCCTTGCAGGTAGACCTGCATACAAGTTAGAATTCACTTATAATACCTCCACTAGTAATATTATAAATAGAATTATAGATACTGGAACCATGGTTGGCTCAACAGTGTATTATATTCAAGCACAGAACATAGTCCAGATCAGTTATCTTTAGTGCAGTTACCTGTCAAATACGATCCTAGTGCAAAGTGTCCTAACATCCTTAGATTCTTCAGTCAAGTATTACATCCACAGGACATATTTTTAGCAATGCAGATAATCGGCTATTGTCTATACAAAACTGCTGAATACGAAAAGGCTGTCATGCTAGTAGGGCCCGGCTCAAATGGCAAAGGCGTATTTATAAAAATCATTGAGGCCCTAGTTGGATTTGAAAACACTAGCCACGTAGCATTACAAGATTTAGAAGATGATAGGTTTGCATCGGCTGGACTATATTGTAAAATGGTTAACACCTTTGCAGATCTAAAACAGGTAAAACTAAACTCAGCAGGTAACTTCAAGATGCTAGTATCTGGCGATAGTATAAGGGCACAAGAGCAAGAATTAACTAATAGTAACAAGAAGCATACCCTAATTTCACCTTTTCCTCAGGAAAGCGTTTGATATGAATAAAGAAGTAATGCTCCCATACTGCCATTCTTTATTGATTGGTTGATCGAAAGTGTGACCTTTAACTTAACAAGTTACATATACGCTTATTTCAGTCTCTTGTTGTTTTTATATACATGTAGTTTGTGCTTTCGTCGTATCCTAAATCAGACATTGGTATTACTTTGAAGCCGTTGTCGTGTAGATATTTCATCTCAGGCAGCAAACAGGTTTACATCTGTGCTAAAAGGATCCTGGCTATCATCTATAGTATGATAAGCAACTATTGGAATAGCATCCACCATTCCTTTTTTGTTGTTGAATCCAATTCCACTATTCACTTCTTCTACAAACTTTTGAAATATGATTTGATCGTTGTGTAGATATGTCTTATCCCGAGAGTTATGACTCTCTTCTCTTATAGAATATCTATTTGCATATGTTAGACTCACCATTATCATCATAGGTCCTACAATCAGTCTGCTTACTACTTTTCATATCCATCGCAATGCAAAAACATCAATGGAGCAAATCCATTGTCCGCAAAGCCATAATATTTGGATATTGCATCTATCACAGTTGGATTATTCCATACGTTACCATATTTTGCTCCAAAGATATTAGGTGAATTAATACCATGATTTTCCAAGCATTGTTTAGAACCGGCAGTCTCAAAATCCAAAGCATTTGGAGACAAGTTATTTAGATCTACTGGAGTCATACCTTTGGACTCTATGTCCTGTCCATCTTCTTGTAATGCTAAGTATATCATTCCAACTCAAATGCTGTGTTTGTTTTTTGATCGCCTGCATAACTACATGTAATGAAGAAACTTGCCTTAAATCCGTATTGATCCAAAATTGGTTTGGCTGTAGTAAATTGACTTTTCTTAGTATCACCAAAAGTTAGAATTACTACTTTACTGTTGTCGTTGTTTGTATCATTGAGCTGATGCTACCGCCCGTATGTTGTGATGTTAATCGGCAGGGATATTTCCAAAGCGATAATGACAAGGATCAGAGCAATAACAGTAAATACTGCAATCGCAAGGAAACTGATTGAATTGTTCAATTTAGTTTATACTTTATATGATATTATATATATGGCCATAGTCATGCTTAGATTCTCCTTATTTCTAGAAAAATGGTTTTGTAAGTTTCAATGTCATGAGCATAGAGTAGATAATGATAATAATAATTATAATCTACGCCATTATTTTATAATTAACCATGATATAAACATGAATTTCTCACTTGCTTTGAAAGCTTTCCTGGAAGCATTAATCGAACCACTAATCAAAAGACCTGTTAAATTTAATAGCCTTACACAAAATGCAATTTCATTTTCATTTGAAACGTTACCAAACTGCTGCCTGATAGACAGCAGACTATGATGTTGCAGCAGGACGGTAGTAGTATTAGTAGTAGCAGTAACAATAGGTGAGAAACGATACTTTGTTTTCATGCCTGAACCTACTCTTTCAGCCTTTAGTATATGATGTCCTTGCTTTAGATGGTAGTCTATTTCTTCAGACCAAGTTTTACTCAAGTCCCAGGGTTTAGGGCCATCTTCTTTATGATTCAAGTCTATTACCTTATACTCATATCTTAGTGTCTCTGCTATTCCATCACCATCAAAATCCTTCATAACTGGTCCAAATTCTGGCAGAAATTCCAGTACCGTTTTTTCTCCAGGTTGCATGTTAAACCACTGTATGTCTATGCCTGTTGTTGTTCATTACTTGATTAGTCGTTAGTACTTCCTCCTAAACTATAGCGTTTCTTATTTCTTTTAGTTTTGTTATTTTTTTATTCTTCTTCGATTCGGACAGTGTCTCCGCGATGAATTGTTCCACCACTCTCTACAGATGCATACACACCAGCATGTACTTGGTTATATTTCGCTACTGTAGTTAAGATGCCCAAATCTTGGGGAAGGTCTCCTTGTGGTAGGGTAATCATTACACATCTAGTGCATGGTGCCGTAATATTCAGTCAGGAATCTTTACCAATTATCAACTTCTTTTCTACCCATGAATTCTCAATGAAGTCATTCTTGTTCTTTTTTTAGAAGCTGCTGATTCTACTACTATATTAGGTCTAAATCGTCTAACCTCAAAGCGTCCTTCTTGACAGAGTTCACGCAAACGATTGATTGTAGATGTAGTTAGTATATGTATTACAGCAATATCAAAGAAAGTCTTCGAAGGCATGGCCTCGTCTGTGACCTGTTCTCTTCGTGCCAGACCATCTATATCTGGCCAATACTCCTCATAGCTTGGTTTTTCAAAATCGCTAGCTTCATAAGTGTAACTTCTCTATTGAAAACCTCTGATAAACGAGAATTGATACCATCATTATGTTTTATCGTCTGATGTAATGTTACTGCCATCTGGAAAAGTAATCCTGACTGGTGGAATATCATTTACATCGCGTGGCGAATCTATAAATATAGATCGAAAGTCAAAGAGCTTTCCCCATTTTCTAGGGTTCTTTGCACTGAGCTGCCTTGCCAGTTTGCTTGTCTACTATCGCGTATGTGCGATCACCTATAAGTCCTCGTTCAGTCACGTATGAAGAATTGAGCTCTTCTCCCATCATTGACTTGACTGGGTATCGCCATAATGATACTACTCTTCCTGCAGCGGCTGAAGATTGTTGGTTCACAAACAGTCATAGTCATCCTTCATGATTAACCCTCAGACAGCAGTTTTCTATTTATGGTTTATGTAGTAAAATGTGGGCTGCAGATACTGATTAATCAAAAAATCTTATTGAAAATTGAATCTATTGTATAAACGGTTCACGTTTATCTTTCACTGTCGTCGTTTCTAATCCTTTTTCTTTTAACCAACTTGCACGACAATAGTTTCATCATCTGACATGAATGGAAGAAACGTGTTCGTCTTTATCCACTATTGCAACACCAAGGCGACAACATATGATCATTGGGCCTATCGCTGCAAATGATAGCGCCACTACAATTGCTATGATTGCAAATATAGTCTTTTGATTTGATGAAAATTCTAATCATCTTTACTTGGTGTTGGAATTGTATAAGGGGAGATATATTCGAGTACTATTTCATTTGCTACCTTATCGAGCTGGTGTTGCCTAGAGGTACCTGTTCAAGCGGGGAGCTCTAGGAGGTCCTGGTAGCCCAGGAGGACCAGGAGGTCCTGGTAGCCCAGGAGGACCAGCAGGTCCTGGTAGCCCAGGAGGACCAGCAGGTCCTGGTGGACCGGGAGGTCCTGGTGGACCTTGCTTTCCCTGAGTACCCATTCAAGCCAGGAGGTCCTGGTGGCCCCTGTGTACCAGGAGGTCCAGATGGTCCTGTTGGTCCCGCAGGTCCTGGTGGACCTTGCTTTCCCTGAGTACCATTCAAGCCAGGAGGTCCTGGTGGCCCCTGTGTACAGGAGGTCCAGATGGTCCTGTTGGTCCCGCAGGTCCTGGTGGTCCTTGCTTTCCCTGAGTACCATTCAAGCCAGGAGGTCCTGGTGGACCGGGCGGCCCAGGAATCTGTTGACCTGGAAAATATTGCGCATACACATGGACATTGTTAGATACTAGTAGGATAGAAGTAGAAATAAATATGACTGCAAGTCTAACTATAAAAGAGGTTTTTATAAACATATATCATACTGTTATGACCATCATCTTAAAAATACCTTTGTAGTGATGCCCAAGCTGTAGAAACATGTATCGTTACTGCAGTAAGGCTTTGCTAATAGTTCACAAATATCTGATATGCGTTTTGTAGCACTTACCGACCATCGTTACCTTGATGTTGGCCATGTTCTGGACTTTACTAACAAGGAGCTGAGCTCACACAGTTGGATGAGATAATAAGGAGCTAGTGGAGTCAATATTGAGTAGCCTAGCCTCCTCCTTATACTCAGTATTGTTAGTCATCATATAGCACGACCTTACAGAATGGTATTGTATGTTAGTGATGTTGAGACATACAAAGATAAAATAAGTAGCAATGAGAACATTTCTAAGAAATATACAAATAGCTACTTACAATCACTTTCAAAATCTTTCAAAAGTAATTGAGATTTTTGTTCAAAACTTGGTTCGCTATCTCTTTCTTACACTTTATATAATTTGTTCCTGTCCCATGGTCATATGAAAAGAGAAAAGGATCATGCATCGATTAGAAGTATAGCTTATGGAACACATTTTCGGCGGCAAGAAGGAGAGAAACAATGACTGACCACAAGATCGGAACACGTGAAGAGTGGCTTGCGGCCCGGCTGGAGCTGCTCAAGGCCGAGAAGGCGCTGACGCGGCGTAGTGACGAACTGGCGCAGTGGCGGCAGAGACTGCCTTGGGTTCGAATTGACAAGGAGTACCGTTTCGAGACCGACGAGGGCATGGCGTCTCTTGCCGATCTGTTCAGAGGACGCTCGCAGCTCCTCATCTATCATTTCATGTTCGGCCCCGATTACACAGGCGGCTGCCCGGCATGCTCTGCGATCGCGGACGGCTTTAACGGCTTCGCCGTGCACCTTGAGCACCACGACGTCGCGATGATCGCGGTCTCACGCGCCCCAATCGCCGCGCTCCAGGCCTACAAGCGCCGCATGGGCTGGACGTTCACGTGGGCCTCGTCCCTGAACAGCGATTTCAACTATGAATTCAACACCTCGTTCAGCGAGGAGCAGCAGCGCTCCGGCAGCATCGACTACAATTACAGCACGCTCGGCACGACATCCGACTCGGAGGCCGGCTCAAAGGCCCGTCAAGACCGGATTCGAGCGCGCCTCGACTTTTCAGGCGATTTCGCGGCCATGACCGGCACCGACATCCCCACCTACACCCGCGAGGCGCCGGGCATGAGCGCGTTCGCACTCTCCGATGGCGTCATCTACCACACCTACTCCACTTACGCGCGCGGCCTCGACGCGCTCTGGGGAATGTACCAGTGGCTCGACCGGGCGCCGAATGGGCGGAACGAAACGGGGCCGTGGTTTCGGTCGGCACGACGAGTACATACGAGATTCTCGAAAGCGGTCATCTTGCTTATTATAGAATCAAATTATACTGCAGCATTCGGTTGTACTGTTTGGGCCATAGAGCAAACAGTACAGCACTACTACTGTCATTGCCATTACTAATACACTAATATTGTCTCGAGTCATGTAGCTGTTTACAGGTGGATAAAGAAATATGTTGGATCAATGGAAAATTATCTACAGAAAATCAAACCGAATGTCGGGGAAGCGTGGAAAGCCTGGATAGCACAGCAAGTAGCTGATACAAAATATACAGCAAATATTAATCCATTATTCAGACAAGGTAAAGAGGTTAATGGCAAGCGACCTAATACTCTCATTAGTGACTCCGACATTGCGAGTTGTTGTTGATACGATCGTTGTTGAAATGGATGGATTACAAGGACTATAAAGCATCAACACACGAAAAATTCAGACGTATTCTAAAATTTTATTATAAAGTAGTTTATGGAAATAATGAACGTTATCCAGAAGCAGTTAGTTGGTTCTCTGTTAATGTGGGAAAAGAAAGGCTTGGAAAAGAGACAAATTTTGACATAGCAGAATATCTTGAGGAGGAAGAAATTCAGAAATTAATAGAGGCAGCACCTACGCTACAGAAAAAAGCTTTTATTCTTTCCAACAGCGGTATGAACATCTTGTTCAAAGAAATCTTTACAATAAAAAACAGCTATTAGATTTAGCTGAAAAATTCAGGCATATGTTAGAGCAGTTTAGGAGATCACAAATAGCACAGCATGATAACATAATCGTGACAAAGGATTTGCAGATAAAACTTGTTGATTATGACTGGATGTATATTCCTCCTTTCAAGGGTATGCATAGTAGTGAAAAAGGACATCCCTTTCTCAGCTATAGTTATTTACCTTAGTTTACGTGCTATTGCACCAAATCCCAATGTGTTTGATAAATACCACTATCAAGAAAACTTAATTTTCAAAAAAAGATATGCCCCAGATATTTTAAATTGTATTTTGTTACTATGTTTCTTATCTATAGTAACAGCATCATCAACTTTATGTTTTCCTTTTTCTTTAGGTTCAATAGATTTGTCTGATAAAAACCAAGTTATACTTATTAATCATATGCATTCCACTAGCATAGCCAGTACCTAGAGGATGTGCAGAAATAGGTGATGACCTCAAAAGAATTAAGGATATGGGAGTAGAACATATCATATTCGGCTATGATTTTCTGCCCATAGCTAGAGATGATATCAGCAATGTGATTGGTATTACAAAACTGCTTTCTAAATTTTGTAGGTAAAGTACAGAAACTATAAAAATAAGAAGAATAAATTTTTCATTATTACCCTCATTGTTTCCAATTAGCTACCAACTCATTAAGTTGCATATCCGATTGAGCAATATCCAAACCATGTCCTTTCTTCAGATGTTCACGAAACTTTACAGCCCATGGTTCACTGGACGTAGCTAATACTTTAAATGAATGTTCAGGATCGTCTGTCTCATAACTGGCAACTGCGACATCTCCCTGTGGCAAATGTTGGACCCAAACCTGTTCACGCGATATTCCTGCCGCCTTGAAAACTGCATCATGCTCTTTATTGTTAACGATATTTTCATCATTCCATTTTCTCATTAGTTCTAATCCTCCAGGAAGTATAGGAACCGTAAAACAATAATTGGCCATATTTTTTTGAATATTGTCGTGTATTTAAACAAATATCTTCCAGAAAAAGTTAACTCGAGAACTTTCAAAAAACCTGATTTGTTGTTGTAGCAGTAATCTCTTCTTTATCTACACTTGCTGATCCTTCTTTCTTACTACTCTTCTTAGTTTTTCAAATACAAACATGATATCTATTAAAGATACAAACTTAACCAGAGCAGAACTATCCCACTCAACTAACTCTTGCAAACTTAAAACCTACTAACAGGATTAAAGAAATCATGAAAAAGCTTGAAGGAAAAGTTGCAGTCATAACCGGAGGGAAGACAGCGGCATAGGCCTTGCCACGGCACAGCGGTTCGTCTCAGAGGAGGGCGCATATGTTTTTATCACAGGCCGCCGTCAAAGCGAACTCGATACGGCAGTCATGCAGATTGGCAAAAATAACAACAACAACAACGTTACCGGTGTTCAGGGTGATGTCTCAAATCTAGCAGATCTTGATCGGCTGTATGCCAAGGTGAAGGAGCAGAAGGGCCGCATCGATATTCTGTTTGCAAGTACAACACCTAGCTACCAATTTCTGATATATCTTCAAGCAGTTTGTTTATGTCTTGCTTCTGTTGCAATATTTCAATCCAAGAGTCACCTGATTTTTTTACAAAATCATTAGCATTTAAGATGGTAAAATCTGTTGGATATATGCTCGATAACTTTTGCCACCTAACAGGCATAGATATAGTAGCCGAATCAGTAGGCATTGCAGAAAAGATAGATGCTACTGTTTTTCCCATTGCATTTTGATTATGGTCAAAGAAAACTTTTCCAACTCTTTTAGTAGTGTGCCAGTCCATTGTTATTTTTTTAGGATATCTTGCGCTCAGTATTTTTCCAATAATTTCAGCAAATCGTCTTGTCTGATCATATGTATATAATAAAACAATAGGGATAAAGATATGCAATCCTGTTTTTCCAGACGTCTTTACATAGGATCTTATCTTTAATTCATCAAAAAGATCCTTTAGGTCATAAGCCACATCAACTGGAGCTTTAAATGCTTTGACATTGTATTCTGGTTCCTTTTCTCCTTTTTCCTCCCTGCCTGAGTAAATATAAGGATCCAAATCAAAGACTATAAAATCAGGTTTGTTCAATCCGCATTTTTCTTCATCGTATCGGATCGCTTTTACACGAATTAAAATCATCAACTCTACTATACCATGGATGCATCTCTATACATCCAAGGTTTGCTAGCCAAAGAAGAGTATCTTTGTTATTGCACACGATGTAGTTAATAATATCATCTGTAGATTTGGAATATACCTTTACAGTTTGTACAAAATCTGGTTTTTCTTTATCCCAATTCTTGTGATAGAAATGCTTCCCTTTTATTCCGTCAGGATATCTACTCAAAGATAAGGGCCTGTCTTTAAGATAAGGCATAAGATATTCGCTAATTTTGTCATAGTATTCAATCAAATCTTTTTTGGTCAGTTGTGGATGGCTTTCGCTTTTATCCCAGAATACTTTATCAAGGTTAGAAAAAGAAGAAGAAGAAGGTAACATTGTAGTAGTATTAGGACTGTTAGATGAAGATATTTCAGAAGCTTCATAGGTGGTAGGTAGTTTCTGTGGTTGCTCCTTTTCATTACCGTTTGAAACCAATTCTTCGGTGCTCTTTTCTTCTTCAAAAACACATTCTTCTGGCTTTTTATCTTCCCTGAATCCAAGAAATATAGGCACTCTCATAATCTTTTCCTGTGTCCAGTCACTGAACTTTACCTCTGCTACAAGTTTAGGTTCAATCCAAACAGGATCTCGATTAGTGTACGGGATATAGTCAACAGGACATTTTTCTATCTTCATCTGTTGAAGTTTATTGTATACCTCGTTAAGCTGAGCAAAATCAAATCCACTTCCACTATGGCCAACAAACCTTAATTTGTTACCATAATACACCGCCAGGAGAAGAGAACCAAAAAAATCTTCTCTGTTTCCTTCTCCCTTTGTATATCCTATTACTACACAATCTTGAGTTTTTATAGTTTTAATTTTTAGCCATTCTCTTGATCTTGTGCCTTGTAAGTATCTACTAGACTTGTATTTTGCCACTACTCCTTCAAGATTCATCGTTTTGACACTATCAAAGATCTCTTTACCTCTTTCTTTAAAGAAGTCTGAAATTTGTACTTTGTTGTTTTTATTTATAACCTTAGAAATGATACTCCTTCTTTGAAGAAAGTCTAAATTCTGCAAGTTTTTCCCATCCAAATAAAGAATGTCAAAAATGTAATATGTTGCAGGTATTTCCCAAGACAACTTTTCAATATCTGCTTTATAATCTACGTTCATTCTCCTCTGATGGTTTTGAAAACTTGGCATGCCGTCTTTATCTAAAACTACAATCTCGCCGTCTAGTATGATTGACTCTTGGCATTTTATTGCTAATTTTAGCGGCTCTGTTAGTTCAGGATATCGGTGTGTAATAGTTTTGTCACTTCTAGATTTTATTTCAAATATTTTTTTTGCTTTGTGTAAAAAGAATATAGATTCGTACTCCATCCCATTTTACTTCAAAAACCCAGTCTTTGTCATTGAAGGACTCCTCTACACATGTGGCTAACATTGGCTTTATTTTTGTTGGAAATTCTGCAATAACACCGAGTCCTTTTTCTTTTAGATTGACTTCTGTTGTTGAAAGTATTTTAGATTTATCTTGTCTTTTGTAGTTGTCATCATTAATATTAGCATCATTGTCTTTGCTTTTAGACTCTCCAATGGCGATCTTATTCTTGTTTGATTTTGCTTTACCTCCTTTACCATTTTCCAAGTCTTGATTAGTTCTTCCGGTTAGAACTGACTCAGGTCGCGTGATAGTTAAATCATCTTTAGATGCAAACTCATCATTTCCTTTAATTAAAAGCCATTGATTCTCTCTTGATGTTTTTAATAACGAAAATCTTCCTTTTAATTTCTGGCCAAACAAAGTAAAGGTAATTTTACCATTTTTGAACTGATCAGAAATTTCTTGTTCTGAAGTATAACTGCCTGTATCCCAAACAATCACAGTTCCTCCCCCATAACTTCCTTCTGGAATTATCCCTTCAAAAAGCAAATAATCTAAAGGATGATCTTCAGTTAATACTGCTAACCTCTTTATTTTGGGATCTAGAGAAACACCTTTTGGTACTGCCCAGGATTTTAATACACCTTCCTTTTTTGTCTCTAATCTAAAATCGTAATGTAGCTTTGTTGCATCATGTTTCTGTACCACAAATCTAAGCTCTTTGCTTTTTTTAGTGCCACGTTCCTTCGTATTTCTTCCTGCTGGTTCCGGTGTCTTTGTAAAGTCCCTTTTTTTGTTATATTGCTCTAAGATTTCCACATCTTTTTCACCAAAATGATGTATATTCTAGCTAGGTTAGTGTAAGTCAGATATAGGTGGTTCAAGCTTTCCAATAAAGAATCTTGTCTGGAATGATAACATAACCTCATATTGGAAGGCTTAGAGTAACTATTCAAATATAAATAAATACAATAGAATTGTGATCCCCTATTATTATCATGAATGGTTATAGTGAAAGTCATTAGTTAATTTTTTTCAAGCTATTAAATCAATAGCACAACAATAAAAACTTGATTAAGAATGACCTCTAGAAGTATTTGGAAAGGAAGTATATCGTTTGGGCTTGTTAATATTCCAGTAAGACTCTATACAGCTACTGATATAGCAAGGACTTTGCTTTTAATCAATTAGATAACAAAGGCCATAGAATTCAACACAAAAAATGGTGTTCTGTAGAGGATAAAGAATTTACAGGGTCTGAAATAAAAAAGGGTTACCAGATATCCAAGGACAACTATGTAGTAGTGGAGAAAGAGGATTTAGAAAAAATAAAAATAAAAACTACACAAAGTATTGATATTAAGGAGTTCATAAACTCAAAGGATTTTGACCCCATATTGATAGAGAAAAGCTACTATGTGGCACCAGAAAAGAGTAAGAAGAATGGTGTTATAGACAAAGCTTATACACTATTTGCCAAAGTGATTAGTGAAACCAATAAAGTTGCAATAGGAAAAGTTGTCTTAAAAGATAGAGAACACCTTGTTGCTCTCCGTGCATATCAAAGAGGAATTGTAATGCATCAGTTACGTTATATAGATGAGATAAAACCAGTAGATGAAGTTGAAGAGATGTCCGGAGCAGCAGCTACTTCTTCTTCTCAACCTCCAATTGACAATAAAGAATTATCATTGGGAAAGACATTGGTAGAAAACCTCACAAGCAAAGAGTTTGATATCAGTGAATATTCTGACGAGTATACAAAGCAATTAGAACAACTAATAAATGCCAAAGCAAGTGGTAAGAAGACTTTTCATAATGCATCAGCTGAAAATGAGGAAGACATCAGCAAAAACCTTCTTGAAGCACTAAAAGCAAGCATTCAACAAAAGACTAGACCAAAACGTTAGCTGAGTATATAATATTTTTATTGTTTGTTTCTGAAAAGACTTATCCAGTCTGATTCCATCCTTCATTTTTGATTGCAAAAATAGCCGAGCCTGTTTAATATAACCTCTATAACTCATCATATGTGTACATATGTGCGACACTCAATAATTTTGATGATTCATTATCATGCCTCCTTTATTCTTTATCTGGTGTTAAGACACTCAAATGCAAGCTAAATCCTCGTCATCAAAGTATATTTTGGCATACGATGCAAATTGCGGCCCATGTACTAGATTTATGCATGTAGTTGATTTCCTTGACAAAGGTGAGAAAATAGATTTTATCTCACTAACTATAGCTAATCAACAAGGTCTGCTTGATAAGATTTCTACTGCTCTACGTTTCAAATCATTTCATCTTCTCTTCCCAAATGGAGAAGCAAAGAGTCAATATGAGGCCCTACTTGAATTGATAGCGATACTATCTGGAGGGAAGATAATATCTCCAATAATTAATTATTTTCCGGGAGGAAAACTCATAGTGAGATTCATTTATAATAGATTTTCAAGACTACATGATATGGGTTCATGTCATATTAATAATAATAGTGACAACAACAATAACGAATATTACGCACAATAATATTATGCTAATTCATTATACTATTTCTTGTTTGACTCGTATTATAAAGCATCTATACCAAAGTTAAATAAATTACGGTTATAACGTCAATTTCAATATTAAAATGAAATCAGAAGGGGTTCGTATCTGCTTGAGAAGAAGAGATCCACTTTTATTCACTCATATTTGACGCCATATCAAATAGTTGTTTTTTGTAATCTAAATAACTCGATTAAAATGACCTTACTTGTCTTTGGTTATAGAAGAGACCTATTGCGTAATTACGAAAGAAAATCTCTTTATGATACTTAACTTTGGCTTGCTTGCTTTCTAAAGTAACATCATTCCAATGGTTCGATATATTCGAAGGCTAACCTTAAACTATCAAGCAAGTCCATTGAATACTCATTTTTCGATAAACTCATCTCTTCATCAGTCTGTAGCAATTCTCAAGTCTGTCATCAATTCAGGATGTGCCTCTAAATCCTAAGGCAAGTCCTATCCATAAGCGCACTGGCTGTATATATAAGGAGAGCATGTGTTATTAGATAGTATTCTTCTTAGATGCTCTCATAGCTGATTTTAGCATCAATAGATCTGTTACTCTGGACAAGATTCTTTTGACTATACTTTAGACAAACAAATGAGTTCTGCAAAAAGTGTTAAACAAAAATCGGATTTATACCAACAACTTTAGTTTATTGTTAAGAGATAGATGTTATTGTTCTACTTTAAATTGCTGTGCCCATATATTCCAGTATATTAATAGTGATAGAGTCTTAAATATTTAATTTCTTAAACCTATGTATACTTGTAGAGGAATATCCTCAAAGTATTTACTGCTTCTGTACAATCGGAATCTAATAATAATAATGATCGGTCAATATTGTTATCTTCTTTAGCATTGTTGTTTTTCATGAGTATTCTTCCTGCTACAGGCCCCAAAGCGGTAGAGTCACCCCCAACTGGTTGTGGGCGCTCAGTCCCATAAAATACCCCTTCCTATTTTTTATTAGAACTATCTCATTCTGCTCCGATTCTCATTGGCAACGCAATATGGTATACTTCGCTTCGGTAACTTCAATGGTGTTATATTCTCCACATGTATCAGCTTCTTTTGCTCTAGCCTGTGAGTACGATATACACCAGGAAACTTTGAAATATTCTTCAAGGAGGGTGTTGATTGAAAACATCATAAATGTTGTGTCCGTTAGATGACAACAGGTAATAGTCTAAAGTAAGTTCGTTCACTTCCTGTGTTAGTGAATATAGTGCATATGGAGGTTGTTGCCTACTTTGATATCGCATATCGTACTATATAACAAATTTATGATAACACTTATTTCATATTGCTCAATATATATTGCATATATGCATTTAAACAATAATTACAGTTTCCTAAAATTTACTTTGATTGCGTTGAGTTTCTCACTTTCTGGATTGTTTGCTTGTATGTTTTTTTCAAGTATTATTACTGCATCTGCTCAACAACAACAACTACAAACCTTAAATCCAGCTCAAAATATTACGACTAATGCTAATACTCTATCACTCACAGGTACTGCGACTACTATGGTAAAACCCGATAAAGTGACAGTATCTTTAGGACTTGAAACAACTAACAAGACAGCAAATGCAAGCATTAGCTGCAAATTCAAAAATAATGAACAAAGTTATTGACGCATTAAAAACAGCAGGTGTTAAAGATAATGAAACTAGGACGTCATCATTTAGCATATCTCCAAACTATAATTATTCACAATCTGCAAATATTAGTGCAAGAACAATAATAGGATTTACAGTATCTAACTCAATACAAATACAAAGCACAAACATAAACAATACATCAAAATGGATTGATACTGCTATAGGCAGCAGGTGCAAATACTGTAGACAGAATTGATTTTATGTTATCTGACAAAAAGTTAGAAGTGACAAAAAATAACCTCATAAAGCAAGCAATAGAAAGCGCAAGAGCAAAAGCTGATATTGTTGCTTCTGCAGCTGGTATGAAAGTAGCAGGAGTAAGGTCAATTAACCTTAATGAGTTTGCAATTCAACCACCTTTTCCTCCTACTCCAATTCCCTTAGCAAAACAATCACTGGCAGGCAGCAGAAGCCAGACCAACTCCTATTATATCAGGACAACAAGAGGTCACTACCAATGTAGGTGTTATATTTATAATTCGATAACAGGGCAGAGAAAATCAACTAACTGAGGAGTTGGAATTATTGCCCCAACTAGCGAAGGCAAAACCTACCCACCAATGGAGATTTTGCAATATTTTCCACAAGATAGAGTCTGGAATATTGGCCAGATGTCAACTAAGGTATTAGTTAGACAGAAAGGAATACTCATTGACTCTTATGACAATCCTATTGCCCAGCGTGTTTGCTATATCAGAAGGCATATTGCAAGCCTTGGAAACAGCAAAGAGGATAGAGCACAGAAAGCAGAAGTGAGAGATTAAATGAGTTACTTGAAAATTCTTCTATGTAATATTCTCATGAATCAAACAAATACAGGAATGCTTGCAATCTTTATAGCGTTAGGCGTTATGTTGATTGCAGGATTGATAGCCATACCAACGATAGAACAAGGAGCACTAGCAAATAAGGGCGGAACTAGTAACGAGAATGCTGAGCCCATTCGTTCATGTAAGTCTCCTAATGTGTCCAAGGACAACAATGACAATGGCTTAACCCGTTGTAAGGAAAAAATATCCTAAACTGGAATTAATGTTACCGATCAAAAGTAACATCGATCCTATTTTTCTTTTTCTATACTCAGAAGATCGGGCTTTAAAATCAGTGATGTTTTTATGCAAAAAAGTCTTCAGCTTTGTTTCGTGATTATATGCAATATCTGCAAGTAACATGCGGAGGCACGATTTCCAGCGTGCAATCTTTACAACACTTTACCTTTTCATATTTTATTGTGCTGTTCTCTGGTAGATTTAATTTCTCTTTGACCTTTCTATCCTGTTCATATATTCTTTCTAATTCGGAATACTCTGAAGATAGGTAGACTCGCAGATGTGAACGTTACCAGAGTCTACGATATTATTATTATGATTGTTATTTTTTACATACGTCGTTGACAATATGGTCAATGAACCACGCTCCATGATACAACTTTGTTGCATGATTTTACATAAACTCAGGAAGATGCTGGCAAGTTAGCTATGCTCTATCATGCGATTTTGTTGCACTATTTTACATATACCACAGTAGATAGATAGGTGTAGATAGATAGTAGATAATGGAGAGTTATCTCATAAAATTGGTAATGATTTTCCGATATACCGTTTCTTCAACTTTTTTAATTGAGGAATCCAGAAATAGGCATGCCAATAACTTCGATTCGAACCCTTCACCGTCTCTAACCTAATCGTGCTGTTCTCAGGTAGGTTCAATCTCTGCTTTAATCTTCTATCCTGCTCATATAGGTGGTCTAATTCAAAGTGGTCTGAAGATATGCGCTCTCTATATTCTTTATCCTTGTAAAATCTCTCAAGGTTATCAGAGTCTTGTAATAGCTTCCTCAGTGTATGCTTTTGATCTGAGATGGATGATGATGATCTTTTCTCGAGCTTACTTGCAATCTCTTGCAATTTTGTTAGACGTGTATTAAAATCCTTGTACATTCCTATTATTGCAGTTATTGCATATAATCACTCACACACTGATAAATTTATTGCAATTCTTTCTAAAAGCATCCTCTATAATGTTCATGAGCAAGATGGTATAACAAGACAAAGATCAATCGGCTATTATTTCCAGTTATTCGACACATCAGTTTTTTAAATCATAGTCAGGATCTTTGCTTTTACTACTACTACAAAGAACAGTCTTTGAACGTCTCCATTCTACAGGTTATTCTGTAAGTAGTTTATCAGGCCCATTAAACTTGCAGAATTATTTGATATAATAATTCCATCTCCATGCAATCTGAAGAGAGCGATAAACAATACACTATCCTACTCTATATCCCAAAGATACAAGAGTATTACCAGTCAATCTAGGAATGATCTAGTGTATCCAGGCTTTATGAACAGAGTGCTGGAAGATTTGGAGCAGAACAGAAAAGAAAAGAAGAATAGAATTTGGTTAGTTGGTTATCTGGTTGGTTATGATTAACGATTATTTATAGTCAAATTTGACCTTTTCTTCTTATATTGTTATTGTTCTCTAATATCATCTCAAAAAGTTTTTGACAATCCTTTGAATACGGTATGATATAATCGTTACTAACACTATCATCTAATGGCACTTTGTTCATAGTGTAATTGTTATCCTTGTTCTTTTTCTCAATGTAAAGGAGAGAGTTACTTCTTTGTGTAGTTAAATCGTATCCATACCACACTCTATGTCCATGTTTATGAGCATTGTAAGATTCTACAAATAAGGAATATACACCTGCAATTTCTTTCAAGAGATTAAAGATGTGTTCGATGATCTCATCCATGTTGTTCTTATTTGATTTGTGATAGCCAAAAGCATAGATTAATTTTTGTTTATGCATATCAGTCAAATTCGCATAATTTTGGGAAGAAATTTCTTTGAAAAAGTCTTTGACTTCACCAACTCCATAATTTTTCAAATACCTTAATACTATGCTTGAAGAGGGGTTTTTACTTTTGTTTGATACTTCAAAACCGTTTATTATTGCGCCTAATGTTTCTGCATATTGACAATATTTAGTAACTAAATCAAAAATTAACATGCCATTTCTTCTTTCTATGTTTCTTGGATTGTGCTTTTTAAATTGCTTCCTTAATTCTTCTAATAACTCCATACCCTCGTAAAGAATATTGATACTATTCTTATCATAAAGAAGATCATCATCAGAGAAATTTAATTGAGTCCGAATGTCATCAGTATCATAATCGTTTTTGATATTAATCAAATATCTTTATCTATCGATTCTCCCCCAACATTATAATTGTTCAGATTGTTATCACGTTGTACGCTTGTTAACTCGCAAGAGTAATGCAAGAATATGCTATTTGCAGTCTTTGAATGACTATTATTTACAGAGCATGATACTGCTCCCTTTTAGCCACCCTTCTCCCTGCATGTATCATAGTTTGTAGGAGCAGGAGGAGGATTATCATAAACCACCTTCTTGGCCATCTCTTCGAGCTTTGAAGCTATTTCTTTTAGATGAGAATCATTTTCTACAATTTTTCCAAGTCGTTTGTCAATCTCTTCGCGCTTATCTGCAACATTGATAAAGCCTTCAACGTTTTCAAGCTCAGATTCTATCTTTTGCTGCTCTTCGGTCAGCAGAGACTGGACATGTTCTTCAATATAGCTATTAAACTTCTGATAAGATTCCAGGATTAGACGATATGACACGGTTGTAGTCTACACCTTCTGGAAATAGCTCCTTTAGCCTATACATTATATAATTCCATAAAGCCTCATTACCTACTACTGCAACAATACTGTCCAACTCTATGCGTTTTGTTTTTAGGTATTGTATATATGTGGATATTTTAGGTGTATATCTTTCCTCAACTTGTTCTTCTGTCAGATCTGGAAAGCAATGCTCTTGAAAATATCTTACGGTGTCTCTATCTACTCCAATTCTAGGTATGTGTATTCTCGCGCCCTTTGCAATTTCAATTCCAACTGCATCGTAATCTGTCAGCGTTGCGACGTTTCCGCCTGATTCTTCCACTGCTTCTATAAGGTCTTTGCAGTATTCCACAAAATGTCCCTTCGTGTGAACCAGCGCAATTCCATACTTGTCAGCAAAACTGGTTAATACGTCCGCTATTCCCTCTTTTTCAATTACAATAACAACAACGCCATTTGTTGCAAGATCTTTTATGTTATCTATGCCAACCGGATACGATATACCGTTGTAATACATGGTAGCCCTTGCAGATGCAATTATTCCGAGGTCTTCGCGTAGAATATCTTCATCAGGCCATAATTCCCTACAAGTTTCGTTAATCTCATTCTGAAGAGTTTCCCTGGTAATGCCCCACGTCTTACGGGGCTGGAAGTTATTCTCTACCATTATAGGGCGTATGCGATACCATACCGTTGACTGGGTAATTCTATCTGTAACTTTCAGCGACGGATTATCTTCGACTGCTTTCTTCCTCACCTTCTAGAAAGTCTACTAGGTAATCCTTTGCAGTATATACGTAAGGTTTGTAATAACTGCTATCTTCTCGAATTTTGGTCCCATCATCATAGCCGCGAAACGTTGGCATTTTGTAGGCCACGCTAGACACAGCTTTTGCGATGTCACTTGCAAATGGATGTAGGTAAATATGGGTTTTACCAGCACTACCAAGCCAGTCCAAAACAGGACATATCAAGTTTATATAAAAAACGCATGGAACTCTTCGTTTTGATTTATTTTGTTCCCAGTAATAACTGGCGAAGCCATAATTAGATAAAATTCCTCTAACACTTGTTGCAGATTTTAGATTACCTTTGTTGTCAAACCATTCATACTGTCCACCTTGGAAATACGACTCGCCGCCATCTATAGAAGGTGTAGAATTGATACAGCCGATGAAATCTATATGGCCGCCATCTCCAAGCGTGTAGTCTTTGTATGGAGCTACTACAACTTCAATAGCATAACCAAATACTCTTTGGTCGTCCTTATATATTCCCGTAACGATTTTGCATACTGTTTTTTCCCTGTTAATGCCGCCACCTTTTTTAAGATCAGAACAATAATCCTCAATCTGGTCGATTAGTTCAAGATATCGTTCTGCCTTTGAACAATTGTATGGCAATTGAAATTTAGATGGTGGTTGCATGCCATTTCTTAAACCCATAAAGACGGCTTCAATCAATTCTGGATTCTGGCTTAACTCTTCCATCGACATCTGCTTGAAATTTTTGGACAAGCAACTGACTTCTCTGAATGTTTGTAGCGTGTCTGATACAATGAGATCTGATTTATTGGCAAGCTTTTGAATGAGGTCTTTGAATCCCCCTTTCTTGTAATGATAAGCACTATCTTGCCTCTGGTTCTTCTTGTTCATTCCTCCAGCACCACCTCACAATCTAAACGAGCAAAATCAATCCCAGACTTGGCGATCTTGTATATCCTGTAGTAATTCCGAAGCTTATCCTCTAGGTTAAAATAATAATAATCATCCTGACCTTGTTGGGGTAAAGGCAATGCAATCTCGATTTCGATGCTACTACTAGACTTCATGTTCAAGTCATGTGGCCCTTGAATGTCAGAATTTATCTCCAGTGTCGCCTTGTTAACTCGTATGAAAACCCTATACTCTTTGCCATTGAACCTGAGAATTAGAGGTTCATTCCACTGCTTGTCTTCAAATGAATCTCCTAGATCAATGCG
>CAWGVG010000044.1:0-77817 GCA_963825865.1 uncultured Nitrososphaeraceae archaeon | reverse complement strand
GTCATAATCGTATCTGCCGTCTGTTCCTTTAAATAAGTTTCGCCGCAACCCTGTATAGGGTACTATAAACTAATTTGTGTCACAAGATACAGATAATAGTTAATTTATAGACTTTATTCCAAACAGACACCAGGAAGGCACTTAGCAATGAGACATGATAGATTTGGCTTTATTAATTTACTTAGCAAAACTGGTACAAATAATTTCACTACTAGACGGACCTCGCCACGTCTATGCACAGTACAATTTTCTAAATTTGTAAATTCGATAATATATATTTTGTTCTATCAAGGAAGAATCAATCAATATTATTCACTATGTCACGAAGCAAAGCTCCAGTCCTGTGCCAACTCCATCCATTTCCTTTGTGTAAATAGTATTTGGTTACCCAATGGGTTATCTTCGAGTTGAGAAAAAGGATCTAATTCAAAGAAGAATACTGCATCTTAGCCTGTCATAAAGGTACTTTGGTGTTCCATATTTCTTGCTAACTACTTGAATGAACGACTTTGCTTAATGTCATTTTTATTTACTTGAACTCCTCTAAAAATTAAAAAAAAAGGAAGGAAAGATCCTCCTTCCTTTTATTTTGTATTTTCAGCTACTTCTATTGGAATACTTTTTCTTCCTCCTCCGTTAATTACAAATGTATGCCTCCATTGACCAGTATATTCCCCTTCCTTTTCTACTACAGAGGGATTATCCCGCTTTCGCCTCAAGACAGTAAGTAATGCTATTGGCATGTGGGCATAACTCTGGTAGGCTGTTCTCATAGTACTGATCAATCCTTTTTAGGTCAAATTTTGGGTCTTGTTCCTCCCGTTTTTGCATAGCATCTAATTCCTGCTGTGATACACCTGTCTTTGGCTTTCGTAATAACCTACACGCGCATCCATATGAATAGCAGCGTCCATGACATGCCTTACAAGTAATGCATATGTTTTCTTCGTCATCTAAGTCAACTGCTCTTTCTCTTCCAGTGTGATTATACGGCCCAGCCATATCAGATATTTCATGTGTCTGCAAGTCCGCTACAAAATAATCAAAGCTAAAGTCTTTTTCATCGCTATCGAGAGCCCTTTGATATACCACATACCTATCGTCCACTTTCTGCCATTCAGCGTATTCTAACAGTTGTTGTCGTTTGTTTTGCTTATTGTTGTTGTTGTTGACGTTTGATGTTGTTGTATTCATCGAACTTACGAGACATATTGACGCTTATTAATGTTATCAATATGATATTTTACATTACAGATCTATACAGATCATATGGATAAATATATTGATCGATAAGATATGAAATATATATGGATCTGTTTAGCATTATCACGATAGAAAACATTGAATACTATACAAAAACAACAGCAAACAGCAAGAGATGATCAACAGCAAAGTGATGGTGGAAACCTCGGTATGATAGAAATAAAATTCATATCGAAAGTAACTACGATGGGAGAAGACAGACTCTTTTATAACAAGATCCCAAAAGAAAGTCTGAAGGCAGCAAAGATCTTAAAGGGGAAATATGTTAGGGTATTGCTCCAGGAGATAACGTTGGAGGATTTTGAGACAAAAAAATAGCAGTAAGAAGGAGCTGACATCAAAGAAATGATCGATACACGATTTTATGGCGATGGTGAGCAATACGAGCTAGAACTAAAACGCAGATTCAACAAATGCATTGATTTCAAAGTCTATCCCTGATATGGTGGGACAAAAATGATGATGCGATCATAATTATAGATGATCGCTATTTTCCAAAATGGAGGAAATACCCCAATAACAAAGGATGAATATGTCGAGCATTCCTGGCAATGTGCATCAATAGATCATCATATATTCATAGAGGAAAATATGACTTTCTAAGTCAAGTGTCATAACTATCTGTCGTCATCCCATCTTCCCAATCGGCTGTCCAAGTATCCCGATACTGTGGCCTTCTGGCTTCCATATGTTCATAGAATCTATTCGCACATACATCTGACTTTTTTGCTGGTTTACTTTCCTTTCATTCGGATTTAGGTATGGTGCTTTCTTTGGAAGGTGGATTATGGTCAGCCAGTCTTCTTTCTCTGTGCATTGATATAATTCCTGTACCATTAGGCTTACATGATATGAAGCGTTATCCCATATGAGTACCAGTCTTTTCCACCAATCATTTTTCATAATGTTTGTCTTGAGATTCTCTAGATGGTCGATAGTATTCGTAGAATCCATTTTATCATAGAAATCATACGTCATTAATTTCTCTTCAGGCGATACCATGGATATGTATGCAGAGAACTTCTTTCTACTACCAGTATGTTCTATCCTTTGTTGCTCACCTTCAAAACTCATGGATTTTCGAATACAAGGTTTCTGTGTTATAATAGTCTCATCTTCAAATGCTACTACAACTCCCTTTTTTTCAGAGGCCAAGTCTATCTGTTTGTAGTTTTGCACTTTCTCTTTTCCCTCTTCATAATCCTCTCCTCCATGTAGCAATTCCAGTTTTGGCCTTTTGCACCTAACTCCTAAATCTTTTGTTATTCGCTGCATGTGCTTGAAACTGATTGGGATTCCTAAGCCCATTTGTCAGACAGTTTGCAAGTGATTGCAGACTCCATGTATTTCTAAGATAACCAAAGATGTGCGGGTCGTTAAATAATGCTGATAGAATAATCTCTCTGTTTTCATCTGTTATGCCAGATTTTGTTCCGCCAGGTTTCTTCATCTTTATTCTATCTATCCCACTTTGGATATAGTAAGCAACCCATCTCTTGGGACAGACCTGCTGCTGACTCTCTGTGTTCATTTGCTATGTCTTCGTAAGTTCTACCTTCAGTCTTTTGGAGTATAGCCAGTAGCCTGCGGTATTCTTTTTTGTTACCCGTATTCTTCATAAATGACTTTAATTTGTTCCTCTGTCCTATGGTAAGTTTGAGTTTGAAAGGATGATTAACAGAATGAAAATATCTCCTTTGCTAAGCTTTAACTATTTCCAAATCTAGGTTATGTAATGAACAAATAACGACATAAATTCAGACACTTCACTTAGTGTAACAGGTGATAGAAAACAATGGTATCTCAACATATGCCCTCTAGAGATGGACTTCCTTAATTACAGTAGTCAGCTCACCATACTGACTAACAAAATTGCGTATAGTTAGTTTACTTTTATTGTTCATTATGTATTTAGGTGAGGAATATGACTTGAAACAACGTGGTCCTTTCATCTCAACACTTGGACTATGCTTACAGACATGAGTCTGACGCTAATGTGCGAGAAAGGATTTTTCTGGTAAGGCGTGTTAAAGTGGATAAGGAAGAGGCCGCAAGTGTGGCTGAGTTAGAACTTCACAGATTCCTTAGAGGATGGGCATACAAGTGGTTGAAAAGATACGATAATAATGAAAATCTGGAAGGTTTCGAAACATAAAAACCTCGTAGCGGTAGACCTCCTGATATAACTGAAGAGAAGTTATTAGGGATAAAAAAGGAACTATCTGAAAATCCATCAGGATGGAGGGCTAAAGGAAATTATGAATATAATTTACAAGAAAACAGGTGTCAGGTATCATGAGGTTCATATATACAGGCTATTACACAAGTGGGGTTTCAGTCCTGAAGTCCCAAGAAAGAGGTTTGTCAACACTGCATCAAAGAAAGAAAAGAAGCAGTTCAAAAAAAGATTGATAACAAGAATATTTGCAGAGAGCGTCAAAAAGAAACATTTTATTTAAAAAGTTGAAAAAATTCAAACAAAAGTTTACTGTAGCTTCACTCACGGTATTTTAAGATGTAGTATGCTCGGCTGTTGATGACGATGATGATGCTGCAGCACTATTAATGACTTCTGCAGTAGCAAATCTGTTCCCTACTTGGACTACACGAATCCTGGCATTCTGACCGACCTTTCCGTCCTTTACAAAGATTACAAACCCTTGTATTCTTGCAATACCATCGCCCTTTCTACTGATCTCTGTAACTTGTACATCGTATTCTTTGCCGGTTTCAACTGGCTTTGGACCAAAGTTGTCGCCTCTTCTAAATCCTCCGTAACTCATTCTTTATACCTTAGTGGAATCAAATTAAAAACCCAATATAAACTGTCAATTAAACTAGTTGGGTCCGTTAGAAATTATGTTCCTATTCTAAGACCCTCGTCACAAATTGAACGTAGACATTCTATAGCAGATAATACTGCCAGAAAACTTGTCTTTGGATTATTCGGACTTGGCTTGTTGCGAACGATAACTGTCATTTCACCAAACTTACCATTTGCTGTAATTTCATGTTGGTTTACATCTGTATAAGGGTCAGCAATAATTTTGACCTTTGTTCTTTCAATTCCTATACCAGCCAAACTTAGTATAGCTGCGACATTAATATTTGCAGGAAATTTTTTTACTGCATCTGCTGCCATTCCCCTCATAAATAACTGTTTTCTCAGTTATTCCATACAAATTGATTTTGGTCAGATTGAAAAACGGTGCACCAGCAAGAGTTATTGGATTTTTTGTTGTAGTAGGTACTACTGAATCAAGAAGATGTTTCACACTACGAATAGCATCTATACCTGCAATAGCACCTGTGGGCACATAAATATGACTACCGTTTTTAGATGCGATATCCAACAATTCTGACAAGAAAAATGGATCCCCCAGTGCGCCAACACTCATTATCATCAAGCTTTTACCGGCTTCGACTATTTTTTTACCGAAGCTGTTTACGGCGTCTTGAGAGGCAGCCTCAACAATAATGTCTGCATCTTTGAACGAAGGTGAATATGTAAATTTAGAAAAGTCTGTAAATGTAGAAGGATTGTTGTTTTGCAAGTTGGATCTTAATGTTTGTGCAAGATGATCTACTGTGTCAACCAATGTTACAATAGTGGCATTGTTTATCTTACCGCTATCCACTGCTATAGCAATCTCTCTTCCAATGGTACCACAACCAATGAGCGCTACCCTTTTTGACATTTATTGTATTTCAGAATACATTCTATATTACAATATACTTTATAATTTAGAGACTTCAAAAAATGATTGTTACCAGTATTTGTACTTAATATCTTCTTCCTCTACGTTCTGGTTTTTTCTGTCCTGGCAACCTCCTCTTTTCAAAGCGTTTGATAAAATTATTCTTATTGCGAACTTTGGAAACAGGGCTCAATCGTGGCTTGCCTTGAATTTTTGGTGTCTGTCCTCTTACCTTGCCTGCTTTGGTTAATGATCCATGTGTTGGAATATTTCTTCACTCAATATGAAGTGAGTTACAGTATTTAATATAAGTATTACTTTCAGAGCATATTCTATAGATTAGAGACACTATAGCATATTTTTATCTAACAGACCATCAATCGGTAGTTAAGTAGGTAATATTAAAAGTATCAAAATTTCAGCAGCTAATGGTTGATGAAGATTCTAGTTAGGTGGTCGCTTAATACAATAAAATATCAATACTTTTTAGAATGATAAAACCTGTTAGTACAAATGAAAAAACCATCTATGTCTAACAAACTGAAAACTACATTTTTCCTTCATTCATGGAAATTATATTGGTGTTAAATAGTATGTGTCAAAAATTGTGTGGTCTGCTAAGGATAGTTAAATGTACTATAAACATATTGTAAACAGTATATATACTTCTTACTTATAAAGCCATTTCAGTATGCCGCAAACGAAACCTATTGTTAGTATAGAGAATGTCGTGGCTTCTGCAACAGTAAACCAAACTGTAAACCTAAACTTAATAACACAAATTTTTCCTGATGTTGAATATCATCCGGACCAATTCCCTGGACTTGTTTTCAGATTAAAATCACCGAAAACGGCTACCTTAATTTTTAGTTCTGGTAAGATGGTATGTACTGGTGCCAAGTCTGAAGAACAGGCAATTAAGGCCGTAAAAAATGTTGTTCAAAAGTTAAAGAAGGGCGGTATCCCAATTGAACATGAACCACAGATTGAAATCCAGAACATTGTTGCCTCAGCAAGCCTTGGCGGAAAGATTCACCTCGAGCTTGCCGCGAGAGTCCTTCCCCGAAGCATGTATGAGCCAGAACAGTTTCCAGGCCTAATACACAGGATGTTAGATCCTAAGACAGTAATTCTTCTATTTGCTAGTGGCAAACTAGTTTGTACTGGTGCAAAGAAAGAAAGCGAAGTATATAGAGCAGTACATAATTTGCACACGTTACTTGAAGAAAAGAATTTGATGATCTATGAGAGTTAATCAATTTCTAGTTCTTCATCCATCCTCTGCCTTATTACACATTCTAAAGTATTGTCGTCAATTAGAGCTTTCTTATGCAAAATACTAACAATGTCGTTAATTGTTGTTACAGCAGTAAGTTTAATATTCATTTTTTTTAACTTCTCTTGTGCTCCTTCAAGCCTACTTACTATTGCAAGGACATTTTCAACAACACCACCGTTTGCTCGAATAACTCCTATGGCATTACTAACGGACATACCCGTAGTAATCACATCATCAACCAGTATCACTTTTGCTCCTGGTTTAAGATAGCCCTCAACCATTTTGCTGGTACCATGTGATTTTGAGTCTTTTCTGACATATATGAGCGGTTTTAAAACTTCATATGCCAATGCGGAGCCAAAAATTAGTCCTGAGGTTGGGACTGAGCCTATCGAGTCAAAGTCTAGACCGATATCATTTGTTAATTTATCCTTTAGCGCACCTATTGTAAGTCTAAAATGCTTAGGAAAGCTTGGTAATATACGAAGATCAATATAATATGAGGTTTCGTTTCCGCTGGCTAATTTGAATACTCCAAATTGCAATGCATTGCTTTTAAGTAAAAAGGATGCAATTTCAGAAACAAAGTCCATTGTCATAGTCTTTGATATGAAATAGATTTATTTTAACTGTTATTAATTATTGCTATGCCCGAGATATGGCTCAAATACGGCAATACCGATATTGCGTTAGATATTAAATTTGAAAACCTCCTTAAGAATATCTCTTCAGACTTTCCATCATTGACAGACGATGAGATTCGGTCAGAGCTGAGCAATGTGCTCTTAGATGATAATATGCTTATTTTTGCCTTATCTGACTCAAAATATGTTGCCAGGGTAATCACAATACTTCTCGAGATGGCACGAGCTAAGGGATTTGTGAATGTGACTATTGATGTTCTACCTAAGGTAGAGACTACACTGAAAACTAATTTTGCAGATAAGACAATCTCAATGAACCGAATTGGCTATCAATCTTTTCATAATAGAATAGAGAAGTTTCAGAATATTATTTTTATTTCTCAGATAAGCTATGACCCTTTATTTGGATTTAGCGGCACTCCTACAATACTGTTACGAAATTATGTATATGAACAAATGTTGGAGTCCTTTCAGGCAAGACAAGGCGACTTGCCTCAGCCCGGAGTTTCAGGGCCGCCACTAAAAATCGCACTTTCTAATTCTGAAAAAATTTCCGCTAAATCTATTGAGATTATAGCAAACTCTTTGGGTATTGCAGGGATCTATTATGGAAATATTATTGAAGCATTCCAGAACGCAGTTACTAAATTACAGTCTATTTCTGTAATTGAAGTAGAGTTGGCCAAATCTGCAATTATCAGCGCTAGTAGTGAAATTGGTCCGCATTTAACCCTTGCAGATTCATTAAATTCATTATGGAATTCAGTCCATATTGTCAGAGAAAATGGATCTGCCGTCCTCATCGCAGAAAATCGCAATGGAATAGGGGGAGGTGCATTACAAATGCTTATTGAAGGAAGATTAAATATTGAAGAACTAAAACAAAAAGCTGTTTATATAGATGGTCTAGAACACATCCTATATATAGAAGAGTTGCGGCAGAAATGTGAATTCGGAATAGTATCAACGCTGCCACAATACTATTTGAAAACAAAACTGGGTTTTAGAGTCTATGAAAGCATGAAAGATGTATTGGAAAAATTACTGGTCAAACATGGAAAGAACCATAAAGTTCTTGTATTATCCGATGCCGATATCATTTTTTTAAAAGCAATTTAGTAAGTAGTTATAATTATCTCCTGTGTAGTTTTTTGTAATGAGTAAGAAACAGTCTCTAATGCTAATATGTAATACAAAAATGTCAGAAGGTGACTTCACTGATTACTTATAATCAAGTGACTGCTTACATTAGCTCGTTCTTATATTCTATTGTCACGTTCCGTCTGATGGTATTCCCGCATCCAACCATGCCTGCATATAATTTTGACTAATCTGCTGTTATAATAACAATTATCAACGTAAATAAGCAAATGGTATATAAAAAATTAAAGCAGATCTAAAGACAACTATGTTCTTTCTTTTAAAGCTTGAATGATTATTGTTATATGTATGATGTGATAGGGATGTCGACAAATTCATTATGAAAACTCCGAAATACAAAGGAAATAACCTTTTAATTCTTAATTTTTTCACAGTGGAAAAGTAGTTAGGGATAGATATTTTACATTCGCATACAACCCTTCTTCTTTCTTTTGGTAAACCTAAACGCTCCACGAAATAGAAATATATATTTCTAGAACATATTCTCAATGCGGTCCTGTTTTACCGTCGAATATCCAAGTATTTTTCTCATATTTCTTTTGAAAAGCTACGATAATAAAAAATAAACTGCTCTTTCTTGATACCATCAATTTTCCCAACATGATAATAAGGTTAAATAATTTGTATTGCATATTCGAACAGTTGCAAACAAATCTGCGAAGAGTAGGGAATTATATTATTCGTCGTGCCGAAGAGAAAGATCTTCCTACGATCATCGATATTAACCTGATTACTCTTCCAGAACATTATTCAGACTACTTTTTTGAATCTATTCTGCGAGAGTTGCCTGAGGCATTTATTATTGCAGAACTAGATGATGCCATAATAGGTTATATTATGTGTAAGATTGAATTTGGCTTCTCTAATTTTAGGAAGTTAGGCTTCGTAAAGAAGGGCCATGTGGTATCTGTTGCCGTTTTAGAACAGCATCGTGGCAAGCGGCCTTGGCAAGGCTTTAATGCTTGAGGGTATTACTGGTGTAGTTAGTAGGAAGTGTGATGAGATTTACCTTGAAGTAAGAACTAGCAATAAATCAGCCATCAAAATGTACGAAAAACTTGGCTTTCAAATAAAATCTACACTTCGTGCATATTATAGGGATGGAGAAGATGCATATCTTATGGCTTTGGAATTTGGCTAGATACCTAAATAAGATACTATGCGTGTCAAGAACGCATGAAAAGTAAAAGAGTTAGCAGAAGTGCAGGACTTTGTCTTTTTATATTGTCAATTATCGGGTTTATTATGTATGCTTACCTTTTACTTGCTACAGAGTGGGGGATAATAGTTCTGAGACTTACTGTCCTTGCAGCAATTGCTACTTTAGTGGCTGTGCTAGCATGGATAGGGTATACAATGGCTACGGCTCCAGAACCCGACAAAAATAACACTAACTAAATATTAAGGGAAAATAGAAACATCAGACACTATTTGGTATATTCGTGGTCCCACCTCTCTAACTACTCTAGTTGCAAGAATTTCATGATGGTATTTATCGAACGCATCTTTAGTATCGATTACCCCTTGCTCTAGAACTAGGCTTTTTGTAAGAGCTTTTACATGAGCAAAATAATGAATGATACCTCTGTTTTCTTTCAACGCCATTACCGCTGAATCGACAAATTCTTTCGCTTTTTCTGGCAATGGCATCAATACCCTGTGGGATTTACCTTTAATCTCCTTATTTACGACTTCCTTTGCATCGCCAAATATTGGTAAGACTCTATCTTGTACTTTGTTTAATTTAGCATTAATTTTAGCCAAATCATTAGCGACAGGATTGGAATCAATACTATAAACTCTACATGTCTTGTTATTCTTAGCCATTATGATTGAATATGTCCCAACACCAGCAAACATATTTGTAATAATTTCGTTATCATTCACCATTTTTCCAATTCGCAACCGTTCAGTTGATAATCTCGGTGAAAAGTAGGTTTTTAGAACATCTACTTTGAATCTGCAGCCATGTTCCTTGTATTCTGTAACAGTATTATTGTCGCCAGCAAGAAATTCTAGACTACGGATTCTATATTCTCCTTGAACAGCTGAGGTTTGTACAAATACCGATTTTGCAGGCTTGATATTTTGAAGGATTGCTTTTCCGATTATTTCTTTTTTTGATATCAAACAATTTGGAATTTTTATTATTATTATATCTCCAATTATATCGAAGGCAGAATAGATTTTGGATATTTCTTCAGGCGTAAGAACTTCATTTAAAACATTTTTTAGTCTAAGGGACATAACCACGCATGCTATTTTTTGACATAATAATAGTCACCTGAATCCTTTTGCATCCTGTCCAATCTGCCGCCTTCTTTATTTACACGTGGCCTGCCTGTATTTTCATCTCTTCTATATGTTATAGATAGTGCTTTTAAGAACTTATTCATTCCAGGTTCTTTCTGCATTGGAGGACTAGCCATACCCTCTAAACCTGGATGCCCCTCAAAAATTACCAACGTGTCTGCTACATGGTCTATTAGTTGTATGTCATGATCGATAATAATTGCAGACTTTCCCTGTGCTCTTATAAAACGTTGAAGGAATTTCGCAAGTGCAATTCTATCCTCTATGTCAAGGAATGCAGAAGGCTCGTCTAATGCATAAATATCGGCCTCTCGCATCAAAGAAGCAGCTACTGCTACCTTTTGCAATTCTCCTCCACTAAGGTTTTTAACATTTTTTTCATAGAGTTTCTTTATGCCCATTGGTATTAAAATCTGCTCTTCTATTTTAGAATTCTCTATTGCATTTTGATGATATGCTACATACAGCAATGAGTGTACATCACCATCATAGTCTTGCTTTAGATATTGAGGCTTGAATGAAATTTTCGCTCCAATTTCAATATTTCCAGAATCCGGTATGTCTACTCCTGCTAGCATTCTCATAAAAGTAGTTTTGCCTAGTGCATTAGCACCAACTATCCCCACGATTTCTCCTCGTCTGACCTGTCCTGAATATATTTTTAGCTTAAACAATGGAAACGTCTTTGTTATATCAGTATAACGAGCCACAGGGGCATCTAAAATCACATCATCAATTGAGCTTATTGTGTCAAACCTGAAGGCTTTTTCCCGGAACCGTACATTCTCTGTTGTGAGGAAGCCTTCAAGGAAGTTATTGATGCCAAGCTTTGTATTTTGTAAACTGGAAACAATACCATATGCTCCTGGCTCGCCATATAGAATATGGATATAATCTGAAAGATAATCTAGTAATGCCATATCATGTTCTACGACCATGACGCTCTTGCCTTCTTTTGCGAGATCTTGGATAACTTTGGCAACTGCAAGTCTTTGGTAGACGTCATTGTATGATGACGGTTCGTCAAAAAAATAATAGTCAGCATCCTTTGCCGACGTCACTGCCACCGCTAGTCTTTGTAGTTCGCCACCGCTTAATTCACTGACGTTCCGATGAAGTGCATTTTTCAATCCAAGTTCCTCTACCAAATTTTCACTTACCTTTCGCTCGTCGTACATTTTTAACAATTCTTTTGCAGTTCCGTTAAATGCATTTGAAACGAGATAAACTAACTGAGGTTTGATTGATGCGCGTATATTACCATTGGCAATTTTCTCAAAATGTGATTTTAGTTCAGTTCCCTGAAAATTTTTGAGAATGTGATCCCATCCAATCTTCCCTTGATAATTGCCAAAGTTAGGCTTGATGCTTCCAGACAAGATATTGACTATGGTAGATTTGCCCATACCGTTTTTTCCAAGCAAACCTACTACTGATCCTTTTCTTGGTGTCGGAAGACGGTATAATCTGAACGAATTGATACCATACTGGTGAACTTTATCTTGTCCCAATTCCTTGGCCAAGTTAACAATTACAATAGCATCAAAAGGACATTTCTTTATACATATGCCGAACCAGTGCAGAGATCTTCTGAAATTACTGCCTTTCCATCTTCTGGACGCTGTGTTATACATTCGCCACCGGTTTTATTTACTGGACAGTAGATAATACATTCTAATCCGCATTTTTTAGGTTGGCACAGCTCTTTGTCTAGAACAGCTATCCTGTGTGTTGATTCTGCTAAATTGGCCAATGTGATATAATTTATTTTTACAATATTATATATCTTATGCATGCCTTAAACTATATTTAAAAAATAGAGCGAAATTATATTCAAAGAATATTATATGCAAAAGAAAGTTCAAAATTAACTATTTGAATATATAAGATCTAGAAACTAATAAATTATTATAAAGCATTATCTATTAGAGGAACTACACCAACTGATAAAGAAGATAGAAAACAAAAGAAGAAGTAATGTCAATGAAATAAAAGATTATGATGATAATAAGCAACAGCAGCAATGGAATTTACGTTTCCTTTGAAATTTATTCTGCTTATTGTACCTCCCTAATAGAGGGTAATTTAATTTTTTAATATTGTTCCAACTTCTACTTTTTGATAGTTTTTAATACAAACCATTGTAAACAAGAGATCTATGTTGGTCTTCGTTCTGAGGCTATAGGAAGATTAAATTAACGGTCCTCTACAATTAAAGTAAGCCGGCCATAGCGGCAGGGTGCGACCCGGTCCCATTCCGAACCCGGAAGTCAAACCTGTCGTCGCTGCTGTGTTACTTACCTGCGTAAGCGGTTGGAAAACAGCAGTGCTGGCATTTATATATATAATATATCATAATCATCGTTATCATGGCCGACCACATCTCTTCTGAATATTGCTCTACTACCGCGAATTAATCTGCGGCTAATAATATCTATTGCCTATTGCTGTTATGATCGTTTATTTAAAACATCCTAACTTATAGGATTAAAAGAGAATTTCACAAGATAATACATATACAGCCATTGACTTATCATCAATGTAGGGTCAATTGGTAAAAATTATTTGTCATTTTAAATCAATATCATTTCCCAACTGCACCTGTTTTAGTAATTCTTTAACCTTGAATCCTATTCGGTCAATAACCTTATAAATCGATGCCAAACCATTAACTTGCCATGTACGTGTCTCAATAATGCATGCAAAATTCGCCACTTTAACCGAAATTTTTCTTATCTCTTCTTTCATTATATTTGTGGCAAAAGAATTGTAAAGGATTGAATCGTTTGCTAAAATGTCTGCAAGAACACCGCCGCTCCAACCCAGTTTAGTGACTTCTCCATTGTGTAGATTAAAGTATGGATCAGCGTCTAACAATTTATAAGAATTAGCATCGTTTTCAGTAATATGCTGGTTTTCTATCAAACAATAAACGTTGTAAAATGGCCCAATACGTACGACATCCTCTATTCCGATGTAATCAATATTTTCGTTATACATCTTCACAAAACCATCCCTATGCAATAGCCATCTTTCAAAGTAGGGACGTCTAACAGATGATATATCAAATAATATATTGCCAACCTTACAGTTAACACCGATTGAAGACAATTCATCAACGAGTATCTGCATTTGAAATACGGGCAATTATATTTCATCATAACCAAACCAGTATTAAATATAGTTAGTTTCACAGAAATCGGTATTATGAAATTTTATCAGAAGTTAGGAGTAATCAAAATACGCTGAAACATATTTAACATTTCTAAACATTCATCTTCCCAGGATAATAATTGTAGCTAGGAGGACATATTAGCATTCTATTCTCTGTATTGAGTGACTTAAGTTATTTTAAATGATGGCACGCATGAAAAAAGTAGGCTTGCACAGCTCTTTGCTCCTCCCATCTATACCTATATTTATATCAGAGATTGGGTCTTTGAAATGCAGCAGTCTTGTACATCCGCATTAACTTCCTGAAATCAACTAGCTCATCTAATCATCTCCTGGCCTTTTGTATCGCGCGAGCCAGATTTAATACTTCTTTGATATCATATTTTGGCTCATCTTCAGCTTTATTTTGATTGGGTAAACGTTCAGCTATAGTCATCTTAAGGCAATATGTCCGAAAGAATTCTTGTTTCCGATTTTTGTTATTAGTACGTGCAACTTTGCCTCTAATATGGTAGTCAGTTTTCAAAATACTCATAATTTCAAGAGATTGATCTATTTTCTCTACCTCATCTGCAACTATTGTACATTGGCCCATTTCTAATTGTCCTATTTCTCTGAATAAATTGGCAGTGCTAGGATCAGTCATAGTGGCTGATAATATGCAATCAATTCAAATGCGTTGCCAACAGGTACTTTTTACTACTGCCATTATCGCCAATAACTCCAAGATAATGGGTAGTGCCAAATCTGTCTTGAAAATAGGACCATACTATATCTGCAGTGATAAGAGTACCTTATGTTCTTCTTGATAATTGAAGTTTTGAACTTCGATCTTGCTTTTAAATAAAGTGAATCAATAGATTCTCTTTTAGGATTTACGAGAAGCAGCCATAAATTCGATAGGTATTTTATGGCTTTTCATTACTGTCCTCTGCTAACAACTTTACTAGAGTTCTAATTCCAAATCCTGTCGCACCTTTAGGGTTGTAGCTTCTCTCATAAGTCCCATCTTGGGTCCATGCCGTTCCTGCAATATCCAAATGTATCCATGGAACATCAGCAGCGAAATTTGACAAAAATGCTGCTGCTGTTATAGCGCCGCCTGGTCTTCCTCCGATATTTTTAATGTCGGCGATAGTGCTTTTTATTTGTTCATGAAATTCATCATATAACGGAAGCTCCCATATTTTTTCTCCTGTTTTTTCAGATGCCCTTCGCAATTTCTCAATAAGCTCTTTACTTGTTCCAATCGCTGCAGCCACATTTGCACCCAATGCAATTATGCATGCCCCAGTTAGAGTTGCCAGATCAATAATTGCCTTTGGATTGTACAGGCTGATACCATATGCCAAAGCATCAGCAAGTATCATTCTACCTTCTGCATCCGTATTTAAAACTTCTACGGTTTTACCATTGTACATACGTATTATATCTCCAGGTCTGTATGCTGTAGATGACGGCATGTTTTCAACAGAGGGAACAATGCCAACAACATTTACTGGAAGTTTCAATGATGCTATAGCTTTCAGAATCGCAAGAACCGTACATCCGCCGCATTTATCAAATTTCATCTCATCCATCTTATCACCTGGTTTTAATGAAATTCCACCAGTATCGAAGGTAACTGCTTTTCCTACTAGAAGATAAGGCTTCTGATCACCTGAGGCTCCGTTATATTCCAAAATTATCATTTTAGGAGGATTGTTGCTTCCTTTACCAACTGCAACTATTCCAGCTAGACCTACCGATTCCATTTCATATCTTTCTACAATTCTTACTTTCATCGCATGTTCACTTGCAAGCGACAATGCAACACTAGCTAATCGTGCAGGAGAGCATTCATTTGGAGGAAGATTGCTTAAATCACGTCCAAAATACACTGCTTCAACTATTAATTTCACTTTCTCTACAATAGATTGGAACTTTGTAGATTCCGAATTAATTAGAATCGAGACTTCATGAAGGTTCAAAGATTCCTTTTCATTATTGTTGTTGGTCTTATATCTGGTAAAAGAATAAAGTGAAAGAGAAATACCTTCCGAAATTGCTTCAACTAAATCTTCGTCTAACTTAGAAAGAAAAATTGTAAATTCTGTTAGCCCGAGCTCTTTGGCATTTAAAGTCTGCCTTTCCAGCAATAATTCTTGCACGTTCATTTGTAAATTTCTCCTTCTGACCAAGGCCAATAAGCGTAATTTTTTTCATTGGTACATTACCTACTATATACAAAGTGATAGTAGACCCGAAGCTTCCCTTGAATTCTTTATTTTCTAGGATTTCTCTGATTATAGAAGATAATGTCGAATCGAGTTCTTTTGATTGTGAGAACTCCTGCTCATTTTCAAAAATGCCAATGACTAAAAGCGATGTCATTTTCTGGGCAATCTCTGCCTTTTCCACTTTAATATGAACCATTATGTGACGTAAAAATACTGACTTTATTTTAAACTATTGAAAAGCTCCTAGATTAGGTGGTTGCTACAAGAATCGGTATTCGCTTGCTAACTATACTCATTATGAAGCATATGCACATGTACCATGCTCCAGTTATAGCAATATGGAAGGGCAAGGGTTACATAGTAGAATGTAGAATAAAAAACTATTTGTCACATTCTCTCGAATAGATTTAGAGCAGTGAAGAGTGATAGTAGCTATGACCTAACATTTCTCCTCTCATATAGGTGTGGTATGGACAACAAGAATGTCTAAAAAACAAGCAAATTATGTTATTTATGTTTTTAAATTAAAGTGATGTGATTTATGACTATATCTTTTTATTTTTCCTAATTGGTTTTTATTATAATGACATTTAACATGTCAATAGGTCATTGGTAACATGGCTTTAAACATGCAATATCTTGATTTAAAAAGGAAAATACGTGACATCCGCATGCTGGCTATTCAGGGAATTGCGGAAGCTGGTTCTGGACATCCTGGTGCATCGTTTTCTTCAGCTGAAATCATGGGAGCCCTTTATTTTAGAAAGATGAAACATGATCCTTTAAAACCGGGATGGGAGGAGCGAGATTATTTTGTAAATTCAAAAGCACACTCTGCTCCAGGTTACTATGCAACTTTAGCAGTTGCTGGTTACTTTCCAACTGATGAAATGAAGACATTGCGCAAGCTTGGTGGTCGCCTTCAAGGCCATCCTGTGAGATATTCAGAAGCGCAAAAGCACCATAGTATACCGGGAATTGAGTATTCAGGAGGCTCAGAGGGGATAGGATTGTCAGTGTCAATAGGTATAGCAATTGCCAATAAACTTGACAATAAAAAGAATCGTGTCTATACTTTGATTGGAGATGGGGAGTCGAATGAAGGACAAGTATGGGAAGGCAGCAATGGCAGCGCCTAAGTTCAGATTAGACAATCTTATCGCAATATTAGACCGCAATCGCATCCAGCAAGACGGCTTCACCGAAGATATTATGCCTTTGGATCCAATGCGTGACAAATGGTCAGCATTTAATTGGAATGTAATCGAGATCGATGGTCATAGGGTTGAACAGATAATCGATGCACTGAACAAAGCTAGTCAGGTAGACGATAAGCCCACTCTAATTATAGCTAACACTATCAAGGGCAATGGCATTAAGCATATGACAAATAATCCGCAATGGCATGGTAAGGCTCCTCCGAGGAAACACACTCCGATATTGTTGGAAGAACTTGAAAGTGAATGCTTAATTGCACCGTCCATTATTGCAGGAGAACGGGAAAACTATGAAGATAAAGTCAGAAAGGCAGAGCGTGGGGGAGCAGACATAATACATTTAGATGTTATGGATGGTAGGTTTGTATCCAACACTACATTCTTTGCAGACACTATTAGAAAGTTACGGCATATTACGAGTCTACCATTTGACGTACACCTGATGATTGAGAATCCATTGGAACATATACAAGAGTATATTGACGCTAGATGCGACATAATCACAGTCCATGCAGAGGCGTGTAACGAAAGCCAGTTTGCGTGTATAAAAGACAAATTACTCGCAAATGGAATAAGTCCCGGTATTGCAATTAATCCTCCTACTGATACTCCTGAGTGGCTTTATTCTCATCTAGAAAATATTGATGTTGTGATAATAATGTCTGTGAATCCGGGCTTTGCAGGACAAAAATTTATTCCTGAAGTTTTGCCAAAAATGGTATTGATAAATAGAAAATTAAGGGAACATGGTTTTAAGGGATATATAGAAGCAGATGGGGGTATTGATGCAACGACTTTGGAGCAGGTATATGACTCTGGCGCCAGGATTCTCGTTGCAGGTAATGCCGTATATGGTAGCGCTGATATTCATGGAGCAATTATTCAGCTGAGACATAAAGCGAACGTAGCGTTAGAAAGGAGACTTCTCGAACACGCAAGCAAGACAGGCATAAGGTCAGACTGGATAAAGATACGTAAACATATATTGATTCCACTTGCAAATGAGCTAGAAATAGAAGGAGAACTCCATGCAGTTAAGTAGTGAGAGAAAGACCGCTGATATGAGAGGGATCTATGGTGATACGTTAGTAGAGATAGGTAGAACTCATCACAACGTAGTTTGTGTTGGAGCTGATACTACAGATTCCCTCAAGACAAAAAAATTTGGAGATAAATATCCAGATAGAATGTTCAACGTAGGAATTGCAGAAGCAAACCTTGTTTCCATAGCAGCTGGTCTTGCTATAGCTGGTAAAATTGCATTTGCCGGCACCTACGGAGCTTTCCTTCCTGGTAGATGCCTAGACCAAATTCGTAACACTATTTGTTATCCAAATCTCAACGTAAAACTTGTTGTCTCGCATGCTGGCTTAACTGTAGGGCCAGATGGGGCATCGCATCAACAAATTGAGGATTTTGCAAGTATGAGAACTATTCCAAACATGAGAGTAATTGTCCCGGCTGATGCAGTGTCAGTCGGACACTTGATCAAGACGGTAGCACAGACTCCCGGTCCATTTTATGTTAGGCTTGCGAGACCCTCTAGTGAGGTCTTGTATGCAGAAAACGAAACAGCATTCGATATAGGTAAAGGAAATGTTTTACGCGACGGGTCAGACGCAACCATTATATCATGCGGATTGATGGTGGCAAGATCTTTGGAGGCAGCAGAGATTTTGAAGCGAGAAGAAGATATTTCGTGTCGTGTTGTAGACATGTTTTCGATCAAACCTATTGATAGAGATCTTGTAGAAAAAAGTGGTAGAGAAACAGGAGCAATCGTGACTGCCGAAGAGCATAATGTTATTGGAGGACTTGGGGGTGCTGTAACTGAAGCATCCGCTGAGAGTTATCCTGTACCAATTAGGCGTGTAGGTATACACGACAGATTTGGAGAATCCGCTAGAGATGAGGAAATTGATGCATTATTGGAAAAGTATGGGCTAACCGAAAAAGAAATAGCACAGGCAGTTATTGAAGCTAGAAGTAGGAGCAAAAGATGAAAATATTTCTTGATACTGCCAATATAGAGGCTATCAACATGTATAACGATATGGGAGTTGTCGATGGCGTTACAACTAATCCTACTCTTCTCTCAAAGGAGAAGGGGAATCCATCAGAAATAATGCGAGAAATTGTCAAAATTGTAAAGGGACCTGTGAGTCTCGAAGTGTTAGGAACAAAGGTGGAAGAAATGTTGGAAGAAGCTTATAAGTTAAAGAAGTATGGTCAAAATGTCATTGTCAAAATTCCAATGATTCCAGAAGGCATGAAAGCGGTCAAAAAGTTGAAAAAAGAAGGGATTGAAACCAATGTCACACTTATTTTCTCTGCCAACCAAGCAATTCTGGCGGCAAAAGCTGGTGCATCTTATGTAAGTCCATTTATTGGGAGGTTGGACGACATCGGTGAGGAAGGTATGACAGTCGTTAAAGACATTGTTCAGATTTTTAAAAACTATCAATTTAATACCGAAATTCTTGTGGCAAGCATAAGACATCCGCTCCATGTGATTGAAGCAGGGAAAATTGGAGCACATGTAGTAACACTGCCTCCAGATATTCTGGGAAAAATGATGCTACATCCACTTACAGAGAAAGGTCTTGCCACATTTCTTGCCGATTGGAAAAAAGTGAAGAAAGAAAATCCTGAACTGATGATCTAGGTTCGAAGCAAATTTATTACTTTTTTTGGCATATCTTGTAATCTACTGACAGCCAAAGTTTTCTCATAGTTTAAGTATTTTAGATTATGAGCTATACTGACTGAATCGTTCAGGTTTCTACCTACGCCAAGAGCCGTCATATTTATGCCAATCTTTCTGTAAGATAGAACCATTCCTCGCACTGCATTAAAATCAGATGGCTCACCATCGGTTAAAGTCACCATGATATCAGGCTTAAATGATTTTATAACAGGCTGTAATAAACCATAAATTTCTGCAAGAGGCGTACCTCCACTTGCCTTTATTTGCACTAACCTTCGAGCACTAACTACAGACCATTTTATGGCTGGTGGTTTTATTACCCAGCATTTTACCTGTCTTGCTTCTGTACCTGAAAGCATAAACTGCAAATTTTATTCCAAGATAATGCAGTGCTTCACAGAGAGCAATGGTTGCTTGTTTGTATTCTAATTCTACATCTTCAATACTACTGGAATGATCGAGCAGGATTGCAACTTTTGTTTTAATCGAAAGTTTAAAGTCTGTCAAAAATAGTTTGGGTAATGTTTCAGCGTAACTTTCAGCATCAAATTCTTCGCCAGTTTTTTCATGCAGTTCTATCCAGCCACTTCTCCAGTCTCTGAAGGCGGCCTTTATCTTTTGTATTAAATCGGTGTTGTAAATTTGTGTTTCATCAACATCCATTTTTTCAGGAACACTTAGACCGAAATTTATCAAACTCTCATAACCTTTATTTTCATTTTTTTTACTTTCCCTTATCAGAGTTTCAAATTCACTTAAAACTTCGTTTCCTTCAACAATCTCTTTTGTTGTCTTGTCAATATCTTTATTTCCGTGTTTTATTTTAACCATTTTTTCTATTTGTTTTAACAGATCACTTTGGTTCATTGATATACCAATTCTTGTCCTTGGGGCAAGGATCGGAATCGATGTAAGAGAATCTATTTCAAGCATTTTAATTAATTGAGGTATATATTGTTCTATCCAGTCAGTTCCATAATTATTTTTAATCGCTTCTTGGACGATGTGGTTTGCGAGATCCGAAGCCTTCTTTACCCTCTCGTATTCGCTTCCATATAATTCACCTTTAATATACCCCGTCAGAAAATACTGGGAAAATGCCTCGGCAATCTTGTATTTTCCATAAATTGAATTTAAAAGAGGACGTGACAACCACGATATACCCTCATTGAAAATGAGCTCGTTTATTATTCCCTCCCATTCGTGAAGTCCAAGATGCTCGACACGCTTGGTTTCAATAGTATTTAGAAGTAGTCCAAAGGCGTGTTCATAGCTTAGAACTTTTGTTGAATAACGTATTCGCATTGATTCATACCATAATGCAACCCGCCACTGCCGATATTTTTGAAGATCGGTCCCGGGATAGTAATTAAGAAGTGGAAGTATGATCTGATTTTTGTCGGGTTTTGCTATTGGAATTTTGTCTTGCGTTAATATTATAACAATTTTAGGGTTTCCAGACCATCTTCTAGCCAAGAAGGTTGCAATATCTAATAATACGTCATTTCGCATTATCATGTCATTTACTCTAAACCGTTTCCAGAAATACTAGTTGCCAAAAATAGATATTATCATATCCATAACTTTTCGATATTCCACTTCACCCCACTGTTCATAAACATTCGCGAAGACAATTTCTGCTGCCTGCTTTGCAGCAATGCCTGTATTAAGCAGTTTTGCAAAAGCAATTGTTTCCCTCAAACTGGGACTATAATATAATTCTTCTAAAGCCGCTGCTTCCCGCAAACTCATTGCAAGTTTAATTGCATGTTTCACATCGTTTGTTTTTGAATTATCGACTGTTGTATGCTGATTAATAATCTCAAGCTCAATATCTTCAGGAGGGTAATCTAATCTCAGCCTAAAGGGGAATCTGCTAAGAACTTGAGGAGGCAACTCTTTTGTTCCAACATGTGATAAAGGATTAATTGTTGCAATTACAAACCAATCAGCAGTAGCATTAATGATCTGTCCTTCCGCTTCTTTTAGTACTAACTGCCTTCTATCATCAAGTGCTTCATCTAACCTTAACAAGACGTCTGCTTCTGCAGCATTTAATTCATCAAGGTATAGTAGACTTCCTTCCCGCATCGATTTTACAAGTATGCCCTCGACAAAACTGATTTCTCCTTTATCAAGAGTTTTGGTACCGATTAGGTGCGACTCACGAGTGCGAAGACTAAAGTTAACGGAATATAGTTCTTTTTTCATCTGGGATGCAAATTTTCTTACAAGAGTTGTTTTGCCAGTACCCTTTGGACCTATAATTAAAGCGAATAATCCTGTTTCGTAAGCCTTGTTTAATACACTAAGAGCATTATTCCAGTCAAGATAATTGATTCCTAACATCATCTTCTGCTGCAATCACCTATCTATACATAAAAACTAATTGTCAATGATCATCCCTTTAATCAAATTTGATATTACTCATCTTAACCTAGTAATGAGCTCGAATAGTTTGTTTTTTATTGCTTAAATAGTCAGTGAGGAGCACCTTGTCGATTATTCCTGGGTTAATATAGTAAGATCTGCCTTTAACATGTTTTGCCATTTCGTTAACATAACCTAATAATGAATCTTCTTCGCTGATCATAATAGTATCAATATCAATTCCCATTCTGTGGCATTTTTTAGCTTCTAAGATTGTCCTTTCTCCAATATACTGGTCTACCTGCCTATAACGATAACATAGATAGACTAACTCTCCTGACGCGATATCAAGATTCATACCTTGATTTTGCTTCATGGAATCAAGAGTTTCTTTATTTGCAGTATAGAAATGGGAATATGGTCTTTGAGACAAAATTTTATCCTGTTCCTCTTTTTTATCAATAAAGCAAGCACTGGGATGACCATCAGTTATCAGGATAATTCGCATATTTATCGCACCATCTTTTTGCAGAATTTTGCTTGCCAGTCGAAAAGCTGATTGATAATTTGTATAGTGCAAAAAGTCAGAGCCTGGCTCAAAGGTCTTTAGATAGGGAATATCTTGAGGGGAGACTTTTGATGCTAGGGCTCCGAAACCAACAATGTATATTGAATCTGATGGAAAAAATTTCCTATTTAAAAGAAAGAGACTCCAAAGTGCTCTTTTGGCAGCCTCAATTCTACTCATATCTCCAAACATAGAAGAATAACGCATAGTAGAGCTTAGGTCAATACAGTAAACTAGCGCCACTCTAACATCCTGCATCGTTTCATATTCTTCCAAATCCTCTAAATCTATATCCAAAGGAATTTTGATCTGTCCACCTTTCTTAGCTGCTCTCTGAACGGTGTTCAGCAATGAACTTGGAACATTAACAAGTCGAATATCATCTCCCGGTTCATATTTCTTGTTTGTATCCAATACAAGAAGATCCTGAGCCTAGGCTTGTCGTAGTATGTATTCCAAAATCGCCTGTTTTCAAGGCTTTCATAACATCGTTTAAAATTTTTCCACCGATATCTATAAAGCCTCGTGTGCTAAGCCATTTTCCGGTATCTTTGAGGTATCCTCTCTGTATTAGCTGTGTTATTAGAGGCATTCCAGACATCTGTATACCTGCACCTTTGGTATCCGTGTTTTGGCCATTCTTTTCCTGTTGTTTGTTTTTCTCTGTTTGTTTGTAATGAGTTGAAATGACATCCTGTAAAGTTTGTTCAAGTTCCCATAGATTTGGGGTCTTCTCCCTCAGTACCTTCTCTACCAACAGCACTCAGCAACTTATCGAGTATGCCATTTGATATACTCCGACCTCCTTGTCCCTCGTTTCTCTTTTGCTGTTGATCCTCACCTTCATGAGGAAAATAAACAAATTGCTTAATACTAGGACTATTACTGTGCGAGGACATAGTTGGTGTTATCCTTTCTATCAAGTAAAGGTGGATGGATCCATCTCAGACCCTCTAGAACCAATTCAGTAACTGCTGCCAGCAAACTCGCCGTCTAAATCCTGTGTTATGGATATATTATCGGTTTTTATTCCAATCTGTTTTGCTCTTTCCACCAGTTGTTTCTGCTCATCTTTGATATCTACCACGGTTTCGTTTAATACTTGTTTTAAGTTAGGGAACTTAGCCAACTGTGACTCATAATCAGCTAAATCGGATTTCTTATCGCCCAAAATAACTTGAGATACCATAAATGCTTTATTTTTTATAAATTCATTTTTCAATTTCGTTATTTGTTCTGAAGATATCTTTTGAACATATTGGAGTGAAACTTCCTTAATTGCGTCATTAATTAATGAATTCAATATATTTATTCTATTTTGACGATTATCTTCCATTTCAGATAACTCGAACTTTGATGATTGGTGTATGCTGTGAAGGTCACAAAATCGTGGTACCGCCTTTACATAATGCACTATTGATCTAGTTCGCTCTGCTTCGCCGACCAAAAGCTCCATAGAATGGATTCCCATTCTAACACTTACACCTGTGTCATGATTAATATCATGATGGGTTCTGGCTAACTGTGTTATCGTGGCCATCGTCTTTAGAATAAAAATTGGTAAAAATACATTGTTAGCATCAGCGATATTCGCTTCTTGAACAATAATAAGTATCTCATCAGCAGTATTTCTAGGATAGTGAGTATTTATGTGGCTTCGCAATCTGTCAAACAAAGGTTCGATAATCTTGCCAGAATGTGTATAATCTATTGGATTAGCAGTTGCGATAATTTTCGTATCGGGCTTGAAAACTACAGGATATGATCCGGTTGTAAATTTGCCTTCCTGTAGAACGCTCAGTAACGCAACTTGTTTTCGTGGATCTAATGCGGGTAACTCATCGATACACATAATTCCATGTCGTGCTTGCAACAGTTGACCAGGAGAATATGATTCTATGTTATACAATTCAACACCTTTCTTGGCAATCTTGATCGCATCAATTTGACCAACTAGATCTTTGACAGAAATATCCGGCGTAGCAAGAATGTATCTATACCTATCTATGCCATCAATCCAGTCGAGTTTTGTGTCCAATTTGTTGTTTCTAATAATATCTTCACATTCTCTAGAAACACTAAATTCAGGAGAAGCGCGAATAACTTCTGAATCATTTAATAGAGCAATAAGCTGTTTTTCAGGAATTGAAGTTGGAATATCATTTGTAATTGTTCCTCGGACTACAGGAATCGATGAAAGCAAGTTCTTGGCAATAGATTCTGCAATTTTTGTCTTTGCTTGTCCAACTTGTCCAATGATGAGCATGTCATGACCTGACAAAACAGCCCTGTTTAATGCTGGAATAACATCATCCTCATAACCAATAATACCTGAATATGGATGGTCTCCTTTTTTCATTTTTACAATGAGGTTACCACGCATTTGTTCTTCAACTGAAACATGTTTGTAATTGATCTTTAGTAAATCTCCCAGAGTTTTGATCTGTTTATAATCTTCAGGAACGCCCGGTACTAATTCCGTATATTTTGGCTTTGAAGTGTATGAACGATGTACACCCTCTTCTACATTTTTAGAACTCATTAATCATAAAATTGACGCTCTTCTGACAAATTTAAACATTATCAATTAAAGAATGGTACTTTTGTTGCATAAATATAATCACAATAAAAATTTGTTTTAACATCTTTGGGCATTATATTTTTGTGTAATTGCTCACAGTCCTAATAACGAATGTAATAGTGTAAAATTTTCATAAAACATCTTCGACATCCAACTAAAAGAGATGACTAGAGTGGAGTATTGACTTTTGTGGAAATATTGAGAAGTTTTCAAATACAGAGTCCGCGACACGAGTATAATAAATCCAGTATGGTTTTTATTTCGGACACTCTTTCATGACTTTAATTTGTCAGCATTCGACTATAAACACATCCTTAGAATCGCAGGTAAGGACATTCTGGGCAGCAAGAAAATGATTGTTGCATTAAGCGAAGTTAAAGGTATCGGTTACAATTTTGCACGAGTACTACTTCAGTCTCTAAATATGAATCCAAACATGCGTATTGGATTTATGACAGATAGAGAGTTGGCAGACATTGATACAGCTATTAAGAATCCCTCGAAATCCGGAATGCCGGATTGGTATATGAATAGAAGAAAAGATATGGATACCGGTTCTGATCGACACCTTATTACATCCGATCTTGACTTTGCAATCTCAAATGATATTGAGCGTGAAAAAGCCGTAATGAGTTGGCGTGGATATAGACATATGTTTGGTCTAAGAGTAAGAGGTCAGTGTACCCGAACAACTGGAAGAAAAGGCGGTGCAGTAGGTGTCAAGAAGACAGGTAAACCTATGCCTGGAGGTCCTTCAGGTGCACCTACAGCAGTCGCTGGAACAGCAGGGCCAGCATCGACAACAGAAATTGCCAAAGCAGCGAGCAGTGGTGTATCAACATCTAAAACGGGCGGCGACTCCTCAAGGGAGACCGTTAAAAAATAATAAAAGTGTTCAGATGTGGGAGATCCGCGTAAATCAAAAAAAACATTCCATAGACCAAGAAGAATATGGACTACTGACCAACTTGGTGCCGAACTTTATATCGTAGGTTCATATGGATTAAGAAATAAACGCGAACTATGGAAGGCACAGACAGAAGTTGCTAGATTTAGAAACCAAGCCCGGGCATTACTCGCACTTCCAACAGAAGTGAGACATGAGAAAGAAACACGATTGTTAAGCTCTCTGAATAGACTTGGTTTGGTAAATGAATCTGCAACACTCGACGATATTTTGAACCTCAAGATCGAGGACCTTCTTGAAAGAAGGCTTCAAACGATAGTAATGAAGAAAGGAGGCACAAAATCACCACATCAAGCACGACAAATTGTAGTTCATGGCCACGTTTCCTTAGGAAACAGAATTGTAAATCTTCCAGGTTACCTTGTAAAAAGAGAAGAAAGCCGCAGATTTTATTGCATATCTCAATGGGTCCTACCTCCCCTTCTTAGATCATTTTGCTTAAAACACTGACACAATATCCACATGATCAATTTTTCCATCAGAGTTCATATCGAATCCTTGTACTACTAAAGCCCATTCGTCTTGGTATTGATAATTTCTTAAAATTTCTTCGCTATAATTCGTCAAGGCAATGACTGCAGATTTAGTTCCTATAGATCTTACTCCTGCAACTATAATTACATTCCCGTTGTTACTATGCGGATTTTTTATCTTGGCTATTAAACCGTGATTGTCTGAGTTGTAAAGTTTGCCAGATCCCTCTACCAAACCTGACCAAAAATTTTCTTCGTTGAATTTTATCGGTAAGTATCTGTTAAACTCTGCTGTCACGATATTCTGTACCAGGGCCACCAATAGAAATCAAATTACGATCCTCCAGAACTTTTTCTGCTTTTGCGTCGGCATCAAGCTTAACGATAAATTCGGCTGGAATATTGCAGATTGTTCCCAAGAAAAATGCCAATTGTACGGCATAATGTCCGTCTCTTGCAGACGATCTGTAAGGTCCATGTGGGTCGGGTGCACCAACTACAATGAGGCCATGGAATGAATTATTGATGATATAATCACTAAAAAATTTACGTGCGTATTGATACTTCTTTTCGACACCCATTAGATAATCTATCTGTTTTTCTCCACAATCCATTTCTATACCAAAAGAGGGACTCAAGGAGCGATATAGCCTGGCAGTACCGCCCCTAACAAGCTTTGTTCCTACTTCTTCTACAACGCCAATACCTACTAGCTTGTGAATATAGTAATATGCACTCTGCTCGTAAATTTTTAACTCTTTTGCAATTTGTGCAGGATACATAGATTTACCTGATAATAGCTTCATTATCCTCCAGGCCAGAGGACTAGAAATAATGCGCATTTGTTCCACATTGTCAAAGATAACTATTTCTTTGCCTAAAAGCCTGCCATTTCCATCGTCTACAAGAGTCTTTTTTCGCAAATGTGACTGATCATCTCAACCACTATATATTATTATTTACCAGTATTTACTAGGATTGTTTAATTTTTTATATTGCGTATCTCTATCACGCTTTAGAGCAGTATATAAAGCCTTATAACGGTATATTATTATTTTGATAAGCGTTTTAAGATTTACAATTATATAATTATTGTGTGTTCTATAATAGGATACAGAGGAAAGTTATTCGCGACTCCTGTGATGATTGAAAGTCTTAAACGAATGGAATATAGGGGTTATGATAGTGTGGGTATTGCTACAATTGATAGCGGCAAAATTCTAATGCGAAAGGGCGTAGGCAAAGTGGGGGAAGTAAGTAAATCCCTAAATTTAAGAAACCTGCCGGGCCAAATAGGTATTGGACACACTAGATGGGCAACCCATGGCGGGGTAACAGAAAGAAATGCTCATCCACATTATACATGTACCAATAATATTGCAGTTGTACACAATGGGATTATAGAAAATTACAATAAATTGAAAGAAGAATTAGTTCATCTTGGTCATAGATTCAAAAGTCAGACAGACAAGTGAAGTTATCGCACATCTGCTAGAAGTCCATTATGCAGAGCGACATGACGTAAAACAGGCAATGATTGAAACTTGTAAAAGATTAATTGGAACTTATGCATTCGTTGCAGTTTTTGAAGAAGGTACTATTAGTGGCGCAAGGTTTGACGAGCCATTAATAATTGGATTAGTAGATGATGGATATTTCATTTCAAGCGATATCCTTGGATTTCTGGAGTATACAGACAAAGCTATCTTCCTTGACAACAAGGACATTGCTATTATTGATGAAGAAAAATTAGAGTTATTTGACTTTGAGGGTTCTTCTATTAAACGTCCTATTACGCAGGTAGCTTGGGAACTAGCTCCAGCAGATAAGGGTAAATATACGCACCATACTTTGAAAGAAATTCACGAACAAAGTCGTACAATGATTGAAGCAGGAAATCAGGATGAGGATAGTATGCAAAGATTTTGCAATATTCTGTCAACCGCAAAAAGCATATACGTTACAGGAAGTGGGACAAGTTATCACTCTGCGTTAATTGCGAAACATATCTTTGCCAAATTTGCCAGAATTCGATCTGAAACTATTATGTCAAGCGAGTTCCAATACTCGCTTGATCCTATTGACAGTAATTCTGCGTTAATTGCGATTTCTCAAAGTGGAGAAACAGCTGATGTTTTGCAATCTGCTAAAACAGCTAAACAAATGGGAGCAAAGATACTTTCAATTGTCAATATTCCGACTTCATCCCTATCTAGGATTAGCGATTCATTTCTTAGTGTAAATTGCGGGCCTGAAATTGGAGTTGCAGCAACAAAAAGTTTTACCGGACAGCTTTCAGTTCTTTACAATATTACGGATAGATTGTGTAATGGTTGTATGGGAATCGCGCTAAACAAACATGACCTTATGACAGCAATGGATCTCTTGCTTGCTACAGAAAGCGATATATCAAAAATAGCAGATTCACTAGAAGATGTGAAAGACATCTATATTTTGGGAAGGTCATTACACTATGCCATTGCCCTCGAAGGGGCGTTGAAAATAAAGGAACTAGCATACATCCATGCAGAAGGCATTGCAGCTGGTGAATTAAAACATGGACCGCTAGCATTAATAGATAAGAACACGAGTGTCATAGTAATCAATCCATCAGATGCAACGTTCAACGATACAATCTCTAGTGCTCATGAAATCAAAGCTAGAGGTGCTACCATAATTGGAATTTCAGATAAAAAGAATGATATCTACGATCACTTTATCAAAATACCACAAGTCAGAGATCCATTCTATCCCCTAGTTGAAGTTATTCCATTGCAGATCCTAGCATACTATTTAGCACTCAAGAAAAATGCAGATCCTGATTACCCTCGCAATCTAGCCAAATCGGTTACCGTAAAGTAAATATGAATCCATTGCTGATGGAGCGAATTATTATAGTATTATTAATAAAAAATTTTGATTATGGATACGCCATCTTCTTTTTAATTGTTAATCGCCTCTATAATCATTAATGGGCATATTGATTATTATTCTTGCAGTAGTAACTCATAACAACAGGAGAATAAGAAACACCTAAACTAAAAGAGTTACTCATTTAAAGATGTTGATCTTTGCTATCAATAGCATAACATGTAATGCAATTCAATCAGAAGAGAAATCACTCTATCAGTTTAACTATTATCTTAAAGTATCGTCTATAGCATTGAGCGGTAGGATATTTGCGATATTTCTTTAACATCTTTTGAACAAATATCTGTATCTATATCTGTCTATATATATTGCTGAATTTTGTGTATTTTAGTAGCAAGTTTTCCTATGGGGGTTCGCTAGGTTTTAAGGCAGAAATTGGCATTGCTTTATAAATTGTACGATAATTTTAACTTTAAATAGAGTTTAGACATTTCAGGGCCTGTCAGTCGAATGTCCTCAAATAAAGAAGATTACGATATTATCGTGGCGGGCGGAGGCCTTGCAGGAATGATTGTGGCATCTTCCGCAGCATATTATTCAAAACAATCGCTTCGAATTCTTGTTGTTGATAGAAATCCATTATCTGTTGTGGGTAAAAAAACTATTACGGGATGGGTGTGTGGTGATGCAGTAGGAAAGGATACTGTTGACTACATGTCAGATCGAATTGATATCAAATGGCAGTTTCCTGAAATTGAGCATCCTGTAAAAGGTGTTATCGCATACTCGCCAGATCATGAATCTGCCATACCTTTTGATGGAGAAGGGTACATTCTCAATAGAAGATTATTACCCCAAAAACAGATGAAGGATGCGTTAAAAGTCGGAGTTGAAGTAAGAGATCGGATCTCTCTACGCTCACTAATCGTAGAAAACAATACTGTAATTGGCGTAGAAGGCAACGAACTTGGTAACAAATCTGCATTTAAAAAGACAGCCAAGCTGGTTATAGATTGTACTGGTGTTACCTCCGTTCTAAGAACTAGCCTTCCATTAAAGTCATTTATTCAAAGGAGAATTGATAGGAATGATCTGGAAGGCACTGGTAGATATATTTACACTTTTGACATTGCAAAGGAAGACAAAACATACTTTGATCCAGATTATTGTATTATCCATTTAGACCAAAAACTTGCACCTGGCGGATATGGTTGGGTATTTCCAAAGGGAAGGAATAAGGTTAACATTGGTCTTGGAGTGCAGCAAAAAGCATTTGATGCTATCAACAAAGAAATGGGCGCCCATAGAGATTTGAAAAGACTAATCGACGAATATGTAGAAGCCAATACTGTGATCGCCAATCCGAAAATTGCTGATGGTGAAATGGACGAAGGTAACGCCTGGGGGATATGGCAGGTTTCGGTAAGAAGACAGAATGACTGTATGGTTGCAAATGGATACATGCTTGTAGGAGATTCTGCATGGATGCCAAAACCACTTGATGCTGGTGGAATCGGGCCTGCAATTATTGCAGCTACTATTGCTGGAAAAGTTGCTGTGGAAGCAATTCAAGCAGATGATAATACAGAGAGAGGTTTATGGAAATACAATAAGAATTTTATTAATGACTATGGTTACAAGACGGCAGGACTCGAAGTATTTCGCAGGATGTTGCAGAGATTGACAAACGAACAGATCAACTATGGCATGAAACATTTTCTTTCAAAAATGGATATTGATAAAATTACAAAGGGTGAACACCCCGAATTTAGTACCGTAGATAAATTAGGTATGTTTATAATGGGTAAACTTAACCAAAAGTTAGCAGAAGATCTAAAGTTTACAGCCAAAATGAATAGAAAACTCGTAGAACATTATTATAATTATCCAGATGCTCCTGATGGATTTCCACAGTGGCAAAAGACTTTGAATGGTTTTTTGGCTGAAGCATTTGCAAAGTTCAAGTAATTGAATTAAGTAGTATCGTTACTAGTTCCATTTTTTAACTAATAAATAACTGACGATTGGACATAAATCCAGCTCTATTTTTTGCAAATATATATTGATGAATTAGGCTAAAGCTATCCTTTGGATGTCTGAATTTGTGATGACATATAATAAAACATCCTCAAAGGACAGCACATGATAGTTCAGAATCCATCCTTATTGGTATTCTGTATTTGATAGGCTTGATACCATGGCCAGAATCACAAAAGATGAAAAAAAGAGGTAGACCATACGTCTATTCTTCTACTGTCATACTACGATGTTTCATAGTCAGATTGTGGTTTAGAATGGATTCTAACAACGCATTACATGAATTCCTAGGAATGGATTACCCTTACAATAAGAAGATAATGAAAAGATGTGGTCTTACCCAAATACCAGATAGACGAACATTTGACAGACGTCTTAAGACCATATCCATAGACATCAAGGAAAGGATTGCTACTATGACTAGTCTATTAGTAAATGGGAAGATAATAGACCCTTATATTGTTGCAATAGATAGTGACATTGCTCAAAGCCAGAGGACATGTTTGGCACAAATCATCTATGGATAAAGGAATAGTACCACGTTCAGGTATAGATACAGATGCCAGGTGGGGATTCAGTCATACCAGAGGTTGGATATTTGGTTACAAACTACATTTGATATCAAGTACTGGTTCTACCATAGTACCTTTAGCAGCAGATTTTACAACTGCTAATGTACAGGATAATCAAATGTACAATCCTATGATATCATCATCATCATCATCTCTGTTCCTAGAAACATGTTTCATGATAGGTGATTCTGGGTATGACGACAATAAACTATATGATTTGAGTACCTAAAAGAGGATTTGAACTGGTATGTCCAGTACAAAGGTACAAAAATACCCCAAAGAATAGACTAGAGCTGATACAATTCTATGAATCTGAGTTAGGACAGGCTATTTACTCTTGGAGAAGTAAATCGATAGAACCACTAATAGAACATATTAAATCTATTTTTAGAATAGACCCATTACCGGTAAGAGGCTATCAGAAGGCTGCTGGAATAGGTACTTCTGTCAGTCACTACTGTATCAGATCCTTGTCTACTACAATTATAAAACCAGACCTAGTCAACGACCAAAATCAATCAAACACATGTTATGTAGTTAATGCGAGCACTAAATGATAGATTAAAAATATAGAAATGAATTATGCCCATGTCTCAAATAACTAAGCTACTGTACTGACTGTCAGATCTGGATTAAGAAGTTTTGATACCAATGCATTTGGAAGACCACATCCAAATTTATTAGAGTACTCAATAGATAAAGCTACCCCGGGTGCTTGTCTATCGAACTATTCAGATACTCAAAAAATCATTATATAGAGTGATTTTATTATTATGCAAAGACTATTCCTGTGTCTTGTAGACACACTATTAACCCATTCAGCCTAGGTTGTTCTATTGGCATGTTCAACAGAATTTTAAGAACTACGTCCGGATTTTGTTGGCCGCTATCAAGCTGTGCAGGCAAATCTGCAATAGTAGCCACGCCCCATAAATTATTCAAAAGCAAGCCTATCTCCTCTTTTTTAAGAAAAGTCGTGAAACATCCTAAACGACTGTTGATGTTGTTGTTATTGTCGTCGTTAGATGCAGATGCTGTTGCTGCTGCTAATGTTCCTGCTGCTCCGCCTACTACTGCTGCTACTAATGTTACTACCAGTAAGATAGCAACTATAACTGCCGATAGAGGTTTTGAATCGTTCATACGTTACCAATCTTTAGAATGCCACTGTATATTTGACTTGAGTGAGTAAGTTACTGCCGATGATTGTTATTATTGGTGACTTACATATTTCGTATAACTATTCAGAATACCAAATCATGTATAGTTAGTCATTAATCTACTAAAGAGATAACTCATTCAAGTTAAACTATAATAAGTAAAATGTATAAAATACTACTATTGCATCACAAGCTCCACTTTGCACATTATATGGGAGATGACCAACAGCGGATCTACTGATGCCAATGCGGGATCAATGTCTGCTACAATCTATCGCGCTAATAAACAGGTTCTAGCCATAGAGTATGATGCATCGCCAGCCTGAAGGCATCAAATACGCCATCGTATGATGTAGCGTCCTTGTCCAGTACCTCCTTCGTTTTCTACTGCTGTTCTTAGCGACGTTATAATCTTGTCAAACTTTGGATTGATTGCAATATGTCTTCCATCCCTCTCCAAAAACATTTTGCAGTTCCCCGACATGTACTTGTGCTCGGTTGAAAAGCTTACGGGAACGACATCCATGCTAAACTCGTAATTTTGTTTTCTACTCTTTGCTTCCTTTACTCATACTCTTCGTCTTCGCCTATCTATATTTTAAACACGAATAAATGATGGGTGGAACCATCAATGTATATTTTGTTTATTTTGCCGAACATCGTAAAGAGGTCCCATACTGTAGATAGCATCTGGTTAAAGTCAGGCCTCTTGTATTCTTCGGCATACATTATCTGTATCTGGTTGTCAGCTCGCTGCGTTATCACGAGCCCTCCAAGTTTAAAAATTAGCCTAATCTAATATGTACTGTCATAATTTGCAACATAAGAAATATGCGAATCCATTTGCTGGAAAAGCAAAGATATTGGCTGTTATTTCCATAGTTTTAATTATTACCATATCTTATGGTATATTCTTTTATCTTGAAAACATAACTGAGCAGAACGTCAGAAAAAGCGTATTTGAACAACAACTGCAAAACCAGCTAAAAGACACAGAGGCTTTGTCAAGACATATTGGCACGGATCTGAGCCTAGTTGTAGATAACCTTCATGGTTTAGCAAATTCTATATACTTACAGCAAGGCGATTTATCTAGTAATAAAATAAAAAAGTTAGCAGAAGAAACATACGTTCATCTTAGCAATAATAATATTATTGATAGGCTTGTAATTGCAGATAAAAAAGGCTTCGAAACAATTGGTCTAGCCGCAAAAGGACAACAAAGCTTTGCAGGAACAAATATTGCTTCAAGACCATGGGTGAAAGAAACAATAGCCTCAAAAACATTCACGTTTTCCAATGGTTTTGTTGGATTGGATGGCAACTATAGAATAGCTGTGGGTTATCCTGTAACAAATCTGGAAAATGGACAATATATGGGATTGATTGGTACCCTTATACCTATTGAAAGTTTCTTATCGCAATATGGAAACGTTCATAATTCTAGTTCGAAGTACTTAGTGGCTTATGATAAGAATGCCACCGTCCTGACTACTGCTGCAAGCAAGAGTTTGATAGGAAAGAACTTTTTTGGAGATTATGTACAGCAATTTATCAAACATAATAAAGTCTTAAATGATTTTGTCCGCAATCTATCGTCAGGGAAAGCAGGATATGCAATCTATGACTATGGAAAAGGTGAAAGATTGACTACAGGATACCCAATATTTGTAAATGATAAACCAACATACTTTATTCGGATAGTCGCACCTACTGCAGAGATTTATTCGCAGATTAATGATGTTCTTTTTGCAGAAAGGGTAAAGATGTTCTCATTAATTGCTGGTACTACTGCTGCTATTGCAATCTTAATTGTATTTCTTGCCAAATGGAGCAGCTCTAAATGAAGAAGTAAAAAGAAGAGCAAAAGAACTTGAGAGTGCAAATGAACAATTGTCGTCAGCAAATGAACGGTTAAAGATCCATGATAAAGCACAACAAGAATTTATTAACGTGGCAGCACATGAGCTACGCACTCCTATACAACCCATTATTGGATTATCTGATATTCTTCTCAGCAAAATAAAGGATAATGAAAGCCGCCAGTTAGTAAACATTATACTTAGGAATGCAAAAAGGCTGCAGAGGCTTTCTCAAGACATACTGGATGTTACAAAAATAGAAGGTGCCTCATTAAAACTCAACAAAGAACATTTCAATTTAAATGAAGTGATATCGAATGTTGCTGATGATTACAGAAATCAGATTAAAAACTCTAACAGGAACATAAAACTAGTGTATGGATTTAATAAAAAACAGGCAAAGGAGGGAGAAAGAAGAACAACAATCTCAGCAGCAGCAGAAGAAGAAGCAGCTGCTAATTCAAGATAGTACCCTCATTATAGAAGCAGATAAAGAGAAGATAATTCAAGTGATATCTAATCTGGTAGGTAATGCTATAAAGTTTACAAATGAAGGAACTATATCGATCATTACTGAGATAGAAGAAAATGGCCATAGTAAAGAGCTTATTGTTAGTGTAAAAGATACCGGCGAAGGGATAGACCCAGAGGTATTACCTAATCTCTTTTCAAAGTTTGTTGGAAAATCTTATCAAGGTACTGGACTTGGATTATTTATTTCTAAAAGTATTATAGAAGCTCTTGGTGGCAGAATATGGGCCGAGAACAATACAGATGGTAAAGGAGCAACATTCTCATTCACCCTGCCGCTAAACTAACATGGCAATTAATCATAACTGGATGAACTCTTTCTTTATCCACGTTTTTGCATTTTGCAATTCACATGTAATATGAGGTTTCATTTGGATTATCAGTTTTTTACGTACGAAAAATTCCTAGAGTTCCCCCTTCAAGTACCATCTCTACTTAAAACATATTCTAATTTACCTACCGAAATCAAAGGGTGCAAACTGATCTCAATACTCTTGTAACTAGGCTTGTAAATGCAGTAAATACTCTATGAAATCCAAGATCTATCAAAGAGGGTAAAAAAACCTTCAGTTGCGAAAGTATCCTCCTTTGTATTTCAAAATCTTCATCTTTGGATGTTGCTAATGTTGCTGCTAATGATTTGTTTGAAAGTCTGGACATGCAGATTTGTGTTCTTTAATATTGAAAGGTTGGCTAATAATGCTTCTATAAGACAATATATGTGTTCAGTAATGCTTTCCAAAATTTAGAAGGGCTGTCAGAGCGACTTGACCCCATTAATAAAAAAAGTCGAAAATTCATCAATAACTTCTCTGAAGTTTCTTTTCTAAACCGTCAATTGCTTTTATCATTACTTCTCTTCTAGCTTCTTCTGTAACTACAGCTCTAATATCTTCTATTAGCATTTTTGCAATATCCAATTTTCTTCTCATACCCGGGACTAAATGATCATAAACTGCAAATGGATATACGGCGCTATGAATATCTTGCATCAACGCGAACAACTTTACTGCGTCGTCTGCTTTTCCTGATCTTCATCCGATCGTATATCATACGCTTTATCTCCCCTATGCAGTCCAACAACCCTGTGATATAAGAGGAACCTGATACATTCAATTCTTTCATACTAGGTATACATGATTCCTGCACAATAGACCTTAGTCCATACGCCTCTACAAGTTCCTGTTCGGCTATTACAATATACTTGTATAAACCAGCCTTGGAATACTGCCTGAATTCATCAAGCATAATCTTTGCTTGACGCATTTTATTTTGTGCTTCTTCCATTTCATTATGGTGTAATGCTACAATCGATTTGCTACATAGCATAATTACGTCACGGGTTCCTTTGATTAATTTTTCTCGCCGTTCTTCTATATTCTTCAGATCATCATTAATCTCATCTAATGAGCTTTGAACACTGTTAAGCAACAGTGATACACGTTGTTTAGATTTTAATAAAGACTTTGCTATCTTATAGTAAAAATCCTTGTAATCGTGTATTAAAGAGTGTCAATAGAATATCCGATAAGAGATGAATTAAGAAACATTCAGGCTTGCACACCCTTACTATGTAGTTATGCCTTGTTTATCTTGAAGATAGATCAAATTATATGCAACCATTCTTTTATCTTTATTGTTCAACAACATCAATAGCACAAAATTTGAGGATATGTATTGTGAGGATGGTTTAATTGAGTAATATTCGTAGAAGCAGAGGCTATAGCTTTGAGCATACTTTAGTTCAAAGGTTAAATAATGGAGTATGGAATGCCAGACGATTAGGTGGTTCTAGCACTGGATTGCCTGATATAATTGCTGTCAACAATGTACAAGCTATCTTGCTATCCATAGAAGCAAAATCAGGAACAGGTGATGTTCTATACGTCCCCCAAGATCAAATAAAGCGTAGTTTGATAATCAGAAACATGTTTAGCTTTTACAAAACGAGACATTTTATATTAGCGTTTAAGTTTATGAGAAAAAAAAGATATAGGAGAAAAGGTCAAGTTGTTTACGAACAACGGAAATTAATCGAATATTATAAAGTTGCAGATATTTTTGATAATATGGAAGATATACCCATTGTAAAATGTACCTACGATGGCAAAACTTTCGCTATTCATGGAAATAATTCTGTAAGGTTAAATCTACAAGATTATATGATGCCTTTTCAAAAAGTCGTAAGAACTCACAACACGGAATTTGCTTCTTCAAAAAAAATCGCATAAAAAAGAATATTTAGTAGCGCTTTTATGTTACATTGCTGTCATCGGTTGACGAATAAGCGGATGAAAGAGAAGGCTATTACTTCAGAGCAAATGTACAAGATAGAGGATAACGGGCATAATCTGATTGGAATGCGACGAATCTATATGATGGAAAATGCAGGGCATGGAATTGCTGATTTTATAATTGCAAAGTTTAAGCGCAAATTAAAGGGAAAGAAAATTGTTGCTATGTGTGGCATAGGCAATAATGGTGGAGATGCATTTGTTGCTTCCAGACATTTGGCAGGTTATTGTGGTATTAATTTGACCATAATTTTATTGGGATTTCCAACTAATATAGCAAGTGAAGAAGCAAGGATCAACTGGGAAATTATTGAAAAGATGGATTCGATAGAACTAATCTCTGGTAATAAATTGAATGACAAAATTAAAAAGAAAATTGTTAAAGCCGACATAATTATCGATGGGATATTTGGAACTGGGATAAAAGGAGAAATTCGTGAGCTCCATGCATCTTCTATTGAACTGATAAACAAATCGGGGGCTTACGTTGTATCAGTAGATGTTCCTTCTGGACTTGATCCTAACACCGGCAAAGTTCATCATATGAGTGTAAAAGCTAATGCTACAGTTACTTTCCATAGGATGAAGGTAGGGCTACTGAATAACAGAAAATACTGTGGAAAAATCAATATAGAACATATAGGGATCCCGCTTGAAGCCGAAAGAGGAATAGTGTAATATAGCGATGAAAGTTCTCCAAATTCCTGTGGGTCATATGGCTAACTTTACATACATTATAGCCGATGAGGAAATGGGTGAAGCTGCTATCATTGATCCATCATGGGATTTAGAAAAAATTTTTGGCATTTTAAAGAAAAATGACTGGAAAACAAAATACGTCATCAATACGCATACTCATTTTGATCATACTCTTGGTAATGAGCAAGTGGCCAAAGTCACTGGTGGTAAAATTGTTCAGCATAGAAATTCAATAGATAACAAACAAATCTCTGTATCCGAAGGTGACATTATTAAGATAGGAAAAATCCCTCTAAGAATATTGCATACACCAGGACACTCTAAAGATAGCATGTGCCTTATTGTCGATGATAATCTGGTATTTACTGGGGATACTTTATTTGTAGGAAATTGTGGAAGGGTAGACCTTGCAGGAAGCGATCCTAAAGAAATTTATCACAGTTTATTTGATAAAATTGCAAAACTTGATGAATCGCTTATTGTTTATCCAGGTCATGACTACGGACCACATCCGACATCTACTATAGGTCATGAAAAGAAAACGAACTACGTGATGCAGTCAAGGTCAATACAAGATTTTCTTAGCTTTATGGTAAGTGATGGCTAGTAGTTGCATGAAGAAGAATATAGCGACATAATACGCTTAAATCAATCTTCTTCCTCTCTACTAAATAAATTTTCAACTACAAATCCCATTTTTATTTGTGTCATATCTCATACCGAAACCCATGTGAAATTCCTGGAATTACCATTGCAGGTGCAAATCCGAATCTCGTAAAATTCACTTCGGCTGCAGATTCTGAATTTCTTTATTATGGTCATTGCAAATGTATCAATAATATTCCAGTCACTCCGGATGGAAAGCCAACTCCTGCAATCATTACTCGGACTGCCTTGCAATTAACAGATATTCCATTTCTTATAGTTGACGCGGGTTCAAAAATTAAACCTTTTATCCCATATGTTTCATTTGGTCTTGAACCTGGTAAAAATATCAAATTTGGCAGAGCGGTTGATATTAATCATGTTAGAAAGGCATTTGATTACGGAGTTATACTTGGGAAACAACTTGCAAAAAGTAATGATTTAATCGTGATAGGTGAGAGTATTCCTGGTGGCACAACGACTGCATTAGGAGTTTTAATTGCTCTTGGAGTTGATGCCAAATTTAAATTGAGTAGTAGCATGCCAAAAAACCCTCACTCCCTTAAAAACAGAATCGTCACCGAGGGTATGAAAAAGGCGGAAATTTGTTTTGGAGGATTAAAAGATGATCCATTCAAGGCAATCTCGTTATTTGGAGACCCTATGATACCTTCTGTTGCAGGTCTGGCTGACGGAGTAATTAGTTCTGGTGGTAGAGTTATGCTTGCTGGTGGAACACAAATGTCTACGGTAATTCTTATTTTAAAATCGTTTCAACGGTCTCTAGATAATATATGTATTGGAACCACCTCTTATATTACAGGAGATCGATCATCCAATCTTGTCGATCTTATAAAGGATGTTCCAATTTTTGCATTAGACCTGCATATGATTAAATCTAGCAAACCTGGTTTACAGGCATTTGCAAAAGGTTTTGTAAAAGAAGGTGTAGGAGCTGGAGGTATATCAATTACCTCGATCCTAAAATCAAAAGGAAGGATTAATGGAGCATTCCTGTTAAAAGCTATTGAACGAGAGTATGAGGCTGTCATACAAAAATAGACAGATATTGGTATTGATAGTACATTAATCACTAAAAATACAAAAGACGACCTGGTAAAGAAAAACACTACTAAGAGCGATAAAAATGAATTTAAACTTTAGATATAGCATAATAAAAAATAACAACCAAAATAAGTATATATGTTCTATATCGCTTATGATGCTATATATTATGAAGGCAGAGGAATTTTCAAGGAATATATTAGCTCTCGATTCCAAAATTAGATTTGCCGGGGTAATAGAAAGGTCAGGCCATTTATATGGAGGAGGTATAAGAGAAGGCGTTGAGGAATATTTAACGGGAGGAAAAGCTGATAGGAGTTTAGCTCAATCTGCTTATATTGTTGACCTAAGGCAAATGTTTGCATCATCATTAGGCGAATTAAGATACGTTGTTTATGCTTACGATAAAGTAAAGTTATTTAGTATACCAGTTAACGAACACATACTTGTATTCTCTGCAGATAGCGCCACGAATGTAGAAGATTTAGCCAAGAAAGTATTATACTATATTACATTAGTAGAATCGCAGCTCTCTCTTTATCCTCCCTCCAATATTATAAATACTGAAAAGAAGGAAATATTAAGGAATCTTCATGCATCGGGTATTGCAGAGGAAATGATTGCTGAGCAGCTTGACCTCAATATAGATACTGTAAAGAAGCTAATTGAGGAGACAAATCCTTAACTATATTGCTTCGCCGTAATTAATTTTTTAATCCTTATCGTTATTCTGATTTTCGTGAAGAAGAGCTAATCTGACAAAGCTACTGGGTAGGTAGACAGACATTTATCTATAATGATAAGTGTCTCCCCCTATATTGTTTCATTTTTCAACAGGTAACTCTAATTTATTACCCCATTCTCCCCATGAACCCAGGTACATTTTAACATTTTCATACCCAAGCATTTTCAAAACAACAAAGGTGTTAGCGGCTCTGTATCCTCCTTGGCAATACGTTATAACCTCTCTGTGCTTTGGAATATGTGAATATATTTGTCTTATCTTTATACGCTGTTTGAAAATATCATTTTCAATATTATTATTCCAGTCGATATTTATTGCTGTAGGTATGTGTCCAGCTCTCGCACCTCGTACGGTAGAACCATTATACTCCGATTTAGAACGCGTGTCGATTATGACTTTCACATTCTTCTTATGTACTGCTGATTTTACTTCCTTAAAATCTGCAAGTATTTTAGAATTAGGTCTACCTTCAAAATTGGAATGAATAAATTGATTGCTCATTGTTTCTACTTCACGACCTATTTTCTTCCATTTCTCAAATCCTCCGTTGAGCATTGCAACTTTATTGTGTGAGAAATAAAGCAATAACCAAACTCCTCTAGCTGCAGAAGGTCCTGAGACATTGTCGTAAAAGACTACAAACTTGCTTCTTGTGATACCAATATTTGAAATAAGAATCTTCATCTGTTTGTTAAATTGTGCAATGCCTACTTTGGTAGTGTCAAGCCAGTGAAACTGCATCAGGTCTATGTTAATGGCATTTGGAATATGGCCAACTGTATAATCTGAAAATGGTCTGGTATCTATTATAAGTAAATTCTTTTTATATTTATTAGATAAGGCCTTTAATTCGGTAGTAGATACAACAAGCTTCATGTTGCTTAATTTTAGGGAACTTTATTTATTACTACTGTAAGACCATAGATAGCATTATCTAGCAGACATTCAATCGACAAATCAATCAACCAACCAACCAAATATTTATTTTTAGATCTATCTTTATTATCAAATTTGTTATTATTATGAAAGCAGGCTAATGCCATGGACTGGTCCATATTTCTTTTATTATTAATCTCTTTTATTCCTTTATGGTTTAATTCAAACACCTAGAATTTTTGTCTGCCTTTACTTTTGGCTTTACAGTATTTAATGTCTCATTTGTCCTCTTTTTATATTCTGGGACGCATCTAAAGATCTAAGTGAACATAGGTAATTTCTTGAACGTTATGCTCATTTATTTTCAACCCTAGTATGGGAAAGCGATAAGGAAACAATATACAAAAATTATAAAAGTAAGGCACTCTTCTAAGAGAAAATAGTTTGTGAAATGCTTGTTGATAGATTTATGGGAGTTTGAATCGAACTATTATAGGATTGATAGGTATAAGTAGTGCACAAAAGTCAGAGCTCTAAGGATGTGGAATGATTGTAGGGCTCGCAGGTTATAATTGGGAGTGGGGAATAGAAATATTCAGAAGAATAGGAGACACATTTGGACCAACGCAGAGAAGGAATGAGACGTAAGATATCTATTATCTTGAACTGCGGGAAAATGTATTCTTTTCCTTAGAGCTGCTAATCTTTGAAAATAGTTTATTGACTCATCTAACGATTCATATACATTCCAACATTCTTTAAGAATTTGTTTTATACCCTCTAATGAGGTAGAATACATCATAGGTAGACTTTCTTTAGCCAAATCATCTAGGAACTTTTGAGATTAAATGACATTCTAGCCTCTTCAGATATTTCACGTGTGTTTTTTCCTTGATTGTAGAGGTCTAACAAGTCTTTTCTCCTTCCTGTCTTGTTAATACCATATATCTAAATGTATATAATAAATATACAATAAAAAAGAATGATAAAGCTGCCTGCTACCACCTGTTACCACTCTGCTACCACCTGTTACCATGACGTTTTCATTTGAACTCAATAGAGTAATTTCTGTGGCATGTTTTTCTTGATTATATTTCTTATTTTGGAACATGGAACGCTATTTATAAAATGTGCTATTATATATTATCTCATTTAATCCAAAAGTAAGTGATTATGATGGATGATTTAAACAAAGACGAGAGGGTTCACAATAGCAAAGCACACAAAGAGAACCAACGACGACCAGAGTCATCAACTTACTCAAAATCAGAGTCGCTAGAAACTTCTAAAAAAATTACAACGTCTGCATGGATTACACTTGCGATTCTAGGATCCACCATTCTAATTACAATGTACGGTGAGACGATGTTATTACCCGCTATTCGTGACATCATCCAGGATTTCGATATTTCGTATAGTACATTGTCTTGGATACTCACAGCATATCTTATCTCAGGTGCTGTCGCTACTCCCATTGCCGGAAAGTTATCTGACATCTACGGACGGAAGAAAATGGTAGCGATAATATTGATAATTTATATCATAGGAATTTTTGCTGGAGGATTCTCAACGAACATATCTTTTCTACTTGCTGCAAGAGTTATTCAAGGTATAGGTATATCCATGTTTCCAATAGCTTTTGGAATTATAAGAGACCAGTTGCCAAAGGAGAAGCTTGCAATAGGTGTAGGAGTATTCAGCTCAATGTTTGCTGCAGGATCGGTAGTGGGATTAGCAGTAGGTGGAAGTATAATCCAAAGCTTTGGCTGGCATGCTACATTTCTTTTGATAGTGCCAGTTGCTATTAGCCTTTGGATAGTAATCAATAGGTTAATTCATGGTGATAACAAGAGGACTGGGGGTGTAGAAAAAGAAGAAGGAAATTTGACGCAAGCAGATGCCAATACCGAGTCCAGTAGAGTGTCTTCTCCAGACCCATGCGGGGTTGGTGCTAATAATAGCGGAAGGCAAAACCTTGATGTAAAAGGAGCCATAACTTTGGCTGTTACGATAGCCTCCTTTTTACTAACGCTTACATATATTGGAAATGGTAATAGTAGTAGTAACGTCGGCGCACATTCTACACAGGTTATAATCGTGTCATTAGCCTTGTTGTCCGTCGGATCATTAGTCTTATTTGTTATTATAGAGAGAAGAGCATCATCGCCATTAATTGAGCTCAGTTTAATGAGACATAAAGTACTTCTTCCTGCAAATATCCTTATCTTGATTTTTGGAATGACTATGTTCATGGCATATCAGACTACACCAATATTAGTAAGAAGTCCTCTTCCGTTTGGATTTGGCGGAGATGCCGTAGCGAGTGCAATGGTTCAACTACCATTCATGATCGTGTTTTTGGTATTCGCTCCTTCTTCTGGTTTCATTGTATCCAAGATAGGTAATTTCATCCCAACTATAGCAGGAACTATCATTATGACCATTGGTTTTTTCAGCCTCTTTATGTTCCACTCAACAGAATTTATGATTGCAATAAATCTAGCAATAGTAGCCGGTGGAATCTCATTGATACAAGTGGGTGCATTTAATATCACAATGGAATACACTCCACTACAATTTAGTGGAGTATCACTTGGGATGTCAGTCGTACTCGTGCTAATTGGAAGCTCAATTGGACCAGCTATTGCAGCAATATACATGCAAACCCATCAGGTGTTTGCAAAAGGAGTTAGTAGTGGCAGCACCTCTTTTCCTTCACCAATATCTTATAACCTGATATTTCTAACAGCTGCATTAATTTCTGCTATATCTATTGCACTTGTACTCATTTTAAAAAGAAACATGACACAATCACAATCAACATCGAACAAGTTAGAAATAGAGGCATCCTCTAAAAAACAGAATGACGATGAAGATTCTCCATCAATTTGACGGTGAATCGACCTGATACCACAATGTATAATCAATTGCTTTGTTGCATGATTAATCATCTTGTAAGTGATACTTATTTGACCACTCACCATTTAGCTTGCTAGTATTAATTATTCTGGTATGGTTGACTGGCCTTGCTATAATGAATCACTAGTTAGGCGTGGTCAAGTACTCTTGGATTTTGATGTACTTGATCGATGGGATCATGAATTATGTCAAATGAACCTTGGTAAGGTTGGTGAGCCCTACTGCTACCCAAATTCATTTATTCAGCTTCTAGGTTACATGAGAGCATATTTCCATCTACCATATAGACAAACACAGGGTGTAGTCATAGCTCATGCAAGTAAAGAAGTATCAAACACACCACATTATAGTGCACCATTAATAGACGTATAAACAGGCTAGAGATTAAAATCGATGAAAAATTAGGAAATGATATTGTCATTGCTTTAGACAGCACCGGCATTAAGGTAGCTAATCGAGGGGAATGGATGCACCACAAATGGCATGTCAGAAAAGGATATCTAAAGATACACATAGCAGTTGATATCGAGAAGAAAAGAATTGTATCTCTGGAGGTAACAAGTGAAGAGGTACATGATGGTAAGATGCTAAAGAAGTTAGTAGACAATGCTTCTGAAAATAATAATCTGAAGGGTATATTAGCAGATGGTATGTACGACAGCAATAACAATTTTAGATACCTATCAAAGAACCACATTAAGCCTGGTATAAAGACAAGAAGTAATTCCAAGGTCAAGTCAACTAACTGTCATGCTAGGAATATGTCTGTAGTAAGACAACAACAGACAAACCTCAAAAAATGGAAGCGTAGCGTGAGCTATGGGTACAGGTGGATAGCAGAAACAGCATTCTCTTCCATTAAAAGAACATTTGGTGAACATGTAACAGCTAGAAAGTTTCCTCACATGGTAAAAGAGAATCCTCCTAAAGGCAGTCTCTGTATAACATGTTCAATCGAATGACCTAGCTAACGGTTTGCATAACCTAAAATCCTAATGAATTATGCAACAGAGCATAATCAATGATAAAGTGAGGAGCAGAGCTTTTGAAACTGGGTATACCAAATGAGTACAAAGAGTGTTAGCTTCAGGAAAAAGGGCTAAAGATGATTTATTCCGCTTCCTAAAAACATTAGAATAAGATTAAGTTCAAGACTTTATATTAAGCGTTATTGGCTGTAACTGAACCATTGAAGCCACTCACTTGTCATTTTTTTGCACCTGGCGTTGCTGAAAATTAGTTGACGATCTTCTTACCCTGAGAGTTGAAAATATCTTTGGTAAATATATCGGGGGTGATGAATGGAGCCGAAAAATCAAACAAACAGATGAACAAACATAATTCAATTATAAATAACCAGAGTTCTAAAAAGTGGCAGCAGGATTTGAAGCCTCAAGTAATTAAGTCCTTCATGCGTTACGTCTTCAATATCCAAGTCATGTCTTGGTAAAGAAAGATACAGTAATGGCAACTCGTATGGTAGGAATACAGGATTCGCTCCTCGTATTGGAATCCACAGATAATGAGTACAACTTAGCGACTTGTACAATGTACATTTGCATCCCGATTAACTGTGGCTTCTTTAGCACTCAGTCATAGATTTGTCTGTCGTTATACTCTAACTATACTCTTGCCATCTTTCATACGTTTAGTATAAATCATATACAGGTCTGAGATGCCTTCTTCGAAAGTAACATGGAATTCCTTCTTTGCATATTAATCTAGTGCATCCACTCCGAAATGCCACACTTATACAATCCATTTGTTATAGCGAGGCACGGTTATAGAATCTGAACCATTAGCTAGACGTACTTCAGTTCGTGTTAATGCTTCAACCTCCTAAGATAGGAGACTTTTTTCCTAAAAATGAAGTGTTAGAAACCGACTGAGATTGAAACCTTATGCGCTATATTGCGCATCAAAGGTGCTGGTAAGAAATTCCAAAGATTTGCAGAGGGTCAACTGCTGTGTAGTCGAGTTGCCTCAACTGTCTTAAGATTCCATACTTTTCTTTACTACCAATGGAATGCCATATTTGAGCATAAAATACTGTGGGATCTCATTAGCGGAAAAAAGCAATTTAGCATGACAAATTTAAATGCAGGTGGAAACTTTTCCTCTGCAGGTATGTAATCTCCACCTGTCATCTTCTTGAGTGTACCTGTGTTCTTGAGCGCTTCTTTTGATAAGTCAGCATCTATATTGGCTAGCTTACCATACAGTTCAGCTGTAGCAAATCTGTTTTCCAACAACCGGTGAAGACTTTCACCCGAAACATTTTGTTGCCCCCAAAAGTCTTTTAATTATTTCGAGCATAACGGCTTCCCATTTCTGCCAGAACCATTGAACAAAAGATATTTGTGAAGCGGAAAAGCATGCCATAATCAATAAGCTATAAAGTCAAGGACCGTCTCAACATCTTCAGGTGCCATTACTTCATGCATAAATTTCATTATGGCAGGACAAGGAAGCAAAAGTTACTGCCTTGGCCGAAAACTAAATTGCTTGTATTTGACACCAGCTATGATGATTCCTATTATTGCTATGGCGGGTATGATTATAGCGATTGTACCAAATTCCGGTGTCATTTTAGTACCAGCAATTTCGATTTGGCCATTACCTTTATCAAAGTCAATTGCCAATGTCCTTGCCTGTGAATTATTTTTTGTATTTATTTCGTCAGCAGATTGAGGTTGACCATCTTCCCAGACTGCATAAGGCTCGTCAGTGTTACCCTGTTTTTTAGAGTCTATTACATTTCTTGGAAGTTCAATTGTCAATTTTCCGTTTGATTGGGCTACCAGTGTTTAGGAGCAGCGTTGTATTATCTCTCTGTGCACTTACATTACTGAGTTTATTACCGGCACCGGTGATCTGATAAGCGAGCGGGTAGGCTTTACCATCAAATTTAAGATTAATTGTATTATTAAGACCAACCGCATGCGCAGCAGTAATGGATGAGTTACTGTTACCACTAGCTCCAGCTTGAGTTGTGGTCACAGGCACTATTTTATTACCCGCAATTTCGATTTGGCCATTACCTTTATCAAAGTCAATTGCCAATGTCCTTGCCTGTGAATTATTTTTTGTATTTATTTCGTCAGCAGATTGAGGTTGACCATCTTCCCAGACTGCATAAGGCTCGTCAGTGTTACCCTGTTTTTTAGAGTCTATTACATTTCTTGGAAGTTCAATTGTCAATTTTCCGTTTGATTGGGCTACATGTGTTTAGGAGCAGCGTTGTATTGTCAAGTTGTGCGGTAATGCTATTGAGTTTATTACCTGCACCTGTGATCTGATAAGCGAGTGGGTAGGCTTTACCATTAATATTTAGATTGTATGTGTTATTGCCGTTGTGTGGTGCAGTAGTTGATACAAAATGAAATAAACTTTGTTCATTTGCCTTGTCGTATGTCACTACAACTCTGTATTCGCCCGTTTATTCCAAGTTGACCTCCAATGTTCAACTTATCATTATATGATCCATTGGCGGCTATGTTAACTAAATCCGCTCTGTACGCTCGCACCTGCTGGATTGAAAACCTGAACCAAAAGTGGCTCTTCAGCTCCTGCTCTTAGAGTTTCAACTTTTCCTGAAATTATGATCAAGTTGCCCTTTTGATATTCTGCCTTGTCTGTCTTTACAGTCACCAAATTAGTTTGAGAAAATGCTCCTCTTATTAATGCAGCATTAGCACCAATCAGTGCAATTGATACCGATAGTATTACAATTAGTGTATAAGCTTTGTAATTCATACCCTTGACGAACACCTGACCTGCTTTGTTTATATTGCTATTTATCTTTTTGGCGTTCTGCTCCATAAAGAGATATGACTAACTTCCTAACTCTAAAATGGAAAATATGTTTTGAATTAAAATTAATTAAAAAAGACCTATTATTGAATTTGTTTAATATTATCGCAGTCGTCATTGAGCAGTTTATTACCTGCTCAATTCTGCCCCACAATCAAAATATAGATCTATAAGCATGCAGGATAGCTCAATCTTAATAAACATCATAAACATTGTAAAAAAAAGACTCATGTGTAACCTTCTATATATTCAGAATGAATTTGTCTAGTATAACTATTTTTATTACAACCTCGATCTGTTTGAACATAATTTATGATAGCAATTATGACCACTGTGGAACTATGATTACAATACCTTTCAAAATACGGAGGTGGTATTTCAAGTATAATATAGATAATAGCTGGAATCAATGTTAAATAAAAAATAATTGACAATAATATAAAGCAGTAAGTAAGGAATATGTTTGAAGTTGGCAGTAAATATCAATAAAATTTAACCATTTTGATAGACGATATAATTCACATACATCGAAATGTTTATTAAAGAACATCTTTGATATTTTGGGATGGTTGGAATTTTATATATGCTCGTTCTTCTACATAATAAGTGAGGGTTTGACCGGCAAAAGTTATCTCGTAACAAAATGATTGGTGAGATTATAATAAAGTTGTCTATTGAAAAAAAGATAGTCAAGATAACTAATCATATTTACCAGCCAAAACACGAAATCCTGCCCAAGGACCAGGCAGAAGAGATTCTAAAAAAGTACAACGCCAAGCCAAGCCAGCTTCCATACGTTATGAAAAGCGACAAGGCGCTCGAAGACTTAGATGTTAGGCCCGGTGATATTATTAAAATAACTAGAAAGAGCCCAACCGCAGGTGAAAGTGTATATTACCGTTACGTCGTAGAGGGTTGAGTCTACAATGATAGAGAATTCTATCGAGATGTGGCCGATTATCAATGATATTTTACGAAGGGAAGGAGTTGCAAGGCAGCACCTGAACTCTTATAACGAATTCATGGAGCGGGGGCTCCAAAGTATAATCGACGAAGTAGGCGAAATTGAAATAGAAACTGCAGAATATCCTTACAAGATCAAACTGGGGAAGATCAAACTCCAGCAGCCTAGAATAATGGAGCTTGATGGCTCGATAACACATGTTGCCCCGATGGAAGCAAGGCTCCGTAACTTGACCTATGCGTCGCCGGTGATGCTGGAATGTAGTGTAGTAGAAGACGGCAAGATTCTGGAATCGCGCTTTATCCATATAGGCGACATGCCTGTGATGGTGAAGTCCAATACTTGCATTCTGCACAACCTGCCTGAGTCCAAGCTCGTCGAATTTGGCGAAGACGCCCGGGACCCCGGTGGATACTTTATCATTAACGGCTCAGAGCGTGTGATCGTAGGGCTTGAAGATCTTTCATATAATAAAATAATTGTTGATGCCGAAGAAGCCACGGGCACTCTGCTGTACAAGGCCAAAGTCTATTCCTCAATTGTGGGCTATAGAGCAAAGCTAGAGCTGATAATGCGCCCAGATGGCTCAATAGTAACCAAGATCCCAGGCTCGCCAGTAGATATTCCACTTATAACGCTAATAAGGGCTCTGGGTCTTGAATCTGACAAAGATATCGCTGACTCCGTTTCGCTCAATGAAATCATTCAAGATGAGCTTGAGCCTTCATTTGAGAAAGCAGGAGATGTGAGCAGAAGCAGGGATGCAATTGTATATATCAGCAAGAGAATTGCACCAGGCATGCTTGAAGAATTCCAAATCAAGCGATGCCGAAACATTGCTTGACTGGGGTCTTTTGCCACACCTTGGCAAGAATCCTGACAACAGGCATGAAAAAGCCCTGTTCTTGGGCGAAGCAGCCTGCAAACTAATTGAACTCAAGCTTGGCTGGATAGATGCTGATGATAAAGACCATTATGGCAACAAAGTGATCAAGTTTGCAGGCCAGATGCTTGCAGACCTGTTCCGGACTGCCTTTCGCAATTTGATACGCGATATGAAGTATCAGCTGGAGCGCTCAGGCCAAAAACGTGGTATCAATGCTGTCGCTGCGGCTGTCAGACCTGGCATTGTGTCAGATAAACTGAATAACGCCATTGCAACAGGTAACTGGGGCAGGGGGAGAGTAGGCGTCACACAGCTGCTTGATAGAACAAACTATATGTCAACTATTTCGCATTTGCGAAGGATCCAGTCTCCACTTAGTAGAAGCCAGCCTAATTTTGAGGCAAGGGACTTACATGCTACTCACTTTGGCAGAATATGTCCAGCAGAAACTCCTGAAGGCTCCAACTGCGGACTTGTCAAGAATCTTGCGCTTTCCGCTATAATTTCAGTCAACGTCTCATCTGCCGAAATTATAGAAAAGTTGTATGAACTTGGAATCCAGGGCATGTTGACGACGACAATGATAAATGAGGAAGATCAGGCACTAGGGTGTTTGTTGACGGCCGATTAATAGGTTATATTGAGAGGATGGCAACATCTAGCAAACACGCTTAAGTCAATGAGGCGAGGTCGGGCAAAATTCATCCTCATGTCGGCATATACCTTTACTTCATCAATGAACGCTAATGCTACAAAGCGCCTTTACATTAGCTGCAACGCTGGCAGAGTGCTGAGACCACTTGCAGTAGTTAAGAGATGGCTAAGGCACTTGTAACGGACGAGATAATTGAAAAGATAGTCAAAAAAGTTCCTTTCATGGAATGATCTGCTCTATATGGGCATGATCGAGCTAGTAGATGCAAACGAAGAAGAGAACTGCTATGTTGCAATTGATCCAAAAAAGATAGAGAATACTAGCACACTCATCTGGAAATATTTCCATCTGCTATTCTTGGGTGTCGGAGCTTCAATCATTCCTTATCCTGAGCACAATCAATCACCAAGAAATACCTATGAAAGTGCGATGGCAAAGCAAAGTCTTGGCTTTTCAACGCCATTGATGAATGCAAGCACATACGTCAGGCAGCACTTTATGCTATACCCTCAGACACCTATGGTGAGCACTAAGGCAATTAATCTACTTAGGTCTTGATGACCGTCCAACGGGACAGAATTGTGTCGTTGCCGTTCTACCATTTGAAGGCTACAATATTGAAGATGCTGTAGTATTCAACAAATCATCAGTTGATAGAGGGCTTGGCAGAACATTCTTTTATAGGGTTTATGAAGCAGAAGCAAAACAATACCCTGGTGGAATGAAAGATAACTTTGAACTTCCAGCCTCAGATGCCAACATCAGGGGCTTACAGAGGAGAAAAAGCCTACCGTTTGCTAGAGCAGGACGGCGCAATAATGCACGAGGCAGTGGTGACGGGTGGAGATATTTTGATCGGCAGAACATCTCCTCCTAGATTTATGGAAGAATATAAAGAATTTGAGGTCAAGGGTCCATACAGAAGAGATACTTCGGTTGGTGTCAGGCCATCAGAAAACGGCGTCGTTGACACTGTTATCATGACTCAGTCTGTAGAAGGAGGCAAGATGTACAAGATCAGAGTTCGTGACATGCGCATTCCTGAAATCGGTGACAAATTTGCCTCACGACATGGACAGAAAGGTGTTGTTGGTATGCTGGTAAGCCAAGAAGACCTGCCATATACTGAAGATGGTATTGTTCCAGACATTATGATAAATCCTCATGCATTTCCATCACGGATGACTGTAGGACAGTTTATGGAGTCTTTGGGAGGAAAAGCTGCTTCATTGTGGGGCAGAATTGTTGATGGCTCTGCATTTCTTGGCGAGAAATTAGATGATATTAAGGGTGTCATGGAACAATATGGCTTCAAATATACTGGCAAAGAAGTTATGTATGACGGCAGGACTGGAAAGAAGTTTCCTGCTGATGTATATATTGGTGTTGTTTACTATCAAAAACTGCATCATATGGTAGCAGATAAGATTCATAGTAGAGCAAGAGGCCAAGTCCAAATGCTTACAAAACAACCAACGGAAGGTAGGGCGCGAGGGGGCGGTCTTAGGTTTGGAGAAATGGAGAGGGATTGCCTTATCGCATATGGTGCATCAATGATGCTCAAGGACAGATTGCTTGAAGAGTCTGACAAGGCTGAAGTAAATGTCTGTGAACGTTGTGGCTTTTGTCTTATTATGATGTGAAACTGCGAAGATATATCTGTAGGGTGTGTGGGGATAAGGGAAAGATTTCTTCTGTAGTAATTGCATACGCTTTCAAACTGTTATTGCAAGAAATGATGAGCCTTAATGTGGCTCCCCGTTTGCTTGCTAAGGAGAAGGTATAGCAGATAATAGGAGCAGTGTAAGAAATTGGAAGAATCAGTAAAAATCCTTGGTGGGATAAGGTTTAGTGTATGGTCTCCAGTAGAAGTTCGTAAGTTTAGTGTAGCTGAGATAACCGCTCCAGAAACATATGATGAAGATGGTATGCCAGTGCAAGGTGGACTGATGGACAACCGGCTTGGAACATTAGAGCCAGGTCAGAAATGTGCTACATGTGGTAATACGTCTGCAAAATGTCCTGGTCACTTTGGACATATTGAATTAGCAGAGCCAGTATTACATATTGCTTTTGTTGATGATATTCACAAACTCCTTTTAATCACCTGTAGATCATGTAATAGAATCAAATTAAAGCCTGAAGATCTTGCTAAATACAAGGCCCTCAGAGATAGTAAGGCGGCATACGCAGTAATTACATTAGAAAATGTCAAGGACGATATTATTGAAAAGGCAAAAAAGGTAAAAATTTGTCCTCATTGCCAGAAAGATCAATATGATTTGATTTTCACAAAACCAACAATTTTTGTAGAGAAAACTGATGCTGGTGAAAACAGACTACTTCCGATTACTATAAGAGAAAGACTTGTCCATATTTCTGACGATGACCTGACGCTTTTAGGTTATGATCCGAGTACGGCTAGGCCTGAATGGTTTGTATTGCAGGTTTTGCCAGTACCGCCAGTTACAGTGCGACCTTCTATTATTCTGGAAACTGGAATAAGATCAGAAGATGATCTGACACACAAACTTGTAGACATCATAAGAGTCAACCAAAGACTGAAAGAAAGCAAAGAGGCAGGAACTCCACCACTTATTGTCCAGGATTTGGTAGACTTATTACAATATCATGTTACAACATACTTTGACAACGAAGTTTCAGGAATTCCCCAAGCTCATCACAGATCTGGTAGGCCGCTTAAGACTCTTACTCAGAGGTTGAAGGGAAAAGAGGGTAGATTCAGAGGTTCGCTTTCAGGTAAAAGAGTAGACTTTTCAAGTAGAACTGTGATTTCGCCAGACCCTAATCTTACAATTTCGAATGTGGGAGTACCTGTAGATGTTGCAAAGAAACTCACTATTCCAGAAACAGTGTTCAGATTGGAACCTTGAAAGATTAAAGAAATTAGTCATTAATGGTCCCAACACATATCCTGGGGCTAACTATATTATCAGACCCGATGGTGTCAAGATTAGGCTTGATTATGTCAGCGACAGAAAGATAATCGCAGATTCACTTGCGACTTGGCTATATGGTAGAAAGGCATCTGTCGGATGGAGATATTGTAATTTTTAACAGACAGCCTTCTCTGCATAGAATGTCGATTATGGCTCACTATGTTAGAGGTTCTACCCTATCGTACTTTTAGATTGCATCCTGCAGTTTGTCCGCCATACAACGCCGATTTCGATGGAGATGAAATGAACTTACATGTTCCACAAAGTGAAGAGGCGAGGGCAGAAGCTGCTCTTCTTGATGAGAGTTCAAGATCAACTGATCTCTCCAAGGTACGGTGGACCTATCATTGGCGGGATAAGAGACTTTATCACAGGAGCCTTCATTCTAACTAGGGACGAGACAACATTAACGAAAGAAGAATTTGCAAACCTAGCTCTTATTGGAGGCTACAATGGAGCCCTTCCAGAACCAAAATTGAACAAGGATGGAATGAGAATATATTCGGGTAAAGAGCTTTTCTCACTCTTCTTTCCAAAGGACTTTAACTTCATAATTACTTCGAAGTGGAACAAAGCCACAAAGCGTGAAGGAAAAGATGTTGTTATCAAAAATGGAGAACTGATCAGTGGAGTTATTGACAAGGCATCAATCGGTGCAGAAGAGCCAGATAGTGTTCTGCACAGAATTGCAAAAGATTATGGTAACGACACAGCAAGAAAATTCCTGGATTCAATACTTACCATGCTAAAGACATATATCACACATATAGGATTTAGTTACGGTTATTCTGACCTGTGGCTGAACGAGGAGACAAGATTGGAGATCAGCGATGTTATCCAGAAAGCCTACGAAAAGGTTCATGAGCTGATTCAGCAATATAATGATGGAACGCTCCCTCTAACTAGGGGCCTTGCTCCAGATGAAGCATTAGAACTATATGTAGTCAATGAACTATCAAGAGCAAGAGATAGAGCAGGCAAAACTGCAGATAGAGCATTTCCTGACGATAACTCTGGTGTGATCATGGCGTCTACTGGTGCCAGAGGTTCTACTCTTAACATTGGCCAAATGACTGCTGCACTGGGTCAGCAATCTATAAGAGGAAAGAGAATTGATAAAGGATATCACAATAGATCTCTCCCACATTTCAAAAAGAATGACACTAATCCTGATGCAAAAGGTTTTATAAAGTCGAATTATCGGGATGGGCTGAGTCCATTAGAATTCTTTTTCCATGCGATGGGTGGTAGAGAAGGTTTGGTAGATACTGCAGTCAGAACACAGCAATCTGGTTATATGCAGAGAAGATTGATAAATGCCCTTGAGCATCTGAAAATAGAATATGATCAAACTGTACGAGATCCTCATGGAAACATTTTTCAGTATGTTTATGGCGAGGATGGAATTGACCCCGCAAAAAGCGATCATGGTGAGGCAGTTAACATTTCCAGATTAATCGAAAGTGAATCCATAGTTGATGAAGGTAGAAAAGCAACAGAACATGATATTAAGGATATCATTGCTAAATATGCTGAGAATCTTAACCCTAGACTTAAGAATAATTTGGAAAAAGCTCTGTTTGAGAACAGATTAAGCAAAGAAGGAATTGAGAAAGTGTTGAAAAAGACCCTTGACCTCATTGAAAGGGCATTGGCAGAGCCTGGAGAAGCGGTGGGAGTTGTGACGGCTCAGTCTATTGGTGAACCTGGCACTCAAATGACGCTTAGAACATTCCACTTTGCGGGAGTAAAGGAGAGAAATGTTACCTTAGGTCTTCCTAGGCTAATTGAATTGGTAGATGCTAGAAAGAAACCCGTTACGCCTACTATGGACATATATCTTGACAAATCTCATATGATATCACGAGAAAAAGCGCTTGAAGTTGCAAGGGAAATTATTTTTACAAGAGTGAGTGACTTGGTTGAAAAGACAGATACAGACTATAGTGGTATACTTACATTTCACCTGTCTGAATCTAAACTTATAGAACGAGGTTGTGAACTACGAGAGGCTTACGAAGTGCTAAAAGGTTCAAAGAAGAAGTATGAAATTGCTATGAATGAAAAAAGGCTTTTTATTAAGATAACTGCTCCTGACGAGCCAGACGCGCAGACACTTTTGACATTAAAAAATAAACTGCTAAATACGAGGGTTAAAGGGGTACCTGACATTGAAAGGGTTACTATCGTAAAACAGGATGAGGAATGGGTTATTCAAACTGCAGGATCCAATCTTGCGAAAGTGGTGGCAATTGAGGGAGTCGATACATCTAGAGTCACAACAAATAATGTTTATGAAATATGGCAGACGCTTGGAATTGAAGCCGCACGTACGGCGCTTGTAAAGGAGATTATAAACACGCTAGAAGAGCAGGGTCTTGAAGTCGATACAAGACACATTATGCTTGTAGCAGATCTTATGACATCAAAGGGATATCTACAACAGATTGGTAGACACGGTATTGCAGGAACTAAGACATCAGTTCTGGCACGAGCGGCATTCGAAATTACAGTTCCAACTATTGCTAGGGCATCTCTGGAAGGACAGGTTGAAACATTAAGAGGTGTAACAGAAAACGTTATAGTTGGTGCTACTGTGCCTGTCGGGACCGGAATGGTAGATCTATACATGATGGTGAAGGAACAAAATGGCGAAGGCAATCGAGAAAGTAGTTAAGGATGCAGTGTCCGCTCACAAATACAAGAGCGGAACAAAAGAAGTATTACAGTCTGTAAAAGGTTCAAAACTTATAATACTTTCAAATTCTCTTGATTCTAAAAATCGCTTACATTTGGAAGAACTAGCTAAATCATCGAGTGTTCCTCTTTACCAGTTTAACGGTAATTCTTTACAACTAGGTAAATTGTGTAATAAGCCTTTTAGAATTAGTGTAATCGCACTAAAGAGTGGCACGGATGCAGCAATTAACTCAATATTTTCAGATAAAGAAAAGAAAACCTAAATTGAAATTTTGTATATGAAAAATAATAGAGATTCGTGACAATTCTCACACTGATCAAATACTATGAATGATCTTCTTTGATTTCATTTTTAGTATCGCTAAGAACTAGATCATTGATGACTAAATGGTTCTATAAAAAATCAAAAGATTATTTTGTTTATTAATATATTAAAGCATTCCTTTCAGAGGAAGCGCTAATGTTTAATGATGAGGTAAAAGGTGAATTTATTATGCTTTGCAAAAGTTAAACCAATTTTTGTATTCATGCTCGTCATGCAAAGGTTCGTATATTATGATTTCACTTATGTAGTTGGACCGTGATGATAGTATATTCGACAACTATGGCAAGAAAAAGGCAGAGATATTAGTTCAATCAATTGTGATTATAATAATGCAATGAGGTTAAAACTTATTTCTACAACAAAATCTTTGGCATGAAGACTTAAATTGGACTTCATCAATCAGCATGAATTGTCGTTTGATGTTACCAAATTCAGATTACTGTTACTATTTTAGAGGTTGTAGAGTATGACTGAGAAGATTAAATTAACTTCTGACGAACTACGCTTAATATCTCTGTTTCAAAGTATTACCAGTGCCACAGCAAGAGACTGTATTGTAGACGAGAAGATGGAAAGAGTAATTTTTATTGTCAATAAAGGTCAAATGGGTCTTGCAATTGGTAAGGGTGGAGCGACAATCAAGCAATTACAAAACGTTGTGGCAAAAAAAGTCGAGCTTGTTGAATATTCTGACGATGCTTCTGAGTTTATCTGCAATACTCTAAACTCCGATATGATTAACCAAGTAAAAATCAATGAAAGAATGGACGGCACAAAGCAGGCTGTTGTTATTGTAGATGCCAAGAAAAAGGGTATAGTGGTAGGCCGAGAGGGTAGAAACGCTGAAAAGGCAAGGCTGCTTGCAAAGCGATACTTCCAAATATCCAATGTACTTATAATAAGCGAAGAACAAACTCCAAATAATAGCAATGAGTTGAATATATGAATGGCAAAATCTCCATTAGGATTATTCGCTGGCCGCGTTATTAGAACAAAAAGGAATCGGGCCAGATGGGCAAACAAGTATTACAAGAGAAGAATGCTGATGCTTGATAAAAAAGCTAACCCGTTAGAAGGCGCGCCTCAAGCAAGAGCCATTGTGTTAGAAAAGGTAGGTATCGAATCAAAACAGCCCAATTCTGCCGTTAGAAAATGTGTCAGAGTACAGTTAATAAAAAATGGTAAATCGGTTACGGCTTTCCTTCCACGGGATGGTGCTCTAAACTTCGTCGACGAACACGATGAGGTGATATTAGAGGGTATTGGAGGATCAATGGGGGGAGCTATGGGTGATATACCTGGTGTTAGGTGGCAAGTTTTCAAAGTAAATGGTGTATCACTTAAAGAGCTTGTTTATGGCAGAAAGGAAAAACCGAGGAGATGAACTAAATGAGCGGCAAGGAACATGTAAATATTTTATTGTTCAATAAATGGGATACTAGTAAAATTGAAGTAAGTGATCTAGGACTGCAAAAGGTAATTTCCTTAAAACCATCAGTTGTAATCCCAATTACCTTTGGAAGACATGAACATCACAGATTTAAAAAGGCTGAAGTGAACATTATCGAAAGATTGGCCAACGATATGATGCATTTTGGTAAGAAATATGCAAAGAATACTGGCAGAATGGGCGGCAAAAAGATGAGAGTATTTAATGTAGTTAGAACTGCATTTGACATTATTCATCTAGAAACAGGTAAGAATCCAGTAGAATTGCTTGTGAGGGCAATCGAGAACTCTTCTCCCAATGAAGATACAACTCGTATAGTTTATGGTGGCGTTGTTTATCATGTGTCAGTAGATGTTGCACCATTGCGAAGAGTGGACCTTGCACTTCGATTTATGGCTCAAGGTGTAAAAGAATCTACATATTCTAACCCTCATGCAATTGAGGAGGTGCTAGCTGAGAGAGATCATTTTGGCATCCAATAATGATATGGCAAGCCATGCTGTAAAGAAAAAGAATGAGCAAGAACGTATTGCAATGGCTTCGCGTTGAGAGTATCTTTTTCTTCTGCTCTTTATTTGATGGTACCCATCCACTATTTTTTATCAGATAAATATTTTTTATAAAACGCCTGAATGTAATCTTAAAATTAATTTATATATATATTTCTTGATATGAATAGTTAAATAATGAGATATGTTACTCAAAGTCATATACCATGAGTAGCAAGGACGAATCTGTCTTTACAAAGTTTGGTTTAATGAGCACTAGATCCGGCAAGAATATCCTAAAACAGATACTACTTCGAGAAACAGGCTATAAGCAATATGATAAATACAAGCAAAAGATGGAGCAAGAATTTCCAGAGTTTACAAAGAGGTTCCTTCTTTCATTGCATGAAAATATTACTACTGATGCTAATCCGTCTGTCACACTGAAAAAATTTATAGAGGAGGTGGGATCATCCGAATTTGATTTAGATGACCAGAAGATAAATGATGTCAAATTAAGACTCTCAAAACCTGAAATACTTGCGGATCGAGTAGGAAGAATATTAAATTCTAATTTTGTCAAGATGACATTTCCGGTTTTCACTGCTTTATTTGACGGTGCCTCAGAATATTTAAACGAAAATATTCCAATTGAAATGAAAAATGCAATCATCGATGGTCATATTATTGCAATTGACTTAAGTGAACCGATGGATAGAATTATTGACAGAGATGAAGATCTTGAATATCTTGACGATTACAAACTGATGAGTCCATACATCCTAGAAATTGCAAGACAAAAAATTTCTCAAGGTGGAGATCTTGTCTTAAAAGCATTTGAAGAAGGATTCAAGGATGCAAGAATCGGACAGTATATTGATTCCAAGTTGAAAATGAAGCCCGAATCAATCTCTGATGAAAATATGATTGGATGCTACAAGAAATACCGTGCAGTAATGGGCTGTGCTGGGAGAAATATGGCATTAAATCATAAGCCATTAGGTGAAATATTCCACTTAGGTATGGCTAAGGCAGGTGAATGTGTTGGTTGCGGGAACGAAATTGAAGATGCTTTAAAGAATGGTTCAATTAAAATTCCATCTTGGCCTCTTTACTATTCTCTTAATGCAGGAGATGTAAAGAAAGGTTTCGAACTTACATTGAAAAAGAGTAAAATTTTTCGGGATGATGCAAAGATCGCGATTGATACACTTCCAGAAGACTTTAAACTTACACCAATTCTCGAATTTCTGCTTCTCACAATAAGTCATTATAATGAATATTGGTATAATGAAATGGTCAGGCGTAACTTATTTCCTTATTTTGAGAAGAACACAAAGGCACTCATAAATTTTGACAAAAACACAAAGGCCCTAGTAAAAAAGTAGATTAATATGGGTTTTTGTTAATTATTTTTTGAAAAAAATAATAATGATTAAATATGATGTGGTCTGAAGTCTACCGTCCACTCACAGTCGAACAAATGATAGGAAACGAAGACTCTCGGTTTGCAGTGGTAAAATGGCTGTCTGAATGGATTAATGGCAGTAAACCTCTTCTTCTAATTGGACCTCCAGGCGTTGGTAAGACATCACTTGTACAGGCATTAGCACGATTATTGGATTATGATTTAATAGAAATGAATGCTAGTGACACAAGAAACAGAGAAGAACTAGAAAGCCAGATGAGGCCAATGTTTGACAATGCAAGTATCTTTGGAAAAAAAATGTTATTATTTCTAGATGAAGTTGACGGAATTTCCAGTAGAGAAGATGCTGGCGGAATGGAATTTCTTATAAGAATGATCAAGGAGCCAATTATTCCTATAATCATGGCTGCTAATCTCCGTCACACGAAGATTAAAGAACTGGTTAAGGTATGTAAGGTCATAGAATTCAATCCCATTCCTCCTAGGCTGCTGATGCTCTTTTTGGATTACGTTCTAAAGAAGGAGGACAAAAAATTGGATTTAGACCAAAAAGTTTCAATTGTAAATAGCAGACCATGGAGACGTTCGCTCATTGTTAAATGGCGCACAGTCAAAATTTGCAGGATACAAGACAACTCGAGAAGATACCTTTGAAATTGATATTGCAGATGCAATAAACGGTTATTTTTCTTCTGGTGACCAAGAGGAGGCAAAAGCATTTTTATTGCAAGCAGATGCATCTTATCGAGATCCACGCTTTGGAATGTCAACTGAAGAAAGGCGTAAGGATATGATCAATGCCTTATTTTCAAGTATAGTATCTTCAAAAATTGATCTTGACAGTCTCGCTGCCTATTCTCGACGTGCTTTCTAAAGCAGACATTATAGTGGGACGGATTGGAGAAAATAGACAATGGAGTCTTCTAAGGTATATTGACAATATAATTGCATATGGTTTATTTCAAGATTCACGCAATAAAGGAATAAAATATAACCAGTATGGTTTGAGCTGGCCAATAATGGGACCTATTTTTGTTAGAGGGAGGTCTATGAAAAATTTGTTATTAGAACTGGCACAGGAGAATCATACTTCAACAAGTATCTTTGGTTCAATATGCTTACCTTATCTTATTCGAATACTGATTGATAAAAAAGTGGATCCAAAAGACTTCGTAAATGTTTTAAATCTTGATGAAAAGTCTGGCGAGGCACTAACGAAAGAGATGAATCACCTAGGGGGAAAAAGATGAACCAGCGACCGTCGGACTGGATTATGCTCATGGTAAAATACAAAGGCAAGTGCAAGGAATGTGGAAAAGAAATTTCCTTTGGAGAATACGCATTATGGTCAAAAGCATCAAAAACTATTAAACATATATGAGATGTAATATACAACACAAATCTGAGTCACCTATTACTAGTATCTTGTCATATTTTATATGCAGAAGACGTGCTGGATGTGTCAATTGCGTATATGAACCACACTGTGATCAGAAAACGGTTTCTCAAGCATGTATACGTACCTATACAACAGTTCATTACAAATCTATAACCAGTAGCAAAGGTTAAATCACAATAAAATCTAATTATTCAGTATTTCTGAGCATGTCGAGTGAATACGAACATAACGTAGGCAAGTTGTTGGCTGAAAAGAAAGAAAAATTAGATGGATTAATGAAAAGCTCCTGAATTTAACAAGGAAAAAATCGAAATACTCGTAACTGAAATAGAGACATTGCAATCTCTATTTGAGAACTATAATCTTGGAATGAACTATTTTCGTAGAGCACGCGGTGGACGAGCTGGACTCAGGGAATAATCATTAGCGAGTATATGAGTGTCTGTATGCCAGATATGAAACGATAATTTTTTGGTAGGAAAAATTAAAATAAATAAATAGCCCTAGGCTCAAAGGCCATTAGTAAAATGCAAATAATAGATATTCTATAATTAATATATATATGCTACCCTTGGCATAAAATGCACAGCCATGCATGAAGAGAAAATCAAGCGGTTATATAATATGAAAAAATTGGCTGAAGATGGCGGCGGCCAGGAAAAGATTGTAGCCCAGCACTCCAAAGGCAAGCTTACTGCAAGAGAAAGAATTGATCTTCTTTTAGATGAGGGTACTTTTGTAGAAATTGACAAATATGTAACACATAGAGGAGATGACCCTGATACCAAGAAATACTATGGTGATGGTGTAATTACTGGATTTGGCACAGTAGACGGTAGACAAGTTTTCGTTTATGTATATGACTTTACAATTTTAGGGGGATCGTTAGGTGAAATGGCAGGAAGGAAGATTGTTAAAGTGATGGATCATGCCATGAAAGTTGGTGCGCCACTTATTGGTATACTTGACTCTGGTGGTGCAAGAATTCAAGAAGGTGTAATGAGTCTTGATGGGTATGGAGATATTTTTTTTAGAAATACAATGGCATCAGGAGTAATACCACAGATAACTGCTAGTATTGGTCCATGCGCTGGTGGTGCAGTATATTCTCCAGCAATGACAGATTTTGTTGTAATGGTAGAAAACATTGGTCAAATGTTTGTCACTGGTCCTGAAGTAGTAAAGGAAGTGCTAAGTCAAGAAGTATCATTTGAAGATTTAGGAGGCGCCAAAACACATGCAACAAAATCTGGTGTTGCACACTTTATAGCCAAAAATGAATATGACTGTATGGATAAAATAAAGAAGTTGTTGTCATATATTCCACAAAATAATACTGAAGAAACTCTCTTAGTTGAAAGTATAGATGATCCGAATAGGATTGATTCTAATCTGATAGATATTCTTCCCGAAAATCCATATCAAGGGTACGACATCAAGGAAATAATAAAGTCAATTGTAGATAACGGAGAATTTTTGGAAATTCATGAATTGTTTGCAGAGAATATAGTTGTGGGTTTTGCAAGAATGGGTGGAAGATCGGTAGGAATTGTTGCTAACCAACCTATGTATCTCGCTGGAGCGTTGGATATAAATTCATCAAGCAAGGCCGCACGTTTTATCAGATTCTGTGATGCATTTAACATTTCTATTGTAACTCTTGTAGATACCCCAGGATATCTTCCAGGAAGCGACCAGGAACACAATGGAATTATTAGGCATGGTAGTAAGCTACTATTTGCATATTGTGAAGCGACAGTTCCAAAGATCACTTGCATTATTGGTAAAGCATATGGTGGTGCGTATATTGCTATGGGTAGCAAGAACCTGAGAGCTGATGTAAACTATGCGTGGCCAACAGCAGAAATAGCTGTACTTGGTCCAGAAGCAGCGATTACAATTATCCATAGAAGAGATTTGAAACAGTCTGCAGATGTGGTGGCGACTAAAAAGAAACTTGCAAAGGAATTTCGTGACAGATTTGCTAATCCATATATAGCAGCTGAAAATGGCGTTATTGATCTCAGTGATAGATCCTCTAGAAACTCGACCGATGATAATTCGTGCCCTTGATGCATTAGCAAATAAGAAAGAATCTAGACCATGGAAGAAACATGGAAACATGAACTTATAGTCAAGCATGATATGATATAGAGAATGGTGACATATGATGGCATACAAAATCTCTAGCATTTTAATCGCAAATAGAGGCGAAATTGCTCTAAGAATCATACGTGCTTGCAGAGAGTTAGGAATAAAATCAATCGCAGTTTATTCAGATGAGGATACTAAAGCAATTCATGTCAAAAGAGCTGACGAAGCCTATTATATTGGCGCCAGCGACTGCGTCAGAAAGTTATCTCAATATGAACAAAATCATTGAAACTGCAAAGGCGGTAGGAGCAGATGCAATTCATCCTGGCTATGGATTTCTATCTGAAAATGAAAACTTTGTACAAACATGTGAAAGGAATGGAATCATATTTATTGGGCCAAAAAGTAAGGCCATGGAAGTTACAGGGGACAAAATGAAATGCAAGGCAGTTATGAAAGAGGCAAAAGTTCCAACTGTTCCTGGTAGTGATGGTATTATTGATGATGTTGAAGAGGCAGCTGATATTGCTAATAATGCAGGATATCCAGTTCTCTTAAAATCTGCATTTGGTGGTGGAGGCAGGGGCATTAGACTTGCCAAAGACGAGAAGCAGTTAAGACAGGAATTTGAAATGGCATCTGCTGAATCAAAGGCTGCTTTTGGAAAAGCGGCACTTTTTGTTGAAAAGTATCTTCAAAGAATTAGACATATTGAATTCCAGTTGATCATAGATTCACATGGAAATTCGCGACATTTGTTTGAACGCGAATGTTCTATACAGAGAAGACATCAGAAGCTTATCGAAATGTCCCCTTCACCAGTAGTAGATCAAAAAGTCAGAGAGAAGGTGGGGGAAATAGCTGTAAGGGCAGCTGTAGCGGTAGATTATCTTAATGCGGGTACAGCAGAATTCTTACGCGATGAGGAAGGAAACTTTTACTTTATTGAGATCAACTCGAGACTGCAGGTAGAACATCCAGTTACCGAGCTAGTGACAGGGATTGATCTTGTGAAATTACAAATCGCGATAGCTCAAGGAGAAGAAATACCGTTCAAACAGGAAGATCTAAAAATCCATGGGTGTGCTATAGAATGTAGAATTAATGCTGAAGATCCTTTCTATGACTTTACGCCCTCTGTTGGGCCAATCCCAACCTGCAACATACCTTACGGACCTGGAATTAGAGTGGACACATACCTATATCCGGGATGTACTGCATCAGGATATTATGACTCATTGGTTGCAAAACTAATTGCATGGGGTAGAGACTTTGAAGAAGCCCGGATAAGGATGAAGAACGGTCTTTCTGAATTTACTATAGAAGGGATTAACACAACAATTCCGTTATATAAAACAATAATGGATGAGCAAAATTTTATCAAGGGAGAACTCTCCACGGATTATATTGATAGGTTCAAGTTATTGGATAAAATGAATGAGGATGCAAAAGAGCAGTCAAGAAAAATATCTTCTGCAGCCATTCGGCAATCCTTTTGCAATCAGAATTTATTAAGAAAGGAAGAGGTGGTATTAATTCAGCCTCTGCTAGATTACAAAAGTCAAAATGGAAAAAGAGGTGAGATTTAATGGAATTTAAAGTGGGAGATCTAGCACAGCCGGTAGAAGGTGAGATAATAAGTACCATTTGGCAACGAATCTATTCTAATAAAGATAAGCGGAAAAGAGCATATCATCAAGTTGTTAAAATCGGGGACTAATGAATCAGAGTTTATATTAAATCATTCCTTCCATCATGCTAAGATACTTCAGTCAAGCAGTTCGGAAATAAAAATATCAATTGACGGTCAACCTTTGACAATAAAAAAACACTCTAAGCTGACTGAGGTGCTTGAAAAATCATTATCATTGACAACCGGTGGTGGAGAAAATATTTTAACTAGCCAGATTCCAGGCAGAGTGATTTCTATCTTGGCAAAACCTGGAGCATCAGTCAAGAAAGGTGATGCACTAGTAATACTAGAATCTATGAAAATGCAGGTTGCGGTTAAAGCTCACAAAGATGGTAATGTCAAGGAAATAAGGGCAAAGGAAGGTGCAACTGTTGCAAGACATGATGTTGTAGCAGTAATAGAATAAAGAGCAAAATATTCTCTGGCACTATTATCGTGCTGCATACAGTTTCTAATACTTTTGCACCTAAAACTCGCTATGTTTATCTATGCTAAATATATTCATACCATACAAATGTATTTACACATAGCATAGAATAGAAGGATAAAGTTATTCTGTTCTATGCTTACAATTCATCAGAACAAAATAATAAAAAATAAAGTATATTTTTTTTATACTTTTCTAATTTTTCGAATTCTTAATTACATGCTTGATCTCTTGATAATTGGGTTCAATCATTGGGTTGTCTGATACCCATCTATATTGAACTTTTCCATTTCCATCAATTATGAAGATAGAACGTTTTGCTGCGTTATAATCTTTTAATGAAGCAAGATCTTTCATCACAATTCCATACCTGTTTATTACCTCATGTTTATAGTCGCTTAATATTGGAAAGTTCAAATGACGATTTTCAGTAAATATCTTGTTTGCGAATGGTCCATCGATTGAAATACCTATTACCTGAGCTCCATGCTCCTTTAATTCATCAAGTGAATCTCTGAATGTACACATTTCTTGTACTACAAACTGGAGATTCTGCAGCTGGAAAGAATGCAAGTACTATTTTCTTTCCTATGTATTCACTCAACTTGTGCATTTTCATACTGATGTCTGGCAATTCAAAATCTGGTGCTTTATCGCCTATGTCTGGAACTGATGTAACTGATGCGTTAGACATACAATGAATAGAGAAATTGAGAATATTAATACGTTAGGTAGTGTCAAATATATGGTTTTAAAGCAAGCATTCTTACTGTGTCTGACAAACTTAAAACAGTTCAATCAGCCTCCTTTTCTACACTTGTAATAAATATAGGTACAGGATCCCTTTAATATTCAACGGTTTTTGTTTCTTTAGTATACATGTGTCTGCAATATGACATATTCATTCGATTTTATTATCAAACCTTATTTTTTATATCTATGAAATAAAATGTATTATTAAAAATCTAGTGTAATTAGAACCATTCTTCAAACAAAAGAGTTATTTCATTCAATAACTCATCCATGATATAGACTCTAAACCTCGAAGCTTCAATCCGATATCATGTGATTTTTGGGTTATAGATAAATCAACAATGACATTGACTGGCCTTTTTCTTGTCTTCTATTGTTAAATCGTAATTAGGTTTCCTGTATGATATCCTGTTGCATCAATTGACACAAATTTGAAACCTAATTTCTTGAGTTTAATGTCAAGTATGCCTAATTTATCAACATCAAATAACTTGGTAATCTCTTCTCTTCCCACTTCAATCCTTGCGACATCCCCGTGGTCCCTTACTCTGACTTGTCTAACGTTAAATAATCTCTTTACTATAATTTCAGATTTTTCAATTTTTTTAAGTTTTTCATAAGTCACTTGTATACCTCTCGGAACTCTTGATGCAAGACACGCATTAGATGGTTTATCATATATCGAAAGACCAAATTGCTGTGCAATTGCTCTTATTTCGGATTTATCAATTCCTATCTCTATCATAGGACTTCTAATGTTGTTTTCTCTTAGAGCCTGAATTCCTGGCCTATAGTCATGCAGGTCATCTGTATTCGTGCCATCGACAATTAGACTTATTCCAAATTTATTTGCTTCCAATACAAGTCGCTCGCCCAAGCTCCTTTCTGCAATGGTAACAACGCCATTCATCATTCTTTACAAATTCAGCATTTTCTAATTCGTCGTATTCAATTACTTTGTGTTCGATTGGGATCTCATTTGCTATCTTCTTGGCCGAGGACAATTCCTCATAGGAAAGTGTTTTATAATTAGCAGTAATACACAAAGCATTATTGCCGAGTGCCTTTTTCGCTGCTAAAGCGACAACTGCACTGTCCACTCCACCTGACAGGGCAACAATAACCCTATCGCCATTTTTTAAGAACCAATTTACTAGTTTAGTAAAATTTTCGGTAGTTTTATTAGACACTTTTTAACTTCTCCCCAACCTCTGTACAACTTCTGCAGTTGCCAGTTCCATTGCTCTCTTAACTGATATTCCTACTCTTGAAGCAATCAACTTGATGTCTTCAAACTCAGGTTTTATGTTGATTGTCTTACCACTTGTATCCTTCGCAATCTTAACATGGATATTAAAATTCTTGTCGCGAATATTGATGGGAACCATAACAATACTCCTCGGTAGAATAAAGCGCTGAATCTCTTGAACTCGCATGCCTGTTGAACCAGATTCTCTAAAAAGCATCTCTAAGATACTGTTCATCTGAGTTTGATCAGATATGACTCTAATGAGATGAGTTGGTCTATTTTTCTTCGATATTCCTGGTATTGCTGTTACATCTTTTGCACCTGCCTCAGTCAATAGCTCTATCAAGTTTCCAATGATTTCGCCAGAAATATCATCAATGTTTGTTTCTATTATATATGTTGTATCTGTGTTTGCTTTAATAAGTAAAGATGATTTGCCTATTATCAATCTCGATATATTAGCTATGTCTTTGAATTTTTTTTGTCCAGCACCATAACCAATTTTTTCTGGAGTGAAACTAGGATAATAATTGATAGTTTCAGAGGTTAAATTAACAAGCATTGCAGCACCTGTTGGAGTAGTTACTTCTTCGTCTACATGCCCTCCGACAAGAGTAAATGTTTTATTCCTAAAAATTTCTAAGATCATATTGCTTGGATTAGGAATAATTCCATGCGAAAATTTTATGAATCCGCCTCCTATAGCGACTTGGGTTGAAAATATTCGACATTCAAAAAGATTGAGATCTTGTAGGGCCATTGCACAGCCAACAAGATCTGCAAAAGTATCTAATCCTGAAGCCTCATGTAAATGAACTGTACTAATCTCTTCCCCGTGAATAAGAGCCTCTGCTACAATAACTGTCTTCAGTGACTCTAATGCGAATGTCTTTGCACGTTGTTCCAAGTCGAGAGAATCACAACATGATGCGAGGGATCTATACATGTCCATTCCTCTGCGGTCATAATAACTATCTTTGTAATTGAATTGAAATTCCATAGCACTGAAGCCGTGAGATATAGTTTTGACAAAAGCTGCGCCTATGATCTTACTGCCTTTAAGGAAATTTTGACAAGAAAGGATAGCATTGATAACTTTGTCTTTGTTTGCACCTGCATCTATCAGGCTTGAGAGTAACATGTCGCCTGAGATGCCGGTAATCTGAGAGTCAATTATTGCAATTCTTGCCATATGTATATAAAATGGTTCTCAATGTATCAATATAATATTTGCTTCATGATACTTCTACTTGTATCAGTATATCAAGTAGTGATTAATCCGATCTTTATTCTCATTGCCGATATTAGCATCCCATATGGAACATAAGTCATAAGATTTCCTCTTAGTATATTTACAATATATCTTCTTTATCACAATACTACTTTTGCCAATTATCTGATATGAAGATCTCTTCTGTTATCAACATCGACATTCGGTTGGAATTTGATAAAGTTTTTCTATATTATCAATTAAAATCTATAGCATTTTTTTTCTTGTTTGTATTTGAAAGATGGATTGAGAAAGAGAAAAGATTGGGAGAAAACTGATATGTCGCTTGAGTATTGACTCCCGTCAACTTGCAAACTTATATGTAATAGAGCCATGTCAATTTTTAAATGACTATTACTATTATAGGCTCAGGTAGGGTTGGTGCGTCTGCAGCCTTAAACTGTGGCCTTAGAGAATTGGACGATTTATTACTTCTTGATGTTATTCAAGGACTTCCTCAAGGAGAAGCCATGGATATCAATCACCAGTTAGCCGAAAGAGGATTGGATAGTTTCGCACATGGTTCAAATGACTATGAAGAAATGAGAGATTCTGACTTTGTAGTGCTAGCGGCTGGTATTGGAAGAAAACCGGGAATGACTAGAATGGATCTTTTAAAGGTAAATGCTAATATCGTAAAAGACGTTGCCTCAAAAATTGCTACCTATGCTAAGAATTCTAAATTAATTGTTGTAACAAACCCTCTAGACCCAATGACTTACCTTACTTTGAAAACAACAGGGATTGAAAAAAAAAGCATTATGGGTATGGGGGGGATGCTCGACCTGTCCAGGTTCAAAAACTTTATTCAAGATGTTACGAAGGTATCTAGGGATTCAATTCAGGCAATGGTCATCAGTGAACATGGCGAGAACATGCTACCTTTAATTAGATTTTCAAGTATTGGTGGTATCCCACTTAACGAATTTATTTCAAAAGAAAAGGCAAGAGAAATATTTGAAAATACCAAGAACGCCGTAGCTGAAGTTATCGCAACAAAGGGTGCCACTGTTTTTGCTCCAGGTAATGCTGTAGCAACAATCATCGAAGCAATAATTAAAGACAAAAAGTCTGTCATTCCGGTATCAACTTTACTGGAGGGTGAATATGGCACCGATGATGTCTGCATAGGTGTCCCCTGTATAATAGGTGCAAATGGTGTGGAGAAAATAATCGAGCTCAATCTTGATAAATCTGAACAAGACATTTTCAACAAAGGTATAAACAGCGTAAAAGACGCGATAAATGGGCTCCCGTTATAATAATAAAGCTTTTATCTTTTTTGTTTTACCATTAATGGTGAATGGATTTAAAGAGTATTTTGGAGAAATTTGCTCAGGGCCAGCTTACTCTAGATGAAGCCCAAAGACAGCTTTCGATCTACTCTATAGAATATGTTGGAGATAACCTTGCACGGTTAGATGTTGGCAGAGAAATTCGAAAGGAAGTGCCTGAAGTTATTTTTGCAAAGGGAAAAGAACATCGCGATATTTTTCAAATAGTGCTGTCTACAGTAAAGAGAAGAGGACAGGTAGTAGTTAGCAAAATTCAGAAAGAAGAACTTTTTAAACTTTGTACATCACTAAAAAAAAGAAACCTCGATCTAGAAATTGGAAAAAGGAGTACAACGATTTTAGTCTTTGATAGCTCTCATTCCTGGAAAAAAACTGGTGCAAAAATAGGTATTCTCTCCGCTGGGACATCAGATATAGGTATTGCAGAAGAGGCTCGATTAGTTGCAAAGGCAATGGGTTGTGAAGCAATCCTAAATTATGATGTTGGAATTGCAGGGATACACAGACTATTTCCTGCTATAAGAGAGATGATAAACGAAAATGTTGATGCAATAGTTGTTGTGGCAGGGATGGAAGGCGCTCTTGCATCTGTTGTATCTTCTATGGTCAATATTCCTGTCATTGGCGTTCCTACATCTGTAGGTTATGGATTTGGGTCTGATGGTATTGCTGCCTCTTGCATCCATGCTTCAGAGTTGTACGTTCGGTCTAGCTGTAGTGAATATTGATAATGGTATTGGTGCTGGTGCTTTTGCTGCGTCAATAGCTAATAGGATGGCAAGAAAGGATTTTGAACGTTCCAATAATAACATCAAAATCGAAATATAGAGTAAAAATCGATAGAACGAAAAATGTTAAAACGTTTATAAGTGCTTTCTATTGTTTGCCTTTTAATTGATGAAAATAAAATGGTGAATGTTAATCATGATTTATAGTCCCACTCTTAAAAGAAATAGACAACATAAAACCAATTATCGAAAACGAGCTGCACTACTTATCAGCAGAAGCCCTTTTATAACAGTCAAAATCAGTGACCAGAACGTCACATCTCAGGTTTTGAAAGCTACTAGAAGTGGAGATGTCGTAATATCTTCTGTTCACAGTAGAGAACTTAAAAATTATGGTTGGAAAGGTTCGATGAACAGTTTACCTGCATGTTATCTGACTGGTCTACTTGTGGGTAAAAAATCTATAGAAAATGGAACTGATACTGCAATCTTGTATACTGGAAAGGATCCATTTACAACAAGAATAGGCAGCATGTTTGAAAGGAATAGTTGCGGCTGGAGTTAATGTACCAGTTTCTGATAAATCTCTACCCGGAGATGATCGCATAAGCGGTGAACATATCGCTAAATATGCTAAAATCCTGAAGGAAGATCAAGAAAATTATAATACAAGATTCTCTCTGCTTTTAAAAGGTGGCCTGAAGCCTGAAGATTATCAATTGCACTTCGAAAAGATTAAAATGCAGATTTCTGGAAACGATATGACAAAAAAGGAAGAATTAGAGAAACAAACTAATGAAAAAGAAGTATTGCGTAAAAGAGACCCCAATAAAGGAAAAGGCAATATAAAAGAGATTAAGGGAGAAACGGAGACTTCTGTTAAAGGTAGGTAACAAGTAAAAATGAGCCGATTCTCTAGGCGTCAAGAACAACACATAGAATGGAAACCACGTACAACTCTCGGTATGATGGTCGCTAGTGGCAAAATTAATTCGATGGATCAAGTCTATGAAAATGGTATGAGAATACAAGAGTTTGAAATTGTTAAGCAGTTACTTCCGGATATAAAAAGTCAGGTCGTCCATGTGGGTATTGTTCAAAAACAGACTGATGCTGGTGAAATGACCCGTTTTCTTGCTCTAGTTGCGGTAGGAAACGAAGGAGGATGGTTTGGGATGGGGATGGGTAAAGCATCACAAATGCGTATTGCTATTGACAAAGCTACCACCGCAGCGTATCTTGAGGTCATTCCTGTAAAGTTGGGTTGTGGAAGTTGGGAATGCAGATGTAATCAGCTTCACTCTGTTCCATTCAAAGTTCGAGGAAAGGAAGGCAGTGTAACCATTGAAATCATTCCGGGTCCTCGCGGTTTAGGTTTGGTTGCTGGAGAAAACATCAAGAGCCTTCTTAAACTTTCAGGCTTAAAGGACGCATGGACAAAATCATTTGGATCAACTAGCACAATGTCATCTACAACAAAGGCAATTTTTAATGCTCTTAGAAGCACCTACATTACTGGTTGATGATTAGTTATGGCATATTTGGTAGTTAGAATTAGGGGAACGGTAAACATTCCATATTGGGCAAAAACAACGTTGGATAATTTGAATCTTGATAAGAGATTCCGAGCAACAATCATAGCAGAAAATCCGCAATCATTGGGTATGTTAAGAAAAATAAAGGAAATAGTTGCCTGGACCTCTGTTGATGCCAATGCCGTCAAAGAGTTGTTGGAAAAGAAAGGAAGAAAGAATGGCTTTAAGCATATTACAAATTCTGATCTGCCAAAAGAATACAAGAGTATTGATGAGCTTGCATTAGCTATCGCGGAGAATAAAATAACAATCTCTAAAGTAAAAAACATCAAACCGTGGTTTGCGTTAGATCCGCCCCGTCATGGATTTAAAAGAAAAACAAAAACCCAGTATACTCAAAAAGGCGTACTTGGAGAAAATAAAGAGCTAATTGGCCTTGTAGAGAGAATGCTATGAATGCAGCAAAAGACTTATTTAAGGTGATATCATGAATTTAAAACACGTTTCAAACCTAATTGAAAAAGGAGGATGCATTAATAATTATGGCTACTAGATTTAGAAAAAGTAGAAGACAAAGAGGCAGCCGATATTGTGGCTGGGGGCAGGTTGGTCAACATAGGCAAGCTGGGGCCCGCGGTGGTATTGGAGGAGCCGGAAAACATAAACACTTTTGGATCCGGACTGTGATTGAAGAACCCGATCACTTCGGTCATGACCCTTTCAATTCCTTTAATCGCAATCTAGTCCAGAGGTGGATCAACATCCGAGACATGGATTCCGTTTTTGATAAATATGGAAGAGCTGAGGAAGATGGCAAATTTATTTTGGATCTAACCTTATTGGGCTACGATAAATTATTGGGGGGTGGAAAACTTGCGCGCGCTTTTACAGTTAAAGTAGCCAAGGTATCAAATACTGCTAAGGAAAAAATCGAGTCAGCCGGTGGCGAGGTATTGTCCTAATGAGTACAATAGAGAATGAGAGTCCAATAAGACGAGTCATAAAAACCGTATCTAGGTATATCCCTCAAGTTGAGAAGCCAAAAAAGAAAATAACTCTTACCGAGAAATTTGTTTGGAGTGGGATTGCTCTCTTTGCGTATTTGATTATGGGTCAAATTCCACTTTACGGTGTTACTAGTGATCCAAAGTTCGATTTTCTCGCATTTGCTAGAGTTATTTTTCAGCACAACAAGGCACCTTGTTAGAACTCGGCATCGGACCGATAGTTACAGCTGGATTGCTTATGCAGTTGCTCAAAGGTTCTGATCTCCTTAAACTTAATTTCAAGAATCCTGATGATAGGTCATTATTTACATCAGCTACCAAAATAGTAACGATTATTGTAATTATAGCAGAAGGATCACTTTATGGAACGAGTGTTTATGGTCATTTGGTAGCAAGACCTGAGTTCATACCGATTCTAATTGGCCAGTTAGTTGGATCCAGTATTATCGTTATGTTGCTAGACGAATTGGTTCAAAAAGGTTGGGGTTTGGGTTCTGGTATTAGTCTCTTTATCATGGCAGGCGTGGCACAAGGGATACTGTGGGCTATATTTAGCCCGTTACCTGCTCAAGACGGTCCAGTTGGCATTTTTCCTTTCGTCATTAACTCTGTTGCAAATGGTCATATTGGGGATACATTATTTAGATCAGGCCAGCTTCCAAGCATATTTGGTCTAATAATAACTTCTATAGTGCTATTGATACTGGTATACACGCAGGGTATTCATATAGATATACCAATTGTATCGACAAAGTATAGGGGATTTACTGCTGTATACCCTATCAAACTATTGTATACATCCAACATTCCGGTAATTTTGTCATCTGCGCTGCTTGCTAATGCCGTATTTATGGGACAGATGTTATGGGCTAACTACAATCCTCAAAATGAAAATCCTGTCTTTAACTGGTTGGCTCAGTTCGATCCTGGTAGACCCCAAACTCCAACTGGTGGCATACTCTATTATATTACTTCACCAAGAAGTCTCGATGCCGCTGCACAAGACCCTGCTAGAGCTGTGGCTTACGTCGTATTCCTGACTACCATTGTAACAATTTTCGGCAGGTTGTGGGTCGAGCTAGGTGGTTTATCTGCAAAGTCTGGCAGCCAAGAACTTGTTGGATGCAGACTTACAAGTACCTGGTTTTAGACGTTCGGAAGGCTCAGTAGAAGTTTTGCTCAACAAGTATATTCCGTCAGTGACAATTTTGGGAGCAATTATCATAGGTCTCTTGGCATCGGCATCCGATGTGCTGAATGTTTTTGGCTCTGGAATTGGAATTCTATTAATGGTCGATATTCTAGTAAATTATTACAACTTGCTCATTAAGGAGCAGATGGACACACATATGCCCAAACTGGCGGCTTTCTTGGCAGAAAATTATAATAATAATAGTAATAAGCGTGTAATAATAGTTGGAATACCCGGTGTAGGAAAAACTAGCGTAATTTCCCAAGCAGCTGAAGTGTTAAATCAGAAAGGATATAAAACAGCTGTTGTAGTGTTCGGAACTGCAATGTTTGAAGAAGCCAAGAAAATGGGTGTGAATGATAGGGATGAATTGCGTAAGTTATCTATCGAAATTCAGCGGCATCTACAGGATATGGCTGCGAAAAGAATCGCAGAATTGAAAGATAAGATTGTGATTGTCGACACTCATATTTTTATCAATACTATAGAAGGATATTATCCAGGCCTTCCAATGCGTTTGCTCAATATTATAAAACCAACACATATTGTTATGGTTGTTGCAGAACCTGAAGAAATAGTTAATAGAAGAAAAAGTGATATATCACGTCACAGGGATATTATTTCTGCTAAAGATGTTCAAAGTGAACTCGATATTTCAAAAGTAATGGTTGCGTCTTGTTCTATTTTAACAGGGTCTCCTTTTATGATTATTATGAATAACGAGAACAAAATTAATGAGGCAGCGTTAAATATAGTTAGAGTGCTGACAGGGGGGAATATGATGTGAGTTTAACTTGGAGTTGAGTAAAAATAAAAAAGTCAGCATAATCGTTTCTGGCTGGCCTGCTGTAGGAAAGACAACTATAGCCGCAGAGATTGCACGAGAGTTTGGTTTCAAAATATACAATGGAGGTGATATTTTGAAAATGCTTGCAGGTGATAAAGGATATTCAATTTCGGGGAAAGACTGGTGGGATACAGAACAAGCAAAAAAATTCATGGCTGAGAGAAAATTAAATTCATATTTTGATAAGGAAGTAGATCAAAAGCTCGTTGAAATAGTAAAAATAGGGAGAGCTGTGATTACTAGTTATACCCTTCCGTGGCTAGTACATGATCCAATTAAATTTTGGCTTAAGGGATCTCTAGATAACAGAGCAAGAAGGATGGCCAGTCGAGACAATATAAGTTTCTTAGAAGCAAAAAAGATTGTTAAATTAAGGGATGAAGAAAATAAAAAAATCTATCACAAGTTATATGGATTCAACTTTGGTGAGGATCTTACTGTTTTTGACTTTGCTCTTAATACTGATTTGCTGGATCTAAATTCGTTAGTTGATATATCCAAGAGTATGATAAAATATCTTGTAGTTTAGTAATTAATAGGAGTTATAATAATACACTTGACGTTTCCACAATTACAAAACCTCGTAAAGGTAGATGATGATATTACCGCTGAGAGTTACGGCCATTATCCTGATAAAAGACCGATAGGATCATTACTTGATTATGGGCTTGTTTTAATTGATAAACCTGGAGGCCCTACCAGTCATGAAGTAGTAGCGTGGGTGAAAAAGATATTGGAGATCGAAAAAGCGGGACATAGTGGTACTTTAGATCCGGGTGCTACAGGACTGCTACCAATGGGACTTGGAGAAGGCACTAAGGCGCTTTCAGTATTGCTACTTGGTCCGAAGGATACTATGCGTTGGCACGAATACATGCTCATGTTGCTGATGAAAGAATTAGGTCGGTGATTAAAGAATTTACTGGAGATATATACCAGAAGCCACCGCAACGATCATCTGTAAAAAGGGCAACTCGTATTCGAACCATATATGAATTTGAAAACACTGAACGATATGACCGCCTTTTATTGATGCGAATTCTGTGTCAAGCTGGCACGTATATACGAAAAATAATCTATGATATTGGTGAAGTTTTAGGTCCTGGAGCTACAATGATAGAGCTTCGTAGAACAAGAGTAAGTAATCTATCGGAGGAAGAAGATAGCTTAACAAAGTTACATGATCTAGCAGATGCGTTTCAACTATATAAAATAAAAGATGATGATAAAAAGCTCCGTAGATTGATAAAACCCATTGAACATTGTCTAGAAGGAATACGGGGCGTCATGATACGCGATACAGCAGTTGATGCGTTGTGTCATGGCGCCCAACTGGCGGTACCTGGAATAGTCGCAATCCCAAAAAATTTGAAAATAGGTGAACTTGTTGGTATATATACCTTAAAAGGAGAAATAGTTGGACTGGCAGAAGGCAGCAATGACCAAAGATGAGATTGAACATAATGTTAATGGTCTAGCTTTTTACATGAAACGAATAATCATGAAACCTAGTACCTATCCAAAAGCTTGGCGTTCAAGTAAAGAAGCAGCTACTATGCGATCCTATCGTCACGCTGAATTCAATCTTGATAAATTAGAAGAATAGATGCTATAGATTCTCCTAAAAAGAGAAGGATAGAGTTGGAACAAGCATTTAGCATATTGTCTGATATCCTAAATGGTAGCATGGCTGTTCTAGCGCGGGTTATGTTATTCTGTTTTTAATAAAAAAGAAAGATTATCTATGC
>CAWGVG010000043.1:0-28333 GCA_963825865.1 uncultured Nitrososphaeraceae archaeon | reverse complement strand
TGCAAAACAACTATTTCCAAATGGCCTTTATAAAAAAGGATTAATCATGCTTATTTTTGACACATCCAAAAAGACAACATCAAAGCAATATCATAAGGTATTTATGTATGCGGAACAACAGCAAAGTCCTCATCAGATCCCCCAAAGTCAACAGCCCGATATTAACATAAATCCAGGTTAATGCAATACCAAGGTTTGCCATTGTAATCAGCTTACTGCAGGCTTATCTTGCTTAACTCTTCAAGAGCTGAATTTTTGTTATTCATTGCGTAGACATAATTAGGATTTATCTCTAGAGCTTATCAAAAAATACAATAGATTCATTGTACTTTCCTAGTTTAGCAAGAGATAATCCTTTGTTATTCAATGCAGCAGTATTATTAGGATTTATCGCTAGAGCTTTATCAAAAAATACAATAGATTCATTGTACTTTCCTAGTTTAGCAAGAGCTGATCCATTGTTATTTAGCACAGAAATATTTCGGACAACTGCTATTTGCCTAGCAAATTTATCGCTGTAACTCTTTAGTATTGGTTCGCCTGTTATTTTAAATAGCTTAGCCAATTGCTCTGTGTGTATTTTTTGATAGCCGTTAGTTGCTGGATCTCCGATCTGATCATAATAAGACCATTTACCTTGATCATATTTCCATAAATTGTCCTTCAAATATTTTACTCCTTCATTAAACACAAGTGCTGCATTACCGTCATGTGTATATTGATAATAATTCCACAAATCAATGAGTGAAAATATATGACCGTTAAGAATGTATGTTTTTAGATATCCCGGCTTTGCAATCTCTTGTAAAAATATAGAATTATTATTATTATTATTATTATTATTACTGTACCCACTATAGTTCTCCTTTCCCCCTTCCCTTGTTATTACTCCTCCTTTATCATAATCAACTAAAAATGAACCAAATGCTTTGTCTGCTGCATCTAAATACTTTTTATCTCCTGTCATATTGTGTGCCATAATTAAAATTTTGATTCCTGAAGATTGTGCCAATGCAGATGAATATAGAGGAGTTAGTCCCCCATAAAATGGCCAAGGAAAATCATATACCCAAAGTGAATAATGAAAACCATCGATTTCTTTTTCTTTAGCATGTTTGACAAACCAGTTGGCAGTATTTAGGAAATATTCTTTTGACTTTTTATCACCACTATCATTTATGTAATTTTGGTAATACTTTTGTCCTCCCTGTGCAATGATTAATGGATTGTATACTTTGCCAATCTTACCCCCATAATCATACATCGCTATTCCTTTCTTGTCAGAGATGGTCGATGATGAAGTACCAGTATTTGTATCCTTTTGTTTAGAAGCATAAACAGCAGTAGTAGTAGGAAATATTGAAGGGTAATGAGAAAAAGAAGAAAAAACGCCTGATTGTATGAGTGATATCGATGATGTAACTATAAAGATAATAGTCAATGTAGTTTTTGTAGTTTCACGCATTACCAAGACCAATAAACCGATAAAAATAATTAAAAGCAGTACGATACATTGACGTATAAAATTGTTAAAAGAAATGCTAGGTGAATATAATTCCAAGAAGTAACAAATTACATTCTTTTATAATTATAAATACGAAGATCGATGTGCTGTTTTTTACAAACTCCAAATAAGACTTGCTGATATGGTGATTTGGGGATTTCATCTAGGTCATCCTTATCTGTTATATTTGTTGTAAATGATGGTGTTGATTCCTTTTTTTAAAACCAAATGGCGGCATTTAGTGTATATTCAATGAAATCTATATTTATGAAATTCTATCTTTCTCAATATAATCTCTATTCAAATAACTTGTCTGATTTCTTTACTGTTATTTTAGAATGAAATTTTATACAAAAAATTGAATAATAATTGTCTTTAACCCTTCATCCATAGAGCCGTAGTCACTACTACTAGTATGCATGATATTCTTGTTTATGCTCCCTTAATTCTTTTGATGTCCAAAACAGGTTATCATATTTTTCGCATTTCCAATGGTGTATGTTTGGCTGCTCATATGTGTTAGCAGAGGTTTCTCTAGTGTTTTTATAGAATCCTGTTTTATTATTATAGTTAACGTAAGTATAGTTGAGTTTGTACTTGTTAAAACCTATCACCCTATAACCCTATCATACATATCGTTGTACATAGGCATTCCAAAACAACATACTGACTGTTGATACCATAATACTAACTATAGTTAATACATTTTGTATTAGTGTAAAAATCTTAAATGAAAGCATCATAATATGATGGCAAACCATCTGTTATCAGAGTAATGAAGTGCGAAAAAACAATCCAATAGGCAAGAGGATTTTTGAGATGAACCAAAACGGACCCCTTGCCTATTGTCTTTTCGCAGACCGACCAGTAACAACACTAGTAAAGGTCATAACCAGTAAAACAAAATTACTTAATAGCTTTTCTGGTTAATAATAATAATAATAATGCTCCAATCTTGGGTTTTTGCTCAAAATTACCTTAAAAAGGTAATGATACTGCACTCTTGATTATTACAGGCCTACAGAATTTGAAAGGATTAAAGATAAAAATTTATCTTGTTATAATTTCTAAACACAGAACCACGAACAGAACGTTATCCAAATGTTATTTAGGTCAAAGAAAGGAGAGGGGGATAATCGAACTATATGAACAACACAACAACTCTATTCCCCTCTCTTTTTCTAATTGCCATTTCATATTTTATAAGTCCTATGATTCTAACTATAGTTATCCACGTATGGTAAATATTTTTTAATTAATGTTATCAATAACTCTTAAATAAATAATAATTACAAATATCTGTTATATCATTGCAAACATTAAAAAGTATTTGGATTCACAACAATACTATTATGTTACCATCGCTAAGTAACATAATTTTGGAAGTATAAGTAACCTAAGCAACAATGATGGAGATTCATTTAATCCACAGATGGATCTGCATGGAAGCAATGTGTATATTGTATGGCAAGACAGGACACCAGGTAACCTTGACATACTCTTCAGAGTTAGGTACCAATAATGGCTCTACATTTGCAAGTACTCAAAAACCTAAGCAACAATGATGGAGACTCAAGGAATGCACAAATATCTTCAGTTTCAGATGCGGTACGTATTGTATGGCAAGACAACGGGGAACTAGGAAACTTTGACATATTCTTCAAAGCAAGTGGTAATGAAGGAGATACATTTGGAAGTACTAAAAACCTAAGCAACAATAATGGAGAATCATCTGTTCCGCAGATTATCTCAAGTGGCGGCAACATCTATAGATCTCTTGTGTAATTAGAAGCTTAGAGCTATATTCCTCTTCACATAGGATATCTATCTGACAAGCTCTTTGATGTCCTATAGCAAATTATGTAAGAAACCTTTGATATTCAGGTCATTTACCGGAGTAACTGTATCTGAATTTGAATCCATTTGTAACGAAATTGAACATAACTACGAAGAGCACGAAAGAAGACGTCTTCTATCAAGGATGAGAATACGGGATATAGGTGCTGGTAGACCATTTAAGCTTAAAGTTAAAGAAAGATTCGTTATGCTTCTAGTATACTACAGATTATACATTACATATACATTATCAGGATTTCTGTTTGACCTTGATCAAAGCAATGTTTGTAGAGATATATCAATGATGGAACCACTTATCAAGGAGTGTATTCCATTGCCAAAGAAGATATACAAACGTACTAGGAGATTAAGAACTATAGATGAAGTAGAAGAGTACTTTCCTGGATTCAAGGCTTTCATAGACTCTACAGAACAAGAAATTCCAAGACCTAAGAACAAAAGAAGAAGGAAGAGTTACTATTCAGGTAGAAAGAAGAAACATACTGTCAAGACACAATTGATGGTAAACAGTGAAGGATTGATACTGCATAAGACAGGTCACAGAAGTGGAAGAAAACATGATTATGACATTTACAAACACAATCATTCTATAACTCCATCACAAGTTGAAAACATAGTTGATCTTGGTTATCTTGGCATTGAAAAGGACTTTCCCACTGTAAAGTCTGTACTTCGTATCAAAAAGAAAAAGGGTACATTGCTTTCATGTGATGAAAGAACTTACAACAAGAATCATTCTAGGCTAAGGATCATAGTAGAACATACCATATGTAAGATCAAAAAGTTTGGAATAATGGGTACTAAATTTAGAAACAGATTAAGGAAGTACAATAACGTATCTGATATAATATCCGGTCTCCTGAACTTCAGAGTTATACAGTCTGACAGCATTTCAATCTAAGAAGACGGCTAAAACAAGTAGGGTGTTAGACTATAGCTCCTAATTACGCAAGAGATCTTATATAGTATGGCAAGACAAGACACCAGGAAACTTTGACATATTCTTCAAGAAGGGTGTTGATTGAAAATAACAGAGACAGAGACAATAAATAGACAAAAAACTTCTTTATTTTTTATATTGTAGAAGCTAATAATCACCTATTTTTTCTGTTTTTAATCTGTGTTCAGGATCATATATCTCATAACACCTTTTACATAAATGCAAGATTTTTCCACTTTGCGATTACAGGCCAATAACAGTAATAGTAAGGAATATCATTATTGTCCTTAGTAGTAGACATTTTTAGATCGGAATACACGTTGCTCGTTTCTGTCATTATTGTACTAGTTGTTTCCTTCTTTCAATTTCCTGTAACCTTGTAGATAAAGCTAAAAGTTCATCTGATAAATGTGCTATAGCGTTGTCTTTTACCTTGTCTCGTTCTGTTAATGAACTAACTCCTCTAGCTTGCTTTGTATATCTACACTATATTACGAGTAAAATATGGGTCCTAACTTTATGTCAAAAATGGTTCACACCCCTCTGGGCCCATATTTTATTACTCTCTCTCGGCAGTAGCACCATGGCATGTCATTACTGGTTTGAAATCTATATCACATACAAGAGACCATTTATCATAGTATCATAGACTCTTACATAGGTGATTTTACCTCCGGAGCCTCCGTACCTCCTGTATTCTTGCTTTACTACCCCTTATTGTATCTGGAGGTTCGGATGTAGCGAAGGCAAGTTCCTATATGTAATGGGTGCCGTGAGAATACAGAATAAATATATATAGTCATAACTTTATTTTGCATTGCATTTCTGGATTGGTTCCTTCTGTTGTATTCTTAATGATAATTACAAACCTGCATTTTCTAGGGGAGTTATTGCTGTATCTGATATTATAACACTAATTGAGGACACGGGCAACCAAATACCGGATAAATCATGGATGCTTTATGTACTTGAAATCTTAAATACACAGAACATTGTCCAACTGAGCTCAATCTGATATGCTCATTTAATAACGACGGAATAATTTGATGCTATATTTAATGGTGTAAACCATATACCAGTTTTAAGCGGATTACTACCTGTTGTAGGCCATTCATATCTTCGTCAAATTGTTATGAATCCTCAGCAACAATCCATTAGCTATCTGCTAGAGGATAGAAATACAAAGCAAACAGAAAGATTTGATCTATCATTATTGAAAATAGGAGAAGGATTTGTTTTTGAAGGACAAAATCACTTTACTGGAATAGAATGGTGGAATAAGATTGGTAATTTTCCTTATCCTATTAGGTATCATGTAGAAGTATCGCAGCTTATGTATGGCATGTCAGATAATCCTTCAGATTCTGAATCTATAATTTATGGGCCATACAGCGCATTAATTCCAAATAGCGAAGGATCAAATATACAATACCCAATTTCATTCCGAAATGCAAGAACCGAAGATGGTTGCATATGCTATAACGTTAAGTCTGGCAATTCCAAAAGCTAGTATGAAATATCTTTCTTTGCAAAGAATGACATAATTAAACTTCAGCTATTACATATTTTTATGTATCAATCTCTTTCATAGTATACAATATATGCTAGGTTGCAGTCTCTATTCGGCCTGACTTCTGATCCATTAAAAGATACTTTTTTGCTTTATAAAAGAGTCACAGAACAGTATAGGAATCCAGTGATTCTAAAAATAATTAGATCATTAATACCAGACAACATTGTATTCACAAACAATAGATGATGAGAATATTGTACCTTTATTGAAGTGGTTCAAAGGCGACTTTATGAAATGGACTCCAAAAGATCCTGTTTGTGAAATGTGCATTGATGCCCATAGTAACAGGAGCGATGGTCCCGGTGGTGTTAGTAACAGTGGCAGTATTACTAGTAGGATCATCAACAGCACCAATGCAAGTTCAAACAATAATAGGAAACTCATGGAGGATGCGCAAAGTGGAAATCTTTCGCTCCAACAGCTGTAACTACGAATATACTTTTCCTAGGTATGGTGAAATCTTAAAGCTTGTTGAAACTGGGACTGGGAGATGCAGCGAGTGGTCTATGCTTTTTGGGGCTATGTTAAGCAGTTTAGGAATAAAAGCAACGAAGAAAATTGGGGAAAGGAATACAAATATGTCTTGGCCTTTTCTGCAGATAATGTAGAAGATGTCACTCGAAAATACACGCTGCAATGGGAAGTAGTACATCAACGAAGATTGAAAAACAAGAAGAATGCAATAAACTTTACAGAAATTTATTCAAAGATATAAGAGCAACGTAAAGGTGTACATTATCATTTTTGTTTGCATAATGTCAACCCAGTACATACAGGAACTAATCTCCGTGGCCTCCGAACCTCCTGAAGAGTTTCATAATCTAGCGGAGGTTATTATTATTGACTATCCTCTTAGCAAACCATCATCATTACCTTTGCTCCCACCATATAATGAAGAACAAGAAAAGTCATACGAGATCAAGTCTAAAAGCAGCAGGTAATCGGACTCATTTAAAAGCTCCTGCATAATCCTTTGTAAATTGAATAAAAGTCACCGGTTTGTTTCCTGTGACCTGCTCAACTACAGGGATATTTCTGAAATATAGCCTGCTTTGGTGATTTCAAAGGACTCCATATAATGTTTACAACTATCTTTGGTTAGTCATTCACCTCCCTTTGGGTGGAAAAATTGAGTCAAATTTGTTCTGAATTCCACCGAACCCGCTAACTATACGGGTTCATATACTGCAAATCATGTAGATACGTCATCAGCGAGGAGGTCGATTAGACGATGCCAATGAAACTCTCTACAATTAACACCATTACCTCAATACCAAACTCCACAAACGCCGAGTTGTTACGCGATTTCCATCAATATATGAAAACAAATGGCACATCAGAATGCTATCAAAATGGTAATCTAAAGATAATGATATATTTTGCCAAGTTCTTGGGTCCTAATAATGACCTTTATAGCATAAATAAAAAGGAACATATTCTTAGCTTTTTTAGATACTAAAATAAAAGATTCAGTGATAGATCCAGATAAAAGATGGATTAGAACGTGGAATGATTATCTACAGCGTATCAAGTATTTTATTAGATGGCTTTGGAATTGCAAACAAAAAAAGAATAATGAGATTGAAATATTACCAAACTCTGATTGGATAACACCAGTATTTGCTCAAATCAAAGAGAAAAGAACCAAGCGCATTAGCCCCTATTTGGAATCTGAATTATGGGAACGCGATGATATTCTTACAATAATAAAATACGAACCTTATAAACGCAACAAAGCAGCTTTATCCCTGCTATGGGATCTTGACGCTCGCAATCATGAGTTTACTTTGCTTAAAATCAAGCATATAAGATTAAAATAACGATATGGTGAAGGCGAAATTCCACAGGAATCCAAACTGGTACTGGTCCTGTATTACTTACGTGTTCATTCCCATACGTACGTGATTGGTTAAATGAACATCCATTTAAAAATGAGCAAAATGCTAGGTTAATATGCAATCTTTTAACAGGAGGTCCCATAAATGCTGACGCTCTATGCACTGTAATGAAGCAATTGAGAAAGCGAACAGTCCGTTTGCTGGAAAATGGTTCGATAAGTCAAGTGTCATAACTAATGTCGTCATACCATCTTCCAAATCGTTTGTCCAAATATTCTGATACTGCAGCTTTCTGGTCTTCCATATGTTCATAGAATCTATTCGCACATACATCTGACTTTATTTGCTGGTTTACTTTCCTTTCATTCGGATTTAGGTATGGTGCTTTCTTTGGAAGGTGGATTATGGTCAGCCAGTCTTCTTTCTCTGTGCATTGATATAATTCCGTACCATTAGGCTTACATGGTATGAAGCGTTATCCCATATGAGTACCAGTCTTTTCCACCAATCATTTTTCATAATGTTTGTCTTGAGATTCTCTAGATGGTCGATAGTATTCGTAGAATACATTTTATCATAGAAATCATACGTCATTAATTTCTCTTCAGGCCATACCATGGATATGTATGCAGAGAACTTCTTTCTACTACCAGTATGTTCTATCCTTTGTTGCTCACCTTCAAAACTCATGGATTTTCGAATACAAGGTTTCTGTGTTATAATAGTCTCATCTTCAAATGCTACTATAACTCCCTTTTTTTCAGAGCTGAAGCTATCTGTTTGTAGTTTTGCACTTTCTCTTTTCCCTCTTCATAATCCTCTCCTCCATGTAGCAATTCCAGTTTTGGCCTTTTGCACCTAACTCCTAAATCTTTTGTTATTCGCTGCAGGTGCTTGAAACTGATTGGAATTCCTAGCTCATTTGTCAGACAGTTTGCAAGTAATCTCAGACTCCATGTATTTCTAAGATAACCAAAGATGTGCGGGTCGTTAAATAATGCTGATAGAATAATCTCTCTGTTTTCATCTGTTATGCCAGATTTTGTTCCGCCAGGTTTCTTCATCTTTATTCTATCTATCCCACTTTGGATATAGGCAGCAACCCATCTCTGTACAGACCTGCTGCTGACTCCGTGTTCATTTGCTATGTCTTCGTAAGTTCTACCTTCAGCTTTTTGGAGTATAGCCAGTAGCCTGCGGTATTCTTTTTTGTTACCCGTATTCTTCATAAATGACTTTAATTTGTTCCTCTGTCCTATGGTAAGTTTGAGTTTGAAAGGATGATTCACAGAATGAAAATATCTCCTTTGCTAAGCTTTAACTATTTCCAAATCTAGGTTATGTAATGAACAAATAACGACATAAATTCAGACACTTCACTTTAGCTCGATGAAAGCGAACGTCAGAAATTAGAGCTTTTAATAAAGACAAAGAAATGGAATCCATATTGTATACGCCACTCGGCTATTACTTCTGATTCTGACTTTTTACCAGAATATGCACTGAAGAAAAAGGTGCGATGGAGTATGAATTCAAAGCAAGGGTCTAGGTACATCAAGAAGAGGATGGGTAATGATTTAAAGCAAAAGATACTTCTTCAAAATGGTATTATTTCAGAACAACAGATAGAGAGAAAACCATCAATCCTTAATTGTCCCAGATGCAGTTTAGTCAATGCAATAGAAAACAAATACTGTTCTAAATGTAGTTATCCATTAGTTCCATCTGCATTTGACGAAATCAAGGAAGCTGAAAATAAGAAGATTCAACAAATACAAGACAAATACGAACAAGATATGAAAGCTATGAGTGAAGAAATGAATCAGAAGTTCAGTCAGATTATGTCAATGATACAGCAGAATCCCAAGCTAGCACAAGTCAAGCCAGCAGTATTAGTAGAAAAGACAATAGAATAGATAATCTTCTTTTCTTTAAGATAATTCCTGTATTTCATTTCTAATATTCCAAAGTGACTTTACTACAGGTTCAGTTCTTTTTCTAATCCAAAATTTTTGAAACATTTCAGTGTTAATTCTTTATATCACTCCAACCGCCTAATGTTTCATACATCACTCGAACTGCATCAATCTAGTTGGTAAAAATGACATTTTATAATTACTAGGTTGGCTAGCCTCAAATAATGACGTTTCTGAAATTATATTTGACATTTTCAGTTGTATATTGACAAGCCTATTGAATAGTATAGAAGTCAGCTGGTTGAGTTTTTTCCGATCTTTGATTTCAAAAGGCCATATACAAGTTGAACGAATAATGTATGCCTGTAATAATTGACGGAAGATACGAATACACTCAACAAACATTATTGAACGAACAGCATAAGGTTCAATTATTTTCTTAAATTCAGAACCTTCAACTATTCGACTCCAGTCCTCCATAGTTTCTGCTTGTCGAAGATCATGGTATGAATCTAGTTGACTAGTCATTTTAGGGTAGAATTTGGAGACTTCTTTTATTCTTTCTAACAATGGTATGAATATCTTCTCAAAGTCGTCAATCTTATTTAATTGATTTGCAATAAGATTATCATTATTAACAAATAAATGGTGTATTTGACTATTGAAATTGTCTTTTTCTACATTAATTATTTTCTGCTTTTGTAGATTCTTTAATACCTTGAAAATAGTCTAAGGTAGCACGTATGGATGCACGACAGGTGGTCAGACTTCTTACAATTGCTAATGATGATCTGCCATCCGTAGAATATAGATGTGATAAGCTCAAAAGAGAAGAAGCATCCCTAAAAGCTGGTAATAAGAATTCGGCCTTGATTTTGCAGGAATTAAGCGACCAGATATCAGATTTACGTAATACACGGGACTCTAGTCGTTTGTCCTGTGAAGAAGAAAGGAGACACATGGCTGAGCTACACCAAAAAAATGTGAAACTAGAAGCACTTGTAAATGACTTTCAGGACAATAATGAAGAATACCACAAAATCATAAAAGCTGTGGGAGAAGACGTGCTCGGCGTTTTGTCAAATGCAAAAGTGCTCCTAAGATGCGCGCTTTTATCTATAACTGAATCAATAAGAAATAATCCGGAAAGATATAGGTCAATTTTTTACAATATGTCTTCACAAGAAGACCCATCAAAGGATTACGGTAACGAAGCTAATGCATCTATGATAGTAGATGAAGCTGAAAAACTTTTCAATAAACTAGTAAAAGATTGCATAAACACTGATCACACTTTTAACAAATCATCATTACCATTGTTAGCACCAGCAAACGAATCATGTCTCCCAAAGATCAATAACAGCTGATCAGACTTACATAAATAATGAATGAGGATTTATATTCTAATGAGGATATATATTCTAAACAGTACAAGAGTAATAAATGGAAAATAAACTTGAAGGAAAAATTGCAGTTATTACTGGAGGAACCAGCGGCATTGGCTTAGCTACTGCAAAGAGATTTGTAGCAGAGGGAGCCTATGTTTTCATCACTGGACTCTATCAATGCCATTCAAATCTATAAGGGGTTACATATTGTCTGTATTGTTTTTGATATTCTCTAAGATGGATAGCATTTTCAGAATATTCCGATTAATATCCGACACTCTATTATCCTTTAATCGTTCTATTTCCTTTTCCCAGTTCCACTCATCTGTTCTCATTTCTTGAATTGTCTTTGCAAACCGATAGTGTTCGTTAAAAAGAGAATCTGTTGTGTCAGGAAATTCAAAACTAGAAGTTCCAAAGTTACCAAATTTATAATATCCGAGTTGAATTTCTATGATATTTGAAATGACAATTTGATATAAGCGAGAGAGTTATTGGAACTTAAGATAGGCAACAACAATATGCTAATACATTTAGTGCTAACAGCAGCAAATCATAAACGCTAATTTTCTAGAGAAAATAGATATGCATGTCAATCATTTTATAAAATATAAAATCGAATCATAACTAAATATGCCAATAACCCTGTTCCTTGATGGATCATCTATAACGACGCATCGCACGTCATTGACTTGTGTACTAACCCAGTACATCTTAGTTTTAGCGTTCAATAATGCTTCATCCGGTGTAAGGCTTGCAAAATTCTTCACACCATTTATTATATCCCACTTTCCCCCTGTAATAAATTCGGGTTCCATATTTTCTATGATCTGTTTAAGTGGATAATCTTTCTTGTTACCAGTTTTATATTCGTCTATCGGGTCCTTTGCAATAGCAGTTTTGCTATACAAGTCTGCCTTATAGAGTAGTCCTAAAGGTTTATCATCCTTTACTACGAGAAGATCTGATAATTTAGATTTATCAAATTCATCTATAACTTCGCTTATTTTGTTTTCTAAGGTAACTTTATGTATGTTTTTAGTGTCAGGAAATTTATCGAGTAGACTTTGTATTTAATTGTGGAAAGTTTTTCTTCATCAGGAGATAATGCTTTGATTAAAACGTCGTGCGTATTTTTTGCTTGCTCGGTGAAAGCGGCCTGTGTTCTTTTTGCCTGCTCGGAGCCAAAGTAAAAAGCCACCACAACACCAACCCATGCACCAAATACCGGCAAAAGGATGTTAAATACGGTCTGGTTTGATGTGTTTACATGATCGATTATTTCCTTAACTGCTGTGACGTTTTTATCCGTTATATATTGGGAGTTAAGCACATTCTCTAAAGTAACATAGTGTATAAACAACATTACACCAATAAACACAAACGAACCAATTATGATGATACTAGAAAGGCCAAATTGGCTGCTGGGTTGTTGTTGAGAAGGGACATTCGTGCTGGAGGTATTGTTGCTTCCATTTGACTTAGGACGTCTAAATCGCAAACCCCATCAATTAGTTGAATACTTGTCCCCAGTTTATTTAAATTTTTGTTAAATAGTAATTGTGATTGTGATTGTATTGTCTTAGTACTAGGCTGGTTGAACCAGGAACACTCATACCAGCCATCAACAAATGTCTTGTTAGAGCCATTCTCCAACCGATATCGTTTTATGAGATTGTAAGTATGTGCAGCTATTTGGTTGGTGCTGCTGTTCTCAAATTGCTTTGAGTATATTACATGGACAAGGCCATCGATATATTCTATTATCACGAAAGCAGTTTTACTAAATCCAAAGCCCACATCTACCCCTAATGACTTCTGTGTATCAGGATTATAGGGTCTATCTGTGTATTTCTTTCCTAATTGTTCTGCATGTTGTAAAGTTTCTTCGATAAAGACATTGCCAGTCCCAACAGAATAGGCTAATTCGAATTCTCTTCTAAAGTATGGTTGCTTTTTCTCTTTGTCCAGGTCTTCGCAATTATATATTTTGTTTACGCTTGTACCTATCAAATACTGCTAACCAGGACATGTATCTAAGACTTCAGTAATTCCTAGGCCCCTTTTGCTTTCTTGACAAATACACTTTTGTTATGACACGTGACGTCACGCGGATTAGGCGTAACGATATCAACCTTTCTATCCAATTACCAGATATCTCTATGTATAGTGTCAGTTGTATTCAAACAAAAAAGATATAGCTGATGTTAGTATAATATAAAGAACAAGAAGGACAAGTTAGATAGAAAAATGAATAGCCAATAAATGAAGACCCATAGAAACATGTTTCCTGATTGGTTTTCATCTGCAATAGTGTCTCCCAACACAATTTATGAACACTATTAATAAAATAAGAGTCATTAATAATTGTAAAAAAGCCGGTGGAACACCGCATCGTTACTGTCATTGATAAGAGATGGTACTGTTACTGCAGCAATATCGCGAACATCAACAAAACTAACCCTAGCATCTTCTGCAGGTGCATAAAAAACTCCCTGACTTTTTACAAAGCTGTTATAGAAATTAACAAAGTTTTGCATAAAGAAGCTTGACCGCAAGAATATAAATGGAATTCCAAATTCTTCTATAATTTTCTCCCCCAGTTCAGCATCAGCCCATAATAGGTATGGTAATACGAGCTTGGATCAAGGGTGATTGTATAGCTTGTCCTCTTTGGTACCGAAAGTGAATGCGAGCATCCCTTGAACAATGGAAGTAAATTTGTCTATATTCCGTTGGTAGACGAAGGCGTTCTTTAGATGCTCACCTGGGCGAGGCGAAAGTTGCGCTCCAGCATCAATCATGATGACTCTTCGACCTTCTGGAACCAGATAGCGAGCAAATGTACAACCAACAGGTCCTGTGCCAACTATGAGGACGTCTGTTTTCAGGGGTTTATCACTTGCTAGCATCTTTCTTCTCCTTCATTAGGCATATTCAGGAAACTCTTCTGAACTTCATCTATTAATATAAGCTTGACTACTATCATATTTTTGAATTGACATTATTTTACACACATTGAGTTCAGAGCTGATGTAATATGGACTCATCCAACCCCTAACATATGAAAATGAACAAAGATCACTATTTTGCAGTTTTGATGCCGAACGTTTTGTCAAAGTGCGCTTCAGTAATTACCCCCAATGGAACGAATTCGCAAACGCCATACGCTCCATATATCAATAGAAAAACAGTGATATGTCACCAGCATATATCTGATTAAACTGAGAATTAGGATCTGAACTGACTAAGATGGGATTTAACCCTGGATGACAGTTCTATTGTACAAAGGGGATTATACTATACATAAGTATTTAATATATTTCTCGGAATTTATAATTTCATCTAGATACTTTTCGTAGTAAACCAGTTCATGAATCGGCAGACGTTTCTTCTTCTTACCTGTCAACCTACTTGCAGGATATCCAAAGCCTATTATGACAGAAGGACTCAGCTGGTTTGGAATTGCAAAGTCATTTCGAAGTTTTTCTTCCATTATTCCTGTAAACAGGCCTGAACCTATGCCATGATTCCATGCTCCAGTTGCATATTTTGTAACACCCTTCCTGCATCAATTTTGTTAGTACTATTATCGCAAAATTGGCACGTGCAACCCAGCTTCCACTTGTACTATCTTCAGCCAGTTTCTTGAGATTGTCTTTTCTCTCCACCAAAATAAATCGCCAGTGCTGAGTATTCATACCAGTACCTGTTAGTCTGGCAGCTTCAAGAATCTTTGATCTTATTTCAGATGCAATATCCTGCATGCTGAATTCTCTTACTTCGAGCTTGGTTGCTATACATTCAAAGGCATCCATGTCATTTCTCTGGTACTACTAATATATAGTTGCTAAAACACCTATGTAACTGCAAACGACGAAGTTATTTAGAGTATCTCAGGTGATAACCTATGAGCCTTCTTCCTCATATGTACCTTCGTATAGCTTTGTTAGCAAATCCCTATCCCTTTCCATCAATATTTTGAATATCTCTTCACCTGTTAGTTCTCGGTCCATATATTCTGGATTGTCTCGAAAAAATTGAAGGGCCAAAAGGTCGAGCTCCGGAAAACTACTGACTTTAATTCCTAATTCCCTTTCTAGCTTCTGTATAACAATAGCATAGTATTTCATTCTACTAAGTTCGTCTTTATTCTTGGCAATAACATATCCTTTCCAAGCCTTATGCAAAGCACCCCAGGTCTGGTTTTCAAAATGAAATGAGTCTAACATATGCAGGTTGTCTCTTTTTGCATTATAGCCTAGTTTTTTACATGACCTTATACGTTTTTGAAGAGGGTTTAAAGATCTGTCTCTATTGAATTTGTAATACCTCATTGCAATATGTTTTCATTTAGCCTATAATAAAACAAAAAAATTTTGTGTATTGGTACCTCATCACTTTGTTCATTCTTAAACTTTTATGCCCAAATAATAATCTGACTTGTATTATTTCATGTATTTAGCAACAGGTGGTGCACTCAAATGATTGAGCCAATAAATTTGTGAAATGCAAGTCATTACATCATAAACCTGAGACCTGCATGTAAAATGCTTGGCAGTGTAACTCCAACATTGACCAAAAGTCCGACTAGAGGTCATCATCCACCACTTCAAATACTGATAGAAGAACATGTGTAGCGATAACTGTAGGCTCTCTTTCCCCATTATATTAGCTCCGGTTTGCCCTGTAGTAAAAAATTGCTTCAGATACCAATTGCTATAGTCTGTTGAGTTATGAGTATTTAATATCATGTTTTAGCATTGCGTGAATTTGATATACTGGTATTCATTCTGATACTCTCACTTATCAGACGAGATATGACGACTTGCATGCTTGAATTCATTATATTTTTCCTTAGCTATTTCCCCAGTAGTCCCCATTCCCTTGTCCAGATTCCAGAATATAGTCTTATAGTTTAATTTTTGTTTCGTAATGAATGAAGTATGTTTTTAACTTCATTGATAAAATCATCACATTTACTTTCGAACTCCACTTCATTTAACACTGCCAGATCAAATGATATTACATTCACGATGATACCTTGTTTTAGTTCGTATCGATGAGTTTGTGATTTTCCAGCATATATGAGAACACAACTCTTAACATATGTTGTATTAGAGTATAAACTTAGTTGTTCTAAATGGCTCTCCTGTGGCTTGCCTGGTGTCTCCTGGTATTTTGTATCGACAATAAGAAGTGGCATTGCATTATAACTTATCATTATGTCGATGTATACCTTAGAGTCGTATCAGTTTTCCCTGGGTGTTCAGGTCTCTGTAATTCAATTTCGTATGGCTCAAGTCTTTTCTCATATGTTCCACGATAAATTCCTGAAATAACTTATTCATGTTTATTAAAAAAGAAATTGATGTTTTCTCACCGATTTCCTCATCTAAGGCTGAATCTCTCAATAGTAGTTCGCAAAGAGTAAGTATGGGCCTATAATGCAAATTCAGTGGTGTATACTCTATTGACCTGAAATTGCTCTTGTGTAATTGGTGTGAGACTTACTCCATCTAATCTTTGATAATATCTAATTAACTGACCATCAATCGTGTTGTCCACAAAATAGCAGTGTGAAAGATAAAATAAAGTAAATTTTATTATTCTGTTCTCTGTTATGTCTGGAGATACTCGGAAAAAGAACAGAATATCTTGTCATTTCTATTGTGATTTACAGTCAGATTTTCTTTGAAGAGAATCTTTCCACGCAAGCAGTTACATTATCATCATAATTTTTGTATCCTATATAAAGTCCTGTTTCAATATTTTTTCAAGTTCCAAAAAAAGATAATCGAACAAGGATGTCGTAGTAATTTTCTCCTTTTGTTAGTTCAGGGTGTTCTTTTCCTAATTCCGGTAGATTCAATGCATATCCTAGCATGTTAAGAAACCCTATACAGGAATCTTTGGATTTATGACTATAATGTTATTAGGGAGCACTATATAGCCAACATATTCTCGAGTTCTTATCTCGTCTTCATTTCGCTTCTGAATAATTTCTATCCTATCCGAGAATTTAGATTCCAAGATCTCTATATCCTCTATTGTGAATGTATCCTTCTTCAGAAGTCTTCTGGAATGTTCATCGACAATGATAGGAGGATTATTGTATGATTCAAACATAAAAATCAACTATTTGATAATTTGTTAGCATTAGACTGGAAATGTAATTAGAATTGGAGCGCACATGTCTATTATTCTCTTGTATTTCTTTTCTTTTTCCAAAGTAATATTGTTCAATAAGTGGAACTATGGCATACTTCATTCACGTTTTCATTTTGCTTAACTTCTATATGAGAAAGAGAATGATTAAAAGAATGGGAATGGGAGGAGGAGTAGGAATGTTTGGTTCAATGTCGCCATCTTCAATGTTTGGAGACAGTTCATTAAAATATTACTGTATGAGTTGCGGAACACAACACAAACAAGCTGCATGTCCTAAATGTGGTTCTAAGATGAAAAGAGTTGGGTCTTGACATGCCATAGGGAATTGAATACAATGCAAATCAAGATTAGCGGAGAGAAATCCTATCTTAGTCTTTGCCTTGCTTCATCAACTAGAGGGTGTTGTGGTCGAAAGAAATGTTTGTAATACTCTATTGAACTTATCTGGATATTGCACGAATAATGCATGACCAGCATCTTTGATTTTTACAAGCCAAGCTCCCTGTATTTTTCGTGCAATAATTAACTCTTTTGAGAAAGGAACTACTTGATTTTTCGTCCTTCAAAATTTTGATTTGGTCCTTTAACTTTTGGATTTCTTCCTCTAATTTCTTTTTCTCATCTGCCTTTTGCTGAATGTATTCCAATATCTATAGACTATTCCAAGTTGTCAGAATATAAAAAATCTTACAGTCACAAAGATTAATCCAATTATACCTATAATAGTGACCTACGCAATAGAACTTATTACATTTATTATTATTCTCCTATATTCACTTTTTCTCTATCTTGTTGTCGCTCTTGCTGCTGCCGTGCCCAATTTAACCAAGGCTTCCAAAACACTGCATACCGATCTTCAGTCATTTTCGGCGCAGAAATTCTCCATAAGCATTCAACCAATAGGTCCAGCTGTACGGGTAGCTAGTGCTTCATATGCAGTATCAGAATGTTTTGGATGGAGTGAAGGGCTATCCAAGAAATTCTTACAGGGACCTAGGTTTTATGGAATCATTATTGCATCTACAGTTACAGGACTATGGATCAACTTCTCAAGTATTGATCCTATTCATGCTTTGATCTATACAGCAGTCATAAATGGTATAGTATCAGTACCACTTTTGATAATTATTGTGAAAATTGCAAATAACAAAAAGATCCTTCGTGACAAAGTAAACAACAAGATTTCAAATGTAATTGCTCTTGTTACCATAATTGCTATGGCATCAGCTTCAGCTGCTATGGTGATAGTTTGTAGATGAAATTGGATCCTATGATATATGACGTACATAAAAATAGAGATAGAAAGAAATATACATAACACACCTCTGCATTCCAGACCTACGATACTGAATATTGGTAACACATGTCAGAATCAGTTTGAACAAATTTTTGGTAAATTTGGTAGTTATGGAAAAAACTTTGAAAGGCTTGAAGGTAATCCTCCTAACGAGTTAAATAGATTAAAGAGTGCTTAATCTATAGACATATAAAAAGTAGTCACAGACATACAATTAATAAAATCTTATATGATCTCCTATTTATGTTACGGGAATAGCCTTAATTTTAGGCGATTTGTTTGGCTTGCATACAAATCCTATAAAAGGTGTTATTTTGTGGTCTATCGCAATTGGATTGTTTTTGCTTGGACATAGAATAGAAGGCAATTTAAGAGCTATGACATTAATTGTAATTTTCAAGTATGTTCTTAGATCAGGCAGATTAACAACAGTGGTCCACAGAAATGTATCTAATTAAAATAACTGTCTCTGTGTTCATGGATATAACACTTTGAGCGTATGACTGTGACTATCAGCGTGACCGATCACACGTTGTAAACAAATTTACCCCAGAGGCACATACTAAAAGTATTGTTCTTGTAATGAATACGCAACAAATCCTTGTTATTGTAATTATAGTAGCTGCTGTTATATCTGCAGTATTAGTTTCATTCTTGGTAACTATAGACTGCTGCTACTACAACACTTCATTAATATTCAATAAAAATATATAATTTACTATAAGCCAAAACAATCTTACCTCCTAGAACATTCTTTTTCTTAATGGAAAATAGTTAGGAGCCATTTCTTTTGATATTTCTTATTCTTTTCTTATTCTTTTCTTAACTTGATATCATCATCTTCTTCTTCTTACGTATACGCTCCTCTACACTCTTTTCATATTGAATCTCTTGTTGTTCCCGCTCTTGCCCCGTATTATTTTCATTTTCTTGACTTTTTTCTATCAAAACAGCATCTCTGTCGGGACGTTTTTCAGTAACTTCTTTTTCCAAAATATTTTTGGATTCTGATGGAGAATTCTCAACGTAGTGTTTGTAACGCCTTTCGACATCGTTATTATTTCCCTGAAGCACCTTTTCTATTTCATTATCTAGAGATTTCTTAACAAGTTCTTCGAGCTTGTCTGTTTCAAGGCATTGCGGATAAGTAGCTAGCAAGTATTCAAATTGCTTCATGTATTCTACTACTTTATCACGATATTCTTCCTTGGTAGGCTTGTGATTTTTTGTTATCTTGAACCATGTGGTTGCGCATTGAGCAGGATACGCTTTCGCAAGTTCTTCAATTACACGATCCATTTCAAAATAGTCTATCATAAAAATAAACTCCTACCTGAAAGGATTAGAGGTACATCTTTGCTTTTCAATCATGATTGTAACTGCCAACTTAAAGTTGCTATTATGGTCTCGTAAAGGCTGTTTATTACGTTCCATAAATTAGCATATGGGGATTACATGTTTATAATTTGATCTATTGTTTATTTGTTTGTTCTATTGATATCTAAATAATATTAATATAAAATATACCATATTTATAAAAATATTCCGATTTCATTGTCAATCTAATGATTGGTAACACTATCAATTGAAGAATAATCGTATCCAAAATTCACAATTCACTTAGAGTTTAACATGGAAGACGACTGGGGGAGCAACAGAAAACTATGACTATGCCGCAAAAGAAAAAATATGCATGGTAGTTTTCTCCAAATTTCCTAAATTCCTAAATATACAATCGCCATTAGAAATCTCTCTTTCCGAGCCTGAGTGAAAGAAGAAAATGAGTAAATATATCTGCAAAAAATGCAAATGCGAGATACTAGCACCAGGGCCTCATATCCATGAACTTGTGGAGCACCTGATGATAACCCATCACAAAAGATTTATGGCGTCATACCAGGCTCTAGCGCAATTCGAAGTGAAGAATGGAAAGGAACAACAACAATATCATAAACCTTGAGATAGAAGTTCACGAATTTTTATTTCTTCTAGAGACTCGCAATTACTTGTGATAATACATGCAAACAATAATCATAGGTCTTGCATTTGCTGTAGCGATAATATCAGCATCAACACTTCCTTCCATATCCTTAGTAGATATCAACTAATTTTTTAGTGGAAGTTATACCTGAAATAATATGTATCTTGTCTTTAGATGTCCCAAAATAATCCGCTATCTTTTCTATGAGTTCCATATTTGCTTTGTTTCTTTCTGGCTTAGATCTCAATGATACACTTATTTCGTTCCCATTAACGTCAATTTTTCCACTTGAATCGAATTTGACAAAAATAGTATATCTCAACGCTCTAACATCATACTCCGAATAGAATTTAGTTTAAGTGTCATATGTTCCCTTGATTTAGTCAAATGTAATGAAGCAAATGTCTTTTGCTGCGATTTCCCTTTTTTGTCTATTCTTAGCCACGACATTTTTAAGATACTATCCCGCACTAGGAGGTTGAGAAATATATGAGTTCGGCAGAAGATCGTGACATAGAACCATTTGATTGGTTCAATAGATTCTTTGGTGGTGGTAGCAGAAGTGGCGGAAGAGGAGGAGGATTTTTTGGTTTTCCTGATATTTTCAGGGGATTTGATGATATGAGAAAAGAAATGGAAAGACAATTTGAACAACAGTTTAAAGATATAGAGAGTAAAGCACCAAAAGACCTCGTAAAAGAATATGAAACATCTACTGGAGGTAAAGTAAGAGAATATGGGCCATTTGTTTATGGTTATTCTATGACTATAGGCCCTGATGGTAGACCAAAAGTAAGAGAATTTGGCAATGTTAAATCACCATTTAGTAGCAGAGGCTTTTTCACTAGGCCACTTGTATCATCTGAACGGGAACCTTTAGCAGACGTAACAACTACAGATAAGGAGGTAAAAGTGGTAGTAGAAATGCCAGGTGTTAGCAAAGAGAATATCAAGGTGAATGTCTATGATAATTCATTAGAAGTAACAACTACTGGCACAGATAGAAAATATCATGAAGTTATTGAAATACCTCCTGAAACAGATATTGAAACAGTGACGTCAACTTATAAAAATGGTATACTTGAAATAGCATTCAAGAAAAAAGAACAGACAAAACCAAAAGGAAAGCAGATAAAGATAGAATAAAAAAGGAAACATGTTATGAAGGTCTGCTAGCTCCTTTGTCAAAGTTGGGAGCTTTTCTGGATTGTTCAAAAATGAACTCAGGATTTGCTACAGGACTTTTTACGTCATATTAACCTGAGCGACTCTATTACAACTGAAAAATAGATGTTTTTCTTATATATATTCTTGATTTGTCAGGCTTTCTCCTCAAGCTTTCTAAACCAGGCATAATTACATCAAGAACTAAATCTTTAGTAACTTGAATTTTTCTTTCTGACGGTAAAGTAACAAATTGTAAGCATAAAAGGAAGGAGCGCCTCGCACAATGTTGCAATTGTGTAATCATAATAATCATCGTTTGATTCTGAAGCTATCTTTGTAATAGATTTCCTCATTATAACATCGGGAATTCATAAAAATAGTTGTCACTAAATATTATTCCTAGAGTATTATCATGGGACAAGAGAGAGATATCTATGACCGCAACAACAAGGATCAGGAAAAGAATGCTACCACTATTCTTTCTGCAAGGATTCACGAATACCAAAGACCGCTATCTATCGATGATATTCCAAAACCGAGAATATCCACAGGGGAGCAAGTTTTAGTTAAAGTAGCAACCGCAGGCCTATGTCACAGTGATTTACATTTGATAAATGGTCAATGGAAGGATATTATTCCTATACAATTACCAATTACGCCAGGTCCAACATATATTACAAAATCAGATCCTTGCATTGTCATTGTCATAGTACATAAGTTACTACTGAAAATGCATCACTTACAAGTAATAGTTTCTTAAATCCTGATCTTCCATTTATGAAAATCAATTCATATCCTTTAAATGCTTAAACTAGTAGATGATTTTACTTTTGAAAATACTTTTCCCCCTCTACCTAGAATTGTTTTTGCGGCAGCAAAGAATGCACTCAAAGATGCAAGCAAAAAATACTTTGATGGGGAAGAAATAAAAATTGACATGGATCTAAAGATGAAAAAGAATATCTTACAGAATGTCTTTGAATCATTCAAAGGATATTATGATGATAATGATGATATTTTTACTTCTCTTACAGACCTTACAGCTCACATTGAAGTAGGACACAAAATTGGATTGCCGTTAATACAAGCAGTGTATTGATGGAATTTAAGTTACAAGGGGAGGCGTGGAAATGTTCAATAAATTATATTTGAAACCAAAACACAAGATCTTCTTTGAAAGTAGAACATAACCGAATCAATCCAAGAATTGCAATAAATTTATGTCTGTTTTGAAATACTCTCGAAGTTCTTGTTAACATATTGCATTTTTACAGCTGTAAGCTTTGGTTATGTAATAACTAACTAAGGCTATACACTACTGTATTTCAATACAACATGAAACAAGCTTGTAATACTTATGTAACCAGTATTTCTATTAGATATGCTATCATTAGCATACTGTATGCAATCGGGATTATGCAATTACTAGAAATGTTTTCTCCTATCAGATTTACTTCTTAAGATTATTGTTACCAGTAAGTAATAACGGATTATCTATGGTAAAGGTAGTAGTGAATAGCTAAAACCTAAAAAGAAGATGCTGCTGTCAGTACATAGCAGAGGAACTGTTCTATGGTCATTCCTATATACTCAATACTATATATATATATATATAATAGGGATAAATATGTCAACAACTAAAGATCAAAGAAGACAAGAACAAGAAGAAGTAACAACATCACAACAACAAGTACACACAAAAAGATATCAATAAAGCACTAGATGAAACCAAGAACAACATCAGAAGAACAACAGATGAAGCAAGGAAAGATATCCCACGTTATACTCAGATTGTCAACGAGTATCAAGAGGAAACTATTCAAGCAGCCAGACAGATGGCAGATAACTACTTAGAATGTCAAAGGGAAATTATCAATTCACTGCAGTCAGCATTCGTACCACAGATAGACGTAGCAAATAGAGCAGTTACATCAAATTGGACATCTCCAAGACATGTGACTGAACACTACGCAAGATTAGTTAGCGCTTTTGCAGACAATACAATTGCGGTAACTAAATTAGTAAACAATGCTGTGTTTGCAAACCTAGAAGCATTCAAGACGTCTGTTCAAACTGCAAGAGATAATGTAAAGGAGTTTTCTAGAATAGGCGTTAACAGCACAAAAACATTGGAGCAAACATCAAGAGACACTACGAAAACTTTCTGTCAGTAGAAAAAAAAGAAGCAACTACAAAGAAAGCAAAAGACACACATTCTCTGCTATTATTACGCATAGCAGAGACATAGACTCTAAAGTTTCTGAAAATGTCTTTTGAGATCATGTTTCATTATAATGCTCACACAACATTCACTTGAGAGAGTTAATTTTCTAGCCATTATTTTTACCAAATGATCATTTCAAAAAGTTTAAGGTGTTGCAAATACAATCATGTTTTATTATTATTATCCAATTATTGCCATTTATGTAATCTGTTCTATTACCCAGTCTTTGAATTTTGTAATTGCAAATTCTTCAGATTGCTTGATAAAAGTAGGATCACTTGTCCTCCACTGATCTTGAGGAATAGAATCAAAAAACTCTTGCATACACAAAGTAAATCTATAACGTAAATTTCTTGGATTTTCCATAATTCCATAACGGTATAGGATAGCGGTAATTTCTCCAAATGCAGCATCATAGTCCCTTTTAAATGGAGGTATTTCGAAAGTCTGGTACAATATTGAAGTGATTGCATTCAAATCCTGGCGTATTGTAATCAAATGATGCAATATGGTAAATCACCACTGGGATTAAAATTAGTATTATCAAATGTTAGGACAAAGTTGACATTGATATACCACCGCATCCTGAAAGAAAATATAGAATACAAGACATGAAAGGTCATTATTGGTATAATTACCTGTATACAAAAGAAGAACTAAAACCATGGGTTGAAAAAGTAGAACAGGTCAAAAAAGAGACCAAAATTCTAAGGGTGTATTTTAACAATCATTATGGCAGAAAAATGAAAAGTTGTCAAATTGTATTCTTAACGTTTAACGTATGTTATATTTAGAATAGTTACCATTACAAACTTATACAGTTCAAAGGATACAGAGTAATGTATAGAAATTACTAATAGTAGTAATGCGAAGAGTATCCAAACCAAGAGTATGCGGATGCACTTGTCAGAAGATTGTTTCCTGACGGTCACTTAATCGATCCCGATAAGATGACAGAGTAAGGAAAAGAGCTATTCGGAGTTATGGAATATTGAAAATGAGGACTTTTTCATATTCTAAAAAGTCAATATATGTGGCTTTTACCAATTCGTCTATGCCTGTGTAGGTGGTTAACATATATCAGCCATCATTAGTCAGTTTCTAACCAAATACTCCATTAATGATATAGCAAGCGAGAGGATAGATCGGAACTATCGGATGTACAAAAGAAGTCTACACAAGGATTAGTAACAATAGTAGGGAATTCCGGCCCAAATGACAAAGAGCAAGTTAAAAGCAATAGAAGGTCAAGACCAAATGAAAGTCAATATAAGGAGACAATGGAATGATTGGCGAATTGCTGAAGCTTTCGAATATTGCTTGGAATAGTTATTCTGGAAGTACTACAGCTAATTTTTGTAATACCCCTCTATATGGTCCCATTTTTTTTACATGATCGTTATCAAATAGCTAGACCTATGCTTCATATAACGCATGGATGAATGGATATAAAATATACTGTTTTTAGATCCGTCTTGTTATCATCTAATACCATACAATACCTCTTTTGGGTCCTTACCAAATCCGATGAATAACGGAAATTTAGAAAATACAGGTTTAAAAAACAAGTTGTAATAGATAGCAAATGCTTGCATAATCATGTTCCTGTCATTATCAGCTGTATATTCAGGTTGTTATGGGAATATCACCATATAGATAACAGAGCTATTCCAAAGCCTAAAGGATCTGTACTAGTGAGAATAAGATATGATACTTAGCTTTTAACAATTCGTCTATGTGTGTGTGCGCGTTAGTATTAACATATTTCTGCAGTCACAACTTCACACCTATCTTGGATTGTTTTAACGAATCTTCGATCCTGGGCGAAGGTTTGGGACCAGTGCTCTGCCAGTTTCTTTGAAAATATCTGGATTAAGACTAGGCTAGTATAGAAAATTACATGGCAACTATATATCTAACTATAACGTGACAATTTGTAAAGCTGTTACTGTCTTACCACAATGATATGCTTGTTGCCATTTATTTGCTTTCAAATAGTCCTTATCAAAAATGAGAACGTTAAAAATTTAGAAAATACAAGTTTAAAAAAGAAGTTGTAATAGATAGCAAATGCTTACAGAATCATTTTCCCATATCTATCAGCCGGATATTCAGTTTGTATAGAAATATCACCACAACTAATAGAGATGTTCCAAAACCAAGAGGAGGAGTGCTATTGCTAGCCAGGATACATCAAAGCTTACTTAGATTTCACAATTTCGCCTGTACGTATTAGCATATTTCTGTCGTCACAATTTAACTCATCTTACTCTGTTTCAACGAATCCTCGATGCGCAATATAGCGCATCAGTTCAATCTTGCATTGTTAGGATATCATTATCCCGTTGTAGTTGAATGCACAGAATTCGGCATAGAGGGTCAATTTGCAGACTCGCCTTTCATCAATGTAACTCTATTGCGTATAAGCGACATTGTTTCCAATCACCAACACATCAATTATTGCATGAGCAGTGGCGGCAATTCACAAATTGACTATCGCGAACAAAATACGTTGATAGATTCATGTATGTATGTATATTGCTTAACTTTCTAATTACCAACTGAAAAATCATAATCATTGTCCATATAATTTCATATACTGTGTAGTGTTCCTCGTTCCTAGAGATGTCAATAAAGCAAAAACTTCTAAACGGAATTAGGACACCGAAACTCTCTCCATTAGCGATCGGCCTAGCAGTAACTTTTGCTATTGGAACAGCAATAGGAACGCTAGACCAACACTCGGCATTTGCTATCAGTGCCACCCTGGGGCGCCTATACGTAATATACATATCCAAATAGACGCCATATCGACTGGCAAATATACTACACTTCAACCAGGACAATCTGGACAAAATGCAGTATATTGTCCGCAAGGTACTGTTGCAACCGGAGGAGGATTTCACATCAAAGACTACAAGCCAATCGCAATTATAGATTCTACTGGTGGACCAGCGGGTTGGGTAGTAGATGCCAAGAATACTACTCCAGAACCAGCAGACTTCCTAGCGACCGTGATTTGTGCACATTTAGCATCGTGAATAGCGAAAAGCTTCAAAAGAACGCATATATATATCCAACTTTTTCTTTTTGAAGAAGTATAATAATAGAAAAAGATATAGCTTTCTTTCTTTTTCGATTACTCTAGGTATTATCAGAGAGAACGAATGGAGATTTAAAGATAAATCCACTAACAAAGAAGTATATTGGCACACATTTAAGCGCAAGGACCAGAGAGAGCAGATAAGAAAAGCGATAAAGTTGACATTCTAAAAGGTTTGATGGGCATAGTATAAACTAAGTAGGTAGCAAAAAATTAGTTGAACTCGTATCAATAAACTTTGAATTCAAAAATTTCCGATATGGTCAGTAAATTAGCAGAAGTGAAAGTGGCACTCTAGTTACATTGGGTCCGGGGACTTACTCGATAGGGGAAAGCTTACCAATATCAACTACCTTCGATATGTTCTTATGAAGCCTTATTACTGCATCAGAATCTTCCCTAGTATAACTGATAAAGACCTTAATTTATTTAGGTTGTAGCTGTGCTAGAAAAAAATTCAACTGTTTTTAATCAACTGAAATAACACCTAAAGATTCAACAGGATCAACGAATTCGATTTATTCTAGAGAAAGAAAAATAATCTTAATACGTTAGACTATTGAACCCCTTTGCATGCAGGGACCTAACCCCTTGGGCCCACTCCTTTTTAGTGGGTTTCACAAACAATATGGTGAAAACAAAAAGAATTGATGGAACAAGAATGCCTAGATCCCTATTCAATATTTAGGTACGCGATGAATTCTCCAGTAACCAGAGATAGATATACCACAAGGCTTGATAGGTTCTTCTCTTTTATTGGAATTGAAAGGGTACTAATATAGAAGAATGTTGCCGAGTTTTCGTACAAAATGCAAAGAAGGATAATGACTGGGCCTTCAGGAGCATAATAAACTTCTTACTAGTTCAAAAAGAGCGTGTTGACAGAAAGGAAATCACAGGATCTACAATCCGCAATTATGTCAAAGCAATAAAACTTTTGACAGAAATGAAGTTATCCTTGGAAAAGGATAACACGAGGTCAAAAGAAATCAACAAAAAAACAAAATATGTGGTATTGAGTCTAGTACGAGCATTAGGCAGCGTTAGCAACAATAAGCGAAATTGCTTTTGTAACCACGCCTAATGGTATGTACTATTCAAAAAGTATTTGCCATGAGAATGGATCCACATTGTATTGTATCTGGACCCGATACTTATAACGCTGGCCCTTATGGCTGTTCATAAGAAGTAGAAGCAGGTAAGGATATTTCTTAATGTAAATAGCATCACCTTCTCTTCTTTTTTATAAAGATCCGTTTGGTATTTTTTAAATGCTGTTAAACTTTGGCATGTATTATATCTTCATACTGGATTCCCTCCTTCCTGCTTTTTCTTTTTTATTTCTCCATAGACTCTGTGAATCCTGTCTTCAGA
>CAWGVG010000042.1:0-52773 GCA_963825865.1 uncultured Nitrososphaeraceae archaeon | reverse complement strand
CCTATACTATACACCAAAAATTATTCATACCAAAGAAGTTATTGTCTGCTCATAACTATTGCTATATATCTCTATGGTATTACCAAATGGATCTTCACAGAATACTATCTTGTAACGAATAGGATACTTTGTTGTTGTCTTCATTGCCGCTGCTATCTGAAGAAGAAGAAGGCGAACTCTTTACTTGCTCTTCTTCTTTCTCTTTGGACTTTTCAGATGCAACAAACCTGATGGCATCGTCAACTACTGTTGCATTAGTAAGCAAGTCCAGCTTCATCGAATAACACTCTTTGGCTAACGATAAAGCCTGTATCTTCTCCCTTCTATCTTCTGCCTGCTGCGAAGTATTCCATGCTTCTCTTAGAATTGCAGTCAACCCGACAAGACATTTCTCGTACTCTTCTGGCAACTTTTCGTCAATGTATCTTCTGATATTTTCCTTTGCATGCTGCCTTAGGTAAGATAAATCTCTATTTACTGTACCGATACTTACTTGCAATATAGATGCCATCTCTGGCTGACTATGGCCTTGGCTGTCAAGTTCCGCTACTTTGCTCCATCGCCATTGAATCTGCCTTTCAAGTTTTGTGCTCAAGCTTTCAATATTCGCCTCTGTGAATTCTTATACCTTTCAACTTTCAGGCTGAGGACACATACCAAGACATCCATTTTTTGCATCCTGTTACAGTAATATGATTGAAGGCTAGTTTTATGCATTTTCATCCTTTAAGTGATGGCCATGTAAAATAGAGGAAAATATTATCAAGCTATTTATTTTAGTAGAAAAAATATAAATCCCTTATTATATGGCTTTTTTTTCTTCAAGGATAGCCTTAATAAGATTTCCATAGAACACATAGCCTGTCCTAATACCTATTTGTTTGTGCTAAGCCAACCAGAATAAATGCCTAAGAAAGAGAATTGCTTGGTTGAATATTGTTTAATTTCTCCTTTGATTACTTGAGTGTAAGTAGGTTTGGTTATTACCAGACTCCCAGATGATCCATCCTGATGCTTTCTGTCAATGATAACCGTTGAAATTTAAGTCCCACTTACAAGTTATACAACTTGCCTTAATAATGGGATAAGTTCACTTGATCATGGAATCCGAACGGATATCCAACAGTTAATACATCATCGCCAGCCTCAACACTAAGACTATTATTTTCGAGTAAAAGACTGTCGCTTATAGCATAAAATCCCATCTCATTTTCCAAGTTTGGATGATACTTTTCAATTATATCCGTAACTTTAATAACAGCAATATCAACTGTAGGATCCTCTGGCGGAATTCTGAAAAGAAGCATGTGGCAATCTACATTTAGCTCAGAACATGCTATCTGGTTTGTTAGGTTGATTGAAGTTGCACCCAAAAATCTGAGTATAAAAATCGATGTTCTTTTGGGGATCGCTAGCTATTGCGGTAACATGGTGCATTTGTCAGGAAGAAATTCCTTGGCTTTCTTCATTTTTTTATGGTGTGATTTGAATAACCAAAGGGGCAGACCATCAGACCTTAATACACACATACATTGTATTACTAGATACGAAAATGCATATGTGCATATTCACACTAATGTGGAAAATTGCAGAATAGAACCACATGTAGTTCCAACTGTGAACAGAATTGATGGCAGATATGACTGAAATCCTTGGGGGTATTGCAGTCAATGGAAAACTCAAATCCTGCAGACCGTTAGACGCTATTTTACATTAGACAATAGCCTTAAGATATGTCTCTGCAACATAAGATAAGAAACCTGCCCTGCTATTACAGTAAGTTGACAGTCCTCACGAACGCATATTTTTTGTTATTACATTTGGTAGTACAGACAACGTTAGTAACTCCAATCACCTATCATTTTTTAAATATAGCTTCCCAATGTCATTTCACTATTCAGCCATCCTATTATTTACTAGCTGGTAATAAAAGGATGATGGCTTAGCATATGTTCTTATGGTACTATAGTAATCACACAGTAGTAGTTTATGAATAATACATTAAAATTTGTAGTTATTGGAGCATCATCTTTGGTTGCAGCATCATTGGTGAGTTCATTGATTGGGATTTTCGCAAAATAAACGTAGGAAGTGTAAAAACTTAGGGTTTGCAAAGAATGTACAAGAATACAATATTGACGACGACATTAGCATTTCTCATTATTTACTTTCTCTTTCCATATGTTCAAGGACAAACACAAAAACAAAACTATAAAAGTATTACAATATTTACCGGACCAATACATCTAGGTAGTGGCCATACTTATTGGAAAAACTTCCGTATTCCTCAGAACAGTACAGACTCATATTTGAAAGGCTATGTTCGCACATCTGGAAGCATACTTAATACTGTGACTGTGAAATTATATGATGCAGACAAATGTCCTTCTCCTGATTCTAAAGGCAATATTGATTTTAGTAAATGCAATTCACCTTTGTTTTCTGGCGAATATTTGCAAGCACAAAAAATTCTAAAATATATTAATAATCCTGGGAACTTCTATCTTGTTTTGAAAAACAATTCGCCCTTTTTTGACAAAACCATATCGGGAAATCTAATCTTAAAGTACTTGGAATAGCCCGGAAAATGCTTCTATCCTAGTTCTTTACCCTGTGATTGTGCTGATTGTTGTGCTATGAGAAAGATAATAGAAATATCACCGCAGTTATATCTCTATTAGTCAAGCTTTATCGTTTGATGATCTAGTCAGCTAGCCTAACTACGTCGTGGAATTGCTGGTAGTTCTGTGTTAGTCAACTATGCGGTTTGGGAGTCTACTGAGCTGTATAAGAGGGCATTTAAGAACCACGAGTTCCAGCCACGTCTTGAGAAATATCCACCCAGCACAGTCGCATCTCCCTACTTATTCAAGAAAGTTGCAGTGCCTGGGATCTGTGTGGCCTTATTTGAAATTCTAGTATTAATTGTCCTCCTGCAAGACTATTATAACAGCTTTCTTCAGTTGCTTTTGAACTGAATCTTCGCCTGCCCACTATCCCAAAGCCTATCATCTCTATTCCGTTAATTATAAGAGCTATTGATATCATAAAGGCCAAAAGAGGAATGCCAATACCAACAGGATGTGCTAACACTATGAGAGATATAACAATGCTTAATATTCCCACGAAAATAAGGGCGGCTTCTTGACCAACCTGCGTTGTTGCTATCTACAAACCCATGCATTAACCTTGCAATACCACCAAACAATAAAGCGATTGCTCCCAATATTATCAAAAACGCTGCAGAGTGTAGTGGATATGCCATAGCTACAGAAGATATTATTATTACTAGTACTCCTAGTCCAATATTTACAATGCTAGATGATATTTTAGTGGATGCTGAGGATATTCCGCTTGCAATTCTTTCAATTCCAACTATGAAGAGAACTATTGAAACCAATACAATAACTGTCGCAATAGCAGATGCTGGAGATGCTAATACGGCTACTGAGAGCGCAATTGAAATTACCCCCAAAACAACTTGTAGAACTCTGAGCCATAGTGGAGATTTATCTTGTGATGCTAGCAATGATTGGTTATTCTAGAGAATCTGTATAAAAGAATTTACCATAATGTTTTAATTTAGCCTATAATAAAACAAAGATAATTTCCTGTCTGGGTACCTCATAGTTTTGTTTATTCTTAAACTTTTATTTCTAAATAATAATCTGAGAAGTATTATTCCATGTACTGGCTTTGATATTAAATACACCTGATTGCTGTGGAGCGTAAGGACAAGTTAAGACCACCAGACTCAGAAATTAGGACAAATTTTTATGATGTAAAGAGACAGATGAAAAAATAGTCTTTATGGTCAATCCAATTATAGGTTTGACATCTCATAGATACCAGAGATCATAATAAAATGGCCTTACTTTCGTCTTTTTATAATAATAAAATGTATTAATTATTATGACTCTGATAAAGCCAAACTCTCAGAAAAGTCAACTTAGAATGCTCTTAGTACTATCAGTTCAGCCTCAAGTCTGTTCTTGGCAGGATCTACGATTAATCTTAAAGGTCAAACATCCCCGCAACAATATGTATTTGCTCAACAGAGAATTAATGCATCAGCATATGACAAAACAAGCACCAATGCAACTTTTTTCCTCAAATTCATAATTTTACTTCTTCAGGGCTGGCTCCAGTCAACTCATGGATTATAGAAAGCACAAATGGAGTAGTCGTAGTTGATACGCAACGCAAATTGTCTGAAGCCAAAAAACTTCTAGATGAGGTCAAAAAAATAAACAAGCCTATTTTAGGTGTTATTATTACACATCCTCATCCAGACCATATAGGATGGAACAGAAGTCTTGCTAAATGGAACGATCAATGTTCCAGTATACTCGACCCAATCGGCATTTAATATTATGAAAAACGATACTGGAGGATACATAGCCTTATCAAAGAGCTTTCACGGTAACGAGTATTCTGATCAATTAGTATTACCTAATAAGATTGTAAAGTCGGGTGAAAATATCACTATCGATGGAATAACTTATCATTTTGAAGATTTTGGGACAGGAGAAGCTGGTGATATGATGCTAATTTATCTTCCATCGCAGAAGATAATGTTTACCGGCGACATGGTCAATAATCATATGCATCCCTTGCGCTTAGTCCAGAAAGCCGTCACATATTTAGAATGGATTAAACAGATAGAATATTTAAGGCAGAATTACTCAGACGCAAAAATTCTGTTTCCAGGACATGGTCAATCTGGATCAGCCAAGACTTTACTAGATGAACAATTGAATTATCTCAATACATTCAGGTCATTAGTTGAACAACAAATGCAATCGGCAGAGCAAAAGTAGGGAGGAGACAGAGAGATCAGCAAACATTACTGAAGAAGGTAAAACAAAAATAAAAAGCGAATTGCAAAGCCTATATCCTGATTATATTCCTGTAGCCACGCTACCAAACATGCTTGATTACAATATAGATGCTGTTGCAAAGGAGATAAGTCAAGAGAAATAATAGAACCAATTGGCTGTTTTTTTATATCTATTGTAGTCACATGATAAAAGATAAAAACAGCCGATGAATCTAGAGCCAATGGTGAAATATGATAGCAAAATATGAATGCTGTACATAAATTATTGCATAGGTAGAAATGGATGGACATCTATAATACAAAAAAGGACAGTAAAGTCATAATTTAACAACAGATAAAAAAAGGATTTTAGATGTATTTGATCATAAAAAAATCACGAAGCCAGTTAGATTTGGATCAATCGTAGCATGAGATGTAGAAAGTGCTCTATGCCGGCAGTGGATTTAACCAAAAATATTGGCATGGCTCTTTCTTTATTGGCATCTTTGAAGCTTTTTCCAAGCTGTCTCCTCATCAACAGAAGAGCAGTTATGCATCTAATTATCCATAATATGCTACTCTCTTTATCCTGCATGTACCTTATGAATTTTAAAACATCAGTTTTGTCAGGTTCATTAAGATCCGTATCTATTCTGTTAATCCAATAAGCAAGCCTCTCTTTTCTATGATATAAGTCTCATTCCATAGTTTATAGTGGAAGGAAGACACGACTGTGGTTTAAAGATTTGGTTGTCAGCTGTTTTATTGTTAAAATGTCCTATTCTTGTTTTCAGTGTAGGGATTTGAACTGAGGATTCAGTGGACTGGGTGGGATTTAATTCCTTGTAGTTAAGGGGTTCATCTACTCAGGTTCAGTACATTTGTTGCACTCCTTGATGCTCAGATTTTTATGATGTTGCATATCTACGCTGAGGTAATACTTTGTGAGTCAAAGTTTTAACATTTGCTAGTTTCGTTCTCGTCTGCGGCAATTGCTACATATTCTCCTTTTTTCTACTAAAAACTGCTATCTGGCTTCAATGACCTCGATATTTGAGTCTATTCTAGGTCACCATCCTCATCATCAGAATAGTGTGTTCATTTCTTTGTCAAAAGACCTCTCAGCGAACATGATAGTTATTGATTTTCAACAAGTGAAAGGAATGCATTACATTTTTCCCGTGCATTTCCAATAAATGCAGGTTTAATATTCGTACGTGTGAAAATTTCTGTACCTTTATCTCTTAGTTTAACTGGGTCTGTAATGGTATTGAACCTAAAACCATTTTCTTGAATATCGTATAAGAGATCATACAACTCGACCCCAAATGCTAGACTTTGTTTTCCTTTAAAGGTAACTTCTCCTTTTCCTGCTTTTTCTACTGAAACACCTGTTGATACGCCTGCTAGTTGTATAGCTTTTACATCAACGTCAACTCCTCTCATCTGTTCATCCTCTGCAATGATGTTTATTGATGGACTTCGTACCATCTTAGCTACAAGGAAATAACGGTAATCTTCACCATACATAGCACTATCTTTCTTAAATCGGGATGCCGAGATCTCCTCGCTGAGCCAGTATAGATCTGTATAATCGCGTGTAATATCTGCAAAACGAAATTTCAAGCTATGTGTATTTTTTGACGCAAAACTATTGCGAACCTTATTAATAATGCCTTCAACTCCTATGGCCATCAGGAAACCTTCAAGAAATTCTAGTCCAAAATTTGTCTCTACCCTATTAGATATAGTTCCCGATATATCTGCCATTCTTTCTCCAGTAAATATATGAGAAATCTCAAAGGAGGTTCAAGGAAATAACTAATTTTTCCAGGAGAAGATACCTGCCTACCGTCATACCTGTAAAGATCACCAATCGATGCGTTAGCTCTAGGTACCGACAATAAATGAAGGTTATAGTTGTCAATAAAGGTTCTAATTAATGGATCATTATTGTTGCGTTTCATCATTGTCCATGAGAGCTCTCATTATCTTAGATTCCTGAATTTACCGACGTAGTACTTTATAGTATTTTTAAATTCTACCCTTAAAACTTTATGATTATTCTTATAAACATGTCATCATAAAGAGACCTCTACAAAGGCCATGTATGTGGAACTTGAATACAAGGAGAAATAAAAACCGGTCGTTGTCCCGTCGATAAGCTTTGCTGTCAGTGTGGCTATAAATCAAATTGAAGACAGGAACTGAAAACTTCTGGGGTAATTGTGGATAAGACTTGAAGACAGAAGTTAACATAGAATACTCAAAGGGCGATGTATTGGGTGGGTAAATGTTACCTTATCACGCCGTAAGTCTGCTATCGCTTCTTTGATTTCATATTTTCTGAGTGCAAAACACCTTGCTAGTTCGATTTTATTCAAAACTATATTTGCTTCGTATGCTTTTCCTTTTACTATCATTTTCTTTCTACACTTCCTCTGCCGTACCGATAGTTCCAATTGGTTTATGGTCATAACTTTATCTTCGCATATTTATTGAATTTCACTCCACTCTGTATCTTTATTTTTTCGATAGGTCTATAGGTGCTGTTAAGTTAAGCGTTGTCGCCTCCCATCAAAGGAAATTAAGAGTCTAAATTTATATACCGACTCTTATGCTACAACACAGAACGTTAGGCCGACATAACTGGTTGATCCACAATCGCATAACTTGTTTCTAAACACATTAGATTTAAGGTATGGCGGGAGTGCATACGAAATAAATCCTACATTCCTGGCACTGATCTTCTCCTTTAAAGTATATCCAAGTAGGCGATGATCCACAATACATAGTCCTCGTAAATCCAACTACGCAAAGATTTACGTAGCAAATGCCAAGTCTAATACTTTGTCTGTTATAGATGCTGATAAAAATGAAGTTGTGAAGAACGTAAAAGGAGTAAATGGACATATAGCACTTAATAATCAAACAAACAAGATCTACGTAGCAAATGCCGGCTCCAATACTGTTTCTGTTATAGATGGCAAAACAGATAGTGTTATTGGGAATGCAACAAAGGTGGGTATTCATCCGACTGACATAGCAGTCAATCCAAATACCAATAAAATCTACGTAGCAAATGCCGGCTCCCAATACTGTTTCTGTTATAGATGGCAGTAGTCTAAAGAATATAAAGGATGTCATGGCACCAGACGAGGTACGAATAAATCAATTCACCAACATGACCGTTAATCCAAAAACAAACACGATCTATGTGTCTGAGTGAAATACGTGATCAATTCTTCGCTATTAATGGCAATACACAAAATCTGGAATCAAACAGAGATTTATTCAGGCAGCAAAACAGCAATGGTAAACTATTTTTCATGGTGGTCCTATCAGTATGATTTTTCTAATCAAAACAAGATATCGGAATGTCATGGTACAAATATCTATTTTGATGCGGTTTTAGATATAACAGATAAGAACACTTTCCTAATAGAAAGATTGCTGAGTATAGGCGGTTTTCCATCTGATATAGGCTATTGATACAAAGACTAATTTTCAATATGTAGTCAATAAACATTCATATCACATGACAGTTATCAAAGGAACAACGATAATTAGGATATGCATAAGCACATTAATGCACATGGGTCATCTTATAAACTATTGCTTGTAGACGATGCAGCCTAAGAGAGTGTTTTATAGCGCATTCCAAATTGGCTTAGAAAGAAATGGATTTTCAATTGGTTGATGATATTTTCAGCGATCCTGTGGCAAGCATTATCTCATTTCAAAGACAAAAATATCATTACTAATAATTCCAACATGTATACATATACCATTAATGAATGCTAATTATTGCTATGATCTTAATACTTCTTGATATTAAAATGCCAAAAATGAATGGGTTTGAGTTATACAGAGAAATGAAACAGAAAACAAGGTAACAAGCTACCAAAAAGTCTGCTTTATTAGAAGCTTTCGAAGAATATTATAATATTCTAAAGAATAACTTTCGGGAGTTGGATGTTAGATGTTTTATTAAAAAACCAATAGAAGTCCAAGATCTGATAAGAGAAGTGAATATCCATAATTGATAAAAGTAATTACACCAAATATAGCGGTTAAGCGAAGTTTATAAAAAATGACTTCAAAAGAGATAATTTGCTGTTGACATTTGAAATTATAACAGCCAATATCAAAAGTTTATTTATGACTTTTTTTATATGTTCATTGGCCTATGTTGATATAAAAATAAGGATCACTTCGGATAATGCCTGTTCAGCTTAAATCCACGACTTTGCAGTTGAAAACTATGCGTAGCTTGGAGAGATATCGGTTGCATGCTCGTAGAAACTGTGATGGCCACACATATTATATCTGAAATAGATATTTGATATGTGTCAGAAATAATATTCAAAACTTTGTGTTGATCCTTTGTTAGATTTACTTTTTCATTAATTGTAATAAGATCAGCAGGATCTTTACTGTAAGTTTTGTTCACTTTTGATGAGGGGTATGATGACGAGGAGCTATTCATTTTTCTTCTTGTTGTTTATATTATACTATCATAAGCTATATCTTTTTTGTTTACAGCATTTCAAAACTTTCTTCTAGGTATTACAATCACGAAGTGGAATCAAAATCTTCTTAAAACAAAAAAGTATCATGATGCAATTGGTATTCATATACTGATATACAGATAGAAATAGAAAAAACAAGTAATTCTTTTTCCCCTTGTTTATAGTCTATTGTTTTCCGACTTTTTTCTAATTCTCTTTATTCTACTCTATTACTGTCATTGTCTGTGTTGCTTTACTTCTTATATTATTACTAATAATTTCACTTTACTTACTAGTGGTACCAGAGGTAACGATGTCATAAGAAGAACATTATATCATTGAAGAACTTACCAACCGCCAGCCAGTGGTCTATTCCGTTTGAGTTCGTAATATCTAGTTCCGGTGATTCTCGACACAGATTGAGGGAGCAAAGATATTTTGTAAGAATGAACCTTGTTTGACATTTCAAAAAGTCAATCAATTATAAAAATAATGTGCAGATACCACACGACGTCATGAAATGAAAGATTATGCAATAGCACACTTGTCAGATTAACTTGTGGCTATAACTGCAAGACTGCAAGAACTTGAGAGAAGACAACAATAAGTTTGATTTATAGAACTTCAGTAATGAATAGAAATCTATTAATTCACGTTCTTCGGAAGTAAAAATTATGTAATGAATGAAGTGAATAGCGCAATTACGACTTACACTTTTTTTATATACAAAGTATTTTTGTTCGTGTAGTGTCCAGATCTACAATATCATTGTTTTTGCAATGACTCGTAAAATTTGCTCGCTCCTAAGACCAGTTTTTTTGGATATTTTTCTAACATTTCCTTATCTTTGTCTTTGTCTTTGTCTTGCTTCGTTGCTTTATACTTAAATGTGAATTCTATAATACGGGGCTCTTCCTGAGATGGCGAATACCATAGGTTAAGCTCCGCCTCGACGTCCGTCTCGTCGTTTGAAAATGTGAACGTTCCAATCTTTGATGAAATTTCAATAGCTTTGAAATTATTTACTATCGTGAGTGGTTCATTAGAATCAATTCCTCCTAATTCAAGATTAGGAAAGATAGATACGAGATTTTTGATTGTCTTAAAGTCTGGTATTTGTTTACCCTCTAGTGAGGCTGACAAAGAAAACTTGCTGATTGAAGTAATCCTTCCATCAGTCATCTTGTCAGTCATTATATCCTTCTCGAATTTGGTATTGAAGTGATTCTCGAATTTCGGTTCGGCGTCTTCTGGTCTCGAAATATTATATAAAGCACAGACATATCTGTCCGGATGTCTACATTTCAATGTGACATCGTAGATTCCTGATTCCTTCTCTTTTCTTATTCTAAGCAGGAATTTCTTATCACAATAGAGTTCACATGCATTGGTATCTAAAAACCATGTTCTCCTTTCTTCTTCATTGTCTTTATTATGCGCCTCGAATTTTCCACTTTGTCTTTCAATTATGCTTTCGATAATGCCTGAGAGTTCCTTTATTCCTTTCCTTCTATTCATGAAATGGTTAGGTGGAGCATGATTTTAACTCACGAGAGGTCAGGGGACGATTGGAGTGAGCCATATTACGACATTACCCTTGTATGATTGGACATATTATGCTATATAAATGGATTTAAGAACCCTTGTTATGTGGGAAGTTGGGAGCATGCATTAATCACCGCATATTCTAAAGATTGGCAAGATGGTAAAACAGGAATTAGAATAAGTTAAGTATCTTATTTTAGGTCTACAAAACACCTTCCATCTTATCATGAGTATGACCATATTTGTAGATGAATAATTTGATACTTAACTGTCCATGTGACCGTGAATAATGAAACAATACTACAACACCCAATGTATTTGTTGATACAACTTGTTAGCTGTATTGTTATGACGAGAATAAGCAGTTTATAAGACAACTATACTTTGATAGATGGTCCTAAGAAATTCCACGAAAGGATTCATATCTGCTTGAGCCCATTACGTAAGCGGGTTCAATCCTAAACTATGTGATGATATGTTATGGAAAGTATTACTGACTGTTTTATCAACTATGATAGGGATCGACGAATTTACTTTTACTTTCATAAAGTAATCTACTATCTTATCCTTATTCTTATTATTTTGATATTGTTCGAAGTCCTTGATCTTTGTTTGTTTGGATGTTTCTTCCAATTCAATCCAATTTAATAATACTTTCAATATCAATAAACGATATATTCCATCGAAAGTCTAAGGCTATCTAACAAGTCCATTGAATACTCAGTTTTATCAAGTGACATCTTTCATCACTTGTTGCAATTCTCGATTTGTTAACAGTTCTGGAAATAAATCAGGATCTATTGCAACGTGTCCTTTATCAATCCATTTGCGCACATTGCCTAACATCAATCTATGTTTTGTAGAGTAGTTGACAGGAACGATATTCATATACAGATGCAATGGCCTACTGCTACTACTGAAGAACTATCTTTTTCTTTCACTCCTTTCTTATTTTTATGTTCTGATACAAACTTCATAGCATCTTTTACTACAGTTGCATTACTAAGTAAATCCATTTCATCAAATAGCATTCCTTTGCCAACGATAGTGCTTGAATCTTTTCCTTGTTATCTTCTGTCGTTTGAGAACTATTCCACGCTCTTCTTCAAATAGCCATTACTCCAACCAGACACTTCTCGTATTCTTCTGGCAGATTTTGGTCAATGTATTTCCTGATACTATCCTTTGCATTCTCGTTTAGATAGATATGTCTCTACTTAATGGTTGATTTAGGTATCCGTAAAATACTTGATATATTTCTCGATGGCTGTGATGTCCTTTAGTCGAGTGCCTGAACTTGATCTCTTCTCCATTCAACCTTATCTTTATGACTCATTTTCATGTTTATCTGGGCCTGTTTTATGAAGGGAAATCTGCTATCTCGGATTTTCACGCCGGGAATATGCTTCTATTTTTCTCTCTAATATATTTCATTATACAGAACGGATGTAGCTTTATGCATTTGCTATAGAGATAAAATAGAAGAAGAAACAATCTTCTATAAGAGGTTGCAATAGGTGGAAAGTTCTTAATTCTACCTCATGTTGAAATGGTAATCTTTTACATTTAAATGCATCAAATATACTAAAAGCGCTGACAAATCTTTTTTATAATCTATATAATTCGACTGTGGCAATCCCTATTACATCTTCTTTGTTGTTTACGAAACTTTCACTAACCTCTTCTAGCTGACTATATGGCTATACCTACATTCTTGTCAGAATAGATATCCTACATGGCGGGCTGCCATTTAACTTCATCAATATGCCAAGGAGTATAGGTTTGTTGCTTGAATGAATTACTGAGAAATATTCCTTAAACCTGAAGGGTTAAAAATATTTGAACGAGATAATATATTCTATGTAGGAATATGGTATTAAACAAGTAAGGAAATACGATATACCGAACGAATCCACCAAATGAAAATAACAATACATAGTGAGCACAAATCCAGAAACCATCTATGCTTAGATTGCATTTTTGGACGTTCTATCTATCATCAATCCAGCCTTTTAGCACTGCAGAGAAATAGTGATTCAATAAACATTATAGTCTATATATTCGAATCTATCTTAAGATGCTTTAAGCAACTGAATAATTGAAATCATTATCGGAATTATTACTGCCAAGAAGGTTCCCCATTCTTTAATTTTATCTCCTAATGGTTCTTTAGTCAAAAATTGTTCTGTATTTTTAGCATCCAAAAATGCTGATATGTATTTGATCGGTTTTAATTTATCATTACTTTCAAAGGCAGTAGATATTGATTTTATTAATTCGTATTTGTCGACAATGGAATCGGAAATGATTTTAGAATAGATATTATTAATATTGCTGATATGAAGCTTTAGATTCCTTTTTAGATATTTATTGTATGAATTTAATGCCATAATAAAATAATTCATTTTATTGGTTTCATCTGTCTCTTTTGACATAAGGTGAAAACACCCTCTTGCATAATAAAATCTAAAATTGGTTTGTGAAATATTTGAAATAATCCTTAAAAATGTACTGCCTACAATTAAGAGTAGTCCCCCCAATAAAGTATAAGAGTAGTCTGGGTTTTCTGGATTATATGGCGCAGAATATACTCCTACATATGTATATATAGCAATAAGTAAAGGAATACCAATATACATCGACTTTTTTAAAAAGCCAAATTCGATAACGTACTTTTCAAAGGTTCTTATTTTAAAATGCTTTTTAGCTGACAAAGTAGCTGGTAGCAGACTGTAAATTAAAATGATCAGAATTATAACGAGTTCAGAATAAAAGCCAGCCGTATAATTTACTTCTATTTGGAGATAATTAATAAAAAAGGGGACACTAATATAATAAAATGATGGCAGAATAATTAATATAAATAACGGAATGATAATAGCTGAAGCCAATTATTTTAACCTCTAATATTCATTCGCAGACTTATCAATATTTAGATAGATCATTTTTTATTATATGGATGCTTAGACTCTCCAGTGGTTCAAAAGACTATAGGACACCAAAGCGCCTCTATGAAGAACTAGATGCAGAATTCCACTTCCAATTAGACGCGGCAACTACCAAAGACAATCCACTAGGAACTAAATATTTTTACACAGAGGAAGACGATGCTTTGTCAAAACCTTGGAATAAGAATGCAACATTCTGTAATCCACCATACGGTTTAAAAATTGGGGAATGGGTTAGGAAAGGATATTTAGACTCGGTGAAATACGGCGTGACAATTGTGATGTTGTTACCTTCACGTACGGATACTCGATGGTTTCATGCGTATATCTATAATAATAATAATGGCAATAATAATAATAATAATAATATTAAAAATCAAGATCCAAATATCGAACATCGTTTTTTAAAGGGTAGACTACGGTTTGAAGGTACAAAATCTTCAGCTCCGTCGTTAGTGTGTATTTTTAGAGGGGGAGTTGAAGCAAGAAGATGACACGTTATAATAAATGCCAGATGCCAGGGTGTCATAATTCCATAAGGAAGGGTAAGCCGTTAGAGATAGTGTTGAAACATGCCTTTCATGGATTTGGTGAATGTCCATCAGCTAAGGACTTCCCCGATGGAAAGTGTCACCACAAGGGGAAACGTACCAAGAAGGTTTGCAACGAGTGCTATGATATGTTTGAAAATGGCAAGGGAATAGCGGGTGATCCTGAACCTACTGTTGGTCATCAGTTGTATCTCGATTTCTCATTCCTCGATTCGATTGACGAAAATAACTTAAAGCTGTCAATGATATCAGATTTGGGTAAAATGGTATTAGTAGTCGATTTTACCTGATAGTATAATAGTTTTGACTGTTCTTCTACTTCTATGTCATCTAAATACTCGCATGTAATTTTCTTTATTGATTGATTTTGTAATAACATCTCAAGCGATAGATATGCGATAAATTTTTTCTGGTAATCTAATCCTCGCCATCCTGCTTCCCCTCCCCTTTGTGATTGGGAAGTGTCTATCATTATTGGTCTTTTATTTTAGCCTATTTATGATTTTTATTGTGAGATATTACTTTTAAACGAAAGATCTACAGTAGTGAGAAGCAGAGTCTTCTGTTATTGTTCTTATCTATGGCCATATGCTATCTATTACTTGTCTAAAACTCTAACCAAGGGGAAAAGGAATAGAACTTATAGAAAAGATAGAAGCGGAGAGGGATAATTACACGATACGGAGTGATCACGTTACCCAACGGAAACGGATTGTTCTGCTATTTGTAATGTGTTTATTGCTGCTTCTAATTTACGTTCGAATTCTTGTTGAAGGAGGACTTTGGAATAACCTTGAAACTGATAAAACGAAAAATTATTTAATGACTCGTCAATACCATTTAGATATTTATGCATCGCTATTAGATTGTTTTTAGAATCAATAAAGAAACTTCTCAAGTTTGAAGCGTTGATGCCAAAATGTGATAAATATCGAAGATGTTCTATTTCGCTATTAGTACTACTTATTGTATTATTTAATTGGTTAATCTGTATGTCTACCTTATTAACTAATTCGGAAATCTGCTTTTGAATATTCTCAACAATATTCTGTGTCCTAGATTCATAATCTTTTGCAATAGAAGAAGAATTACACCTCATCCAGTCTAGAGTTCCAAATGGAGAAAATGCACAATGTATTCCCTTTTCTTCAGTGAATTTTTCAAATAGATTCTGCTGTAATGGGCTGTTTGATAGTGTTAGATTAAATTTTTCCTTAAGATATTCAATTACTTGAAGTTGTTGAGAGTCTATTCTTGAGATCTTGATACCATTTAACGCCAGTTATATGGTGTGCATACACATATCATGGAATTTGTTAAATCAATTTCTAAAATAAAGTTATGATTTGTTAATGGTGGATTCTACTTCTCATATCTATGTAGATGTTATATGCAATATGCAACACAATCTCTCTTATAGGATCAATTATTCTATACGTGAACTGAAAATTTGATAACTGCATTTTTCAAAGATAATGATAAATTAAAACCAATTAGTTGCCTAGCTAATATTATAAAACTTCCTGATAAGGAGCAATTTTTGGTGAAAAAACAACTAAGAGGTAAAATAAAAGATGCTATAATAATTCTGACGGCTATATTTCCTGTAGTAATTACGATACTTCAGTTGATCTTTCCAAAAATATTTTCAAATGATACTTAATAAGTAAGCAAAAATAATTATCCTTTGAATATTTTTAACTACCCTATTAAGTAGGTATAGCCAAATTATCAAGGACCGATTAGTTAATCAGAATGGAGGAATAAACACGTCAGGAGGAGAATACGGCAGTATTCGAATTTCAGAAAAAGATTTTGTCCCATTTGCTAAAAGTAAAAAGTAAAGAAGCAAAAATATAATATTTACTTGCCTCTATTCTATACAGCTAGAAGGAATGAATCATAAATAGAATAGAATAATGCAAAAAGCTATAGCTAGCCTTCTACATTATTCTAGCCGATTATTAGATTGGCAACAGTAGAAGTTATTCAAATCAATAAAAGGTTTTGTGAATGTGTACAAGAAGAAAATAGATACAGAGATAGAGGATACTGGTTTGTTATGTGTAAAAATCATCGTAGAGATAAACAAGCATGGTTATATTCGGGAACATGTCAAGATATTCGAAGATTATTATAAGTGTTGTATGTTAGACTATGGAGTAGTCCATCATATTAATTAAATTAAAACAGATTGAACTTATTCTTTTCCCTGTCTTTTCTAGGTATATACGGAATATCAGTTAGGTATTTGAGATATTATCCCGGCATGTAATAGCCCTTGTGGCTTGTGTCAATGCTATACATAAGATCCATTAATGGTTCAGTATCTTTATTTCTATCCAGATCCTCTATCGATTTTCTTGCCATCTTTTATCAGAAACTTCCGCATGTGTATAAAGTTGAGCCTTAAAATCTTGAGCATAGACGGAAAAAGAGCAAAATTTAAAGATAACAATTTGGAACTCAAATCCTAGTTTTATCTAACTAATTTATACTATGGGATTGTCTTATCTATCTATGACTGTTGAAAATATATTCTCTCCTACAAGTGTGGCGATTATAGGTGCATCAAATAGAGAAGGCAGCGTTGGCAATGCTGTTATAGCTAATATCTTGTCTGGAGGTTTTACGGGCAAATTATATCCTGTTAATCCTTCAAGTGATACAATAATCGGTTTAAAGTGTTACAAAAATATACTTGATATAGGCTACCCTATCGATCTTGCAGTAATAATTACTCCAAGCAGTATTGTGCCTCAAGTAACGGAAGACTGTGGTAAGAAAGGGGTAAAGGCCGCAGTCATAATTTCAGTGGATTCAAAGAAACAGGTGAACAAGGCAAGATACTCGAAGATCAGATAAAAAGAATTGCCAAAGATCATGGATGAGATTAATAGGACCAAACTGCATTGGATTTATCAATACAGATCCAAATGTTTCGTTAAATGCAAGTTTTACCAAAGGAATGCCAAAGTCTGGTAACATAGCACTTGTTTCTCAGAGTGGCGCAATTTGTGTCGCTATGCTCGAATATGCAAAAATGAGGAATATGGGATTCTCAAAAGTGATTAGTTTAGGAAACAAGGCAGATCTGAACGAAAATGATCTCCTTACTATGCTTGCAAATGATGATTCTACGGAAGTCATTTTAATGTACATTGAAGATCTGGTCGATGGTAGAAAATTTATAGAAATTTCTTCTTATGTAACGGGAGAAATAGAGAAAAGAAAACCTATACTTGCACTGAAGGTAGGAGAATCCACTATTGGAGCTAAATCTATCGCATCACATACAGGTGCGTTAGCAGGCTCTCAAGAAACATATAAAGCGATTTTTGCGCAGAGCGGGGTCCTAAGGGTTGAAACTTTAGAAGAGTTATTTGACTATGCAATAGCGTTTGTGTACCAGCCAATTCCAAGAGGTGTTGGTACTGTAGTAGTTTCAAATGCAGGAGGTCCTGCCATAATAGTTGCAGATGCGGCAGAAAAATATAATTTGAAGCTGAGCAAATTAAGCGAAAAGACTATCAATGAACTTAGAAAAATGCTTCCAAAAACAGCATCACTAATCAATCCAATTGACATAATTGGCGATGCAGATCATACGAGATATGAAAATGCACTCAGAGCTGTATTGGAGATCCGAACGTGGGTTCATGCATTGTTATATCTACTCCGCAGATGATGCTTAATATGGAATCCTTGGCTGAAATCACGATAAAGATAGACAAGGAATTCAAAGAAAAAACAATTTTGTCTTGTATGATGGCAATTTCTGGAATTGAAAATGCCTTAGCGAAACTTGATGAAAATAAAATACCACGGTCCTCTTTTCCTGAATCTTCAGCAAGAGCTATTGTTGCTATGCAAGAATACAGATCTTGGATAGCAAGACCAAGGACAGGAATCAAACAATTTGACGCCTCCAAAGATGAGGTTAGAACATTATTTGCTAAAGTCAAGGAAAAAGGAAGAAATTATGTACATGAAGCTGAAGCAGTGCAAGTAGTAAAATCTTATGGATTTCAGATCCCTAAATCTAAGATAGCGACCAATGAAGATGACTGCGTAAGTTTATCTGAAGAGATTGGCTATCCTGTTATACTAAAATATCTTCTCCAGATATTGTGCACAAGGTTGATGTCGGAGGTGTTGAACTAAATTTGAAAAATGCTCAGGAAGTAAGGAATGCATTTCAAAGAATAATGCGGAATGTTAGACAAGCAAAAGGTGATGCAAGTATAGTAGGAATTAACATTCAGGAGTTCATAAGAAACGGCAAGGAAGTCATCATAGGAATGAAACGTGACCATCAGTTTGGCCCTTTGCTTATGTTTGGATTAGGAGGAATATATGTGGAAATCTTTAGAGATGTTTCTTTCAGACTTGCACCAATAAAGGAATTGGGTGCACGCCATATGATAGAATCAACAAAAGTCAACAAGATCCTTTTAGGAGCAAGAGGAGAGGAACCATCAGATATAGAATCCATAGTTGAATGCCTACAACGTATGTCACAACTTGTTACAGATTTTTCCGAAATACAAGAGATAGAAATCAATCCACTAATAGTTTTCGAGCAAGGAAAGGGATGTAAAGTAGTTGATGCAAGAATCGTTATCTCATAAATGGCGGCACAACTAATTAATGATGATGGTATGTTAAATAGTGTCTTCAGCTAGCTGTATAATTCTATTATGTTGACTGGAGATTGTATTGTAGTACGGCGTTTCATAATACTTCTCAAAGGATAATGCCAAAGACTAATTGCGTGGATATTATTAAGAAAAACTGAAAATTTTCTTAGCTGATTTTATTATTATACCTATCTCATTCTCTCACTTTAGAAAAAGGTTGCGGTTTAGAATTGATTTTGTCAAATGTTTTCATAGCATTAGGTAATTCTTCTATCAAATCAGTTGCAACCATGTGCAATCCTACTCTTTTATATGCTAAACTTCCTGCTATTCCACAAAGATAAACACCTGCAATTGATGCAGAAAAAGAATCTTGCATCTTTGTAAGCAATCCTGCTACTACACCAGATAGGACATCGCCACAACCACCTACCGTCATTGCAGGCGTAGTCCTCTTAATCACTGCTAAAGGTTTCTCCTCCTTGCTCATGATGCTTCTCTGGATGGCTACCATTACAAATAATATTATTATATCCTTTGAGAATTATTGTGATGCCATACTTTTTTGCCAAGTTGTATGCATTTGATGCTTGTTCCTGTATTGTAGTTGTTGTTGTTGATCCATTATCTCATCACCATAATTCTTCTCCTTTTGAAATAGTCTTTTGTACTCTCCAAAGTGTGGAGTGACAATTGTATCAGTTCCAGATATATGATCAAGAATTTCTGGTATAAGAGCAGAAGCATCTAACAGTAACTTTGTTCCCATGTTTTTTAATTCTTTTACCATATATACCAAAGATGCTGGCTTTTCTATAGCCATACCCATTCCTATAGCAACAACATCTGGTTTCTTTGGGAGCATTTTTAGCAACTGCTTAGCAGATCCCCTGGTAAATCTGTCATTAGGAAAAGGCAAGGCTATGACATTAGGGGAGAAAGATCTCAGAGGTGCAACATTTGACTTTGGAACTGCTGTATAAACAAGATCAACTCCCGATCTCAAAGCAGCTAAGGTGCTAAGCAATGGTGCACCGTGATAGATTCCACTTCCGCCAATGACAAGGACTATGCCGTTGTCTCCTTTTTTCGAGTATACTAGACGTGGAGGTAAAATCTCTCGGATGAGCTTTGGGGTAACTGATATTATTTCTTCAGGCATGATACACAGTTCACATCATAATCATAGTATTGCAGGGCATTAAATAATGATAGTAATAATGCTGTCAACAATTAATATAGTGTATAATGGTTTCATTCTATACTCATCCACTTATTCCTTAATTCTGATGTCATATGCTATATTGATCTGCACTTTCATATTGACGTTTAGGATTTTGCTTAATTATGATTGGCTTATACCAAACTATAAAACTAAAAAAACTAATATATCCTGTTGAATATATATATTATTATTATTTTCTGTACTAAAATAAGCGGTTAGTTTTGGAATGAAGAGGTTAGACATAATAATTTCTCACGAGCATATAGCAGGAATCAATGATATTCTTCACAAAAATAAAGTCGGCGGTATGACATTTTATGATATCAAAGGTAGGGGTCATTCAAAATATGAACCAGTAGATGTTGGCAGAGGGATAAGGAGATACATCCCAGAATTTGGTACTTGTACAAAGATTGAGGTAGTTGTAGCGAACTCACAAGCAAAAAAGATTGTTGAGGATATACTAATTATTACAAGTACACATTCATCTTCTGATGGCAAGATATTTGTATACAATGTAGAAGCAGTTTATGATATAAGAACAAAGAAAACCGGTGATTTAGCACTATAGGGTTTATTCAAGAACATTGGAGGGATATTATATATGTGTAATATAATGTATTTAGACGAGTCTTCAATTGAATGGTAAGGCTGACGCAAAAAATCTTGCAATATTTCCTTTTATCCTGAGGACTGACGATACTAAAGGGATAGGCCATAGTGGTGGTGACAAAGGACTTCATTGAAAACAAGATATTCCATGACACATGTTTCATAACTTTGGTTATTTATGAAAGATAATGCAATGTACAATAGAATACCAGCAGAAGGTCATCTTTACAATGAAATGATGTACAATAGCCAAGCACTAATTGTGACTACATACAATAAAGATCTTCTTCAGGATCATTTTTCAAGAAATCTTAACTCGTTCTTTGCTAATTGTAATTGTTTGCAGTTCATTTCACTATTATTACATGACAATGAGCGAGCTTGAAAGGTTTCAAGAAGTTTAGATACAGGCATTATCAATCTAACTTTATACTATATGCAACTTAAAGCAAAACATATAGCAAGAGAGACTATCAAACTTGGACCAGATGGAAGTGTCTATGACGCTCGCAACGTCATGGTGAAATATAATATTGGCAGAGTTGTAATTGCAGACAAGCATAACAAAGCTTTAGGAATAATCACAGAAAAAGACATTGCTCGATTCTTGTATCAAGAGGTTCCAAACAGGCATCTGAATGAAATTCGACTAGAGGAAGTAATGAGTAAAAATTTGATAACTGTAACAGAAGAGCAAGATGTAAGCTCTTGTGCAAAGATAATGTTACAGAATAATATCAGCTCTATAATTGTTGTCAATAATGAAAAAAATCATGATGATAATTACCCAACAGGCATCTTTACTAAAACAGATTTAGTTGAAGCATACACAAGGCAATACATAGGAAAGAATTCTGTAGCAAAATACATGGCTAAACGGGTCTTTAGCGTAGCACCTGATGAGACTATACATACGGCCCTTATGCTAATGATCAGTAACAAAGTATCAAGGGTTGTCGTAACAAGAAACAATAAACCTGTTGGAATAATTACTGGACATGATTTGCTTCCAATTAGTGCGTCATTCGGGACTGGCGCAGATAGAAGTTATTGGACAATTCAAGAAAAATCTCTAGGTAAAAGAAAAAAAGAACACATGTTTATACCATCTGGAATAAAAGAAATGTTTTTGGCTGGAGATGTGATGACGTATGATCCAATAGTTATTACAAAAGATTCTGATTTGGCTGAAGTTGCTCTTATAATGATGGGAAATAGGATAAGTGGCATACCAGTTATTGATTCAGACAATGCTCTAGCAGGCGTTATAACGAAGACTGATTTAATAAGAGCAATAGCCGATTCTTGTAACCCCTAATTAAAGACAAATTCGATCATAATATACACACAATAGATCATTCTAACGACATCAATTTGTCTTTTGATTTTTTAAACTTTTTTAGCAATATCGAGGCATTAGCAAAATAGATTTGATAATTATGAGAGGTACTGGTTTGAAAGGAATTTTTGAGGTAGCGTGTTAGGACGTGTTTATCGTGCGTTATCTGCAAATGCAAATTTTTCTGTGATGCTTATTCATTAGTTACATAATATCTTTGTCCAAAGATTTCTACACTGATATATATATATATATATATATATATAGTAGATATATGGCTCTGTAGAAACCACACTTTTTCTATCGCGTCAAAGCTTTGTAATAGGATAATACAATATATCTATTGAAAGAATCAAGATACGTTAGACTGGCTAATACCATGTTCCGTATTCTGAATAAATCCAGGATACCATTATTTCTACATAAGAAGAGTAGTCATATATTCACGGTATGGCAGCACATAGTCTTACTTGTATTAAGGCAATATGAAAACAAAAGCTATCGTATGTTTGTCGAATGGTTGTTCGAAGCTTATTACCTCAGGATGTTTATGCAGTTATCACATATTCCGCATTATACTACTCTTCAGAAGTTTGTTGCTAGGATAAATGGTACTATATTGGGAAGGATAATTTCCTCCTTTATATTGTTACTTAGCAATATCAGAAGGTTATTCATTGATATAGATTCATCCGGATTCAAACTATCCAATACTTCACAATATTATACAGACAAAGTAAACCTACACAAGAAATATCTTAAATTATCAACTTGGGTAGAGGTACTATCCCCGAGATAGTGTGTTCTATCAAGATAAGGAGAGCTCCAACAAGACACGATACGATAGATTTTCAACCAATTGTAGAAAGAACTTCAGAAATCCTCCCATTGTCAGTAGTTGTTGCTGACAAAGGATATGACAGTGAAGATAATCATACATTTGTAAGGGAATCTCCATGCATTTAGTATTATACCATCTAGATATGTAGATGTACCAATATGGAGAACACATGGTAAATACAGAAAAGAGATGAAACGTGGTTACTCCAAAATACTGTACAATCAAAGGAACAAGGATGAAACCATAATTTCTGTAATAAAACGGTTGTTTGGCGAACAGATTACATCAAGATTAGTAAGAACACAGAATAGAGAGTTATCATTCAAATGTATTGCTTACAACATGCATAGACTAACTAACCTTGTCATTATTAGATCTCTTGTGTAATTAGAAGCTTAGAGCTATATTCCTCTTCACATAGGATATCTATCTGACAAGCTCTTTGATGTCCTATAGCAAATTATGTAAGAAACCTTTGATATTCAGGTCATTTACCGGAGTAACTGTATCTGAATTTGAATCCATTTGTAACGAAATTGAACATAACTACGAAGAGCACGAAAGAAGACGTCTTCTATCAAGGACGAGAATACGGGATATAGGTGCTGGTAGACCATTTAAGCTTAAAGTTAAAGAAAGATTCGTTATGCTTCTAGTATACTACAGATTATACATTACATATACATTATCAGGATTTCTGTTTGACCTTGATCAAAGCAATGTTTGTAGAGATATATCAATGATGGAACCACTTATCAAGGAGTGTATTCCATTGCCAAAGAAGATATACAAACGTACTAGGAGATTAAGAACTATAATATGAAGTAGAAGAGTACTTTCCTGGATTCAAGGCTTTCATAGACTCTACAGAACAAGAAATTCCAAGACCTAAGAACAAAAGAAGAAGGAAGAGTTACTATTCAGGTAGAAAGAAGAAACATACTGTCAAGACACAATTGATGGTAAACAGTGAAGGATTGATACTGCATAAGACAGGTCACAGAAGTGGAAGAAAACATGATTATGACATTTACAAACACAATCATTCTATAACTCCATCACAAGTTGAAAACATAGTTGATCTTGGTTATCTTGGCATTGAAAAGGACTTTCCCACTGTAAAGTCTGTACTTCGTATCAAAAAGAAAAAGGGTACATTGCTTTCATGTGATGAAAGAACTTACAACAAGAATCATTCTAGGCTAAGGATCATAGTAGAACATACCATATGTAAGATCAAAAAGTTTGGAATAATGGGTACTAAATTTAGAAACAGATTAAGGAAGTACAATAACGTATCTGATATAATATCCGGTCTCCTGAACTTCAGAGTTATACAGTCTGACAGCATTTCAATCTAAGAAGACGGCTAAAACAAGTAGGGTGTTAGACTATAGCTGCTAATTACGCAAGAGATCTATTGTGATGTTTTCTACATAGCCCCCTCCTATAAAAGGAGAAATATATAGGGAATTTGTAAAGTACTGCTACCAACAGAACCTCTTTATAAAAAATCAGATGAAGGTAGATGGGAGCCTTGTTGATCTTAGAAGGTAGGGTCACATGCCGAAAGTACTTTTACCTCCAGAGACACGATGAGATATTATATTAGCGTGATCCATATATTCACATCAAAGAACTAGAATTTACGTAGATCCCGTCCCCAACTACTTTCATTTCATAAGAGATTAGGGCATTCCTCGACCACTGATATAGATAATGTTGGTTTTATGTTACATTTTGCCCCAAATAATAATAACTTCTAACAGAACCAAATAGGATGAGGACTATGACAATTGATTCGGATCAGCTTACAAAACTCATAAGAGATCCTATAATTATAAGAATAGTTAGCGTATTAGATATTGCAAGTTTATCAATACTAGAATTATTAGAATATAATTTGACTCGTAAGGACATCAATTATGCGTTATCAAGTGGAGTGATAGCTGTTGATAAATCTGCAGCATCATCGACGGCATATGAAGATACACATTATATTCAAGACTTAAATATACTTGTTAGTGGAGATTTTTATTTTCATAATTTTCTAAGTAGTAAAGTAAAATTAACTGATGTGGGACTATATATTTTAGAATCCATAAAAGGCACAGAGAAATAATGGGATAATGATATTATTCTTCCAAAGGATATAGAAGAACAAAAGTGTATCATCTGGCCACTTTAGCAATCCACCAGATGCAGGGACTCAATATAGGGAATTGAGGCAGCAAGAGCTGTACTCATTTATTTATTTATAATTTCTTCCAGAGTTACCTGATGGTGTGACAATATTTTAAACAAAGGATAGTAGACTGCACCTAAAGCGCTCGGCTAGATTCTTTTGGTAGATTCAGCGCAAAACGCAAAATTACAGAAATTTAGTTATAGATTTAGTTCTGCGTATGTATGTTCCAGCAGACTGGTTCTTAATGGAACATGGGCCTTATCCTGCAGTACAGCGCATAGGGTGATAAGTAGTCCACCATTATGATGATGAGTAGTTCATAGTAGTAGTATTAGAGCACAAGCGACCTCAATCAATTTCTTTATTTATTTTTTTATTCAATTTCTTGATTTTTCAATTTAATTCAATCTATAAATAATGTCGTTGGTTTGGCCTTTGGCGTTTATTTCTTCTTTCGAGTTTGTTATGTCCAACAGATTTTATAGATAGATATCTCGTTAGCCGCACTTTAACTGGTCCAGTTCACTTAGTCTTTCTTTTTGTGTCTTAAAATCAAATCTTGTCTATGTGATGGCCTTAGCAGTATTTACACCTAAAGACTTTCCATTGGGTCGGAAAAAAATCATAGAAGATGCAATAAAGGATCTCAATCCTGATGTTAAAAATGCTGTAATCAAGATACTGCATTCTTCTTCTCGGAAAGGAACAGGATCAGAAGAAAAAGAACAAAAACTAGGAGAAATATTGGGTCAAGAGGAAGCTAAACGACTATTAAGGCAATTATTTTACTAACAATACAGGACAATGTGCATAAGTTACAACATGCGATGCAACACTTCCAAGTAATAATTTCTTAAATCCTGATCTTCCTCTTGTTCCAATTACAATTAGGTCGATATTATTTTCTTCAGCATAATCTACTATGGCTCCAGCTATATTTATAAAAGAAATGATTTCTGTTTTTATCTGAATATTTTTTTCATTTGCTTTAAGTCTAACTTTATTCAAATATTTTTCACCTTCATTTCTCATTGTTGTCATAAACTCTGATGTTTCATGTGGTCCGAATAAATCGACATCAGCACGTATAACATGTATAGCACAAAGTTCTACATTATATTTTATTTTTATCGCTTCCATTAAATCTTTAGCATTTATGTTAGCGTGGGATTTCCCTTCGTCATGAATTTCAATTGTAATACTAACTGGTCGCAAGTGCCATTATTACTAGCGAAACTATAGGTATAAGTATTAGCATACATATACCCTAGGCCCATAAACACTAAACATGGCCACTTAAGTAACCGGTGTTGACTACTACTTTATCACGAGATATTGCCAATAGGGGGCTATAGTAGTTCTTCAATATGTCGATGAAATATCGATGCAAAAATTGTTGTTACTGTAAATATAGAGCCGATAGTATTTTCCATATTGTTTGAAAGTATCTTCTGATCCTGAGATCATTGTTTCAATAAAAGTCTTAAACTGTTTCAGCAGATCATAGCTACCTGTAAGGATTATTTTGTCTCAGTCTTGTCCATTTCTGTTATTTATGTAACCATCTCCATCACCAACTCCTCGCCAAAAGTGTCTATTGTTCTCAAGTCCTATGACTTTTGAAATTAAACTTTTTCCGAGCTACAACACCAAATTTCGTTATTACCCCTGCAATATGCTTCGAAGAAAACCTTAACGTATACTGAATTATGATTTTGCCATTTAGTTTAGTCTTTTTTCTTAATATCTTGTATGAACAATTTAGAAACTTTGAGAATTTGACAAGATGTTCATGATCAGATTCTGCTAAAGTAAGTGCAATACGTGGATTTCCTGTCTTTTCTTTAAAAATACTTCCATAAGAAATCCAATCCAGTAAGCTGATTCCTCTGTTATGGCATCAAATACCGATTCATTTATAGTATGTATTTTTTTCCGACCTGGACAGGCAATGGGTATCATTTCTATATACCTACTACTGTAGAATCTGAAAATATTATTTTAGAAAACATGTCAGAGTTTAGAAACTTCAAAGAACCTTCAAAGGAATTCCTAAGGTTTGCAGAATACCATCTATCTAATGGAAAGGCGGATTCAGAACATTATCATACTGTGTCATTCAAGAACTGTTTGTTAAGGATACCTGGTTCATATAATTCAAAAAATGGAAATAATTTGAATTCAAGTCAGGTTAAAGTCATACAGAAATGGAATGGTACTTCCAAATTAACTGCAGATTTACTTTATAGCAAGTTCTTGTCATACCTTATTGACCAAGGTTTAAAAGTATTCAAACACCATAATAATAAAACCCACACGTTTTTGTCAGAAAATGAAGTCTGCGTATATGGCACAAAAGAATTCTAGATTACCACGAAAGAAATCTATTGACTGGATTGAACGACTTTTACAGAATCCATTTCCTGAACATAGGAAATACTATATCTGGAGAATCCTTGCACCTTATTTTATTAATGTAAAACATTTGTCATTTGATGATAAGTTTTTAAGATACACTAAAGTTTTTAAGATATATCAATGGTTAGAGAGGTGCAATGAATTAAAAGAATTAGATTTTGACCCTGAAACAAAGATAAATGACAGTCTTAATAGGGCTACGAATACAGGTTATTTACCAATTAGTTTTGACAATCCATTAAAAGAGCCAAGGACTTTGAAGACTGATAACAGAGAATTGTACGATATCATCAAGATATAGGAGTGCACGAGATAGGATCATTAATTTATGTGTGTCATCGTAGGTTGTAATATAGTATAATGCGATAACAAAAATCATAGAAGCAAAGGAGCATCTATTTTAGCACAATCAATAATTGAAACAGAAAGTGAGAATATTAATACTAATAGTCAACGATTTCGATTAAGCCATATGTGGTTTAATTTGGAGAGTATCGTAAAACCATATAACACTCTCCGAAATAAGAAAGTAATAATTTGTCAATACCTGATCTTCGCACTGTTCTTAAAGGAAGGGACTCTAATCTCTACCAATCCTTAGATAAAATTAGGCAGAAAGCAGCAAAGCTCACCGCGCAGTTTTTTTTCCATTAGACAATTATGTGGACCTTTCACTCTGCGGGTCTCTAAACCTCATGATCTTCGGATGTCAAACAAACAATGCGTGTGGTAAATGTTAACTTTTATTTAGCGCAAAGAAGATGAAAGTATAGTCGAGCCCGAGAGCATCCCATCGTACAACCTTCTCCTTATGCGTAAAATCTATCTGTTCAGTAAGCACAAATCCATTCTGTTCTGCGATCTTGATTACTTTATTCTCTATTTCTTCTCGGCTGAAAACAATGTCCGGAGAATTCTTACGGTTATCCTTAGTGACAGCGGTACTGATTAATTTGTCAGGCCAGTAATCCGCAGACGTCAAAAGCTTCCCATTCTTTTTAATTATTCTACTCATTTCCCTGAAATAATTTTGAAGGTTAATACCATGCTCGATGACTGATAATGATGTGATGTAGTCAAACATATTGTCTTGATATTGGGTTCTTTCTAGATCTTGAATAGAAATATTAAATGTATTGCCATCGTACAACTCGATTATTGGTTTGTATTCTCTTTTGTAAAATGAATAAACCAGCTTCATTAATCTCTGTGGGTACTTTGGTGTTAGTACCAGATCGCACCCGTACAGATTTACAAAGCCAAGCCTCTTTAGCATGGGTAGGATCGGAGAGCCATCACATCCAACATCAAGAATCAAGGAATTTCTATCAGATCTATTTATTATGTTGATCATTTTAGACGTATCCCATGATTTTACCCTGTTGTGGTGCGGAAACAGATGAAGGGAACGAAGATACGCAATTGACTGATCTACTTCAGATCGCTTCATGAGAACCGAATTATGCCAGATTGTCATTACCATCGACGTAATTGTTAGGTCTGGAAACCCCCTTGAAGTTTATAAATTGTTATGGTCCAATGGGGGTTGTTGCCTAATTCGTTTTAATTGACTGTAAATATGATTTCACGGTTTTCGATTTAGCTTAGAAAGGGTATGCACCCTCTTATTGACTTGCAAGCACAAGAGGAAAGATGGTTACTGGTTGTGTTACCATCTAGCACATACCCTAGAACGAGATATGCTTATCGAAAATATAGTTTCTCTGGTCAAAGAAAATCCTCCTCCTACTTCAAAGAAGAACAGTAATAGAGGAAGGAAACCAATTCATTCTTGGGAAAAACTTGTCTGTATTTGTATATTGATGGTTGTTTTCGGTTCAACGTACAGAGATATACAGAATATAATACCCTCTCTTAATTTGCCATGGAATAACGAGCCATATCCAGATCATACATGGATATCACGTACATTCAAGAAGATACCGCTGATATATCTTGAACGTGTACTAATATGGTCAGCTTATCTATGTTTGAAAGAATCAGGCTGGAAGAAGGGTATTCTCGCATCAGATAGCACCGGTGTAGAGACAAACAGGTACGGATACGAAGTACGATTTATCAAAAATAGTAGTAGTAAGAAATTCGAAAAGATAAGGGTAAAACAGTATCTGAAATGGCATATCACAGGGATACTTGATCATCTCATAATACTTAATACACGACTTACCAGTAAGAAAACACACGATTCTCCAGTACTCCGAACAATGCTAAACAGATTGAAGAAATATAGATTAGACTTTGCAGGTTCAACATTCAATGGTGACAGAGGTTATGATGGCAACAAGAACTTCCAGTCAGTGTTTAACATGAACATGCTTCCAAATATCAAGCAGAGAAAAAACTCCAAGAACAAGAATAGCAGTAGTAAGAAGAACAAATACAGAAAGAAGGCTGCAAAGATATTCAATGCATCAATATATCGTTATAGAGGATTGATAGAAGGAATATTTGGAGCTGAAGAAACTAAACATCATCATCATCAGCTATACTGCACATTCAGATTAAAGAACAATCAGAAAAGATTTGGATTAATTAAATCAATAGGCTGGAACCTAGAAGTCCTTAACAGACTACAATGTGCAAACAAACTGGGAATAAAGGTGACACCATATGCGATATCAAATTAGGCAACAACCCCGGTCCAATGTGAAGAGTAGAATATTCACAATAACAAGAGTAGTTCGTTTTTTGACGTTGTATGGTTATTCGTCATCTGATACTAGCCTGTTTGTCGGTAGGCCTGTTATATATTCTTAGATATTCAACCATTTTATCATTAGTGATGTTAGTAATTATCTTTATTAACAGCATTCCAGCACCATTCAATATTTTGGCTTCCTTTTTTCACAAGCTCATTATAATCTGAAATTTCATTCTGTTTAATGAACCGTGTGAGATATTACTGTTTTTTTATGACATAATGTATCTAGCACGAATTCTGAAAAATAGTATATATACGCGGCGAATTGTCAAAACCGTGGATGATGCTTAACATGATTGCTTTACTCAGCTTTATTCTATCATTGTTTCTTTTTTCATATGCTATACGATCATTCATTTTTATCCTTATCTCAAAAAAATATGTAAGTGAAAATAAGTACCTATTACCCGGTCCTTATCATTCTACCTGCAAATCATTGCCAGGATTACCTACAGGGAGTAATGAGATAAGGCTTTCAAGTTATTTGAGTGAACCGCTGGTTACTGTGCAGAAATCATTGACTGAGCCTATCAATCCACTTAATAGTGACATCCCTTATGTTTCGGTGGTTGTGCCAATGCACAATGAAAGATTGGTAGTAGACAGGTTGATGAGATCATGTGCTGCGTTGACGTATGATCCTGATAGATTTGAAATTATAGTTATAGATGATTCAAATGATGGCACTCTTGATTTATTAAAGAGTTGGGAACCTAAAATTCCAAATCTTAGGGTAATACATAGAAGAGAAAGAAAGGGATGGAAAGGAGGCGCTCTTAACGATGCCCTTAAAAAGATGAATAGGACCAGTTGGTACGTTTTGGTGGCAGATGCAGATATTCTTTTTGTTAATGATACGTTGCAGAAATTCGTCCTACATTTCTCGCGATACACGCAGAAATGTAATTGTGTTATACAGGGATTTCCTCTCTCAAAAGCTTATCCTGAAAAATATTACAGTAAGCACAATAGCATTGATACCTTTATGACCCTTATAAACAACTGGGTTGCCAGCGCAATTGATTTTAGGATTGCGCAGAGAAATATTGTGGAATTTTTAGCGAAGAATTGTATGAATCTTCCTGTGCAGGTCACAGGTAGCCTATTCATGATCAGATCCGAAATCATCAAGGCACTGACATTTTCTAATGATTTAACTGAAGATTGGGATTTAACATTGGACCTTTCCTTCCATCCCATGATGCGAACAAATGATTGTAATCTAGACTGCAGAAAGAAGGTAATTTTTGAACCCTCACTGATATCATTTAATGAAGCGGCAACAGGACTTGGAACATATTTTAGACAAAGAATCAGGGTAAGCGAAGGTCATACACGTGGATTCAGAAGGAGAATATGGACCATACTAACAAGTAAAATACCGGCTATAGACAAAGTTGAATTCTTTTTTACTGGTCTGCATTATGCAAAATCTATCTCGATACTTGCCCTCATCCTGTTTGACATATCACTGCTAATGCTCCTGCTTCTTCGAAATGATAATAATCTGCTTGCAGATAATTCTTTTATACTCCCATCCTTATCTATGCAAGCAGTCAGTCTTTCGTTCGCTATTATCACAAACATCATCTCAGTCTCTGTTCTGGAGCAAATAGAAAAGTATAGCATTAAACATGTTCTTTATCTTTTGACCTTAAATTTATTTACAGTGCCCGCCCTTGCTCTCGGATCCATACTAGGTCTCATTAGAAATAGGGGATATTTTTATCGAACGAGACGCAATATTTATTGATTTTACCTTCATTGTTCGTGCCATATTAAGAAGTAGATTATCCAGCGCGGCGAGTTATATCAGCAGTTCCAAAGAAACGAATAGAAAAGATATAGGAAGGACAAACGAGGGCTGAAGTCTGTGCAAGAAATCAATAAAAAACGTCAAGATCGTTCCAGTACTTCCAATTTTGAAAAAAATAGAGGCTGATGTGAAAATTGTAGGAGGATCTTTAGCGGGAAAACAAGTGCCGACAAGATAACAGAATTTTTCAAATTCATTTTGACAAGCACTCTTATGGATCACATGAATGGTTATAGTATTGGATCGTTTGAAATAGGGCTATGGGTAATTCATAGGAAGAGTTAACATTACTACTGCTTCACCAGATCCGACGGTAGGCGACGACATTATTCAGAATTTGCTTCGACAAAATATTGTAGCAAAGACAATTCCCAAGGCAAGTCCTAACATCCGTTACTTCCTTTTATGCCTTCAGGGGGGCCCTCGTAAGTAGTTATATTCAGCGAAGGATATTGAGCATAGTTGACAGAGCAGAAGAGAAACAATCCATAAATGTCAGCGGGTGAAGAATTTATATATATTTTGTCTTATAGGACGCGAAATGTATTCACTTTTTCTTTTGCAGTGAATAAATCTGCACTTCGCACTAATTCAAGAGTAATATTATAGTTTTGATATCAGGCTTGATATCAAAAAGTTGATTTCATGCTAGTTTTTGCAAAATCTTTGATATCACATATACATAGTTTTGATATCAAACAGTTATCTGCAGTTGATATCAAAATTATCACTATTTCTAATACTGCTATTATGGTGTCTATTAGGATAAACCGTCGGTTTTCCAGAAGATATAATAACCAGTCGTGGTTATTGTATGTGTATGAATCGAAGTATTGAAATAGTTAAGGAATCTCTGCAAGCCACAACAGTATACAAACAAGGGCTTGTAAAGATGAAGAGGCTGATTGGGCTATATTTGAATCCAAGCTCAATGAATGGGGTTTTGAGAATCCAAATCAACTATGTCATGCAATTGTAGCAGGTCAATTTCCTAAACAACAGAGAAGTGAACAAATTGAAAAGCTGCTTGATAGAATAAGGGATAAGGGAATAAAAGACCCAATGTCAGGTGTAGTTTCACCCACTTTTTATAAAAGCGCAGACGTTGAGGATTTCAAATCGTATCTTTATAATAGATATGAAATAGAAAGAAGCGCTCTGACTATACTTAACTATTACAGAAGATATACTGACATATTTTTTACAAGGCCAATCATGCTAAAAGATAGAACTGGTCATGTTAGGTCCTATATCTGTGATGCTATGAGAAGATTTGGTGAAGCGGTACGATCAAAGATACGGTGATCCAGAGGTTAGGTTACTGATAGATGAGATTGTAAAAAGATATGACCTTAACAAAAGACTCAGAATCCATGACAGACTTTGGATCGGAGACAGTGAGGATCTAAGAGAAAGGATAAAAACAGTACGAGCATCCAAAGCGATGAATTTGACATCCTAATAAAATTCGCACTCTTCTCTGGCCTTAGAGGAACGGAGATAGAATATTGCCATCAAATGCCGCTATGTAAAAATCTGACAAATTGTGTCTGCACTAATCTTCATGTAAAGGACAAGAAAAATGGATTTTCAGTAATAGTTGTAAATCGTAGATTTGGTCAAAAGTATTGCTACTTTACTATCGTGCCAACTAAAAATATGGGCAGCAATTCAGAGAACTAAATATAGTTGATTATGATCGCCGTAAAGCATGTCACACTCTGCTAGGCAGCACTAACTGATAAGCAGGTGGCATTTATGGATCTTAGAAAATATCATTACAATGTTAACTATCGTAGTCCTATGAAAGAACAGGGAGCGGAAATACTTGCAGGTAGAGGTAGATTTACAAGTGCTAGACATTACCTGCTTAATATGATTGATGAAATGATTGATCATTATAGGCAGGGATGGGAGGCTTATGGAGTAGATTTAAATTAGTTTAGATTCTTCTCTTCACCATTTGTTTATTTTAAACTTGTTCTTCTGTCTCCTCTCTTCTTTACTGTGAATTTCCAAAAAATTAAGTATTTGGCTATGCAAACCATTAAGAAAATGGCCAAACATGATGCTTCAGGAATAAAATCAGAGAAAACAACAACCTTTAAGAATACGGATTCGAGTAACTGACTCTGCGATTCAAAATGACAGGATGTGGGACTCTATTGCAAAAAACTATGAATGGATAAGCTATGCACAGATCTCCAACAGCTTTATTTTGCTAATGGCCTTAAACGAAGAACTAAAAAAGCGTTGACAGTTGGAGAGATTAGTGAAATAATTGCACAAAAATCTAAGGGCCGTTTATACAAGGTTCCTTCTACACTAAGAGACGCACTTGAGTACAGGCTGAAAAGAGAAGGCCTTGTTGAGGATGAAAACATAGCCAATAGATCATCAATACACAAAATCCCTAAAGTGTCTAGATATAGTATAACCCCAAAGGGACAAAAACTATTACAAGGTTGGATTGGTTTTTTGTATGCTTTTCAATGATAATATAATAACAGTAATAATTATGTTTAAAGCCTTTTATGATGTTAATTTTTGTATTCTCTAATTAACTTTACGTGATTACACGTAGCGATACGGGTCCAAGGGGGTTCAAACAGATATCGGTGCCGAAAGTGGGTTCTAGACTAGGATAGAAGAGAGCACAGATCTAATCTTTAAATGTTCTCTTAATAACTATGACTTCGTAGACAGCAACAAGTCAGAACAACATTTCACAACGTATATTATTATCTATTAGAATATTTCAGCTTGAAATATCAAATGCAAGAACGGAGCCACCAAATATCTTTTGCAATTCTTTATCTTCAATTTGCATTATGATATCCTTAACTACTTGTTGTTCTTTCGAAGTCTGGTTCTGCTTATAAAGACTAACCTTCTCCTTAAGCTCTTTAATCTCATTTTCATAACTGCTTCGCAATCCACAATATCTGTCATATGTCATAGGTTCTTTCTGCCACAGAACTAGATAGTCGCTAGATAGTCGCCTAATTTTTTTATTCTATTTTGGAATTGATTTAGGGATTGTTAACTTATTGTCTATAAATGGGACGATTGTACGTTCAAAACACTCAGTTAAACCAGTGGGGTTATCTTTGGTGATATGCTACCATATGAAGTAACTTGCCTCCGGCTCAACCATAAATTTATCAATCAAGAAGAATTCACAAGTCTTTCTCAAAGTGTTCTATCCATCGTGTTTTGATGTTTATATCATTACATGACACAGCACTGAGTAACCCTTTGAAACATATTTCAAGCCAGAAAATGCTGTCTTTGGTTATTGATTCATACCATGTAATTTCCTTCATCATTTTTTTCAGCTTTTCTATGTATTCACAATCTATGTAATGCCTTAGACAATCTTTCCATTTGGCCTCATCAGATACATCTCCATATTCGGTTTCATCTTCTTTAATCTGAGCATCTTTTAGATTCTTTAGATAGTGGTTTTTTAGCAGTGGAAATACCTTCTTAAATTTATAGTTTAGACAAATGACTCTTCCATCAAGATACGATTGTATGGGTGATTTGCTGAAACCTATATGACTGAAAGCTCTCGTAAAGGTTTTTTGGAATAGTTCATCTTCTAGATACCGTAGTTTCTTGTCATAGATATGATAAGCACTTGGACTGATTAAGAACAGAATTAATTTACGGTTTCTTGCCGCTACATATCTAAAAAGTCTTGCCAGATGCTCATCTTTAAATGAGTAACCAACAACAACACGTATTTAGCTTGTTCAATCTGCTTTTTGATTTCAGATAGCATATAAATTATAGGTTCGATATATTCTAAGCTTCCGACCAGGATACAAGATCAATGGCACAACTTCTTGACCACCTACAATGATTGGACGTATATCACTTACTATGATGTCACTGCGAGTATATTCTCCTCCATCAGATCTTATACCAAGTTATGGAGCCATGTAGTTTATAGAGGCACACATCGACATTACATTTTTTTCTATATTCAGTTTCGGGATTCCAATACGGATTGAAACCATCGACGAACGTTCTTCCATTTTCTTTACAAAACTGTTCAATACAAAGGTCATAATTAGTCGAAAAGATAGATAATCCTCTGTATTCTCTAATGAAGTTGTTCAAGGGCTTGAGGTAGGCTACATTTATTCTAGTGTTACTAAATGTTGTTTTGATGAAGCGTCTGATCTCTTCGGAGACTTTTCTTTTACCATTGAAAACCTGATCATATGCTGGGTGCTTTTGTATCTTAAGAGATGCATTTTCATAGAAGGATGATAAAACCTCCCCCCAACCAAGTCAAGATAGTATTCTCGCACTTTCAATACTTAAGACGATAGCCGCTTTTATGAATACTGATGGAGGAAAGTTGATTATAGGAGTAGATGACAAGGGTAATGTTCTAGGAATTGAACGTGACTACGAATTATTTAAAGAAAGGAAAGATTGGGATGGATGGTCACAGCACTTAGTTAACCTTGTTCGGAAACACATTGGAGCAGAAATAATGTCGCTCTTAAGATTGGAACGCCTTGAGTATGATGACAAGACTGTAGCTAAAATCCAGGTCGAAAAAAGCCCAAGACCTGTCTATGTAGAATATAAGGATAACAATGGTCAAGACAGAACAGAATTCTTTGTTCGTGCAGTAAATACAACCCAGGCGTTGAATACAAAACAGGCTAATTACTATATCCGAGTACAATGGAAACTATAGAAAGACACCTCCATTACTTGCTTTACCTTTCAACAGTTAGGGTTCAGGAAGAATGTATATAGATCAAGTTTTGTTTAACATGTACGAGCAAGAGATTAGTGTAGAAGTAAATGATTATCATAGGGAGTACCAAAAAAGTTTATAGATAATTTCCTAGTCGAGTATTGAATCTTCGTTATTGAAAGCATGGAAGAACACAGGAACGTTCTGTGTGTTGGTAGCTTTAAAACTCGTCATAAGTCAGTCACCATTCTGGAACATTCGTGTTCTATCCATAAACGCATCGTCGATAGCAAATGTGTCTGAAATTAGCTGTCTGTCGTAGGGTCTTGGCATGGTACTTACAAAGTAGCTGTGCAGAAAAGTACCATGATAGATGTAAATCAAACCCTGTTAGGAGCATATTTGAAACGCTAGTTCTATAACGGATTGTTAATAGAATAGTTACTTGGAATCTATTGGAATTTGCACAGTTATAGGCCTCAGTGACACAATTGACACAGGCAAAATATATCGCTATGAGCTAGTGTCAAAGTTCTTTTATATGACATTGTTCATAGCAATGTATTTAGTGAAGCATAAATGAGTATCAGAAAACAATATATCAAAGAAATTAAAGATGAAACGAACTATTGTGCTACGTGGCTTCCAATATTGAGGGTTAGCCCAGGTGATGTAGGTAGAATTATAGACTTTGAGTACCAACCTCTGACAACTTTACGTGAACTAGGAATTGCTTTTCAAACGACGAAAGGTACTGTTAAAGCTGGCTTCGATTACTCTTCTTCAAATGCCGTTTCAATAGATGTTAAGGCTGCGGGCCAAGCTCCATTAGTTGGCTCGAATATTGTGCAAGCAAATGCTGGGCTAACCGTTAAATTCAAAAAACAGAATGCTATAATGTTCCAGTTATCTGGATGTAGCTCTGAAAAAATCAAGGATGAGAATTATCTGAAACAAGAAGTATTGTCACGTTATAAGTCGGGCATTTGGGACACTAATATGGTAGCCATCACAGAAGTAGTACTGGCAGAGAAGGCCACTATTCTTATTTCTCGAGGAAAGAATGCGCAGATTGATCTTCAAGTTCAAGGAAATATGCCATTGTCATCACGTGACCTTGTAAATATAGGTGCAAACTTTCAAATAGCTAAAGAATCAGACATTGCAACAAGAATTATCGCTGCACAAAACCTTACGCCGCTATTCAAGGCCAGGGGAATTAGAAAGCGATTTATGAGGAGTGCAGATTTTAGGGGGGGAGAGGCTCGCAGGCCCGCAAGATATGGTGCGGTAGACTATGGCGACTTCGTGTAAATTTTGATAAATTCCATGGCTATCGATATAACCAAACATATTGATTATCTGCTTTAATTTCATTTTTCGCCGGATTGTACCTGTTGAATTTCTTGCCATTACAAAGGCATTCTTATTAAATACCTTTGTGCTATATTGATTTGACGTAATCAAAAGATGCTATAATGGCCACTACAATATTCAAGATTAAGTTGGGAGCAGGCAATACAATTACTGCGTATACTAATAGCCGCATGGAAATATCAGGTCAAAACATATTAATTGATACCAGAATAATCCGATCTCTCTTAAGCAAGGCTAAGCGTTCTATTACCAATACAGACAGTAATAAAGATGCTATATCCCACGTCACAAAAATTGGGAAGTATTTGTACAAACTTCTGTTTAATGATAAAGAGATTTATGCTAATTTCTTAGCGCATTTCAACAGCATTGCGCATGCTGAAGACCACTTAAGACTTGTTTTGGATATTGATGAGCCATATTTACAATCTCTTCCATGGGAATTGCTGCACAATGGCACATCTTTCCTCGGTCCGAATAATAAAATTAGGATAGTTCGGAAGCATGGAAGTGTACCAGAAGATATTGGAGCAAAGTATATTTCTGATAGGTTAAGAATTCTGATAATTTCATCGACACCTAAAAAAAAGCAGCTGAAATATGCTAGGCCTGAGAGGGAACAAATCAGGACCATAATAGAAAAACACCTACTAGATAAAGTAGAAGTTCATATACTTTCAAATGAATTAGAAGATGAACGAAAGACCCTTGCAAATGGTACAGTAGAGCTAGGAAAACCCACACTAGATAAGATCTTAGAAGTATTAAAAAACAATAATTATAATATAATACATTACATAGGACACAGCGATTTTAATGATCAAAGTAAGAAGGGAACAATATTGTTATGTAATGAAAGGGGCCATGAAATTCCAGTCGACGACTCGAAATTTGCCAGCATGTTTATCGAATACAAGCGTACTAAGCATTTGGCACTAATTATGCTAAACTCCTGTGAAAGTGGAGTTGAAAGAGGTTTTAATGGTCTGGCTAGACAGCTCATGGAAACAAAAAATATTCCCTGTGTTATTGGAATGCAATTCAAGATCCATGATGAGGCTGGCCCTTATATCTCCACTCAATTTTATGAAGAATTCATTAAGGATTATGACGCGGAGGAAGCTATTGTCAGTACGCAAGAAAGGCTTTACTACTATTATAAATTCGGGAATACGGCAGAGTTTATTTCACCAGTAATATACACGTGTAACGGGGAAGGAAGAATTCTACGTAATAAGTTAAATCCATTAGAAAAGTTATGTAAAGATTTTATAGACAATCATACCGATCTAGATTGGTCAACAGTTCCAAGAATAAAACAAAATGTGCAGCATCTAAGAGATTTCAGTAAAGATGCTACTAAGGAGAAAGGTAATTATCAAAGGAAGAGGCCTGAAATCATAGTTTTAATTGAGGAGCTAGAAGGGATTAAAAATGCTTCAGTATCTGTAGTGGCAGGTATAGATGGGAAAATAAGGCTAGGTCAAGATATTACTAGTATTACTAATACGCTTATATCAAATTTCGATGATTTTAGAAAAAAGGTGAGCGAGCAACTATATCAAAAAGTCCAAGAAGTTGATTAAGGATATTACGAATTAGTCTAGTTTTGGATCATAAAAGTAAAGAAGAGGAAAAGGATGAGAGGATCAAGAATACAACTACACACATGATGACAATTTGGTTCGTTAATTGATTTCTAATAATTTTCTAAATTCAGTTCAACAGCTAGAAGTGAAACGGTCATAAATTTTTATTGTTTATCTAGAAACCGTACTACTTGTCATATTATTCCTTAGAGCAAGCCAATGATATTTTGTAATTGTTCTTCCATCCTTAAGAGTAATATTAGCCTTTATTTCAAATTCTCCCCAACCGGTCGCATTAAGTATAAACTTATTGTTTCTATCTTTTGTCGGTTCTGGGTCAGGAAAGGTTGGGTGCAAATCATATTTGACAGATTCTATTTGATCAAGTATACTATCTCCTCTTTCCCCGGCGTCTAAAAAGACCGACCAGTGATACCAACCATCTCCTCTAGTTTGAACATCTTGCTTTATTTTAATTTGGTCTGGTGCGTTTAGCTGATCGATTAAATCTTGCCGCGTCTCTTCTGGCTCTTGTACAGCTGTTTCAGTTCCAGTGAAGAGAGAATTAAGAAGAAGTTCTCTCTTTAAACTCTTTTGCTTTTTCGCTTCAATTTTTAAAACCTCGGCCCTATTCAAACAGTCCTGTGCCTCTTTATGTCTATTTAATTTCTGGAATGAGGAAGCCTTGTGAGTCCAGAATAAGTAATTATTAGCATCAATCTCTGTTGCTTTATTATAATGCTTTATGGATTCCTCATATTCTCCCAGTTTATAATAAACAAAACCCATTGTATCAAAATAATCACTTACCTTGGGATTTATTTCTATACTTTTTTTAATAATACGTAGTGCTTCTAAGCCTCTTCCGATCATAGCAAATGACCATGCTTTGTTATTCAATATTACATCGTTATTAGGATCAATCTGTAAAGCCTTATCATAACATTTTATGGCTTCTTCATTATTTCCTAGCTCATAAAAGGAATATCCCTTCAAATGCCATGCTAGTGCATTGTTAGGATCAATCTGTAAAGCCTTATCATAACATTTTATGGCTTCTTCATTATTTCCTAGCTCATAAAAGGAATTTGCCTTAGCTATTAACGCGTTAAGAAAAATGGGCTCAATCTGTAAAGCCTTATCATAACATTTTATGGCTTCTTCATTATTTCCTAGCTCATAAAAGGAATATCCCTTCCAATACCATGCTAGTGCATTGTTAGGATCAATCTGTAAAGCCTTATCATAACATTTTATGGCCTCATAATATTTTGATAGGTGAAAATATGAATTTCCAAGGGTACATGCAAATCTCGGGGTCGTCCGTAGCATTTAATTCCAGAGCCTCTTTAAACAATTTTATCGACTCCTCGTAAAGACCACCTAGCTGAAGCTTATAGGCTTCATTTTTTAGCTCATTCGTTTTACGCAGCAAATCCTCTTTTCGGCATACCTGTGCACTCTCCTCCCAAAACTTTCTGCCCTTACGAAAAATTTCTTTTATTCTTGTAGAATCTGCAGTAGACTCAGTCATTACCTGAATGGCTCTATTATAAGCATCGTTATAAGCTCGTGCTATAGTGTCATATTCAACCGCAGCCTCTTGGTATTTGCCTTCCCGGAAGTAATCTAGACCCTTTTTACCATTAGTAGTAACAATTCCATCTAAAATTTCTGCAATTTCCTCTATGCTGGAAGAATCACGAAGTTCCAAATGCTATCACCTATATCCCAACTATGTAATGTACAACTCACGATCAACCAAAAGACCAACTATGACATTTTCCCATAATATCCTAAATGTTCGTCGTATCTCGCTCATAATAGCACGAATATCTTTGCTTCGATCTCTAATTTGACTAAAACATTCCTCTAATTTTCCAATAGTTGAAGATAATTTTTGAGCGATGTCTGATATCTCATCCCATATATTGGGAAAATGGAACTTGATATCGTCTAAAAGTTTACTATAGTCCTGCCGAAACTTTTGAGTGGACATAACATATGTAAAAGAGCTAGTCTTCAACAACGCCTCATTATACGGACTAACCAGAACACTAGAAACTCCGTATCTCAAATAATGCATGGTCTCAAGCAGATCGTAAAACCTATCAGCAATAATTTCGATCTGCTCCCTTTTATCAGATAAATTTATTTGCTTTTCTTTTATACTTTCAAAGTTGTAATTTATTTCTTGATGATAAGTTCGAGCAAACCGCTTAATTAATGAAATTGCTCTTTCAAATTCAGTTCTAATAATATGCTCGTTTCGTTTATCTGCCGATGGATTTTCAGCCATCTCTTGCAATAATTGTGGTATGGTCGTTAGCAAATCATCTATCAGTACCTGATCTTTAATATTCAGACCATATTTTGTGGTGTTAGTTCTAAAAGGTACTTGAGGGCACCAAAAAGATTTCCTTTATTTTCCGACTGCCAAAATTCTCTCAGACCTATTTTACTATTTCTTAATTGTTCATATGCATCAAGCAACACTATGAGATAATTTGTTGCCTTTTCTGAAAGTTGTGGAGATTCTCTATTGACAAAACCTCTGACAGTAGGAGCAATTAATTCCGATTGACCTTCTAAGATTTTGTCTTTGCTTTGGTTTATGAACTTATGAGCTTCCAGATTTAATCTTTTTCTTAGAAACCCATTGTCTATTTCGAATTTTAGAACAGATGCGTTATCCTTTATAATAGTTGCATCTTCTTTTTTGTTCTCAAATTCTAACTTATGCGCATTTACAAGTAAAGAACGAATCGCATATTCAAATCCTGAATTAGCCTGTATAAACCAAGTTGCTGAATTGGATTGAAGTATTTCTGAAATCTCAATATTTTTAACCCCTTTTGCAATTTCACTTAAGATTTTTGCAACTAAATAATATATTTCTGCTGCTTCTTTAAATTCCAGCTTGTCTATATGTCGTGTTGCTTCTCTACGAACCGTGATAAACAATTCATCTAACAAGGGAATAAATTCGCTAGTCGACGATATTTTATCCGATTGCATATATAGAAGCGCAGTTTCTATAGTCTTGAACAAGACGTCTTTAAGATTTTGGGATAATAATGTATCGGATAATAGAGTATCAGTCAAACATGCCCACACCTCATAAGAGTTTGTATGTAAATTTCCTGAATACTCTCCTTTAATTTAGGGTGATGTAGAATAATTCGCGCACGTTTAGTACCAATATCATTTGATTGTGAATAATTGTCAACTATGGAGTTAATATAATTACTGAGATTCATAATTTGTGTCTTTATTCGTTCATCAGGACAAGCGTCAGATCTGGTTAAATAATGCATTTTGATAGATTCTGAAATTAGGTACAAAGTATCTCTGTAATGTATCATGTATTTTAATGGCGATACGACTGAACTCAGGGTAGTGAAAATATTTTCTGCTGATCCTACATGCAAAATAATTTCGAAATACTTTCCTAAAAAAGCTTGTGCCCATTGATCCGATAGCTCCTCCACGGTGTCTGTTGAAGTTTCATTGTTAACTTCTTGGACTTTTTGATATAGTTGCTCGCTCACCTTTTTTCTAAAATCATCGAAATTTGATATAAGCGTATTAGTAATACTAGTAATATCTTGACCTAGCCTTATTTTCCCATCTATACCTGCCACTACAGATACTGAAGCATTTTTAATCCCTTCTAGCTCCTCAATTAAAACTATGATTTCAGGCCTCTTCCTTTGATAATTACCTTTCTCCTTAGTAGCATCTTTACTGAAATCTCTTAGATGCTGCACATTTTGTTTTATTCTTGGAACTGTTGACCAATCTAGATCGGTATGATTGTCTATAAAATCTTTACATAACTTTTCTAGTGTAGACTGTACTATCCCTGACATACTCGTTTCCCTCGAATTATCGGCAACTGAGGAAAGTGAAGCACTGTTGTATAGTTGTTATCCTTTTTAATAAATATTATCTTGATTTTGTAAATAAAAGTAAAAATGATCCCTTTGGATACACTTTTAGTATTTCCCGCCAATGTTGTACAAGGCTTGAACATTGGCAACATACAATTATGCAAACTTGGACCAGAAGGAAAAGGTCTTCGACTTCCTATCAATATGTTGTAATACGCAGACATGATTAAAAGCTTAGTTTGGCGGCGAACATAAACGTGGAATTCCACAGAACGATGAAGCCTTGTGCTGGAATGCAATTTAGTATATGATGGTTCAAAAAATGTAGTCACTTGAATTTATTCATCCAGAATATGAGCTTAGTCATGAAGTCAAGCTATACAATACATAAACCTTTAGGAGATAGATGGTTTGGCTGCAAAGTAGTAAGCATGGTAAGACCAGACCATAGTGTACGTGATTTAGTTGCATACTTCAATGAAGATCCAATTGATCTGAATACAGGCATACCAAACAATGATGGATGGAAAAAGTACTTTGAATTCACTCATACTGGTCAAGGTGAAAAATATAATATGGTACATACTTGGGGTGGAGCTAAAACCACATGGCGTAATGACCAGTTAACAAGTATCGATGTTACATATATGAATCACAGGGGATAGCTCGCATTGAATACAAGTTTGCTGTAGTTATTGTTGATATAATAAGAAAATATAATAATTAGGCAATTTTATAGTGCAAGGTATTATAACAAATGCATGAGTTTGTCGATAAAAAGGCTGTTTATACTGCAGAAGGTAAGCTTGAAAGGATAATACACACTGCAAGCTTACCTGATAGATTTAGCTCAGGCATTGACATACATGATTTTGCTTACGATTACAATTGTGATATACCAGAAGATGACAATTATTATGAGCCTGAATATTGAACAATAATGATAATACTAGTAATACTAAACAACACACCTATGTAAAAAACGAATTATCCTTGAATTTTGTTTTTACGATATCTTCTATCTTGTAAGATTTACGAACCTACTTCGTTAACAACTTTTGGAGAATTATACATTTAGTCAATAAAAAGCAGCGGGGCTTTCGACACTCCTGTTGCGTGAATAGGCTACAGATATTCTCCGGTGTTCCGACATATGAAGGGAGATGATACAATTTACTTTGTTAGTATAGATCAACCAATAATATTGCGTTACAATACCTTCACCTGCTGTTCTCCCACCTCACGAAGTGCTGGTGCGATACGTGTACCTATTAGTTTGGTAGCTTGCGTCAGTTTCTCATGAGGTAACGAGGCGGGATTCATCATAAATGTAATTCTAGAGATGCCTAGGGCTGTGCCTAATTATCTTCAGCTACCTCATCCTGATTCCCTACAAGAAGTGCACCTTGAGGGCTCCTCTGCGCATCAAAACTTTCGCGCATCACCCCAATAGACCAGCTGATTTATTTAGTCGTCCTATTTCTAAGAAGTGTCGCATGTTTCCTTTTGCTCCAAAGTTTTTCCTTTTATTGTATCTATTGCTGCTTTCACAAGTCAAAGCTGAATAAAAAAAGAATTTGCAGAAATACGCTAAATTGCGGGCAGTTACACACAGTTTTATTGCAAAGTGAGCTTCAATAAAGACACAGAAGAAGAAGAGAAGCTTGCCCAGACATTATGTAAGTATTGTGATCATATATATGCAGCACATAATCCATATGCGTCTAATTTCAATACCCTACGGAGAGATCTGAACACCTTCTGTTATGAGTGCAATAAACCCTGTATGTTATTACAGAGAGAAGCAAAACTGTTAAGGAATACAGAATAAGTTCATCAGGTTATCTCGTTAAAAAATGCAGGAACAGTTCATGAGCCAATAATCTTTTAAACATTAAAACCAATTCAGATAAGGATGAAATGTCTTCTTTAGATGAATATCTTTCACTTACTACTATTACTAACAACACAAATAGACCCCCTTACCTCTATATCAAGTTCTTTTTGTAGTTTTTGAATAATTGAAGCATAGTGTAATTGTTTATCATATTCATCTTTATTTTTGTAGTTACATAACCAATCCAAGCTTTATGCAGAGATCCCCAGGTTTGTGTGTCATACCATCCTGATTCAAGTAGAGTTCCGTGCTTATGGAATATTCTAAAGTTTTGAATAGTCATATGTTCCTCTCTTCATTGCAAGGTAATCTTTATGATAATGTCTGAATTTGTGTGCTCTCATACCTATCTTTAATAATTGTTTACTCTGTTTGCTCCTGTGTTATTTCAGTGAGTTTAGTGCCTTTTATAGAGAAAATCCGTAAATACTGCTTCTTAATTACAGGTATCTATATTCTATACCAGTTAACAAAAGTTCGCTAACAACTATCGACGTATTTCAACTCAAAATATTAGCAAAGTGTTAGCGAATTAATGTTAATTGGTATAGATCTCTTGCGTAATTAGGCATTCTAAAAATTTCTGAACAATCTAACCATTTTAATGTCAAAATGTGCGAAAACACTTGTTATGAATGATTGACTGCGTTAGAATAGGTGGAGTTTACACTATTTGGTTAGCGAATAACAATTGTAAGTGGTCTAGTGATGATCGACTTGATCTTATGATGATAAGTAGGAAATAATTCTCTTACATCTGAATATCAAGGAATAAAGACTGTCCTGGGGGTGGTGATATAGTTTGGTTCTTACATGATGAAAAAGGACCTATAGCAAGCTAAAACGTATGGTGGTTCTTCATGGTGTTCTACTCAAGCCAAAATAGAACATGAACAGAAGATAAAAGGCTTGCTGAATGTGTTTGGCATTTACGATTATACAAACGATAGAATGTTAACACACTGCTACCAATACCGGAGGGTTTGAATCGAACTATTATAGGTTGATAAAACGAGTTTAGCGCCAGGTATTTTGAAAAGGCTATAGACAACACTTCTGATCCAAAGATACTCATACCAACATGGAATAACAAAGGAGTTTGCCTTCGGAGACTGGAAAAATGTGAAGAGGCTATAATATGTTTTGTAAAAGCACTTTCTTATGATGCAAATAATATTGAAGCCCGTGCTAATATATTGGAATGTCTACAATTATTGGAAAAATTAAATCAATCAAAAATAACTGAAATAACAAATTCCTTTTCAGAATTATGGCATAAGGTTCAACTAAATCTGATGCTTGTTAGCATGATTTGCTTCTAAAGACTCCTTACTAAAATTCTGAAGAATAAAAAATTATTTAAAATACGTTTTAAAAAGTAATTCATTATCATCGTAATATAGGCAGTATGAATTTTTCTTCTCTCACGTTGCAAATTCTGAAACCTTCATACAAGCTATAACTGAGATGACACCTTCCTGCTTTAATCCAGCATTGCTAAAGTTTAGCCGTTATTTTATTGTCGTCTATGAAGTAATAACTGTCCAGTATCTTCATCAGAGAAGTTTATCATCTCATCAATTAGAGCATATAGCTTTTTCCTTAACTTTACAGAGCAGTAGTGGTGAATAACCGCTCATGTATAAAAAAGTAATAGATTCCGCTATCATAATAATTTATCACAAAACTACGTTTTATCACTAGAGATATGGTTTATCACCAAATTTTTTGGAGATCGCAATTTTTATCACCCTCGACCCTACTAGGGTGGTCATCAAAAAAATAATTTATCACTAATTTGTACAGAGTTTTGCTTGATAATACACATCATTAGTTTTTGCAGGTTAAAAATATTTTGTAAAAAAGCGTTGAAACATGATGATTTTGATCAGAAATATCAAGTCTTAAATGTAAAAATCTTGTACATTATTTCATGGATAGTGGAATCCTCATCGAAAAATTAGATCAACATGGGTTTGATAGTATAAAGTGTAAGAGTTTGAATCGAACTATTATAGAATTGAAAGAACGCTTGACAGAATCTTGATCTTGCATTAGTGTAAGAGTTTGAATCGAACTATTATAGGATTGAAAGTCATGTCAGCAGCTAACAATGGGAGATGTTTTCGCAGGTGTTGTCATCTAAATAGAATGCAAGAAGACTTATCAAATGAAGATCTGGTCTCAGCACAGATTCACCGTTGGGTCGCAAACCAGTGGTTGAAGGCAAGTAAGTAGTTATCTATAGAGGAATACCTTACTGCAGCAAAAGTAGAGGAAAGAGGTTGTACCAAGTCTGACATCATTAAACCATAGCATGATACCAGGATTTGGACGCCAGGTATACAAATCGCAAGACAATGGTGAAGCAATTATTGGTGAACTAGTAAACTATGGAATAATAGTAAAACAAAAAGAGGGATCTACACCGGATGACCCTGCACAAAAGCTAGACAAAATACTTTATGGAGAATGGCTTATCATTTTAAGACTCTCCGATTACTTCCAACAAACACTATTATTTATTTTCTAAACTGTCCTTCCATTACAATTTCTGTTAGAGGTTTCCTATCGTTTGGATGTTCTCTTTCCTGTAGCTGAGGCGGAAGGTTATCCTTTGGCCCTCTGCTACCAATTGCAATCATTGCCATAACATCAAAGCTATCAGGAATTTGCAAATCTGCTCTAGCTCGCTCATAATCAAATCCTTGCATTGCATGTACTGCTAGTCCTCTTGATGATGCTTCTAAAGCTAAATTCTCCCATGCAGCTCCTGCATCAAATTGGTGTGTTATAGAATATTTTTCATTATGTTCGAAATTCTTTCTAGCTATAACCACGACTAATACATCGGCATTTTTTGTCCAAACTTTGTTGGGCTCTGCTAACAAATTGAAGAGTTTGTCCCAATGTGATGTGTTTCTCTTGGCGTATATGAATCTCCAAGGTTGATTATTGTATGAAGAAGGAGCCCATCTTGCTGCTTCAAAAAGGCTCATTATAGTATCGTCATCCAATTCTTCGCCTGTCATAGACCTTGGAGACCATCTATGTAGAATTAGCGGGTTTATCTTGTATGGTGATTGTCTTGTTGTTGTAGTATCCTCCTTTTCTTGCTCTATCGATTTATCAATTGATATTGTCATATGTATATATGAGACAATACTAAGTGTTATATTATACTTTTAATTCCGATGATATTTCTATGTAATGTGTAACATCTTCAATATTATTATACAGCTCTTTAAGAGTCTTGTTAGTGTAGCCCCATAGCATGATAGTTGGTATAACGTCAAAAGGCAGAAACCATTGTGGAGAAGAATTTGTGTTGCCTTCAGGGCTATGATCAAAAAATGGAGAAGAGAGATAACAATACTGCCATTAGTCAAAGAAACCTTATTCAATAAATCCACACAGTATTAGCAAAGTATTACAATTAGTAACGTATTGGATAATAATGGGAACAGTATTTGCTTAATACTAAACGCCTAGGAAGATATCATAATTATAACCATCCTACCAAAAATAATAATGATGACCCTGTTCATACGCATTCCAGCGACATAGCGCAGCTCTATAAAGACATTAACCGGAAGCCACCGCTTGATTGGAATAAAACAAATATTTCTTTAGTATGTCAGACGACGATAAAGGCATTACTCGCATTATATCATCAAGTGTAGATCTTCTAATACATAAGTCAAGTGTCATAACTAATGTCGTCATACCATCTTCCAAATCGTTTGTCCAAATATTCTGATACTGCAGCTTTCTGGTCTTCCATATGTTCATAGAATCTATTCGCACATACATCTGACTTTATTTGCTGGTTTACTTTCCTTTCATTCGGATTTAGGTATGGTGCTTTCTTTGGAAGGTGGATTATGGTCAGCCAGTCTTCTTTCTCTGTGCATTGATATAATTCCGTACCATTAGGCTTACATGGTATGAAGCGTTATCCCATATGAGTACCAGTCTTTTCCACCAATCATTTTTCATAATGTTTGTCTTGAGATTCTCTAGATGGTCGATAGTATTCGTAGAATCCATTTTATCATAGAAATTATACGTCATTAATTTCTCTTCAGGCCATACCATGGATATGTATGTGGAGAACTTGTTCCTGCTACTAGTATGTTCTATCCTTTGTTGCTCACCTTCAAAACTCATGGACTTGCGAATACAAGGTTTCTGTGTTATAATAGTCTCATCTTCAAATGCTACTATAACTCCCTTTTTTTTAGAGCTGAAGCTATCTGTTTGTAGTTTTGCACTTTCTCTTTTCCCTCTTCATAATCCTTTCCTCCATGTAGCAGTTCCAGTTTTGGTCTTTTGCACCTAACTCCTAAATCTTTTGTTATTCTCTGCAGGTGCTTGAAACTGATTGGAATTCCTAGCTCATTTGTCAGACAGTTTGCAAGTGATCTCAGACTCCATGTATTTCTAAGATAACCAAAGATGTGCGGGTCGTTAAATAATGCTGATAGAATAATCTCTCTGTTTTCATCTGTTATGCCAGATTTTGTTCCGCCAGGTTTCTTCATCTTTATTCTATCTATCCCACTTTGGATATAGGCAGCAACCCATCTCTGTGACAGACCTGCTGCTGACTCCGTGTTCATTTGCTATGTCTTCGTAAGTTCTACCTTCAGCTTTTTGGAGTATAGCCAGTAGCCTGCGGTATTCTTTTTTGTTACCCGTATTCTTCATAAATGACTTTAATTTGTTCCTCTGTCCTATGGTAAGTTTGAGTTTGAAAGGATGATTCACAGAATGAAAATATCTCCTTTGCTAAGCTTTAACTATTTCCAAATCTAGGTTATGTAATGAACAAATAACGACATAAATTCAGACACTTCACTTAATAACAAAACTATCGCTACTGTCTTCATTGCTACTTTCTGAACTAGAACAAACATTGAATAGGATATGACAAACAAAAAAGTTGGCACAGTATGCTAGAAGACGGATAGAAAATATGGTAAACTATCAGGAGAAGAAGAAATTGATTCACAAATAACTGCCAAAGTGTTTCGAGAATCTACTACTCTCCAATTCTTCTCTCTAACAACTTTATGTATTTGCTCTGTGCTACAATTACTTTAAACAATACGTCACCATACTGTTTAATCCATCGATCAGTTTCTATTTGGTTAAGAGCCACATTGGAAACTACAAGACAGTAAATAAGAAGAGTATTGTCTGGACATACAAAACATTGAAAGGTAGCAGATATCTTTGGTATATCAATTTGGCTATCTTGCTTTTTGTCCTCATTCATAGTAAAATAATCATTTCTCCCATACTTCAATCAATATTATGATCAATGTTTTGTATCCAATAAGTCTTTGCTTTAGACTAACATGAAAGTACATAATTGCATATAATGGATGATATCGTGTATCAGTAGTAGTATTGTTATAATATTATGCCAGGGATACTCTAACAGCTGTGCTATTTTTAAGCTAGCATTCAGACTAAATATTGCTTTGACTGCTTTCCATGGAGTTTATAACTTGCACCTACCTTTTTGATTATTCTCTATCTATTCACAAAAAAATTAGTGGTTTGTTGGGAATGCTTTTGCACTTTGGTGGTGAATACATCACGCTATGGTTTAGCTTTTGTTACAGCACCTTGGGTTCCGTAGATTTGTAAAAGGGTATCTTGGCCACTAAAAAACAATCCTAATACTCTATAATCTTTGGTCGTTTGAAGTTCTTTCCAGTAAAGATCATGACCATCCATTGTTACCCTAAACGGTGTATCAGCTCCTGATGGATTTTTAGAATCCAACCCCCATCGTGGTATTTGTATAGTTGTATAGCCATATGATGTTTGGTATTTTGTTGGAGTGAGTAGAATGTCAAGACTAGTTCTAGGTTGATCTGGCACCATTGCAAGAAGTTGCCCTAAATGGATGCTATATGGTACTGAAACGTTTGGACAGTCGGTGCACCATGTGCGAGGAGGATTTATCGGATAACTGTTAGTATACCCTGTTTTTATAAGACTGTCCAAAGCCTGCCGTTGAGTAGCGCTGAGTTGTGCATTTGCCGCTTGGAAATATGATGTCATTGCGATAATTAATTGTTGTACTTACAAACATAGGTAACAATATAGTCTACAGACATAGTTAACACTTCTGCTAGGAAGTGGAAATCTCTATAGAAATTAGAACAAAATTCAATCTCATTCATGAACATGAATGGACTGGTAATAGTATTAGCGATATTTGCAATAAATACGAAATATCTAGGAAGACATATTACAAGTGGAAAAATAGATACATAGAGCACGGAATAGACGGGTTGAAAACTATCTAGAAGGCCTCATAGCATCAAAACCAAAGTATCTAAAGAAATAGAAGAAACAATACTTGATTTAAGATTAAAGACCTTTGTACTAGTAGAATCAGGTTCAGATTAAAAAGACTTGGAGTATCATTTAGCAGTAGAACCATCTACAAGACATTGAAAAAACATACTCTCAACGTTCTAAACTGTAAGGTAAAGAATAATAGAAAGTATAAGCGATTTGCAATGAAACATCCAAATGACATGCTTCAAATGGATATACTTGGACCATTTTACGTACGCTGTTCTAGCACAAGAAATTACATGATAAGCTGTATAGATGACTGTTCAAGAAAAGTTGCTAGCAAGTGGTCTGAAAGAAAGAGGAGCATTGATGTTTTGAGTTCCTAGAGGAGTGGATTATGGATAACGGAAAGCCCAGGAAAGTTATGCATGACAACGGTAAGCAGTTTACATCTAAACTATTCAAACACTTTCTATATAAGAATAACATAAAGGATAAACCAATTCCAAATTCATATCCACAGTTACAAGGAAAGATAGAAGCATATAACAAGATTGTAAAGAATGAGTTCTTGACAGTTGAAGAAATAACAAGTATTGATGATGGAAAACTAAGGTATGATATGTTTGTCAAAGCATATAATGAAACTAGGGAACATGGTGGAATAAATGGTCTTACTCCTTCTGAAAGGTTTGTAGAAAAGGTTAATTAAATCTAAGACATATACAAAAAGGAAGCAAGAAAGTGTAACCTATGTAGGTAATCAAAATTGTTACCCATCTGTGTAGTTAAACACCT
>CAWGVG010000041.1:0-30429 GCA_963825865.1 uncultured Nitrososphaeraceae archaeon | reverse complement strand
GGTTTTGTACTAAACAGAATTAATTAAAACAACCTCTAGTTCTGGCACCTTATCTGATATGGAATACGTTGGTCTGTCTATCCAAATGTAAATGTGTATAATTGGAATCCCTTACCTTTAACATCTATTACTAAGGAATGAGCATCATAGTCATTATGCATTGCTAAATTATACAGCCTTTGTCCGTCAATTCTGAAACTACCAGTTACTGATAGATCCTCTCCGAGTGAATTGTTTGATATATTTGCTGAAGTTGCAACTGTTTGTCCATGCCCTCCTACCCCTCCTTGTTCGTCGTTATCGTTAGAGACAATGCCTCCACCTTTTCCTCCAGCCACCATATTAACAGACTTTGCATAATATATCAAAGCAATACGTCCTGTATCACTTTGTAATTCCATATTGTCGGGATTGTTCTTCCAGTTGCCCTGAAGGTATACAATACTAGGCTTGAAACTCGTGTTAGGCGAAATAGAATATGATATTGTCTGATCCGGTTTGAAGCCTTCAGGATTTCCGATCGGCGCTCGTGCTTTATTATACCCCAGGTAAATTTCAGGTGTTGTGGCTTGTGTTAGATCTACAGATTGTAAACTTTTAGGTTTAATCAGTGTAGTAGGTTTTGTATCGAAGCTTATCTCTTTCATACCCATTTGAGCCGCCTGTTCCGCGAGCAACGATTGAATTGCCTTTTCTGTTTGATCATAACCGCCTTCTCCTATATGATTATCTCTTATGAATCTTTGGCTGATCAATTAAGTAGTGTCTAGGCCAATACTGGTTTCCATATGCATTCCAAGTTCCATGGTCGCTGTCTAGTATTACTGGATAAGTTATTCCCAGTCTTTGCACAGCTGCTTTTACGTTGTCATAGTTCTTCTCGAATTCAAATTCAGGTGAATGAACACCGATTATTACTAAGCCTTTGTCAGCATATTTTTGATTCCAGTCATTGATGTAAGGTATAGTACGTATACAGTTAATGTAGCTGTATGTCCAAAAATCTACTAGAACTACTTTTCCTTTAAGAGATGAAAGTGTTAATGGACTATTATTGTATGTATTTATGTAGCCATCTAGCTGAGCAAATTCAGGCGCCTTTATAAATTGTGACTTGTCAATCTGCTGGAACTGAGCTTTGTCAAGCTTTATGGTGGCTAGAGGACCATTCTGTATAGTTGCTGCTGATACGAATTTTTCTACTTGTCGTTGCGCTGACGTTGATGCCTTGTTAAGACCAGGACTGTTGAAGTACACTGCAAATGCTGCTATCAAAGTTACTGTCGCAATTGCCATAATTAAGGCGCTGATATTGTCTTTATTCATATTAATCAAATTCCCTGTTATTTTTTCATCTCTAAATCGATCTCCCAAGATTGATCACCTGATTAACAAGCGGGAAGTTAGCTAATAGGACCAACTGGTTTGTAAATAGCAAAATGCCTACTATTACTAGCATCCCACCCATTGCCAAATTAAAGTACTTTAGATACTTTACCATTCTTCTGATTAGTCCTGTGGCTCGTGAAAAGAAAGCACCTGTAATCAGAAACGGTACTCCTAATCCTAAAGAGTATGCCAACAATGAATTATAAGCTGCGGCAGGATGGCTAGCTGCTAGTGCAAAGGTACTTCCCAAAATCGGTCCAACACAGGGAGTCCAACCGGTGCAAAATGCAGCTCCAAATACAAACGATGTAATATAACTTGTCTTGAATCGAGGTAGTCTTGTCATCATCTTCTTCTCAAAATTTAATGTCCGTAGTCTAGTAGATAAAATAAGGTATCCACCAAATCCGATTATCACAATTCCACCAGCTGATGTAAGTGAATGTTGAAATCCATTTCCAACACCTACAAGAACGCTATTTAGAGGTACTCCTAAAACTGCAAAAACCAGCGAAAAACCAAGAACAAAGTAAACAGTATTGAGAAAAATATTCAGCCTAACTGATCTCTTAAGAGTTACCGGTTGTACAGCTCTACTAGTGCCACTGCTTACAATTTCAGTTTCAGTTTCACTTGTTTGTATATTTTTAGCTTCATTGGGGAGCGGTTCCTGACAAATATGATATAAAACCAGGCAATATCGGAAGAATGCATGGCGATAAGAAAGAACCTACTCCTGCAAGAGCAGAAACTAATACAGTTGTTTCTACTACCATTGTATGTCCCCAATACCCCCCTTAAAGTTACTACAAATGATATTATTATTATTATTATTATTATTAACCAATGAATAATCTATCTTCCAAATTCGTATTAATACTTATTTCCAAATTAGCTCCAGATATTACTCATATCTAGGGCTTAAAATAAGTAGGAAACAGTTAACTTTACAATTTAATTAAAGGACAGATAGACAAATAACATCGTTCCAAAGAATAACAGTAATAGCGGTCGATACATAATGCGCTACTGCTAATCCACACCTTGTACATTTTTTGAATGTAACATCTCTAGTCAAATTTTGAGTTGTTTAATACCATCTCATTCGTTAATGGTTTCATCATATTGACCTGGCCTTTAGCAAGATCAAAAAAAGTTTGATTCAGCTCTGGGTTCTTGTTGACATATATTGGGAATATTAAAAATCTATGCTGGAAATTTACTTGTAGGTTATTTTCTTTGAAGAAGAAAAACCTTACCTTGCATGTTTTCTTCGACGCTCATTTTACCGGCATAAACATTGCTAAAAGATAAGTATATCTCTTTTTTAGAGATTTTGACTAACTAAACTAGAGCATATGTTATTTGCTGCTACAGATATTGATAATAAAATACATACACTGAAGCGAATTAGCATATGCGAAAAAACTTGGTTGGCTTCTTTTTACACTACCACTCTGACCTAATTAGAAACTGTATGTGATCTGGATCAGAAACCAACAACAATTGATTCTTGTTTATCTGTTTAGAATTACTAGTAGTAGAGCTGTGTTGTATACGCGAAGCAAGTGTCTTAACAAATGACCTGTCTGGGATTATTATTGTAAAATATTCTAATCCTGCCTCTCCACTCAAGTGAGCTTCTCCGTTCAAACTGTGCCAGGTATTCATGCCAATGTGATGATGGTATCCGCCTGCAGAAAGAAATGGAGCACCCATCGAGTCCAATCCATGGTTATATCCAGACCAATCTTCTCATGGTAAAACTTGATTGACCTTTCAAGGTTTGTAACCCTGAGGTGTATGTGCCCTATCCTGGCTCCAGTAGGGAATGCCTTTGCATTATTTCTTTCCTCCTTATCATAGTTTATTTCAGCCAATAAAGAGTTCAATCCAATGGCAATTTGTCCATCATGATGTGTCCTTCAGTGTCTCGAGGCCACTCACTAGCAGTTCAATCACGGTAAATTTCAATACCGTTATTTTCAGGATCCCTAAGGTATAACGACTCACTAACAAGGTGGTCGGCAAACCCGTCGTATTGTATTCCTGAGTTTTTAACTGCTAAGTAAGTCGAGGCAAGGCTCTTTCTGTCAGGCACTAGTATGGCAAAGTGAAAGAGACCTGCACCTGCTCCTCCTGGATGTAGTGAAGAAAACTTCTTTTTTGCGTTGGGATCGTGTTTTAGAATAAGAAGCGGCTCGTGAGAGGAAGCAGAAGAGATGTTATGTTTGAAACCAAGTTCATATATTGGATTACCATCATCGTTGTCTTTATATTTGTTATTCACTTGTAGTCCAAGACTGTTTTCATAGAATACTACGACTGTATCAATATTTCTTACTCTTAATATGGGTGGTCCAACCCTCATGCTGTCTGGCATCTTATATCTAGCCATTAGTGATGATATCTGTTCTTCATTTGGGATTTATTATTCATAAGTCCCATCTCTATTATATTGTAGGATCTGCTCTTACAAAGAAAAAGAAATGCGAATGGCAACAAGGCTGATACTTGAGTATGAATTGTCTTTCGGGCATACAATTACTAAAAACACTCTACTATTCCTGATTATATCTATTAATAAACTCTTACCATTAGTGAATTTATGACAATTTATGTGATACGAATTAAAGAATATGAGTGCGCTAAATGTGGCTATAAATGGATTAATCGTATTAACGGCAATGATGGACCTATACCAGAAAGGTGCGCCAAATGCAAGCGGGTGAATTGGAATGGTGAGGACGGAGGTGTCAGAATAAGGTATAAAAAGTCATAAATTGGTAGTATGAAGTAAGCTGTTCGTGAGACACCTAAAATGCAATTGTCTGACACCCTGATGGCTAATGTACCTATTATTAGAGCTTCTCTACAAACAAGAAAAAAATCATTGATTCTCAAACTAAAGTACACAATATGTATTGAAATACTCCTTGGATTTTATTCAAGATTTTAAACTGTTAGAAAGCTATATTGCGCATAAAGGCTCATCAGGTAATAATGAATTCATCATCGTCAGATAATAGCAAGAGAGGAGATCCCGCTCCTCGCATGTAATGGGATCCGTTATATCAGATGGATTTACTCTCCCTATATCTTGAACCCACATCGCAGTTCTGCAAAGTGACACACGTACCCAATAACTACCGCCTTCTTTTTCTCTACGTAAAAGAGCTGCGCAAGCACCGAATGCAGCAAGGTATCCCGTGAGGTAATCATTCAAATATCCTGGAAATATCTTTGGCGAATCAATGGCTCCAAGTTCAGCTGAGATACCTGTGACTGACTCAGCTAGCTGTTCTGCTCCTCTTCTGTATTGCCAAGGGCCAGCTTCTCCATAAGCGCTCTCTGAAACGTATATTATACCAGGTCGAAGTTTAGCTAATTCTAATGGAGACAACCCATGTTTTGATAGACCACTTCTATGATAATTTTCAAAGAATATATCAGATTTGTTTATCAATTCTTTTATCTGTCTGACATCATTTGGTCTATCTAGATCTATGAATGCAGACTTTTTTCCCATCCCTGTTTCAAATACAGCTGAAAGAAGATATGGAAGATTAGGGCTAGAGATATGCATTAGATTAGCTCCTTGTTCTGCAAGCAAAGCAAACGAGAGGCCATCGGTCCCGCTAAGACCCGTGTCAAATCGACCACTCTAATTCCAGATAATGGCCTTTTATTGTCATTGATGTTTAATTCTGGCTCACTTTTACCCATCTTGATAATATCAACAACTGGTAAATCATTAAGGGCCTTGCCTTGAGGATGTGATCTCCATTCTTCCTGTGTACACGAGCATACCGCCAGACAAATCATGTTCAGCTAGCACATCTTCCAATTCTTGTGCATTCCACTTCGCAATAGATTCGCCTATAGTAGTTTTGTTATGAGCGCAGTTAAGTAAAGCCCGTCACGAAGACTGGGAAATAGTCCTAATACAAAAATCCATTTGCTATCAAGTGTAGGGTAGAAACCTATAGTAGGTTCATTTTGAAATCCCGTATCAACATGGTGTCCACACTGATAAATATTGTTCAAACCGGTTATAGAATTTAATGCAGCTTTGATGTCAACTCTGACATGTTGACGTCGTCCTGTTTTCAATTTCCATATCTCTGAAACTGCTGCCGACTTGTGCTGCAAGTGCACTTGCAACTGCTTCGCCCGCAAGAATGGGTGTGTCAAGGATTGGGTCTTTGCCAGAGATCTCGACCAGAGCTTCTTCTTCTTCTTGAATAGAAAGACCTGCACACATTGTCAGTTCATTAAAAACTCGTTTGCTAGTTGACATAATTATTCTCACTTGAGCTATACTAAAAACTTGATTATTTCAATTAATAATTAATAACCTTTTCATTATCAATAAATTCCACTATTTGAGACTCATTACTTGTATTATTAATTTTAGTATCATTGGCTCTGTTGACTTAACACAAAGACAATAGCTGAAGACATACTCTATTCTTCATATTACTACGTACAAAAGAGGCATTTCCACTGCCACATTGCAGAACATATGGGTGCAGGTATGAGCTTAGAGCCTGCCTGATAATGTCATTTTTTAGCGTTGGATCTAGCACTAACTTTCTTTGTCCTCTCTTCGGTTTTTGCTCATGGAAAAAAATGTCCTTAGCTGGCATTGCACACAATAAAAAGATAATTCCCACCGTTGCTGATATAGCATACACGTTGTTGCGATAATCTATTATTCGCCATTTGATCTTTATTGATCCGTCTTTCTTCACATAACTTAGCGCATCGATACCAATCGTTTAATATGTTGAGACTCAGTATCTACCTCAATCTAGCGTTTTTCTTTTATGCAATGGATAGACAAATCGAGGATGGTGATATCAATACTGCTTCTACAATGTTCGGTGGAATGATAGAATAATACAATACTAGAAATCCTGTTTTCGCAATCTAGAAAGAGAGGAAGTGTCTTGTATATCAGTGGGATCTCAAGTTTGTTGCCTCGCTTATCCATAAAGGATATTGATTTTGACTTCTTACAGCATGTACGTGCAGCCATTGTTGTAGTAATTTGACAAAAGGTATTATCCTCACCCTTTTTTCACTTGTCTTTCCTCTAAGTATAAGGACTGCAACTTTAGAGTCTACTTTCATATCAAGATTAGTAAGTAGTATAAACTCTTCGGGTCTTGCTCCACTTTCGTACATACATGCAAGAAAGCTTTTTTCTGTAGTCTAGGTGCTGTCTCTATTAATTTCCGAATTTCTTCTTCCTCAAGGTATCTGCGAAATCAAAATTTGTGTCTTTTCAGAGCTTTTCTTTTCCCACATTAACAGAGAACGAACTAACTGCTTCTGGATAATGTCGATCCATAGTATTTATCATCTAAACAACATTTGGTATGGATATTTTTCTAACTCTCAGTCGCAGTAGTATTGCCATTACTATGCCCACAATAGATACTATCGCAGCAGTTAGGAATATGAGATTGTATGACTCTATAGATGGAAACAGACGTGTTATTCCACTTATTATCAATATGGATTGATTAGACTGCATATACATTCCTGCTACTGCAGGACCTATTGCGCTTCCTACTAATTCTCATAAGCATACTAGTACCCAAGGATATTCCAGTATACTGTTTTGGAGTAGAGAGTATTATTACATTCATTGCTCCAACGCTAGTCAATGATAATCCAGCTGATAGAATCGCAAGGTTCGCAGATATTTCAATTTCTGTTTGATGTAGTATCAAAAGACCAATGAATCCTGCACCACTTATTATAGTACCAATCATTATTGGCCTTAATGATCCCAATTTTGATATTATAAAGCCCGAGGTGGGACCAAATACTAGAAGTACTAGAGCAAATGGTAACTGAACATTTCCAGTGTTAGTAGCGCTTTCTCCAAAACCAATTGGAGCAGGGCTTCTTACTAATATCGGTATAGTTTGAAAGACCATAAACATTGATAGCCCAATAATCATTATCAGAATATTTGCTGGAAGTAGCGTCTTGTCTAACATCATCTTAAAATCAATTAATGGTGAGGCCGCTCTTCTTTCCACCACTATGAATAACGAAAGTGAAACAACTGCTATCGCAAGAAACCCAAATACAAGCTGAATTGAAGAATTATCATTACCTGTCTCCAGAAATGTAAGAACTAGTAGAAAGCAGTTATGGTGGTAGCTAATGTTAATGCACCTTTTACATCTATGGTTTTATTACCAGAGATTTTAATATAAGAATTGTTATCGTTATTTCTGCTATTCAGATTTACGATACTGGATTTTTTATCTACCTGTTGTTGTAGATGTAATGGCTGCTGCTCTTACATTTTCATTTTGATTTACATTTATAAACCGCCAGATCACTATCAAGAGTGAGATTGAGATAGGTATTATTGTGAAGAATGTGGCTTGCCATCCAAAATGCTGAATTATAGTTCCTCCAACCGATAACCCTATCACAGCACCTGATGCAAACATCGAAGTAATTACTCCTTGACCGATCGACATCTTTTCTCTCGGGAATTGATCTCTCACAATACTAAAAGCAATAGGAAACATTGACATCCCTATTCCTTGTATTGCTCTAGCAACTAGCATAAAGTATATGTTATTAGCAAAACCTGCAGTAGAAACTCCTATCGTATAGATTGCCATTATAATAAGCAATATCTTCTTTTTACCATAGATATCAGATAACTTACCAGCTATCGGAGTCATAACTGCACCGGATACGAGGTATGCGGTAAGAATCCATGAAGACATACTATATGATGTTCTAAAGTCTTTGATAAGATCAGGGATAGCTGGAATAAGCATTGTTTCTGCATACATGACCATTGTAGCTACAAGGCTTAAAACAGCAAGTACCTTCCATGCATAGGAGGAAATCTTTACAGGAGAAGTAGATGGCCCGGAGGTTGATTTGTTATAGTGATTAGTATCTTTTTCTTTGGCGGTTACCATTTTTATTACTTACCTCTTTTGATAATCTTTTTTTTACAGTCGTAACAGGTGATGCTAAATTCTGGTTATTTTTAACACTAGTACAATCAACGTCAAAATGAAGTCTAAGGTTTTGCCAAATATTCTCTAGGACATCTTTCATTATCTTGACTTTTTCGTCTGGTACGCCATTTAGAGATATTTCCTGTATATTAGATGCACATTGTATCATTTTATCCCATAAAGCGTCAGCCATTTCTGTACGATAGATCATATTATTTCGCCTATCATGCGGGTCAACCTTCCTTTCTACTAACTTACCCTTTTCCATCTTATCTATAATGGGAATAAGTGTAGCTCCTTCCAATCCCAATCTGTAAGCTATTTCCTTTTGAGTAAGACCATTTTGATCAACTAACATCACTAGTACCTTCCACTGACCAACAGTTACACCTACTTTTTCCCTTAATTGACAATCAATAGCCTTAACAAATGCCTTAGCCGTCCGATTAATTATATACCCAATACTATTTCCGAAATCATACCTTTGTATCGACATATACTAATAGTTAGTATATTAATTAATAGTATATTAATCTTTAAGTACCTATCCAATAATTCCGTAGGCAAGGAGATCTCTTCAGATTCTCTTTTTGACATTGTAGAATTAATCATAAGCGGCCGAGCTTGTATATTGTTCGTGTGTTCGTTGAATCAAATCAAGATCAAGGCACTCAAGAAGCTGGAAATACTATTTGCACCCGTCCTTGTGATAATTGTGTAGGAGAGGGAACTTCTTATCCTTAGAGGGCATTTCAAATGCTCCTTTTTCTAAAATAAGAGAAAGAAAGAGAAAGAAATAATAACAAAATCAGCTAAGAGGAGTTTCATCCTGCCGTGACTGGATGACGTTATGTTTCCTGATTATTCGCCTTATTATTTATTTATGTATAAAATGCTCTGAAGCTATGGTTATCTTTTTATTGTGGTGGTAAATCCCAATTTGATCCAGGACGAACAAGACCTTCTCCATCTCAGTACCTCCGTCATTAAATGTGCCTTGCCATCAGTTTTATCTTTTTGTATTTTGATATATCCAAAGTTAAACATTCTATTTTCGTGATATTTGGAAGTAGCATTAATGGTTGGATCAAGTGGATTCGCTTTAAGAGGAATTGCACTTAGGGGTCCTGTAACGAGTTCGTGGTAAATGAGTTTGCATCCGTCATGATTAGGGTCGTCTTCAACTAGTATATTTGTTGGAAAGTGTACATCCGTTGCAACAACAACTACATTTTTTATATTGTGGTCATCTAGGAATTTTAGAAAATCTGAGCGTTCTCTTGTAAAAGTCTTATCAAAAGTACTGTTACTGCTGATAGTACCATTAATGGCCCAATTATCGCATCCTAATTGTTTGTTAAAGCAATTTGGAATTGTAGTGGGTACATCTGCAGAGATAACTTTCCATGTGGCAGTAGAATTAAGAAGACTTTGTTCTAGCCAATGAAACTGATTCTTGCCTAATAATGTTTTATCATTTTCTGGAGTATCAGGCAGGTCATTACGACTTCGATATGAATGCATATCTAGTATAAATAAATCAAGGTCCTTACCCCAGTGAAAGGATCTTATAAATACGATTTGCCTCGTCTTTGTTTCTATCTATTGGTGAGAAGTTAAAAAAGGCATTAATACCAGCCTTGACAACATTAGGAAAGGCTGCTCTGTCCTTAGTTGTATTAGTCCAATAAGACCAATGACCACCATAATCATTTACAACCTCATGGTCGTCAGCCTGAGAATACATAGATGTATTACGCAAAAGGCTTTGCAAATGCAGATCGGCTCTATTATATTCCCAATGTTTGTTGTAAATATCTTGCCAGCTGAGTTTGGTTTGTCCAATCAACTTTCTTATCAACAACACTAGGGAAGTTTCCGGGAATGTTGGTCCATCCAGTAACATTGGAGGGACCATTTGTAGAACATTCATTATCTGCATAGATCTGATCTCCATTAAATATGAAGAAGTCCGGAGATAATGCCTGCATTATTGAGAATATTGGGTAACCTACTATCATTCCTCCATCAACACGTCTGCAATAGTTCTGACCACCAACATCTCCACCAATAACAAAGCTAGTTGATCTACTACTAGTCAGAAGATTGGGAGCTGTCCTAAAAGTTCCTATTATGGAGGAGGAGGAATTTGCCAGCTGCTTCCTATTGCCGGTGTTAGCATCGTCATGGGTTGGTTAGTACTATTATTATTATTACCAGAGAACCAGACACGATAATAATAAAGAGTGTCCGGACTAAGAGAATCAAGATTTACATGACCAGCGAAGTCTGTTGTATGATCGACCAATGCTGTCTTTGACTTTGCATAAGAGAAAGATAAGTTAGTGTCATATTGGACATTCATCTGAGCTTGTGTATTGGTACGGGACCATATGGTAGCGGTGTGGTCAGTAATATCACCACTAGCAATACCATCTGTAATATCTAACTTGCTAGCATTATTGTTCATACTCTGTGCATCTATTGGAGAGTATAATGATATAATATTGCTTAAATCTAAAAGCATAAAAACTATCACAGTTGCTAGTATAACTTTTGGTTTCAAGCAATCAAACATACGAAAATTAGACAATGTCAAATATTTAACAATTTTAGGTGAAATTGGCTTTGTAAAAGCTTTTTTCCTTATTGTAGGATGAGATGGGGGTCCTCTAGTATATGTTTTATTTGAAACGACTGGGTCTGGAGTTACAACAGCTGTTCCAGTAACAGGATTGTTGCCCGAATCCCTTCAGTAAAAGTGTTACTGGCAATAGTTGATCTGAGCATGGGTTCACTAAATCTAGCTCCCTTTTTACTGCTATTGCAAGTACTTTACTATTCCTGCTCAATAAATAATCTTAATGTTCAGACAAATTGCCCTGGATTAAACATCATGTTGAACAGGCAATTATTGTTATTATAAGCTGTAATTCTACCATTATGAGTTCTATAGCTTCCTATAGTAGGAAATGTAAACTAAAGGTAGAGGTATCATAGCTTTAACAGGACCTCTAAACCACTGATTTGATGCTTCTTAAGTCTGGTAATCCACTATAGTGAACTAGCATTCTTTTGCGTTCCATCTTCTTACACAGATCATGCGAGTTTGAGGATGAGGATTATAGCTTTGACTACTTAAAATAAGAAGATCTCCCTCTGGACATATCCTAAAGGAATATTCATACAGAGAATTTAAAAAAAATAATTAAATCAATAATTTAAATTTAGAATAAATTAGCTGTTTATGCAATAATCATATTATTGCTTAATAAAAGATGTGCTTTGTTGCATGATTAATCATCTTGTAAGTGATACTTATTTGACCACTCACCATTTAGCTTGCTAGTATTATATAAAAATGATTTATTGTACCTACTGCATAATAACTTTATGGACATGAGTACAACCTGTGTATTTTGTGAAAGGAAGTCCCAGGATTATGCTATAGAATGTTATTGCTGTGGGAAGACTTATTGTTCTGATAGATGCAAGGAACAAGATCATCAAGTAAAATTCACTCATCATGCATGGCATGATTATAAACACATTTTTGAACAAATCATAAATATGGACTCAAATATTAGGGTAGTTACTATATGTGATATCAATGGTAAAATGATGTATTCTGACTACCGTGAAGGCATAGAGAATTTACTTACGTCCGAAGAAAGCAAAAAGTCTCTGAATCTCGCTGTAAATTCATGGAAAATACGCAGCAAACTCACACCAAAGATTGGAAAAGGAAAATATGTTTTAGCAGAATATGAAAAAGTCAAACGCATTACTATGCCTCTTGGCAAGAATCATCTTCTGTATATAACTACAGAGGTAGAATCTGATCATTCTAGTATTATTCGCAAGGTTGTAGAATTAGCATCACAGAAACAGGATTATTAAAGTAGATATGCGTGATTATTAAGGAATATAGTAGAATTTAGGTTTGCAATTGTCACAAAGAAACAAGAATATGGTCTGTTCGTTTTACGTCAACTTTATTACTAGCTTTTACAGAGCAGCAGGCACTTTAAATAAACTCTTCTAGTGTAGATCACCTATTAGACTTGTTATGGAAATTTAACAAAGATAGCCAGAATTTGAACTTTACAAATGGGGATTCTAAACACGATATCGACGATTGGAGAAAGGTCTTAAATATTTTCAAAAATAACACGGCAGCAAACTGCCCAGACTTTTGCCATAGTGTTCATCATCTTTTGTGTATCCATCTTGGTACTTAAAATGAATGATAGTTCATAACATGAAATTCAGAAAGATAGTTGGGACGTCAGTATATTCGTCTGATTTAGAAAAAAGAAGAAATTTTATGTTGATAAATTGGGACTAACTAGAGTTTGTATCGGGACAAACTGGCAGGCATGTATTTTTGAAGACAGAAAAAAATATGCTACTCATCTTCAATCCTGAATTAACAACAGTTGAAAAAGAAACGATTCACGGTGCAACTACTCCACCATCAATGGTTCACATCGCTTTTGAAATCGAGGCTGAAGCATATGAGAAAGCAAAGGAATTGCTAGCAGCAAATAATATCCAAATCGAAAAGGAAATAGCCTGGGAAAATGATATCAAGTCTAAATCAATTTATTTTCGGGATCCTGCTGGCAATCTTGTCGAATTCATAACGAGAAATCACTGGCGCGTAACTGATTGATTTGTCAAAGTAGTCAGTAATCGTCAGAATAAAGACGCCAGTAAGCTAAAAAAACAGGTATTCGACTTCCAGCTAACGTCTGAAGATATGAGATTTCTAGACTCTCTGAACGAGAATTTGCAGTACGCAATCTGACAACCGATAGTATTTAGCTCGCACGACTAAAATAGTTAAAATGCCAGCAAATCATTCAACTTTTTTCATATCTTTTCTCAATGCATGTTCGCCATGTGTCATGTAGTTTGGCCATGCCAAGAAGGCTCTGAGTTGTGAATCTATTGCATTATATGCTGAATATAATATATATATCAATATTACATTTATTTTTAAACTTATTTTTTGCTAATTTCTTTATACTTTGATTTTTGTAAGGACGTTTTCATGTACAAAAATGTCAACGGGTGAATATCCGATAAAATATTTTGGTAGCAGCTTTTGATAACAGAAATGAGATAGATATAGCTTATCCATGTGGTATGCTTTTTTGAGTAATCCCAATCCTATCAGATGATTGTATAGGGAGCTTCTTTCAATTTCAGTATAAGATCCTTATACAATGGGATTGTGTATCCTTGATCTTTTAATTGGCGTATCATCTCTTTTTGTTCTTCTAATGCCTCGTGTGGGTCGCGTGGATGTATAGCAATTCTGATCATTTCTGGTTTTTGTTGTTGATCTAAAAGTTCGAAGCGTCTCCCATCTCTACCTATATTTGGAATATTCTTTTCTGGATGTCCGGTTGAATCCCAATTTAAAACCTTTGGAACTTTTATTTTCTTAAATGGTTTATGTGAAAGTAGTAAAAATTCTTCTTGCATTTCTGCTAAGCTGAATCCTAATTTCTCTAATACGTCAATAGAGCTATCATTTAGCTTCCAGGCTGGTGGTATAAATACACTAGTCTTTATCCCTATCTCTTGAAATATCTCAAGACCGGCACGTATTTCCTCTTCTGCAGCTGCTTCTGTTTTATAGAGAAAATCATCAAACTGGCCGTTTCTATCCTCATGATAAAGACCATGTAAAACAATTTCGCATTCTTTGTATGATTTGATTTTATCTACAAATTCTGGAAAGCGTGGAAGGTCTTCCTTTTCATTGAAAAATGGCACCAATGCAATATTATATTTTATGTCTAATCTTTCAAGCTCATCGGTAAACTTGAATATTTTTGTAGAAAAAGCAGGACATGCATCATGTATCGTAACTACTGCTACTGCCATGTCTGGGCGTTGGTGCTGACATCTGATATATATCTATTATCTCTTGGTTTTGCCCTATTACTACCATTTTAATCTAGATCTTACAATATTTAATATGAATTGCTATAAAAATTTAACCCATACTCTACAAAATGATAGTAACAAGGATCGTTGTGGATAGTATACAGAAATCAAGATCCGAAGAAAACTATGAGGATATTTTTTGGGTTTTTTTGCATAATATGTCTATCCAATACAAATGTTTGTTACTGTAACTTTCTTAAAGAGATGCTTTGAGCCAATTGCGCACATGGAGTCGATAAAATGTGAAATTCAAGGTTATCGAGTCTAGCTACTTTATCGTAAAGCTTTTCTTATCTAGTAGTCAGAAATGATTCTATTTCCTTTTCTGCATTATCTGCTTTAATAAATATGGGCACATTTCTTATCCCTGTTGCAATATAACTGGATAATAGCAGGTTCAAACTCCAATGTTTTCTCCAATATTTCTTGATCTATTGTAACAGAATTGCTAACCAGGTTTCTATCGTAAGGTAAGATATTGATATTGTCTTATTTTGCAGTAGAGTTCGTAGACGAAAAAGAGTGGTATGATGGCGTATAGCAGGAATATGTGTAAATCCAGAATGAGCTTAAAGCCATGAATAAAGGTTTGCCAAGACATATTGTTGTATTGGGCCATGCTGTGTTTGCCATTGGGATGATGGATAAAACTCATGTCCAAGGTTTGGATATGTAATCAAAACATGATCAGGATGATTTATCTCTGTCAGCTTTTGTACAATAAGGCTCCTTGAACAGGAGTCTGAGTATCGTTTTCTCCATTGAGTATAAGAATGCTGGTATTTGAGGGAATCCTGCTAATGGCGTTTAAATTTGGCTCAAAAGGGACAAATGATTTTGAATAAATATCACAACCATCTAAATTCATACACTTACCTGATGATGCTGTTGTCGCTGCTTTTGATGGCGAGAAAAATGATTTTGCCTACTCTATTAAAGCTGGTTTGAGTTCTGTATTGATGTTTATATAAGTATCTTTATTAGGATTGTCTTTTGGATTTAAAACTCTAATACGATTAGGGAGGTTCTGGGTAAGAATTAAGCTTATGTTTCCACCAATTAGACGCTGAAATGTTACATCCGTAGATGCTTCCTGTAGTGAGAGCAATCCGTTATGATTCTTATCCAATACTTTTTCAGCATATGAAATAGGTAAGGTTACTGTTTAGGAGTAAAGTATTTCGCTTATATTCTGTGCTAATGCCCCCATAAGTACTATATTTCTAACTTTGCTTGGATTGGCAATTGCGACTCTAGGCGATATTGTTGTACCTTCGCTATGACCTAATACTGTTATTTTATTAGCATCAACTTTAGGCTGGTTTATTAAAACCGCTAAGGCTTTGTTTGCATCTTCTACCAGATTATTAATTGTTAGATTTCCCCAGACATTCTGCACCAGATCCAGTTATGAGAAGAACTCCAGGGTATTTTCCATTTCCACCAATAACAGGATAAGTAAGCTAGGCGTTAGTCTTTAGACCATTACCTAGATCTAGAACTAAATCCCTACTTTTTATTGTCTGCAAGTTTGACTGTGCATACGCTGTGAGACTTGCATTACCATACATCAAGAAAGATATAGAATAAAGAGAAAGTATTGAAGCTATTATTATTGATATTTTCATTATATGTAAAATGAAAGAACAATACTGTTTGTACGTTATTATTGTTATTGGTAGTGCTACCATCATTCTGATGTGCATATGCTATTTCTATGCTATTGTTATTATTGGAACTAGGAGAAGGAGAAAGCACAACAGTACCTGCTGCTCACAAATATAGCTACCATTATTGCAAATATCACAATCTTTTGCCTTGTTCTCTTAGACATTCCCACTAATAGAATAGCACTCCCAAATAATATTATCTTCTATTCTGAGTGAATGATGTTAATTGCATTATGGCATCAATCATAGCTGCTAGCTTATATAAATACTAGATATTATGTGGAAGATATTGTAAGGCAATGCTAATTGGAATATGCATCGTGATTTTATCAGTAGCTTTATCATATATACCATAAATTGAACCAAGGTTAAATTCATCATACTTCAAATTAATTAATCCATTGTTAACACTAACATCTCTTGCAAATATCAATGGAAAATCTATTTTTGTTCTTATGCTGTCAATTTTTGACGGGTTAACATGTATTTTAATATCTGATGCAGTTATATCAAATCCTAAAAGCCTATATTTTAAACTGCTAATATTATAATCAGAGGATTTATAGTTAGTAACAATATCTTGTTTTATTGTATCATTTGGAAAGATTTGCTTTCCCTCCAGGTCAACGGTATATTCAAATTGTTTGGCAAGTCTGCTGAACTGTTTTGCAAGGTTTCCAAAAATATTATTATTAACTGCTATAGGCATTAAGGGAATATTGCTGTTGCTACCTCTATCGTTTCCCTCTGCATATGACGTACAATACCGAGAATCACCGATCGAAAATACTACAATGAGTGAAATCAGTGACGTCAATATCATTTGCAAATGTCTTTTCACATATTACATTTGAGTAAGAATGGTTAAAAAGATATAGTGTTATGTATGAAGTAAATAGAAATTATCTAAAGGAGAATGATTTTGAAAAATATAGGTAATTGACTGAATTTATTGTTGAATGGAGGAGGACATATCTCCGGTATCTATGGTTAAATGCGCTATTCCAGCGTTTATTAATTCATAGCACTTAATGTTAATGTTACCTTCATTTGGTCCAGTTACTTTATCTATACATACATGGAATTGTTTCACCATCGGGCTCACTTCCTTTTATGATAGTGGTTACTAAAGCATAATTTCCTATTGTAATGCTTCATCGTATGCTTTTTGAGGACGAATTGCTGCGATTGGTTTCATTATTTTAAATGAATCGATCATTTTTTATATGTTTGATTCTTTATTCTTCGGTATAGGATCGCCAATGTATTTTTTCTTCAATTTTTTGCTTTCAGGATCTTTCCAGTAAGCATAGTAGTAAGGCCCATGCTTTAGTTCACACATCTCCTTTCCACACTTAATGTATTCTTTTCTTATTGTTGCATTCTCAGGTATTGATTTGGCTCTAATGCCAAAAGCAATCTGTCTTGATTTTATTTTATTTATGAACTTAGTTGCTCTTTTGTAATGAAGTGTACGAGATATTATAGCATAGGAACAGGATCACGAAATAGATCTGAAAGATGCCCTAGGATTACGATGATTCTCTCAGAACAAAGATGTTGCAAAACATTCATTTTCATGAAACAATGGATATTCATGGTGGCTTATATATGAAATCTTGTAGTTTTGAAACTCATAGCTAGATAGCCCAGAAAGCTTGCTCAGTCTAATAAGCACCAGTAGCACCAATTATACTACTAGCTCCGATGTTTAGTATTAGACAATACGTCTTATCTGTTCTAATTGATGTCCTATTCCATGTCCGGTCCATGTCACCATTTCACTACCATCATCTTTCTTTCCTTTACAGGCAGGTAGTTAGGATTCCTAAAACTACCTCAGCGTTTTTCAACACTTTACAAAATGAGAAACCCTAAACAGAGTTTTCCTTTTGTTCATTTATATTTATAAACTATAATTTGAATAGGATTATAGTTAATCAATGAGTAAATTAAACTCAAGCACAATCACCACCAAGGACGGCACCGAAATCTACTACAAGGACTGGAGCAAAGGCCCGGTCGTAACGTTCTCGCATGGTTGGCCTCTGAGCTCTGACGCTTGGGACGGCCAAATGCTTTTCCTCGCGCAGAACGGCTTCCGGGTGGTCGCACACGACCGTCGTGGCCATGGTCGGTCAAGCCAGGCGTCTTCGGCCAATGACATGGACGGCTATGCCGATGATCTTGCAGCTGTGATCGAGGTGCTCGATCTCAAGGACGCCACTCTCGTGGGCCACTCCACCGGCGGCGGCGAAGTCGTCCGCTACATCGCGCGCCATGGGACTAAGAGAGTTGCCAAGGTTGTCCTCATCGCGGCTGTGCCGCCGATCATGTTGAAAACCGCAGCCAATCCGGAGGGGCTGCCGATGGAGGTCTTCGACAACATGAGGAGTGGCCTGACGAAAGACCGCTCGCAATTCTACAAGGACCTGGCGACACAGTTTTATGGCGCCAACAGGCAGGGGGCCAAAGTCTCCCGGGGCGTGCTGGATCAGTTCTGGCTATGGAGCATGCAGGCCGGCCTCAAGAACGCCTACGAAAGCATCAAGGCCTTCTCAGAGACCGATTTCACTGAGGACCTAAAGAAGATCGATGTCCCGACCCTTGTCATGCACGGCGAGGACGACCAAATCGTTCCCGTCAAAGACGCGGCGGTAAAATCAGCCAGACTCATCAAGGGCGCGAAGGAAATTTACTATCCGGGTGCACCGCACGGCCTCACAGCCACGCATCAGGATCAAGTCAACGCTGACCTGCTGGCATTCCTGAGGTCCTAGACGCTGCAGTTGAACCCCATATAGCGGAGCATAAGTTCATTGGTGCCCAACCGGTATCTTTCTTTACCCAGATATGCTTATATTGTTGAAGAGTATCAAATAGAATCTTTTAATAATCAAAGATGGTTTGTTTTGTACATTTTTTAGTAGTGCGATGATATGATTAAAGCAGAAGTCACCATTAGTTATGAGATCTGCTACTTGATCTTCAATTTCCATGTCCGGAATGGCTTGTCACATACTCTGCTAGAAAATAGAGTTATTTGTTGTTGCCGCCCTTGCTGACCGCTATTCGTATATGAGCTGACAACATTTGAGAATTGTTCGCCACCGAACATTTTGATGATAGACCTTTCAATGAGCTATTATGATGGAAAGTGATTCCTTGAAGGTGCTCTACAATATATGGACTCTATAATCATATTTTCCAATATTGCTTTATTACTGTTTGTTCGACTTACGATGCATATGGAATTTATTATATTTATTTGTCCTTGCAGTATTCGAATTTGCCATTGAGTTCATAGGAGTGCAAGATAAGCAAGGATAGTCCTGGAATACACAATGTAACAGCAGGAAACAGTAATCCACAAAGAAAGATAGATTTCCCATATCCATATTTTGGGACTTTGATTAGTAGAATTAACAGTAAACAAGATGACCCTTGATCAAAATTCACATGTCTTAAAGATAAGTCCAAAATAGCAATACCTTCAGGTAATGCAATGAGGATACTTGCTTTCTCCATGTAGTATTATAAGGGCCTGAAATTACTTTATAATATTCTACTGTGAATCTATATGCTAGTCTAACATAGATTCCTTCAATATCCATAGTCTATTATGCTTCTAGAAAGCTTTGACGGAATCTATCAAAAGCATGTTTTCTACAAAGCCTAGTATGTATTTTAAATTTCTAAGCAGGTTATAGAGGAGTACAATGAAGAAAATGGCTCGCCACTGTTGTCTTCAGGTACTCTCATCAGCATTGCTGTTTGGCATGATATCTAATTTGTTTGGATATCACTATATGCAATTATACCAGCAGCAGTTGCACAAGAAAAGGAAAATACTACTACTGCTAATACTCCTTTTCCAAGCAAGAACATGACTAATGCAATTCAATTATCTGTAAAGGAAGTAACATCTGGCGTTTACAGATGGATAAACGGTAGTAATGGCGCAGACAACCCAACGTTAAAGGTTTTCGCAAATGCCAATAACGTAATAAAGATTCAAAACCCTACAGATACAAAACATGAACTAATTATAGATACAGGAGCAGACGTCCTTCCATCAAGTGATGATATATCTCCGAATGGTTCAGGCCAACTATCTTTTAATCCAACCACGACAGGTACATTCTCATATCATTGTGCATATCACCCTTATACAATGAAAGGGACAGTTGAAGTAGTCAATAAATAACACCATCCTTCTTTTTTTGACTGACATCCTTGTTGTTTTATCATCAAAAAATGATTTAAAATATGACAGCATGGTCCTTTGGGTCATTGTGTATCAATTTTTACAATGTTTACTGACATTTTTTTGAATGGTGCTGTCTGCTCTTCTGGCAATGTCGTTTTTGGTTCTAAGCTTTACTTCTGCACCAGGTCGTAAAATTGGTCGAGGTAATTGTTGGGTTGAGTAACCTTAATAATTCTACCTCCTAATAATGCATTAGCAACAACAATTATGATGAACAATGTCTTTAGTAGTTACATAAATTTATTGTATTATTCATATTTCTCACTACTCTCATGTACCGACCCTATAGACTCACAGCTACCAGAATATTCACCAGCAACTTCTAAAACATCTTCACAATCAGATATTTCCTTGAGTATTTCTAATATTAGCTTTTGATTTGTTACATAATGAGTGCCATGATCATGTATAGACGGTACCATCCCTGTTTTTTAAATTATATACATTTTGGCTTCCTCTGAATCTATTTCCTCTTTTGTAAATACCTCTACCGTATACATTGGCGCACTTTTGCCATCACTATAGTAGTAATCTATATCCGTTGTCATCTAACAGTAGTTATTTTAGAACCAATACATTGTGAGCATGGGTTACATCATACATTTTATCACATTTACTACACACCCATAAAATTTGCTCCTCGCAAACCTCACACAGTGCAAATAGAAGTCAGATAAGTCCCACATACTTTGCATGATTCTTTGTTATACATTAATGTTATAATTCCTCCTGTTTTCATCTTGGCATGTATTCTTCTTGCTCCCAACAGCTATAGTTTTATTATGTAAAAACATATCCTTATCTATCCATAGAAACTGTATTTAGAGGAATTTCTCTGATTTCTAAGACTCATGTGATGGACTAGTGGACGCATAGCAGCCTGTGTATTCACCACTGACTTGTAATACTTCTTCACAATCAGAAATTTCCTTGAGTATCTCTAACGTTAGCTTTTGATTTGTTACATAATGGGTACCCTTATCGTAAACAGATGGCACCATGCCTGCTTTTTTTGTATACATATTCTTTGGCTGCATTTGCATCTAATCCCTGTCTTGTAAACACTTCTATGTTATACATATACATAGTCGCTGGATTTTTCTGCTGTCGTAACAGCAAGTCATAAACAAGGTAGGGATCGACCTTAGGAAGGTGTGTTTGGTATTTCTTCTGTAGCTTCTCAATTTGATTTTTTATTTCTGATACTTCATTCAGATTATCTATGTTATTCATTATTATTCTATGAATTGCTTTATTGCTCTAATAAAAACAGACACGAATTTCACGTGTGAATTCCAAAAGTGGAATTCGTATAACTACTTTTAATGTAGAATATCATTATAATAGCATTGTCTTAAAATGCTGCAAACTCAATATTATTATAACCTTATTGATGCTATTGTTTATCTCATTGCTGCCTATAATTCCAGCTTACTTTATTTTAAAATCAAGAAAGAGTATCAACAACTAATAATAATTATTTTAGAAAATTAACAATGGTACTTGTAGGTTTTATTTTAGTGCAGGTTTTCTACCACATTGCTGCAATTATTGGCTTTAGGTTATTGGCAAAAGGATTCCTAGAACCATTATCAATGGCGGCATTGCTTTTCTTTGGAGCAATATATCTTATCAATACGTGGAAGATAAAAAACCAACAACAGCAACAGCAGGAGGAACTCAAGACATGATAAATATATTTGAAAATAACAATGTTGGTAATAGTACTTCCGCTGATTTTCTGCATTCTATGAGTGATATTACACTCATTCTGTCCTTGATTCCATTGGTCATATTCGTATGGCTTGCAATCCGATCCAAGAGTATTAAAAACTTTCAATTTCAAATATTCGTATTTATTGCAGTTTACATTTTAGGAGAAATAATAGAGAGTAATAGAATTGCTATATTTTCAGTTTTGCCCCCGGATATTGGTTCGCAAATTCATGTTGGCTCTGCTATTTTTTTCACTATAATGGTATGGTTTAGATTTTATTATGCAGAAAAAAGCGGAAAAAATATGGTTGAAAGTAGTAGTATAGATAATGATAATAGTAGTAGTATAGAAGGAGCGGTAGCAGTAATAAGTCTTCGTTAAGTAGCCATTTGGTTTTTCTATAACATGTAGTATGGGGAATATTGTTTTCCCTTGTAATATCAACAATGGATTTAGAATGATACATGATAGAATCCAATATTTTAGTCATTTCTTCATCAGCCAAAGCGACTAGGATTGCTTTCTTTGCGCTTTGGCTTTGAACTATCACATTATTCCCTGATTTCTTGTTAATGCAGTTCGTATTTAATATATTAACGATTACAGATGCAATAAGATGGGTTTTTCTTCTTTCTTTATTTACTAAGGAACACTCATTATAACAAAGATTGCGAAATGCCTAAACTCGTTTGATTATACTTTTACTATTTTTGCTTTAGTTAGATTAGACGAATTCCACTTCTGGAATTCAGAGATGGAATTTGTCTCCTTGCTTATATGAAAACCAAGATAGATAAGAGATCGAAGAACATGAATCGAAAAAAAATAATAACAACAACTTCAAAACAAACACAGCTAATGGCTGTGGCAATCATAGCTGCATCAGTAGTTGCAGCAGCTATGATAGTGGGCATCAACAACAATGGCCAGAACCTGCAGAAGGTAATGGCTCAAGGAGTCTACCCATCTGGAACAAGCAAAACAACTGAAACAGCAAATGATACAAGACTGCAGCAGCAGCAAATGAGTACAGACTGGGCAGCAAGTAGTGCAGCAGCACTAAAAGCAATTAACCCAAACCAATCAACTAGCAAGGAATTCTGGATAAATACAGTACACCTTGATGGAATGACAAACGTAAATGCTGGCGTAAAATGTGATACTTGTCCTCAGAATACTCCAACACATCCACCAGAGAAGCCTCCTGTAAATTCTACTATACCAACTGGAGGAGGATTCAGGATAACAGAACCAAATAAAGTAGGAGCTTGGGACTTTAAATCATTTACATTTGCCCCAGATCAAATAGTCGTTAACCAAGGCGATAAAGTCACACTCCATTTCATAGGAGTACAAGGTGCACACCATGTCATTACTGTCGACGGAGTAGATACCTTTGAACTTATGAGAGGACAAATCCACACTGTATCATTTGTAGCAAACAACCCTGGAACCATAAACTACTCCTGCCACGTACATATGCCAAACATGGTTGGCCAAATATTGGTGCTACCTAAAGCGAGCAGCAACAGTATAAACATGATAAGAAAAACGACAAGAACAATAACTGATATTTGTTATGTACAGTAGATAGCACACATAACAAATATCTTCCTCAATTTTATTCAGCAACAATAACAACTATTCATTTACAGAATATTACTCAGTCTCAGAAGAAGAAGATGATGATGATGATATCAGGTTAAGCAAAAAATAACAAATACCAAAAGAAATGGCTCCTAACTATTTTCTAGGGTCATGCTCATATTCGTTGAGCCAACAAGATCGGCATATATGATAATGAGTGGAATCTTTGAACCGATGTGGTTAAGAAGAAAGTTTTGACCACGTCTTATTGAAGTATGAATCATCTTTGGCCATAGGTTGTCAAGTATCAAAGGCGTATGCATTTTGTACCAATATGCCATTGATTCTTCTTCCTGCATACTCTTTTCCAGTAATGATATATTCTTATGCTGTTGCGGTGTATCCGTCATTTGCATTGCCCGGATCAGTGAATCGTAGGCCACCAATTCATCATGTTTTAATGCGAAATCTCGCCTCATTTGCACTAATTCATATTCTTCCGGCATAGAATTTTCTAGACCGTTATCCTCTGTTTTTGATTTTACATTCTTTGGAAGATTATTTCTCCTCGGCATCGTAGTAGATACGAATGATAGTGATAAATCTGCTTTAGCATCAGTTGGCTTTCCTCCTAATCGTGTAATTATTCTTCTAAGCCTACTTTTTTGATTATTTGTTTCTTTCAAGTGCTGCTTTAGTCTTTGTTTTACTTCTTCTATCGGAGTCTGATCTATTCTTGATATTATTCTATCTGCTGAAGCATTTTCAGTGGATAATGCTTTATTTAGTTTTTCAACCAGGTCTGAGAGCAACTGGATTTTGTTATCGTAGCTCTTTCTAAAATACAAAGCTCGTACTTTTCATGTTCTATTATTCTATTTAAGATTGTTTCCTAGAGTCAGCTATTTAACTTCCTAATCTCATCAGCCTGATAATCCATATCAAGAAGGGCATGCTTTCATGATATAATGAACTGCCAATCCATCCTTGGATTGGTTGAAGCTATCCGTACAATCTCTTTTTCTATATCATCAGTTATCTTTGGAGCAGTATGATTATGTTTTCTTGATACAATGCCATCAATACCGTGGCTGTTGAATCTGTGTATCCATTTCCTTATGTTGTTATCATGGTGGTTTGTCTGTCTGTCTGCGTATCTCTGCTACAGTATAACATTCACTTCTTAGAAGAATAATTGTGGCTCTGTAATCTGCTTCCGCATTATTATCCATTATGCCATACAGATTGTTCTTCTCGTCTTCAGTAATATCTCTAAGATAGGTAGGCTGCATAAAGCATTAGAAGAATTAGCTAGTTTTAATATTTACCAAACTCACTATAGCTTTTCGATTATTTTTTCAGCTTCTGACATTGTAAATGCTCTGAGTGTCTCACTTCGCATATTACCTAGACTAGATCTAAAACTGAAGGTGCCCTGATTTAAGAAATGAAAAATAACAACAATCATAACAAAGACAATATGAATAATAATAATATCAATAAGCATCAAAAATCACTGATTTGTATATATACAAACAAAGACAAAAATGAATTTGCTATTGGTTTAAAGGATGATGAGCATTTTAGAGCAATGACAAAAGTGGGTGAATTTTATACAAGATTTGTCGATGTGTTCGAACAGATATGAATGATGAAAACGAGGTAGACTGGAAGCAGGCATTAAAGAGATGGATTGCTGCTGCAAAGAAAAATGAATCGATATTTGTTGAAGTGGACCTAAGTGGATGGAATGAAGTAGGAGAAAGGATGAAAAATAAGAATTGACTCAGATACGTGTTGCAATAAGCTTCTTTTGATTGGCGGTATACTAACAGAATGCCTCTTACTTGGTTTTGCTATTGTTATTATTTCAAAAAGCATATAGCAGTATTTGGATCTAAGAACGATAAAGCAATTACCAAGCGGACAATCGGTAACAAATGCTCACTATTATTCCAATTTTCGTGTATTTCTGCAAATTTTTTTATCAATCTGCCTTTATCCAATATTGTGGTGTTTCCTATTGTTATAAATTCAATTTTTTTCCATCTCCAATAAATCACAATTCAAATGAATATTAGAGCTAAGCTAAATACAGCTCATTGAAGCTAGTAAATATATTCGTACAACAACCACTTTTAACATATATTTTAAATAATATCAATATGCATATTGTCTAGACTACATATTCTATTTTCAGTATGCTTGATAATAACATAAATCCAAACTTCAGAACCAATTCCAAGGTTATAACACTTTGTAAGCTCTGTTTTGCTAGCAAAATCCGAAAAACATGCTCAAAATGCTGCCGTAACCTTTCGTTTTGAAATAGTGGACTGGGTGGTATAAGTCCTTGTAGGTTCACCTAAATTATGCTTATGTATTTTTAATATCCTTGGCCAATTGATATGATCTATAAAATAAGGAATTAGATATAACAGCGCAGATATAATAGGAAAAATTACAGGAACAATATACATGGACAAACAGGGATTAATATCAATAATAACGAAATGTAAGATCCACTTTCCCAAAGATCCAATATGCCATTATGACAAATGTGGGAAAATCCTTGTTATTTCTTTTTTAACATCTCTTGGCATATTTGGATCTTCAATTATCTTGTGAAGATCTTTTCTATCAATAGACAGACCTGTCTGGCTAATTTTGTAAAACCATTTGATATCGATTGAACTTATTATAACAGTTGATTTATTACATCCTCTCATTCCACATGTATCTTGACATTCATAAATCATTTACAAGATTTACAACACTGCTATCCTAAAAAAGTTAAGTTAGATGCCAATACCCTATCAATAATGGTCTCTATCTGAGCAAGAAATCATAAAGAGCATTAGACGTTTTATTCATCTAGAAGAGCACCACCCTGGTCAGTTTGTAAAGTTTGTCGTATACGAGCTGTAAGTTAGCTAAGATGCGCGACTGACTGATATTTGAATCAAATTTGACATTAATTTGAGGCCCAGATTACGGTAGTATGAAAATTCGATAGCAGAGCAACCGTGACGTACACATAGGCATAAAGTTAGACTTAAAGCAATTGAAGAGAATATTCAAATAAAAACAGAAATTAGATGCATATTGCATAATTATATGCATACATAGTATGTGCTAGTTTGACATATCTTGATTCTTTCACCACATGTATGATATGGCAATGTTACATAGCTTTTGGCTTATCAAGAATAGATGGTTTCGACAGAGCCCAGAAATTATTGCTTCTATAAATATAGCAGGAGGTATAGTAGATTATGCTGAAGAAAATGATATTAACCTAATTGTAATTGGAACAAGGGGGCTATCAGGTTTCAAGAAACTATTACTTGGAAGTGTTGCAACACATGTTATAACTTATGCACATTGTCCTGTAATGGTAGTGAAATAGTTGTTTTATTTCAAATCTTTCAGATAACAAATGAAAACAATAATTACAATTTTTGTTCAAGGTTCGTTCATTCATTCAAAGTAAACCTAATAGACAAACAAACTACCGTTGCAACATAACGCGATAGAGACGCTAGACTAAGGAACGAACTGACTCTATGTGAACTCTGGTTACAATATCGCAGTAGTGGAAGTTACTTAAAATTTGTCATACTTCTCCCCTTAGTTATCCATTGTCTGTAGTAAGTTTGTGTCGCATTAGTTATTCATTTATTGTCCGAAATGAATTATCGTCATATTGATATGCTATTTTTCTATTCTCCGAAGAATATCCACAGAAGTTGAAGATTCATCGTAGTCGTTACATCTGTATTTTGCTGAAAATTGCTTTTCTTTCGTTGTTGTATTTCCTTGATGTCCTAGTCTATAAGATATGCAAGAAAACTAGCGATAAGTAAATAGATTGGTGTTTCTCATTCCTTTATGCCTTTCTTCCCATTTTACTGCATAAACCATAAATAAGAAATTGCGCTGTGAAGTGTCATATGAGGTATGTAACTGTTTGTGAAAAAACCACAAGACGAGTTAGATCAAGAGCAATTCCAAAGGAACTGCAAGCAAGAAAAGATGAATATGTAATAATAGAATAGCGCAGTTCTCTTTGTTTTCAATATTTAGTTTAATACCTTGTATTTCTTAAAAACTTCTTATAGTCATTTCTTAATAGCTATGCCTTTAGATGCAATGAGACACCCGATATGGAAATATTGGTTATATGCATTAATTTCCTAGTAGAATAATAGATTGGGAAAATCAATTATTGTAACAGGAACTTCTAGTGGTATTGGTAAATATACTGGACTCAAATTAGCAGAATATGGCTATCAAGTCTTTGGATTAGCACGAAGATATGACAAGCTTGCCAATATTCTTTCCTCTGAAAGACTATCTAAAGATCTTTATATTCCAATAGAATTTGATATTACCAATCCAGAAACATTTGACGACATTCTTAATGACATAATCTCAAAAACTAAAGAAAATACAATTTATGGTCTTGTAAATAATGCAGGCTATGTAGAGCCTGGAGCAGTTGAAGATATAACGATGGATAATTTAAGAAAACAGTTTGAAACAAATTTCTTTGGTCTTGTGGGATTCACAAAGAAAGTATTGCCATTAATGATGACACAAAGAAATGGAGAATTAGGAGTAGGAGGAAGAATTGTAAATGTTAGCTCACTCGCTGGATTGATTTCACTTCCTTTGATTGGAGCTTACTCAGCTGCAAAACATGCATTGGAAGCAATATCCGATGCATTGAGAATGGAGCTTTGGGATACAAACATTAAAATCATAACTATTAATCCAGGAGTTATTGAAACAAACATCTATGATATTTTAAAAATAAAGGTAGATGATATAATCGCCAATAATAAACACTCAAGATTTATCGGATCTTACAACAAGTATTTTATTAAAAGAAATTATGCTGGCTTAAAGCCGAATGTGGTTGCAAACGTCATCTCTAATGCCATATCATCACCAAATCCAAAGCAAAAATATGTTGTTGTATCTACCAAAGAAAAATTAGCAGTTAAATTAAGACCCTTCATTCCCGATAGTCTGTTCTATTCGTTGATTGATAAGCAGATACGACAATAGGAGTAAACTGTAGGGCTATGTCCTAGTCTATCGAAATAGCCTTGCAGGGAAAACCACATACCTTCGAATGTTGGCCGGTATAAACTAATTATTATAAAAATTATATAATCATAAGAACAGTTAGATTTTAGCGTATGTTAATATAGAACTCATTAGATGACACTTGCTACTACCCAGACTCAAAAGTCTACAAGGACGGCTATAAGAATTTCAACTATGTGAACCATAAAATTTGTCATGTAATTTGTATAAGATTTTTTCTATATTGCCTTTGGGCCTTAAAATCGTGTCAAATTTGATTCACATTCCTTCGAGCCCGCTACGATATTAGTGCTTTTTAGGTTGGCCTAGTGGTACGTTCCATCGATTCGCAAGACACGCTATCATTCAGCGTTCTCTCAGGTGTGAGACCGATGAACGAGGTCTTTCCACTCGAAGCGCTTTGATAGTAATCCAGGAGCAAACATAGTGAAGAATACAATTGAGGGTATGTCAAGGATATAGTGATGGTTGGGAAGATGCTAAAAAAGGAATACAAGATCCTAAATGCTGATAACACCATTTAAAATAATGGACATAACAAACAGCTTTCTATGGAATAGGTCATCTATTGTATCATAAGAGGATAACATTTGAACATAACCATTATCCATACGCTACAAGATGATAAACATGCTAGAAGAAATGTCTGGAATATCCTTAATCATTTGATAGTTAGCATCTTTTACTATTCGTGTAATCATCTCAATAGATACTTGACTATATCTAAATTGAAACGTCTAGTTCAGTAATATTCTCTTATTGCCACCTTCAGATCAGGGAATCTTGGATAGTATTTTGATACCAACAGATGTTTCCAGCTTTCTTCTACAGCATTCAATTCTGATGAACTATTTGGAAAATATTCAACTCTAATGACATTTCGGACATCCGTATCCTATTTCAAGGTTAGCAATGCACTTCTATAGGTTAAGTGAATATCAACGTGGTTGAGGGTAGTTTTGTAAAAAGTAGCAGTAGGATACAACGATGTAGAAGTCATGAAGCAATACCTAAACAGACTTCGTGGTCCAACACTAAACATTGAAGCTAGTGGTACAATTGTCTACCAGAATAATAAGTGCTAGAGTTATTTCTTTGGATACTTCCATCGAATTGATAGTCATTCTAACTTGTATAAATCACATTACTTCATATCATCAGTAGTTATCTTAAATCCATGTTAAAAGATATTGTATGGCATTTCTTGGGATATTATAATACAGCTTTTTTTATTAACTTGTTATCATTGCTTTTTTATCCTTGCTTTGCATACCTATTGAGTGTGAATATTGTTGCCTTTATGTCAATTAACAGCAACATGTTATTGAAAGTTAATTAATAATAAACCCTTTTTTGATGCCGTATCTATGAATGTGTATAAGTCCATGTTATGACGAGTTTAGCTTTAGCAAGGCATTGTGAATATAAGTATGCAACAACGATATCTCATTCAAAGATAAAACATTATGAAACGACAACAAGCAAAGACAAAACCAAATTGGAAGACAACAAGCATATACAGTAAATATCGGTTCATCTTCAAAACTTATTAGCTGTTGTTATTTTTCTTGGCGGATCAATATAAATCCGACCTGTGTTTAGGGAAATGTTTTACGTGCAAGTGTTTCTTATACGTGGAATTGTGTTATTGCCAATATCATAGCCTTTTTGTCGAAGATACTTTAAAGTCAATTTATACACCAGTTCATCCCC
>CAWGVG010000040.1:0-27876 GCA_963825865.1 uncultured Nitrososphaeraceae archaeon | reverse complement strand
GCTGTGGAAAGTATTATTGTTATTACTATTACTGCTATCTATCTAGCCAACTAGTAACAATGAGCCAACCAGCCTTAGGTTAAGTCCTAATAGGTAATAGATTCTCCACGATGCTTACTGATTAATTCTAATATCTCGGCCACAACCGCATTCACATAACCTTTTATTATTTTGAAGAATAAGCTCCTGTGTCATTCTAGTTCGATGACAAGGATGGCGTACTAGCTAGCTAGCTATAGCTTTTACGCTATTCCTATTTTCTATTTAATTTTTTAACGATAAACATGTGCTTCACATATAGTCATTCAATAAACTGTTTTCTTTTTAGGGAAAAGGCAAAGGTAGATCGAAAGGTGTTGAATCTTTTTTTGTAGAATGATGAGAATCCTTCTGATCATGTGTGCAGGTAATGATATCATCACCACCACCACCACTACATTTGTTGTGTTTAGCGAAAGTAGTGATAACAGCACGCGCCTGTTGCTGCGGCAACAATATTGTTGCAAAGGCTCCTACTCCTATTATTACTACTAGCACTCCCAATGTTAGCATGTTGTTATTATCATGATAACAGGTGTTCTCCTCCAAATGATCATGATCTTTTTCATCAAATAAATTGACTTTGGCGCAATTTGTTGGCTCTTACAAATGATAAGGGTTTAAAATAAAGGAGATCGTATTTGTGCAAAAACCATTTCTATTATAAGAAATGGGATTTTCCTAGTGTTCTACTATCTAGGCATTGAGGAATAAAGAGGTGCTCTTGTACATTTGAATATTTTAAACCAACAGTTAAAATCACTTGGCAACTCCTCTTTGGTTGAATCAGCAAAAGTGCTTGTAAATGATGTCACTTCAGCATTAACAAATGGTGATGCTAAAAGCTCTTGTACATTTGAACCTTGTTAAACAGTAGTTAGAGCCAAATATCAGCAGTAGTAACACTATTACAACAACAACACTATCAACCTCAGCTAAAGGTAAAATACTATACTACTGTTTAGTTAATTAATCCACAATATCTCTGCTTTTGGATAACTCATATATGCAATGTTTTTGAAAACAGGAATTAACCCTGTTCAAAGCCGTTGCTCTGACATGGGAGGGTGATAGTGACTACATATGACAGATTAATAGTTTGTTGTCATCCAAGAAAAATAGTCGTACTACAGCAGGCAAAAGAATTTTGAAAAATGGAAGGCTGAAGTTAGCTATGGATTTAGGTGGACGGCAAAGCCACAAAGACTATAGAAAGATCTACTACTTTTGAAATGATGGAACAAGTAGTAGTATCATACATAGATAGACAAGCAAGGAGGTAAAAGCTCCTGGCCAAATAGATTCCTGAGAAAATGGAGAGAGACAAGAGAGAATGAGTGAGTGTGACAATGAATAAATGAGCGAGGTAAAACGGTGGCTGCGGTCCACACATTCAATTTTCTGGAAGGGCTACTAATGCAGCTTTTAAAACTTTCAGAAACAGACAATCAGCAAGCTATTGAAAATCTAGCAGACTATATTCCCCTCATCTCCAACACTGTGCAAATTATTTCCACCATCACCTGATGTCAATCGCAGGATCGGAATGAGGTTGAGACACCGCAGGAAACTAAAGTAGAGAAGAGCATATGCTCTATATAGCGCATAAGATAACTTGTGAAAACTATTCAAAGGTATTGTGTTCCTGTCATGACTTAATGCTAGTTAAAGAAGTCTTTTTCTTACTCTTCAGACTTACCTTCGTATAGCTTTGTTAGTACATCCTTATCCTGTTGTAGAAGCATGTCGAGCACCTCTTCACCGGTGATATCTTCTGGCAAGTGTTCTGAATTTTCTTGGAAAAATTTAAGGGCCATAAGCTTAAGCTCCGGAAAACTACTGACTTTGATTCCTAATTCACGTTCGAGCTTCTGTATAACAATAGCATAGTATTTCATCCTGTCATGTTCATCTTTATTCTTGGCGATAACACCAAGCTTTATGCAGAGCACCCCAAGTCTGGTTTTCAAAATTAAATGAATCTAACATACGTAGATTATCTCTTTTTGCAAGGTAACCTAGTTTTTTACATGACTTTCTATACTATTGAAGGGTCTAAAGATCTGTCCCTATTGAATTTGTAATATTTCATTGCAACAAGTTCTTATCCTTATTAGTTTTTACTATCTAGAGTGTAGCTCTCAATCATTTAACAGAGTGCCAATATTCTTGACGTCCACTATATCGTACTAAAAGATATCGACATAGCTGTGAAAAACGTTTTTGTTGATTCAAAGGGATTTGACTTCAAAGTAGAGTGTTGGCTCAATTACAATAAGTTGTTACGATGAAGCTAATGGTGTTTCTATCGTTATCAGTTGTGTTTTCTGTCTGTTGTTAAGATTAAGGATAAGGTTGAGCAAGTAGAAAACAGGTTTGCCTTTATGAGCCATTGCACTCATCAAGTCACCTGATTTATAGCTGAGTCTGCCTGTTCCTGTTCTTCTTTGATTTTCTGAATGAAATATTTTTGTTGACTCACTTGTTTTTGCTTAAATATATCGTCCATCGCTTTTTGAAATTTGCTCAAGTCATCAGATATTTTTTCATTAAGTTTACGGTTTAATTCATCTTGTTGTGCTTGTATTTGATGTATCTCATCAGACATTAATGGGTGATTCAAGCTAAATTATTTAAGATTTTGCTTCTCTTTCGTAGAGTTCGTGTGTTGTTGTTAAACGGGTTTACAGAGTACTCTATATTATACAGATTATTTGCATCTTTTTTGATTGTAATTTTCTTTTAATAACAAAAATACTAAAGGTAGAAGAAGCATCAGCATCTTCTAAAAGCGTCTTTGTTGTTGCTCTTCTGATTCTACACGGATCCTACAAAGCCTGTACTGCTACTCTAGCTGTATCCCTTGATGTTTGCTCCAATGTTTTTGCTGCATTAACACCTATTCGTGAAAATTCCTTTACATTATCTCTTGCAGTTTGAACAGCTGTCTTGAATGCTTCTAGGTTTGCAAATACAGCATTGTTTACTAGTTTAGTTACCGCAATTGTATTGTCTGCAAAAGTGCTAACTAATCTTGCGTAGTTGTCAGTCACATGTCTTGGAAATGTCCAATTTGACGTAACTGCTCTATTTGCTGCGTCTATCTGTGGTACGAATGCTGACTGCAGTGAATTGATAATTTCCCTTTGACATTCCAGGTAGTTGTCCGCCATCTGTCTTGCTCCTTGGATAGTTTCCTCTTGGTCCTCGTTTACAATCTGAGTATAACGCGGGATATCTTTCCTTGCTTCATCTGTAGTTCTTCTGATGTTGTCCTTGGTCTCATCTAATGCTTTATTGATAGCTTGTTGGTGTTCTTCTTGTTGTTGTACTTGCTGTTGTGATGTTGTTAATTCTTGTTCTTTTATTCTTTGTTCTTTAGTTGTTGACATATTTATCCCTATAATATATATAGAAGATTGACTATATAGGAATGACCATAGAACAGTTCCTCTGCTATGTACTGACAACAGCATCTTCTTTTGGGTTTTCAGCTATTCACTGCTATAGTAATGTTGTCTACAACTATCATATTATTGTCGTATATGATTCTGTTGAATATTTCAATTACATAATCATCACACCAAATATATGCATGAATAAAGAATTGTGGAGCTGGAGCACCTAACTCGGAAGGTATTATGCGTAAGAATTTCAATAATCGTTGCTTTTCCACCGCATTCGTACGGTTCCAACATTATTTTACTGTAATCTATCACCTATCATCTATTACCTACATAGTATACATCAAAACATGCTACTCCGCCATCTGGCTTTATTGTTATATAACAGAAAAATCATGAAGTATCTCTCTATTACTAATAACTGGGATCTATCTATCATAATACTAAAACCATGAATTCATGGTAGTCTTATGAGCAGGACAGTTTGTGTCTTTACGTGGACCTCATCGAGCTACCCAGAGGCGTTTCTGACAAATCCTATTCTGAATAACAGTATTGTACAAGTCCGCGATAATTGAACCTGAAGAAGACTCCAATAAATTTATCTAAAATCCCATTATGTTTGTGAACAATTTTATTGGCAATAGCAAAATATTCTTGTAAAAACTCAACTACTAAATGAGTTACATAAATTAGAAAGCAGTTTACCTTGTGTTTGTCTGTATGGAAGGTGAAAATAAACTCGCATATAACCAAGTAGTTGAACAAAAGAATCTGGGTACCTATAGGATGCACCTTCCTTACCATTATTCATATTATCTAGTTCATTATTCCAGTTATCAATAACATCAAAGTCTAAAACTACTTCACCACGTCTAACCAATAATTCGTTATAGCTGAGCCAATTAACCAATGTGCTTCATTATAAGAGGTAAGCTAAACTCACCTAGGTCAAATTCCATTAACAGAATGGTTAGTTATGCAACAATGCAGAAGAAAATCATAAGTACATTTACCTATTGTTATAATAAATACATGATAGACTATGAATTTCTTTATGCCTTCAGCAAACAATTGTTAAACCTTGACAAGTACCATCAGATGGATGGCTATTACTGATGAATTTGGTGTTATTCTTAATGCAGACTATAGGGAGGGATTAAAACCTCTTATGACTCAAGAAGAAAATGAAGAGTATGCATCAAGTATGTAACAAGACAGAAGACTAGAACAAAATTTGAATCAAAAATAGGTAAGCTGATATACGCCTTTGGCAGGTATGAAAAATTGAATAGGGTTACAATTCCCATAAATGACAATTACTATTTGCTTATAACACTAGATGCGGAAGAAAGAAATTATGACGCGATACTAATGGAAAAGGTGATTTCCCTTATAGAAAAAGAAAAACTTAATTTTGTTGTTGATCATGTTGAAAGCAAAGGATAGAGGTGAATTTGTTTTCGGCATGTAAAGGCTGTCATACGCTTTGGACGATCAGCGCCTCCATTGGTGGCACATGTTTCAGTAGCACTTAACGAGGATCGGCATTCTGTACTGGTCGCAGGACATGATGGGAGGCGACAACGCTTAACTTAACAGCACCTACCAGGGCTCCGAGAGTAACTGGTTCAAGACCACATATTGAACTTAGTGTGGATGAAATTGCGATCACATTCAAAGCCACGCTAGTGAGAGGTTCGAATAAGGTAAAGAAGGTCGTTGATAAGTTCAAGGCAAAATGCCAGTCTGAATGGTCTGAATGCGTCCTATACCAAACGGGACGCGTACGTGGAAGTTCCTGTGTAAATTCGCTATTCCGATATCTCCATGCCAGAGGAATTTATCCTTCATTCTTTCATCACCGAATGAATTGTTATTATCGCGCTTATCTACAGTAACAGCATCTTCAACTTTATGTTTTTCTTTTTCTAATTCGGGTTTGATAGATGATGGTTAGTCTGATACAAAATTTATGACATGATATACCACAGCAGCATTTGTAATAAATTTAGATAACAACAGATGTCAAAGAATTTATAGACTGATATAATAAGCGTCACTCCCAAGCAGCTATATCTTTTTCTGCAAGTATTCTTGTAGGTTTTATTCGTACAAGCACTAGACCTTCCTCACTATTCCTTCTGCCATATGCCTCTGCATTTCCCTTTCCCATATATCGAGCTGAATTTTCTTTGCCCATTTGAAAACCTCCTTTTGTTTGTAAGGATATATTTTTGCAGTGCCAAAAATTGTTACAAAGGAAAAGGGCGGTATCTGATCGTCTATGCATATGCTTACCCTATTATCTCGCTGAATATTTTTTGCTTTGACTGATGTGGCATTTTAGCATACAAGCAATTATCCACATTCAAATTAGTTGAGGATAAGACAAAAACTGGTGGTAAATAGTATTTGATGATTGATTTAGTCTATAACAAAAACTCAAAATATCATATACAGTAAGAAAATATCGGTTCATCTTCAAAACTTATTAGCTGTTGTTATTTTTCTTGTGGGATTCAATATAAATCCGACCTGTGTTTAGGGAAATGTTTTACATGCAAATGTTTCTTATACGTGGAATTGTGTTATTGCCAATATCATAGCCTTTTTGTCGAAGATACTTTAAAGTCAATTTATACACCAGTTCATCATAGTGTGTTACTTCCAATACTCTTTTCCATGAAACCTCCCCTATCTTTGAAACTTCTTTTGATAATAATTCTGTAGTTTTTCTTGCTTCTTGTCTACACTGCTCCATGGTTTTGCCATTCTTATAAGCATGGATGCGAGAGTCACAACTAGTAGTACTGCCCTGATTTTCCACTAGCTAAAAATAGACGAGCAACAATTTAAACTATTTTTCTAGTCATCAATCACATTGATATCAACAACTATCTCTTATCATGTCTGACTAAATCCCCATTATAGCATCTCCAGTAAATCACAATTCAAATGAATATTAGAGCTAAGCTAAATACAGCTCATTGAAGCTAGTAAATATATTCGTACAACAACCACTTTTAACATATATTTTAAATAGCATCAATTGCATATTTCTAGACTACATATTCTATTTTCAGTATGCTTGATAATAACATAAATCCAAACTTCAGAACTAATTCCAAGGATTACTCTAAAGTAGAGATTACAAAGATTAACTCTAATGAGCTTAGAGGGAATCTATTTAACGAGTTCAGAGACTACTCTTACCAAAATATCTCATGGGAATCTGAACAAATAGCAAAATCACATGGTATCTATCTGGAATTCAATAGAGCAAGAACAGGAAATGAAAAGGATTGGATATATATGCTACGTATAAGCATACCGGGAGGAGGTCCAATTACCTCTCAACAATGGGACATACTTGACAGAATAGCTGATACTTATACAATAGGTCCTTCTGATGCATATCCTAATAATGCCAGACCTAGCCTTAGAATAACGACAAGACAAAATATACAACTTCATTGGGTCAGAAAAAAGAATTTAGTCGATGTAATTGAACAAATAGCAAAATCTGGATTCTTTACAATCAATGGTTGTGGAGATAACACTCGAAATGTAATTGGTTGTCCTTTATCCTTTTATTCTAAAGTTTTTAATGCTAATAAATGGGCTCAGAAAATTGGTAAATATTTTGCTCTTCCTACAGCAGCTTATATAGAAGTTTTTGAAATAAATCCAAATTACCTTAGAAAAGCTGGACTCTTAGATAGAGAGACAGGAGTAACTAGATTTGATTATGGTACAAATCAGCTTAACAGAAAATTCAAAATAGCTTTTTCAGCGATTCACTTTGACGTAGAAAAAAAGAAATACGTTCCCGATAATTGTGTAGAGCTAAGAACAAATGATATAGGTATTGCTCCAATTGTATGGTGATAATGGTAATTATAATGGTAAAGTAGATAGATTCCAAGTTTATGTTGGGGGAAGTCAAGGTCAACTATCAGGTAAATCAACGTTCTCAACTCTTGGAGAGCCTTTTGGGATTTTCACTGAAGATAATCTACTGGAAGGACTTGATGCCATAGTAAGAGTTCATAAAGAATGGGGAGATAGAGAAAATAGACATTGGGCTAGGCTAAAATATTTAGTTAAAGCGAAAGGGATTGAATGGCTTAGAGGACAGGTAAAAGATGTTGTTGGTAGTTATAGTAATAGTCGGATGGATTTTGAATTGCCAATGCAAGATTATGATTATGGGAACAGAAATTTGCATCTTGGCTGGATAAAGCAAAATACAGATGAAGTTGATGATAGTAGCAATAACAATACGAAATGGTGTTACGGTACGTTCATAGAAAATGGTAGAATTACCGATGGCAGTCCAAATGGTAATTTAAAGAGCATGATAAAGTATCTAATGGACAAATATCCACATGCTCTTATTTTTACAACACCAAATCAGCATTTATTATTTTCAAATTTAGGCAGTAATGAAAAAGAACAGTTCAAAAATGATATGAGGATTTTTGGTTATGGAATACGCAAAATAACACTTGATGCAACTAATAATAACAACTACAATGGTAGTACAGGTTCATCAAAATCAAAGATAGTACAACAACGACCATATTCAAAATTAAGAACGTTGTCTGGAGCATGTGTTGGAAGGGATACTTGCAGATTGACTTACACTGATTCTGAAAAGTTTGAACCTTACCTACTTGATCAACTAGAGGATAAATGGGGAGATCTAAACGAATCAATAGGAGTGACAGGCTGCGAAAAGCAATGTTATAGGCCTGCAACAAAGACAGTTGGATGGATAGGAACCGGTTTTAATCTTTATCAACTAACAATAATGGGAACAGAGGATGGAAGACACCAAGGTGGGCCACTAATAGATCCAGATACTAAAGAACAATATCTTCACTTCGTACCCCGTAAAGACGTAGCATCAGTTACAGATACCTTGTTTGAATTTTTTATAAAAAATAGATTAAAAGAAGGAGAAGAAGAAAAAAGACCTGGTGGAATGGGATATTTTTTGAGAAGGATAGGAGCAAAAGAGATAATTTATTATCTAAAGTCAAATCCAAAGACTAAAGATCTAATGAAGAAAACTTTTAAAGTACAATAGAAGAAATATAGCACATTTGATTCTACTCCACTCGTTGCTATTAATTACCTGATAGTATTGTTGCATGATTAAAAAATACAATACAAATGTTGCTTCCTTCCAATTGTGTTACTTTGCATATTATAAATTTCAGGCGAAACTGCGCTACTAATGAATGCATATAGATATACATATCTTTCACAGCTAGAAACTGTGTATGTAGAAAGACAAAGGACTGAAACGACTGAGTGAGTACATACAATGATATTTAAAAAGATACATTTGTAGAAACCAACAAGATTAAACTGATGCTCCATATAAAGCATCGAAGATTCGTTGAAACAAACTGACATAGGAGCGAAACTGCGATTATAGAAATATGTTAACACGTACAGGCGAAATTGTAAAATCTAAGTAAGCTTTGATGTATCCTGGCTAGCAATAGTTCCCACCTTTTCGGCTTTGGAACAACTCTATTAGCTATGTGGTTATATTCCTATAGCAAACTGAATATACAGCTGATATGATAGGAACATGATTCTGTAAGCATTTGCTAAGTTAAGTATCTGATTTTATATCAACTATTTATTACCAAAATGACAGTTATTTTAGATAACAAGATCTTTAGCTACGTTATTTGTTCTCATAGCTGTGAAGCCACATCCTCTTAAGTTATCTACTATTCAGAGAAAAGAATTATTTGATTTCATCAAGAACACAAGAAACAAGGAAAAATACAGACTAGCAGTGGCTGTAAAGCAGAAGATGGAAGGAATGTCATACAGAACCATAGCCAAGAATCTTGGAGTTAATTACAGGAACGTATACTATATGACAAAGTCATACAAGGAACATGGTTTAGGTGGCATAAGGAGCAAAAGAAAGAATGCAGGTAGAATACCAAAAATATCGTCAGAAAAGAACCAGCAAAAGATAAAACAGATTGTACTGGATTCGCCGAGATCTTTTGGATATCTAAGAAATACTTGGAGCATAAGGCTTTTGGCAGCATACCTTACCAACATTCTAGAAATGAATGTCAGTCCAATGCAAACTTGGAGAATAATCCGTGAACTTGGTATTACATACAAAAAACCAAAACTTATGCTTGAACATGAAAAGGATTATGAAGAAAAGAAGAAAACTATAGACAATTACAAGAAGGTATCTGCAGCACTTTTAAAAAAGGATTCTACTTGGATTCGAAGATGAGACATGGCTACACTTGCAGCCATATATAACAAATAATTACATGATGAAGGCTACCAGCAAAAGATATTCCATAAAGGCTCAAATGCAAAGGTCAATGCATTCATAACCCTTATCTATCCTTTAAACAAGGTCAAATGCCAGTGATGCGAGACACTGCCTGGCTAGCCAGAAAGACGATCCCTGCCGCAATCTCCTTGGCCTGATGAAGTTATTTATTTATTCACAATGCTGCTGTGGTAGATGACGCCATAAAGTTTGTAACAGACAAATCATCATCTATCAAACCTGAATTAGAAAAAGAAAAACATAAAGTTGATGATGCTGTTACTGTAGATAGGAAACATACCAACAATGACATTCAAAGATCTGAAGAAGAGGATAAGCAGCAGCCTAGTTCAACAGCAACAACAAACACAGTCTTTTGACAAATTACAGAACAAACCATTCTGGATTTGGAACATAGAAGAGCATAAACAAGAAGATGTCAGTACAAAAGTAGAGTGCTGTTTTAATCACATAATAGGCTTGTTACTCATCTTCGCTACGAATATTTATTAGCGCACTAGACGCATGCGGATTAGTAAATGGCAACTAGCAATGATAACCTTTTGAAACAACTAATAGAAACGGAAAACTCCCATGATGTTGAAAAAGTGCTCACACTTTTGACAGACGATATTGTGTTCGAAGATGTGACATTTGGAGTCGTCATGAAAGGAAAAGATGGCTTTAAGCAAATTTATCCCACTTTTATCACGGCAGCTCCAGATTTCAAGTTAGAGCCAAAAGCTTGGGTTACTGACGGTGGTAGTCATTTGCTACTGAAGGATTCGCAAGGTAGAAGCATAGCCGGACGAGTATCATGGGATTCTCATAACAATTCGGCTATTTTTGCAACAGAATTAACTAATCAGCTAGCGCTGCTACCCACAGAATATCATACGCAACACTGGCATAAGGATCTAGGAGTTCTTTCTATCTGTTCATGAATTTGAGCTTCGATATGTTTGAACTTTTCATCATTATCATTCTCGACTCCATATATCGGAGTTGTAAAATTTGTTTTTACTGCAAATGCTCGCGGCTCCAGGATTTCTTATAATTTTATTATTTAGTGCAGAACCGTCGCTACCATACCATTTTACTTTGGAGAGAAAAGGGTGGTTTTGCGCTTGAATGAAAATCGGTACGACTTCATCAAAGGCTACAAAGTATACCTCAACCTTGTCTACACCATACTGTGATATTGCTTGGCTCACCACTAGGAGACCTAGCGGCTTAGATAAGTAAATTTATTGAGTTGAAAGATATTGTAACTGCATATGCTATCTAGTACCGTGCTTTAACTTCATGTATTTATCTTGTCCTTCTTTTCTCTTTCCATTTTGAAGAAATTATGCTGTATATCCATATACCCCAATTATACAGTATCTTATTTTGGGATACTCTGAATAAGGTAGTATGTCACTATCTGCATTCCGTAGACGTAAGCATTTCATAAATAGAGGCTCATTATATACCGTTATGATGTGGTTATGGTTATTCTAGACGGTGGTACCTTCGTTAAGCTAAACTTCAATTTTCCTCTTTTCCATCATTATTTTACACTTTTTGTTCATTCAAATCATATTATTAGATGATAAAAGATAAACAATAGAGATAATGAAAAGAACGGTTAGTACAATCACATATTTTTCTTCCCATCATATTCTTTTTTCTCATTTGCTGTATTATATAGCTGGTTAATAATCTCTGCTAATCTGATATCATAATTGCTTATTCCTCCAATGTCATGAGTTACCAAGTCAATAGTAACGCGATTATATACGTTGAACCATTCTGGATGATGATTCATCTTCTCTGCGCGCATTGCTACCTTTACCATAAAACCAAATGCCTGAACAAAGTTATCAAATTCAAAGTTCTGATTTAGCTTTCCATTAACAAATTTCCATCCTTGTAACTTGGTAACTTGTTGTTCAATTTCTTGTTCTGTTAACTTTTTATAATCAGATACTTTTGACATATATTATATATACACTCTAACTATTTGGACATTGCCAAAAATACGAATCTGGAATTATGTCCAAGCCTCAACTATTTGCTTCTATATTTAATACAGGTTTCTTGCTAGTTAAAGTATTACTAGAAGAATTAGAGCAAGAGAACAAATAACACATATTTTATTTTTATTTTGATCTTTGTTAGAACGTCGTCAATGTAGAGGTTGCTACTACTGCATATCAAAGAAAATAGTAGTAGATTCAAAAGGTATTTATCCGTGAATCTCTTTTTCTAAAGCTTCTTTAAGCATATGCATATGTTTTTTTCTATCTTGTTTGATAGTTTGCCATATTTCTACTAACTCTGATTTATTGGCATTCTGTGCGTCTTTGATATAAGTTTCAATTGTATCATACATAAAGTCCGCTTCCTTGCCCAAGACTTTCAAAATATCATATGCCGTGTTTGTTAATTCAGTCGATGAAGACATATTATCATCATAAAAGATAAATCAAATATTTAACACATACGATCAGAATGCTATCTCCCAAGATATTAGGTATCTAAATTAATGCAGTGCAAATCAAAGAAATTGCAATGAAGGGTTAATTATGCATGCACAGAATCAACTAGCTCTACAGATACGATAGCAATGTAGAATTGCAAGCTATGCCAAGACATGGTGTCATTGCTACTGCTTATAACGGTCTGACAATCAAGATAGGTAACCAGACATTTATACAAGACCAAAAAATAGATGTTTCTTCTTCAGCAGTACAGACAATTGAAAAACTAGAGAATAATAGGATTACTTGATATACCAAAATCTGGTGCCAAGGAGGCTGTTTGTGCCTTATTCCTCGGAATAGAGTCAGTTATGCTTACAGGTGATAATGAAAATACTGCAAAAGAGATTGCATATTCAATACGGATCGAAAGCATATTTACAAATGTCATTCCATCAGGAAAAGCTGATGCTGTAATATAAATTCAGAAACAGCAACGAATAGAAGGCAATAATAATAATAATGTAAAACAGCAGTTGCAATGATTGGCGATGGAATTAATGATGCTTCTGGGCTAACTGCAGCAGTTATTTTTGAATCAAAAGAGTATATATGACTTAAGCATAAGCGCAGCTGACGATTTCAATTCATTACTTTTTAGGATAAAATAGCTCTAATTTTACTCCAAATTTCCTTGCAAGGTTTTCTATCTCTTGTTTGGTTGCAATGTGTTCCATTTTTTTAGAAGAGGTACCAGCATCAGATTCAACTAGTATAAAGACCAGTCGTAAACAACATGAACATAGTTCGGCTTTTTTTGTCCATATTCTTTTGTTTTCCGAATCCTTTCTCATCTTTTGCAACTGTGCTGTAGATAAAATTATCACATACTTCCCGTTTCGGGGAGACTGAGAAATGTGCATCATTTTAAACCTCTATGCTATCAAGTCTCCTGCAACAAAGGAGAAGTATTTAATAAGATTAAAGAAATTTTTGAAGAAGAAGGAGAAGGTATACTTGAGGCTAAAAAGCAAGAACCTTTATAGAGAAGGGGAAAATGATGATGTCTGGGTTTTTCTCTTCTCTTCTCTTCTATTATCACAATCCCTTGGATGTCATGAACATAATATAGCCCAAACTGTGTGTTAATAGTATTATTATGAACTGAGTAACTAAAGGATATTATTAAAAAGCTAACGTATCATCTGATTACAATAATGATAATATCAAAATGTAATAAGCCCGCAGCAGTTTTTCTTTTTTGTGTGTATATATAACCATTATTTTCTATACCGAAAACAAGCAGTTAGTTTTAAAATGAAAAGATTAGATATAATAGTTTCTCACGAGCATATAGCAGAAGTTAATGATACCCTTCACAAAAATAAAGTCGGCGGTATGACATTTTATGATATCAAAGGTAGAGGTCATTCCAGATCTCATTTTTTATTATTATTGGATCCACTTCTGTTTCAATGATTTATTTGATTTTAGTTTAACTGTAGTTGACTCTTTAAAGCTTTGAATCTAGTTCTTAATGTTACACCTGTTATTCCCGCTGCATTTGAAATGTTGTCTTGGGTTATGTTTTCACCTGCTTTAAGTGATGATAAATAAAGAACTGTAGCTCGCAAGTCCCATAGGGTCTTTTCCAGCGGATAATGTTTCATTTTTCCTAATTTCATTCATAATGCTAATTGCTTTACGGCTGGTACTTTCACTTAAATTAGCTTTGTTTGCTACTTTCACAATACATTTCATTGGGTCAACCATTGGAACTTTGATCTCAAGCTCAAGAATCAGTAGTCTATATGTTCTTGAAATTGTTTTGCGTCTTATATTACTGGCAGTAGATACATCGTTTAATGTCCTTGGAATTCCCATTTCTCTACATGCAATGTACACTGCTGCAGATAATACAGATGGTATTGTCCTTCCTCGAGTTAGTCCTCTTGCTTGAGCTTTTCTATAGATATAAGCCGTTTTTTCTGTTGCAGCATCTGGTAATGTAAGTTTGTCTTTCAATAAATCAAGTTTATTGAATGCTTGACTAAGGTTTCTATCTGTAGGTGTATGAATTTGTGTTCTAGAATCCCATTTCCTTAATCTTTCCATTGTAGTATGCGTTGCTCCATTTATTCTTTGTCCACTAGCATCCTTGTCTGTTCTACTGATCAATGTGGCAAGTCCCTTATCATGTCTTGCTAGAGAACTAGGGCCTCCTGTTTTACTCTTTGTACTTTCGTCTAAAGTATCAAATCCACGCCGTTCAGCACGATTCTGTTGGACCTTTTCTGTCAATACCTGACCACAATTACTACAAACAATCTCACCATATTCAGGATCAGTTACTGCCATATGATCATGAATAGAAGAAGAGGACGAATTGCAATTATTGTTATTATCATATATTGAACTTATGATTTTCATATGAACAGTCATTTACCGTATAATTATTTAAACACTGTTTCAGTTTAAGCTAACATGTTCTCCATTGTTTGGCAATTATTGGAATATGATATTGAGATATGATAGATCTAGAAAGATTTCCCACAAATACATCTGAATGTGATAACAAGACCTTTTGTTATACAATCTAAAAGTAGAATGGATAAGCTCCCTATAATAGCACTACCACCTAGACAAATAGAACGAATAGACATTTATGGTTGGACATATGCCACAAACCCCATTAAATATTCATAGAAACAGGATTAACAGACAATAAGTCGTACTTACATAAGGTTGCCGACGATATTGTAAGATAGTCATGCTCTATAAAGCAGTTTATCTTCAGATTTTACATAAGGACGCTCATAATTTGTATTATCATCTAGCGTGTTGATACAACTTTGTTGTATGATTTTACATAAGGAATCCCGGTAGACTAAAGAACGATTAGATAAATGTTCTAGAGAATAAGGTGGACCTAAATCCTCGGAACATTTTCCCTAAGTGTTCGAAAGAAGAAGATAGCAGATAGAAAGATAATTACTGACTAGCTAGTTATGCATTATTCTCTACTTATGTTCAGATGTGCGTTCTTTTATTGTTCTGCGTATTCCTCCTAATTCAGAGGTACATTATTAATGTAAGTCTGGATATACTGTAGGGCTGGTATCATTTCAGACAAAGAACAGAATTTGGAAAGATACTTTGCTGACGTCGTGACTATTCTTCTTTATCAGGTATAGGTAATGACGATGGTAATGGTGCTAAAACCAGTCCATCTTGGAGATATTAGCAGATAGTTCTTTTCTTCTTCTCTTAGTGAAGGAATAACGGCATAAGGCCCTATCCATAAATTGCTTGAAACGTTCGTCTCTTGTAAGCAACGACGTATTGTTATCAATATTATATTCTTGGCACTTTCCAGATTGCATTCCATCATACACTCGATTATAGATAAATTGTAGATGGCTTTTCTTCCTTCACTGAGACAATATTGCGCTCCTTCACCCTGACTTGTCGATACGATAGTGATTGCAAAACATGTTCAGTATTCATTGCAGTGAGGTACCAGTAGGATATTGTTGGTTATAGATATTCTCATTCCAAGGGTTCTACTTTAATTACCAATTATATTGTGCATGATATCTCTTCTACTAAAAATTCTTCATCAGTTAAAAATTGAATTTTTGGTCAAAAATTGGACAGTAAAATAGAGTATGTGTTTAATTAGGAAATGTGAGATTCTTATACAATTTCTGCTGTAGCGAATCTCTCTCCTACTTGAATAATCTTTGCCTTTACGTTCTGTCCTGCTAGTCCATTCTTTACAAAAATCACAAATCCTTGTATTCTGGCAACACCATCGCCCTTCCTACTTGTCTCTGTAATCTGTACATCGTATTCTTTACCCGTTTCAACAGGCTTTGCACTGAAGCTTCTGCTGCCAAAGCTTGCTGCCACCACTGTAACCTCTTCCGTAGCTCATTAATAGTTCGAAATGATATGGTTATATTCCAAATATGAACGTATGAGTATACTCATTTCCTATAGAATGACTTGCAGAAGTGTCATATGGAAAATTGCTCTTTATCATTTCGTCTGCATATGCATCAGCTTTTTGGATTAAGCTGGTCATCTGCTGGCTTGTTATACTTTACCCTATCAATATAATGGCCTATTTCGTGAAAAATAGTACCTACGCTATAAGTTCTAGGAATGAAATATAATCCTTTTATCAGTTATATATGATTTTGCCACCACCCATCAGTAGTAGTGTAATGCAGCCATGATTGCTTCCGTCGGCGAATTATTAGCATCATCTCCTGGATATCCAAAGTATGCCATTATGCCATCACCAATGAATTTATCCAAAATGCCATTACGATCGCTAATAACCTTGGCTCCTTCATCAAAATATTCTTTTAAGAAAGGATTGATTATCTATTAGCTGCTTGCATAATTCAGAAAAACCAGATAGATCCCAAAAAGCAATAGTTAAACGCATCCATCTGATTTCTGAAATAGTCAAATCATTTAGATTTTGGAACACTAGTGGGTCAAAATACTTTTTTAGTTCATCAGGGTCATATGGATTAATTTTATTAGAGAAATTTTCTCCACTCATGCGATGATATCCGCTCTTTATCGTGTGGTACTTCCCAAATGGCTGTACGGCTCAGGAAGTTTAAGATTAAAAAACTACTTAGAAATCTTAATCGTTCTGTGTTCGTCATTGACTCCTCGTTTTTGGGAAGAATTATCACAGTCCCTGTCTCATTAGGATGAGTTTCACAATGATAATCAATCCGCTCTACATCACTATAGTCGAATGTCATATGTTGAGATTCGCCGGAACCTATTGGTCCAAGTTTTCCAATATCGTATATTCTAGTCTATAATAAAAGGCTAAAGTATGTAATTTTATGTCTAAATTAGTCCATTCAATAATTTCTCCCCTCTGAATTTTAGCAAACCTAGGAATAAAGTATTTTAAATTATTACCATAATCTATGAATTTTGGAATTACTACTCCGTGAGTCATAATTTTTAATAATTTTAAGGATCATGAGCAAATTTAAGGTTAGCTTTAGCAATCTTAACTTTAGCATGACAGGAATTTGCTTGCACCGCAAGTATTCAATAAATGATTTAGAAAAACACACCATCGATTATGTACCAGCAGTAAGACTCTAGTTTAATCATACATATACAATAAAATAACCATTGAATGTTAAATAACAACAAAAAAGGAATGATAAAGCATAACCAAGATTTGTTATTATGCTACTAGTAGACTGCTACCAATTAATCCATTCCCAAACCCTTCCTTCCGCAACTCCATCTTCTAAATCTGCTGTTAGGTCATTTGGGTCAGTTGTTTGATTGATTGCAAATGCAGATTCAATACTTGTAACTCTAAATCCAATCATAAGCCCAGCACCAATTAGCATTGATGTCCAAATTGGAATATGGAATTTCCTTCTTGCTACAATGAGTAAATACACAAATGCAAAAATGGCTATTGTAATATACTGTTGCTGTTGTAGTAGCATTAATATTTACGACTGTGTGTATAGTTTTTCTATTATTATTAGTATTAGTATTTGTTGAATTCTCAATCACTTAACAACATGAGAATAAGAATAGATTGTATTCCAATACAATAATTCATAGTCAAGAATAAGTCTTGTTGCTCTTTGTATTTCCCTTTCCTTCCTTGGAAGATTAGAACTTATCAAATCGTTGGACTTTTCAATAAACTCTTTGGGAGCGGAAGTGCAAATTGATCCAAGAATATACAGGAACTATCTGTAAAGCCATAACCCTTTTTTAAGAAGGAGCTTATTTTACTGCAGTTTGCTCCCCAAACTGGAAAGTCAACAATTATAGCTGCAAGAATTTCTGCATCTGAACCATATACAGCAAGTCGTGTCAGATAGTTAGTATAAGCATGACATCCAGCCAATGGTTCGTATGATTCTATTTTATCTTTACTAATACCTAATTCTTCTGCCATCAAGACTAGATTTTTCAAAGCTTTTACTTCTGCAGAAAGACAATCAAAAAATAAGTCGGTGAATATTTCGTCTGACACGATTTTTCATAATTAACTGAGGAAGCATTTACACTTTTTTCATCACTATTTTGTTTGGAAGACTGTTCATCTTCTATCATAAACGGAGCATTTAATTGAGAACATTCGACACTAAAAAGGGCGAAAAAATAGTAGAAAAAGCTTACAAATACGAACATATTGGAATTAGATTTCGAGAGATAAAAAGAGAGACTGGCCTAAGTAATGATTTCATTACTTCAGGACTTAAACGCTTAATGCACTATGGTATTTTTGAAAAAGATAAACTCGGAATTTATCACCTGACTAAGAAAGCAAAGGACGAATATGAAAATGGTAAAACCCCAGTTATTCCTGTAGGTACAAAGAGTAAAAGAAACAATGAATCAAAAGAAGAATACGAACGGCGAAAAAATGCATATGCTATACTGGTATCTGTAGCGGCATTAGGAAATATTAGTTACAGACACACATCAAATCCCCATTATGGCGATTTTTCTATGACCGATATTAGAACGGGAAAGGATATTAATTTTACAGGTGATAAATCAACGCCAGGAGTGAGTGTTTCGGACTTTAGGAAGAAGGAAACTGAAGGTGTTCAATCGACTCTCGATAAAAGGATACTTATAGCATACAATGAACGTTTTGCATATTTTGATTTTAAGGAATCAGAAATGCATCAGTATACCAATGAATTAAGTGATAACCATAATAGTCCTATTCTTAAGGAGATTAGAATATCTGATCACAAATTCCTTTCTTATGTATATGATATTGATAATCCAAATTTAATAACATTGAATCTAGAAGGCCATACGATGGAAACAGAAGAAGACAAGTCCAAACTTAGGTTGGTTGTTAATCAGGAAAAAGAAGATAATCTGCAATTTTATCATGATATTTTCTACAATGAAAATACTCATCATAACGACGAAGAGATCTGTTCAAAATTGATATTCGATATCAACAATGAAAGGATGATGAGATTATTAGGACTGGATACTCAATACAATAACAATAACAATAACAATTTTTCAAAATCATTATGGAAAGAAAAAAGGTATATAATTGCAGATCATTTACTATGTGAGTTTGTTATAATTTGCAATCAGATATTAGAAGCAGTACGTTGGAGAATGGAGAATGCATATCCTCATAAAATATGGCCAAAATCAAAATTTCCAGAAATTCACAAACGATTTAGAAAATGGCACGATCTTGTATATGGAAAACATAGGCGCACCGCAGAAACTTTCATATCACTTGATAAGGCTAAAGTAAAGCTCAATAAATTATAGTCCTATTTCTTAGAATTAATTCACAAAATTTGTTTGTGGTAAAACCTTCAGTTGCTAAAGTAACCTTTCTGTCTAATTCTTCTTCTACTGGCTCTGTAGCTACTACTAAAGAAGAACAATCTTTCTGTTTATCATTATTAATATCTGATGGTAATGATGATGATGATGATATTTTTGCTACTTGTTGTTTGTTGTTTGAGTGTCTAGCCATGAACTGAACTATACGCCTTTACATAAAATCTGTTAATAATACTTCCCCTGGGACGATATTAGCATAATATTATATTTTTCCATTCTCGTTAATTGATTGTTTCATCAATGATTATGATTTTGTCAAATTTTTACAGACTAAACCTAAATGTAGACATTTCTAGTTCTAAAATAGGAATGTATAGCGATTGAGCATCATTGCCAATACTGTCGACGAAGCTGAATTCGCCGGTCAATCATTTTAGCTGAATGAATTTCTTGACTGGTTTATTGCTCTCTACAATATAGTGGATTATGACTCCCCCGACCATTCCACTTTGGATGAAAAGTATTTGTTGATTATTGTAGTTAATATGGTAAAGCATTGGAGTAAAACCAAAAGGTGATTGTGCCGAAAAGAGTATGACTTTGAGCATGTCTTCTAAGGTTTTGTATTTCAAATAAGATGTAACCCATTCGCTTTGTGACATAAAGTATGATGAACAGTATAATGCCTATTAGACCTTTTGTTTGAATTGATAAAAAAAGCTTCTAGATATCACGAATGAAAAGGATCGGACATAAGATGTCCACCTGGAGCATCGTAATCTTCCTCTGCAACTTAACTGCAATGATGTATACTATCATGATCATTGGAAATTATTCCAATTCAAGAATAAGTTAAAGTAATAACATAATCAAATTATAATTGGTAATAAACTTGTTGCGAAAGAAATTAGATCGAAAGGAGGATTTATTTCACTGGCAATTAGATTCAGGCCAGACCAATCCTTACTATAAATTTTGATATATCTTTGTCAAAAACATATCACTTTTAAGTAGGTCTATAAGTTGCTTCTCTTACATATGGTCTTTGGCAGAGACATTAGACTTAACAGAATCTTAAGGAACGGCAAGATGCTCTGCATTCCTATGGATCACGGTATCAGCAATGGTCCCATTAGTGGATTGGAAGATATTCACGCCATGATTTACGAGTGTGAGAATGCAGGTCTTACTTGCCTTCTGCTTAATAAAGGCATTATCAAGACATTGCCAAGACCAATAAATATCGGTTTAATAGCTCATTTCTCAGGTAGCACATCTCTTGGACCTGCGCCTAACAAAAAGGTATTGATGGGCAGTGTTGAAGAGGCGTTGAGACTTGGCGCAGATGCTGTTTCGATTCATATCAACATTGGATCTAAAGAAGAACCTGAAATGTTACAGAAATTGGGAATGATTTCTGATAAATGCGATGAATGGAGCGTTCCGTTGGTAGCAATGATGTATCCCCGTGGTGAAAATATCAAGAATCCACACGATCCAGAAATTGTTGCTCATACCGCTAGAATAGGAGCGGAGACAGGAGCAGATATTGTCAAATCAGTATACACTGGCGATGTTAATTCGTTTAGAAGAGTTATAAAAAGCTGTCCTGTACCTATTGTAATAGCAGGTGGTCCAAAGGCAAATACAGATAAAGAAATCATTGAGATGTGTTATGGAGCAATGGAAGCAGGTGCAATAGGTGTAACCTTTGGCCGCAATATTTTCCAACATCAAAAGCCATCCGCTATTATACATGCTTTACACAAGGTCGTTATAGAGGGTAAAAGTCCCAAAGAGGCGTTAAGCGATCTTGATCGAAATCAAAGGCAAAGAGCTAATAATTAACCCAACTGTTTCAAAATCTAATTTAAATGATTTTTTGTCTAGGTTAAAGGGTATTACGCTTCTTAATGTAGATCCAAAATTAGTCTCGGGAAAGAATTTCAAAACCATTTTTGAATCCGAAGATGCAGATATAGTTATATGCAGGACCGTTGAAGAATTAAAGAAAGCCGCCTCATCGGGCAAAGTTTCAGGATACTTCAAGAAAGTATTAGGCAACGATGATGTTGACGAGATTGCAAGAGCGTCTGAAGCGGGTGCAGAATTCGTTGTGGTGGACGCCCCTGATTGGAAGATCTTACCTCTAGAGAATATCATTGCCAAACTCCACAAATCTAGAACCAAGGTATATGCTACTGCAAAAAACGCAAAAGAAGTCAGAACAATGTTTGCAGTTTTGGAATTGGGAGTGGATGGCGTCATACTATCAACAAATAGTGATAAGGAAATTGAGGAATCAAGGCAGTATCTTGATACTGTAACGTTTCAAATCGAACCGGCAAAAATTGTAGAAATTAAGGATGTCGGGATTGGTGAAAGAGTCTGTGTTGATACAGTTTCAATGCTTAGAACAGGAGAAGGTATGCTCATTGGAAGCCGGTCCAACTTTATGTTTCTTGTCCATAATGAATCTATGGGATCAGCATTTACATCTCCAAGACCGTTCAGAGTGAACGCAGGTGCTGTCTATTGTTATACTATAACACCTGACGGAAAAACTAAGTACCTATCAGAGATTGAATCGGGTACAGAAGTGGTAATAGTAAATAAAAATGGTCTTTCGAGACGCGCAACGGTCGGAAGATCAAAAATTGAAACACGTCCATTAAGATTAGTTAGAGCACAAATTGATAACGAAAGTGGAACTGTAATTTTGCAAAATGCAGAAACAATAAGACTTATGACAAAAAATGGTAAATTATTGTCGATAACTGAAGCCAAAGTTGGAGATGAAATACTTGCTTATGCCAAGTCTCCGTCTGGCCGGCATTTTGGAATTGAAGTTAAAGAATATGTATTAGAAAGGTAGCTGCTAATCATAGACTGTTAAATGATTTTTCTTTATCAGAAAGTTGATTATTTTAAAGTATTCTGGATATGGAGAAATCTATTATGCATGGTTAATGCTAGTCCAAAAAAACATCGTAGATGAAATAATTACTGGTAATTGTAAAGACGTACTATCGAGAGTCCCATCAAATTCAATTCAACTGACAATTACTTCACCGCCTTATAGAAATGCTATTGATTATGATATGCATGCCTCCAGAAATGAAGGAAATTATCGTGGCAGAACCAAACTCGTAACCACTGATTACCTTGATGAAATGGTAGAGGTTTTTAACGACAGGGTTTACCGAGTATCAAAAGAAGGCGGTTACTGCTGTATAGTTATTGCAAACGAGGTTGTGAATGGATCTCTTCAACCGTTGCCCCACATGTTACTGTCAAAACTTGTACAGCCATTCGGCAATTGGAATCTACATGAGGAAATTATTTGGCACAAAGTAACTGGTGGAACTAACAGGTATGGTTCATTTGTAATCAATCCATATCCAAAATATTATAGGGCAAATATAATGCATGAATTCATTCTTGTATTGAGAAAAGGAGATGTGAACAGTGGTAGAAATCAACGCAGAGAAATGCTTCCTGCAACACATGAGGAGTGGACAAAAGAGATAGCAAATTCTGTGTGGCATATCGCTCCAGTACCACCAGGGTTTATTGAACATCCATGTCCGTTTCCAGAAGAAATTCCATACCGTCTGATGAAATTATATTCATATGAGGGCGACACTGTTCTTGATCCATTCAATGGGAGTGGGCAAACCACCAAAGTAGCGTTTCATTTTCAGCGACACTACATTGGTATAGACACAATTAAGGAATACATTAAACTGGCAAGATCGAGGCTTGCTGATGAACCGCTGCATATAAGGCCTGAGGTACTAATAGCAAACTGGAAAAAAATTCCATCTCACTATCGGTTTGATCGTTAGCATATTATTATCTTTAATTATATGTTAGCTGTATAATAGCATACATATGGCCGCAGCCACGTCTTCGAACATTAAATCGCCAAAATCACATCGTTGTAATTTATGTGGCAGGATTTTTGATAGCGTTGATGCATTAAGCGCCCATCAAAAAATGGAGCACGGTACATCAAGTCACCCTCCTGCAGGTGTAGGCTAGATAATGGTTGTTACACACAAGAGATGTGTAAATTATTTATAGAAAACGATTTTACGCATGTTCGATCATCATATTTTTTAATTCATCTTGTTGTTGCAATAATGCTCCTAAAACAATTCTGTAAATGTGTCACATGTATTGATATAACTCTAATGCATAAAGTATTCGTTATTATTATTATTATTTAGAGTCTATCCAGAATTTAAGGTAATAAACTTTTGACCATAATGTTATGTTGCTACATGAAAACAATTAATTTATCTATGATAAATAAGAAATACTTGCCTAAAATTTGCGTATCTATAGCAGTCGGAGATCCGGAAGCATTAAAAAAGGAAATAAATCGAGCTTTTTGCTTTGGGGCAGATTATGTAGAAATTCGTTTTGACTATTTGAAGTTATCAGATATAGAACGAGTAATAAAAATTGCTAAATTGGTAGGAACAAAGTCAGTATTTACTCTAAGAGCGTCAGAAGAAGGAGGCAAATTTAAAGGAAGCACCACGGATAGAATTCTTTGGCTAAAGAAATTGTCTTTAGCCAAGCCTATGCTACTTGATGTAGAATTTAAAACTATCAAAGATAACACTGACTTTGCAGATTATCTCAGGAAGCAGAAGATCCCAATATTGGTTTCCTGGCATGATTTTGAGAAAACTCCATCAGACGATGAACTCTCAGACCTTTTGGAAAAAATGCGAATTTACAGTAACTACATCAAGATTGTAACGACTGCAAAAAACACTCAAGACGCTTTACGTCTGCTTGATCTATATGAAACTGCGATTGGGTTAAATTTAATAGCATTTGCCATGGGTGAGGCAGGAATAATATCTAGGATACTTTGTACCATGTTTGGTAATGCACCATTTACATACGCTGCATTGGAAAAGGCTATCTCTCCTGGTCAACTAACAATCAAGCAAATGAGAAAGTTATATGATAGGATTATTTTTTATCAAGCAGAGCACATGCAAAACCAAGTTAAGACGTATTGTATTATTGGCGATCCTATTCATTTTTCTCTATCACCGGCAATACAAAATGCAGCATTCAACTCAGTTGGTCTAAATTGCACTTATATTGCTTTTAGAGTTCCAAAAGGAGAGTTGGAAGAATCCATTTTTTCTCTTCGTTCTACGAATACTGCTGGATTCAATGTGACAATACCACATAAAGTGGAAGTTTTAAAGTATTTGGACGACCTTGATTCTACTGCCACGAAAGCAAATGCGGTAAATACAGTTCACAATAGTAAGGGAATTTTCAAGGGTTATAATACAGATGTCTTTGGTTTTATTGAACCATTACATAAACGAGGTGTAATCTTTAATGGAATGACAATTCTTTTACTTGGGGCTGGAGGAGCAGCTCACGCTGTAATTGCTGCACTTCTAGATGAAAAAGGAATTTCCAAAATAATAATTGCAAATAGGTGTCATAAAAAGGCACAAGAACTTGCAGAAATAGGTTTCAGTCTTGGTCTACAATGTGAGAGCGTAATGATGGATAATATAAAAGAACTTGCTATCAGATCACACCTGATTGTTAATACGACGCCTATCGGAATGAACAATGAAGAAAGCATTATAGATTATGAGCACATAAGCAAAGACAGTATTGTTTATGATATTGTATATAAGCCGATTACTACGCCTTTGCTTGAAAATGCAAAATATGCAGAAGCGCAAGTAGTTTACGGATACGAGATGTTACTAGAACAGGGGGCAAAAGCCTTTGAAATCTGGACTGGTATTTCTGCCCCTAGAGATGCAATGAAAAAAGCTCTCTTTGGATCCTTTGGAGAACCCATATGAAAAATAAAGTTCGGGCAACTATGCACGGCGCTATCTCAATAGTTAATGCAATTGCAACAGGCAATGGCTCAGCACTAGGGATTTCTCTAAAAGTTACTGCAGAGGTAGCATTGGAAAATGGTAGAGGCATCAAATTTCAAACAAGAAAAGAGGATAAACTGATCAGTAATATTGTGAACAATATTATTCCAAAGGAGATAGTCTCGAAGAATTCGATATCTGTAAATATAGATTCTGAAATCCCAATAGGCTTTGGATTAAAAAGCTCAAGTGCAGTATCTAATGCTGTTGCACTTGCATGCACTAAACTTGTCAACGACGAAATATATGATTATGCTGTTTTAGACTCTGCTGTGCGTGCATCAATAGATACAAACATCAGCATCACAGGAGCATATGACGATTCTACTGCTTGCTACTTTGGTGGCTTTGTGGTAACTGACAACCATGCCTGCAAATTGATTCGTAGAGAAAAGGCTCCAGATGGTCTTTATGCAATAATTTTCCTCCCGCAGGGTATGTCAAGAGGGAATATATATAAACTGAGTATAATGTCAGATCTTTTCGAAGATGCATTCAAGCTAGCTGAAGCAGGTAAATATTGGAAAGCTATGAAATTGAATGGTGTTCTTTTTTGTACGGCATTAGGCAGAAAATATGAACCCATATTGGCAGCATTAGAAAAGGGTGCATTGTCTGCGAGTATCTCTGGCAATGGACCATCTATAGCGGCAGTAGCTTATGAAGATGAAATAGAGGATATTAAATCTGTGTTTGCAAAGTTTAATGGTAAAATCCTTGTTTCTAAGGTTAATAATCAAAATGCAAGTGTGGAAAAAATAATTGGTTAGTGTCCAAGTAAAAAAATCAACTATTAGAGGTACTATACGATGTCCATCAAGCAAGAGCTATAGTCATAGAGCGATTGTTATTGCATCGCTTTGCGAAGGACAATCTACTATTACAAATGCCTTGCTTGCACGTGATACTCTTGCTACCCTAGCCGCCTGCAATACACTAGGTGCAAATATACAACGTGGAAATACTACTTTGTGGGTAGAGGGTAAACATAGTTTCGATCCTCCTGATAACGTTGTTAATGCTGAAAATTCTGGCACTACGATACGAATAGTAACTGCTATGTCTGCGTTGGTCGAAAAAGGATTCACAGTTCTAACAGGCGATGAAAGCCTTCGTAAACGCCCAATGCAGCCAATAATCGATGCCTTGAATCAATTGGGAGTTCGATGTTATTCTGCCAAAATGGATGGTACTCCCCCTCTTATAGTGAGAGGAGGCGGAATCAAGGGAGGAATAACTGTCGTTGATGGAAGTGTTTCAAGCCAATTTGTCTCTGCTCTGCTAATTACATGTATATATGCAGACTCTACGGTATTAATGAGAATTAACGGAGAGCAGGTGTCAAAAACATACATTGAAACTACACTTGCGACAATGAAAGCATTTGGTGTTACAGTAGATTACGAACCAAATTTTTTAGAATATCACATAGAGAACAAAGAATATAGAGCAACCACTTTTGACGTTCCTAGCGATTTTTCGACTCTGGCATTGATTCTTGCAGCTGGTGTTCTAACTGGCGACGAACTTACCGTAAGGGGCTTGAATTTTAGTCTACCACATGGGGATTTGCGTATAATAGATATTATCAGAATAATGGGTGGTAACGTTAGAGTTGATAAACAAAAAGGCGTAGTGATAGTTTATGGATCCAGTACTTTGGAAGGAGGAGATTTCGATCTTACTGATACTCCTGATCTTTTACCGGTAGTTTCTATATTGGCATTAAAATCAAGATCTCCCGTTAAAATATCCGGTATCGCTCATGCAAGGCTTAAAGAAACAGATAGAGTTGCAAATATTGCTTCTGAATTAATGAAATTAGGTGCAATTACGAAAGAAGAAAAGAATGAACTATCAATAATCAGCTCCAAAAGCTTTGAAAAATGCTTCACTTGAAGCATTTAATGATCATAGACTATTCATGGCCTTTACTATTGCCTCAATGTTAACAGAAAAATCAATTGTATCAGGGGCAGAATCTGTCGATGTATCTTATCCAAACTTTATTCAAGATATGATTGAATTACAAGCATTCATAAAACAAATCTAATATGGATCTGCGTCTTTTTAGTATATAATATTTTCAACTTCTCTTAAGTTATCGTTAGACCCAAAATTTATAATTTGATTTGAAATATTGTCGACTTATTCTGAGATTTAACTTTCTTCTTGTCAGCCCTTCGCATGACCATGCTTTATTTGTATATATCTTCAAGTGCTCAATTTTTCAATGTAGACCTAATCAACACGAATAGCCCACCTTATAATTAAACTTGCCGTGAGGCCAAAAAGCCAATATATAGAACAGTTCTAAGATTGGCTGTAGCGATAATATGGTTGGGAATATA
>CAWGVG010000039.1:0-17417 GCA_963825865.1 uncultured Nitrososphaeraceae archaeon | reverse complement strand
ACAACCGCATCGATCATGGAAATTCTGTTACTGATCTTTTTATCTGCAATATAGGAAGCTTTTGTTTCCTCCGGTCTTATTAAAATGGTCTTTTTCTGTGTGTCAAAGTTGAAATTATCTATCATAGCAGATGGTAATGGTAACGATATTGGATGTCGTTTGAGCCATGCTGCAGGATCCAATGCTCGATATCTTGTTATATTATTCTTTGAAATTCCAAAGTTAAGCCAGGCAGAATATGGTATAACCCAAGGACAGAATAGGTGATTCATTAGAGGAATTGTAAGTTTTGCGACAGATACTGCATGAGGGGAATCATTCAATCCTATGTGTTTTATTCCAAGTCCGAATGCAACTCTAGCCCCTTCAGGCGATGAAAATGTTATGGCAGTATCGGGTTCAAAGTGCTTTATTATATCTGCCAATTCAAATATTCTATTCGCGCTTTCACATAGCTTTTCATATCTTCCAGCTCCCCCATGTCTTCCAACAACTTTGAGATCAAGGTGCTTTATACTTGCAAGTTCTATTGTTTCTCTATAGTCTCGGGATGTGCAAAGTAATTCATTATCAGCTTCGCGAAGCAGATCCACAACAGGTTTAAAAAACATCACCTGTTTTGGTGTCAAAATGTCAAACCAGATTTTCAAATATAATTAAATAGGTAGATTATGATGGAAAAAACTTTTCTTTAACCCCCTTTTAGATTAGCTTGCGGATGATTATAAAGACGCTTGGGAGGGAGGATCGATACAGACTTTGAGTGCTGGATCATCATCCTCTTTACCATCAACAACAACTTTAGATGCAGCTGTCTATGGATTAAGCACAGAAGGTTATCGCATTGCATCCGCTATCGCAGTCAAAGGTTCAAAGGTTTCATTGATTGATGAATCTGCTCGAATGGCCATAAGACTAAAGCCGGATATTGCACGGACGTATCCTAACGTTAGTTCCCTAATAGAAGACGAGCCATTGCTTGCTCTTGAGCCTATTGATGTCGCAATTAATGATGCCTCGTATGTCTTTTTTGCACCAAGGATTAGGAAGGTTGGACAAGATGTAAAGAGTGATGTTACATCCAAGTTTCGAGACGCAATTAGATCTTTGAAGAGAGATGCCTCTGTAATTTATACTCTGCCTACTGGCATTGGAGGCAATAATGAAAATATTGCATTAATAGAGCACATGACAGGTTTGTCAGTTGGCAAAGATATTTTCTATTATTATATGCCAATTAGTAGCACTGATGATGTCTCTATCTCTGAAATTCTAGTAGGCTCTTTAAAGTCAAAACAGGATGAACAGATGTCAAAAATGCTCTATGATCCCGATGTCCGTCGTAAACTTAATTTTGTCGATATTATATCTGCAGAATTTGTACATGCTATCAAAATCCTAGGAAATTATACTGGCATGGCAAGTGTACTAGAAATCTGCAAACGTGTTCAGGATATTGGTGTAAGCAGCGAATTGATGCGCGGGACGTTCAGCGATGTTTACATAGACGATGTAGCAAATGGCTTGTATGATCTCAGAGCTATCGGCTCTTCGCTTAGTGGAGCAGGTCCTTTGATGTATCTTGTTAATGGAACCATCAAGGGTATAGAAGGCTATATTAAACATCTGATAGACAAAATCCGGGATATGTTAAGGAAACGAGACTTGAAGGCAAGCAGAACAAAAGTGGCAATTGCATGGACATTGGATCCTAATGAAATGAGAGGCGATAAAATAGAGTTGCTATCTTCACTTGAAACAAAGCTAAAGGATTACATTGGAGATGTTGAACTACAACAAGGCCCAAGTTTTGACCTTTATCCTAGTGATAAAACTATGATAGTTATAGCATGTACTAAGAACGATTTCACTAAGGTTATATCCAAGAATAAACAAATCATGGACTTGATCTTAATGAAGGCAAATCCTGTCTGCGAAACTATTGGTTAATTTACAGGATGGTGAATGACATAAAAGATTATTAAATCGTATTTGTTCTGTCTGCGTATATTGATTTTTCTATGTATGTAAACTCCATTCTGTTTGTTTCCTATTATATTCAGTTCTAGAGTACTTTATTCTCGCAGGATGCCCCATTACAACGACGTTAGGAGGAACATCCTTCGTTACTACTGCGGCCATTGCGACAACACTGTTTTTTCCAATTGTCACTCCTGGTCTTATTACTGCCCTACTGCCGATGATGGCTCCATCTTCTACTATAACTCCAATCATTTTTGGACTCATAGGATATGGATCATTGGTAAAAGTCGCACCCGGACCAATAAAAACATTTTTACCTATTGTTGTTAATGGAGGAATATACACAGAGCCTTCTATCCTTGTATTTTCACCAATTTTTACTTTATAGTCTATATGTGTTAAGGACCCAATCATCACATTGTCTTCAATTTCAGTTTCATTTCCAACGTAGGCAAAATGCCATATCTTTACATTTTCACCAATTTTTGCAGTTTTTGAAATATAATTTGTTACCATACTAGGGTTAGAATGACTTTTTTGGTGTTCCATTGTTGTACATTCTCTATAGATGCCATGGATTCCCTTGATTTATAACTTTAGTGGGGATTTTATCATGCCATTTTTGTAAAAATTCAATATCTTTTTTCTTTTCACGAAGTTCATCTGGTAGTAATACTGGTATCTCATCAATGATTGGATAGAAACGGTAACATTGGGTACAAAACAAAATACCGTCAGATTATTATAATATCATTATCCTTATCCTCTTTTGTATTAATTTCAAATAACTCTAATGGATAGTGTTTATCTATAGGACATGCAAGCAGGTCAAGCATTGATTTTCGCATATGTTTATTTCAGATCCAGATAAATTGGAGATCCTGTATTACTGGACAATAGTGCTGCCTTCTGCCACTTTAGTAACATTAGTGGCATCAATTGCTGATACTACTGGTTTGCTAATCTTCCCATCTATTGCATCTAGGAGACTTTTCAATTCTAACGTAAGAGGTTCCTGAAATTGTTGCCGGCGAGGGATTATAGTAGCTTCCCCATGGTCAATTTTAATTTCTTGAGTGATAAAATCTCCTGTAATTATTCCATCAGTACATACAGCAGTAAACCTTCTGATTTTCTTTGGAGTAATCCAGTTTGATGCGATAATTGCCACTTTCTGATCATTAAACCCAAGCATAATTGTAGCGAAGTCTTCATACAAATGGAATTTTTTGCCAGCGCGTGCGAAAATAACATGTGGTCTGCAATTAAATAGAAACATTGCAGTATCAATATCATGAACAGAAGTGTCATAAATTATGCCAACATCCTTGATATGCAATGGCATCCTATTTTCTCTATGAAATTCTATCATTAATAAATCCCCAAACATCTTGCCATCGATAAGCCGCTTAACATCTTGAACTGCAGGATTGAACCGTTCGATATAACCTGATGTCAAAATCAATTTTTTCTTTTCAGATATTTCTATCATTTCTTCACATTCTTTAGAAGAAAACGAGAGTGGCTTTTCAACAAAAACATTAATTCCTCTTTCCATTATTTTTTTTGCAACCGCAAAATGAGTTTTAGTAGGAGTACAGACAAGGCAGGCATCCAATTTTGTTTCTTTGTAGAGCATTTCATCAAGGGAATGGTATGATTTTGTATTATATCTGTCAGCTATTTCTTTAGCACGCTGTGCATCCATATCGCAGATAGCTGCCAGAACACCCAAATCATTAAGAACTCTAGCATGATTCTTACCCCATCCGCCCACACCTATTATAGCTAGTCTGAGCTTGTCTTCTATTGCTACCATACGGGCGTTAACCAGTCCATATACTTTTTAACTCCTGCGGATACAAGTTTCGTATACATTTCACGAATATTTTTTGTTACTGGTCCTTCTCTTCCATTACCTATCTGATGACCATCAATGTTTGTGACAGCAATAATTTCGGCAGCAGTCCCTGTCAGAAATAATTCATCTGACATATACAATTCAGTCCTGGAAATAGGGCGTTCCGCAAATTCATATCCCATATCTCTTGCAATAGTTATTGCAGTATCACGTGTAATTCCTTCTAACACGGAATTTGCACTATACGGCGTGTAAATCTTGTCATTTCTAATTATAAAAATATTTTCTCCAGAGGCCTCGCTAACATTGCCTTCCAGATCGAGCAAAACTGATTCATCATATCCATTACGTTTGCTCTCTTGTATTGCGAGTATTGAATTAAGATAATTTCCTGCAGCCTTTGCCATCGGTGGGGTGGAACTGTCATGATTCCTACGCCATGAAGAAACACATGCTTTGATTCCTTCTCCATTGAAGTACTTGGCAAATGGAAAAATTATGATTACCGTATGAGTTGGAGAATCTCTTGTAATATTAAGATCAATACCGTGCATACCCACAAATGTCAATGGTCTTATGTATAATGATTCTTTAATACTGATCCTTTTCAGTAACTCTATTGTAGCATCGCATAATTCCTTTGCAGAATAATTTATAGATAGGGAATATACTCTTGCAGAACGGTGAAGTCTTTCCATATGTTCTTTCAGTCTAAATATATAGAGGTTATTTTTTGTAGGGTATGCACGGATACCCTCGAAAACTGATGTACCATAATGTAAAGCATGACTCATGACAGGAATGGTTGCTTCTTCCCATTTTACTAATTTACCATCAAACCAAATGAATTCCGCACCTTTCGTTTTCATTTAAAAGCAAATCGCTTTGTGGATTATAAAAATCTTCTAAACTAAATAAAACCATCTTTGGGAAATTTCATTCCCATTATTCTCAAAGTCAAATCGGGAGATTTTGCAAACTCTTCTACAATTCTCCAGTTATCCTTAATCAAATCGATAACTTTTTCCGGCACTTTATCGTGCCATGAGGCTTTTTCTACTCTACCTTCTTCTAGTCCTCCTCTTCCTTCAATAGCCTGATGATAAAGCAATTCTTTCACAGCATGCGAAGAGATTTCGTAGTCGTTTAGCTCTAATTGGATGAAGCTTGTATGACTTTAATACAATTCTCTCTGTTCTATCACCAGTGTAAGAGATAAATTTTTCTTCTCTAACACTTCTGACTATTTGGTTTCGTAACATCCAAGAATATGGAGAGATTAGAGGTGGTAAATATTTTATGAATGGAGAAAAGATTGTGTAATGTGGCAAGATTGTGATGTTATTATTGTTACTAAAAACTGATTCTACCATTGCTTTTCTAATTTTATAAGAAAACGGGAAGCTTCTTGTGTTGATCTCTTTACCACTTTTAAAAAATCTTACAGGGAAAACATACACATTGTAATCCTTTGCTAGAAAAGAGAGTGACATTCTCGTGGGCCTTTGTTAATGGATTTAAATGCGCAAGATAAATGGAGCGAGTCTTCCCATTGGTTAAAGTAGAAAGTGATGGGATATAAATAACAAAAAGTATCGAAGGAGAGCCCTTATGAGCCCCTCTTTATTTCGATTTCAATCGTAGAAACGTTCCGTGTTCTGCCATCCTCTGACTGAACGGTTTCGGAGCCAATTCTTACATCGTCTATCTTGTATCCTGCATTCTCCATTCTCTTTAGGATGATTTGCGAAACGTCTACTGCTCTTCCTATGCTCAAACCTCTTGCCTTAATTGTCACTGACGGCTGGTTAGCCAGTTGAATTAGTGTAGATGTAACATATGCCATCAGAGGTTTCTTTCCTATGTATATTGCGTCATGAGTTCCTCCTTTTTGTACTTGTTGATTCTGTTGTGGTTGTGCTTCCGACATATGACTGGTAATTGCTTTAGGATAATTTAAATCTAGAAGATGGTCAAACAGCAAGTAATAACCTTCTGCGCATTTCTATCTATGTCTACTTAATCATAATATTATTTGCTATTTGTAAAGCTTTATAATAGATATAAATGTCAACTTAAATATCAAAAGTCTCCTGACTCTTATTTTAGAAGCAAATAAGATTCAAATAAAACATAGAAATTTGTACTAATAATTCGATTAAATACTGAATAAAGCTAATTAAGTCGCGCAGTTTCAGCAAATGGGGCCGGTCGGATTTGAACCGACGATCTCCAGCGCCCGAGGCTGGCATCATACCAAGCTAGACAACGACCCCCATACTAATTTGAATTGTGTGAATGATTCCGCATTATAAAATGTTAATAGACAATAATAATATGCATTTCAATGAAAGGTTTTGACATATTTCAAATTTGTATTCTCGCCTACTTTCTAAAATACGCCATGAAGAAACACATGCTTATATTAAAGTCGGATAGCAATCTGATAACCAAACTAAGATAGATGCTTTAATCTCTAATTTAACTGAAAGATCTCTGTTATGATGAGAAAATCTAAAAACAACTTCTTTATTTATAATAGGTACATGAGTCTGACAGTTAAAGTTGGTGCTACCAGAGAGAGAAAGATAAAGATTAAATCAAATCAATCTACAAGTTTTCTTTGGGAAGGTGAGAATGTTCTTTCAACACCTTCAATGATATCTGAGATGGAAGAAACTTGTAGACTACTTCTCAAAGAGCAGTTTATTCATGATATGGAGTGGGATTCTGTAGGGGCATTTGTGGGAATTAAGCACTTGGCTGCTACTCCAGTAGGAGCCGAGGTACTTTTCAAAGCCAAAGTAATTTCAGTAAATGAGAGACGAGTTATGTTTGATGTTGAGGCATCCGATAGCATAGAAAGAATTGGAGAAGGAGAACATGAAAGATTTATAATCAATATAAATAAATTTAGAACTAAATTCAACGATAAGAAAAAACAACTAAGAATATAAAATAAGTGTAAAACTATAAAAGAGGATAATAAAACATCTATTATTCTACTAGGTGATAAATGCAAATGGCATCAGTTCAAACTACCGCTGGCGGAATGCCAGTCTTAATTTTAAAGGAAGGAACTAAACAAAACAAGGGCAAGGAGGCACAGAGAAACAACATTACTGCTGCTAAACTGGTCGCAGAGATCGTGAAGAGCAGCCTAGGTCCACGTGGCATGGACAAGATGCTTGTTGATACTCTGGGAGACGTAACAATTACAAATGACGGTGCAACAATTTTGAAAGAAATTGACGTTCAGCATCCAGCAGCGAAGATGATGGTTGAGGTTGCTAAGTCTGTAGACAATGAAGTCGGTGACGGAACAACCTCTTCAGTAGTTTTTGCAGGTGCGTTGATAGAAAAAGCTGAAGAGTTGATTAACAAGGATGTCCATCCGTCGGTAATTGTAGATGGTTACACAGCTGCATCTGAACAGGCACTGAAATTATTGCAAAAGATTGCAGTTAAAGTAGAAGTAAATGATAAGGAGCGTTTACTTAAGATTGCTAGAACCAGCATGGATTCAAAACTAGTTTCTGACGACAGCCCGACTTTAAGTCAAATTGTTGTTGATGCGACAAAACAGGTATCTGAAAAAGCCGAAGATGCTGACGGCCTGAAAGTAGATCTGGATAATATAAAGGTCGAAAAGAAAGCAGGTGGATCTATAGGTGATACTAAATTGATCAAAGGTATCGTTCTTGACAAGGAAGTTGTTCATGCAGGTATGCCAAAGACCGTTGAAAATGCTAAGATCGCATTGGTCAATTCTGCTCTTGAGATTGAAAAGACCGAAATGAGCGCTGAAATACGTATTAATGAACCACAACAGATGCACATGTTTCTTGAAGAAGAGAACAAGATGCTCAAATCTATGGTTGACAAGATAAAGAATGCAGGTGCTAACGTAGTATTGTGTCAGAAAGGCATTGACGATATCGCACAACATTATCTCGCAAAGGCAGGCGTTCTCGCAGTAAGACGTGTAAAGGAGAGTGATATGTTCAAACTAACGAAGGCAACCGGCGCCAGAATAGTAAATAATCTTGATGACATGACAGATAAGGACCTCGGCACTGCTGATTTAGTAGAAGAACGCAAAGTCGAGACAGACAAGTGGGTATTTATTGAAGGATGCAAGAATCCAAAAGCAGTTACAATTCTAATAAGAGGCGGATCACAGAGAATAGTCGATGAAGCTGATCGCTCTATACATGATGCTTTAATGGTAACAAAGGATGTCCTTGAAAAACCTGAAATAGTTGCAGGCGGCGGTGCTCCCGAAGCATATATTGCAAATGAACTAAGGCAATGGTCAAGCAACCTAGAAGGACGAGCACAGTTAGCACTTCTAAAATATGCAGATGCGCTTGATTCGATTCCATTGGCTCTTGCACAAAACGCAGGTATGGATCCAATAGATACTATGACAGATTTAAGAGCAAAACAAAGCAAGGGTGCGAAATGGACGGGTATTGACGTCAGAAACACTGTGGTTGCCGATATGTTCAAACAGAACGTGCTAGAGCCGGTCCTTGTTAAGGAACAAATTATCAAATCTGCTACTGAAGCGGCTTGTATGCTCTTGAGAATAGACGATGTAATCGCCTCAAGCAAATCAAAAACGCCCCCTATGCCTCCAGGAGGTGGTGGCGGAATGGGCGGAATGGGCGGAATGGGCGGAATGGGCGGAATGGGCGGAATGGGCGGAATGGACATGGAGTAAAAGACTAACGTCTCTCTTCATTCTTTTCCATTTTTTTTCTTTTAAAAAGTTGTACAAGAATAGAATCGATGATTTTATCTATAATACTCTGTGATGTAGCAGTTTTACTTTATCATGATTCTATATAAAGCGATCAAATCTCATCCATACCAAACTGGTGATAGCATTGATTACACTTAAACTTCTCTCTTCCAGGATTGCCAGAGATTACCTCAAGCTCACTTTTTGTTTTACACTTTGGACATTTACCGTATATCGTTTTTCTTGGCATGGCCAGTATTAAAGAAATACTCTATTAAGAACTTCTATGTAATTTCAAGAGTGAAGTTCGTAGATTGGTTCCCTTATTATCAGAATATTAGACAGCAATTCGGATATAGTACAGAGAAGGATCAGGATGAGCGGATATGCTTTCTAGGATGATAAAGAGAAAAGCTCTTGATACAAAATTACTTCAAAAGAAAATCGCAGGAAAACAGGTAATGGTTATAGGAGCCGGCCCTAGCTTAGAAAAGAATATTAGATTTATAAAAATAAATAACAAATTTGTCAAGATTGTCGCAAATGGCGCAGCCAAAGTTCTAATTGAAGGAAAGATCAAACCAGATATCGTTGTTACGGATTTGGACGGGGATCCGTCATTTTTACAAAAGGCAGAGAAGATGGGAGCAATCATGGTAGTTCATGCCCACGGAGATAATGCCCACATGTTGAAAAAGCTTGTGCCAAAATTCAGACACCTTATTGGATCTACACAAGTGATGCCTGTTAAAAACGTCTATAATTTTGGGGGTTTTACTGACGGTGACAGATGTGTTTTTTTGGCCGAGGAATTCGGGGCTAAAGAAATTGTGCTCATAGGTATGGAATTGGGTGATAATATTGGTAAATATTCAAAAGAACTTGTAAAAAATATAGGATTGAAAAAGGAAAAAATGAAGGCTGGCAAACGGCTGCTGGAAATGCTTGCGAAGCAATCCCGTTCTCGGCTTTTCGATACATCTAAAAGACCGATCAAAGGATTCACTCATTTTATAATTAACGAAACTTAGTGATCTGAAAATAAATGATTACCCTAATTTAATAGTGTGCGTAATATTGCCTTTGATTGATCGGCTATTATCTCTTCTCTATGAATGGATGAATGGATATAAGGTGTAGTCGGTGGGTGTTTACAGGTATTAGTGGATTAATCACTATCAACAGTGGCAATATTGAGTTTTAGGAATTGGAGGAGATGAATAATTAAGAATAAAAGGAAACTCAAACTTGTCATCTCGATGAGGGAAAAGATCGTGCATTGACAAATCTGTCTTATTGTATCAGAAAAACTGGCTGAGTAGGAGGCAAAAATAGGAATACAGAGTTCAAAATACAAATATTATATAGCAATAATTTTCAACATATGTGTTATAAATCATACCACACCCTCTTATTATTAGTCAAAAACTCTACCAAGCTAAAAGATAAACAGACGTACATATTATAATAACAATAAATCATGCCTGAAAAACTCGTGACCATGGTGCCTGATCATCTTATCTCGGTGACATAACGTTTGGGTATGTGTCTCCTTCCTGTTGCTTCCCTATCCATCGAGTGTGCGGAACCAACCGCACACATGCAGGGCCTTCCCCGCCTTCGAGCCAGCCAGGTTCCAGCTGATCAAGTCATCTATGTGGACCTTCACGGTTACATCGTCGCCTTCCGAGAGATAAGAGGCGACGCTGGGGTCGCTCAGCGCTTCCTGCGTCACATACTTCAGATGGATCGAACGATTGATCCGCCGCGCCTTCTCTCCATCCACGAGTTCCACCCGACCTCTGATCAGCACCCCTTTAAGGTTCAGGCCCGCACGCGAAACGTCGATCATCACGGAGGCGCGTGGTCTCTTCCGGAGGTTCCGATACTTGTGTGTGTAGCGAGAGGTCGGAATGCAGATGTCTTTGTCGACCCGCAGGAACCACATGGGCAGGAGATGGATACTCCCGTCGTCGTCGAGCGTGGCCAGGTTAGCGATGAGCGTCATCGAAAGGAGCTCGTCGATCTCGTTGGAACTGAGGACTGGGGGCTTGTTTGCGGCGGCGTCTGGAGAGCGGCTTGTCATAACATTCCTCCTCTAGTAGCCGACCTACCTAATGAAACAAAGATTAAGAACGGAGGCATCTATTAAACGAGTATCTATTTGTTTATGGTATGCCTTAAGATTTACTGACTCTGTCTTCGGAGTCGCAGTTTTTCCGAACGTTGCAGTAATCAATCCTCCAGCAAATCCAACCAAACCAGTTGCATATGGCGACACATACTTAGCAGCATCGGCCATTGAACCTGCTAGATGATGTAGCGAATGGAACATGTAATACAAACACAAAAAAATAAGATATACTACCGCCTATAAATGATTTTAGCCGTATAAGTCTTGCAACGATAAATGATATATCTGCATATATTATTATCCAGGTCCCCACACTTGCTTCTAAAAATTCTATTCAATATTATTTCCCAAGAAGCAGACAAGCACATACACGACTATGGAAATATGGAGGAATTCCTTTTGTATTGGATATTTTGTCTGCAATTGACTGGTTTTTGCATTTTTTCCACTTGCCATCATCATATCGATAAAACTCTTTTCTGATTACAGAAAAAACCAGTGTTATATTGTCAAGGCTAGATTTACTGTAAATTCTATGATCTTGTTTTTTTATTTTGTTACCGTATGGCAATGTTGCAATAACAGAGCCACCTTTCTTTAACACGCGATAAATCTCTGAAATTGCCCGCATATCTCCTAGCTCATCACTTTGCCTAATATTGTAATAATCGGAAGGAATTCCAATATGTTCAATAGTGCTTATACAAATTATCTGATCGAATACTTCATCACGAAATCCCAACAGTCTGGCATCCATTCTTGTTAATGATAGAGAATCGAATTTTTCTGATACTGTCGCTATGTCTATCCCAATTACCTGCCATTTCTTATTTCCAAACTTGCTAATTGCTTTTGTTAAGGGAGAATTCGCAGAACCAATATCAAGTATTCTGGCCTTAGTGTCCGGAGATATCAAATTTCTCGTTAGGAAAGGATATTCAACTAATCTTTCAGAAATAACGCCTGCAAGCAAACCGTCAATATCCAATTTATTTCTCCCAGGAGATTCTATCGATAAGGAATAAACCGGAATCATTAATCCTGTCCGGTAATTTTTACGATGTTTTATAACATGAATTATATTTCTTCTTTGAAGCTCAGTGATTACCTTTGTTATTTCTGATATTTTTACCGTGCCTAGTTGTCGGTATAAGAAATATTGATCAGAAGGAGACTTTTCTACAATAGAAATTATCTTATCCTCAAGCGTCAATGTCATAAGTAGTTAGACAGATCTATACTAACTTTCATCACCTTGAACTAAAAAAACTTCCTTATTTGAAAATATAAGGATTACATCTAACTAATAATCTATTTAGTGATTAAATATGATCTCTTTTCTGACAATTTAAGGAAGAGCTATTACCTGTTATCCTCGATCATCCTCTCTTTATAATATCATGAGTAAGGAAACCGCAACCAATTGTTAGCATAAGATACGTAACCTACACATTAATCTATCACATTATTAGAATTCATTATAGTCATCTAATGGCCATTACCGGACAGTGCGCATGTGCAATGACATTACTTGCAACACTCCCTATGAGAAATTTTTCAACTCCAGTAAGACCTTTGGTGCCGACCACAATAAGATCCATATCATTCCTTTTGGCATAATCAATTATTCCTTCTGCAATTGAAGGCGAGTGCATCAAGACTTCTACATTCATCCTGACACCTTCTTTTTTTCCTAAAACCTCAGCTTCAGCAAGTAATTCTTCAGCTTGTTTTTTTAACGCATCTACATAGACTTCTATTTTGCCTCCTCTATAATACGACAATAGACCCCCTACAAAGCCCAAAGAAGATTTGTCAAGAACATGTATGGCTGTTACATCTGCTCCTAACACTTTTGCTAACATCACTGCATAAACTGTAATTTTATCTTTATACCCTGATTTATCAATAGCCACGAGTATTTTTTTTACTGTTGGCTGCTGATCATGTATCAGGTCATTTTTTTCATTTATTACTTGCTTGGCCTCTGTCGTATTTGTCACCTTTTACCTAACCTGTCTTACATCAATAGGTTTTATCCATTCTGACACATCAGCTCCGCTAACCACATCCTCATCGGATGGAACAAGGTATATAACATCGTGTCTAGGAGGAGTTTTCTTTTGTGTTGCTAAGCTTACAGATACGAATACTACAAGAGACACTAATGGCGGGATCATTGTATCTAATCCTGCGTAGGCAAAATATGGACTGCCTGGTGTCGCGGTAGTTATGACAAAATATAATACCAGTCTTAATGCGGAGCCTACAGCAATTGATGCTACGGCACCTGCTGCCGTAGATTTCCTCCAATATGTACCTAAAATTAATGGTACAAGACAGCCCGCAAGCACAATGTCAAACGCAAGTACCAAATAAATGCCTGGCCTTGGAATAATCGCCCCAAGTGAGAAAGCAGTAAAGAACATAGGGATTATCAAAAGTCTTGTTGCTATCAATAGCTGCCTATCAGTTAAGCCTCGTCCTTTTACCTTTAGTTTTCTTAGTATGTTGCGTTGAAGTATGTTTCTAGACAGAACGCTAGCAATAGCCAAAGTCCCACCATTTGCAGTAGACATTCCACAACTTACTGTGCTTACGAGCATCAAGATACCTATTACTTCTGGCACATGCTTTATCGCCATGAGGGGATAGAGCGTAAATGCATCACTGATATTAGGTTCCAATGTGTGCCCAATTATGCCAATCATTGTTGTGGGAATTAGTATTAGCAAAGTCAAGCCTGCTGCCATATAGCAACTCTTTGCGGCCGTTCGGCCACCATCTGCTGCAAATACCCTTTCCATAAAGTCCAATGCCACTATATCTCCTAATCCTAATGACAAGATGGTAGCCCAATTAAGTAGTGCACCATTACCAGGATTAAATAGGCCAGACATGTCCATGAAATTGCCAGGGACATTTGCCACTATTGTCTCCAATCCACCAGGAATCGGTGACCAAGGACCAATGAAATAGATGAATCCTGCCCAGAATCCTACTACTGCTAGGTATATATGGAATATATCCGTATAAGCACATGAAAATAGCCCGCCAAAATATGTATACAATAAGACTACTGCAGTGGAAATTAACATTGCATAAATTAATGGTATACTTAATACTACAGACAATATGTAACCGCTTGCAGCAAGGTTGCCTGCCACAAGGACTATGAAGCTTATGGACATTATCGTTCCTGACATAATTTCACTAACGTTTCCGTATCGTCTGAAGTAAAAGTCTGCAAGGGTAATCATGTTCATTCTGTTAAATATTCTGCCAAAAAAGGCCCCTGTTAAGACTAGACATATACTTAAACCAAGAGGAATCGCTGCACCAGACCAAAACCCGCTGGTAAATGTTAAAGATACATTTCCTAATGATGCGTTACCATCAACTGCTTCAGAAACCAACATAGTACCGATGAAGAACAATGGCAAACTTTTGCCAGCTACGATATAGCGCTTGCTACTTTTCTTGACAAATTTGACTGCTAAAACTCCTATAACAGCAGTTGCAGCCACAAATGCTAAAACTGCGATTGGATAACTTATAGGAATTTCGCTCACGAAATTAGTAAACCTTTATTTAAATATATAAAGATAGTTGTCCCACAGAATCTATCCTTAATTTCATAATAACTTTTGTTTAGAATTATAAATTATATTAAACAAAAACATCAGGTTGACTTAAAAAATAGAAATACAAAAAAAGCAATAATTAGTTTCTCGTGGCTCATATTATATGATCTCTAGCCATGTGCAATTTGAATGACGATTCGGTGCTAAATGATTCATCGCAAGTTATGCATAAATAGGTAGTTTTTTTATCATGCATTTCCTGAGCATGTTTAAAGAGTTCCTCTCTATCTTTGAAAGTGGTACCACAACCTCCGCATCCATATTTTTTGCCGAACAAGAACTTTATGCTAGATCATCAATTTTTATTTAATGTTTGGCTTAAACAAATAGCCTTTTTATCCGGTTGCATATTAGTCATGATAATATGAATTATTATCGCATTTTCTTTAATTTCGTATATAGAAACGGATCTAATTTTCTTGCTTTGTTAAAACAATTCTGAGATATATCAATTTCACCAAGCATAGATAAAGCTCTACCCTTGTTGTACCATGCTTTAGCATAATCTTCTCTAATTTCTATAGCCTTATCAAAACATTCGATTGATTCTCTTAACTTTTTTGACCTAATTAAAGTCAATCCTTTATTATGCCATGTAATGGCATTGTTTGGGTTAATTACAATCGCTTTTGAAAAAGCCGCCAAAGCTTCTTCATTCTTGTCCTGCTTATCTAAAATCAACCCTTTATCACCCCAAGCAAAATCGTTCTGTGGATATATCTGTAGAGCATTATCAAAACATTTTAGGGCTTCATCGAGTTTATTTGCATTTGTCATGTCTTCACCATATTTTACCCACTCATCCAAAGCTCTTTTCTTGTAGTTTTCTTGTACTTAATTTTCATTACTAGGGCCATGTTTCTTTAATCGCCAGCCAAATATCATATAATACAATAAATTTTAGGAACATAAATATACTTTGGTTGGAGGTTAAGTTACCTCCAAATCAAAGATGTGGATTTATAGGCATTATGAGTATCTACGCAAAAATCTTTCTTATTTTTGAAGGCGGTCATCTTTTAGTCGATCTTCTTTTTTATCTCTTTTCAAACCAATTGTTCCGATATATAAGAGGATACCGCTTGCGACCAGTATTGCAGCAAACATCCCAATAACACCTGAAATATCCATGAATTTGGGTTTATTACCAATATATTTAAATTTATAGGGCTAGATGCATCTTATAAATTTTCTTTAGCTAGTCCATTTTTTGGATTAGATAATAATGGATAGGCGGTAAAAAAGTTACATGGTGAGATCAAGATATCTAATATAACAACATACTCGAGTATTGTAAGTTGCGTGTTAGTTTTGTTTGGTTGATGAAAGGTCCTAATGGTACCTAAGTAGTAGAAGATCTTCTTAATTAAGTGACTCTCATATCTTTTCTTCTTATTCCACAAAACATGTGCAATGATAGTGAAACATTTAGAAATTGACTGGAAAGAAGTTTTAGTCGTGGCATGTCTCAGAGTAATTACATTATAAAGTAATAGCAAAATTAAAAACTTCATCGTGGCTAACTACCCTTGGTTATCTTATCCTCGTTGAACTTGACAGATCTTGAAGAAAACATTTGACTATAGAACTAAATCTAAAAGGTGGTTAGTTGCTTAGCAATGCTTAAAAATACCCCGTAGTAATAAATGAAAGATTATTATGGGAATGGAATTTTATGGCGATTCATACAAGGGTAATGACGAGCCAATTTTTGTGGGAATTCCTACATTTCTGAAATTACCTTGGCTTAGAAACCGCGAGGAATTAAATAAAGTTAAACCAGATGTAGCTATTATTGGAGAACCATTCGATTTTGGTACAACTATCCGTCCCGGTGCCAGGTATGGTCCAAGGGCTATTCGTGCTGCCTCAACCGTGCCATCTCCACCATATGAGCACTTTAACATCGAAACAGGTGTGGATCCATTTGGAGTATTTAAAGCAGCAGATTATGGTGACGTAATTGTATCCCCTGGTGATGTAATTGAATCACATAAGAGAATGACCGACAAGGTAAAAGAAGTATTAGATATTGACGGAATTCCAGTCATGCTTGGCGGAGACCATTCCATTACTTTTGCAAATGTTAGAGCATTTGCCAAAAAATACAAAAATATTGGCATGATTCATATCGATACTCATGCAGACTGTGCTCCCCAAGGGATTATGTGGTTTCAAGTATGATCATGGAGCACACATACGTAGAATTATGGAATTAGGATGCCTTAAAGGGAAGAATTATACATTGATCGGTCCTAGAGGCTATTGGCCTGGACCAGAGATTTACAAATGGATGGCAGATCAGGACTTTCAATGGTTTACCATGTTGGATGTAGAAGAGATGGGAATAGATCAGATTGCAAAGGAGGCAGCAGATAGGGCTAATGATAATGTTGATGCTGTTTATATCAGCTGGGACATAGATACCTTTGATCCAGCATATGCTCCTGGAACAGGTGAGCCTGAGCCAAATGGATTAACTTCTAGGGAAGGGATGAGATTGATGCGATTATTGTCTACTTCTTTTGATCCAGATAAATTTGCATTTGATCTCGTAGAAGTTGCGCCCAATTATGATGTTAGCGATCAGAATTCCTATAATGGGGGTATTACATCAGGACTAGCCAACAGGTTAATCGTGGAGCTTTTAGCAGGATTGGCTTTGACAAAGAAAGGCCAAATCGAAGGCAATCCAGTGAGACCAAAATTTTATCATGGAACAGGACACACATATGATTTTGGAAAAGCGCCCAAGGCTAAACCTCCTAAACGAAGAGGCAAATGATTTCTGTTAAAGTAATAGTAAAAGGGGAACGAGATACCCCGCCCTTTACTCAAATTTTTGACTATAAGGACAAATCTGATGAAGGAATATTCTATGCATCAGTAGAAATAATTAAAGAAAAACTTGCAAGGAATTTGAAAATTAATACAAATGAGGCACTTGTAGTCTTGTGTGGATATGTTGTTAACGAAATACGTGCAAGTAAACCTGTTAACATCATCGAAAAGAACGCCTCGAAAATTTTATCGACTGATAAAGTAATG
>CAWGVG010000038.1:0-9643 GCA_963825865.1 uncultured Nitrososphaeraceae archaeon | reverse complement strand
TGGACAACTCGAATCCTGACATGGATATAATTCATGTTATGTTACCAAAGAGTACTATAATTCATATTGCAGATCAAGTGAGCAAAAGCGGACAGGCATCTAGTGGACTGATGAATTTTACCTTGCAACCTGGAATAGGTTCGATGAAGGGTTCAATGGGATCAATGTCTTCAGGTTAATCAATGGCATCCATGTCTTAATGAAGTGGTGGTTGTAAGTGAACCATTTGCGTATTTTGGCATTCTCTTCTGACGCATACCAACTCACGTATGCATCGTTGTTGTTCATAATTATGATAGCAATTATTGTTATTGTTATTTTATCTCTAGATAATGCTCCTCTTGGACAAACTTCCTCTTCCTCTTCTTCTGTTAACAGAACACAAACATGGATAGATAAATTAAACAATCTCAAGATCCAGTTTGCATATTCACCAGAAAATCCTGGAATAGATACACCTACTGAATTAAAGTTTAATGTACTGGATCTACAAACAGGTAGCCATTTGAAGGATCTCTCTGCAAGGATTGTTGTATAACTAATTCTGGAGGACAACAAGATCTTTTAAATTTACTAATATCTCGGCCCCTGATGGTGATTTCTCCGTAAAATATCTATTTCCTGATTCAGGCTCATATCAGGTCATATCTAAAATAGATTCAAAAGATTCTCCTACTTTGGCATCATTCAATGTCTTTGTTCCTTTTCAGCCACTTGGCACCATAAATGCGAGTAATTTGAATCCGTTGATTCTTCCTGCATTACTAGCAGGAATAATCGGTCCTATAGTTGTAGTAACTTTGGTATGGAAAAGTAAAAAGAAAGAAAAGAAATACAATATGTAATGATTAGATTGCTTTACATGCGATAGACGATATCAAAGAAAGAAGGCAAAAAGAGAAACATGATGAGAAAATAATGAAACTTGAAGAGAGAGACGATGATAACATGGATTCAAAAAGAAAGAGCGAGAGAGACTGGCAACGTTTTCCTGCAGGTTCTATATAACATTTAGCGTTGGATAAACCATCCAATTTCTTATATATTCTTGCTTGTCATTGTTGTTGTTTAATAGTATGCTATGGAAAGTATTACTAGCTAGTTGGCCAACTAGTGGCAACAGTTGACCGTTTCACCATAAAGGAGTGCACACAAAACCTGGACAGCCAGTATGCGACAACCAATAGGAATGTCGAGAACGAGCTCAAGAGCACGTACAGGATGATCCAGAGGCTGGTTATTACTCCAAGTTTATCGCGGAGCAAGCTAAGTATCATTGAGTGTCCTCTACACTCCAGACAAAAAATGAGCACGACTATAGCATGTTATTAATATGTCGAGATTCCAAGGGGAAACACCAAGTTCCCTCGAATACTAGTGCTTGTTTTATGCTCTCTCTGTTTGTAGCATCTATGAATGATTTTTTTCTGTTATTTACTGCATGACGCCTATCTGCTTCAACATTCCTACCAAGTCATAGAAGAGCTTCTCCTCTACAATCTCGCCATCCTTCCAGTGCGCTACTGTGTAGAAGTCTATTCGGAATTTTTTATTTGTAGGCTGAATCATTTTTCTATCAAACCCCATCATAGGCCCTTTGGAGTACCTGTGAATAAGGCTACTGAGCAAGTCCAGTCACCTTGACCAAAAAGTACCGTATAGGATCGTTCTCAATATGGTTATCAGGAAATGCCTTGAAAAATTCTATAGCTTCATTTTTATGTAAGGTCGCCCTCTTGTTGGCTCAGGTTTACCAGGCCAGTACCACGGCGACATCTTCAGTATGACGTTCGTAAAATGTATCCGAGTTCTGGGCATTCCACGCATCATCCAGCATCTTCATCAGTCGCATGTTTTCTTCAACGCTCATTTTACCGGCATAAAGATTGCTAAAAGATAAGTATATCTCTTTTTTAGAGATTTTGACTAACTAACCATATGGCACAAACATTATACAGATCTGGCATTTTGAATGTCTCATCGTCATCAAAAGATGATAGCAAGAGATGAATCATTATTATAAATAACTCCTGAATTAAGGAATTCATGGAAGCCTCTTTACGCGCTAAGGTACAACTGCTTGAATATATGTTGGATCATATTCTATAGAAGGAGTAAAAGATTTCCACCATGCATCAAATTCAGAAAAGTCTATACTAGGATCAACGAGTGATAGACCATAAAACCAACTATACATTAAAGAGATTTAAAATAAAAGAATATCAAATTCTTTCACTTGCTTGCTTTACAAGCTACAAGACAGATTGAATTTGGCCTGTTTCTATTATGTTACTTATTTGTTGCCATATGAATAAGTTAACAGGGCATAAATCTATGGCGTTTACTGATTAACATTATCAAATGATTCAATCAGGGAAGTGATGCAGCACTAGCTAATAAAAACAAGCACATTTCTTGTGGGAAATAACCAGTAGCTTATTCTTTAGGTCTTTGAAGGTCACCATCACATGATAGCAAGAGCATAAAATTTAGCTTTTATTCGCTCCATTATCTAAACTATAATTTAATACACAGCTCTTAGTCAGTTTGTTACTTATTGAATATAGTGCCCATACCAAAAGAGCTATGGAAACAATACGCAGAGGGGTCTGATAATTTGAGAGAAAGGTCGATGCTGTTACGCCTACTCCACCAAATGTGGAAACAAGGAGAAAACCAATTGATGAACAACTTGCACATGTGCTTGAAATCACACTTAAAGTCGAGCCTGAAAAAAATGAACCAACACCTATCTTCAAACCTCTTGAATGTTTCAATACATATACATTCATGCTTACAATCATCCCCATAAGGACTGCTGTTATACTAGAAATAATGAATCCTAATACTGCGTCATCAGGTAAATAAAATACAAAGACGGGGGTGAAAAAGAGTAGTTGGTCAAAAACACTAAATATAATCCAGAATATTGACGACACTACTGCTCCCAAAGCAATGTATAGCCAATTCGAAAGGAAGACCATTTTTATTATTGAAAAGAAAATAAGGAAAGGTCGTCGCAATAATAATAACAATCCTGTTCTCAGTGAGGTGGATGTTCTTATCGATTTACTTTTCTTATTCTCTCTTTCCAATTGCCTTAACCACCTCAATCACTTAACTTCTTATCAATTATTGCTTGAAATGAAGGAAAAGGGTAGACTCCAAGTAAAGTTTCTGCTTTAGAACCATCACTCCTTTCTATTATGAATGTAGGTGTTCCTTGGAAGCCTGATGAAATTGCAAATGCGTTATCTTTATCTACAAAGGATTTGTATTTTGCACTATCAAGACAGGAATCAAACTTTTGTATGTTTAATCCGGGTATTTGTGATGATGCTAATTTTTTCAAATTGTCTACACTAGCCCAACCAGAGTTTTCTTCACCTTGATTTTTGTATAATATGTTGCTTTGTTGCATGATTAATTATCTTGTAAGTGATACTTATTTGACCACTCACCATTTCACTTGCTAGTATTAATTATTCTGGTATGGTTGACTGGCCTTGCTATAATGAATCACTAGTTAGGCGTGGTCAAGTACCTCTTGGATTTTGATGTACTTGATCGATGGGATCATGAATTATGTCAAATGAACCTTGGTAAGGTTGGTGAGCTCTACTGCTACCCAAATTCATTTATTCAGCTTCTAGGTTACATGAGAGCATATTTCCATCTACCATATAGACAAACACAGGGTGTAGGGCGGCTCTGTAAAGTTAAGGAAAAAGCTATAGGTTTCTTTCTCGTTTTTTATATATGATATACCAAGAAAAAGAACCGAACCTGAAGACATAGTATATGCTTTGCATCTTTATTTTAATGGTCTTTCGTTAAGAAATACTTCTAAGGCCATATCCAAATTTGTTACAAGAAGCCATACTGCTATAAGAGATTGGATTCAAAAGTATAATCCTAAAAGATTGTTCTATAGGAAGACCAAGATATTCGAATTCATACTCGACGAAACCCAAATCAAAGTTGGTTCTGAGTTAATTTGGCTTTGGGTTGCCATAGAGCCTGAAAGTAAAGAGGTTCTAAGATTGAATATATCAAAAGAGAGAAATATGTTTGTGGCAGAGCGATTTCTATCGAGCGTTATAAAAGAATATATGGAGAACATCCGGTTTCTACCGATGGCGGTACCTGGTATCCACAAGCCTGTCAATTCTTGAAACTAAATCATCACATCCATTCTTCATATGAGAAAAGTATCATAGAAAGGACGATACAGTACATAAAGGATAGAACTGAATGTTTTGACGATTATTTTCCATGTAGAAAGAAAAATTGCAAGCTGAAGCACGTACAAAAATGGTTAAATCTATTTGCATATTATTATAACAAGGAGAAAATATCTTAACTTTACAGAGCTGGGTGTAGTCATAGCTCATGCAAGTAAAGAAGTATCAAACACACCACATTATAGTCCCATTTAATAGACGTATAAACAGGCTAGAGATTAAAATCGATGAAAAATTAGGAAATGATATTGTCATTGCTTTAGACAGCACCGGCATTAAGGTAGCTAATCGAGGGGAATGGATGCACCACAAATGGCATGTCAGAAAAGGATATCTAAAGATACACATAGCAGTTGATATCGAGAAGAAAAGAATTGTATCTCTGGAGGTAACAAGTGAAGAGGTACATGATGGTAAGATGCTAAAGAAGTTAGTAGACAATGCTTCTGAAAATAATAATCTGAAGGGTATATTAGCAGATGGTATGTACGACAGCAATAAGAATTTTAGATACCTATCAAAGAACCACATTAAGCCTGGTATAAAGACAAGAAGTAATTCCAAGGTCAAGTCAACTAACTGTCATGCTAGGAATATGTCTGTAGTAAGACAACAACAGACAAACCTCAAAAAATGGAAGCGTAGCGTGAGCTATGGGTACAGGTGGATAGCAGAAACAGCATTCTCTTCCATTAAAAGAACATTTGGTGAACATGTAACAGCTAGAAAGTTTCCTCACATGGTAAAAGAAATCCTCCTAAAGGCAGCTCTGTATAACATGTTCAATCGAATGACCTAGCTAACGGTTTGCATAACCTAAAATCCTAATGAATTATGCAACAGAGCATAATATGTCATAAAAATTCCAAAACTTTCCTTGGTCGTTTGTGCATTGTGCCGCCATAGCAGCTGTGATTGAATCAGGGCCATGAGTTACAAAATTCTTGAATACCATGTTAACCTTGCCAGTTTGGATGTAGGTTGCATTAATTTTAGGTTCTGTTTCTTTAGCAAATCTATCACAGAATTTGCATTGAAAGTCTCCAAATTCTACTATTGTAACTGGAGCAGATGGATTGCCTAGTAATGGAGAGCCTGATTGAATCAGACTTTTAGGAGAAAGGTTGATAGAACCTCCTGCTACATTTTCTGAATGATTTATTGCTTGCTTGCTGCCTACTCAATTCAGGATTTACTGGTGAAAATCCATTTTGCACATTTTTATTTTCCTCATATGCCCTTTCTTCAGGTGTTTCCTGAGCAGATGCCTTTGATACAAGGCTTGTAGTTGTTCCAAAAAAAGGAGTTGTCATAGTGATGTATGCAACTGCCAACGATAGTGTCAATGCTGACAGAATGCAGCAAATTGAAAATCTCTTTGTCATATATTACACTACAATTAAGAATAAATTGCAACTATAATAACACTATAACAACGTAGTTACAATGACTTGGAACTTAGTTCCAAAGGTGCTTTAATATTTGACTACATAGAAGATTGTTGTTATCAAGAACATATGAAAAGAACAAGCAGAAACGACGTGTCTAATAATAACAGCAAAGGCAATAGTAGTAATAATAATAATGATAATTATGATTTTTCCTCATCTACCATATTGACTAGCAAATATGGCCATGAGTCAACGAGGTTGATTCATGCTATTGAAAAAAATCTCTTACTTATCATGGCTATTATAGTAGCCATGGCTGTTGTCTCAATATTGAATACACTTGGCGTGTTGGAATATCTATACTCACATGATGTTGATTATGTAGTCGATGTTATTTTATCTGTTATTTTGGTTGCAGTGTTAGTGCCATTGATTATACTTTTATTAAAATCAAGGAGAACGCTTGATAGATGGACAGACATGTTTGAAAGAAACACGATAGTGACTACAATGAACATTGCCATGACAAATAGAAGTAAAGAAGAAGCAATCCTTGCTTTACCCAACTCAATACAGCAAATTAGTGAACCACTTCAAGAATATATCCATTCAAAAAGAAATGATATGAGTGAATTTCTAAATGTGTCGGTAAATGAATTGATATTCGATGTTTTGATTGACGCAGATCACGTATTAAGCGACGGTAGTGGCAGCAGAAATAGCAGTAATATAAGCAATTATCTTAAGAGAGTTTTAAAAGAATATGGTGCCATAATAATCAAGATTATCGATGGGACTGTAGACAGACATTCTGTAGAGGTTTTCACATATTCGTTATCACAATATAATTCGATGACAAATAATCAAATTGGTTTGGGGTTAATGATAGGAGAGGATGTAGCAGAAGATGCCAAACAATACGCAATCAACGTATCATCACACCATAGAAGGAAGAAGAGAGGAGGTATAAAATTCCTTGTTGTGATGGCAAAACCATCCTCATCAGCATTTCAATCTTCCCCACAAGAACAACCATCCGCTGTTTAATGGCTTATCCTATTCCACACCGTCACCAGTATTCCTGCTTTTATTTTTTATATGTTCATTATTGATGGGTGGTAGTAGTAATATTTGTGCTTCTAGAAAAGTCAAGAAAATCCTTAATCCATTTCTCGTATGCCTCTATGCCTTTTTGAGTTATCCTATAGAATATGACATTGGAAGAGGTATATTCTGATTTTATATACCCATTATGCTCAAGTGAATCCATCATAAGGTTTACTCTATCTGCCCTCTGTTGTCTGATGCCAGGAGTGTTTGTTACGATGTTATATTTGCTTACAGGTGTCTTTTGTCCGTTTACATACAGATATTCAAGGATTGAAAGCATAGTGTATTCTGATGAGAAGCGATTCTTGTTCTTCCTCCTTGAGGACATGATTTTGATATCCTGACTTGAATCAGGTTAGACTTACAATGTATATAAGCAAATTTAGAATTCTATGATGAGACAGTAGAATATAAAAGGAAAATGTTTTAGCTTATTGTTTAAGCAGTGTTTTGTCTTGCCAGTTAGCGAGGACTATAATATATTATTACTGCTCCCACTAGCACAATTAACGATCCAATGATTTCATATCTGTCTGGCTTCTTTTTGTCTATCAATACTCCCCAGAGAATAGAGAAAACTATGAATATTCCACCATAGGCTGCATAAACCCTTCCAAAGTTTGAAGGTTGTAGTGTTGGAATAATTCCATAAATAAATAGGATTACTCCCCCAACTAAACCCAGAATTAATGTTTTCTTTTTCCTTATCCATGACCAGATAAGATATCCTCCACCAATCTCTGCAATTGCTGCAGCAAAAAACAATGCCAAAGTAACTATGATTAACGCTATTGTTGTTTTGACCATATTGATCTCTCGTCATCCTTTCTAGGCATGTAAAATATCACTATGACTCCAACAACTGCAATAACTGCACCTACAATATCAAATATATCAGGAACAATTCTTTCAAATATCCAACCCCAAGATATTGCCATAATGATAAAGATTCCACCATATGCTGCATAAGTTCGGTGGAAATGAGATGGTTGAAAAGTTGGAATTATCCCGTATACAAACAATATAAAGCCGCCAATAATCCCTAAAATCCAACTCATATCTTCTCTTAACCATAGCCAAACAAGATACCCGCCACCGATTTCACACAGTCCTGCAAGAAAAAATAGGAATAAACTAATTGAAATATTCTTGATATTACTGTTAGATGGCGACACTAGTAGCTTGCAAAAGCCATTACTATAAAAATCTGAGTAATGCTTTGAATTTAAAACTACTCTTTGGTGGATCCTTTGGATCCTCAAAAGTTACTACTATTGAACGGAGTTATAGTTTTATAATTATTAGTCATTAGACCTCTTGCGTAATTGAAAGCTTAGAGCTTTATTCTCCATTGATCCGTTCATATTACATACTCAGTTGATGTCTTACGCTCGCCTATCAAGAAGGCCGTTGTTATTTAAATCGTTTACTGGACTGGCTGTATCAGAATTTGATGTCATTGCTAAAGAAATAGAATCGAAATATGATGAGCATGAAAGAAAGCGTCTTTCCAATAGGAAAAGAAAAAGAGATATTGGTGCTGGTAGACCATTCAGCTGAAAGCCAAAGAAAGATTCTTGATGCTTCTAGTCTATTACAGACTGTACATTACCTTTACATTATCAGGATTTCTATTTGATCTTGACCAGAGTAATATCTGCAGAGATATATCCATTATAGAACCACTTATCAAGCAGTGTATCCCGCTGCCAAAGAAGTTGTATAAACGTACAAGAAGGCTTAGAACCATAGATGAAGTTGAGGAGTACTTTCCAGGCTTCAAGGCTTTCATAGATTCTTCCGAACAGGAGATACCAAGGCCAAAGAACAAAAGGAGAAGGAAGAGCTACTACTCTGGCAAAAAGAGGAAGCATACTATCAAGACACAATATATGGTAAACAGTGAGGGTACCATACTACACAAAACAGGTCATGATCGGGGAAGAATACATGATTATGAGATTTTCAAAAATAAACATCCTATAACTCCGCTAAGTTGAAAATGTCCTTGACCTTGGCTACTTGGGAGTTAAGAATGACTTTCCCACTGTAAAGTATGTACTGCCATTTAGAAAAAAAAGGAAAAGTGAACTCTCAGATGGAGAAAAGAGATACAATAGAAAGTATTCCAAACTAAGGATAATAGTCGAGCACACGGTAAGCAGAATTAAAAAGTTCGGAATAATGGGTACTAAATTTAGAAACAGGCTTGGAAGATATGATCATGCTTCTGACATTGTTTCAGGATTGGTAAATTTCAGAATAATACGAACTAATGGTGGGATGTCACTCTAAAAAAAGAGCAAAACTGACCATCATGAAGAGATTTTCTTTCGTAATTACGCAATAGATCTATTATCTAACTCGTTTTCCTCTTTTTTGTTTTTCTATAGGTCTCGGATGCTACAATAGTAAAGACCCTCGCAAATAAAGCCATGCTAATCTATCCTGTTTCTGCATGAATATTCAAACAACAGCATATGTCTTTTATGCAGTGTTTGCACCTGTAAGGTTCTTTCCGATCAATAATAATAATACATGGTAGGATACGACCAAGGACAGTTAGCGCAGGCCTTATTTGCACCAATAGGAATTAACCTAAATCGCGACCAATTAATGTTGATACATGAATTCAACCATGATTTGAGACACGTCGCAGGCTTTCCATATCATTAGTAACTTACTAGCCCAATGCTTTTGAGTTTTTAATTATGTATTCTACATTTTCGGTAAGAGCTTTAGGTTAGCTTATGGTGGCCATGCTCTATGTTCTCTCCTTCTTCTCCTTAGCTTATGTATGGGCTTTCAAAATATGATCTTTGTACAGAACTGATCAAATAAAGCAATTAAAGAGAATCAACAGCAGCAACTATTATTCTTTATAGGATGATGTACATC
>CAWGVG010000037.1:0-30851 GCA_963825865.1 uncultured Nitrososphaeraceae archaeon | reverse complement strand
CCTTTAGAAATCTTAATGGCTCTAGAAATACGTCCTTCTTGTGAGGGCTCAGGCACAGCTACAACTTCAGTGATTGACTGATACTTATCGTGAATATGTAAAAGAGCTGATTCAATGCCGTCAGAGGTAAGGTATCCTGTAGGTTGAGATGATTCTTCACTTGTTTCTCTAGTTTTTCTTAATTTGGTTTCTGCTCGCTTTTTTCCACTGCTCGAATCCTATCGCCTCGGTTCGTGCACGAGCTTGCTTTGACGACTCTTCTTTAACAAGGACCTTGTAACCGCTCTCAACGAGCTTGCCGATCTCATCTAGGGTCAAAAGTCCCTCAATAATGAATTCTTTTTGCTCGTTTACTTGTGCCGTTGATTGAAACAGATCTAATCCAGATCTGTGCAAGCTTGAAAGGGCAATCTTACTTTGTGCTATAACAGTAACAAAAAATCTTTTAGCCATTATGATATTCGCCTCGTGTTTGACCGCTTTTTATCGCCGTCAATCCATCCTTAGAATATAAGTTATGTGATAACTTGTCCGCCATTTCGTATAAATAGTTTAACTCCCCAACCATACCTTCGTTAGAAATGAGATGTTTTTAAGCTTTATGGGATGTAGACAACTTGCCAAATTTGGGTCTGTTTCAGTGAACCTAACGTACCTAACGTTCTATGATGATTGCGGACACCAAGATCTTTAAACGGAAGCGACAAGCAAAGACAAGAGAAAAAACAAAGAGAATTACGAAATTATCGATGGAGCATTATGTTCATAATCCTTATTTTCGCCATGAAGCAACTACTGTGGACTCATCCTCCAGTATACAGTTATGCAGCAAGACAAATGTACCAATCCGAGTGAGTCGTTTGAGATATCTTGGTGGTGTGAGATGGATGTCAGGAACCTGGAAAAGTAGAGGAAAAAGAATGGTGCGACATAGGTCTAAATACAACGTGGAAAGATTTCAAACGTTCATTAAGGGCTTTATCGCTATTTTTTATATCTCCTATACTTGTTGTATCTATTTGCGCCCTGTTTTTTCAGGGAGGAACAACTTAAGGCTAGAATGGTTTCCTAAAAAAAGCTCTTTTAAATTTAACTGTACAAGGGTGCTGAAAGGAAACAAAAGATGTTTTTACTTGTATCAAAATGCTATCCAATATTTCACAGTTTAAGAAAGGCAGTAACCAGAATAAACGTTTTCCCTCTGGACATAGCCAAGATCTTATATCTTTCCGATGCACCATCATTATTAGAAATATTAGAAATATTTTAATATGTATTTTAATATTTTAAGTTAATGATTTTCGCTCTCAATGTTCACTCCTATACAATAGTTACGATATCACTCGCTTTCATATTGTTAATAAATATCGATCTGGTTGGTTTAAGTCAATTAAATATAGTAGCAGCTCAACAGCCTTCATTCACTTCCTCTGGAGTGAAGTATGACTCTAATGCTGGTGGGGGTCCATCTGATAATAAAACTAAAAAATTAGGTCCACCCGCGTTATTCATTCTTGGAGGAACTCCTACCCCACCAGCACTAACTGATGAACAGGGTCAAGAAACAGAAAAATCAATAAATGAAACATTAGTTAGCCCAAAAGTACCATTATCCAATGAGACGATTGGGGGGCCAGAGCCTATATCTCGGACACCTATTAATAATACTGAGAGTGATGCTTTAGTACAAAATAAAACAACAACTGGTAATATGCGGATTTTAGAGAGCAAAATCAACAGCAATGTACCAACCATAGATGCTAAGAACAATACATCGTCTTTGATTAAGAATAAAAACATTTCAGATCCTATACGGATTATTATTAACAAAACAGTTACACCTGGCAAGCTAAGTCTGGTCGATGAACCTAGTCAAGCAAGTAATGGACCAATAGTATTTTACACAGGTAATAAATATAGTGCTAGCTCCAAAGATAATGGAACTACATGGAGATATATTGATCCTACAAACGATCCTATGGATAAGCATATTTGTTGTGATCAAGATGTAATATACGATCCACACCATGATATATTTATATGGTATAGACAAGGTGCTGTAGACAATAACGGAGAAAACTTTATTGCATTGGGTATTTCCTCCGATTTAAAAAACTGGACGTTTTATGGTGTAAAGCCTACCGACATAGATAGTACATGGACGAAACAATGGTTTGATTATCCTCAGCTAGCATTAGCGAATAAACATCTCTATATTACTACAAATATTCAACGAAACGTTGAACCAGCTTTTTTGGGATTTAAGATTCCTGTTCATACACTTATTATAAGAATTTCTCTCGACGATCTGAAAAGAAGAATAGAACCAGAATTTGACTATTACCAAGACTCTTCTGGAGCTAAGAGCTTTGCGCCAGTCCAAGGAGCAACTGATACCATGTACTGGGCAGCCCATCTTTCAAATAATCTCACCAGAATATATGAATGGGATGAGTCTCTTCCTTGGACAAGCGTCATTTATTATGATCGGCATATTCCTGCATGGTCAGTAATAAGAGATGGAAATGGACAATGTCCAACTGGAACCAATAACAGCAGCAACTGGTGTAAGCGCGCAAATAGCTTTCTAAATATGCAAGGATGGGTCTCGGGAGATATTGTTGGTTTCATTTGGCCTGCTGGCCAGGGAGGGGAGTCAACACACAATGCGACTTTTAATTGGCCATACATAAATGCTGCAATATTCAATAGAACAACTAATATGGCATATCTCGGCAGGCCGTATATCTGGAGTCCGGATTTTGCTTGGTTATATGGATATGTTATGCCTAACAAAAATGGTGATCTAGGAATAATGGCTTTCTTTGGTGGGGGTGACATTTATCCAAGCTTAGGCAGCAGGCATCCATCATTCTGGAGGTTCTATTAATTACAATTCTACAACAAAAACCTTTTCAGATAAATTTTGGCAGATGATGCCCTTGATTAAAGGAACGCGCGGGCCTAACGATGAACGATGGGGTGATTATATTAGGGTAAGGAATTACAATAATTCAACTAACCTTTGGACAGGTTCTGGTTACACTCTTCAGGGTGGAGATTCTGAGAAATTCATAGAGCCACGTTATTTTGTATTTGGTGCTGGCCTGTGCTGCAAATAACACTACCACTGATAATAAAAATACTATCTTTAATAACAAGACTTCGATACCATTCGCCTCACAAATTGGTCTGTCAAATAAATCCTGTTATATATCTGGGCAATATGATGTAACGTTAAGCGACATGCATTGCGTGACCCCACTACCGTAAAAACTGTACTTAATAATCTAACCCAAAAGCTTACACGCTCAGGCATAAAAGAGATTATTGTATTAGAGAATCTTGGGATTCTCGTAATAAAATCTTCAAATCAGCAGTTACTCAACAAGATAATTGACGATCTAAAACACGATCCTCAGGTCGCAAGTGTAGCACCAAGTGTGTGCGTAGGAATAGAACCCTCTTAATGAAACTGATAGCAGATGTTGGAGATAATTTTTCAATTTTTCAGTTCTTTTATTTTCCTGATAACAATAGGTAGTTACTAGTAAAGAACATGTACCTTAACAAATAGGTAGTGGCGGAAATTTTTGATTAATTTCCAAAAACAGTCCACTCTATCTATTAGTGTCTATCTACCAAGCCCTGTGTATCCAGCAATGGCTCTGCTACGTCATCTAGATCGGCAAATCTATCAACCAGATAGCCGTGACCATTAGCGCCGGCCTTACATACCGTTGTAGGTGTAGAAGCTATACTTAAAAGCGCATCTAGCACCTGATTTGCGGTTGCACTATGGTGAACTGATTTATACAATGCTCGGAGCTCCTGCCACGTGTGGTGCGGCCATACTCTTAACCGCTTAGTCCGGCTTTGTATCCACCATCCTTCCAAGTTGAATTTATCAATGTACCGGGTGCCATAATATCTACTATCTTGCCATAGTCACTATAAGTAGCAAAGCTATCATCCCTTCCCTCTAGATGTCGGCATTCCAAGTCCTCCACATTTGCCGTCGCTGTCAACTGCAGCTGAGACAGTTATCGCTTGAGGAGCACTGGCTGGTGAAGTAGTTGAGGCATCAACGTGCTCATTTCCAGCTGCAACAACGACTGTAATTCCGGCTTCAACCGCGCGTCTTATCGCGGTATTTTCTGCAACCGAAAAGCCACCACCTAGACTTAGGTTAATAACATCTAATTCTTTTGCATGTTCAATTGCGTAATTGATTCCCCTCAAAACATCCGCAGACGAACCTGCGCCATTTCCAGCAAGAACCTTTATTGCCCATAGTTTGGCGCCTGGAGCCACACCGACTACGCCTATATCATTATTCTTTGCCCCGCTATTCCTGCAACATGAGTGCCATGGCCATTATCGTCATTAGCAGTAGTTGTATTGGGTACAAAGGTGACACCATTAACAACATTTAGATCTGGATGTTTAAGATCGATTCCTGTGTCTATTATGCCTATGCTAGCATTAACAGGGTTAGAAGTTACATTTCCATCCAGTGCCGTTGTGGCTGCTCGCTGCCTGCTGGTTGTGCATCTATTCTTTGGATACCCGTTGGCACAGATTGACTTGACACTACCACTGTTTGGGCTTGTTCTATTGCCATACGCGAGAGTCTTTTTTTACATCATCAAGAGCTGATATTCCATTTGGAGGGGTTTTTACAATAAATGCTCCTGCTGCTGCAAGACTCTGAGTAACTTGTATACCTTTGTTCTCTGCTTCATTGCTTAAAGCTCTAATAGCTGTATTTGAAGCCTGAGTATCAAATGTCGCATTATCTTTTACTGTTACTATATACACATTAGGTATTAATGTGCCAGCAGTATTTGTGATATTGGCCCCAGAAACAGGAGCCGTGATATTAGCTGTATTTGTCGAGGCGACACTTTGTGCATATGCTGGATGCACCACGCTTCCGTTAACTACAACATTACCAGGACTAACCAATGATAGTATGGTTAATACTGCTAAGGGTAGAGTAAATTTTACGTATAAACTATTTCTTTCCATCTATAACTTCAAAGATCTCCTACCTAATAAGCTATTACTCTATAGTTCAAAACTACATAAATATAGTTCTACAACGCAAGAATATATTTGGTTTAGACCTTAATAACATGAATATAAAAACATCGACTACTTAATAGAAACTTCTATATTGTTAACAATATAGAATTCCATTGTATATGTCTTCAATTGTAGATAAAGCCAAGCCCTATAGATGTCTATGTGGCAAGTCGTTTAACTCATTGTCTGAACTTCAGAAGCATATTGATGATCGAATAGATGCTACTGACTTTAAAATACATGGTCAAGGGAATGTACCTGGAAGCCTATAAAACTGCTGGAACAGCACCAAAATAATAATTTTATGATAAATACAAAACCAGTTACAGCAGTAATAGGATCCTATTTGTTTTTGATAAACTTAATTGTAGGTAGCCTTTATAATGTGAATGCAAAACCGTTATCTAATGCATACTTGATTCAAAGTGTCAGTATTGATAAGGATTGTTTAAGTGATGTTAATGTTATTGATAATATGAGACAACAGAAGATGGCAGATGCAGGAATCAGGCCTCTACAAATTATTACAGACAAGAAGGTATATAGCCTTGCAGAATCGATTACTATTACTATAAAAAACAATGGAAGTGAGTCCTTAACATTTCCGGATGGTCGGCGCTTAATTTAAAGATAAAAAATCTGGACACAGGAGACAGCTATCCACTAGTAGCAATACAAGTATTGACTGAATTAAATCCGAACGAATCAAGAACTTTCAAATGGAATCAACAAGAAGGCAATGCAAAAGAAGGTAATTTTAGTGTTAGCACAAATTGTGGGATATATTCTGCTAATACCAGTTTTAGCATTACAAGGTAGAGATGAGTTTGTCAGGAATTTCTTTACGCTATGCCACCTGACCTGTTTATACCGAATTTTTTCTGAGGTTTATGGCATGGCTTTGTTTGAGAAATACTACGATTAGAGAAATAGCCAGATGTGCATAGACATAGAGAAATAGCCATGTTACAGGAGTAACATAGACATTACATCAAGCTAATAAAGAGAATGTGCTAGAACTAAAATTAAAAGGTGGCTACAATCTGTTTTATATCCTTAAATCTCTCTTGGTTGGTAGGTTCAATTCTCAGAGGCCTGTGTGAATAAGAAATTTCAATCTTGTTTATACTTGTATTTCTGTTTTATTAGAAGATCTATTTGATCATGAAGCATGTTTTTATGTTGCATTAATATCTCATAAATCAACCAATTTTCATCATTATCTTGGATAATCGATCCTAACTTGTTAAGAGCAATCCTCACAGAGATTATTGATTTGTCAAAAGTTTTCTGGGCTTTTTCAAACTCAGGCTTCTTTTAATGATAAGGAAGATTCAGAGATGGTTGGATTTTCGTTCTTGGAATCTTTTATAATTGAGCGCGCTTTCCTAAAGGAAATATTTCTTTTTGAAATTAGCTCAGAAAGTTCTGATTGTCTCTGTTGGTCTGTGACATAAACTAACTCTTCGGCTATGCTAGCGCTGATTGTAGAATTCATAATCGAATTAACTACCTCAGAAGGAAGATCTAGGAGTGATATTCTTTTTGATATATAACTTATACTTCTTCCCAATTTTCTTGCCAAATCAGAGGCGCCACCCCATCCATAGTCTTTAACATAACCTTTGTATGCCAAAGCCTCATCGATTGGATTCAACGTCTGTTTCTGCACGTTTTCAGTTAATGAAACCTCGAATGCTTCTTTGTCTGTTAATTCTACTATGTGGCAAATTATTTTTCTCCACCCTAATTTTTTACACGCATTATACCTTCTATTTCCAGCGACAATTTCAAAATCTTCTCCGTTCATTCTGACTATTATAGGTTGCAAAAGGCCTTTTTGCAATATGGATCTTGCAAGACTCCTCAATTTCATCGAGGCTTCGACGAATGCAGTAGACGGATGGATATATTTTAGAGGTCTCTATTTCTTCTATTATTCCTAATATCGAATTAGAGCTTGTAAATAATCTTGACATTATGTACAAAAATTACTTGATAAGGTATACTATAAGAACTTCTCTCAAAAAAAGGTGTAATTTTTAATAATTGGCAATTAGTAGTAATATATGGTATAATAACTACGTTAAAGGTAATTTTTTCGGCACCGAAAAATTATTAACTCAGCAGGTAAATTAGGGACAAAGCATCATGTACCCACAGATCAAAATGGTATTCCATTGTCTGTTGTTACAATTAGGCCTTAACGCGTTGATCTTTAATGGTAATCTTGGAGGCGTTCTAGGAATCTCTTGACTCCTTTCCTGAAAATTTGGTTTTATGAGCTTTGTGACAACTGCATGGAACATACTACAAAGCCAAGGATTAAACCATATACAAAAACATATCTTTGAAGGAAACATAGACAAAATACCGTCTGCTATAAGAAATATAATGACGTTAGCAGCGTAAAAAAACAAGAATTATTTTTTACTTTAGGGGGTAAAGTAACAATATCCAAGGCAGTATGACTATTAATCAGTTACATGAAAACAGAGTTATCATGCTATTTTATTTACTACTACTTATATCCTTGTATTGCTCCATATACAAGGAGTATGGGGTATGACAAAGCTTGTTGCTATAATATATTCCAATTTTATTGTTTTAAATATAGCTGTCTGTGTTTGTGATTTCGATCTTTGTCCTCTTTATCGATATAATTTGAACCTGTAACATTAGGATATAATATTCGAGCAATGTGAATATCTTTAGGATCTCTGCTTTATAACATTCATTAGTAGATTGTTCAAATAAGATATCAAACTATCATATTATATCATATTGCCAACAGCTTACGTACTAGTTCTATGTAATTATGGTTACTCTGACTATGAAATTATGAGTCAACTAACACCATGCTATGCTTATCTAGGCTAACGAAGATAGGAGATCTAGGGTTATTCCTGCTTGGCTGATTTGATAGCCAATCTTTGATGTAAGGAATGGATTGGATTAAAGGTATGTGCCTTGAACCTGTTTTCCCGTTAACCAGAACTTCTGCATACTGATAGCCATTTGCATTTTTAAATACAACATCTTTTATTTTCAGGTTCAATATTTCATGTGGACGTGCTGACAAGTCTCTGGCCATTGTATGATAACATCTATCCCGCTTATTTGTTACCCACTTTAAAAATAATAAATCGTCTTCCTGTGACCAAAGATCAGGTCTACTGACCAACAAGAATTGAAATAACAACAAACAAACGAGAGCCATTAAGTTCAGAAATGTCTAATGATCTTAATGCTTTTTTCCAATTGTGTTACCTACATAGCTTTACCGAATGAATCTGATTGACAAAACGGTAAGATGCTAACAATTTTAGGCTTCTTGGTAATGAAATAAGTTTGATATTTTCAGAAATTTAATGGAAGATTTTTTACCCGTGAAGGGATTATATTGTATAGAAGATAGACTAATCTTAACATCAGGATATGTCAATCCCTGCCAGCATTCTAAACAGTAATCACCATTAACTTGAAATATCTCTGCTAATCTTTCTTTACAACGATCGCAGCAAGTGTCAAGAGCTACTATCAGTGTTTTGTTGTAGTATTCGCTGCTGTTTTTGTATTCATCACACTATAACCCCAAAAGATAATATTTATTCTGGACATGCACATAAAAGATCAAAAATTATCATATGTAGTACTGATGTGTTACATCACATATTAAAACCACCAAACTTACAGCTATGGGAACTCAGATAGCGGCAAATAATATGACAGCCATCATAAAAGCAATAGAGGTCGCTCACCAAACTGTTAAATCAGCTACCATACATATTGCTTTCACGTAGAATTCTCATAGGACCTATTCTGACAAGAGGAATCTATTTAAATGCAATGCAGAAAAATATGTAACTGACATTCAGATTTATTCCATTATGCCAAACTGTTTATCTCAAACGATCGACACAGTAGAATACGTGAGTTTTATCGGGGACCGGAGAACCATCTGCTAACGCATACACTTTATCATAGATCACTTCATTTGAAAGTACTGAAACAGGATCGGATTTACGTCATCTAAAATGGCTCTTTTCTCTGCGTTTTCTAGCAGTTCTTTTAATGCTTCATAAATTGTCGCTTCAAGTGTCTTTTTGGCAACTTCACCTTTTTGTCTTAAACAAGACGATAACATTGGTAATATCTCATTATGTAATATTGAATTATTGTCTTCTTTTTCAGATTCTTCTACTCTTGATGATGATGATGATGATGATGTTTGTCCTAATTTCTCTGAATTGAATAAACGGATCTGTGGTCCTGTTAACTCCAAGGCACGGCTTTCAATGTTTGTGTTTACTTGTTCTATGATATCATTGCCATGAAGTAATCTGAATACAAGTGTAAGTTTTCTTAGATATTCTATCTTTGATAGTGCGTGTATATATTTTTTAGAATCAGTCTTTTCAGATAATTGTTTTGCATAAATTCCTGGCTTGCCCTTTTTAGAGTTTTTCCTAAAAGTTCTGTCATTGAAGCCTTCTAACTTCTTATCATCCGGGTATTCTTCAGCGGCAAAAATCTTAAAGAAAAAGGTAGATAGTATCTGTTAGTTCTGCTCCTGGTATACCGTCTAATGTCCTTGGAATAACTGAAGTATTGTCATATCCAACCTTGTAGATTCTTAACTTATCAGGGTCGTTGTATATATCGTCTAATTCATCTTCTGCAAGCGTTATTTGATTTGCTTCGATGGAACTTAGCAGATCTAAAAGATTAGCACCTGACATGTCAGAAGCAAGGACAACACGATAACCTAGATATTTGAACCCCAGTAATATAGCACCTTTACCTGAATCTGGCGGACCAACAAACATGTTGTAATGTGTAGTTGCAAACTTGTCTTGAAAATAAGAATATAAAGAATCAGTAGCAAGCATAACAGTTACTTGCCTGTCAGCTACTACAATCTTATTCCAGATAGATTTATGTTTTAGAAATAGGTATTGACAAAAGAGCCAATCTGAAGAGTTGCCAGGAAAATTACTATACCTACTACAAGATACTTGCTCCTGCTACTAATATCCCTAATCGCATTTTTTTATACTGTACCAAAAGTCAGCTTAAATGCTTTATTCTAACAATGTCTCTTCAAGCAACGGGTGCGATACACATACACATTGACCTGATACAATGCTTTCTATCCACAGATTACCTCAGCTATAAGCGTAGATTAATAGATTAGACGGAGACCGGTCTCTATGAGATCAATAATCAATACATCATATGAGCACTAGTCGTACTTTGAGCAGACTATATACATTTGGTCTTTCATAAACATATATTACATTATATGCCTTGAAATTTTAAGGGTCGTTCCAATGATATTGCATCTATACTATCACAATTTCAAGTATAGAATGACCATGCCATGATATCTTATCTTTTAAAACATCATAGTGTGATTTGTTAAATTTTCCATGTGCAAATTATTCTCAAATCTTATGTTTTTCAAATCTCGTTTTGCTTTATTTTTATTGTCAACAGGATTTGAGCATAATCGTCATACGTTGATGGTAGCGATTAATTACTGCTCCTAAAAGCGGGATCATAAATAATCCTATTTGTTAGATCTTTTACTAGTTTATTGTAAAGTTGATCAGCCTCCTCTACTAGCATAGCTGCGTAATGTTCAGTAAAGTAATTTTGTGATGTGTGTACTGTTGTTGTTGTAGTAGTCCATATCCTTGAACAACACGCTTGCTTTTCATGTTGAATTTTTCCAAACTATTAGTTATCAATTTTACCAGCCAAAGTATTGCGGCAATAACATATCGCTCCCACTTTGAATGTCTTCTCTTGCTTTCTTCTTCTTTCTGATAAAGACGGTATCGCTTTGTCCGAATCGTGCCGTATTATATTGATTGATTGATTGATAGATAGATAGAGATAAATTGTTAAGTAAGTGAATTAAAGTAAGTGAGTTAGTATATAATAAGAATGCCAGGGGATATTAAATTTATTTATCAGTTCTGAATGGTAGGTGTTCCCCATGGTGACATACTGGACAATCTTTGTCTTGCCTGCGTTGCAAGTCGAAAACGACTCCGCAATTTCTGCAAATCCCTATATCCTTTATCATGCTAATAGAATGTAATTGCTTACTTAAGTACTAATGCCTACCCTATAGTTTCTGTTTCAATGTCATCTAGCTCTTGCTGAGTTTTACTGATATTCCACCTTGCTAATGCAGGTGAGGATGGCTATTTTAGAGGTGAGGTAATTTTCGAGTCGAGAGATGAGGCAGAGAAATATCTGGAATTATACGCCACAAGGATTAACAGCAAGTTGAACGTTTACGGGAAGATTAAAACAGCCCAGAGGTTACGGGTGTTTGAGATTGATAAACAATAATGGCATGTAAGGGGATCTGTTCAAAGTATCAAGCAATCAAACCTTGTAGAAAAGGTGAAGGGTGCAATGCTAATGGCAATAGCCACTACGCAATGGGACAGAAACGCTGCCAAATATGCGACCTATTCATAAAATTTGATGGTGTATTGTGCCCTTGCTGTAACTCAAAGTTGAGGTCTAGACCGAGGGGGTATTGCTTCAGTACCAAGCTTAGGGACAATCGCAAGGCATTAATTAATTAAATTAATTAACTAACTAAACAAATGTAATTAAATGTGTTCAATATTCATACTTTTGAACATAATTTCTCTTATTGCCGATTCCATCATTATTAAAAAATTGGTAACTATAGCAAAGAAAGAAGTCGAAAGACATAGAATAATGCAAATATTTTTCTCAACAACAGCATATCTATTTGTATATGATTTAGATTCATTGCCAAAAAGTATTGCTCGATATTTCTATCCTGTTAGCCTTGAAAGAGCAAGAGTAGTAATTGTATCTTTGCTTATGTTGCCATCCCTTTTTCTTAGTTCTTTCTTTTCCGCAAGTCGCTTTTCAATTGCGGGATATGTCTCCAACATCCAAGTTAATGATTTTGGGTTCCTATCCCATATATCAAAATCTGTTTTTTTCAGTTCACCCTCCTCAAAATAAATCAAACCTAGAATCTACAAGATTTGAATAACGAACGTTGATTACAGAAAACCTTTATCAAATACCAATAAGCGCGGAAAGGGTATATGACTATATCTGCTGTACAAACAGGATACATAGTAAGGTAAGACTTACGAAATATCCTTACTATATACACAGAGAGTAACCTCGTATGGTAGGTGGGAGGCATCTTGCCTCTAGCTCTACATGGTGATATATTAATAGTAATAGATATATAATAAAATTGAAAACTCAAAATGAAAATAACAGATATTCATCGTAAATTACAAGTTAAATATATGCACATTCATAATAATAATAATAATAGTATATATTTTAGAAATAACTTAGTAAGGAAAAAACAATCATAATTACCTGTTGTAACCTACACAGATGGGTAACAATTTTGATTACCTACATAGGTTACACTTTCTTGCTTCCTTTTTGTATATGTCTTAGATTTAATTAACCTTTGTATAAACCTTTCAGAAGGAGTAAGACCATTTATTCCACCATGTTCCCTAGTTTCATTATATGCTTTGACAAACATATCATACCTTAGTTTTCCATCATCAATACTTGTTATTTCTTCAACTGTCAAGAACTCATTCTTTACAATCTTGTTATATGCTTCTATCTTTCCTTGTAACTGTGGATATGAATTTGGAATTGGTTTATCCTTTATGTTATTCTTATATAGAAAGTGTTTGAATAGTTTAGATGTAAACTGCTTACCGTTGTCATGCATAACTTTCCTGGGCTTTCCGTTATCCATAATCCACTCCTCTAGTACATTCAAAACATCAATGCTCCTCTTTCTTTCAGACCACTTGCTAGCAACTTTTCTTGAACAGTCATCTATACAGCTTATCATGTAATTTCTTGTGCTAGAACAGCGTACGTAAAATGGTCCAAGTATATCCATTTGAAGCATGTCATTTGGATGTTTCATTGCAAATCGCTTATACTTTCTATTATTCTTTACCTTACAGTTTAGAACGTTGAGAGTATGTTTTTTCAATGTCTTGTATATGGTTCTACTGCTCAATGATACTCCAAGTCTTTTTAATCTGAACCTGATTCTACTAGTAACCAAAGGTCTTTAATCTTAAATCAAGTATTGTTTCTTCTATTTCTTTAGATACTTTGGTTTTGATGCTATGAGGCCTTCTAGATAGGTCTTTCAACCCGTCTATTCCGTGCTCTATGTATCTATTTTTCCACTTGTAATATGTCTTCCTAGATATTTCGTATTTATTGCAAATATCGCTAATACTATTACCAGTCCATTCATGTTCATGAATGAGATTGAATTTTGTTCTAATTTCTATAGAGATTTCCACTTCCTAGCAGAAGTGTTAACTATGTCTGTAAGCTATATTGTTACCTATGTTTGTAAGTACAACAATTACCTAATCCAATATATTCTAATAATGGTAATAATATTGGAGAGGACCAGATATTATTATCACAATAGTAATGCTACTATCGCTGGCAGCAGTAATACTAATAGAAGGCGGAGCCTTTACTGTGGTATTCTTGCAACAACAAGCAAGTGCCTTTGAGTACAGATGTGATAGTATTATTGATCCAACTTGCATGCATCAAGGTCTTCAGTATTCTATACAACCTGATAAAACGCCTTTCATTCTACCTTTTCCCTAAAAGCAGTGAAGTATAGCCCCGGGTGTATATTTAACTACATTCTTGGCTAAAATGAACAGATCTATAATTGTAATATATGTTACTGCATCTACACCATTTTTAAGTGGTTAATATTTTTTGTTTATCTATTGAAGATTGATTAGTATCTGATTCATTATTGTAATAAATTATACTAAATAAATCGACAATAACAAACAAGTATGCTATGTATACATATAACGAAATCAACCTGAATCATGCAACAAAGCAGATTTAGGAATAAGCTGATAGAAAAGCAATCCAACCCTGTAACAGTTTTCGACCTTTTGGCGTAATTGAATATAAGCCCTTATTGTTCATCTCAACACATTCAACATAACCCTCACCTTCAAGTCTGTGTTCTAATGAATCTCTCAAAGTTGCTGAAATTTGAAGTGATTTCAAAAAGAGGATATCAAAAATAAAGAAAAAAATTGTTGAATATATGTGCGGTTCACTGCTACTAGTAACGTCGAAGCTTATGGGCTTGATATGGTTATGCTACCAGTTGCAGATTGAGAGATTGTTCCGCTTCCAGATTGTTTAGCTTGTTGGTCTTGGCAAATAAAGGCTATTGTGCTAGTATCGCTGTTGTTCGCTGTACACACAACACCTCTAATATTACTAACAAAAAAATAACAGCAGCAACAGAAACAACAAAAACGCCATCAGAATACAAAGTCTTAATCGGTGGTGAGGAAAGTGAAAAGCCATTTAATCCAGATCCAATAAATATCAAGATGGGAAGTACAATAACTTGGATTAATACAGATGTTGAGACACATACAGTAACATCAGGATCTCCAGATAGCAATACTAACAAAGGCAATGAATTTGATTCTGGAAATCTTAATCCAAAGCAGACTTTTGAACATACATTCAGCAAAGCTGGAACATATAGTTATTTCTGCGTCACTCATCCATCAATGACAGGAGTAGTTGATGCAAAGTGAAAAAAGAGATATATTAATACATATATACATTTTTTGTCCCTTTCTGCTTTGCTTTTTTTTGCGTTTATATTTATTCTATTCATTTTTAGTTCTGCTATATGATGATATAAGCAACTTCTGCTGCAGTAAACTGTGACTAGAAGAATGTAAATTTTTTATTAAAGATTGTCAGGATTCAAGATATCGACACTATCTGCAAGGATATTGCAATGACTAACATACCGCAATTATTAACATTGCTAAATACGGTGTTAACGAGGCTATGAGAAAACCTGAAGCATATGAAGAAATCAAAGCAGAAGAGGATAGGAAATTTCAAGCTTTGAGGGAACAACAAGAGCAAGATATAAAATCAATTCGCGAAGAGGTGAAAAAACAAATAGCAGAGTTGGTAATAAGGTTAAAGCCAGAAGTAATAAGTAAAGGATACAGGAACATGAAAAGTTATCTAATTGTATTCTCAATGTTTAATGCATTTTAAATAATACCATTGTGTTAGTTCTATTCTTCTGATACGAACACATGATGAATCCTTTCCAATTAGTGTCTTCTCTTGCTGGAAGTTTCATTATTAATAAACAGACTCTCAATTCTTTGTGTCTTTAATATTGGTAATACTAATATCTGAATCTTTGATATCATTATGATGTTCTGCATTCTCGTGTTCTGAAGTTATGCCAAAACCAGGATACAAAGTCATACCGCCATCAACAAAATATGAAGCGCCTGTAACATAGCTTGCTTTTTCTGATGCTAAGAATTCTACTACATTTGCCACCTCGTCAGCACTTGCAACTCTCCCCATGGGAATTTTTTTGATAACATCTTCCAGTGCTGCCTTATTCTCTCTTAATTCTATATTCATATCTGTATCTATAGCCCCTGGAGCAACTATATTTGCTCTTATATTGTCTTTAGCCAATTCCAATGCCATTGTCTTTGTCATCATTTCAATTCCTGCTTTGGATGTAGCATATGGTACGTAATGAGGTTTGGGTATTGCTTGATGTACAGATGATATGTTTATGATGCATCCGCCTTTAGGATTACGTTGTTTTTTCATGTATTTTACAGCCTCTCTGCTGCATATAAACGGCCCAGTAAGATCAACTCCTATTATCTTGTACCATTCTTCCAAATTTATCTCTGTTAAAGGTAAATCATCTTGAATACCTGCATTGTTTACCAATACGTCTATCCTATTAAACTGCTTGACAGTTTCTTCAACTAACCTGATACAATCACTTTCCTTTGAAACATCTGCGAGGATTGCAATTGAATTACAACCTATTGCTTTAATTTCTTCAGAGACTTGTTCAGCTTCCTCTAATTTTCTAGAATTAGTTACTACTGCAGAATATTCCTTTGACTTTGCAAATGCTATTGCTATAGCTTTCCCAATACCTTTGCTAGAACCAGTTACAATTGCAATCTTATTTCCCATACTGTAATTACATTAATAAGCTAAAAAATTGCATTTATAAATTAATATGCGTGACATCAATGATTCACATTCATAGCATATCTCACTATCCTCATAGAATAGCAGCAATCTTAGTCTTAGTTATATCATATAGCTCGACGTAAAAGTAAATACAAAATAAAAATAAGATTAATGAAAACTCCTTCTTGTAGACTATTTGAGTTGTTGCCTAGATGGGTCCATACCAGTTTTCGCCTCTTGATCTTACTATCCATTGTAATATATGTTCTATTTAATTTCAACAAGAATCTCTGTCTGATGAATATTGAATTAAGGCAAGATTTTAGGAAAAATTTCAAAGATTTCTTCCTAAATATTCCTTCACTGTTTGATTCACACATTTGGACCGGACACCAAATATGTTCTTGGTTTATTTGAAATTCAATGTTTACATTCACATTATGATTAAACCTCATTTAACTTCTATTTTTCAAGAGAAAAAGAAAAGTAAATACGCAAAACAACGATAAAGACAAAGCAGCAAGGTTCAAAATAAATATCTCTATTCCCTAAGAGCTTTGATTGTAGATATTTTTCTATGTTTAAAGATTTTCTTTAATCGTCTGTATGCATAACCTTCGAATAACTTTCCTAATATGCCATATGGTAATTCAAATTCAATTTCATCTATTATCTCTGTTTGTTCTGCATTGATATTGTAAAACTTGTGTAAGTGTCTCCATTTTTTGAAAGGACCCTCTAACATCTCATCCATATATTGGTATAGTTTGAAGTATGTAATCTTTGAATGCCATGTCATTCTTCTTCTTTTCGTAATTATTTTACCGCTAACCCATATCTCCTGTCCTTGAACAATCTTTTGATTAGTAGCATTAATGATTTTAAGATCTATCTCTTTAGGTGTTATCGTTTCTAAATGCTTGATATCCGTATAGAAATCCCAAACTCTTTCTATAGGGTTTTTAACAATAAATGAATGTCTGAACGTTCTCAAATACTTCCATGTTATCTCCTACATAAACACTATTTACAATAATCTATATCATAGAATGTGGCTACCAGGTATAGTGGGATACTAACATGCTATATATCGTTCGACGGAGAATCATCCCTTCGGCGTACTTGTATGTTTGTCATCAGTTGATGTGATTTCCTTTTCACAAAAGAAAACAATTAATCGGATAGATAGAAGAGAATCATCTGCCCTAATATGGGGTATAGCCATTGCATTTTCTGTTACAATTATTCAATTCTCCACTGCATATAATCAAGAATTTCAAAGCACTGCTTGCATACTATATGATAGTTAATATTGCAGTTTGATAGTTATTATTATTATCATCATCATGATTCCTATACGAGAAGAAATAATTAATAGAAAAAAAGGTTTTTATTTTTTCTCTTCAAAGAAGGTAATCGGAAAAGCTACATCCATATCATTTGCCATGTTCACCATTTCTATTTTACTAATGGCTAGTACTGTTGCATTGGCTCAACATCAATAGGTAGCAATGGTAGTTTTAATACAATCAGTATTAATAACAATACTGTATTACAAAAACAACCACAACTACCACAACCAAAAACCCATGAATATACCCTAATAGCACAGGATACAACATTACTAATAGCCCCAGGTGTTCGCGTCGACGCCTGGACTTATAATGGATACTATTCCTGGTCCTACTTTAACAGCAACAGAAGGTGATAGAGTTATAATACATTTCATTAACAAAACACCTCTTCCGCATACAGTTCATTTGCATGGAGACCATCCTAGCGAACAAGACGGTGTGTTTGAACAAATACAAGCAAACGGAACGTACACTTATGATTTCATCGCAAAACCAGCCGGTGCATTAATGTATCATTGTCATGTCTCTCCGGTAATGCAGCATGTAAGAATGGGCCTGTACGGTGCATTTATAGTATATCCGAAAAAACCTTTGCCTCCTGCAAGAGAATATGTTCTTGTTGATGGAGAATACGATACGCAAAACCAACTAAATCCATTACCAGAATACTATATGTTCAACGGTTATGCTGAACAATACATGACGCATCCTCTTCCTGCCAGAACCAATGAGACTGTTAGGATATATCTTGTAAACTTGGGTCTCTCTCCAGCCTATGGTATGCATATTCATGGAACGTTGTTTAAAGCGTATCCTTCAGGCATATGGGAGAATTCTCCACTTGCGGTACAGTCGTGGGAATTAGCATCAGGTAATGCTGCTATATTGGAGGCGAAATGGCCATGGCCAGGTAAATTCACATTCCATTTTCATGGGATTCCCGAAGAGAGAGGAGCAATGGGATACTTTAATGTGACAAACGCTCCAGCAAATGCAGTAGATGGAAATGATGTTGCCATTACAAAATCTATAAGGATGATAGACTGGCAGGCCAATTTAACAAAGAGCCTACAGAAAGAAAATCCAAATGGAAAAGTAACCACTACAACTGCAACTACCGCTGCTGGGGCTACAAATAATAATGGAATGGCACATGAAATGGAACAACACCATCAACAACCTTCCTCCTCTGATACAAATAAAGTCTCAATAGTAAAGGGAGCAACTACTCTTGGCGACAAAGCATTTTCGCCGAATCTGCTGAGGATCAAAGCTGGAAATACTGTTACATGGATAAACAATGATAACAATCTGCATACGGTTACATCAGGTACACCTAACACTGCAAACGCAGGAGAAGCATTTGATTCAGGATTAACTGCACTTATAATGCCAGCAAAAACATATTCACATAAATTTACAAATGCAGGTGAGTTTTCATACTTTTGTAGGGTACATCCTACAATGATAGGAAAGATTGTTGTTGTTCCCTAACCAGTAGAAGTGCTTAATTAGTTTCTCTTCCTTTGGTGTTAGAGAGTCTTTTGGTTAGGTAGCAAGACTATCGTTTTTTTTGGAACATATTGATTCCTCGCCTGCTTGCACTTATGTGACCAAATGTAATTTTGTATTGTTACCGCCATAGTTTGTAAATATATGTTGATGAATAAATAAGTTTGAAAATAGTCAATACAGTAGCTAAAAATGTCAAATAGTCAATACAGTACTAAAAACATGGACTCCTAATTACGAGGACTCTATGAGGCTTCTCCTCAATCCCAAAAAACGTGGTTAGCTCTACTGTTATGATAATACAATCTTCTAAAGCAGATGAAGCGTGGCTGTTCCAAATTGTTGTATAATCAATGAAACCATACTTTCAGTGATAAAAAAGGACTATTTGGAGAACACATTACATCAATATTGGTAAGAACACAGAAAAGAGAACTATGTTTCAGATGCATAGCCTACAACATGCACAGATTGACTAACCTCATCATAATATTGATGGATCCTACTGAGCCTCTACATAGATAGATAGATAGATAGATACATCTACATGAAATTGAGTTGCTATGGTGTTAATTCTCTATTTGATAACTAAGATGTATAGTAGTACGAAAAGACTTCTTATCTGTAGTATATGGAGAAACTAAACCAAAGAAATTAACAAAAAAAGCTGGAAATCTGCTCGTTTAAACTTTGTTACTTCTCTAATTCACCGATAGTAACTTTCAAGGAGACTTCTGCGCCATTGTATCCTTCCACTTGCGATTTTGGCAAATTATATTCCTTGCGGTCACCTTCAGTTGTGATTACTACTGTATTCCCTTGTATGGCATCAACATTTCCAGCATCCTGACCATCCTTCGATCTCACATTCTTATGGATAATGGATTCCCAATCAACTACCGCATCTTCTGACATTTTGTAATCAATGTCTGTAGATGACAAGATCTATTTAACTTAGCGGTAACGATTAATGAATCCCTAATAATCTTTATTTCGGGTCAAGATATTAAATTGCTTAATGAGAATTGAAAAATAAAGAAACAGCTCAACTTTCTTCGTTTGACTAAGCTCTCATAAGGATCACTGCAGGAGTAGGCGAAGGATCTACGGCTATCTAGCTAATATATGAATACTTAACGAAAGTATAAAACGAAGGTATCTACAATAGTGGTATTGAAGATAAAATATTTGGATATCTTGAAATTGCATCTCGCTTACTTATGACGGACATTATGCATTATATTAATAAAAAGCTCTCCTCAAGAAAAGAGAGTAAATCAAAATGTCATATTATGAGAAAGTAAGGAGCATTCTATTCTAAGGCGATGATGCAATTTTAGGGTGCACTTCATATGGCTTGAATTTGTCCCAGAACGAGCCTAGAATTAGCCCTAGTAGTCCCCAGAATATTCCGATAGTAAATGTGCTTGCAGCTCTGAAGCTTATGATCAAGTCCATGGGTATTGTGATTTTATCAGGATTTGGCGGAAATAGTATGTATGCGATCCCCATTATTACTGCATAAGCCAATGGAATTACAATTATTGCTTTTGCTGTTTTATTTTCAATTTTTCTGTATGATAAAGCAAGTGCCAAAGTACTAAATCCTGAAACAGCTATGAATCCAACAAACAGACTTTCTCTATAGTAAATCGTAGCTGGATTACCTACTGCCGGTGGATTTGCTGGATACTTTAAGGCTGGAACTAAAAATAATACAAAGAACATAATAGCAGCTAATATGAGTGCTTTCTCTTTATTATTAGACCCTGGTAATGTATTACTGCTATATGTGAAAACTATCCCGAATAATGCCGCTAACGACGAGCCCATTATAGTACTTGCAACTATTTCTCCTTCCTTCTGATATTTACGGTATTGTGATTGCTCCTCAAGATCAATATTTTCCCCTTTGGTTATATGTCTCTGAGTTTCAATTCCTATAGCTTTATCAATAAATGGTTCTACTACAATCTGGTTAATTAAACCAAGAATAGCACCTGCAATTGCACCAGAAAAAATGGTTATGGCAATAAAAGTTAGAGTTTTCATTTATTATTTAATGTCTCTTTTAATGTCTTTGCTATAATCATGATTAGTGACATGGAAATCCTGCTGCATGTCTTAAATCATGGTTGAATTCATGTATCAACATTAATTGTGCGTGGTTTAGATGAATTCCCATAGGTGCAAATAAGGCCTGAGCTAACTGCCCTTGGTCATATCCTACGACAAACATCCCAAATACCAAGATTGTAAGCAGAATACCAATAGCTATCTTTGGTATACCACTGGTTTCCTTTACAACCTGTTTGATAATGACAGACATTTGCCTATTACCACAATACATATTATATAAATGATAGGATAGTTTATCCAACGTATTGACACTACCTTGCTAAACATGTGTAAAAAATATACCAGTTTCGCAGTAGATAGATTAAATGATGTATTAGATGATTACCTAAACAAGGTGTGAATAATCATATATCTATTTACATTAAACTATAAGAAAAATAGCAAGCGGAGAGGATATTGATGACAATACCCAAACTATAGTATTTTCTTTTGATTTAGCTCACGTGTTCAAGGCATGTTATCAGAACGTTAGTGAAACATCTGAGGATGCAAGGTTTGATAGAAGCTACAAAAAGAGGAACAAGGATGACAAAGAAGAGGAAGATATTATTATTAAAAATATTTTCTGTTATTCCTGCAGGAACAAGTATACCCCAATCCTTAGTTGCTCTTGGTAAATTCAATTATGCCCTATTACTCAAACAGTTTGGATTTGCTATCAAATCAGGAATAGAACAAAGGGATGCTGCCAATTAAAATGGGAGAAGTAGGATCTACTACTTTAATGTTTAAACATGACATATTTGTAATGCCTGGCGCAGAGCATCATTCAATGGTAAAAGAATCTCCCGTATCTGAGTTGTTAATTGAGAAATTAAAACCTCAGAATGAGCACTATACTTTGTAATAGTTAGTTTGGTACTCTTTTTTAGAACCACCATGCGTGTGTTAGGGATCCTATGATACAAATTTACCTCAAACTCAAGGAGATTTATCTAGGCAAGGAATAGTATCGTATATAATTTTTAAAACAAATATACATACTGTGATAACGAAATCAACTGACATCAAACCTCCTTTTGATGAAGAAAAAGCAAAGCTAAAGGTTAAAGCTGCTGAAAATGCATGGAATACACGCGATCCAGAGATTGTAGCTCAAGCATATACTGAGGACTCAAGATGGCGTAACCGTTCAGAGTTTTTTAATGGGATAAAAGCTATAGTAGAATTTCTAAAGCGCAAGTGGGCTAAGGAACTCGATTACCATCTTATGAAAGAGCTCTGGTGTCATACTGGAAATAGGATTTCTGTTCGCTTTGAATATGAATGGAGAGATGCAGCTAATCCAGATCAATGGATGCGCACTCATGGAAATGAACATTGGGAATTCGACGACAGTGGCTTGATGTGCATACGTGATATGAGTGCCAATGACTATCCTATCGAAGAATCAGAACGCCGTTACAGGTAATAATACATATGAAAAAAATTAGATTTTTGAAACGTTTGTACGAAGCTGTACAACTATAACAACCTGGTTGGATAAACAACCATAATACTGCCACAATAGCAACATCAGGAATTAGTAGAATCACCAGTCTCGAGGCAACCAGTATTAGAACAACAACAACAGCAGCAATCACAATCATCGGATAAAAAGTTGGTAGAAATGCCATAGAGATAGACACAGAATGAGGAAGAAGAAAAAATAAAAAAGAGTAGAAGAAATAGAAAAATAGATGAGCAAAAAAAACAAACAGTAACAGACAACTTTTGCAAATTAGCAATTATACCTATACACTTTGTGAATTATACGCTCTGTGTCATACTAGCCAATCCTTGGCATCATGCATACTAACTTTTTAAAATATTGAGGTACACTGATAATTAATGTGGGGCATTACAATATATCTTATGAGACTAGCAGATTATATTCAAAGAAGGAAAGACAGAATGACGTGTAGTATTTGTAATAAGGTACTTAAAAATGAAATAGAACTGGACAAACACCTTAGAAAAGAGCATGCTGTGAATAGTACAGAACGATAAATAAAAACTTATGAAACGAATATGATAGAAACCTATGCAGACAACGAAAGCTACAACAGAGGTGACGTTGCGGCCACCTCTGGCTAAAGAATAGAATTAAAATTCATAAACATACATAATCTTTTTCTTGCATCTATACTACTGATATATATATATATATATATTTGATCTTTACGTTATGGCTCAAGCCATTTGGGTAAAGTTAACTGTGTTCCATCAATTGACATATGTCAGAAATGAATCCATTCATTTGATATCACGTCGAATGAATATTCGTTTTTTATATGTAATACATAGTTGGAAGACCTGATGTTATCTTCACTAAGATCAAGGATTTAAGACCCTGTTAAATATATATATATCTTGAATGGTCTTCATCTTCCATATGAGACGGTTCTAGTAGCTAAGCCTCTTTATATGCAATAAACTTCCTAATGTTGGCATGAAATCTGCAAGAATTGTTAAACCAAAGGAGTCTTTAGAAGTACAACAACTTGAAACTCCAAGCCCTAAGGGTTCACAGGTCCTCATCAAGGTCGAATCCTCCGGTGTTTGTCATAGCGATATCCACTTGTGGGAAGGAGGATACGAGGGTCTTGAAGGGCAATTTCTAAAAACTACTGATAGAGGAGTAAAGTATCCATTAACTCCTGGACATGAGATAGCAGGAACAGTAGATAGTCTGGGTGATCAAGCAGAAGGATTTAGCAAAAATGATAAAGTCCTTGTCTATCCATGGATAGGTGAAGGGCTATGCCCTGCATGTAGAGTTGGTGAAGAGAATCTGTGTGATAAACCTAGATCATTAGGTGTCTATATGGATGGAGGTTATGCAGAGTATGTACCTGGTACCAAGTTACAAATATCTATTAAAAATGGATGATGAGATGGATACTAATGCAAGTGCGACATTATCATGTTCTGCGCTTACAGCATACGGAGCAGTAAAGAATACCAATCTAAAGCCAAATGATAATGTGGTTATTGTTGGTGCAGGAGGATTAGGCTTGATGGCTATTCAGTTGGCAAAAGCAGTTACTGGCGCTAGGATAATTGCGATGGATTTAGATGATGAAAAATTAGGAGCTGCAAAAAAGAATGGTGCAGATAACATTATAAATTCAAAAAAAGAAGACCCAGTAAAAGCAGTCATGGAATTGACTGATAAAATGGGTGCCGATGCGGTAATTGACTTTGTCAATGCCTCAAAAACTGTAGAGTCCGATATGCAATTTCTTAGAAGAAGAGCAAGGCTCGTCTTAGTGGGACTCTTTGGAGGCGAACTAAAATTAAGTTTAGTCAGTATGCCAACAAGAGCATACAGGTTAATTGGATCATATACTGGAACTCTAAATGATATGATAGAGTTGGTCTCGTTGGCAAAAAGGGGGATAATCAAGCCACTTGTATCAAATCGATTTAAACTCAATCAAGCCACGGAAGCGTTAACAATGTTAAAAGAGGGTAAAATTCTTGGTAGAGGAGTGATAAATCCATGAGTGAAGGAAAGGTAAAGACGATAAATCCAGCAACAGAAGAGGTTATCAATCAATACGAAATAATGAACAAAGAACAGATAAATGCCGCAGTAAAGAAAGCACAAAATGCATTTCAAGGCTGGAAAAAAGATGCAGGCAAAAGAACTGACTTTCTTCATGACTTTGCTAATCAACTAAGGAAAGATAAGGAGGATCTTGCAAGGACAGCCACAAATGAAATGGGAAAGGCGATAAAAGAAGCCAGATCTGAAGTCGAAAAATGTGCTTGGGTGATGGAATACTATGCTGATAATGGACAGATCTCTTTCAACTGATGAAATAGTCAACACCGATGCCAGGAAGACTGTGATAAAATTTCAGCCTATTGGAGTGATAGGCAGTATAATGCCTTGGAATTTTCCTTACTGGCAAGCATTAAGGTTTGCACTCCTTCATTAATGGTTGGCAATACTATAGTGTTAAAACCGGCTAGTGCCACCATGCAGTGTGGAATTGAAATAGAGAAGACCTTTAATAAGGCTGGAATACCGGACGGAGTTTTTCAGACTATGGTAGGAGACTCCAGTATTGCAGAATCGCTGATTGATTCAGATGGTATTAACGCTGTAACATTTACAGGAAGCGTTCCAGTAGGTGCAAAGGTTGCACAAAGAGCTACATCGCAAGTAAAGAAAACAGTGCTCGAGTTAGGAGGTAGCGATCCTTTTATAGTGTGCGAAGATGCAGATATCGAGAAAGCATCCAATGGTGCTGTCAAAGGGCGCTTTATTAATTGTGGACAGAGCTGCATAGCATCAAAGAGATTTATTGTTACCAAAAAAGTGGCAAACGAATTCATTGAAAAGTTTGTCCAAAAAACTGAAAAACTTAAGGTGGGAGACCCCCTATCCGACGATACAGATATAGGCCCTCTTGTGAACGCTAGTGGCCTAAAGAAAATAGATTCTCAGGTTAAAGACTCGGTTAAAGAAGGCGCTGAGATTCTCACAGGAGGAGAAGAGCAGATGGTGGAAGAAGAAAGGAAGAAAGGGTTATTTCTACAGACCAACAGTTCTGAAGAATGTTACACCAAAAATGCACATAGCACAGGAAGAGGTATTTGGTCCAGTTGCCCCAATTATTGTAGCTAATGACGAAGTTGAAGCTATAAATCTTGCTAATGATTCTGAGTACGGTCTTGGAGCAAGCATATGGACTCAGGATCTAGATAAGGCAGAGAGATTGTCAAGTAGCGTAGAATCAGGTATAGTATCTGTCAATAATGTAGTTATTTCTGATCCAAGAGTCCCATTTGGAGGAGTAAAGAAGAGTGGCTTTGGCAGGGAGTTGTCAAGATATGGTATGTTAGAGTTTGTGAATATCAAATCAGTTAGGTTCTATGATCAATTAATTCATAATCATCATGTAGAGTGATAGCAAGTAATGACGTCTAGGGGTATAAAATTCCAGTATGCCTGATAGTATCGAGAATGTCTTAATACTTCAAGGGGGAGGTTCTTTAGGTGCCTTTGGCTGAGGAGTCTTCAAGGCTCTTGCAAATAGCAATATAAAAATCGACATAATTGCGGGTACATCAATTGGTGGACTAAATGCTTCTATAATAGCAGGCAGTAAAGGAGAAGATCATCCTGAAAACGCATTAGAACAGTACTGGTTGGAACTAGCTGAGGGCAGCAGTAGCGCAAGCTTAAATCCTCATTTTATAGAATGGTTAGCTGAATATCCAACATCAACATCAACACCAATACTAATACCATTTCCTCCACTAATACCAACACCAACCACAGACCACTCCGCAATAACACATATTTCACAACTTAAATCAACATTGTCATTTTATGGTGTAGCCTTTATGGAAATAAAAAGGTCTTTGTACCAAGATGGAGGCCTGAATTCGCATTCACAGATCCACAGTATTTTACACCTAATAAGTGGACGTATCTGTATGACCACTCGCCTTTAGTGAAGACGGCTGAAAAGTACATCGATTATAACAAGTTACAACCAAATGGTAAGCCTAATGCACGTCTAATTATAACAGCAGTGAATGTCTTGAATGCCGAACCACTAATATTTGATAGTTCTAAACAGCAAATAGCTTCAAGGCACATATTAGCTCCAACTGGATATCCATCATATTATTTTCAATGGATAGAAGTAGAAAAAGGAGTATACGCTTGGGATGGCAGTTTGCTAAGCAATACTCCGCTAAGAGAAGTCATAGATGCCTCTCCTGTAAATGACAAACGGATTTTTTTAGTCGAAAATTACCCAAAAAATATTGACAATCTGCCAGACAACTTACAGGAGATACAGCATAGAGCAAGAGATATCATGTTAAGTGATAAAACTATGCACAATGTCCAAATGTCCAAAGCATTCACTTACTATCTAAAGTTTATCGATGAGATTTACCATATGCTTGAAAACAATTTTGATTCAGAGAAAAAAGAAGATAAAGAGAAGATGAAAAAGATCCGAGCAAAATATAAAAAAATATCAAAGGAACATGGGGCAGAAATTAAAGGCGTATATTATATAACCAGGAGCGAGCCATTTCCATCTCTTTATGAGAATGCAGATTTTTCACTAGCTACTATAAAGGCTTCAATTAAGGATGGAGAATTAAAGACTAACCAAGTACTAAAAGATATCAAAATGAGCTAGCCAGCCTGCCTAGCAGCTCACACTATAGCAGAAATAGATGCTCAAAGCGTAGAATCATCATAATTAGGTCTAGAAATTCAAAATAGAAGACCATATAGAGTGTGGAATCCTAATGAAGATGGTCGTCAAGCTGCCAATGCCGGAATTTCATGTCCCCCAGTTTAATATGGACATTTGCTCGCTTCAACTCATCAAACTGGTGTGAGTGACACATAATTAGATTACAAGGACCTACAACAATCCCAGCTAAAAGTTCGCCTAATACAATGGGCATCTTTATTCTGTGGAAAAGTTCAGCAAATAACTTTGAGGCAAATAACAATATACCAAGTGAAAGCACAATGTGAAGAAAAGTTGCGCCTTCTGTCCTGTAGATACCAATAATTGTTATCGATTCATAATGGAAGGGCAGCCCCTGTCTTAAAAGTTTGGTTATTGCATGGGAATATATGTATTTTATATTTATAGTAATTGAAGAATAAGACAACTAATTAAAACAAACATGGAGGTTCTTGTTGTTGTTGCTCTTCCTCTTCGTCAGATTCATAAAGATAACCTAACACTGTCTCAGCAACATCGCCTGGGGATGTATGACTCTTGGCTAATACAACTATCATGCGATTTGATTCATGAATCTTAATAACCTTTATTTTGTCATATTCTGAAATATCCCAAAGTGTCTTCCAAGAAGATTTGTTGATGGTTGTATTTCTTCTTCTACTTCTTCTTCTGTAGTTTCTTCCACTGTTTCAAATTTAAGATTCAATTTTGATTTTATAGTTTCAATAAATGAACCATCAATCTTCGCGTCAGGAGCAATAAATAAATCAGACATCTTCCCATTAGAATCTACAATAAAAACAGCCAATATCTTTTCGTCTACTTCTACTATGTGTTTTATCTTTTCATAGGTTAACAGCAATATATCTAAGACAAAATGTACATCAGCAATAAGATATTTAAATTCATTTTGTAATTCATGTAGGTCTTGGGCTTTTGGTGAGGGATCAAGTCAGATTAGAACAAAGTAAAAACCTATTTTATTTATAAATACGGATCGGTTCACTATGGGTCAAATATCAACAAATAGCTCCTTTAAATGTGAAGAGTGCGATACATCATTTAATTCCCAGCAAGGATATGAAGAGCATGGAAAATATGCTACATACAGAAGGAAAGGCTGTTGTTGGCAATAATATATGTTCGTCTCCATTCTGTTACACGTGCTTCCAAACAGTACAGAAAAGTCCTTACACCATATCAAAACCATGTCGTATTTTGATAGATTAGTTCCATCAGGTATATTGTAATTTTGATTCCCGTTATTTGCTTTCAACCTTCCAAGATCTATAAAATTTGAAGCAGCTTTATCAGTAGACAGATAAAGATGAACATTAGGTCCATTAGTAGACTTGAAGTTTTCCAATCTGATGACGGAACTTCCTTGTCCTAAGGGAATTACTTTTGTTAATCCTTCTGCATTGTGAAATCCGTCACCAGCTCCAATGAAAGAACCTGTCCTTATTTTTGAGGAGGTCGTTGTTGTTGTTGTTGTTGCATTGCTTTGTACTTGTTGTTGCTGTCCTTTGATTGTTCCTGGCGCCTTTGCATTTTCATTAATAGTATTGTTTATCCGACCAGCTCCAATCATAACCATATTTTTCTGCCTTTGACTCATCTGTTTAGCAGCATTTGTTCTATCTTGTTCATTAGTGTAATATTACATATTTTGAACACTAAACTAAATTTAAGAGAAATAGGCTTTAAAAAGTAATTCATTGTCAGCTGTATAATAGACCTGTTGCGTAATTGAAGGCTTACAGCTATATTTTACGTTGTACAGCATTCATTCGGTGATGCTGTCTTGATGTCTTATGCTAGACTATCTAAGAGGTCTTTGTTATTTAGATCATTTACTGGACTTGAAATATCAGAATTTGATGTTATTGCCAAAGATATAGAATCAAAATATGATGAGCATGAAAGAAAGCGTCTTTCCAATAGGAAAAGAGAAAGGAAAGTAGGTGCGGGTAGACCATTCAAACTAAAAGTTAAAGAAAGGTTCTTGATACTTTTAGTGTATTATAGGCTGTACATAACGTATACACTTTCAGGATTTCTGTTCGATCTTGACCAGAGTAATATCTGCAGAGATATATCTATGCTTGAACCACTTGTCAAACTGTGTATCCCATTGCCAAAGAAGTTGTATAAACGTACAAGAAGACTTAGAACTATAGATGAAGTAGAAGAGTACTTTCCCGGTTTCAAAGCATTTATTGACTCTTCCGAACAAGAGATCCCAAGACCAAAGAACAAGAGAAGGAGAAAGAGCTATTACTCTGGCAAAAAGAAGAAACATACTGTAAAGACACAATATATGGTAAACATTGAAGGTACCATACTGCACAAAACAGGTCATGATTGGGGAAGAATACATGATTATGAGATTTTCAAAAATAAACATCCTACAACAACTCCACCGCAAGTTGAGAATGTATTTGATTTGGGTACATGGGAGTTCAGAATGACTTTCCCACTGTAAAGTCTGTGCTTCCAGTTAGAAAGAAAAGGAAAAGTGAACTCTCACATCAAGAAAAGAAACACAATAGAAAGCATTCCACTAAGGGTAATAGTCGAGCATACTGTGAGCAGAATTAAAAAGTTCGGAATAATGGGTACGAAATTTAGAAATAAGCTTGTAAGATATGATCATGCTTCTGACATTGTTTCAGGACTAGTAAATTTCAGGATAATGCGAACCAATGGAATGATGTTACTTTAGAAAGCAAGCAAGCCAAAGTTAAGTATCATAAAGAGATTTTCTTTCTTTCGTAATTACGCAATAGGTCTAATCACTTTGGACCATTACAGAGAATGAGGATGGAAGGTTCACTATTCCTTCTAAGAAGAAATTGGTAATGAGGATGAAGGATCTTGATAGTAGTAACCGCTAAGACGGAGGATTGAATATGTTGGTAACTGTATATGCTGCAACGCAAATGATTCCTGTCTAAGGTCTTTAGATTTTTGAATTGGAGGATCTTTAAATCTGGGATATCATTCTTAATCTAGCACAGCACAATAGCTGTTTGAAATCAGTAATATGAATAAAGAACGTAAGATTGTAATAGGCGTAGTAATATTCATCGCACTCATAACTATTACATCTGTTGTAGTCTATCATTATTATCTTTACATTAAACCCAGTCCTTCTCCTCCTAGCGTTATTAGACACATATTCAAGTCAAAAGAAATTTATCCTACAAAACCGGGCGGAAGGGAATGGTTTATCAATATGGATAATCCAACAAGCGATAAAATATTTGACCCTCAATCTTCAATAGCAAAACAACCTGATGGTTCATGGCAAATAGAAGGTAGACAGACAAATAGCAAATTTGGCAACGAAGTGAGAATGAATGTCAATACTCCTAAAGGACAAGAACCGTGGAAGAACGTAGAGATGACAGGCTATGCCAAAGTTATATCAGCAGCA
>CAWGVG010000036.1:0-185777 GCA_963825865.1 uncultured Nitrososphaeraceae archaeon | reverse complement strand
CATATGTATAACTGCAAATATTGCGATGCGGAATTAACTTTTGATAGCGAATACGTATCGACACTGGCAAAAAGATCCCCTTGGACGTAATATAGGAGAACCCGACTCACTGCCCTAAGAAATCCTTACATTGATGATGAGGATTAACGATGACGCCTACTATTACGACGACATAATTATATTTTTGTTACTTTTTCAGTATTTATGTAAAATAATGCAATGTCGAGGACTATGTGGCCGATAATATAAATAAAAAAATCTGGCAGTGGTTTGTCCTATTAGAGAGATTTCTATTCAAAAAATATTGGGTTGGTCGGGAACGGTTTATAGCGTGGAATAAATCTTATAAATGCCCTTGCTGTTTTCGTTTTTTACGGTCAAAGCCCAAGAACGATTGTAACATCGGTGTGACTTATTATGACTGATGATCTCATTTCACTTATTATTAATGAGCAGTGTAAACAGAATCAAAATTATAGTGATGACTCTTGTTGTAATAAAATATATGTTGATTGTACCGGCATATCCAGCTATCGGAATTCTGTATATTACTAGAGATTCACCTGCTTTCTAAGTGGGCACGCTCGCATGAAGAGGTAGAACAATGGCAAGTATCCTTATCGTTATTTGGAAACGCTGGAAAATATTTTATCTGACGAACCAAACACCATCGAAAGTATGGCAGCAATTCTATTAATGCGAGTAATAAGAAAGATTATGGATGCTGTTTATATAGGTATTGTCCCAGCCCAATCCAGACTTGGTCTGTAATGCGGAAACATTGGAAGGGATAGTCAAATAATACATTTGATAGATGGACAGAGCAATTGCCATAGCATTTACGTACAGCCACAAGCATTATGACAGTGGTTCTTATCCGAATACCATGAGCTCTCCTGAAGCTGGAGTTAGGGTATGCAAGCCTGGAGCTTTGCACCATTTTTACTCCTGAGGCCCAAAAATTATCAGATACTGCCCTAAAGGGGTTAAGACAAATTGGACTCCATTTAATGATGTTGCCTGCTCAAATAATGAGATTCGAGCTTTGAATATCTATCAAAATCTTTCATAGAAAATTTGGAGGTTACCAGCCTCCAGAGACGTCTAAATTGACCACACTTGTAATCGAGACTCCCATCAGAGGTTCGAGAAGTCTTATGATAAAGTCTTTTAGTTGTCTTCCTTACTGGTTCTTCACTTGCAAATATTCCTGTACCTGTATAAAGGTTAATCATTTCTTTTGATAGGTCATCAGATATTACTGGTTTGTTATCTCCAGGCTGTATAAACAAATCAGATGGAAAAAGTAACTGGTTGTATAATAAGATTCTACTAACTTCTGGCACTGTCTGAATCTATATGTAAAGTAAACAGTATAAGATCTTATTGGTTTTTAATAAATACATAATCACTATGGGACGCATCCTCTGGTTTGAACCAATGATTTAAGTTAGGAATCTCATTTTTAGGAATAATACTGATATACTATTTGCATTTTTTGCACACATTATGCCTGTCTCTAAGAAAGGATTTGGTAGCAGATTTGTTTTGACACGGCTTATTAGACATGCAACTGGATTTAAGTCTATACCCACTGTATGGAATTCCAGAGTAATTAGCTTCAGTTAACGTTGTTCCACTACCACAAAACGGATCGAGAATAGCAGTACCATAAGGAGGTTTCAAATGTTGGATTAACGTCCTTGGAATCTCTCCAATGAACTTGGCAGGATAAGGATGGATTGAGTGTGGTTGACCTACAATATTGAGAATATTGATAAATCCGAGACGTGTTCCAGGAATTCTAAAAGAAGAAGACATGGATAGTTATTTACCAGTCTATGACCCTATGACGATGGATGAATTTGATTATAAATTAAAGAGGGAATTAAAGCACACTACACCGGAACAAAGATATCAAGAGAGGAAGGAAACCTATTACTTCCATGACTTATACAGGGACAATGGTGAATATGGTTGCAATCCCACTATGAGGGAAGAAATATGTGTTCCAGAGTGCAGATATTATGAAGAGACCGGAAGATTTGAAGACGATGAACTTATAGCTGAACATAAGGAAGCTGTTGAAATGTTTGAAAAATATAATGCTATAATTGATATCAAAATACAGGATGACAATAGCTTTCGTATCACGCGAGTACAGAAGTATAGTAGTAGTACATCAGGTTAAGCACAAATCTTAAGACCATCTATTAACCGATTGCCTTTCTAGACTTTTTTGATATTAAAATCTCAAATACTATAGCTGAAAAGAATAATCTCAGGATAATATAATTACGACGTTTACTACTAGATTAAAGGTGATAATATTGGTTTCAGAATTATAATAAAATACAGCTACGGAACAAAAGAGATTGCTGGAGAGTACGGTGGAGATTTTACTATGGCCCAGCAGCACCCTACAGGCACTTTTTTGTATGTCCAAAAAGAATGGGTAAAATGAAATCAAACAAAAGTTGTGACGTCAATGATCAAGTGTGTTATACTTGGGAAATCAATGATAGTTCAGAAGTCGGCACCTTCAAGAAGAAAAAAAGTATTAGCCGCAGCCAAGCCCGAAGCATTTTGGAATTGGCTTAAGGCAAAGATATTAAAAATTTGGCCAGATAGAGATTTCAGAAGAGCTGTTAGTATAAACAAGTCACCACTCACTCCTACGATGGAGAAATTTTATGAATTTTGCGAGGACAAAACGAGGTCTGTTGTTGCAAGTAGGGTTAAAGCTGTTGAGGAGGAGGAATTATCTAACGTTCATGGCTTCTTTGAGGATGGGGTACAAGTCAAGACAGATGAGATCGATGATGACATAATGGATAACACCTTACTACAAGACAAGGATATTCAGAAACTTGACCTAGCTCTCAAAAAAATTATGGAAAAACATAAGTAATTTTTTGTATTATGACAGATTGAAACAACTTTTTAGGTGCTACTCTACTACCATAGTACATTATATACATATGGCGAGCAGTAGAAGAATCTAATAACAATAATGAATCCACAGAGATCCAACAACAAGAGAATATAGAGGAAGAAGAAGCAGGATATCAACCATTATACACAAATAGCTATGATTTCAGTGAAGATATTTTAAACGATGTTCAATTATTAAAGCGCACATCTGAAAAATCAACTCGCATTATTGACACGATACTTTTGCACTATGGTTTGAAAAATGGTACATTTCTTATGCTCTTGGAAATGAAACTTGAATTGTTACAGCATTTTTTGGAAGTTGGGAAGTAAAGAGATACTACAGAAATCTTTTGTCTTAAATCCAGAAATTAAGACAGATGATTTCTCTAACAATGTTACAGAACAACAACAACAATCACATGGAATAGGTGGGGGAAGAAAAGCACCATGATATTTGAGAGAGTAGAGAGCTAGCTCTGATGGGTGTTATGACTCAAGGTAGATTCTACAATATACGATTATAGAACAACTTTAAAATAAATTTACTGGTTGCGCCGCTAAAGCTGTACATATACTGTCTTCCAACATACCATAATATCTATAAGCACTTTTGCAAAAACAGGGGAAGTTGTTGTTATTGCTTTTGATTGCTATCTTCGCTATTGTTGTCATTATAAGCATTATGAGTCCCTGAAAATATTGTATTTTATAATAGAGGAAGCTACATCGTTATTGAAATCCAATATGTATTTCAAATAAAATGTAAAAAATGGTAGGAGGAATCCATAGTTACACAAACGATCTCCAACTATATACTATGATGATTTTCCTGCAATAATAAATCTTCCAAAGAAAGTCGTCATTGTGAAAAAGTATTTGATTTGGTTTCCTTGCAGATAAACTGAGATCAACATTGACGAGCTTACTTGTTTACTGAGCAAGGTTTATGACTGTTGATATAATTTTGTCCCCCAGGAACGATTCACTAGGAACTGCATCCGAAACAAAGGATTCATGCGATAAAGGTGGCAAGTATTGCCTTTAATGTAAGCATTACAGGCAATGCTGTCCTAGATTGTACTACTTTAAATGCAGTAACGAACAAGAAGTCACTGTTAGCCATAGATATGACGATGCTTGATATAGATTACAGGAATCGGATTGTAGCTTTAAAACGGGAAAAGAATACAGTAATTCTCGCACACAACTACCAGTCGCCAGAAGTGCAGGATATAGCCGATTTTATAGGTGATTCCTTAGCTCTTTCAAGAATTGCAGCAGAAACTGATGCTGACACTATATTGTTCTGTGGTGTACACTTTATGGCTGAAACAGCTTCGATCATCTGTCCAAACAAGAAAGTCTTGATTCCTGATCTAAATGCAGGGTGTTCATTAGCATCTACCATTAATGCTGATGAACTAAAGTCATGGATCACAGAGCATCCAAATGCAATAATAGTAAGTTACGTTAACACCACGGCTGAAGTAAAAGCGCTTTCAGATTACTGTTGTACATCTTCAAACGCAGTTAAAGTAGTAAACAGTATACCAAAAAATAGAGAAATACTCTTCCTTCCAGATATGTTCTTGGGATCTTATGTCGCGGAGATGACAAAGAGAAGGAATATGTATATCTGGCCAGGCGAATGCCATGTACATGCTGGAATAAAGGCAGAAGAAGTTAATAGAATGCTTGCAACTTATAAAAATGCTGACTTTCTGGTTCATCCAGAATGCAGTTGCACATCATCTACATTATATCATATGGCAACAGGAGAACTGACGAAAACAGGTCATATATTATCAACAGAGGGGATGATGAAACATGCCAGAACATCAAATGCAAAACAATTTGTAATTGCGACGGAAACAGGTATCATTCATAGAATGAAGAAGGAAAACCCAGATAAAACTTTCATTCCTATCAAAGAAGATGCCATATGCAAATATATGAAAAAAATCAATTTAGAGAAAGTTCATAATTCACTTGTAAATAACGTTTATGAAGTTAAGGTGCCTGTTAACATCGCTAAGAAAGCAAAACTTTCGATAGAACGAATGTTGGCAATATCATAGAGAAGATATACAAATTACGATATATGTAACTCTAAACTCTCATAATGGGAAAACTATATTATTTAAGTTAAACCAACCGCTAATTGTTTCTGTTATCGGCATTGCTAACTTACTGTCTCTTTTGATTGATTAATTATCTCTCTATCTATCTATCTATCTATCTATCTATCTATCTCCATGCCTTTTGCGTTTTACTATATAGGAGAAACAACCAGACAGCCATTTAATTTTTAGTATACCCAATCTACTTAAGCTGCTATTAAAAAATTAAATAAAATAATCTCATTTTAAATAGTGTCCATTATTTCGAGACTGAAATCAATTGCTTTCGGAGAATGAGTTATGTATCCGATGGAAATAATATCTGGTTTTGCTTTCGCATAGTATCTCACATTTTGTAGAGTGATTCCTCCAGAAACCTCTATTTTGGCCTTATTACGAATGCCCATTTTTGTAATCCTCTTTATTGTTTTAGTTACCTCTCGTGGAGAAAAGTTATCAAGCATTATGATTTCTGCTCCTGCATTTATTGCTGCAATTACTTCTTCCATATTCGTTACCTCACATTCTATTTTTATTGACGAGCCAACATTCTTTCTTGCCAATCTAATAGACTTTTCTACAGAATTAGTAAGTAAAAGATGGTTGTCCTTTATCAAAACCATATCATCAAGGCGCATTCTATGAGTATCTCCGCCTCCTGTTGCAACCGCCTTTTTATCGAAAAAACGCAATCCTGGCGCAGTTTTGCGCGTACAGGCAATTCTAACAGAACCATTATAACCACGGATTGTGTCGATAAAGATTCTTGTTTCATTGGCAATCCCGCTCATTCTCATTATTAAGTTCAGGGCAGTTCTTTCTGCCTTTAGAATAGAATACACTTTCCCCATAATATTCATTACAACGTCTCCTTTTTCAACCCATGAGCCATCCTTAGCCAATGTTTGAGTCTCGCATTTACAAATGTCAAATATAATACTGGCTTCCTCAAGTCCACAGACTATTGCTGCTTTTTTAGATTTGCAGATAATTTCAGCTTTAGCGGAAATATTTGGCTGAATAACACTATAGCTGGTGATGTCTCCATACCCAATATCTTCTCTCAGAAAATTTCTAAGCGATTCTCGAATGCCTAGAAATACCTGCAAATTTTTCATTTATGAAACTTTTAGAGCATATTTATGAGGAAAGGATATCTCAAGCGTTGACGCGATTTGGGATTTCAAAGGATCAAAAATAAAAATAACACCTGACCAGTCTGGACTGAGATCTACTGACTTGCAAATGGGGCATACCTTTCCAACAGTCACAGCCTTGCATTTTTTACATGCAACTTCTCTAGCCAATTATTTGCCAATTCCTCCTTTCTTTTCCTTTGGCGATGCAGCCGGCGGTGGCTGTTTCGCCTTCTTTATCTCCTGCATAATCCATTCTGTTGCGCCAAGAAAAGGTTGTCGACAAGTTATACCAATCTTGCCCATCGCCGCTCCTTTACCCAGACTTACCGCTGTAACCCTAGCACGTATTCTTGAGCCTATCTTGAGTGATTTGGCAGTCTGGTTAGCTATAATTATACCCTGTTTGACATCACTTTTTAGATAATCGTCCGTGATTTGGGACAAGTGGAGAAGTGCATCAGTTGGACCTATCCTGACAAAAGCGCCAAAGTCAGTAATTTCTACTATTTCACCTTCGACTATTGCCTGCATTTTTGGATAAAATGTCAATGCCTCGAAAGTTACTCTGTGATAAGTCGCACCATCACCGGCTACCAACTTACCAACAGAGTTTGCAGAGGCGTCTATAATCATTATAACATAACCAATCTCAGGGCTTATCATACTCTCGTATTTTTCTTTTAAGATTCCAATAGCAGTAGCATTCAAAGAGTTTGTCAATCTGTTAGGTGGAATTCTGACGACATCACTCATGTATACTATCGCAAACATTATTTACGTACACATGTGGGATCCAAACATCAATTTATGAACCTTTTGATTAATACACGGTAAATCATTAATTATGATTCTTGATTTCAAATTTAACTGATGAATCTGTTACTTCAAAGATCGCATCCTTTCCAATGGTATTTTTCAGAGTAGATCGTAAATAGCCTTCAAAGAATTTCGAGCCTTTTCTACCCAATCGATGTCTTATAACAATAGTCCTACTATTCGATTGAGACACTTCATCATATGTACCAAGATGGCCATACCTGCAGATAATTTTTTCAATGTATTCTAATACAGAGTGTTCTGTGAGTTCCTTTTTCCAAAACATTATTGTATCCACCGGCACATGTTTCTCCGAGTTTCATACCTAAAGTATATAGGCCTTCCTCATCTCTAGAATGGAGTAAGGGTATTAATAATTCACGATTGACAACTACCATGTCAATTTTCGATAAATATCGAGTAAACTCAGCGTAGCTTTTAATAATGATTCCTACCAATGCATTCACAGAAACACCCATTCTTTCTGCTTCTTCATCCAAAATTTTTGATAACTCACTATCAAATCTGAAGGATCTAGTCAATGTGGCTGACCGGGCATCTGCGGTTATATTAGGTGACACATTACCACTAAGTAATTAAAATGACTTCAACGTAATAAATGCACCGTAATTGTGTTACATTGCAGTTATCTGTATGTAGAGATTATAAAATATGTACTTTCCATGTATATGTAAACATGTTCTCTATATTGAATTTAGGTCTTATTCTGTTATGAAATTGGCACGAAATATCTCAAATGTCGTCGGTATTATAGAGCACATATTTCTGACGGAAGATGATAATTGATGAAACAAGAATCATCGCCTCAATTAAGTATTAACAATGAGGTTTGCAAACTTTGTGACAGTAAGGCAACTGTGTTTGATGCCGAAACTAGCGAGACAGTTTGTAGTTCATGTGGTATGGTAATACATGATAGCACTGAGTCTTTAGGACCAGAATGGAGAATTTATTCAGGAGATGATATTGAAAGCAAGAGTAGAACTGGAATGCCGACATCTTTGGCATTCCACGATATGGGTCTGTCCACCTTCATATCTTATTCCAATGTAGATGCAAATGGCATAGTAATCAGTCCTGAGCAGATGAACAAAGTCCAGAGAATGAGGCGTTGGAATAAAATTTCTAGTAATAATAGGAGCTACCATAGAAATCTCAAGAATGCTTTTGCTATTTTAAGCACAGTAAAGGATAAACTTTCATTAAATGACGCACTCATGGAAAAATCAGCCTATAACTATCGTAAGGCACTTGACAAACGTATTATCAAAGGAAGATCAATTCGAGCGCTAGTCGTAGCATCAGTTTATGCAGCATGCAGAGAACTAAATATTCCTCGAACTCTTGACGAAATAGCAGAGACTGCAAACACTGATTCAATATTTGCAGGGAAATGTTATCGATTGCTTGTTAGACATTTAAAGCTTCATCTACCAGTAATCGATTCTAATGTATACCTTGCCAAGATAGCTAATAAAGCAAAAGTTAGCGAAAGGACATATAGAAGGGCCCTTCAAATGCTGACAATCATAAAAGAGAATACTATTTCACATGGCAAAGATCCTAATGCCCTTGCCGTAGCGGTCCTATACGCAGCATGTCTGAGGGAGAGTGAAAAAGTTAGCCAAGCGCAGATTGCTGTCGCGGGAGATACCAGTATTGTAACATTACGGAAAAGATTTCAAGATGTCAAAAAAATCTTCCCATAATTTCTTTTAGATAACGTAGTAATCGAGTATTGCCTTAAGCAAAGGATATTCCATCTGTTAGAGGCCTAGTTCACTTTAGTGTTTGACAAATACCTCAACTGCTAAATGCACGCCTTTTGGTATCATATAATTGCAATGGAATATTAGATATTCTACGTGTTAGTGCTTTTATCATTTTTAATCTAGAATTCAATTTATTCGTGAGATATCAACAAGAATGGTTTAAATACTATCAATCAACTTTCTAATAAACAAGATGGTTTCTGTTGACCAAGTTCTTTCATCGTTAAAGAAGGTTGTGGATCCCGAATTACATAAAGATATAGTTTCTATGGGCATGATAAAGGACCTAACAATCAATGATGGTAAGGTTGCTTTTACACTTGAGCTCACCACTCCTGCATGTCCTTTTAATAGCGATATCGAGCAAGATGTTCGCAATACTATTGCAAATATTGGAATAAGAGATCTTGACCTAAAGGTCACAGCTCGAGTAATGGAAGGACGTGCTATTTCCATGGATGAGTTGTTGCCCGGAGTTAAGAATATTTTGGCGGTTGCCAGTGGTAAAGGAGGTGTAGGTAAGACCACAGTTTCCGTAAATTTGGCCTTGGCATTAGCAAAGACAGGTGCAAAGGTCGGATTACTGGATGCGGACATTTACGGACCCAGTGTTCCACTAATGCTTGGTCTAAAGGCATCGCCAGAGGTTGTTGACAACAAAATCCAGCCTCCAATTTCAGAAGGCGTTAAGGTAATATCGATGGGATTTTTCTACGAACAATCCCAGCAAGCAGGAATTTACAGAGGTCCAATAATTTCAGGTATCGTAAAGCAGTTTTTAACGGACGTTAATTGGGGAGACCTTGACTATTTGATTATAGATTTGCCACCGGGCACAGGCGATGCACCGTTAACATTGGCACAGACAATTCCAATTACTGGCATACTCATCGTAACGACACCACAAGATGTAGCCATGAATGTTGCAGTCAAGGCGGTGGGCATGTTCAACAAATTAAACGTACCTATTATCGGAGTTATCGAAAACATGAGTTATTTGCAATGTCCCCATTGTAGAGAGCATACACACATCTTTGGCAAGGGTGGTGGACAGAAGGTAAGCGAGCAATTCAATATACCGTTTATCGGAGAAATCCCGCTTCATCCCCAGATCATGGAAGGAAGCGACATTGGTAAACCAGTAATAATCTCTGAGCCTAATTCTATGCACTCAAACACCTTTAGCAAGGTTGCGAAGACAGTAGCCGGCAGAGTCAGTGTCATTGCAGCTGAGATGAAAGCACAGGAAGAGGCTGAATCCAACGAAGCCTCTAATACATCTGCCGAAGCGGCAAAGACGCAGAATGCCCCTCAATCCTGACGACGCCCTTATCTTAAAAACACCTTTCGGCACTCTTATTCAAGATGAAAAAGTTACCAAAGATAAAATTAAAGGTTTTTTAAAAAATGTAAAAAGAGTAATCTCAGTAGGCGACTTTACTACTGACCGATTAATTTCATTTGGCATACTGCCAGACCTATCAGTTATTGATGGTAAGGAGAGACGCTTAAAGCGAAGTAGCAGTAGTATTAACAGTTTGCATTTGCAGAATATCATAGTACAGGAATTACATTGTTCTAACACCGCTGGCACCATCTCTAGAGAAGCTGTATCCCTTTTACAAGATGCACTAAGAATGCCCTCTCCCGTTAGAATCATAGTCGATGGTGAGGAGGATATGCTGGCTTTGCCCATCTTTACTATTGCTCCTGACGGCTCAGTTGTTTTATATGGTCAACCGCTTGAAGGAATGGTTATTGTCAAAATTACACCCAAAACACGTAAAAAAGCTAAAGATTTAATGGACAGAATAGGATTCGACTGAATTTAGGGGTATGATGATGTGGTGGCTGCAAGATTTTTTCCGTAAGGAAAAAAATGATCAAATATTCCAATATCTGACCCCATCTGCTCATGCTTCATGATATTCCAGGGTCTAACTGGATATTATAAATAATATAAGTATATGAGTCAAACGATACTTTTGTTGTGAAGAATTCTATTTTTCATAGCTTAAAACAATTTGTGTTTAATTTCTGTGCCATCGAAAAGAACAAGTTTCTATGTATAGATGATCGTCTGTCAGTAATGGTTCTCTATACACAAGTTAAATAGCTTTGGCTGTTGAATGAAAAATAACAGGGAGCTTGCTGAAGTAGTATCATCATACCGCCTCCCTCATGAAAGATTTACCAGATTCATGATTTCTTGTTCACACCTATTATAGAATGCTGTACTATCAGGGACTATTTAGTAGTAGTGTGGCACTCGCACAGGCATTTGGCGATTTTAATGTCAAACGAGCAATCATGAGTAGGTGCATCAGCATCCCCTACAGGCCACTCTCCTGGGCAGTCTGAGTGCCGCCCACGTTTACAAAAGAATGTTAAGTCCAATTCAAGTACAAATATGATGACTAAATGATTTAACGTTTTATACTACTTATCCCACCAAAATTTAAAGGTCGATGTTAAATAGTTGTGGTGCATAAATGGATCCTTCTCTGACTAGCTTCACCTTTGCAACTGAAAGATAGTGCGGCCAGATTGTGACCATAATAGAACCTTCTGGGACACCTTCTGGTGCTTCAATAACAACAATATCATTTTCATTAACACCATGTTCCTCTAACTTTTCGGTGCTAAGCTTAATCATATCTTTAGACATCCCGCTCGCTATAAACATAGACCTTGCCGGTGTATTCAATTCTGTTGACCATCTAAGGCTTATTGCATAAAGGCGGGTACAAAAATGTAGTGCATTATCATATATAGTAAATCAAATAACGAGAAATTTAATTTGAATACGAATTGTCTATGCTTTACGATACATAGAGAATTTTAGAACTACCTCTTATTATTAATTAGATAAGTCATATTCAATAATTGTAGTATCGCCTACGTGTAGAATTATGAGGTAGTGTACCTGATAGTTCTCGTTCAACATTTAAGTGTACATACGCGCTATAACGATCTTGTTGGTCTAATTACAAATCGTCTACATGGTACTTCGACATACATCCTGTGCATTCAAAAATTTCGTTTCCAACTGGACCGCTAACATTGAATCTTACTATTGTAGTACATCGCGGACAACGTCCCTCTACACTGCGACTTTTTTTCTGAGATTTGGCGATTGTCCTTCTTTTTCGACTGCCCATAATGACAGTAAGCTACTTTTACTGTTTTATAAATCTGGTCAAGAATTTTGTTAAATTTGCAGTCTTCTGAATCAATTACATACATGTTTTTATTTACATAGACTTTAAAACGATCATCCATTGCTTTGTTGCACGAATCATCCTACTAGAAAATACCCGAACATGATCAAGGAAGTGTTATTGAAAACATCATTGTACAACATGTTTACTGGTCTGAAATAATAATTGAAAACATTGATATCATATTGACTTATTGTTATTCGTGCAACAGGGCATGCATCATTCATCTATTATTTGCGCCTAATTAACAAATCTAAAACGGCAAAGGCAATAAAGAGAGATATTCATCATAACTCCATTATTAGTAATTTTATAGTATATAAATTTCTATAAATATAATAAATTAGATTAAAATAGAATTTTGCTACTAATTATTTTGGTTGGGATATATATTGGGTTAGACTCTATATCATACAGAAAAACAGTAGATCCATATATCCGTTATATTACTAACAAAGTAATAGAGTCGTAAGAACCAACCCTTTTCATCTTTGAACCACATTTAGGACATGCTGCTTGATTGTGTTTTGTACCACAACCCATGCAGTAATAGTTCAATGCACTATTGCCAAACATTGTTGTTGTCCCAGACATACCCATCCTTCTCAATGCTCTCTTTCTCATGTAAAAACTCAGCAATATGAAAACTGCTATTATTATTGGTAGAGAGTAAGGAAAAGGAACAAATATTGAAATAGCAAGACTGATACCAAGTGAAATACCAATCCACATTAGCTGCTGTAAAAAAAACTCCTTGTTATTACTCAATATTACTCACACCATCTTCTCACATATTCGTATCATTTTACTATGATTTAAATATCTTCTAGAAGTTAGATATGAAGATTAATCAAATTTAACTGTCTTCAGCTATTTAATAATAATTTTTCTTTGATTAATCAATTGTTTTTTGCTATTACCTATTGGCAGTCTTTTTAGGTCATCGGTGATATCTGCCGACTTTTCGTGTGAAGAACCATAACTTTATACAACGTTTAACAAGATGGAGGAAATATTTTATATTCATTTATAATTGCAGTTTCATCTAAATTAACTCTAGCATCTATATCTAATGTTTTAGATAACATAAGACGTTTTTGGAACTGGAGAAGAGTAATACAATAAGAAACGTAGTTTCTCGACCATTTCTAACTTAGCCTCCTTGGTTCAATAATATACCTCATCCTATTATTGGTTGCATTCATATCTCTTACACATCATCATCTTCCTTGAATTCATCTAATTCGTCTTCGTTTTCTATCTTCTTTATTCATTTTTGGTTTCGTTACTCATTCTAAGAATAATCCGTGGCATTTCTAATAATTACTTTCGTAGCCATTTATTAACAAAAAACTCCTCCCGCTCTTATATACCATTTTTTATTTACTCATAAGGTTTGAATAAGCATCTCTGTTTAAAACAATTGTTTGTCAAAAATAGCGTTATCCGTTGCGGGAAGTGATTCGGGAGCAGGCGCTGGCATACAATCAGATTTAAAGACATTCTCTGCATTGGGTGTTTATGGATGTACAGCAGTTACTGCAATTACAGCTCAAAATACTCAAGAAGTTTCCAGCATCTTCAAGATAAGGCCTGAAATTATTAGAAAACAAATTCAATCTATTATGACTGATATCCCTCCAGACAGCATAAAAATTGGGATGGTTTACAGTAAACAGGTAATTCGAATTGTACATCAATTGCTTGAAGGATATAAAACTCCTATTGTAGTAGATCCAATTCTTACAGCAGGAAGTGGAGCCAAGCTTTTACTTGATAATGCTTTTGAAGCTTTTATTTCAGAGATCATTCCCATTTCCACTCTAATTACACCAAATTTAATGGAGGCAGAAAAATTGACAGATATAAAGATCGAATCCGAAAGCAATGCTATTGAAGCTGCCAAGATTATAAAAAAATTCGGTGCAAAAAACGTTATCATTAAAGGCGGTCATTTTAGCAAAAAATCTGTTACTGATATTCTTCTAACCAGTGATGGTAGATCGATCAAAATTTCAAATCCAAGAATAAAAGTCAGAGAGACTCATGGGTCGGGTTGTAATTTTTCATCGGCTCGCTACTGCTTATCTAGCAAGGGGTTTCCCCCTAATCGATGCAAGCAAGTTAGCTAATCAATATGTTCATAACGCACTTAAAAATACATTGAGATTAGGTAAGGGGCTTGTCGTTACCAATCCGCTCTCTAAAATATACGATGATGCCAGCCGCTACAATATCCTACAGGAATTACAACATGTTATCGACGAAATTCATACACTGAATGATTTTGGTCGATTGATACCTGAGACTCAATCAAATATGGTATTTGCACTTCCTGATGCAAAAGACATATCCAATGTTGCTGGTGTAAAAGGTAGAATTATCAAGATTGGCAATACGGCAAGATCTGCCTCAATCGTAGAATTTGGCGCCTCAACACATGTTGCATCAGCAGTTCTAGCCTATATGACAATTGATTTTACAATTAAATCCGCTCTAAACCTTAAATATGATGAAAAATTATTATATGCTTGCCGATCGCTTTTTGAAATCTCTCATTATGATAGGAGTGAGGAGCCTAAAAATATCAAGAAAAATGAAGGAATGACTATATTTTGGGGAATTAAAAATGCACTTGTAAAAAATCCAAAAGCTAAAGTCATTTACCACAAGGGAGATATCGGTAAAGAGCCGATGATTATAATATTTGGGAGAGATCCAAATGAAGTTATTAATAAAATTAAAAAGATACTGAAAAATTATCGATAGAGTTAATCGTTTCATCTTATATACCACTGTATTTAACGAAATGCGTAGAGAAAAGGGAGTAATATCTGGATATGAAAGCAGTAGTTCTTGCTGGCGGTCTGGGAACGAGGTTACAGCCATATACGTTCTTCATTCCCAAGCCCATGTTGCCTTTAGGTAACAAACCACTTCTTGAGCATATAATTGAATGGCTCAAAAGAAGTGATGGTGGCGATGTTAAAGGAATAGATCATATTGTTCTCTGTGTAAGCTATCTTCACAGGACAATTGAAGATTATTTTGAAGATGGTAGGAGATTTGGCGTCAAGATAGAATATGCTAGGTCAGAAAGACCTTTGGCAACAGCAGGACAATTAAAGACAGCAGAAAATCTACTGGATGATGATGATGCATTTGTTTGCCTATATGGAGATTCAGTTTATGAATTTGATCTTGGTAAGATGATAAGCGAACATAGAAAGTTCAAAGCATTCGTTTCAATGGCACTATTATCATATAAAACGAAGTTAAAGTATGGTTTTATTGATGTTAATGGAGGAGGCAATAGAATTACCAGCTGGACCGAAAAGCCCGAAGTTAGTGGATTAATTAACATTGGTTGTTATGTTATAGAGCAGGATTTTCTAAAACTTATTCCAAAGTCAAGTGTTTTTGGAATGGATGATGCAGTGAGAAAAGCCCTTGAACAAAAGAGGATTGTAAAAGGATTCAAGATTGAATCAGGTTTTATAGATATAGGAGATAAGAAGTCGTACCTTGATGCATACAAAAAATATGTCGAGAAATTAGGAAAAATATAGGAGAGATAGAAAAATTCGAAGTATAAACTTAGGTCTTTTTTCTTTCTCTTTCTCAGCATAACTAACTGTAAGAGATTATCAAAATACCTCCACTTTAACGAATAATCGAGATCCATGGAATAATCAATGATGGGATAGCATAATTATGGTGGTATAATCCACTAAAAGGATACCGATCTCGCTTTTGACAAAATGAGAAAAAGTGGAAATATTTAAAGCAGGTACTAAATTTTTTACAGAACCAACCCTTATTGACCTATTATATGACATTAATTCATTTGTCTGCATAAGTAGAATTTCCTGTTTGTTTCTTTTTAATACTTAATGTAATGCTGTAGTGTGAAAATGATAAGCGATAGTAAGTGGAAAGTATTATTACAATCATTGCAATTTTATTAGTTTCTCCGCTGGCTATAAGTATTAGTTCTAATTCTTTCTACTTTTTGGAGAAAGCATATGCTTATAGTAACTATGATAGTATCAACGATGATAATAATAATCACAATCAAACTTTAGACTTTGCTAATAAATATTATGACCGACAATTTGCTAGAGACACTAAAACAAACGCCATAACCGAAAGTAAAATTCCTGCCGTCAATCTTAGCTCGAACAAAGGAAGGTCAGAAATTCCTAAGGAAGCTATGTCTGGCAATAATATTTACATAGCGTGGATAGACGATACTTCAGGAAATAGAGACGTATTTTTTAGAAAAAGCATAGATCAAGGAAAAACATTTGGGGATACCATCAACTTGAGTAATATGCCAGGAGGAGCGTATAATCTGCAGATTATTGCAAGATATAACTATGTATTTGTAGTGTGGGAGCATACACCGGAGAACAATGGTCAGATATTCTTTAAGAGAAGCATAGATAATGGAAATAATTTTGACAAAACAGTTGGCTTGGGCAATAATACTGGGTTCTATGGACTTCCTCAGATGTCTGCTGTTTCGTCTAACGAGAAGAAGAACTACAACAATAGTATCAATATCTATACAATCTGGCATGATTCATCTAATGGCATAGTCCTTAGGAAGAGTATTGACGGAGGAGAGACTTTTGATAAAGCAATTAGTCTAAGTAAAAAGCATCCGTTATCATTTTATCCTCAGATAGCTGTATCATCTGCAAATGTATATGCAACATGGGTCAGTACTCAAAACCTGGGGGCAAAGAATGAAACAAATAACATAGTATTTTCAAGAAGCACTGATGCTGGCAATGCTTTTAGCAACATGATAAATTTAACCAATAATGCAAAATTGTCATTTGATCCACAAATATCTATATCAAATAACAATGTATATGTGGAGTGGATTAATGGAACATTTGTTGAAAAAAAATTTCCGTTACTTAGAGACATTTTGTTTAAAAGCAGTAATGATTTTGGAGCTACATTTGATAATAAAATAATCAACATAAATAATTACACAGGACGGACAATAGATGCAAAGATAGGGGCTTTTGATAACAAAGTATATGTAAGTTGGGAAGAGAAGTCCCCAGGGAAAAAAAATGGCGAAGTCTACTTTAGACAAAGTATCAATAATGGAAAAACATTTGGAGATACAACTAATTTAAGCAATAATACAGAAAATTCAAACTCTCATCAAATAGCCTTGACACAAGGCAATGGTAATCTGTATGTTGTTTGGGTGGACGACAATTATAATAAGAAAGATTTCAGTGGTTCAAAAATATCTTTGAAAGAAATTACAGATAATGGGAATAATGGTAGCATCATTGGTTGTACAATTAATATAAATGGTGCCATTCGATATCTACATGATTCGGAAATAGTAATGGACTCTTCATCTGATCCCCAGATAACAGTGATAGATAACAATGACAAGGAAGACGCAAATATAGTATGGCATGATGACTCAACTTCCAATGATGAGATACTTTTCAAAAGTATTCCAATATCGGATTATAATAATAATACCACCACTAAACACACTACAGGAACGACTATACAACATACTTCATATCAGCATTGTCAAGATAATGTAGTAGAGGAAAAGAAGATAATCACAGCAGGATTCCCCGAACGCATTTCAAATCAGACCAATGAGAAATCTAACAGCACTACTAACATAGCACTTGTTGAGCCTTCTTTTACAAATGCAGCTTATGACAATTCATTTTATGTTTTTTACGCTCTTAATGCAAATGCATCAGATAGCCAAAATATTACAAAATATCTAAACTTGCTGACAAGCAAGGTAGATAAAAGTCCCATAATACCTGGATCTACTCTACTTTCACTAAGGAAAAATATAGAATGGTTAATGCCAAACTACAATATCGCATTATTGACAGATGTTGGCGTCCATAATGGTTTGATCTTCAAAGATGATAATAAATTATCTAATAAATTTGATGTCCTCATTCTAGGACATCAGGAATATGTTACGCAGGCAGAATACAACAACCTAAAAAGATTTGTAGCAAATGGTGGTGTACTTATTTTACCATATAGTAATATTTTCTATTCTGAAGTAAGCTATGATAAAAATAGTGAATCAGTAACATTGGTTAAAGGCCATAATTGGGCGTTTAATGATAAATCAGCTTGGAAAAATATTAAAGAGAGATGGGAAAATGAAACATCCCAATGGGTCGGAAGCAATTATTTATGCTATAGTTGCAATATCACATTTGCCAATAATCCTTTTGAATATAAACATCGTGAGGAACAATTTATTACTAATCCAAATGTCAAGATACTACTGGATTATAATGCTACAATATCAGACAATAACGTCCAAGACATTAAAAACAATAATAGTGACACGGAGAACAATAAAGATCCGACAAAAATTAGCAAGAATTTACATATAGCAGCGTATGAGCATGATTACAAAAAGGGGAAAGTAATAGCATTGGGGATTTACCCTAATGATGCCCTTATGGAAGACGATAGATTCAATAGATTTTTTGACAGTCTTCTACTAAAATATACTGAAGGTTTGAGGAAGAAAGAACCAAAAACAATGTAATAACATTAAATTTTAATGACAAATAAAGGCGATTGTTTTTTCTTCAAAAACCATGCTCTATATAATTATTAGAGCGGACGCAGATTTGTTGTTGTGACTAAGCGTGACTTCTATCTATGTATCATGTGGATGGAGAATTCAAACAATCATCCATCATATCTCAAATCAATTGAGTATGATTATTTTGATAACTACATATAACTTAATCCTTCGTTTTCTTTCCAAAGATTAATTCTTTGATGTAGCCAGGGATAGAAATTAGCATCGCCACTTTCGAATTCCTTTTTGATTATTTTTACGATCGCTTTCGAAACTTGCCCAGGCCGACCATAAATATGTTTCTTATTCTTTAGTTGTAATCCTAAACCCTCTTTTCTATTGAAGGTCTCTTTAACAATTGAAGTAATCCATTTTGAGTTTACAGGTGGAACTAGTATGTTACTTTTTGCATCAAACACTGTTTCTGGTCTATCAGTATTCAATCTAACAGTTAATGACATTACATCAGGAAAGTAGATTAATTCTTCTTGCATATATTCAGAATCCGTCATTTCTGCCCAGCAATGACCACTATCTAAAAATTCTATAACATGCGCATATTCTTTCCATAGTCTGGTAATAATGAACCTATCCGGATATTTTTCGGCAAGATTTTGTAATTTTCCCTCTAATTGATATGACTTTAATGCAGATAAAGTAGCATTCAGCATTACAAAGACTACTTTGTGATATGTATCTTCTATCAGATTTACAAGCCCATTGATAATAGAAGTGAACCTACGGCAGGTAAGATTTTCGCGTCTATGTATGTCCATCCTTATCCATTCGCCACATTCTAATTTTGGATAGATATCGAAAACGCTTTCATCTGATTTTCTTTTTCTTTTTAAATGAATTGCATCAACTACGGAGTTTCCTACAACATGAATAAATTCTTCAGGATAACCTTCTCTTACAAGGTTATCTTTGTTCAAAATTGTTGGTGCAAAGAAGTATTGTGTACCGGCAGAACAAATCCATGTGTCAATTTGTTCTGGAAACGGTTCTTCCCGGGCAAGAAACCATTTACCTTCAAACTGAGCATCAATGAACTTTTCTACAACAACTTTAGTAGGATCTTGCATAATTTTCAAATGCTTCATAATTTCGGGGCTCATCGATCTCAAACCTGCTTCATTTTGTGCTACTTTTTGCCCCATTCCAAAGACCCATGCCAAAGGAGCTATTCCAGCGACTAATGTATCGCCATGAACTACTGGAAGTAATTGCGAATTTGCATCAAAACTTTTTTTACAATATCGTCCAAATGAACCAAATTTTATAATAAGTTCACTTGCTTTTTCCATCAGGTCACCGCGAATTTGTAGGTTACAGGCAATAATATTTTGCAATTCAAACTCCCTAATTCCAAATCCTAGTAGATCATCGAAATGCTGGCCATGTCAATCACAAATACGGGCAGTTTCTCTTTGACCGCTTCAAAAACAATTGGTGCTTGTTTGTAAAAATCCGGTTTGGTTCCAATCACGATGGATAAAATTGGACTATTTTGTATTTTAGCCATGTCAAATGCTTTGTTAATTACATTTGTATCAATTTTGATTGGTAGAATATTTCGTGATACGTCGATTTCCAATTGGTGATGATGATAGTTCTTATTCAATGTATTTCATCTTCCATATTTTGGCATGGTCTTTATTTTTGATTTGTTAAGTAAGTAACATCCAAAGCATGCTACACCTATGCCCCCGATAACGAAAATATATAGAATTAGATCCATTCCTGCAATTATGTAAGTTGCATTGATTTTTGGCAATATCGTCATAGCAATGAACATACCAACAATCAGTATAATACCTACTGCAATCAATATTAGCGCAGCGTGCATTGTTTCATACTTTTTTTGAAATCCAAATACTGTACCCGCGAGTATTAAACTCGGAACACCAGAAATAGAAATAATTTGAATTAATACTCCTTGTGGATCAACATATATACCAGGGCCCTTTCCATCTGGACCCACCAGAAAAGAATAAAAGGATATTATCAACGCTATGAACATAATTGCCATAAGAAGAGATCCGAGTGATATCCACGTCTCAAGATTTATCATAAAACAACAACAACCTTATTTCTTTACTGTTACCAAATAAATCATGTGGTATTTTTTAAGTAATACCAACAAGACTTGCTAGCTCTTTTCTACATGCCGAACCTAAGATTTCGGCAGATTTTTCTGGTCTGATGTTGTTAAGATAAACTCCAAAACCACGTTCTAGGCCTGACCACGTATTTAGTTGTGGATAAATCTCTATGTGCCAGTGAATTTGGCGGCTGTTCTTTTTTTCTGGCGATAAATGAAAAACTAAATTAAATGATGCTTCATTAAGTGCCTTTGACATACCTCCAAGTGTTGCGCGTAGCATTAAAGCTAGATCGCCGATTTCCTTTTGAGTTATCCTTGAGAATGCAGTAGTATGTCGTTTTGGATAAATCCAGAATTCATGTGCATATGTAGGCGCCCAAGGAGAGAATGCAAGGAAACTATCTGTACCTAAAATTTGTCTCGGTCCACTAGATTCAAGGCCGATTACACTGCATGCAGGGCAGTTTCCGTTCTCATTCATGTATCTATGCGACGCTTCCGCTTCCAGTTCTATTGTTGGTGGAATGGCTGAAAATGTTACAATGTTTAAATGAGGATGAGTAATGGATGTCCCTGCTGTTTGACCGCTATTGATATAAATAGAAACATAGGTTACACTTTTCTGCGTATAAAGCCATCTCATCCGATCTTGGATAACTAGTAGCACATTTGCCCATTGGTCTACAGAAATTTGTGATAATTTTTGATTATGGTCAGGCGAAGCAACAACAACTTGGTGATAGCCGTACGCTGGCTCGCTGTATAAAGGTTTGTCTGTATATATAGTTGTAGAAACGGTAGTCACGGTAGGATGGTCGCTTTGAAATACCCGAACACACCAATCCTCTATAACATTTTCTTCACTATCAGATAAGCGTTGAAGCATACCATCTTTTGCCACCAAAGCAAGCAACGCAGGTTCTGTCATTGATTCATTACCGGGACAATACGGACACTTTTCATCAGAATATTTTTCATCTTGGTCTGCTTCAGCTATTCTCGGTACTATTACAAATTTATCAAGAACATAGTCTTTTCGTAGATCAGCCAAACTTCTTACTCTGCCTCAAAACATCGTGCAACCTCCTTTAATTAAAGGTTCTGTATTAGTTTCGAGGTATAAAATAGCTGTTAATATTATTATTATTAACATCTTTTATTATTACAGTTAACTTATCCATTCCCAAGAAGCAGTTAAGCTCTGTTGAATATAAATATATACGTGTGCGTGAATTGTGAATTCAAATGAAGTCATCGAAAGAATAACTATTTAATTCCTCAGTCTACTTGATACAAGATACCATACTAGCACGATATAAATTGCTCAAATATCTAAGAACATAATGGTTTTGTGGGCCAGAAAACAAGGTTGTTATCGTTTTGCTCTTGTAAATAAATGCAAAACGTAATTGAAAATCGTTAAATCTTGTTACAACTAATATATACTGTCTAGCCAATGGGATACCGATCCATAGATAATACAACCGTTGACCGTCTGCGTGAATTTATCGAAAGGCTTAATGAGGAATCAGAGAATGGCTCGGTCATAGTTGTAGAAGGAAAAAGAGATGTTGAAGCTCTTACTCGTTTAGGATTTAATGGAAATCTTACCATATTGAATCATTTCAAAGGAATTACAGATTTTGTCGATAATCACTGTCATATCAGAAAGAAAGTAATTTTACTCTTAGACATGGATAGAACAGGAAAATACCTAACAAGCAAACTTATAACCCAACTACACCATAAGGGAAATGATGTCAGCCTATTTTACAAAAAAACGTTAGCAAAAATTACAAATGGAAAGGTCAGACACGTTGAGGACCTTGTAACATATGCACCACATTTATCTGGAATCACTGGTACGAGGAAGGATCTTTATTTTTATATATAACTATTTAGAGTTAGAAAAAAGATAGAGATAATTGGAGGATGTATTTGTAAAATTTGTAGATGTCAAAGCACTTATATTCAAGCCAGAGCACCTTAATTTTACTTAATAGTAATATGAGGTTATGAAATTGCCTAACACAGGTATTGTCAAGTATCATGTTAAACTAAAATTCGAGGTTGATGGCTTGGTTGAAAAAGCAGATATCATTGGTGCAATTTTTGGGCAGACGGAAGGCCTTCTGGGACCTGAAATGAATCTGAATGAGTTACAGAAAGTCTCTAAAGTAGGCAGAATCGAGGTCAACGTTGACACGAAGTCAAACATGGCAAAGGGAGATGCTCTAATTCCGATGAGCACAGACATTTCAACAGCTGCACTAATTGCAGGAGCTATTGAAAGTATTGATAAAGTAGGACCGTTCCAAGCTAAGTTTGGACTGCTTGGAATTGATGATATTAGAGCAATAAAGAAAAAGGTAATTGTAGATCGTGCAAAGAAGATTGTACAGGAATGGGCGACGAAAACTATCAGTGAAGGGGAAGAAATGCTCAAAGATGTTTATGACGCGAGCAAACCGGGTAAACTTACTGCATTTGGCAAAGCCCAACTTGCATGTGGTACTGGAGTATTTGATTCTGACTGGGTAATCCTTGTAGAAGGTCGAGCAGATGTTATTAATCTGTTGCGTGCAGGTTTTGACAATGCCATTGCCATAGAAGGTGCAAAAATTGACGAGACCATTACCAAACTTACTGAAGGTAAGAAAGTGATTGCATTTCTAGATGGCGACAGAGCAGGCGATTTAATTCTAAAAGAATTACAAGGACTAGTAAAGATAGACAAAATATTAAGGGCACCTATGGGTAGAGAAGTAGAGGAATGCACTCCTCTTGAAATCGCTGAAATTTTGAAAGAAACAATGCCATTTGTTACTGCTAATGGCCAACAACGAACACAATCATTACAACAAGCTGGGAGCATACAACTACAGAAGCAAGAGAGACAACAACAAATTGAAGAGCAACAACTACAGATAACCTCTCAAAGTAATAGTAATATAAAAGAAGAGGATACAGGTATTCTTTTAGCTGTCAAAGAGGTTTATCCACAAATCAATGAGACTCTTGAAGCAGTTGTACTTGATAGTTCAATGAAAACATTACTTAAAGTCCCGGTGTCAGACATAGTTAAGAAGCTTAATAGCACAGAAGGAGCCAAGATGCTCGTACTTGACGGCATTGTTACTCAGAGATTAGTTGAGGGCAGCAGACAAAGTTGGAATTGAGTATATAGTGGGCCATAGAACAGGTGAACTGAAAAAATCCACTGATGTCAGGGTTAGAACATTTGGTGATATGGGAATCAACAACTAAGTAGAATGTCAGAAATCAAGTTACAGCATATAGTTACTATGACCGAGCTCCTCCTACGAGGAGCCCAACATAACTTTATAGAAGTAACCACAACCGATCTAGGAAAAGACATAAAGAGATCACAGCAAGCGGCTTCTAGACATCTTCTAGATTTGGAAACTGCAGGTTTTATTGAACGTCTTAAAAAAGGTCAGAAATTTAGGATAAAAATAACAGGCAGAGGATACTCAGAAGTTGAAAGTCTATTCTCGATACTAAAAGCTGCAATGGAATCTGCTCCCTTTACAATTGACTTCGAAGGAATAGTAGTTTCTGGCATGGGCGAAGGCGCTTATTATATGTCTTTAGATGGATATCGTAAACAGTTCAAGGAGAGATTGGGCTTCGAACCATATCCAGGTACGCTAAATGTAAAACTTGTAGATCAGATATTTATGAATGCTAAACGTGAAATAGACAAATATAATTCAGTCTTTATTGATGGTTTTAGCGACAGTACACGAACTTATGGTTGGGTGAAATGTTATATTGCCAATATCAATAATGGTGCAATCAATAACGCAGCGGTAACTTATACTAGAAAGAACTCACTATGACGAAAGCATGTTGGAAGTTATTGCACCGGTATCGCTCAAGGATTCTGCTGGAATTCATAATGGTGACAAAATCAACTTAAAAGTACACATCAATAGCAACGTTCAAAGGAAATCCCCTCAAATACCATAAAAGGAGTCACCTAGCTCGTTCTTTATATGAGAACTTTTTGTTCCCGGAATCGGAGTATTTAACCTTGTAACTCTCACACGTAGGTTTCTCTTGTGGCAATTCTCTGAAATGTCCTTTTCACTATGAGCTTGATCGTAGCCTAGTGCAATAATATCAGGTTTTACATATTCGACAGTATCGTATAATGTGCCTTCTTTTCCTATTACACCTAAATCAACAAAACTCAAAGATGATACAAGTTCTAGGCGCAAATTCTCATCATGATAGATTTTTCGATCTTTCTTGAGCTTAATTGCGGTAGATGTCTTTGCAACTACAACTACCAGTACATCGCCTTGTGCTTTTGCTCGCCTTGAGGGTATGAATATGGCCTGGATGTATTAGATCAAAAACTCCACCTACTAAAACTACCTTTAATGCATCTCTTCCGATAAAAGTGAGAATAGAGTGATCGTTTTTTTCTACAAGGCCGTGCTCTACGAGTTGTTGAATTTTGGATTTATAAATTTCTCGTGCTATCGGCATTCTAGAAGTAATTCTATCGATGGCTGAGATCTCTGGCTCTAAACTACTTATATATAACGATGCCAGAATTGCTTTATCCAGTGGATCCATTATCTATAATCAAGAAAGATACTTTAAACGTCATTAAATGATACGCTTGTGTGGAGTATAATAATAATAATAATACAGTAGAGAATAATAACATTAAGCAAGAATTTGAATAATCGTATAAAAGCTGTTTAAATGCATTTAAACATACTTCCACTGTTGGACTATCGCTACAGAGCATAAAATAAAAATGTTCCAGTTTTATACATTCTAACATGAACGATATTATTGCAGATGCAGGAGATCCAACTACCAATATATGGACAGGCTTTTCAGATGATAACGATATGTTAAATAATTTTGTAATATCATTGTAACCTAAAATATCATCAAAAATAAGATGATCAAAGTTTAAAATAGTTTTTTTAAGAAATAAAATTCTACTGCTTTCTTCTGAGGGTATAGGCAGTTCATTTACCGATGATGACATATACATTTGTTTTTTATACAATATTATAGATGTTCCTGCGAATTGCCTAGGGTAGTGGAATATGCTAAGGAGAGATTATTTACTTAAAGTTGTGTGGTAGTAAAAATTCATAGCAGTGAAATATAAAACAGATTAGTGTGGCTATGCGAAAAAAAGTTTATGTGACTAGAAAGATTTTGGAGCCCGCGCTTTCAATGTTATTGAAAGAATGTAATGTGGTTTTAAATAATAAAGATAGACCTCCTACTAGAAAGGAGATTCTCAAGAATATTCGAAATAAGGATGGAATACTGTGTATGCTATCAGATAAAATCGATGCAGAAGTTATGGCTCGGCAGGACCCAAACTTAAGGTGATCAGCTCTTACAGTACAGGAGTTGATCATATTGACGTTGATGAGGCAACAAAAAGAGGGATTCATGTCACCTTTACATCGAACATACTTGCAGAAGCGACTGCCGATCTGACATTTGCATTAATTCTGGCCTTAGCACGAAAAATCATTGAAGCTAATGAATTTACCAAAAGAAAGCAGTGGAAAGTAGGATGGATGCCTAACCTTTTATTAGGCACGGAAGTGTATGGCATGACATTAGGCATTATCGGATTGGGAAGAATCGGCACAGCAGTTGCTCGACGAGCAAAGGGATTTAACATGAAAATTATTTATCATAATAGATCTACTAGAAATAGTCAAATAGAGTCTGAACTCAAGGCAGAGTACGTTGATTTCAACTACATTCTAGAACAGAGTGATTTTCTTTCTATACATACTACTCTAAACAATGACAGCTTTCATTTGCTTGACGAACCAAAATTTAGAAAAATGAAGAAAACAGCTTGTATAATTAACACTGCAAGAGGCCAAATTATCAATGAGCCTGATTTAATTAAAGCACTAAAAAACAACTGGATCGCAGGTGCAGGTTTGGATGTATATGAAAAGGAACCATTATCTAACTCTAATCCATTGTTAAAAATGAAGAATGTGATAGTATTACCACATATAGGTAGTGCAACATATCAAACCCGTTCCAAAATGTCAGAGGTTGCAGTCCAAAATTTGCTCAATATTTTAAAGGGCAAGGATCCACTATTTATTGTAAATTCAGATGTAAAGAAGAAGAAAAACTGATCAATAAAGTAGGTTTGTGTAAAAGCCAAAGTAGAGAAATAATGTTACTGTCGTATCCCACACATATATAATTGAAATTCCAAAAGATAAATGGAGCATTAGAAGCGATGTTAAGATTGTTCGTTTTTACTTTAAGACTAACTGCGAATTTTAAGATGTCAAAGAAAGTAATCTATCAATTTTAGTATTTGAAATTCGTAACATGGGATAGTTAGATTTCAAATTCGAAGGTTCTTTTTAGAGTCCATATGTCGCCTTCACTCAATTTCAATATAATCTTCATCTATGCCCTTAATGCAATTGGTTGTAACCATTTTTAAAGGCTGAAATTTTATATTGCCTTCTGGAATACTGCCTTCCAATTGCATCACATGAAGCCGATTTTCCATTTTCTTCATGTGACTGTCGCATACAACAGCTATCATATATTCTTCACTTTGAGAATTTACCGAAACAATATATGATGGCGGAAGTTGGCAAATATCACCATTTATCCTGAGCGAGCAGTATCCTGGCAATAACATAATTAAAGTCATAATTGATATAATATAAAACTTACATTTTAGACTACATAATATGCATTATATTTTTCTGACCATGTGATTTCTTTCCATCGTTTAAGTTTGTTCCTCGCTCAGTTAAGAGTTATCTTTTATAGAAAAAAGAATCATATCGCACGATTTGTGATATATATATAGATAGATATCATGCAGTCGGGGCTTCGAAGTCCTGATAAGTGAATACAAGAGTATAGAGGTCGAGGTAAAAACACGAAGATCTTTTAAACACCTAGAATTTGCTTCAACAGAGATCTATAATCCACTTTTTCTTTTTGTACTTCCGGGAGAAGGAAGTTCAAAAATTAATGGAATTGGTTTCTTAGCCCTTATCTCTGTAAGATTATAGCGAATTTGTTTTCCTATATCGTCGCTTAAGAGTATCAAACCGACATCACTAGTGCCACCGATCTTATTAATTTCTGAAAGTGCCTGTGTAGGAGAATCAACTTTAATTCCTTGAACCCCAGCAAGCTGAAAACTAGTCACAAATACACGACTTCCGATGGCAACTACTCGCAATCTGTTTCGAATGCTGTTAATTTCAATCCCATTTTAACCTTTTTGAGATAGTTAGTTCATTATGAGAATAGCGAAAAGGTCGACATATATATACAGATTTGACGAAATTTCCGATCTCTTTTATAGTGTAAAATATGCTATATCCGATAGTTGGCAGCTAAAAAGAACCAAATTAGACTTCTTTTGATAATATCTTTAACTGTTGGAATCCTAGGAATTGTTCTCTCTGCATTCTTAGCATCATATGCTTTTCTGATATTTTCGTTACCAAATTTAAGTTTAGCCGTCTTCTTTAGTTACAAATACATCACATACGATAAAAGTATGAGAAATTATGAAGAACGCAAAAGAACCCGAAAAAGACACTAATGAATCAGCATTATGAACATAACAATGGCTGCCAGACAGCCAAATAAAATCACTGTGGCTTTCCACATACCTGCATTTGCAGTTTCACTAATATCCCACATACCACCAGTAATCGTGCTCTGCCTATATCTCCTCTTGATCTCTGCATAGCTATAAATCCGGTCAAAGTCTGCAGAAGGTGTCCATCTATGTCCTCTTGGAGCGTAATTATACAATCCATGGTAGTATATGTTGCTATCATAGTTTTTCCTTGAGTGCTCGTCAGAAAGGACCTCATAAGCTTCAACAATCTGCATAAATTTTTGCTTTGATTCTTCGGAGTTTTTATTTCTATCCGGATGATATTTTAACGCTAAATTACGAAAAGACCTTTTAATTTCTGCTTCTGAAGCAGTGTTAGTAACTTCTAATACCTTGTAGTGATTCGTCACTTTTGGTATGTATATATTAGATAGACCTAGTAAATAATCATTTTTGTCTAAAAAAATCAAGACATATAGATAACATATGTTAAATATCATTTGTTTGGAAGATATTTATTTAATAATATTTTACCTTTGTATGGCAGGACCTTCTTTGCTATTAGCCAAGGAAACAAAGACAAGACTTTCGAATCTAAAAAGCGGAATAAAAGGGCTTTTCTTTTTGCCGTTAACAGTAGGTATGCTGATGATCTATGTCATATTTGGGAAGGACTACTTGTCTCAAATTCCTATCTTAAATTTATCTTGGCTTGGATATAATATTGCCCTTGGCCCATTCGGTAATCAAGGGGTTTTTGGCATTTTGCCGTTTATACCTATGTTGATATATATGCTAATTCACGTCAACTACTTTGAAGAATTTTACTTTAGGAAAAATGTCAAGCGTGTTATTATCTGGGCATTGATGCATGTAGCAATGGGTGTTGCGGTTTATGTTGCACTAGTATTGCTTCCTCTTGGTTTTTTTTATCGCAGTATATTCAACAAATATGGTATCAACCACGCATATACTTTGCACTTGGCTACAAATCTAGTCCTTATTGGAATATCCATCAGTTCATATTTTCTTATACCAGTTAGAGCAATCAGTTAAAGTATAGTTCGTATGAGTTAGACAGAAAGATGGGAAAAATTCGTGATTGGAACACGCATCCAATTTTTTCAGGATATTATCATTTATCATTAGTAACCGATGGCCAGTAACCTAATATTTGTATATACGAGTTAACAACAATAAAATAAATCATGAACTCTATCGATGCGATGGAAACTGAGATCAGATATCAGGTAGAGAATTTATCAAAATCAAATTTACCTAAACAAACTAATTTAAGCGATTGTATGTTTGTGGGTTCTGGCGATTCTTATGTTGGCAGCATTAATTGCACAGTATGCTTCGAATCATAAAGTAATCTGTTGCAATCCAATGGATATTGTTCTCAATCCAGAAATAGTAGAGAACCGTAGAATATACATAGTGTCCATTTCAGGTAACACTAAGGCAAACATACTCGGCAAAAATTGCAAAGGAACAGAATGTTCGGACGACTGCGATTACTGCGAATCCAGAAAGTAAACTTGCGAAAAACTGTGATGAAATAATGGAGGTTCAGTATAAAACTACAGGGATTCCGACCTCTGGCACTATTAGTTTTACTTCTAGTATGCTAAGCTGTCTTTCTTTAGTAAGTGAAGTAAACGATTTTGATAATCTGAAAATGATTTACAGAGAAACAAAGAAGGAGGTTGAGAGTTTAATAGATGTTTATGATGATAAGGATGACGACAACATATTAGAAAACTTATCCTCTTACATATTTCTAGGAGATGGAATATTATTTCCCGTTGGTATCTATGGTGCGTTAAAGATAAATGAAGTTTTTGGTTCAAAGTCTTTTGCTTATCCACTTGAAGAATTTTGTCATTCTCCAATATTCAGTATCAAAAGGAATGATAAAATAATGATACTTGGAAACAAAGAATATGTCAAAAGAATCAACAACAGCAATAGCAACAGCAAGACATTAAATGACAGGTTAGAAGAATTGGATTTTTCTTCATGTTTTTATACAAATTGTAGTAGCAGTGGTGGTAATAAATTGTCATTGACAGAAATGCTATTAAAATCGATCTTCTTCTTACAATTATACATAGTTAAACAAGCCATAATACAGGGAGTAAAAGATTGTTATTTCTTGCAAAATAAAGATATACTGAAACTGAGTTCATTTTTTATTTATGATATATGTTGAATTATCATGATGATCCATACGATGATCCAATAAAAGAGATGTGTTATTTGCAAATAGCGTAGATTATAACACCACAGACGGAGAAGCACGCTGAGTCGAGAAGCCCAATTAAGACAAGACAGATTGGCGAGTATTGCTAAGAAAATACTGTTACCATAGATCATGTACAGTTGTACAAGAAGAGGCTCATTTTATTGCCTAGGAGCATGTAATAATACTTGTCCAAAATCTATTTATCTGCGAATACAACAATTTAATTTATGGGCAGATTCCTAGGCAGAAAACATGATGATAAATATTCGAATTCTCCTTCTGAAAATACGAAGCAACAGGATTATAGTGACAACATAGAGTTCCAAAAGCATGACTTGTATAAGAAAGGCATTGATCATATGGCAAATGAGAAATTGGAAGATGCCATTCGCAGTTTTGAACTAGCTATAAGGATCGATCCTAATTATGTTGATGCATGGATAAAAAAAGGATATGCTCATTTTCACTTAGGTGAATATACAGTTTCCATTTCTTCCTATGATAGAGCTCTTGATATCGATGTCAACAATGCAGAAGCATGGAATCTGAAAGGTCTAGCTTATTATAAAATGAAAAATTATGATAAGGCTATCGAAGTCTGTGAGAAAGCGATTGATATTAACCCTAATGACGGAATGTCCTGGTATAACATGGCATGCTATCTCACATTGACTGGCGAGGTGGACGGTGGTATGGAGGCTCTAAAACGTTCTATAGAAATAGACATTTCAAATGCCAAAAAGGCAGTACGTGATAGAGATTTTGAAAATGCTAGAGCTGAGGAAGGATTTAGACGGATTATTGAAGTTGTTGTCCTAGAATCTATAAGACAAGGGTACGATTACGTAGGCAAAATTGTGTGGATTACTGGTATGGATAGAGAAGAAGTTGAAGATGCTATGATGCGACTGTCGATGAAAGGATTAGCTCTAAAGAAAGAAAAGAAAACCTTCACCAGTAAAGAAGAATATTATGAACTTACTAAGGAAATTGCAGACAAAGTGGGAGTCGCAAAACGTTCTGGCCTCCTTGGGAAGAGCAAGGAAATCTATGCACCTATACAGCAATTAAAAGATATCAGCGAGATTCTCGGTAGAGCCAAAGAGTCTGTAGAAAAAGGTGACCTCAATGCCACCATTGAAGACTTTGATCAGCTTATCAGTCCTGCCAAGCATGGGACCGCAATGATAGAGCAATTCTTTGATGAACACAGGGATCTCAGATTGTTTCAAATAAGATTAAAAGACAAGGGACAAGAATACCTTTATTCACATAAGTCTGACTTGATTAACTTACTCTCAGATATTGATGCGAAAGTACGAACTGGACCTGTCACAAAGCCAACAAAAGATTATTAATCTTCTAAGAGATTCTATGAATATATTTTATATATAATATCTACTAGCACCACACCTTTTTATCATAGATTAAACTTCCCGATTATTTTTCAAACTACACAGACGACTCAAATTTTAGTTATCAAATTATTTTATAAAGTTTTTGATGGTTTTTGATCATCATTTAACATATATAATCCATTCAATTCAATCGGCAATTTAGTCAAATACTTCGAACTTTAGTCTCATAAGTTTGAGATTGGATAACATATAATATATACTGACAACAAGAACTTGGTACATATGGCAAAAATTTTTGCTAATGTGAGCGAGAAGGAAATTACGAGAACGATAGCGGCTATGTTTAACGAAACAATGACAGAATATACAGATTCTGACGTGATAATAATTGGAGCAGGCCCAGCGGGATTAACAGCAGGTAAAGAATTGGGAAAAATGGGTGTAAAGACACTCATCGTTGAACAGAACAACTACCTCGGTGGTGGATATTGGGTAGGTGGATATATGATGAATCCAGTAACCGTTAGGGCACCAGCTCAGAAAATATGGGATGAATTAGGCATACCTTATCGTAAAATAACTGAGGGGCTATATGCCACGTGGGGACCACATGCCTGTTCAAAACTAATCGCTGCTGCATGTGATGCAGGTGTTAGATTCCTGCAATTAACGAAATTTGATGACTTGGTGTTAAAGAATAAACGTGTAAGCGGTATAGTTGTTAACTGGATGCCAGTTTCTGCACTACCAAGGAATATTACATGCGTTGACCCGGTAGCATTTGAAAGTAAAATTGTTATTGATGCATCAGGTCATGATTCTGTTGCTGTGAAACGATTAATGGACCGTGGTTATATGAAATGGAAAGGCATGGATCCATTGTGGGTGGAAGGCAGTGAAGATGCAGTAGTAAATTATACAGGTGAAGTATTTCCTGGATTGATAGCAGCTGGCATGTCAGTAACAGAAACACATGGCTTACCAAGAATGGGACCAACATTTGGTTCCATGTTGCTATCAGGCAAGAAGGCTGCCGAAGTCGCAATAGGCAAACTTAAGGAAATACCAATCCATGTAAGATAATCACATATAAAGGCTAATTTTTATTTTCACTCTTTTTTGTTTGGGAGTTTTCAGGAATGGGTTGTTTACTAAAGTAAAGTAAACTAATTGTAAAAGCAGAAAAACCTCAGTACTTATAAATATATACTTTGTTATTCATATGAATGCTATATTTAAATTGAAACATAAGATTGTTTGATATTAAAGTGAATAAATCGATTCTTAAAAAATTAATAATATATATATAATATATATATTTAACTTGCATTTTAACTTACATTATAGCTCTAATGATAGATGAGAAATTAGTATCCCTTGGAATAAAATTATCTGATCCACTACCACCTGTTGGCTCATATGTTCCAGTCATTATAGCAGGTAATCTTATCTTTGTATCTGGTCAAATTCCAGTGGAACCAGGGTCGAATCTGATACACGTAAAGTATAAAGGAAAAATAGGGAGAGATATTTCATTAGAAGATGGCCAGGCGGCAGCAAAACTTTGTGTTATAAATGCCCTCTCTCAATTAAAAGGTGCACTCGATAGTCTTGATCAGATAAAAAAATTTGTCAAAGTTTCAGGTTATGTCAATTGCGATCCTTCATTTACTGACCATCCCAAAGTAATCAATGGTGCATCAGATTTTTTAATGCAACTTTTTGGTGAAAAAGGAAAACACACTAGAGTAGCAGTAGGAGCAAATAGCCTACCTTTTGATAGCTCAGTTGAAATAGATTTCTTAGTTGAAGCCTTCTAGCCTTATCGAATAAAGGTTTGAGCCTGTTAATTGCTACCAGTATCATCATCATCATCATCACATCAAATTAAACATACAAAGACCGAACTTTGCCAAAACAAGGAAAAGAAGTACATCAGCACTAGAATAATCCTCTTTTCAAAAAATAAGAAACAACACTATAGTATATAGCAGTGGTTTCATGGTTTGCGTGGAGCTTTTTGAAAAAAAATATGTTCATTTGAATACCTAGAAACAACGATAACTTTGACAATAATTTTACGAATTTTTCAATAAATGATCATTATACCAATTCTGTCTGAATGACCCTTATAATATCTAGGGGCCTAATCAAAAGATATTCCACCATCATTACTTTTCAAAAATCGTTTGATACGCTTCCGAACAAATTATTAAATGGTCTCCTTCTTTACATTGTAATTACTATATGTCTAATACTCCATCTATAAGAGAAGACGATGAATCTGGGGATTCACATCACTCAAAGCTTTACGACATAATTATTATCGGATCAGGCCCTGCAGGATACACTGCTGGCATTTATACTTCACGTGCAAAACTTAGAACACTCGTTATTTCAGGTACGCTTCCAGGAGGTCAGTTGATGACAACAAGTGAAGTAGACAATTATCCTGGCTTTCCAAACGGAATTTTTGGACCAGAGCTTATGATGAATATGCGGCAACAGGCAGAGAGGTTTGGTTCGGTTATTGTCGATGATGAAGTTATCAGAGTGGATTTCAAAAAAAGACCATTTATAATTACAACTCATGCGGAAAATTACGAAGCTGAATCGGTCCTGATATGTACTGGAGCATCACCTCGCAAATTAGGAATCAAAGCTGAACAGCAATTTGCTGGCAGAGGAGTATCATACTGTGCAACCTGTGATGGGCCATTCTTTAAAGGTGAAGATATAATAGTAGTCGGTGGTGGAGACACAGCTATTGAAGAGGCAACATTCCTTACTAAGTTTGGAAAATCTGTAAAAATAGTCCACAGAAGAGATTCACTGCGTGCTAGTAAAATTCTTCAAGAAAAGGCTTTTGAGAATCCGAAGATTCAATTCCTATGGAATAGCGTAATATCGGATATTAAAGGTAGTAATAAAATTGGAACGATTGTAGTGAGAGATATAAACAATGAAAAAGAACAAAAGATTTCAGCTGGCGGACTATTCGTTGCAATTGGTCATGAGCCCAACACTGCTATTTTTAATGGTCAGCTAGAAATGGATGATAAAGGTTACATTCTTTTGAAAAATCAGACTAGGACAAGTATCGAAGGAGTTTTTGCAGCAGGGGATGTGCATGATTATAGATATAGACAAGCAATTACCGCGGCTGGTTTTGGATGTATGGCAGCTCTTGATGTAGAAAAATGGTTGACCGAAAGAAAACGTGGAAACTAATTAACTAATGAGAACTTGAACTGCTAAACTTTGTATATATATCTTCCTTTTGTTGTCTCTGCCGTGATAATCCTAACTACTAAGTGATTTTAGAATCTTCATCTTTACTGGAGAAGACCAGACAAGAGATTGCACTGATATTTTATATTTATATTTATACAAATTTACATGTTATTCAATAGCGCATATTATTATTATTATTATTAACGCCGTGGCCAAGGGAGCATTCTAATTGTGTAATTGAGTAACTAATTAAGGGTGTATACCACACTCGAAAGATTCTTTGCATTCTTCAAGGCTTTTTCATATTCTTCGTTGGTAAAAACATTTTGTTGTGCGTAGAGACTTTTGAATTTCCTACCATCGTCGGCAAATATCCCAACAAGAACGCCATTGTCTAACTTTTCGGCTATTTTTAGCATCGATGCCATGACAGAGCCTGAAGAGGGCCCCACTAACAATCTCTCTTTTGCCATCAATTGCTTTACCATGTTAAAGGAGTCTTCGTTTGTCGCGGTCATCCATTTGTCAACAACGTTCTCACGCCGTTTGAACAGATCAGGCATTGATGATTCTTCAAAGTTTCTTAACCCTTGAAGTAAATGGTTTTTCTGAGCTTGGATTGCAACTACTTTGATATTCCTGTTATTTTCCTTCAGAAAAGTTGCAGTACCGGTAATAGTTCCTCCTGTCCCACACCCGGTAAGGAAGTGCGTTATTCTACCATCGGTTTGTTTCCAAATTTCTGGACCAGTACTTTCATAATGTGCAAAAAAATTAGCATCGTTTTCATATTGGTTTGGCATGTAATAGATGTCAGGTCTTGGCTTTGAAATTGCCTTGGCAAGTGCAATACTTTGGTCTGTTCCAGCACCTACCCTTGGACATAAATCATCCGATGTCTCATGAAGGGTGGCGCCTAAATGTCTTAGAATCCTTTTTGTTTCTTCACTTACCTTTTCAGGAATCACAATTTCGACTTTGTATGCTAATGAGGTAGCTATGCCAGTTAATGCAATACCCGTATTTCCAGATGTTGGTTCAATAATGATGCTTTTACCCTTCTTTAAAAGATCCCTTTTTTCAGCATCCTTGATCATCCAGTATGGCAGCTCTATCTTTTACCGAACCAAATGGATTAAACCATTCTAATTTTGCATAAAGTTTGACGTGTTTAGTAGAAAATGATGCTAATTCTATTAGTGGAGTTCGTCCTATGCGGTCAATTATATCAGATCGAGCAACTGTTGTTGTTGTCATTTTTTTATTTTGCCTTCTTTATTAAAAACTCAAGATCTTTTTGATTCTTATTAATTGATAAAAGTTCATGACCGGTTCTATTTACCCATTTAGATATATCTTCCTCTGACTCGGGGTCATCGGCTACTATTTTGAGCATATCTCCTATCGCCAATCTTTCTATTTCGATCTTTGTACCGAAATACAGGTTCAGGACAAAATAGGCCTCTAACGTCTATAGTTTTAGCATCAGGAGATTTATTACTAGTATTGGTAGTCATATTGATAAACAGAATAAAATTACAAAAACGTAATATTAAATCTTTATGATCTCTTGAATTAATATATTGTTATCATTGTTGTGATAATTATTATTTATTGTGTTAATCAATACCATTATAATATAGTTACATCATTATTATAAAATTATTAGTATTATTATTATATTTATCTAAACAGATCTTTTTCTTTCGACCTAATTATCTTCGAAATTGAAGATTTTTCATCTGCCTTTTGATACTTGTAACCTCTTAGTATGACAATTGGAACACGATCCGATTTGCCCATTGATAATTCTGCCGCTGAAGCAATTTCATCTGCAATTGCAATTTCAGTTACTTTCAGTTTTTTTCCATACATATCGGTTGTTCCAATATAGCTTTTTATCGGTTCTATCCCAGCAATACCTATGGCAACGTTTGTTTGTCCTTCTCTAAATGGCCTTCCAAAAGTATCGGTTATCACAACTGCAACATCCTTTCCAGTTTTCTTCCTCAACGAATCTCTGATTTTGTTTGCAGATCTGTCAGCATCTACGGGTAATAATAACGCATGATTATGACTATCTTGAACATTGCTTTGGTCAATTCCTGCATTCGCACAGATAAAACCTTGTTTTGTTTCTACTACTAGGATTCCCTTAATGAGTCTTAATATCTCTTTGGATTCATTTAAAATTAGCTCCACTATCCTGGCATCTTTGTCATTTTCTTTTGCTATTGCTAGAGATTTGGCTGATGGTTTGATATGGTCTAGGTTTATTATTCGGCCTTCCGCTTTTGAAACAATTTTTTGCGCAATGACTACTATGTCTCTGTCATAAAGATTTACCTGAGCGTGTTTTACTGATTCCAGAATTACCATATCCAAGTTATCCTGTGGTTTTATATCGATAGACAGATGAACTGGAATAATCTGAATAATATTGTTATTATTTTTATTAGTGCGACTGCTGTTACAATTATTATTATTTTTTTTTTATTATTGACATTCAATATGGGATAGATGATATAAAATAAATGTATATAAAAAAATACATAGAAAATCGCACCCTCTTTTTATATATATATTAATAATTACTGGGTGTTTGCAAGCACTGCTTTGCCAAATTTCTTTTCAAGTAGATTAAGCAACAAGGTTAAATCCCGTATTTCTATAACTACATCTGCCTTTTCCTTTACTATATCTACAGGACAAAATCCAACTGTAAATGCTGCTAACTCAAACAATTTTAGATCATTTGCCCCATCCACGACAACCACAGTATCATCTTTTTTTATTCCCCATTCCTTTATTGTAGAACTTACTGCTGCTGCTTTGTCAGACGTGACTTTGATGTTTATATCGTCAAGCTTTCCATCCTTAAAGACTAACTGATTTGAAAATATTTTATCAACACCAAGTTCATCCTTTAATCTATCAGTTATTATTGTAAAACCCCCGGAGACAGCAATCATTTTCCAGCCAGCCTTTTTCAAAGCCATACAAAGTTCTTTTGCACCAGGCATAATCTCCAGATTAGCACCAATTCTGTGGCATCAACAAAGCTAATGCCCCTTAGAGCACTGACACGTTTCTTTAGTCCTTCCTCCCAGTCAATCTCCCCTCTAATACCTTGTTTTGTAATATCCCAGATTTCTTTCTCTTTTTCTGGGCCCATCATTTGGGCTAAAACCGGAAGGTATTCGGCATTAAGAAGAACTCCCTCTACATCAAAGATAATCAGCATGATATTGTGCTTGTGCAAAGCACATTCTTTATGGTATATTAAGTTTATCCAATTTATAAATAGAAGATCGTTGTTATAAAAAAATAGAAATAAAAAATAAGTTTAAATATTCATATAAATTGTATAAATTTTTTTATATTGTTTCAAAATTTTATTAGTTGATAATAGTTATAAATGAATTCAAACAGTTTTTTAAATGTTAGAAGGACCAGCTAACAAAAAATTACCCTGATTGACAAAAAAATGAATGCCAACAATTGCTATTACATAGAGATTACCAGAAATTATCGTTTCAAAAATGTGGTTTTTAAAATATTATTGTTATTATTATTTTTTTAAAGGATATCTTTTGCAATACAAAAAAACAGGATTTGTACATTCAATCATTAATCAAGAAGAAAGAGGTGGCTGTACTCTCTGGGAGAACAGATTCAAATACCAATAAAAAAATCGCTCGCTCTTTATCAAAGGAAGAAGAACTAATAATATTTTTGTTTTTGCTTGATTAACCTACTTTTATAGCAACAGCTGATACTGTTGCTAAAAAACAACTTATTATTTCAACATTATAATATTAGCAATACTTTCATTATATATTTTTTTATTACCTACTGTGGAGTATTCTAAATATACCACGAAATGACAAATATTAGAGAATATGTTTAAGAAGAAGAACTATACGAGTTTGGCGATGATTGCAATCCCAGCTTCTGTCTTGCTGCCTATCGGTCTCATTTCTTCTCCCTATGCAGGTAGCACAAGCACATTCGCATACAAAGGATCTGAAAGCTGACGCGACAGGTAATACAAAAACAGGACAAGAAGTTAATCAAAAAAGCAGATGTAGTGATGGCGCAAACTGTATACAAACGGCCACAAATATACTTTGTACACATGCAACATGCATTTTCGGCGCTGTGACTCCATTCATATATCCTGTTCCATATTAAGTGATAGCAGTTGCAGGAACTAACTATTTTTTATATACACATTATAGTTAGTTAGCAACAACACCATTCAAACTTGGATAGATAAAGAAAAAGGTCGTTTAAAAAATTTTTTATTTTGATTTATTATAATTCTTAGAAGATATAGAAAAAGAAAAAGAAAAAGAAAAAGAAAAAAAAGTTGCGGTAGTTAAAGTTACTACCTTATTATGGATTTTCGTCGGAGCTGTCGCCGCTGTCGTCAGTAGTACTACCAGTAGCGAGCAGAAGATGGAGATCCCTCTACCACACAAGATGTGCTTGGGTGTGTGCAGATAACATTTGAAGCTTCTTGTGTGGCGTTGTTATCAAATCCACTTACTGAAGCTTTTTGCTTCTCTGCCTGGATGGTAACTGTGTTACCATTTTCATTTCCATTATCTCTCCCCTTGTCTTTTCTACCATCTTGTCCTTTCTTATAAGCAAATGCTACTGATGTTGCTGTTGCTGCAAATGTTACTCCTACTACTAATGTTGCCGCTGTTAAGACAGCAACTATTGCTAGAGTTTTTGTGTTGTTCATATAGATTTCGTCACCAATGGTTATGATTTCATCTGTATATTTGACTTGAGGAAGTTAATGCTGTTTTATCTAATATGATTTATTGCTGACTTATCTAGTATAATTATCGAGAATATCAAATGACGTGAAATTAATCCTTTATCTATTGATAGTAGTATATTCACTATAACTGAATAGTGACTTCATAATGAAACTTTCTGGTAATTAAGAAAATACCCTCTGGTATCTCCTATAGTGACTTCATAGGAGATACAATATAAGGCTAAGTAGTGTAATACCCTATACTAACAAAGATGACTTACCCAATACGTAATCTAATTTACGAGAAGATAAAGCAGGCAGGTAACATGACAGATTCTGAACTAATAAATGCCTTGAATAAAGGTGATGTCTTTTTAAGCGGAGCCGATTTAAATAAGGTTCTGCTAGACCTAGAAATTTACGGCTTGATTAGAGTCTCATGGATTACAAAAGATAAACGAAGAGTTGAAGCGGTAGTGGATTCTAGCTCAGCTTAGTAAACAAAATAGTAACACCAATAATAATAAAAATAATTATATAGATAATATACACTCAGGCTCTATGTCATATATTAATCCTAATTATGCAATAACCACGCAATAATTTAATGGACATCAAAAATTGCATATTTCGACGTCGGTGACAAATTTAGAAAGTTGAATAATATACACAAAGGGAGTATTAGTCAGGAATGAATCATCTACTTCTCGTGATTATTTGCTTTTGATAAATATTTGAATACAAAGGATTCATCTATAGATTATGTATTTTTTAGACAACTAATTATTAGCCATGTATAGTAGTTAGTTATATGTTGTTCCCCCGACATCATAGAAAACATATTTTAGAAATAGCAAGAACTAAAAACATTGATGTTAGTTATAGGTATATATCTATAGTTAGTTTGAACTAATTATTTCATTTATTCTTTGTATCAACTTTTCATTTTCAATTGGTTTTTGAATAAATCGGTCTTCCTTTAAATCGCGAAATATATTTGTAAATGCGCCATAATACGATTGGCCAGCTGTCAAAAAACATACCTTAACTTTATTGTCTATCTTTCTAATTTCTTGATAGAGTTTGATACCATTCATTTGTGACATTCTGATATCAAGAATTAAGAGATCATACAAATTACCCCTAAAATTTTTTAATGCCAGAATCGGGTTATCAAAAGAATCTACTTTGAAACTATTGCTCTCTAAAACTATCTTTAACAACAAACTTGTATCTGGCTCATCATCCACCACCAAGATTTTCTTCATTTTTATGCACATATCATTTGACCAATTTTCAATCTATTAATTATCGTTTGATCGGTAGATGATTTTTTTTTATTTTTTTTGAATCTAAATATAACTTAGTGTTTTTATAATAGTACATCTGATCCTTCATGGTACCGTACTATTACTTTATAGTACCTAATAAAGTAAAAGGTATTGTCACTTCAAGCTTGTACATATTTCTTCCTTTTTTTTATGAATTCTTTTGCGAGTACAAATTAAATTATTATTTCTTAAGCCCACAGATATTATTTATTTGGTTGCTGGAACAATTCTTATTGATGACGACTCTTTCCCAAGAATTTCTCTGGTATTTTCTTAAAAAGAAACAGGGCAGAAGACGGGATGTATACATAATTGATAAAATCGATGTTTCTTTATTAACCTAACTGAATCCTAACAATATGACAATAAAGCAATAATTGATGATTCAACAGAAGCATATTTATCGTTACTCTTATTATCAATATTAATTTAATTAGTAATATATGGCATTATATTTTCGAGCTTACATTTTCATGGAATTAGCATATTTTTAACAAAGACTATTTTTGCCTTGCCATAGATGCATAAAGTCTATAGTTACAAATTTTATTTTAGTTGTGCTCATTCATTTTGCTCAAACAAATAATGCAAGCTCTACTATATGTTCGATTATACCGCGTATAACTATAAAAATCTGTTTCAATGGACTGCTACTAACACTATATTCTGTAATAAAAAAATGCATCCAGTGCTATTGCAACAAATATTATGACCAAGTATGGCGCAGTAACTTTGTATGCTTTCCAAGCAAACTCTGGCGTCGGAGTTTTTGTTAATTTGTAATGATACACCAACATGAGTGATCCAGAAATCGCTGCAATTATTGTATACACAATACCCAATCCAAAGAAGTAAAGTGCTATAGAATACGGTAGTAAAATTGCAGTATTTGCGAAAATGTAGCTCGCAGTCCTCTGATTTCCAATTAAAACAGGCAGCATGGGAACACCAACGCTAGCGTACTCTTCCCTTGCTCTGATTGCAAGACACCAGAAATGCGGAGGAGTCCACATAAATACAAGCCAGCCAATTAAAAATCCAAGTAAATTTATTGAACCAGTCGCAGTTGCCCACCCCGCCATAGACGCAGCGCTTCCTGCAAAGCCTCCGATGACAATATTTGAGGCATTAATACGTTTAAGCCATGCTGTATAGATTATAACATAAAAAAAGATACCAAGAGCAATCATTCCAGTAGCTACAGGATTCAATGTAAACCATGCAATGACAACTGACAGAATGCAAAGACTAATTCCATAAAGTAGAACACTTTTTACAGACAATCTCCCGGCAGGAATGGGCCTTTCTGAGGTTCTAGCCATCTTTTTATCAATATCCCTATCATAATAATGGTTAAGAGCACTAGAACCCATTGATGCCATAGCGCCTGTTAATACAAGAAAACCTAATTGCCACAGAGTAACATCCCATGCATTAGATGGTGTGTTGTCAAACCTGCTACCAGCAAGCAACGATGTAACAGCTGTGATTACAAGAACAATAACTATTCTGGGCTTTGAAACTTCGATGTAATCCTTTGCACTCACAGATCTATGGCTACCTAATTAGAGCTCTACGCAACCTTGCATTTAATTTATTCGCCATAATATAATGCCATAGTTTACAGATTAAAAAGCAAGATTCGATTTCTAGCAATGAATGATTGATATTAGGTGATTCTTTAGCTAATTGAAAAAAGAAGAAAATAGAGTCTTTAATAAAGTTTACAATTAACAAGACAATATGTAAAAATGGAGAGGTTTTGTGTTAGGCAACAGCAACAACAACAACGATAGCAACAACAAGAGTTAACGTAGTTTATCTCGATAAGTCAATAAAAACGAACTTTTGTTCAGCTTTGTGGAATTCCTACAATTAATAACAAATCCAGAGCCAAATAAAACATTAAATGTTGTTGCTCCGATGAGTAAAAGTATCAAATTCTTCCAATTACAGATGGAAGAGGAAGAGAGAAAACAAAACTTGAAATTGCAAGATCCTTATAATATCGCGATTATTGGAGGAGGGATTTTAGGCACTTCGATAGCATACTTTCTCTCCTCTGCTTCTAACTCTAAAGTCTTACTCATTGAGCAGGAACACGATGTTGCATTTCATACAAGCACTAGAAACACAGGCAAAGTCCATGCTCCTTTTCTATATGATCCGATTAAAAAAAGACTTTTCGCAAAAGCGAGCCTTTCTCGGTTTTGATATGTTAAAGGAGTATTGCACCCTAAAATCATTACCTTTTAAACAGGACGGGGTATTAGAAATTGCAACCTATGATAAAGGAATAGATGTACTTCAGAAATATATTGAATGGGGTTATTCTAATGGCTTGCAGAAGAGTGAACTAAAATTTTTAGAAAAAGATGAGGTCCTAAAGATCGAGCCAAATGTAAAATGCTTATCTGCTATTTACTGTCTAAAGGATGGATCTGTAATATATGGAGCAATTACTAAGCAACTTTTTGAAGATGCAAAACAATTTGGTTGTACCATAATTACCGGTAGCAAAGTAAGAAAAATCTTCTGCAAAAATAATTGCATATTTCTTTATACAAACAATGGAGAAGAAATTTCTGCAGAATATGTAATTAATGCAGCTGGAGGTAATGCAGTTGACATTGCCCATAGTATGGGCGTAGCAAATGAATATACAGATCTCCACTTTAGGGGTGAATATTGGCAGGCTCCAGCAGAATACAATGATCTGACAAAATTAAGTATTTACGCTGTTCCAAAATATCCGGAATACCCTTTCTTAGATCCGCATTGGGTAGTTCGCATTGATGGAAGATGTGAGGTAGGCCCAAATGCAGTTCCTGTATTTGGGCCTTATGCATATAGTTGGAGCAACAATCTAAGATACTTCATACCCAAGGTTTTTGAATCGTCGCGAACTGGTATTCGCAAAATTCTAACAAATAGACAATTTTTATCCCTGGCCAGCAACGAATTAAAAAGTTCGCTTTCCAAAAATGCCATGATAAATAGAGCAAGGGAATTTTTGCCACAACTGAAACCCTCCTTGTTTACTCAAAGGGGAACCTCTGGGATTAGATCCTCACTACTTGATAAGTATGGAAGATTCGTCTCTGATACATTCATTATCAAAAAAGATAGTTCATTACATCTTCTCAATTATAACTCACCAGGGGCTACTGGAGCCTTACCTATGGCTGCCCTGGTTGTAAATCAATTGATTGAAGGTGGAATTGCATCAAATGCGCATAACAATAATAGCGAAGGTAATAATTTTGCTACTACTAAAAAATCGATTTGGGATCTCAGAACGATCGCTGGCCAAATGAAGACGTAAAAATTATTAAAAGCTTAATTTTGTAGAGTTTTTTACTGTATATATATATATAAATATAAAGAGATTATAATCAAATCAAAATCACGCCACCTTATGACAAGGTAAAGGACAAGTATCAGGAACAAACAGATTTTGCAAGACGGTGAATTGAAGCAAACAAAACGTTTCCTTAGAAATGTGTGAGGTGGGGAAGAGGGATAATGATGTACCCACAAATCCATTAATGTGCATATGTGGGATGAAGAAAGAAAAACAACAACAATGATGATGATAATGATGATGTCATACTCTTCTTCCTCTTCTTCCTCCAGGCTTTCTAGTGGTATCATGAGGAATTGGGGTAACATCATCAATTCTACCAATTCGAAAGCCAGCTCTAGCCAAAGCTCTAATTGCAGCCTGAGCCCCTGGGCCAGGAATTCTTGAACCCACGCCACCAACGGCTCTTACGCGTATGTGAAGAGCATTGATTCCTTTAGTTTTGGCACCATCAGCTGCTGCAACTGCAGATTTCATTGCAGCATATGGAGAAGATTCGTACCTGTCTGCCGTAACATGTCTTCCACCAGAACTAAATGAAATTGTTTCAGCACCGCTAACATCTGTAACATGGACGAGCGTGTTATTATAACTACTAAATATGTGGGCTACTCCCCATTTGTACTGAGTGATATCATCTGTTTGTGACATAAATATAGCGTTATAGTTATAATCCATTTTATATATTAATGTTTTATACTAAATTTTTAAGAAATAAGAGTAGAGACAAGATAATTAAAATATGGTTGGTTAATTCCCAGGGTTTAGTAGAGAGGGTTTCGCTAACTCTAGGCCAAGAAAGCATTAGCAGTAAAATTACATAAATCAATATACACGATGATTTTTTGTCCTAAAATTTCAGATATAGAGAAATACAACGCAACCCATCTCCTTTTCTGGTCTATCTACCGAAGTGAGTGTAGCCACGGTCATCGAGAAGCGAGTATCTTCCATTCTCATTTATGGCAATTACCTTGCCATTTCCTTTCTCTACTTTTCCAATAATATGTAGTTTCAATTTTAATTTTCTGGCTAACGCTTCTGCTTTTTTCAAATATACTTGCGGAATAGTTGCTACTATTTCGTATTCTTCTCCTCCATAGAAAATCAGGTCTTTAGTCTTCAGATGATTATCTTTGGCAAAATCTTTGACACCATTTGCTGATGGCACAATATCTATGATAAAGTTAACTTTACTCTGTTTTGCCAATTCATAAAGCGAAATGGCAAGACCATCACTTGAATCAATAGAAGAGGAAAAATATTTTGCAAGAGATATTCCAAACTTTTGTTGTGGTTTTGGTTTTATTACAGATAAAATAGCTTTCTTTTTAAATTCTCCTTTAGCCTTTGCATTGCCAATTAGGATCTTCAGGCCCGAAGACGAATAGCCAAATTCTCCTGAACAGATCACTACATCTCCGGGTCTTGCGCCTTTTCTTTTTGGAATATTCGAGTCGCCGCCATCCTCATCTGAAATTCCAACTACATTACAATCAATTATCAATTCTTTAGATTTGTTAGTATCGCCTCCTACAATTTTGACCTCAAATTCTTTAGAAGCCAGTTGAAAACCATTTGCCAGATCAACAATTTCAGCTTTAGAATATTTTTTCGGAATCCCTATTGAAATTAGAGATATATACGGTGGCTTGATGCCTTTTGCTGACAAATCGCTGATGCAGGATACTATACTTTTTCTTGCAATTTGCCACGGTCGCATTCCAGGAGGTACATCAGGTACTTTCAACAAGCATATCGCATTTGAGAATAAGATTTGGAGTAGTAGCACCAATAGCAGCAGGGGTGGTGGTGGTGGTGGTTGGAGGTAGCAGGAGCAGCAGCAGAAATCTTCTTTATCTTTTTCAATGACAGTATAGCGACATCATCTTTTTCAAATTCTACTATTTTATTTATCCCAAGTTTAGAGATAAAAAGATCAATAATTTCCTTTTCATTTAACTTGGTCATATACTACTTGAACCTTTTCAATCATTTCTTTGTACAATGATTGCGCCTTGTCTTTTGTTGATTCAACAGAAATCCGAATAGCATGCTCAGTGTTTGAAGGTCTTACAAGTACCCATGAATCATCATCTATAATAGCTTTCACACCATCAATTGTCAAAACCTGCGATGATTCTCTTGTAAAAAGATCGTTTAATTTCTCGATCACTTTGCCATGAAGAATAGAATCAGCAGGCACTTTTGATCTAATCTGAACGTATTGGGAAGCAAATGTTAGACATTCATCTATTATTTTCCTATCCAATGAAGATATGATTGCACTTGCTAAAAATCCATCTCTGCATTTATTGAACTTTGGCATAATAAAACCAGCACTGCTTCCCTCGCCTCCCGCATCAGCATTAACTTGTAACATTTTGTTGACAACGTTTGCTTCGCCAACTTTAGAATAATCGAACTTACCCCCATGCTGCACTACGAACTTTTCAACCGATAAGCTAGTATCTATGCTTGTTACAAATTTTTTCATTCGAAGGAGGTTAAGGGCGCTGGCAACACAGATCAAAAGTGTGGCATCAGGACTCAACTTTTCGCCCTTGTTGTTAACTACTACAAGCCTATCGCCATCCAAATCAAACGCAAAGCCAAAGTCTAGCTGATTTGCTGCTACCATCACCCGTAATTCAGTTAGGTCATCTACAGTAGGATCGGGACTTCTTGAAGAAATACCACGGATGTCATTGACTGAGTAAAATTTGTGTCCAAGCTTTTTAAATAGCTGGTCAGAATAGCCACAGGCAGCTCCTCCTGCTGGGTCAAATCCTACTTTTACAGCATTGCCAAATTGTTCCTCCTGTGATACCAAATCAACAACTTCGTTGACATATTCTGAAACAATATCAAATGATTCGCCAAATTTGTCATTAGGTACCTTAGGTGTAGTTCCTTTTAGCATTAGAGTCAGTTCATTTTCAAAGATTCCTCTTCCTTCAATTATGAATTTTAATCCATTCCATTCCAGAGGATTATGCGAGGCTGTCACAATAAGACCAGCTTCGTATTTTCTTGCTTCTCGAAACACCATAGGAGTTGGTGCAACGTCAAGATTGTAAACATTAATTCCCTGTTCCATCAAATTTGCTGAAACAGTTTGAGCGATAATCCGGCCTGAAGGTCGCGTATCTCTTGCCAGCACGCATCTTGTCCTGCCTGACTTGGTTATAGAAGAAGAAAAAAAAAGAAGAAGCAAATAATCTGGTAAATTTACTAATTTCATGTAAATTAAGATCATGACCATAAATACCCCTAATACCAGAGATTGATACCTTCATCTATATTACGACAACAGAATAAAATATGAGCGATATTTAATTCTGTGCTAATTTTTAAAAGTAAAGCCATATAATATATATATATATATATATATATAGATATATAAAATATAATATAAAGATATAGATAAACGTGACGCATTCCCTTACCCTTATTGGTGGCCTTAACTTTATTGTCGATATGTTTCCCTAAAAAAGCCACACAATCATTGCAGATGTTTTTTTTCTAGTGTAGTTTTTCCAATTCCGGGCAAACCACTAACATGGTGCTTAGTGTTGCTTTCTTCTTCTACTGAAAGCAAAATATCTACAATTTTACGGTCATCTATTAAATTACCGACTATTTTATCAAATTCTTCTTTTGATACGTAATGGTCAGGAAAAGACAGTTGAATCGAATCAATTGCCTTTAGTTTCCAGTAATTGTTGAGAGCGTCTTCAAACTTAATTATAAAATGGCAAATCACTTTACCCAATGAAGTAAGAAAATATTTTCCCTTCCTTCTCCCTATCAAACCAATTTTCGTTAAAGCCATCATCTTTGAATAGTATTGCTTTCTCGTAAGCTTTAGTTTAGTCATAAGAAAGTCACTGGTAACATTATCGTTTCCAAGGGATACGGTTTTAAAAATACTTAGCGCCTCTTTATCAGAAAGTGCATTAAGAATGTCAACAACTGTAAATACCATACGTAAGGGCAAATCGTCTTATTAAGATATATAATTTATTTAACCATAGCTATTTAATTTTTTACTAAAAGTACTAAATATAGAGAAAACTAGAAATTATTTCCAATTATAGACAATTATAGAATAGATTGGAAATATCATGATGTATCTCAATCACGTAATCATGTCAGTTTTAGAAGAAAAGCTCCTGGTTCTTGTTTTTATGTTATTGGATTATTGCTCTGCCTATACATATACATATACATATACATATATATATATCAACTATGCAGAAAAAGCAGTAATTAAAAAGTTAAATTCTTCAAAACTTTCGCGTCTGAACAGATCATCTATATATACATATATTTATCCATACAATCAAAAAGCCGACAGGCCCCTGGCTGTATTATATTGTAAATCTTCTTAATTATTTAGAAAAAATATAATTCGGTGATGTAAAATATTCATTTAATGATATTGTCACCAAAAATGGTGACAAGTATATATACTGAGTCGCAGAAACTGTAAAAAAATGAATAAATACACAACTACAAAGATAGCTATAGCATACTTCGTCCATCAGAATAATGTGAATCATTATATGAATACTTTAGAATCTTTATGTACTACGTAAAGGCAAGAACAGCTCCTGTCTATTGTTTTCCTTTTGCAACATTAATAGCAATAATCCTTAGTTCGCAAGGAAATATCAATGTGTTTACAGCAGCAAATGCAGTGATAGCAAGTTATTTTTTAAGCCTGGCAGTTTATATTTACAACGATCTGACAGACTTTGAAGTAGACAAGGTAAATAAAACAAACAGACCATCAACTAGCGGTGTTGATACCTCTGCTTTAAGACCATTATCATTATCATTATTATTCTGATTATTACTAGTATGGGAATTGTTTGCAGATATGAAAATGGCTAAATTGTCTCTCTTTGAGAGGATATAAAGCAGGTTGGCAGATTTCAGTACCAAGTCCTCGTCAAAGCTAACAAGTTTGTTTACCATTTATGGCAATTATTCGAGCCTTTTATATATTTATTATTTTGCTTACATTTCGTATTAAAAATAAGCACATTCACTTAACCTTCGCTAAGGACAATTGAGAAAACTATCTTAGTAGTAATAATAATGACACAGATAACAATAGACCTGTTGCGTAATTGAAAGCTTACAGCTATGTATGATTGTTATCCCTTCCCTCGACTATGAACTTTAATCCATTCCATTCAAGAGGATTATGAGAGGCTGTCACAATCAACCAGCTTCGTATTTTTTCTTGCCTCCGAAACGCCATAGGATTGGTGCCACGCCAATATCGTAAACGTCAATTCCCTGTTCCATCAGAGTTGCTGAGACAGCTCGAGCGATTATCCTGCCAGAAGGCCACGTCTATCTCTTGCCAGCACACATCTTCTTTGTCCACCTGACGACTTGAGCAACGCAAGGAGGTGCAAACCCAACTTCAGGCCAGAATCCCAGGCCTTACGAGTTCAATGTATAGTCGCCCCCTGTCGTAGGCGTTCCTTTATGCAGCTGAATCTGATTAGACGAGGCTAGCCTAATAGTCATCATCTCCGTATATGTCCTCAAAATTCGATCAGGGTAAATTGACTTAAAAGGAGCAAATTCTAGTATTTCCCACTTTGTTGGGTAAGGGAAATCAAGTAGGCCGTCAGCGGACGCCAAGTGAAGGCATAGCGCAAGGAGAGCCCCTCGCCGTCTCTATCTTAATCAAAGCCTGAAGCCATAGGGACTTTGCTTTAGTGAGGATGTCAACTCCTCTGTGAGGTTGTCGCACGTTCCTAGATAATTTGCTCCTCCTAAGTCCCAGTGACTGCCATGCTAAATGTTACATCCATCCGGTGGTATATCTCCATCTCTTCGACTGCTCTCTTGTATCGAGTATCTATGATCGTTAGATAGTGCGGAGTCCCTCAGCCAACGCTTTTGAGGTCTTGGAGCCACAGTCTGAAGATATAGTGCCATAATCAATCTTGCGAGAGACTAGGCTCAATCAAGTCAGCAAGGTTAGCGTCTACCCTCCCGGACAGCTAAGAGTCTGCAAATCCCGTCAAGCTGTAATAAACCAACAAGCCAATCACAAGAAGGCGACAAGCAAAATGTGTAAGGATAGTGGCTCACTTAAACAGAACGAATGACATCTCTATCTGTGTGAATGCATAGGCGAATCGTAATTCCAAATAAGATGATGTTTTTTGGTACCAACATCTAACCTCTTTTTTTATAAATAAAATTATTGTTATCTATTAATACGTTTTCGACGATGGCGAAAATGCTGTATATGCTTCTTCTTTTTTGCTGCACTGCTATACTATCTGTAAAAAAAACTATTTGTTTTTTTTGATATCGTCAACTAAGGCATTCATCGTCTTTGTTCTTGATACAAAATTGGGATTCCATTCGTCTTTTTTGTTTTTCATCTGCCGGCATGATATCGACTTGTTAATGAAACTGTAACAGCATATACTCATTTGGATGAGCATATTCTTTCTTTTATGTTAAGAAGCTCTCTTGTACATTAAATATATTTAGCAGCAGAGGATTTGTCTTAACACCCTTCCGATACATGTAAAAAATTACTTCTTATAAAATACATTGTTACACCAAACTGCACAACTGAAGAAAAGCTGCTATAGAGGGTCAACGCTATCGACAAAGGAATTTGTAAAGGCAAAGAAACCGAAGTCATACAAAATAAATGAATCCTAGCTTTTGGCCTTATCCTTTTGCTCATATCTGCAAAATTCGTGTGTATATGTAGAGTATGGGTGATAAATCTTGGATAGAATGTCAAACAATGTTAGACAGTGTGGGGACACTAAGTAAAAACAAGCAAACATTCTTTTGTGATTTTTTAAGATGCGAACTAAAACCAATAGGCAAGAGGGGTTTTTGAGATGAACCAATGCGGACCCCTGCCTATTGTCATTTCGCAGACCGCTACCAGCAACACTACTAGTGGAGATCAGAACTAGCAACACAAATTACCTATTAGGTGTTTCTTGTTAATACTAACAATAATAGATCTATAGCTATCTTTTAACGATTTTATCAATATCATACATATATTTGATATCATAGGTAGCTGATTGCTTGAAAATCTTATATTTCCATATATTTCAAGCTAAGTAGTTTTTTACAGTTGTAGAAACTTTAACTTAAAAAGAATCCAATAAAATACAAAAAAGATTCATAAACTCATTCTATTACTTCATTGTAAAAAATAGGTAAGAGCCATTATTTCTGGCTCATAAGAATTACGGCTTAAGCGTTGGAATGCAGATTGTCTGTACCAGATCAGTAAAAGAACCTCCTACAGTACATGAGCTCCTTTGTGATCCGTGAGAACCTGTATTTTCTTTAAGTCCTTGTGATCCTTGTTGAGCGTTGCTAGTGCTCCCTGTGTTGCTAGTGCTGCCTGTGTTGCTAGTGCTGCCTGTGTTGCTAGTGCTGCCTGTGTTGCTAGTGCTGCCTGTGTTGCTAGTGCTGCCTGTGTTGCTAGTGCTGCCTGTGTTGCTAGTGCTGCCGCTGGCTGTAGTCGCAGCGCCTTCACTGCCTTCAGTTGAACAGGTCGCGCTTGGATGGGTACATATCAGGTTTTGAAGTTCTTGGTTGAATGAGTTATCAAATCCACTCACTATCCCGTCTTGTTTGTTATTCTGGGGGGTAACTGTGTTACCGTTTTCACTACCGTCTTGTGATCCTTTCTTCTTCTGATAAGCAAATGCTGATGGTGTTGTTGTTGTTGCTGCGCTAATGTTCCTCCTACTACTAGTGTTGCTGCCATTAAGATAGCTAACATTGCTAGAATTCTCGTGTTGTCCATATATTCCCAATACAAGGCCATCTCTATATTTGACTTGAGGAAGTTAATGCTATTTGTTACTGCTGAATTATTTAGCATAATTATTGTTGATATCAAATGACGTGAAATTTTTCATTTATCTATAAACAGTATTTATTCGATTATAATTAAATAATAAATATATAACATAACAGTGCCCTTTTCATCCACTACACCCCACAAGAAATCATAATAGGAAAAAAGAGCAAGCAGAAGACCCATTCCCTTGGAATATGAAACAAGCCATATCATTCGACATTGCAAAGTTGAGTTATCATAACTATAAAAAAGAACACATATTCGATGATGATGATGATGATATGATAATCACGCACTGAAGTTATTTAATAAGATGTAAACTACATTATTTCACTTAATGACAGCACCAGGATTCGAAGATTTTGTCGATTCTCTAGTTAAATATATTTTCTCTGACAAAAGAAAGACGAATTTGGTTACAGTTAGCAATATATACAAAAAAATGTAGCTTTGCAGGGTCGAGAATACGAAGGTATAGAAAAATCCTCCAATCAAAGAAGAAGAAGAAAATTGCATCTACCAATAGAAAAGCGGAACAAATCCAAAAATATCATATAATAATACTGTTATAGAAAGAACAACCTTAAGACACAACAGATTAAAAACGATTTATAAGATATGAGAAAGAAGTAGGAAAACTACCTTGCATTAGTATTTTTAGTTTGTTGTATCTCCGATTAAATCGGATAGCTCATTATCTATAGGCGGATAGTTTTGAGATAGGCTCTCAGTTGAATTCAGCGCCGAAGTGTGGCATGGATGATCGTTTACACAAGTTATTGAGCTACGGATTTTATTGTGATTTGATTTTGATGATGATGATGAAGGTGCAGTCGAATTCGACACTGAAATGTGGCACGGATGATTGTCTACACATGATGTTGAGCTACTTTCCGACTGTATCTCGGCTTGCGCACGCTGCCTGCTGCCATACAAGTGCTGTCACCATAAATGTAGCCGTCATTATTACTGCAATCATTATTAAAGTTGTGTCGTTGTTCTTCATGAAATTCTAATTAGGGATTTGTTATTATAGTATATTTGATTTAATGTTAATCTTGCTATAATTTAAAACTTATATATTGTTTCACATCAAAGATGTATTAAATTGTTAATTTATGATTCTTAATAATTATTTTCTCTATTATTATGATCTAACATTACGGGCGTAATAATTGCGACTATATTATCTTTATAATAATTACTCTTATTGTACAATTATACAAAGAAAATGACGCAATGGAAGCAAGAATGCGATATTGTTAATGATAATAGCATAAAGTCGTATTCATGCATGCATGATATCATTATCATATCTCGGCAATATTCGTCTTGTGATGATATCATAACTTATTGATCAATAGGTTGTATAATATGGAGTTGCAGAAAGTTGTGAGATTATAATTAATAATATATGAGATCAACTCAATGTATTCAACTTTTTTTCTGAACCTTTGACATCACTTTTGAAGTCACAATAATAAAAAATGTAATTGTCCATAGAGGCTACTCCCATCCCTAAATAAATAAATACACACATTTCAATTATAATTAACATAGTTACTTAACAATCTTTTTATTCCAGATTACACCACTAACTATTAGATGTAGATTGGCATAGATAGAATGGTGGAGCGAGGTAGTTGTGTTGTTCATAATCTACTACTATTGTTGACCTATCTTCTGTCTTGCTAGTCTACATCTTTTAGATTTAAAGTTTTAGGAGAGCGGATTATTAAGAATGAACGAATAATATTGAATTAATCTATAATATATAATTTAATTAATCTACACTCTTAGTTGTTTTGCTATATTAGTTACCTGCTTACTTTTTTTTGTAAGCTTGTTGTATCACCTGTTTTTATTTATTCTTCTTTCTACTAACCAATCGTTGTGTGCTTTAAGCAAAAGTTTGTGACCATAACCATATCCCCCAAGCATTTTTAGTAGTTCTCTGGCTGTAAGAGCAATAAGCAAAGTTATAGAAGCATACAAACGAGATAAGGATTGCACCTGTTGTAACAGAAAGATTAATTACAACCTTTTCAAAATTATTATATGAATTAATTAAATTAACCAAAGTGTTTTTACCTCTTTAAGATTGATATAGTAAAGCTGAGTTATGAAAACACCAAATGCCAAACAAAAGAGAGAATACTAATACTGACAATAATAGAGCGAAAAGAAGAAGAGGAACCTAAAACAATAAATGCTGCAGAAGAATTACAAAAGGAATAACGAGAATCAGAGCATCTGGATATTTATAAATGAAGCTAACTAACCGGACTTGTCAATAAAACTAACTTGAACATTGCATAATCAAATTATGCCGCACTCTCGGTTATTTAGTTATAGTAAATATCTACTATCAATAGATAAATGAGTAATTTAACGTCATTTGATATTCTCAATAGTTATGCTAGATAAGTTAGCACTAAATTATACTAAATAAATCAGCATTAACTTCGACAAGTCAAATATATAGATGACATTGTAATGCTTGTGACGAAACCTATATGAACAACACAAAAACTCTAGCAATAGTTGCTGTCTTAACAGCGGCAACATTAGTAGTGGGATTAACAGTCTCAGCAACATCAGCAGCATTTGCTTTCAAGAAAGGACAGGACAATAGTAAAGATGGTAACACAGTCACCATCCAGGCAAACAAACAAAAAGGGTCAGTAAGTGGATGGGATAACGATCTAGAACAAGAAGCTTAAAACGTTATCTGCACACACCCTGGCGAAAACGCAACCTGTACTAGTGAAAGCGGTTAGAATAGCAACAGCTGTAGCTGTTACTGCATGGTAAGGTAGTTCATTATTACTACTACCACAACCTTTTTTTCTTTTTTATATCAGCGCAAAAACTACTAGTGTATATTATTATTTTTCCTCCTCCTCTTCTTCCTCTTCAGCATTAAGTCTCCTATTATCTTGTGCGGTTTATTTACACCGTGTATATATAAGAAAAAAGTGGTAAGTTATACAGTTTATTATTTGTTATTTGTTATTACTCTGAATATCCACTATCAATAGATAAATGAGTAATTTAACGTCATTTGATATTCTCAATAATTATGCTAGATAAGTTAGCACTAAATTATACTAAATAAATCAGCATTAAGTTCGACAAGTCAAATATATAGACGACATCATAATGTTTGGTAACGAAACTATATGAACAACACAAAAACTCTAGCAATAGCTGCTATGTTTATAGCAGCAACATTAGTAGTAGCAGGAACATTTGCAGCAACAACAACACAATCAGCACTTGCTTATCAGAAGAAAAAAGGAGGACAAGATACTTACAAGAAAGGAACACGAGATAACGGAAATAGTAAAAATGGTAACACAGATACCATCCAAAAATGCAAACAACTAGGTTCAGTAAGTGGATTTGATAACACAGCAGAACAAGAATGTCAAAACGTGATATGTACCACATCCAGGCAACAATGCAACATGTGTAACTGAAAACGAAGCAGAGCAGTAACACCAGTAACACCAGTAACACCACCAAGTGAAATAGGATGTCCAGCATGGCACTGCTCAATAACGTAGAAACTCAATGACACGGTCCCAGCCCAAGGTGGCCAACGAGCCAATACCTGCAGGTACGATATTATGTCTGCCTAAGAAACTCGGAGACCAAACAGCAACTTTGCCAACAACATCCTCAAGGCACTCCTGGTAATACCTTTAGAGTAGTAGTAGCACAGCCAAATCAGAATCCATGTAATAATTCAGAGGGTAATAGTGGGTTCGTGCTTGCTCTGGTAGAATCTGGAGATCCAGGCAACCCAATAGGTCCACATGGTACAGTCTGTATAAAAGAGAGTCCGGCCACATAGATCAGATAGATACTAGAACGAAAAAAACCTCCTCTTTATTTTTTTGTCAGTGTATGTGTGGTTACGTGACTTTTTACAGATCTGCATAATAATATATCATCTATACTGCCTAACAAAAATGCGTAGAATGGTTTAATGATTTTGTTCGCTATGCTTTTAGCTTGGTAAACCAGTATTTAGTTTCTGGTGACTGCATCTACTCTTTTGGACTATGCTTACAAACGTGAAGCGGACGTCAATGTAAGTATGTAAGGGAAGGGCCACTTATACTAACAAATATGACACACATAAACGTGATATTCCTATTGTATTATACTATACTAACAAACGGACTATGCAACTGATAATGATTCTTTTTAAAGTTATTTTTCTAAATTTCTTTAACATTTTCATTTTTAATAAGGAATCAAAGCATTGATCAAACGGTAGCAGAATAATAGCATAGAAAATGCAATTTTAGAGTTAGAACAACGTTCTTCTTCTTCTTCTGAGTGAGTGTTTTCAAGTATTACGTGCAGTGTGGTGGTGCGCTGTTGTCTGAAAATATTCTGTAAAAACTCAAATCAAAAAGAAGTAGTTTTTACTGCTTGGAGAACTGTTGTTGTTGAACTGCAGCAGAGATTAGATAAGGATTGGTTTTATAATTGTAATAAACGATGATTTGATACAGTAGTACTGACAGAAGTCCTGTTCCAGCAGCCATCTGATAGCCTCTTACCGGTAATGGGTCTATTCTAAAAACAGATTTAATATGCTCTATTAGTGGTTCTATTGATTTACTTCTCCAAGAGTATATAGCCTGTCCTAACTCAGATTCATAGAATTGGATTAACTCCAGTCTGTCAGCAGGAGTATGTTCATACCTCTGTACTGGACATATCAGTTCAAATCCTCTGTTTATGCTAAGATCATATAGTTTTTGATCGTCATAACCAGAATCGCCTATCATGTAACATATTTTTTCTTCTGGTATAGTAGTAGTTGTAGTCATTGATGATGATGTCATTGGATTGTACATCTGGTTATCCTGTATGTTGCCAGTTGTAAAATCAGCTGCTAATGGTAATATAGTCAAACCAGTACTTGATATCATATGTAGTTTGTAACCAAATATCCATCCTTTAGTATGACTGAATCCCCACCTTGCATCAGTATATCTATGCCAGAACGTGGTACTATTCCATTCTCCATAGATGATTTGTGCCAGACAGATCCTTTGGCCTTGAGTAAGGTGCTATCTATTGCAACAATGTATGGATCTATCATCTTTTCGCATACAAACAGGCAGGTCATGACAGAAATCCTTTCCTTGATGTCTATGGATATGGTCTTAAGTCGTCTGTCAAATGTTCGTCTATATGGTATTTGGCTCAGACCACACCTTTTCATTATCTTCTTATTGTAAGGATAATCCAATTCTAGGAATTTATGTAATGCATTGTTAGAATCCAATCTAAACCATAGTCTTACTATGAAACATCTCAGAATTATGCTAGGTGAATAGACATACGGTCTGCCCCTTCTTCTCCTTCTTTTCATCTTTTTTTGTGATTCTGACCATGGTATCAATCCTATCAAATACAGAATACTAAAAAGGATAGATTCACATTTACTACTACCATATACTATCCTTTGGGAATGTTTGATTATGTTTCATCACAAATTCAAACACTCAAAGGATAGCTTTATCCTAATTCATCAATAGACATTGCCAAAAATACGAATCTGGAATTATGTCCAAGCCTCAAATAATTATAGAATATAACTGATGATAGATAAATGAGTAATTTCACGTCATTTGATATCCTCAATAGCTATGCTAGACAAGTCAGTAATAACAAACAGCATTAACTTCCTCAAGTCAAATATATAGATGACATTGTAATGCTTGTGACGAAATCTAAATGAACAACACAAGAACTCTAGCAATAGTTGCTGTCTTAACAGCGGCAACATTAGTAGTAGGAGTAACGTTCGCAGCAACATCTACACCATCAGCATTTGCCTACAAGAAAGACAATGGAAAAGACAGAAAGGATAACAAGGGAAAAGACGGAAGAGATAATAGAAATGAAAATGGTAACACAGTCACCATCCAGGCAAACAAACAAAGAGGGTCAGTAAGTGGATTTGATAACTCACTAGAACAAGAAGCACAAAATGTTATCTGCACTCATCCAGATGACACGTGTGTAGAAGAAAGCGGTTAGAATAACAGCTGTAGCTCTTAATACATGGTAAGGTAGTTCTTTACTACTACTACCACAACTTTTTTTTCTTTTCTTTTTTCATATCTTTTCGCAAAATCAAATAAAGCAAGATTAACAGGGACGCATGTCTTGTTAGAAACTGATGAAGATGGGATTGAAAGCCTAAGTCAACCACCCCGAGATAAATCACTACCGTTTTAAAAGCAGACTTAGAAGCAACTAAACATTTAGAAATTTATATCTTCTTATTGCTGCCTAGTTGTTTTTCTTTTACTATCTTGTGATTCCTACATTGCTATTAACGTCAATATTGCCCTGATTTGTTCAACCCTCTTATCTTTAAACCAATAACTTCTTTTAACTTGTCAACAGTTTACGGACTACAGAATATCTACATAGATGCAAAAAAGACATTCATCCAACAGATAGAAGAAATAAAACAATTAGCTTCAGATCTGAATATAGATAATATACAATTTAGAAAAATGATTGTTGAATCTTTTACTATCAGAGGTATATCTGAGTCGTGGTTAAGAAAGCTGTTGCCCCAAGTTTTGAAATTCACAAAGCATACAAGGAAAGATTATTCTCAAAAAAAACAACAAGGGAGACAACATGTGATCACAAGAATGTAGCGTTATCACAGAAAGAAGAAGCCATAGAAGAAGAAATAGAAATAGATAAAGATAAGACGATAATAATGATTGTAACCTAGGCGAGCAATATTCTTTGCTGCAATATAATCCGCCATTTCCTTATATCCACATTGAAGGCATTCAAAATGGTTAGTATCTTTCTTAAAACGTCTTTCCTTACCAGATATTTTCTTTAGTTTTCTCTGCTGATTTAGTCCCTACCTTCTGTAATATTGATCTTTGTTTGTTATAATGCTGTCTTGCTTTCTCAACTTTTTTACTTTCGAATATCTGTCTATCGCTATCTACTGCTATATTTTTAATTCCCAAGTCTACGCCTAAAGCACCAACAGGATCATATTCTTCTGACTTTTCTGGTGCATATCTACTACGACAATCAGGTAGAAAACACCATTTCTGTATATTAAATCGCATTGGCCACGAACCCTATCAAACCTTGCTTTCTGATACCCTCCTATTCTAGTAGGAAGTTTCAACCTTCCTTGCAAAGTCATTATAGACGCCGTATCAATTCCTATTCTAGAATTTCTCTGGTCGTATGTATTGAACCAGGTGGTTTGAATGCTGGTTTAATCGTCTTATCTCGTTTGTATGCTTCTATAACTTTGCTTATTGCTCTTACAGCCAGAGAACTACTAAAAATGCTTGGGGGATATGGTTATGGTCACAAACTTTTGCTTAAAGCACACAATGATGGATTAGTAGAAAGAAGAATAATTAAAAACAGGCGATACAACAAGCTTACAAAAAAAGGTAAGCAGGTAATTAATATGGCAAAACAACCAAGAGTGTAAATTAATTAAATTATATATCATAGATTAATTCAATAGTTATTCGTTTATTCTTAATAATCCCTCTCCTAAAACTTTAAATCTAAAAGATGTAGACTAGCAAGACAGAAGATAGGTCAACAATAGTAGTAGATTATGAACAACACAACTACCTCGCTCCACCATTCTATCTATGCCAATCTACATCTAATAGTTAGTGGTGTAATCTGGAATAAAAAGATTGTTAAGTAACTATGTTAATTATAATTGAATTGTTTTGGTTCAGGTGCCAATGAAAAGTTGAGTAGTTTGGTGCTATAATCCAGGATTTTTTAGCATAATGGATGATATAACCATGTTTTAATATGTTTTAATATGTTTTAATATATTTTTTATGAAGTATTTTTGATGACAATGGTATATATAGGCAAAAGTACTAGATTCGGAAGAGCCTCTTAACTTACAAATACTCTTTTTTAACTTACAATTAACTATAACAATCTTTTCATATAAGATATATAATAATGTATAGTAATAATGTTATACCAAGCAGGCACAGTGCAACGCCTTCGCATAGAATTCTCGATTAGCTGTTGCAGATTGGAGAAAGAGACAGAGAGAGAAATAGATATAACACCACTGCTTTGTAACAGAAGGAGTAATTACAACCTTTTCATTATTATTATATGAGTTAATTAAATTAACCAAATTTTTTTTACCTCTATAAGATTGATATAGAAAAATTGAGTATGAAAACTAATACTGACAATAATAGTAGCAAAAAAAGATGAACACGAGGATAATAACCTGCTGCCTTTTTGTTTTCCTCTACCACCATTATCATTACTGCATATTATTTTCCATCATCTTTTTGTTCTCATGTTATCAAGTCCACTGCTAGCGTGTGTTTTATTTAAAAACATAAAAGAAAGCTCGATGTTAGTGGTGGGTTTATTTATTATTATTTAATTACAGTGAATATATACTACCAATATATAAATGATTAATTTCACGTCATTTGATATTCTCAATAGTTATGCTAGATAAGTTAGCACTAAATCATACTAAATAAAACAGCATTAACTTCCTCAAGTCAAATATATAGATGAAATCATATTGCTTGGTAACGTATGAACAACACAAAAACTTTAGCTATAGTTGCTATCTTTATGGCAGCAACATTAGTAGTAGGAACATTTGCAGCAACAGCAACAACACAAACAGCACTTGCTTATCAAAAGAAGAATAGAGGAGGATCACAAGAAAATAGTAGAGATGGTAACACAGTTACCTTACAGGCATGCAAACAAGACGCGACAGAAAGCGGATTTGATAACTCATTAGCACAAGAATGTCAAAACGTGATATGCACACATCCAGGTGACAATGCATCATGTGTAAGAGAAAACGGCGCAGTCAATAACGGCGCAGTCAATAATGGCGCAGTGAAAGATCCGTGCGCAGACTGTTTCACAACAAAGCTTACCTTGGATGAGCAAAAAGCTTTTATTCAAGCATTCGTAAAACTGGGTTTCAAGGTATCCTCAATTGAAGACGTATGCAAAATAATCAACACCGGCACAGTATCAGATCTGCAAATCGAACTCATACTAATTGGACTTGTCTTAAGCGGTGATATTACTGAAGGTCACGCAAGAGCCCTATTCGATTGTCTACAACAAGCGGGCTTGATTTCTGGAGACGAAAGACTAACAATACAGAAATAGCAGACAACAACTTTAACTTCCCAACACTTTTTTATTTTTTTTAATTAAAAAAGGAAAAGGATATTTTAGATCTATCAACTCGAATTTAAGAGCTATCTAAAATACATATGTTTATTATTATTATTATTATTTTCTATCAATAAGCAGCCCACAATCAGGACTTATCAATAGAGATGATAATAACTTCACTTATTAGCTCTGTGGCTGAACACCACAGGAAAGATAAAGGAAAAAATGTGATATAATAATAGAATTACCTGTTATGTGATAAGTGAAGTATAGAATAGACATATTGCGTAATTACGATGTCATCATATTTTGATTCTATTTTTTTGACAATGACATCAAATTCTGATACAGCCAGTCCAGTAAACGATTTGAATAACAACGGCCTTCTTGATAGGCAAGCGTAAGACATCAACACAGTATCGAATATGTGCAGATCAATGGAGAATAAAGATTTAAGCTTTCAATTACGCGGTTTATTGTATACATGCCAGTTAATCATTCGATAACGTTATACCATGTAAGCTATATGAAAATAGGTCAAATTATATCGACAGAATGGTTAGTTATGCAACAATGCAGTTGAGCTCTGTCTGCTACAAAAATACATAATTCTTCTCTTTTTGTAGCTAGCTATTCACATATTTGCCATACTAGTAATATACTGTCGCTTTTTTCTTATATCTTCGGAATTATATACAAAGTACTTTTAATAGGTTAGGTCTTACGATAAAATACGGTACTTTGTGTCCATCTGTCTGTGTCTTCGATGAATCTTTTTCTATATTTTTCAAACGTTCTTTAAGTAATTCCTTTAGTAAGCTTCTGACAGTAATCCTTTCTCCATATTCATGTATATTATTTGCACCACCATCAATCCATCTTTGACGACTGAGAAATAACTTTCGCTTGCACCTTTAAGGCCTTTTCATTCATCTTTAATTCGGCATTAAAGTTTAGCCCATCAAGCTTGTTGCACCTAGCCAACCAGTCTTTTATAATGCGAATTGCCTTCCATTTCCAAGTTTAGAATGACCTTTGGTTACAGCAATAGCAATTGAACACAATTGCTAATTGTGATGTTTTATACTCAGTCCCACATTCTATTTGCTGTTAGGCTCAACAAGAGGAGGACATTCAAGCTGTGATTCGATCATGGCTCTATATTTTTTATAATCTTCATCTACTTCCATAGCTGCCGTTAATATCTTACTTTTTCTTCGAACTGATGATTGCAAAAACATTCTAGTATCTTTTGGTAGGCAGTGTCCTCCTATTCCTTCCATTGGTTCTAAAATGTCAACGTTCCATTTGGTATTAAGCGCATCACGCAATTCTGGAAAGCTTATGTTATTTGCTTGACAGTATAGGTAAAGATCTTCAGCGAAAGCTATTTGCAGATATCTGTGTGCATTTTCAACTATTTTTGTTGTTTCAGCAATTTCTACTTTAGATACTGGATGCATAGGAATGGCCAAGCTTTTGTTATTGTTATTGTTATTGTTACCGTCATTGCTAATCTCAGAAGTGCTAGCATTGGTAATGGCAGTGTTATTATTGGTAGAAGTAGCAGCAGTATTTCTGTCACTATAAAACTCCAAAGCTGTCTTAAGACAACAATCACAGACTCCTCCTACAATACGTAATTGATTTACCCCATGTTCTTCTTGTTCTAGAGAATACCACCTATGGGGTGCATGCGCTACATGTACTCTATGGTTAAGCATTTCAAATACTCTTTTAGAAGTGCCCCGCGGAATAGTGCTCTCTATTGAAACAAGTGCTCCGTCTTTTGCCTCTCTGGAGATTGTTCCGGCAATTGATAACAACCCGTCTATTTTCGGAGAGTAAATGTCATCAGGATTGTGGGTAGACACGCATATAATGTAAACATCAAAGTCGCTAAAATTAGTAGCTTTCTTTATTGCTGCGATCCTCTCTGCACGCTCTATGGCTTCATGACTTAAATCATAGCCATACACGTCAAATCCTTTTTCCTTAACATATTTTGCTACAGGCAAACCTAGCTGTCCTAGCCCTATTACCAAAACTTTGTGGAATTGAGTTTTGCTATTGTGGTTGTTCATTGATTAATTCATCTCCTCAGCTTTGTTGACCGTCGTTATACCCTACGTTGTAACAGGTCGAGGGCCATCCATCTGTGTTGCAATGTTTTGGATCTTCGAATACAAATGCTTGCTTTGTCATTGTACTTTTCATCATCGTAGCTGGTATTGCTATCGTAGTTACTACGTTTACGGAGAACGTTCGAGTGTCCATACCCATACTGCTAGACATAGAATATATAAGTGTATACTTCTATACGGTAAGAAAGTTATATGTTTAAGCAGGAATAAATATAACTGAGTATACAAATACTATTTCTATACTACAAGATATCTATATGCTAAAGTATAAATACATATAACTGTGTGTATATAAATATCGTATATGGAAAGGGATGAAATGGTAGGAGATGATGAAACTAAAACTACGATTAAAATTCCTACCGATCTGCTTGATGATTTCAAACACTTGGCTATAAATATGAAAACGACAGTAACTGCTCTTATCGTAGAATCTATGAGACAGTATCTTAAAGACCTTAAGAAGAAATGATTCTAGTTACTGATTAAATCCTATAAAGAAGAAATGACTATTATGTTAAAAACTCCTGTTTGTAGAGCCTTTAATGTTCTTGGCAGACAACAGCACACCACCACACTACACGTAATACCTGAAAACACTTACCCAGAAGAAGAGCGTTGTGCTAACTCTAAAATTGCATTTTCTAATGCTATTATTCTGCTACCGTTTGATGTATAAAGTTAGAAAGAAGGCAATTATGAAACAGATAAGAGAAGCAAGGCAATTAGCTTCGGATTTGAATGTAGACGAGATACAACTTAAAGATGATTGATTGATATTTCAAACCAATTATAACAAAGATATCCCAAACTCTACCGTTATCTGTAGTAACAGCTGATAAAGGATATGATAGTGTGAAGACAACCACCTTTTAGTCAGAGAAAAACTCCATGCATTTAGTGTAATCCCAGCCCGATATGGAGATGTACCAATATGGAGGACACATGGAAGATACAGAAAACAAATGAAACGTGGATATTCTAAGGTACTGTACAATCAAAGGAACAAGGATGAAACCGGCAATAATTTCAGATGTAACTAAAAGAGATAGATTTGGAAGGAGGGGGGGGCAAGAAGAAGAAAGAAGAAGAACAACTGATTTCTAAATAGATTTGAACACAGAACAGGGAATCGTCATTGAGTTGCATAACCTACAACATGCAGGAGACATGACTAATCTTATAAGATCCATGAAGTTTTATAGAAAGTACAAGAGATGATGACTCCTTGTAAATGGATTTTCTGATTATGATATAATCGACAGAAGTGTATATAAAATTGCTAGAAAAATATGCAGGAGCAACTATGAAAGACGGAGTATGATTCTTCTATTGGAAGCACGAACGAAATGAAAACATTTAATTTTTTTCTTGAATATATACATATAATAAAATAAACCACAAACGCTTCTACAAGACTGCATATCCAATTCCGTTGGAAAGGTAGAAGCATATGATAAGATAATAAAGAGAGAATTTCTTTCAGTTGAAGACATATCAAATATAGGTGATGGAAAATTAAGATATGACATGTTTGTCAAAGCATATAACGAAACTAGAGAGCATGGTGGAATAAACGGTCTGACTCCATCGGAGATGTTTTTATACAAAGATTCAATAATTCGACTGTATGCAGAATGAAGAAGCAAGAAAGTGTAACCTATGTAGGTAATCGAAAGTGTAACCTATCATGGGCGAGTACAATAACAACTAGTTACGGAACTAAATAACGAAAAATTGTGGTAGCAAAAAATAGTGGTCTCTGCTTACAGTATAATTCATTTTTTGCTTCTTTTCTTCTAGAATCTCACAGGTGGTTAAATGATTGTAACGTTATGTGGGTAGACTTTAGGGGGATATTTTGTTGGCATACGAAGGGGTATCTCTATAGCTTTATCAAAGCACTCGATTGCACCTTCATATCGACCAAACCTTAGTAGAAGATAGGCCTTTTGCATTCCATTGTTCAGGTGGAAATGCATCTTTTTGATGGAGGGAGCATATTTTCTGACACTGCTCCTAACTCTTATGCACATTTAGTAGTAGGTTTAGTTTATCAATAGTATCTCTATATCCATTTTCTCTCAACTGCCTTACTGTACCGCTTGAAAAGTCAAATATTTTATTTGAAATGGTGCTACAACATCATTTTTGCGTTCTATACGTACGATTTTGTCTATGTTAAATCGTCCTTCCAATAAATCTTGGTATATTCTAATTTCTCCTGTACGGTGTTTGCTCTTTGCCCCTTTCTTTAAGACTTTATCAATAGCACCTTCTGAAACGCCATTATCCTTTGCAACTTTAATTAAATCGTTTGCGAAATTAATATAATCTGCTACAAGTAGTGCCACTTTCTTATCATACGTAGTTCTGTCATGGAATGTTATGTCATTATTTCTATTAACAACTCCATCGTGATCGATAGGTATAGAATCTTGTTTTGTTGGATGTAAATCCACTACATATATTTCTAAATCTGGGAACAGAATTCTTTGAATTAATTGTTCCGTGCTTTTTCGCTTTGAACCAATAGTTTCTATGTGCTTCCAATACTTCCCTTAATGGTGTATTACTTAGTAGACCACCATCACAAAAGTAGCGCTCTTGTTTAGAATTGTTGTTATTGGTTTTATTGTTGTTGTTTCCCACCATAGTGTTTTCTGAATTTCTCTTTTTCTTCTCTGCCTGAATGGTCGTATAGTTAAAGTTTATTGGTACAGGCGCACTTGCAATAACGTAGTCTGCCTTTATGCCTTCATTATCGATTATTACATGTTCATATCCGCCTTTCTTTCCATTAGTGCTGATTTCAGTGCCATACTTTCCATATTCAGATTTTCTTTGATTATCTTCTTTTAGATAACTATCAAATGTTACTGTTGCGCCATCTTGTAAATCAACACTTACTAAAAGCAGTCTTGGTTGTTGGCTATTTTCATCATGACTTGTTGCTATAGGAAATTTTGCAAACTTTTCAATAGTTGTCTTTAACGGATAGTTATCATAACGATACCACATATTTTGGGCATCTAAGAACTTATCGTCAACAGATGGAGGTAGTGGCGAAAACACGTTTGGTACACCGGACAGTCCGAATTGTTTTGCCGAATAATATCTTCTGGCAGCCTCTCCTGACGCAATACTACCGCCAGTATTATGCCAGTAGTCCCACCAGGAGGTAAATCCAGGAGACATCTGCATAAGACTCAGTTGACACATAATCCCAAAACTCATTAAGCTTCTGTGTCATCCTTCTTCCAAGTTCCATTTTCTGCAACATAACTTACCAAGACAGGCTGCATTTATCGCACCTATGGAAGTACCAGCAACAATGTCAAATAATGGCCTGCCTTTTTCTTCTTCTCCTTTTTTCTCATCTTCTCTTGTTATATTTTCATAGAGTGCTTGAAAGACACCGACTTCATATGCGCCAAGTGATCCTCCACCTTGGAAAATTAATGCCCTTTGTTTTTTGGGTTACAATCAACTCTTGAGTCATTATTGCACTAACCCTCCCCATTTACAGTTAAAACCAAATTCCTTATTTCTGAACATAACTAAGGCAAGTTGGCATAACTATAACAACTTTACTCATATGTGTCTCTTATTGGACAGTATTACATATTATTACTTTAGACAGGAACAGGACAAGAAGGCAGGGTGCCTTGCATCCTTTTGTCTTAACTTATCAAGAGCTGCACCTTTGTTATACCATGCATTAATATTGTTTGGATTATCTTTATAGCTCTGTCGCAACACTCTATAAGCTCCTGATACTTTCCTGTTATCATATTTTTTCTTTTGAAAAGACTAATACCTTTTTCGTTCCAGTCTGTAGCAGTATGTTCTTTCTGCATATTTAGTACTAAATTGGTGGACACTTTCTCCGATTAATTTGCTAAATGGCTCTAAAGAAGTGAGAATACATCTACACTTTGGGATGTCTGTACACAAAAGAAGTAACGTCACCTGCAACCTTATGCGACTTCAAAAGAATTAACCTCAGAAAGTGAGCGACTTCAGGAGATCCTAGATTCGGACTTGTTCGTGCCCAAACTAACTGATGACAAAAAGACTTCAATAATAGATTGTCTATTAGGGTGCACTTGCTTGGAAATTGATAGACCTACGTAAGACTTCAATAAATTTGCAACAAGACCACAACAAAGGATGATATTACTGAAAGAGATACAGATGCCATCTATAGACAAGCTTGACTATCCAACTCGAGGATTTTGAGAATCTTTGACAGGTAAATGAAGAAGCCTTACAGCATAATAAGCCTTCTAGGTAGCTTTTTTTGGCAGCTGAAAATCAAATGGGAGCATTTATCAGCCCACCATTAGTGAATTGAATTAATAGTGGTCACCATTAGTAAAGGCATATATGTCATCTCACCATTAGTGAATTTAATTATGCCAATTCATGAGATACAAATTAAAGAATATGAGTGCGCTAAATGTGGCTATAAATGGCTTAATCGTATTAACGGCAAGAATGGCCCTATACCAGATAGATGTGCTAAATGCAAACGGGTGAATTGGAATGATCTCTCTGAAGATATCACTCCTAAAGAAAATGGCTTGCGAAGGCGAATAAATGGTTTTAGAGAACTTTATGAAGGTGATACTTCACATTATCGAGGTACAGATCACAAGTGGTCCATAGATTGGCCTTATGACCTAGCTGAGAAATTTCTGAATATAAAACCTAAACCAACTATAAAAGAATTGAAGCAAGTGATTTATTGCTCACCAGTGGGGAGATATAACAATGGTTCAGATGTTTACAAAAGTAGGAACAAGATTCCAGACCCAGATAAGCCAGGATGGTTGAAGTATGATTATAGTCATTGGGTTTCTGATCCTGACAATCCTGGGAAGTTAAAATATGACGATTCTTTGGGTCCAAGTGAATATCAGAAACTACTAGAGCAGGAGGCAAAGAAGCGTCAAGATATTATGATAGAGATCATGAAGTCAAGGGGTGTAACTTATAGTAAAGACGATCTTGCTGATGGTATTGCAAAAACACTACAGATACGTAAAGCATTCGATGACCGAATAGGGGAGCAAATTAGACCCTATATGGAACGGATGAGAAGAAGAATAAGAAGCAGGACAAGGATGATGCTGTTGTTGCTTCTGCTTGTAACTAACTGACCAAGAAGAGTAACAAAAACTAAGCAGGATAGATACTTGCAGGTGGATTTATCTATATCTATATATCTAACCATAACGTGACAATTTGTAAAGCTGTTACTGTCTTACCACAATGATATGCTTGTTACCATTTATTTGCTTTCAAATAGTCCTTATCAAAAATGAGAACGTTAAAGATTTAGAAAAATAGGCTTTAAAAAGAATCGTAATCAGTCATTTGTTAGCAGGATAGTGCACAGCGAGATATAGAGAACCAGACAAAACAGAATACTATATCAAATAATAATATCTATCCACTTATTACTAATAATAGTGAAAAACACTTATAATTTAGCAGAAACAAAGTAAGGAAACAATGTTTAAAAGATAAATATACTAACAATAATTACTAAGATAATCTATATATTGAAATATACAAACATAAGAACGAATCTTAGGATATCTGCTGCCATATTATCTGTTTGTTTGTTTGTTTTTCTCAATAGGCAGCTTTATTGTAAGTTCAAAGACGATGCAGGCATCAGCCCAGCTACCAGACCATTTATACACGTCACATACAGGGATTATACATCAGGTACCAGATAGAGTGACTCTTGTTCCATTAAACACACAGAAGTAGAGTCTTCTTCCATATTTTTGGATCTGAATAAACAAGAATAAAAAACGCACTCATAAGCGCATGTCTTGTTAGAAAGTGATTAATCCCATTGTATTATCAGATCAATTCACCGTTAATTGTAGGTGAATATCAAACTTTTCCAGAAGACACTCAATCAATCACTAACCAAAGAAGACTGTCTGCAAATTCTCGTTCAGCGAGTCTAGAAGTTTCATATCTTCAGGCGCAAGCTGGAAGTCAACAAACACCTGGCTGTTCTCTAGGATCCTGTTTTCATGTACCGATTTTGGAATCGCTACTATATTCATAATTGTAGAATGAATATAGCCTATATATTCCTAATATAGTATACATTAGGCTCTAGAAAACATGCTTTTGACAGATTCCGTCAAAGCTTTCTAGAAGCATAATAGACTATAGATATTGAAGGAATCTAAGTATGTTAGACTAGCAAATACAATATATCGTGTTTTAAGAAATTCAAGAATACCACTGTTTCTTCATTGAAAGAACAACCATCTATTTAGCATATGGCAGCAGCATATGGTCTTACTGTACGACAGTAAATGGTAACAACTCTACCGCCATCATGAAGTAGAAGACAAATTGTGACACTGATGGTAAAAAAAAGTCCAATCAAACACTCATGCATTAATGAAGCTGCAATCTTCATTACTATCAAGAACCACGTTAATCCTACTGATAACACCAGTAATGATGACGGCAGCACCAATAATGAGGATGGCCACAGCCCCGAAGAAGATGCACAACAAGGTAGTTAATTTACTACCACAACCTTTTTTTCCGTTAAGTCTACAGAAAGAGATCTTTCATATCTACTGCTTTAGATATCATCATTTTTTCTGAATATGGTCATCGTCAAATAGCACGTTAAATACGCCGTCAGATCCGTCAGAAACGACTTTACGAGTTCGTGGTTCATGTTGCATAGAGATATGAACCAAGGAGAACGTGGAGTAGATTATAATGCGCATAGACAGAAAATCTTATCATTATTCCTTCTGTTACTAGGCCAGAATGGTCAAGTAACTTCAGGCGATTGGAATAATAAAAAACAAAAAAAAGTCAGCCGTGCTCTTATACCGCGAAGCCATCGCGTGCCAGCCTTATCGCTACCGCGCGTCCGATCCCGCGTGAGGCGCCGGTGACGATGGCGCTCTTGGTTGTTGATGCATGTGCCATTAGTTTATCGAGGTGTGCTTATCTCATTAATACAGATTTCTGACAAAACTCATAAAAGCGCTTTCTTCTTTCATATAACTCGCATTTGTCTTCGGAATATGACGCCATAGTTATTGGTGCAGGTCACAATGGCTTGACATGTGCATGCTATCTCGCAAAAGCAGGTCTGAAGGTTTTGGTTATTGAACAGTACAAGTCCATAAGAGGCATGACTATAACAGAAGAAGTTACATTGCCAGGTTTTAGATCAGATGTTCATGCTTTTGGTTACCAACTTGCAAATTTGTCTCCAGTTCCAGATGAACTGAATCTTGATAAATATGGCTTTGAACTCTTACGACCGGAGATTTCTTATTCCCATGTATTCCCTGATGGTGGATATATTTCCATGTATCGAAGTGTAGAGAAGACCATGAAGAGTATTGGGAAATATTCAAAAAAGGATGCCCATACTTGGAAGAAGATGTTTGATAGATATTTGGGGGAAAAAGATTTCATAATATCTACTATTAACACACCACCCCTTCCTTTATCTACTCAAATTGCTATGATGCAGAACAGTCATACAGGTAGTAGTAGTAGTAGTGATGGCGAGAGACTAAATCCGTATAGATTTAGTCTGCAGTCTATGCGTTCATGGTGTAATGAATGGTTCGAATCACAAGAAGCAAAGGTAATGTTTGGTACCTTTGCTGCATTTGTTGGTCTTTCACCAGATGATGCTGGTGGTGGCGAGACAGCCTACTTGTTTAGTACTATTATGCAAGATGGAGGAAACAATGTAGTAAAGGGGGGATTTGTTAATCTTCCTCTTGCTCTTTCAAAGTATCTTCAATCCAGAGGAGGCGAAATAATTACAAATACAGCAGTTACAAAGATCATAATCAGAGAAGGAAGAGCTGTAGGAGTGAGACTTGACAGCGGAAAAGAGATTGGTGTAAAAAAGATTATAGCATCAAGCGCAGATCCATCTACACTAGCTCTTAAGCTTATTGGAGAAGAATACCTTGATGCAAGAATTGTAAATGGTATCAAGAAGATTGAGTGGGGAGACTCAGTACCTGCAGTTTACCTTGCTCTAAATGGGCCAGCTGAATACTATGCAGGCACAGATATTATTCAATCAACGCAACTTCACCTTTCGCCGCCAACAATAGATTTCTTTGCAAAGATCTTCTATGAATGCAGATCTGGAAAGTTACCTTCAGAGCCCCTTTTTATAATGAGTAATGACTCAATAGCGGACCCAAGCAGGGTACCAACCGGTAAACATCTGATGAAGTTTTTAATTCTAAGCGTACCATATAAGGTCAAATTGATTGATGATGATATCATTGATAATGATCATCATAATAATACTTACGATGATAATAGTAATATTACCAATGGTGATTGGGACAATGTCAAGGAGCAATATGGTGATCATATTATAGATATGATAACTGAAAAATATATACCTAATTTGAAGAAAATAACACTTAAGCCAGTTATATATTCTCCTGCAGACTTTGAAAAAAGGCCAACGACATCAGTATATGGCACTCTTTCATGTGGAGCAGTAGTTCCATACCAGAGATCATCTATGAGACCTGTTCCTGAATTGGGATGTTATAGAATGCCAATTCCTAATATTTACCTGTGTGGTGCCGGCAGTCACCCTGGGCCAGGAGTATCCATGGCTCCAGGGCGTAATGCGAGCACAAGTGATATTTGCTGATTTAAATTTGGATTTTAGGAATATAGTTGCTAACAGGACTGGATGATGCAAAAAATCAGAATGTGTAGGTGCACGAACGCAACTATCAGTTATTATATATTTGGATAAAAAGCAAACGCTTCTATCTACTAATTAGTGGTTGGTTAACTCTTATCATTAGTTGGTCAACTGGTTAGTAATATTGCCCATAACCTATCCTAACCCAAACCAAGTTTCCTCGGATTGGTTGAATCTATACTGTACAATCTCTTTTTCTATACCATCAGTTGTCTTTGGAGCGGTATGATTGTGTTTTCTTGATACAATGCCATAGTCGTTGAATCGGTGTATCCATTTCTTTATGTTGTTGTCATGATGGTTTGTCTGTATGAGTGTATCTCTGTTATAGTGTAACCTTCACTCCTTAGAAGAAGAATAATCTTGTCTCTGTAACCTGCTTCTGCATCATTATCCATCATGTCATATAGATAGTTCTTCTCATCTTCAGTAATATCTCTAAGATGGATAGGCGCATAAAGTGTTAGAAGAATTAGTATGCTAAGCTGCTGTTGTAAAAATTAACCGTCCATTCAATCGACCTTTGAATGCACAATTGAATCATGTGGTCTTTGGACTCTATTTCATGTCCACACAATGAATGCAAATAAAGCCTAGAAGATTTTTATTATATAGTTAAAAGAGCCGCATTCAAACAACGTTAATAATGAAAGAAAAGCGTAACGGAGTAGAACCAAGAAAAGAACCTCCTGAAGATTCTTATTCTGGCTACTATTGGGGCAACGAACCATATGATTCATCCCATATAGCTGGACGTAAAGGTGATGACGAATTAAAAAATAAGATTAATGAAAACCTGAGAAAAAACAACAAGATTGATTCTTCACACATCGAAGTATATGTTAACAATTCAGCTGTTACTTTGAAAGGCCTTGTCAAAACTTATGAAGAAAGAGGTTTGGCAGGTCAAGAAGCATGGAATGTCTCAGGAGTATCAGAAGTCTTAAATGATCTACAAGTAACGGAGCCAGAAACAGTGTGACCAAGAAGAAAACCATGATTATTGCATATTGAGAACTTTACAGCAAAACCTTTTTCCTTCACATTTGCCACTCTATCTTTTAGTATCAGCTCTGCTCCTGCCTATAGAAACTTTCATGAGTTGTTCTTTAGTATCCTCAATAGTATATTTCTCGCCTATAAATCCCAAAGTTGTGTTATTCATGTCTTGTTTATTGGCATATATTTATTAAATTACTATAATTATTATTGAAAACTTACAAATCAGCGTTCTAAAATATGAAGATAAAAGCTTAATGCTTTGGCATAGTTGCAACAGATTTACTTACAAATTATCAAACTCCATTACGAATAGTACCTATCAGTGTTCTTCTAGTGGCATCATATCCCGTGCACAATAGACTAACAAAGAGATGCATTCTTGATGCATTCACAAAAAATAGTCAAAGACGACCATCAGCCATCCCCCAACAGAAGAAAGAAGCAATAATATACTACCACTATCGCAGAACGACGTGATGGGAAAAACAGCCACATTAAGAATTGATATATGAAATACGATGTATGGGTACGAATTTAGGTTAGAGTGCATGCTCGAATGAAGCATGTGATGTGTAATTATCACATCTCAGGTCTTATGTACACTAGAGGCACATGTTCATCACGGACGGCCTAAGCCAAAGTTTCATTTCTTTATTACATAATAGCTTAAAAAGTATCATATTGGACATTTTAATTTGTCATATGTTTTTATTATTATCATTTAGTTATAACTATAGTACTCAAAGTCTGCTAGTGTGCGTTTTATTTAAAAGTACAAAAGAAAAACTCTATGTTAGTGGTGCGTTTATTTGTTATTATTTAATTATAGTGAATATCTACTATCAATAGATAAATGAATAAATTCACGTCATTTGATATTCTCAATAATTATGTTAGATAAGTCAGTAATAACAAACAGCATTAATTTCTTGAAGTCAAATATACAGATGATATCGTAATGCTTGATGACGAAATCTAAATGAACAACACAAGAACTCTAGCAATAGTTGCTATCTTAATAGCGGCAACATTAGTAGTAGGAGTAACATTCGCAGCAACATCTACACCATCAGCATTTGCTTACAAGAAAGACAATGGAAAAGATAGAAAAGATAACAAGGGAAAAGACGGAAGAGACAATGGAAATGAAAATGGTAACACAGTTACCATCCAGGCAAACAAACAAAGAGGGTCAGTAAGTGGATTTGATAACACACTAGAACAAGAAGCTTCAAATGTTATCTGCACTCATCCAGATGACACGTGTGTAGAAGAAAGCGGCTAGAATAGCAGCTGTAGCGATTACTACATGAGAAGGTAGTTCTTTACTACTACCACAACCTTTTTTTATTTTATAGCTGTTACCTGCTTGATTATCTTGGTCTGCTTCTTCTTCCACAGATACTAGGCACATCTGCTCTGCTGTGCGCACATGGGTGTATGCATATATATGATGAGGACCTAGGGGCATCACTCTATGGAGATCTTCCAAGGTACAATGCCTGTCTCTTCTGTGGGGGGAGTAACATTGCTATAGGCCTGAGTGACATTTTTACATCATCATAACGATTACCTGCAAGACATTATCATGATATTGTTGTCATTAGTGTGACTAGTATTATTAGTATTGTTAATGTTTCACCTACAGGGCTGCGCTTGGGTGAGTACATATCACGTTTTGAACATCTTGCTCGAATGAGCGTCATCAAATCCACTTTCTCTCCGTGTTGTTTGTTTACCTACTCCACCGTATCAACAACTACATATTACCATTTTTACTACCATGTTGTCTTTTTAGGTCCTTATAAGATGTTGTTTGGATTCTTATTGTGTTGTATTATTTTTTTAGTTACATATATATATATTCAACGAAAAAAGGCGTCATATAAAATATGACAATGTCAGGATTATTATCTAGAAGGTCGTACAACTCTCTCTTCCCTTCCTCTGACTAAACTGTAGCAAGCTAAAGCTATAACGATAAGATGAACTTGTCAAAAAGACAAGTAATAGCTTACCGTAATTCCCAATTGACTGACTTACAATACTCTTAAGAACATATATCCAGGGTTCAACTATAACTTTAACCATTAAAGGATATAATTTTATAACAATTTTGCATCATGTGTTGATATGATGACCAGTGTGTGTTTTATTTAAAAGTATAAAAGAAAAACTCTATGTTAGTGGTGCGTTTATTTGTTATTATTTAATTATAGTGAATATCTACTATCAATAGATAAATGAGTAATTTCATGTCATTTGATATCCTCAATACTTATGCTAGATAAGTAAGCACTAAATTATATTAGATAAAACAGCATTAGCTTCCTCAAGTCAAATATACAGATGAAATCATAATGTTGGTGACGAAATCTAAATGAACAACACAAGAACTCTAGCAATAGTTGCTGTCTTAACAGCGGCAACATTAGTAGTAGGAGTAACATTCGCAGCAACACACTCTGCATCTGCTTATTATCAAAAGAAAGGAGACAAGGGAAGAGATAATGGAAATGAGAATGGTAACACAGTTACCATCCAGGCAAACAAACAAAAAGGGTCAGTAAGTGGGTTTGATAACACACTAGACCAAGAAGCTGAAAACGTTATCTGCACACACCCTGGCGAAAACGCAACCTGTACTAGTGAAAGCGGTTAGTAGAATAGCACAACAGCAGCGACTGTTACTACAGGTAAGGTAGTAATTTATTACTACTACCACAACATTTTTTCTTTCCTTTTTCACATATATCTGTGCGCACTTAAATAAAAAATAATAAAACAAAATAAAAAATTTATAATCTACAAAAATACTTTTACTCGGTTTAATCTTTGTCTTCTTCTTCCTCCCTCCTCCACAACTACCACTAGTCAGAGTACTTTACTGCACATGTGCATATACATGTGTATATTATTTTTGTGTAGAAGTATGTGTGTCTGTGTTGCCTGTCTCTCCATCTATCTATCTATGTGCTGAATATATATATCTCCTCTATTATTTATAAAAATAATATTCAGGTATTTGTTCATTTAAAGTGTATGATGCAATATAAATAATAGTTGGATTATAAGCCTGAAAAAGATATCTTCTCTTAAAAATGATGTGATCCTGACTATTATTGGCAGCTTTGCATATTAAAAATTACATGGCCGTAGTTTACTAATTTATTAATCACATAGTGCAGACAAACGGACAGTTATATTGATATAGGTTCGGTGGAATGTGCTGCAAATTGTGTTATCCTCTAGTCTAAAGCATTAAAAAATGAATTGATCTAAATCTTACAATCTACACCAAGCAAAGATTCGATAGGATATTTCGTTTATAATTTTGTTCTCAAGAATATCTAATGACAATAGATGAGTGAATAACATCACCTGCTTGGATATTCTCAATAATTATACTAGATAAGTCAGTTATAACAAACAGCATTAACTTCCTCAAGTCAGATATATAGATGACATTGTAATGAAAATATATGAACAATACAACAGCTATGGGGATAAAGGCGACCAGGGACTCCAGGGAGTGAAAGGAGATAAAGGAGATCCAGGAGCACCATGTCCACATACAACTACTCTATTTGAGTTTCCAAACAGACCCGTCGAAGGGGAAGGGAACACTCCACCATCGACAACCTCAGATAAAGTTGGCTCTGCAACTAATTCGTCACAGCTAGTCTGCATTCCATAATTCATATGAGCCAGAAAAAAATAATGGCTCTAACCAAAATTTTTTATATTTTTTTTGAAGACAGATAATTAGACAAATAACTAATGCAAAGTTCTCAATTATATAGGACGGTGATTGAGTGTAAGAATGAGTAAAATACCAATAATAAATTACCATTGCATGACATAACATATGAAACGTGTGTATGTATGTATATGCTGCCTGTCTATCTATCTATCTATCTATCTATCTTTGCTATCCATAAAATATCTTGTCTATCTGTTTTGGCATTGCATAGGTAACACTTTTTTTCATAGATTCATACCAGTCTTCTACATCCTTGGTTATAGAGGGCTTTACCATATGCAACGCTTTACCAAAGTCAGAGTTACTGATGATATCTGATTTTCCTCGCATTGCGTTAACAGCTGCCTCTCTGCATAGTGCAACAAGGTCTGCACCGCTGAATCCTTTTGTAGATAATAGAGAAATTTCTTTTAAATTAACGTCATTTGCTAGTGGCATGGGAGAAGTCAATATATTCATAATTTCAAGCCGGCCTTTATCATCAGGTGGACCAATATACAAAATCAAGTCTAGCCTCCCTGGGCGAAGCATAGATGTATCTATAAGGTCAGGTCTATTTGTAATACCAATCACTATAACTTCTGCACTGCCTGAATCATCCATTTCTGTTAAAATCTGGGAAAGTACCCTTTCATTCCCTGACATATCGTCTTCACCCCCTCTAGGTCTAGCAAGAGAGTCAAGTTCGTCAAATACTACAACGCATGGCGAAGAGGCCTTTGCCTTTCTAAAAATTTCGCGTATTGCCTTTTCAGATTCTCCTACCCATTTAGATAGTACTTCAGGGCCCCTTACCACTATAATGTTAGCATTGCTCTCAGTTGCCAGAGATTTTGCAATCAAGGTCTTGCCGACAGCCAGGAGGACCAAATAATAGCGCTCCTCTTGGCGGTTTGATACCCATTTTGACGAAACTTTCAGGCTCTTTGATAGCAGTAATAAGATTGTCATACAACGTTCGTTTTGCATCATATAACCCGCCCACATCATTCCATTTAACTCGTGCAACTTCAACGTAAAATTCTCTCATTGCAGTTGGAATAATCTCCTTCATCCCTTCTTTGAAATCTCTGTTCGTAATCTCAATTGTCTCGAGCGTATCTGGTGAAACTTTGTCTCCTTCTAAATCGATCTCTGGCAAGTAGCGCCTGAGGGCTTTCATTGCCGCTTCTCTGCATAAAGCCTTGATGTCTGCACCAGTATATCCATACAGCCCAGACGATAATTCTGTTAGATCGATGTCTTCGGCAAGAGGCATTCCCCTGGTATGGATTTGAAGAATTTCCAGCCTTCCTTCAACGTTTGGAACACCAATTTCAATCTCCCTGTCAAATCTACCTGGACGTCTAAGTGCAGGATCAATGCTTTCAGCCCTATTAGTCGCCCCAAGCACTATCACATTTCCACGTTCTGACATTCCATCCATAAGCGCAAGCAATTGTGCTACAACCCTTTTCTCAACATCACCAAAGGCTTCTTCTCTCTTTGGAGCTATGGCATCAATTTCATCAATAAATATGATACTGGGTGCAGAATCCCTCGCTTCTTTAAAAATATCCCGCAATCTAGCTTCTGTTTCGCCGTAGTACTTGTTCACAATTTCTGGACCATTTATAATATAGAAATTTGCTTCTGATTCGGATGCAAGCGCCTTTGCAATCAGTGTCTTTCCACAGCCAGGAGAACCGTACATGAGTATACCACTGTGAGGTTCAATACCAAGCCTTGCAAAAACCTCAGGATGTCTTAAAGGTAATTCGACTATTTCTCTGAGTCGCTTAATCTGATCTTTTAATCCACCAATCTCCTCATAAGTCACTCGAGGTTTTTTATCAACAACAGTTTCTGACATTATATTCAACTTGGTTGAGCGTTCGATCTTTACAATTGCATGTGGCGTTACTCTTTCAATACGAAAATCCATTGGATTTCCTAAAATTACTACCGATATTTCATCACCTTCGTTAACTGGAAAACCTCTGAGCCTATTTTTTACAAATTCGCAGAATTCTTTATCAACAGAAATGCTCGCTACTTACCAAAGGCATTAAAACCACAACTTTTGCAGTTTTTGATTCAATCTTCCTTACCACCAGCTGATCATTTAGACCAACACCGGCATTCTTCCTTGTCTGGCCATCCATTCGAATAATATCAGTCTCCTTTTCTTCTTCATCAGCAGGCCAGGCAGTTACAGCAGTCGTGCGTTTGCCAACTAGTTCAATAACTTCACCTGCCTCAATCCCAAGTCTATCCATGGCTTCAGGGTCAATTCGTGCTCTGCGTTTACCTACATCTCTATGTTTTGCTTCAGCCACTCTTAATTGAATTTTCCGTGATGATGATGATTCATCGCCACCACTGCTTCCATGAGATTTTTTCAAAAGCTACTGGTAACCTCCGTCACTGTCCCATGGTACTGGCCGAGGCGGTAATGGTGGTAGTGGTGGTAGTTTTTGTTTATCATATTTTATATTTTTTATTTTATTTCATATTCTTATAGACTGCCTGCTTATGTTAATTACCTCTATTTGGCCAACTCCTTCTATACTTTTTATTGAATCTTCTAACTTGTCCATTTGACCTTCTTCGTCATCTATCAAAAAATCTCCAATGATTGCATTTAAACCAAAGGCAATTGGTTCTTTTGCATGAGCTTTGAGCTCCATACCCTTTGGAATCTTGTCCTTTAGATTCGTGACAACACTATCCAAGTTGGAATCAGATTCAGCCGGTAGAATCCTAATTCTTGCCACGAGACGACGGCTATTGCTATGCGATGATGATGGTGATGGATGATGGCGATGTCATTTCTAAGGACCCTCAAATCCGCACCCTACACATTTGTAAACTCTAGCAAATTCACGGCAGCTTTGACACCTCCAAATTAAAACATAGCCGCAGTTAGGGCAATAATATTTTACACACTCGTCATTAGGCATTATAGGTCTGTTGCAGGAGGTACAGACAGGTAATTGCAAGGGTTTAGACATATACAGACAATTTGAAGATCAATATCCGAATATATATTTTAGTTTTAAGCTTTAAAAAGAGTGAAGCAAAATAATTCTAAAAGATCATTTATATATGTATAAGAGGAAAAAAATTTAAGAATCTCGAATATTTTAAGAGAGAAATAGAAGAAAGAGAGACAAACCAATAAAATATAATATCTCTTTGATATAAAACTAGGATAAAATTAAATATATATTTATTATTCAATATAGCAAAAAATTATAAATAATAATTAGCTTTATTACTTTTTCAATACAGATATCACTATTATTATTATCTTTTGTATTTTTGTTTACCACTTTTCCTAGAATGCAAGACGGGTGTATAAACTCCAGTCAGGCTGCCGACCTACTACTACATAGAATTTTAAAAGAAGATGAACTTTTGTATAGTAGTTAGTGTCATTTTTTAATGTTCTTAGGTGAATTAATTATAATAATGTAATATAATTCTTATCTGGATCCTTTAGATATGAGTAGATAGATCTCTATACTACTAGTATGACAGGTGGCACTATTGCAATGGATAAGACTGTAAAACTAGGAATCACTTTACCTAAATCAATAATACAGAGGATCGACAAAAAACGTGGCGATATTCCTAGGAGCAGGTATATTCTAAGAGCTATTGAGAATTATATTGGCAGTAGTAGTAGTAGTAGAGACACAGATAACCGTAATAAAGCAGCCAAAAAAAGGAAGTAGTAAAAAAAGTAGTATTGAATGAGTAACCATCATACACCAATTGCAAGCACTATTGGCCTTGGTGGGTAGATGCCGTTGGATGAATGGATAGATTCGCGAGAATTATGTTCATAAAAAGCTTCACATAGAACATTTTATGCATAAAAAAAGACAAAGAAAAATTGTTTCATTCACATTTTTCTGTTGGATACAAAATAAAGCGTAACTGGCTCTTCATATTCTTTTCTTATCCAGAGTATTTGAAAGCCTCCTTCTGCTGCCAAACCTTGAATCTCCTTTTCTGTAAAGAATCTGATTTCAAAGCCATATATATCATAGATTCCTTTGTCTATCTCTACACCTTTGCCATAGGATTTGTCATTGTGGTTTCTGACAGAAAAAAAGTTCAAACCTTTTGGTTTTAGCACTCTCCTCATTTCTGAAAATATAAAATGAAGCTCGTCTAGTGAAAACTTCATGTTAAGTAGCATATGTGAATATACCACATCAAAATAGTCATCTGTAAATGGAAGCGGCTTTCTAACATCAAAGATTTGTGGTTTTATTGGCAGCCTTTTTTCCTTTGCTATTTTATCTAGTATCTCAATGGCAATGACAGAATAGTCTAATGCCTCTTCTTCAATTCCATTTGACGCAAAAAAGTTGCATCTCTGCCGTGGCCGGCTCCCAACTCCAATAATACTTTCTTTGCATTGTTCATTTTCATATGATTAAAACAAAGCAAGGCAAAGTTGCTAGGTTCCTCTCCAAAGAAAGTGCTGTCTGATTTGTAGACTTCATTCCAGACTTCACTTATTGCTATTGCTACTGTCCTCATTTTTCTTTTCCCCATCTTTCCAAGCAGAATATCCTCCTTCAATAGTTACAGCATCAAATCCTTGCCTGGTTAACTCATCTGCAGCCATATTTCCTCTATATCCACCAGAACAGTAAGTAACAATTTTCTTACTCTTAAGATCATTCAGATCCCCATGCCTTGCCTTCCTTATTAGCTGTCCTAGTGGCATATTGACTGCTCCTTCTATCTTGCCTTCCTCCATTTCATCGGCTTCTCGTACATCTACTATCATGTATTCATCTTTTCTTCCTTGCAGTTCTTTTGGAGTTATTTTGTATACCATTGGGCAACATTGTCATAAACCTTGATCTAATTATTCTTTTAACTCTAGCAAAAGACTTCGAAGAAGCATAATGGTTTGTAGGATTGAAGCACATGCACATGATACAATAAAGATAAGACATTCATCAATTACAGAAGATAGACGTACTTTGAATTGGGAAAATAAATATTTCTATCAATCAGTGAGTATAAATATTTCACGCATATTGAAACAAGGATTGTTAAAGCGATGTATAACGGTAAGTTAGAGAATCCTTGAAACTGTATCCTTTAATTTGATAGCTATATTCTTCCCTTTATTATCTGCTGTTTGGCTAACGTAATACTCAACTAAGTCTTGAACCATAACCTCTATTACACCATCCAATGCTGCTCGAACAGCAGATATTTGCTGTACTATGTCTGAATAGCTCTTATCTTCATCGATCATTTTCCTAATACCTTTAACATGACCTTCAATTCTTGCCAATCTTTTTTGCCAATTCTGGCCTTTTGTGGTGTGTCATACCGTTGCATTACCTAACATGATTGGATAGTTTATTCATCCTCCAATCATATCAAGAAGCCATCCCCCTCTCTTCTCGTAGTCACAGCAATATCAAATAACTCCCGCCTATTTCGAAGAATCCAGCAAGAATGAAGAAAAAGAGAGTGACTAAAATTTTCTTAGCCTTTATCATTTTTCATTTCTTTTCTTTTTTATTGAGTAGTAACAAGATATACTAATCGATTCAATGATAAGAGTCTCGAACCTATAATAGGAATAGTAGTATTGATTGTTGTTACATAAACTATTTTATCATGTTTTTCTACAAATTATCTCAGATACATTTATCTATCATATTAACAAATTAACAAATCATTGACTAATAATGTATCAATACATCTCCAAAAGCTTGGTTTAAAGGCAAAGTTATTCAGAGGTCTGGGGGATTCGACAAGGCTTGCCATTCTTGAATCATTACGGGAAGGTGAAAAAGCCACATCGCAAATAGTTAAGGAAACTGGTCACAGCCAATCTAATGTATCAAATCACTTGGCCTGTTTACTAGATTGCGGACTTGTTAAAAATAGAAGACAGGGAAAGAACATATTCTATAGTCTAGGAAACAAAAAAGTTTCAAAACTATTGGAAGAAAGTGATGCGACTTTATCGGAGATAGCAAATGGTATCTATGCTTGTGTAAACTATAATGAAGAAAAATCCTAATATTTTCCATGGAGATTTAAGAAAATGAAAAAACTTGATGACAAAATAGTAATAAAAGAAGAAAAAAAAGCGAAAGAAGTTGGTGGTGGTGGCAGGAATAACAATAATACTAATAATGATACTAGTTGCGACTGTTGTTGTAGCAATATAATTGCGTCAGAAACATCGACAGAAGAAAAAGGACAAGAGTTTAACCAAGAACATCAGGGCAAAGATAATGAACGGAGGTTAAGCAATCCTAAATTACTAATTGTTATCGGACTTGCTCTGACTATACCGATAGTATTGCTCGAATTGCTTTCTTATCATTCTATCGTAACAGACTATATTATAGCGCTAGCTTTAGCAACTCCAGTTCAATTTATTCTGGGAAAACCATTCTATCTCCGATTCTATAGAACAATAAAACAAAGAAAAGGTTTTACTACGGACACACTGGTTGTGTTGAGTTACAAGTGTAGCATACGGCTATAGCTTGGTAAATCTGTTAGCAGGATCTGACTTACTATTCTTCGAGGCATCAGCTTCGGTCTTGACTATTTTTACAATAGGTGAATACCTCGAAAGCAGAGTTCTAAAAACAACATCTGAATCACTAAGAAACTTGCTTGCTCTAAAGCCTAAAAAAGCTACGGTAATTAGAAGAAATATCAAAGGAAAAGAAGAAGAGCAAGTAATAATTAATTCTGACGATATTGTCGCTAGAGATATAGTTATTGTCAAACCAGGGGAAAAGATTGCTACGGATGGCATAGTAGTACATGGTGAATCCTCAGTAGATGAATCTATGATTACAGGAGAATCAATACCAATAGATAAGAAAATGGGTGATAAAGTTATTGGTGGTACAATTAACAAAAACGGATATCTTCAATTCAAAGCAACCAATGTGGGCAGCCATACTGTACTTGCAAGCATAATTGACATGGTAAAGAAAGCAAGAATGTCAAAAGCACCAGTACAGAGGATTGCAGATAGAGCGGTTCGCTATTTTGTCCCAATTGTACTTTCTATTGCACTTGGTTCTTCACTTTATTGGCTTTTCGTGGCACACCAGCCTATTTCTTTTGCTATAACTGTCTTTGCCACAATACTTGTTGTCTCATGTCCTTGTGCTTTAGGAATAGCTACTCCAATGGTAATATCCTTAGGAATAGACAAGGCAGCAAAAGAAGGTGTATTAATAAAGGGCGGACAATACTTGGAAAAATTATCGTCTGTAGACACCATAGTATTTGATAAGACAGGCACTCTTACAAAAGGAAAGCCAGAAGTAACAGATGTAATCCCAATTAACGGATACAGTGAATTTGAGATTTTGCAGTTAGCAGCATCTACTGAGATAAAGTCAGAACATCCGATTGCACAATCCATAGTGAGAAAGGCATATGAAAAATCAATTCCCATATTGAAAGTTTCTGACTTTAATTCACTAACTGGCCATGGAGTCCTTGCAACATACTTGGAAAAAAGAATATTCATTGGCAATTTTAGAAAAGATGATGATGAGGACAATAATAATATCAACAACAGAATGATAATAACAAGAGCAGAAGCAGTTCATGAAAAGCTGCAACAACAACAAAAAATTACTGAGCTTGAATCAGAAGGTAAAACTGTTGTTACTGTTTTTGTTGAAGATAAACTAGCTGGTTTGATAGCTGTAGCCGATATATTAAGAGAAAATGCAAAACAGGTAATTGATAAAATTCAATACAATATGAAAAAGGAAGTTATACTTATGAGCGGAGACAATAAAACAACTGCTAATGCCATCGCCAAAGAGCTTGGCATAACAACAGTGTTGGCTCAAGTTTCACCTGAATCAAAGGCCTTAGAAATTAAAAAGCTGCAACAAAACCAAGCAAAGAAAGTAGTAGTAGCAATGGTTGGCGATGGGATAAATGATGCACCAGCACTAACCACAGCAGATATAGGAATAGCAATAGGCTCTGGAACAGATGTTGCGTTGTCGTCAGGACACATAATACTAATGAAAAGCGATCTAAATCAAATTGTTTATACTTTAAAATTAGCTAAATACTCTATGAAAAAGATAAAACAGAATTTAGCTATGTCCTTTACATATAATGTTGTAACAATATCAATAGCTGCCTGGACTATTATATGGTATTACAAACTCCCTTGTCCTTACGCCAGCATTAGCAGCACTGGGATGGGTCATAAGTGACTCTGCAGTCTTTGGGAACTCTGTGCTGCTTAAGAAGTTTGTTTAGAGTGCCAAGGACAATATAAAATATAAAGAGGAGAGTGGAGGATTTGAATCATTTGGTTTATAGATCAGTTCTCTCTATAACTCAGTGCTATACTACTGGTAGCTATGTCAAATTAGTTAGGACAAAATTTTTCTCAGCTTAATATTTATCTGTCTTAATCTTTCATTATTTACTCTATACTCTATTGACAGCATAATTCGTGCAGAACAAAATACATAAAATAACATGAGATAAGAAATAACAAAGCCGCATATTGTGATAACAAAACTGCAAAACTGTAACATTAGAAAACAACGTAGTAACAAGAGAAAACACAGCTTGTTAATTTTCACTTTTATAGGCAAAGCCACTTTATTGGCATTGGGGAGACAATATTACGATATGCATTACTTAGTAGACAAAGAGGGAACCGTTGAGCTTTGTAAACAACGTGAAACGATTAGAGAAATTGCATAAGAAGTGCATGCGTCATTTGGCGACATTATGACATTATAAGGAAAGTAACAGTAGATAACGGAAGACGCTCCATTATATCCTTTACAATTGTAAGGGTCTGGTCTTAAATAAGCGAAAGTGGAATATTTAATCATACAATGGCTGATACTGTGCATGCAGATGAAAATACAGAAAGCCAAAATCAATCATCATCACGATTATCCTCAATGACAACAACAAAACGAACAGCAATAAAAATAGGATGAATGCACTAGTCATTACTACTGATGTGTCCTTCTTTTTTTACTTTCTTGGGTTCTGAGTTGTATAAAGAGGAATAATTTTATTTACGTCTATAATTATGGTACTGGTATTTGGTAATATTGTTCTATAGTCTGAAGGATTACGAAGCAATACGTTGGTGATTGTAGTACTATTTATTCTGTCATCACTACTACTATTGTGTGTTGATCCAATATCTGTATGATACGTGCATAAGTATCCGGGTTTAGACAATTCCTTAACTGGCTCGAGTTTAACTGGTTTAAAATCCGGAGTATGTCCTATAAGCAATTCTAATGTAGACGAAGAATTTCCATTACATGGGATCTTTGCAGTTATATGGGCATCGGCTATCTTGTCTAATGAGCTATCGTAAAGAGGGATGAAGTCCTTTGGTGGAATTATTTGATGGGCTAACATCAATATAGCAGATTGCCTTAAAGCTGGAATGCTACTTTGCATACTGGTTTCTTTGTTTTTCTTCTCGACTGCCAATGAATTATCAATTGGGCTGTCTTGCTGATGTTATATTTTTAATTGAAGTTAGCGTCGAAGTTGCATTTTTTATGTTATCGACAGCTGTACTTGTTGTGGGTGTATTACGAGTTTCATTGACATATGGACGATATTATCGACTGTGGGTCAATAATAGATTTCATCAATGACTCAGCAGACTGACTTGCTGTTTTTCCTGTAAGATTAGCATTGCTCGAGTTTTCTGCTAATGTTTTCAGCGGAAATTGAATCCCGATTATAGAAGATATTGAAATTACTATAACTATGGTTAAAATGGCGATTTCAGAAAGTGACATATAATAATTAGTCTTTTTCTCTCTCTTCATTAATGGAACAAACTTTGTGATATTAATAATTTTTATCGTGCATATTTTTTATCATTTGGAGAATATTTGTTGGCCATATTATCGGACTTTTAATATGACAATGGCCTTCTCACCCCATATCAGTCAAGTAAGCTAAATTTAATATATTCTATTCTAGCAGTGAATAAAGAGGAATAATCCTATACTATCCATTTGTATATATATGTAACATATTGCAGCCTTGCTTCATACACGTTTTTCTGCTGGGTACAAATATAAAATGAAATCTAAGTATTAAATATACCCATTACAATGATCGGAGCAAATTCATGTTTGTCATTTGTGTATAATAATAATTACTGGGTTGGCCGGTTAATGTTCATTAGAATTCTTAATTTATTTATTTTCTTTACATATATTCGTATATTAGTTTGATAGTCTTTATATTATCATTTTCTAGGGCTCTTGCTTTTGAGATTATGTTATCCTTAATACTCTCTATTATGCTAGTGGGAATTATATTCCCAAGTGTTATTGCTCCCTATGCACATATTTACGATAAGAGAAGAGTACAAGAATGGGTAAACCAAAGGGAGAATGTGAAAATTCAGTTTACTTATGAACCAGAAAAACCTCTAGTTTATACTTTTACCGAGCTTAACTTCAGTATACAGAATCTACAAACTGGGGAACATTTGAAAGATCTAATTACAAATATTACTATAACAAATCAACAACAAAAAACCTTCAAATTTAACAATATATCCGCACCAGACGGGGACTTCTCTATAAAGTCACGATTCTTTGATACTGGTACCTATCAAGTCATTATTAGAATAGCCTCGATAAATAATGCAATTGCATTAGCATCTTTCAAGGTTATTGTTCCATCTCAGCCAGTTGGCATTATAAATATGAATTATCTAATTCCTTTGCTTTTGCCTGCAGGATTGGTAGGAATTGTCAGTACTGTATTAGTGGTAGCTTTTATAATAATAGTAAACAGAAGTGATGATAAATAGAAGAAGGACGACAACAATTTTCTTAACAAAAAAAGCGAATATTCTTAAAGAAGCTAAAAAATAAAAATTAAACTGTCAGGCCCGGTTAATGGAAATATATAATCTAGCAGTAGCATAAATTCTAAAACCTAAAGAGGAGTGATAGAAAGGAGTTGGTTAGTACTACCAAATCTATTGAAGTACAGGCATAGGTTTGTTTATCTCAAAAAGTTTCATCTTGGTTGTTTTCTAGATACAGGGACATTATTTCAAGACTACAAATACATACATACGCAATAAAATATTACAAATCTAAAACCAACGGGAAAGGTCATTTAGTCCTACTTTGAGAATACCTTTATGTAACATTATAACCTCCTTTATAGCAGTGGTGTTATTATTATAATTGAGTTCTGAAGGCGACAATAACATAGAACCATTTGATTGGTTTAGGAGGTCCTTTGGTGGTAGTGGCAACAGTGGTAAATCTAGCAGACAATTCCCTTTTGGCGATATGTTCAGAGGATTTGAGGAAATGAGAAGAGAAATGGAAAGGCAATTTGAAGAACAGTTTAAGAACTTTCAGTCGGCAGCACCAAAAGAATTAGTAAGAGAATATCAAACACCTGAAGGTGGCAAGATGCGTGAAGTAGGACCAATAGTATATGGTTATTCTATGACTATTGGACAGGATGGCAAACCAAAGGTAAGAGAATTCGGTAATGTCAGGTCATCATCATTGCGTGGCGGCGGAGTAGGAGGCTCTTTTTCAACTCCACTGATTTCTTCTGAAATGCAACCTTTAGCAGATGTAGTAACTACAGATACAGAAGTTAAAGTGATAGTAGAAATGCCAGGTGCCAACAAAGAAAATATCAAGGTAAATGCGTATGACAATTCAGTAGAAGTTACAACTACTCATCCAGAAGAAAGAAAATATCGCGAGGTTATTGAAATTCCTCCTGAAACAAATATTGAAACAGCCAAGTCAACTTATAAAAATGGAATACTTGAAATAACGTTCAAGAAAAAAGAACAATCCAAACCCAAAGGAATGCAGATAAATATAGAATAGGAAAACCAAGTTGTTCTTTCCCTTCCCCTTCTTTAATATTACTTACGCTACTCGTAAGCAAGGTATACATCCATTCTATTTCAGAAAGTGACTCGCCAAGAATTGATACTCTTGCCTTTGATAAAGAATCTAATGGCTTTGTTATAAAAGAGTACAAAAAGAGGCAGGCAGAAATTTCTATATCATATAATTCAAAATCTCTCTTTCTTCATTTTCTTCCTTTCTCCTCTGCCTGAATGAGCTTTTTTGTCATGTGTATTTAATCTGTCTTTACTTTCAAAGTGCATCCCGCATTCTTTACATTTGACAACCCTTCTATTATTGTTATCAACTTTTTCTTCTTCTTTTCCTTTTCTTTTAAATAGCTGCATTATGAATGACATTTCTTATGCCTAGAAATATATTCTCATATAAATTTGACTTATAAAAAAAATAAAATATTTTTGTGTCCTTTTCGCTATTTCAAGAGAAAGGCGGTAGGCAAAATAGGAAATATGTTAATTTTAATATAGATCGTCAATATTTTCATCATATACTACAAGAAAAAAGATAGTTCGTGATAGTAACGACCAAAAAAATCTTATATTCTAACCTCAGGTAAAGACATTGAAGTTACCCCCAAGTTAAATGTAACAAAAATTTTACATCTATGCGCTATATAGCGCATCAAAAGTCTGTCAGAAATCTCGTGCATTGTTATGCTTTTTATCTAATGAAATTTATAAATAGATTATTTTCTTTTGTATACTTGTAGCAGATCCTTGTATCCATACAGATTTAGTTATAATTAAAAACGAAAAGCAACTATTTGACCATTTACTACTAAAATGACAATCAAACAATTTAAAAACGGCGAAATTTTATTATTTAGGTGGTTATGGATTTGAGCTTTTGGAATATTCTACCATATAATGATGACGATGATGACGATGACGATGTTGCTGCTGATTGGTTTAGACTTATTCTTTAAAAATCATAGTGCTTCAGAAAGGGTTTGGCGTGGTAGTAGTAGTATTATAGATGACATATTCAGAGAATTTCATGATATTGAATGGCAAATAGAAGAGAGAATGTTCGTAGAACAGCAATTTGAATACACACGCTACTCAGATATACCAAAAAAATTTCCAAGAAAGTATAAAAAGTCCAAGGGAGGTAATCCGCGAAATGTACGTCCAGTAGTTTATGATCACGCTGTATCTATTGTTGGACCAAATAGTAGTAGACCACAATTAAAAGAGTTTGATAATATCAGATCGCTTAGTAGTGATGGTAATGATTATGATAATAATAGCATCAATAGTGATGACAATAGTGAATTTCAGGTTACATCACCTAAAAGAGAGGCTCCTCTTGTAGATATAATTACATCATCTAAAGAGGTGAAAATAGTAGTAGAAATGCCTCTTGTCAATAAGAAGGATATAAAAGTAAAAGCCTATGACGGTTATGTAAAAATATGTGCAACTAATACTCAAGGAGGAAAATATCATCGTATTATTGACATTCCATCAAATGTGGACCTTAGATCAGGCAAATCGACATATAGAAATGGAATACTTGAAATTGTATTTAGCAAAAGAAGAAAAAGGTCTTCTAGGATCGAACTTATGTGATTATGCAGATCAATATAATAAAAGAAAATGAGTCATGATAATAAAGATCTTATTTTTATGTATGCTGCACATGTCTGATCTTAATGGCCCCACCACCACAATAATTCTTATTGCACAACCTATCTATCTCATTTTATTATATAGATGGCGATTTTGAACAATGAGCCAAGAAGAAAGATGTGTCCCATGTGTAATCAAGGCTTTCCAAATATGCATGATCACATCAGCAGTGTGTACACTTGGAAAGATTGCGATTGCGACACTGCGAAGTCAGATATATAATGCAACACTTTCCCAAATACTCTTAGGACAACAGTTATCAAAATGTGACTGACTATTTTATGTAGTCAGGGAATTAAAACAAGACATCTAACACTAAAGTTGTCATATAATATTGCACCAAGGATAACTCAATTCGAAATAATGAATTATCTAATATGACACATGAGGTGATTGTAGACTCTTTATGTATCTATCTGAAATAATATTTGAGAGATAATCTTTTTATATACTATGTTGCTACGTTAACAATCATGTATAATACTATTCTAGTCGAAAAAAAGATAAAGCTAAATGAGAAAAAAATAAAAGAAGAAGAATCCAATAATATAACTCCCTCGGATAAAGACCTGATATACTCGTTGGTGGATAAAGCGTACTATGTTGATAGTATCCATCACAAAATAGACAATAACCTATGTGTGGATAATACTGATTTTTAATCCATAGATAGTATTACGAATACTTTCCACGAGGTATTATTAATTTAGATAATAATGACCTTCAAATATCTTAAGAAAGAAGTCAGTATAAATTACGAGACAGCGCAAACAACGTTATTTGAAAGACTACGACTAATGGAAATTGCTGCTTTAATCATACCATTGGTTGCCGAGAAAAGAAGGAATAGAATTTAAAAAGAATTGTAACAGATAAGAAATGCTACATAATCATTTTCCTATCGTTATCAGCTGTATACTCAGTGTGTTAGTAGTATAATAGAACTATCACCCCAATAGAGCTATTCCAAAGCCAAAAGGGATTGGGGGGATTACTTACTATTCCAATATTTTTTCTTAGTTTTTACCAATTTGTCTGTGCGTGCATAGGTGCTTAGCATATTTCTGTCACAATGGTTTCAATCCGATCTTACTCAGCTTTAATCATAGATTACAAAGAATAAGAATCTAATTATAAAAATATATAGAAAGAGAGATATTATCTCTCCAGGCCATTATAGGGCTAAGCGTTGTTTGTTTGTTGTTCTTACAGCTATTGTTGTTAGCCTAAGTGATTATCAACGCACTTTTGAGATTTACTTTTTGATATGTCATTTCCTCCATGGTTGCCGATACATTTTAGGAAATTGCCCACACCCCTGAGGTCTGATTTTGAAACTGAGTGCCCACTGTTGTCTTTGTTGTTGCTAGCTAATACAGGTTTTGCAATAGCAGTTGATGATACAAGGATCGCGACTGTGGCGATTGCAAGTAACGGCTAAAGTTGTTTTTGTATTCATTTTGTTTTTATTCCTTCACCTGCTCATAGAGCAGAACTAATTAAAGACTTGCTTAACATAGTTAATGCTTTAGAGAATCACAGGTATTCTATTCTAGTATTTTATTGTCTAATCTAGTGCTAACAAAATGTACAGTACTAACATTTAGAAGACTTCACAGATTTTATTTACTATATATTTTACTTAATTACAGATAGAATACGCGATGAAAAAGCAGCGCGTAAATTGATTTCATTTGGCATCCCTAGCAGTGTCCATATTACTGCTGAAGATTATGGCGATTTTAAAGCATTATTATTATTATTGTTAATAGGCGTCTGAGCAAGAACCGATGGAAGAGATGTTCTGTTGTTAAAAGTTAAGTCCACTAGTAAGAAAGACATCCATTTAGAACGATGTCAATTATATCAAAACCTCTACGATATGTGCTGGTAAAGATGAGTTTTTGGTGTGAAATATCGCATCAATTCGTTTATAAATTAGCAAATTTGAAGTGACCATATTATCTTAATGACAGTATAGGGGAATTGAGATGAATGTTGGATAGCACATAACAAAGATGAAAAAAATTCGAACACTACTTTAGGGAAAAGGCAAAATGAAAGGCGTTGTATGAGGTGTTTTAAGTATAAAAAAAGGATTTACCTGCAAAAACCAAAAAGTGTGGTACTTAACATAGTTAACTTAATTATAATAATGTGCTGATTGCATACTATGATGCTGGGTATACAATCAACATATGTCTCTTCTTTCTCCAATATCGTATCGTGATAGAATTTACATCGTTGAGGATATAATACTAAAGTTGGTAGAGCATGGCGAACTAAACCAGACTGCACTAGTTAGCTTTTGTGGATTAAATTTGAAAAAACATAGGTGCATACTCGATGAGCTACAAGTAAATGGTTTCATAAGCAAAAGCGAATTACCATTTGGAAAAAGGATGGTTGCGATTATAAGCCTACTCAAAAGGGAGTAGAATTTTGTAGAAGCATATTAGAGCCATATGAGAGAATGTTTCCAAGAAGAAAAGAATCCGTTGTTAATAATAATAATAATAATAATAATGAAAAAGAACAACCAGCAAGACAGGCATTTATTCAAGATGAAGAAGAAGAACAACAACAACAACCACGACAGCAACATCAACAGCATTTACGGTGGCTATAGCAACAGAAGAAATTCCAGTAAATTAAATTAAAACTCAAGAGTATGTCACACAACAAGAATACGATAATCTGAAACGTTTCGTATCCAACGGCGGTACTATGATTGGTACTAGATGGTAATGTATTCTATGCCGAAGTAAAATACGATAGACATACAAATACAACAACTTTGGTAAAAGGCCACGGGTGGGCTTTTAATGGTAGATCGGCATGGAAGAGTGTTGCCGAAAGATGGAATAAAGAAACATCTCAATGGGTTGGAAGCAACTATCTTTGCTATTCATGCGAAATAACGTTTGCAAATGATCCATTTGAATACAAACATCATGAGGAACAATATATCACTAATCCTAATGACAAGATTTTAATGAATTATAATGCCTCTTTATTAAACTACTCAATACCATCAATTAAAAAGCCTGTTATTGCTACCTATGAGCTTAACTATCAAAGGGGTAATGTGATATCACTGGGCATATATTCAGATGACATAATTGCAAATGATAAGTTTGACAGATATTTTAATAGCTTGTTCTTACAATATGCTCGAAAGTCGAGGGAGTAATGGTTTTGATAGACGCAATTGTGTACAAAAGTTCACCAAACGTGAAGAATGGGAATGTGCTTGTTGCAGCCCAAGGACTTCCTATTTCTTCGCGTCCAAAAGCAGGAGATAAAGCAAACACATTTACCGGCCAAGACAAACTATTAAATACAACTGCAATAGTAACAAACAAAACTAACCGCAAAATGAGACGCCGTAAAATTGTCCAAGTCTGCATCAGTTTTTCAGATGGAATATTGAGGGCTATAACAGCATATCAGCATTATAAATAATTTCATATAATCTGATCAAATTAACAACATTAATTGTAGTTACTATGAATACATACGCTGTAGTATATTTGGCCACCGACGTTATTTCAGATAATAATGCAACAACCTCTTTATCTCACAGTGGAGGCATAATTTCCCTAGCACTTAAGGCATACAAATCAACAGAATCCCATCCGTCTATTCTTACAGTGAATAGGTACTCCTCCTGCCCAATTTACAATCTCTTTATATTTTTTTCCATTGCCATGGTCAATCCATTCAGAATATAACCTATAACCATTTCTCAATCTTCCATCAGGTAAAAATGGCTCGGAATCAATATAGCAACGATTTGTTACAGTACCCTTTAAATCATCATCATTATTATTATTATTCCAGCTAGTTACTTTCATAGCAAACCAGACATTCTCTTGAGTAAAAAATTCAAATTTTGGCGATAGCTCTTCATATTCATAGATTGGATGTGTAAGTTCTTTTGCACGTCGTGCTGTATGTCCTGTACTTTTGTGCGAAACAGCCATTCCAATGCATGCGGCCTGGTCAGGTGCGTAACTGTGGTGATATCCTCCACGAATTTTGATGCTAGTTTCCAAATGTTTATGTATAACTCTGTGAAGTCGGCCAACGAAAGTAATTTCTTGATTTTTCAAGTCCCTTGAATTTCCAATAAAGCCTTGTTTTATTGCAGTATGCGAATCGTTAACTTGTCTAGTTGGTACTTGGAAATATGTTGAGTCTACAGCTTCGACCTTTTTCATTGCTACTCCTATATGTAATGATCCCGCTTTTGACATTCCAATACGTGATATTCTTTTCATTTTTCTGGATTATTTTATTATTGTGGCCATTTGTACTAAAAGTTGGAATAGAATTAAGATTCTGTTCCCCAAGACACCATTCTGATCCAGATAGATTTGTAGGGAAAAGCATTATTGTGCCATCTTTGTAAATGTTGTTATTATTTTCATTCGTTGCTAAGTTAGGTATCAATTTTTGGGCTTCTCTGTTCTTCTTGTTATCATATGGTTCAAAAAATTCTCTTATTTTTTCTTTCCATGAACGAAATAGCATTGTTCCAATATCTCATAATGTAGTATAATAATACTCTTTGGTCCATTCCATGAAACACTGGCTCGTATAGAGTTATCAGAACACTCGAAGAACCATTGCAACAGTTTGCTTACAATTTAGCAAAATCTGATTTAGCTTGCCATTACAAGCACTGTATTGACGGAAGAGAGGAGGTACGGATGAGAGATTTTTTACAACAAACGCAATCTTATACCAAAATACATGCTTTTAACTTTAAAAATAATCAGAGAATGCATTGAAGATAATTTTGCATTATTCAAAGAATGACCTTCTATTATTAATGTAAATTCATTAGAAGAGAAGTTAGAAAGAATTTAGTCTAGAGAGAGCAATCAGTTATTTATCCAAAGGCGTAGTAGATTTAATTTTTATTCTTCTGATGATGATGATAATTATAGTATTGGTAACGAAAGTTCGAACTTTCTCCTCACTTGCATGCAATATCTGGTCCTTGCCAATGACAATCTTTTAAGTTAGGATGCGACTGTTCAAATGATCTGAGTAATGCATTACGAAATTCTATCCCTCTCTTAATTTGTTGAGCAATTGGGTTTGGATACAAGGTTGACCAATAAAACGAAAATCCAACTACCAATACGATCAATAATAATGCTATCACAGTATGAAGAAAATTTTCATTCATTTTTATATAGACGAAATAATATGAGAAGGAGACTAAATAAACACATTTGCTGCTAACTCACTCCAAAAATAATTTCAAATCCCAAAAAGACAAGCTTTTAGCTTTAATAGCTGAAGGTAATATATTCAGTAAGAACGGTCAAATTAACAAGACAACAAAAATGGTATTTCAGATATTTAGTATAGACTGTGATATGCTATAATAAGTGACTATGATCTGAGATATAAATAATAAATAATAATGTATTCTAATTGAAGGACAAATCTCACTAACTGTAACCTGTAACTACTCCGGCGTGTTCCTCAAAGCAAAGGATATTATCGTTGTCAGTTGTTGGTAGCATCATCTAACTGCCGTAGACTTATATATCATTTTTGAATTTTATTGTTGCTGCCGTATTATAGTAAATAACGTGTTGTTCTATTACTTTCGGACAGTGTTTTGCACAGGCTGCATAGCTAATAATATTTTATCTTCTTCTGTATCGACTAATCTTTATTAGTTATAGACATTATGCTGTAAATAGTTTTTATTATGTATTGTTACTAACTTACCACACTTTCCACAATAAAGAAAACCACATGTTAAACAAATAATTGATTTTTGTCCTTCATTCATAATTGATACAAAGTCGTGTTCGTGCACTCGACTAATGCTTCTGAATTTTTTAATAACACTACTATATTCTACTTCATTTATTCGAAACATGTTCATATATTCTCAATACAATCTCATCTATATATTTGACTTGAGGAAGTTACTGCTGATTTATATAATATAATTTACTGCTGATTTATTTTGTATAAATATTGATGATATCAAATCAATTGAAGTTATTTACTTATCTATAGATAATACAATTTATTATAACAAAATGGAGATAAATAAAATGTATAACATATTAACTAACATATTAACTTCTTTATATGCATACTTAAATAAAATACGATAAAAGATTTGATACCAAATAAGATCAAGTGTATTTCTTACCATCAGAGCATATAACATATTATCCAATAAACTCAAAGTAAGAAAGGATGAGATTCTTATAAGACTATTGACAGAAGGAAAATAAGAATATGAACGTTACTAATGATTCGTAATATCAGAATCTTGTATTATAAACACCTTTGGTGTTGGTGGTGTGATTTTAGATGTTAATAAGGTGCTCTTTTGGCCTTATGTTTGCTAATTCATCTAGACAGACGGAGAAGCAGATATGTATTTGAAAGATCTCTATACACATGCTCTCTTACTAGGACGGCTACATTATTTAGGAGAGAGGTCACGTGCATTGTAGCTTTCAATCAGGGTAATAGACCTGCACATTCTGCAGTTGCTGCCTAGAATTCCATTTTGGGTACTATTATTAAATGCATTAACAAGCCATGCTGTATTACTGTTACCTGCCAAGGAGGATGCTACGATAACGTTCGCTGATGCTGTATACCCTCCACCGGTAGCTATTTCACCGGGGTTACACGTAACGGCTACGACGCCGACTTGACCAGGTGTAATTGTTTTGCTAGGTCCTATCCGTTGGGTTACGTGGAGTTGTGTTGGTGTGGGTCGTGGTGGACTCTGAGCATCTATAGACGTAAGTCCCTCTTGGACACAATTGTTGCTAGGAGGAGTGCAGACGAGCTGGCGTTGACCTTTCTGCTGCCCGTTGATGGTATTTCCATTTGGTCCTCCTCCTTCTACACCTCCTTTTCCTTTCTTCATATCAAATGCTGCTGATGGTGTTATTGTTAATATTCCTCCTCCTACTGATACTAATGTTACTACTGTTAAGATAACAACTGCTATTGCTAGCGCTGTTGTTGTGTTGTTCATCTATTTTTGTCACGATAGTTCTATATATTTGACTTGAGGAAGTAAGTGCTATTTGTTATTATTGACTTATTTAATATAATTATTGAGGATATCAAACGAGGTGAAGTTATTCATTTACCTATTATTAGTATATTATTAGAATATAAAGAATAACAATTTGAAGCATATGGTCTAACTAGCACAGTGACGTATGCATCGCGTACCTGCCCCTACACTTAATCGCATAAATTTTTTTATTGCAAGGCATCGTTTGTTACTTAATTTACCAAAAAATGTTTTAAAATTTTTTAATATATTTCATTTCATTTACGTTTGGAAATACTATGTAATGGTTAAAACTTAATAGATTTAGGGAGACTAGAAAATAAATGGACAGGAAAAGATATGGGAAATATAATTTCATAGAATTCTTATCATAATATCTTCTTAGTATTATTTGTTCTTTCTTTCTCTCTGTTCTTCTTCTTCCATTGCTATTAATGTCAATGTTGTTCTGATTTGTTCAAATCCTCTTATCTTCAAACTAATAACTTCTTTTACCTTGTCAACTGTATCAGCTGTGACTTTTGCTATTAGGTCATAAGAGCCGTCAACTTTAGAGACTTCTACAACTTGCGACAATCGTTTTAATTCCCTTATGATAATGGATTCAGATCCTGATTCACAGTTTATTAAGACATATGCTATTGGCATGCTATCATAGATATACTGTCTTTTAAACGAATAAAAACTATATAATTTAGCTTACAGGAAATTATAAAAATGAATAACATTTTCAGGATTAAGAATAACCACATCATTGTTGCTGCCTACATTAGCTATAATTGTGGCTGATATAATCGAATCGCCATCATCATTGTCTTCAATGATATCAGTATTAACAATGCCGCTACAGACTTTAAACACTCTTGCTTTTGCATTACAACCAACTCTTCCGGAAGATATGAATAAGCAGCATGTTGTCTAATCTTCTTACAATCGCTAATAATTATCTAAAACAACTACGATAGGATCAATCATTTAAAACAAAACATATTAAATGTCATCCTTCATAATCTAAACTAAGATATTTGCAGATATAATATACCTTAGCTTTTTATTCTGCGAATTACTAAGAAGGTTATTATGAGATTGATATTAAAAAATATGTCATTCTCTTCGTTGTTTCGGTTTGTTCTTGTAATAAGTATTCTGTCTGCTGCTGTCTGGATTAGTAGGAGTGGTTTTTCTGAAGGACAGGAACTACAGACGGCAAAATCATTAGGTATAAAGATCATATCTCCTATTCACAATCAAACAGTGCCAGTAGGTAGTGGTTTTAATATTTTAGGAACCTCTACAGCTACTGATATTGGAAATTGTTATGTTTCAGTTATAATAAATAATATAAAACCATATCAAAACGCTACAGCATCCGGTCCTAATGGAATAAATGACTATTCTAAATGGAATTTTACACTTTTGCATGATAAATATACTCCTATAAAAGAAGGACAGAATAAAATAACCAGTAAATTATCTTGTCTGAATGGCAATAACAACACTAGTAGTAATTCGATAACTACTTCTACTAACTTAACAAAATGGTCTAGTGTAAATGTAACTGGAGTGACAATAATACCATCAAAAACTAATGATACTCAGACAACAACTACAGCTATAATCCAACAGCCAGTGATGTCAACTGGGCATAATGATACGAAACCAACTTTGTATAAGAGAAACAATACTACATCATCATCGAAAATACTAAAAGGAAATAATAATGAACTTACTGTTCCTCAAGTTTTACCTTCTACGACATCCTCAGCATTATCAGCATCTAAAACAAACAATAATAACAATAATAATATTAATAATATTAATAATAAAGTAAAACCATTATCAATCTCTATTCAATCTTCTCAAAATATTGTTAATGGAAAAGGCAAATCTACTGTAACCGCTATAGCTTATGACGTAACATCAGGTAAAAAAATTGATTATGCCGTTGTAAAATTGAAGATCACTTTTATCTCTAATGGTACAACAAAAATGATTTCTGGTTATAAAGGAGAGGCTACATACTCTGTTGATATAAAGCCAGACTCCAATGATAACAATAATCATGGCAGCAGTAGCGGTAGTTTTACAACCACAGTACAAGCATTCGCACCTGGCTATAATTCTGCATACAAGACAACAACAATGGCATTTAATAGTAGTAGTAATAATAATAGTAGTAGTAATAGCAGCACCAACAATATAAACGATCTTGCATATAATATAATAAATGATGTTAAAAAGAAAATAAAGGACAGTATATTTAATTAGAATAAAAATATCAAGGATTTTAATAAATATCAAATTTGTAGACAATTATTAATGACTAGCAAAGGCAAAGGTGTTTAATCGGAAGCTGAATTTCTGCAAATGAAACTCGAATACGCGTAACTCCATAATAGACTAAAACTTTATAATGATTTTTTGAGCATAAGATCATCTTTTTTAAAATTAAAAAATAAAGAAGTGTTGTGGATACTCATCTACTTTGTGCTCTGGTTGTGGTATGGCTGATCCGTCACTGCCTTCATTTGTACAGGATTCCAACTGGAGGACGCACTGTTAATGCTTCTCCATGACTAGTAGGATGAGTAACATATCAAGTTTTTTGGGAGTATTAAATGAGGTGAAGTTGCTCATTTATCTATTGTTAGTGTTATTTGTTACAACCAAATGATTATAAATAAACCGTATGAAATACAGGGCCCAATACTAATCTTCACTAATGGGAAAAGATTAGTCATTCTATGCATGTTGTAGGCGATGCATCTGAATGATAGTTCTTTATCCTGTGTTCCTAGCTGTCGTTGAGAAACAAAAAAAGGAAAACAAGGTGATAGTAGTAAAGAACTACCTTCTCATATGGTAAGAGATGCTGTAGCTGCTATTCGAGTCTCCCCCGCCGTGCCTTCAGTTGTTGGCACACACTCGTCAGGTTCGGCAACTAATGAAGTACTAGACAGACTAATCTTGTCACTCTTCTTCTTCTTCTTCTCTTAGCAGAAGACGAAGAAATATGAGGAAGCAATAGCTGTTGTTGAAACTGCTGTATTTAAAAAAATTGATACAACTGATTTCAATAATAGAAAAACTATGACAATTGACACAGGCATTAATTGGTACTAAAAAAGGCCATTTAATAACTTGAAAGGATTCACAGGAGATCAGACTATTTTTCAGATTATACATAGTTTCTAAGCATAATATTAATAATAATAATAATAATGGAATGTCGAAACCGCCTTATTTGGTTGAAATGAATATGATATGTAATTATGATACATGTCACTAATAATCAGTAACACAAAATCCTGGATTGCAACATTTGTGAATAACCATGTATGATGATGATGGACATTTATCTCAGATATCAGAATTATTTTAATCATAACATTAATGCAAAAAGAAAAAAAATGATGTGGTAGTAGTAAAAAAAACTACCTTAACATATAGTAACAGCTACAGCTACTATTCTAACCGCTTTCATTGGTACAGGATGCTGATCCTTCAACAGTGCCGAATCTGCACCTGCTACTCCCTCACCTGGATGAGTGCAGATAACATTTGAAGCTTCTTGTTCTAGTGTGTTATGGAACCCACTCACTTTCCCGTTTTGTGTGGTTGTCTGGATGGTGTCCGTGTTACCGTTCCCATACCCATTTCCATTAGCTTGTCTTCCTTTCTTGTAGGAATTTTCTCCCCCTTTCATGTAAGTATCTTTCTCTTTCTTGTAGGAATCTTGTCTTTGTTTCTTGTAACCATCTTGTCCATCTTTCTTGTAGCTATTGTCTCCTTTTTTCTTATAGGAGTCTTGCTTCCATGCAAATGCTGAATGTCCTGTTGTCATTGCTGCGGATGTTCCGCCTACTACTAATGCTCCTGCTATTAAGACAGCAACTATTGCTGATACAGTTTTTGTATTGTTCATATGGATTTTCGTCACCAGGCATTACGATGGTTCCATATATTTGACTTGAGGAAGTAAGTGCTATTTGTTATTGCTGACCTATTTTAGATAGTTATTGATGATATCAAACGAGGTGAAGTTACTAATTTATCTATTGTTAGTCTATTATAGCAATCTGTTATTACTATATAATAAAGTGTATAGAAAATATTACTCTATTTGAATGCGCGTATTCTGACTAGCAATTGTACATTTCAATTTAATAGGTGAATATCTCTTTCTTGTGATTTTATGAACAATCATTACCAATTAAACGGACTTTAAAATTAGAAAGTAGTTTTATAAGTGTTTTGAAAATACTCACAATATTTGGGACAAAAGCTTGGAATATTTGACATTCATAAACAATGATAAGCTAGATATATCAGCTGAATTTTGGTTAGTTTTTTGAGGAATTTACGCCACGAATGCATTCCGTACTAACCCAATTTAAGTACATAATATATGTTATATTATAAAATATAACAATTCTATACAATCTGCTATCGAAAACCTTTTTGCTGTGATTGTAGTAGATTGTATGAGTATGAGGAATAGTAATATACTGATTCATTTAGAACGATAATTAACTGTAAAAGGGAATGTTCTGAATTTAATTTAGCATATCGTCAGATTACCTTTGAAAATATAATCTGGTAAAAAAGTAATAGCGTCCTATCTTGTGAGATATAGACATTGAGACAAAAAAACCGAAGAATTCTTTAGACTTTTCTAGACTCCTCAAGACAAAAAATAAGAAAACAAAAATATGGTATTCTTTGAACTTGAAAAAAAGAAGATACCATAGTTTCGATCATCAATTATTTTCCGCCTAAAATCTTTCCTATTATAGGTACATTTGATAATGGATTTGAGCTTTGATTGCCTGATGTTGCATTTGCACCACTTTTAGATGATGTCGTATTTGTTGTGTTTCCACCCATAAGCTTTCCTATTACAGGGACCTTACCTAACGGATTTGAGCTTGCATTTTGTGCCAATGCCTTCTGTTCAAATTGACTGACAACAGCAATAAAGGATGTGACAAGTATGCTTGAAAGGGCTAGCGCACACAGTAGATGTGGTTTTGTTTTATATTTCATAGTCATCATACCCAACAGGTTTTGAATGAAATTTATTAATTTTTAACATTTATTATTATACTATATTCTGCATTGATTATATAGAATTAGCTTATATAACTATTGAGACAATGATAAGTCATTTATAAAAATGCAGTCGCAGAGGATTCTATCGGGTCTGATAAAGTACCAAAGATGAAGTCTATCAAACATCCAAGAGATATTGCGGACAAAATAAATTAATAGTTGAATCAAAGGAAAACTGACATCCTCTGCATCCCCCTTTAATGCAAAGCATAGATTAAATCACTTGACGTTTAAACGTCAAGTATTTATCAAGGCCGTAAAAAATGACATAATTGTTGGTTCAGTGCGTGTTTATCCTGAAAAAGAGACCTCATTTATCGGACGATTGATAGTAGAGCCAGACCATCAAAACTACGGCATCAGAACTATCCTTATGCAATCAATTGAGGAATACTTTACATCAGCTGATCGCTATGAACTATTTACTTGCCACCAGAGCGTTCGTAACTTATACTTATATCAAAAGATTGGGCATCGAGAATTCAAACGAATGACCGTAAACAATTCGCTCACGCTGGCATATTTAGAACAATATCGCAGTTAAAGTATTCTATTGCAAGAATTTTTATCGATTCTTCTATCCCTTGTAATTAGTAGTTCTTAGGTATTGAAGTAAATTTAAGACTAGTTCACATGATACTTTGTCTTCATCGGGATTGAGAACAAATATGACATAACATTTGGGCCCAGGACATAACTCAAAAAACAATAGCAGATTGGATTTGTCAATTTCCATTACCGGTTCTCGATATGTAACAAATATGGTGAGAACTTTTGTTCAAGAGATATTATTTGCTATTTTATCATTGATCGGGGCATAACCCCCTCTCTCCCTTCTTGGTGCTCCAATTCTTAAAAGGATAGAAATAGTTTGAAATACGATCATTTTGACTAGCCTATTTTTAAACAAAGACATTCTTACTGTAGAAATAGAATCGTGGAAGCGTTTTGCAAATAGTTTGAATTCAGAGAAAGAGAAAGAACTATTCAAAAGGATGTTAAATGACTATTGCGACTATGCGGGTATTGTTGTCAATGCGAAAGGAAAATATTTCTCAAGCGAGCCATTAGTTATCAGCTTTGATTTTATCGCAGTATAAGAAAATGATTAATTGGTTAATAGAGAAGGTTTTAGAAAACAAAGGGTGAAAGTGATCAGTAGCAGTCAATAATTTAATCATTCATACAAAGAAATAGCATTATTAATGGCTAAAGAAGTCAGCAGATAAAGTTTGAGTGTTTTAGCAAATAAAATTATATATAATAAAGCAATTTGATTATCTTTTAATTCACTTTTATTATTCTACTCAGTACTTTTTCCATTCCTAACTCATTTATCTACCAACTAATCTTTTTTTCAGACGGTCATTATCATTGACAGCGCCGGATAGCTTTTTGTTATTGAGCAATAGATACATAAGGTAACAGATCCAACGCCAGCTACCTCTACATGGAAAATACTTGTTAGTCCAACAGAAATCAGTGCTGGAGAACAAGAAGATCCAAGTGTTATTTGCGCTCATTCCCTTATTATATAAAAATAATATCCAAAGTAATAGTTAGATGAGGGGGCAAAGGAGGAAGTTTGAACTATTCCTCATAGTAAATTTTTAATGCCGCAGACTTCTTCTCTTACACTCTATTAGACCCATTAACTGAAAACCATATTCGAGGTTGTGTTTGACATGGTTTATGCCATGCGAATCATGGGGTACAAATTTATCATCAAGAATATTTGCAATATATGTTCTAACTTTTCGTATGGATTTAATAGCATGTTGCAGCTGAGTGTCTGTGAGTTTTCTTCCAAATTCCCTTTCAACCTCATGACTAAATTCTCCTTCCGATTCTCCTATTAACATACTATATTTTTGTAATTTGTTATAGTTGAGGCAAAGATCGCTAATCTTTTTAACATCTGAACCCTGCAACTTTGCAAGTGACTCTCTTAAGTCCTTCATTCCCATACCAGTTATCTGAGTAAGGCTTTCAATAAGATCTTGTTGTTCGTTCTTCTTCTTCTTCTTCTTCTTCTTCGTTGTTATCTTGAGGTATGCCTGGATGTTCCTGCAAAGCTTTTGCTTTTTCTTCTTCTACTTTTATTATTTTTTGTGATTGATAATACCCGTATAAGCTATAAGCATCTATTTTTTTACCTTCGGTATCCATCCCTTTGTTAATGATAGAAATAGTGTTAACGATAATTCTTGGGTAATTTGACATTAAAGTTTGATCGAAGTTTTGGTAGTTTTCAATAATATCTCCGTAGATCTTAAATATTACATCATTTACTATTCCTGCTTTTCCTCCTCTCATTCTTTTTTCAAATATACCTTTTGTAGCCAAAGTCAGAAAGTCAGACAATCCTGATTGAGAAAAGGTTTGACCATTATCTGAACATATATCTGCTATAACCTTCATAATTGTAATCCAATCATTACTGCTATCATTTACAGTTTCTACCGGCACTTTTTTTCGAATAAGTTCAACAGCAATTCTATGAAATTCAGTGTCTTCTTTTATTTTTAGCATATCAAGACAATATGTTAGCGTTTTCATAACGGATATAGAGTAAATAACATCCTCCTCTTTATTTTTTGAAAGTAAATGTTTTGGATCATAGTAACGTAGTCTTTTACTAATCATAATAGAATCACAACCTTTTGGGTGTTGTTGCTGCCTATATGTGAATGGCAAGCCCTATCTTTTGCGCTCCTTGGCGATTCTGGAGATTTAACATATTATTATCATTATCCTGACATGAGTAACAATAATGACATCCGAGATAAATAGGGGGTGTTCTTTTCTTATATTCACTGCACTGTCCATATGAAAAATTGTATAATGAAAGATATTCATGCATATATTTTATCTATATTTGTTGACATGAATTAATAAGATTAGGAACACCTTGGGGGGAGGGAGGGAGAGATATATGTACATATTTTTATAGTTGCCACTAACTATGAAAATATTATAAGATTCAATAGGCAGGAAGTAAGTAAGCAAATTCACTATGGAATAAGATAATAATTTAAAAGTAATACCTAATTATAATATCAAAAGTCCTGTCTATTTAGGCAAATTCTATTGCATAAATAATTGTCTAAGGGATTTATTTGGTTTCAGCTATTATAAAAGACTCCTTAATACTGCACGATGAGGGGCTCTTTAGAGTCACAGCCCCGTATTGTTCAAGGGGTTTAAGGCATACACCATACTTATTGATGCGTCATAGTCCAACGTGCCTGGTATATTGTAGCTACTGCTACTAATCGCATATTGGCAAATTTATTCAAATACTATACTATCAATAGTTTATGCTACTGTCATTGAGTGATCGGTCTATTTTCAATTTTATTTAACCTACATTCTACAGATAAGAACAAAAGGACCTTTTGAACTAACTTTAGACTGTTACCCATTGTCATCTAATATGTTATTTTAGAACCAGTACATTGTGCGCATGAGTTACATCATACATTCTATCACATTTACCACACACCCATGAAATTTGTTCCTTGCAGATATTACACAATGAAACAGAAGTCAGATAAGTTCCACATGCTTTGCATGATTCTTTGTTATACATTAATGTTATAATTCCTCCTGTTTCCATCTTACTTTACTATAAATATTATAAGAGCCAATATAAATATTATATGCTACATTGTATTTTTTTTAATAAATAGTCTAGTGTTACTATTCTATATATTTATGGTATCTTTACTAAAGAACCATATCTTTGCAGCCATTTTCTATGTTTTTTATATTCTAAATCTGCCAATCCAACTAGGTTCCAGAACTTTTTCGAGTGATTAAGCTCAACTAAATGTACAAGTTCATGAATAATCACATAATCTATTATTTCAACTGGAAGGGCAGCCAAAAATAAATTGAAGTTCAAATTTCTTTTTGTAGAACAGCTAGCCCACCTTGAATTTTGGTCCTTTATTGAAATTTTGTTATAATAAAAAGGTGCTACTAATGCAGGTAGCAGAAGATTCAATTTGTTACTGATTATTAAAGGAAGCCGATCAGATATTATCCTTGCTGTTTGTGTTTGATACCATTTTTTTACATGGTCTTTGTATTTACGTTTATCAACAGTAATATGGAAAGTTATTTTCTTTAGATTATCTGATCTTATAATATATGATGATGTTTTATCTTTGATAAGATCAAAAAGATATTTTGTACCGAGAAAGGAAATTGTATTATCATCCCCATGACCACCTAGCTTAAAAACATCTGGATTATTATATTTACTCTTTAATCTTTCATAATAATCAGATTGTCTTTGAAGCCATTTCTTTTTACCATCGATAAAATTTAGTATATCATTTATTTCATAGTCTATAGTTGTCGGAACAACAATATACATTCCATGAACATTTGCTTTGAGCCAAAGTTGTTTTGCCCTGTTACTTTTTTTAATTTGTAAATTTAGAGTTTTACCGCTAGTAAGTGATATAGGTATAATAGATGACATTTTTATATCTGTAACAGCAAAATTTGATTCCTGTGATTCCTAATGAAGGTTGCTAAGCTATTTAACTAAGTTAATTTTAAAGTAATTAGTTTTACCATTTTTACAAGAGATCGGTTGGCAGCTTTGGTAGTATTTTCAGTCTAGTCGTAGTACAACTACGATAATTGTGCCTTTACTCTATTTATCAACTCTTCATTTTCAATTGGCTTAATAATAAAACAGTTTTCAATATCATTTATGCTAGCAATAGTTGCTCTCTTTTTTAACTCGTCATGGTCTATTCCACTTGCTGTCAAAAAGCATATCTTAACCTTATCATCTATCATTCTAATTTTTTGATATAACTCAAAGCCATTCATCTTTGGCATTAACATATCCAAAAGTAGTAAATCGTAAGAACCAGCTGTAAAATTCTGTAGTGCTATTAGGGGATCGTTAAATGTATCAACTTTAAATCCATTATCCTCTAAAACCATCTTGAATAGCAAATTAATATCGTTTTCATCATCTACTATCAAGATTCTATTATTTTTCATTGTTTTTTTATCTCCTCCTCTATGTCACTCTCTATGTCTAGCCTCTATCTATCTTGACCAATTACGCTAGACTTTCAAGAAATTGTAGTGTCAAAAGTCGCTAAACTACTTTAGTAAAAACACCTTATGATTTGTCAAGAGCACTGTTTATAGATACATAATTTTTAACAGACATTGGAGCACATATGCTCAATGTTAAGGCTAAGATAATGAGATCATGATGATGTTTTTAATGCTACTACCATGCTACAACCTTACATTAATCCAATTCTGCCGATAATCTTTTAACCAAATATTCTATTGAAACTGGCTTTTTTATAAAACATCCTAAACTTACATTTGGATATACCTCTCTTAACGCTTCAATATTTGCTTCTCCTGCAGTCATAAAGCAAACTCTAAGGTTGACATCTAACTATGATATCTTTTGACAAAATTCAAGGCCATTGATATAAGGCATGTTAATATCAATTACCAATAGATCGTAAAAGTTTAGTTTGAATTCTGATAACGCTACTAAAGGGTTATTGTATGTGTATACTTGAAATCTTATTTTGTTTTCATTGTCGTCCTCATAACCTTCATAATACGTTTCTAAACCTAACTTGTAGGTAAAAGTGGTATCAGCATTATCATCTACAATAAGGATTCTTTTGTAAAGTGGCTCCTTTGCTGTTTTTATATCGATAGTATTTGATTCGTGATTTTGTAGAGGAACGAACAGGAGAGGGTGAGGAAGATTGAGAATGGTAGTGCTGATTATTCTTATTATTATTATGAGTACCATAAAAATTGTCATTATCTAAAATGGGAGAGTAATAACAATCCTTTTTACCTTGTATAGTGATTATGCATAGATTAGTTAATAATTGCCATCATCCCTCAATACTAATAATGTTGTTTTTTGATTCATTGGAGTGGAAGGAACAGGAGATTTTATTTAAACTTTTATGAAGGATCTGCTGACTTTCACGGAACGTTATGTAGAACCACTGGGACTATATTTTTCATTTAGATCCCTTTTCCTTATGGATCCATATTATCGTCATCTCCGTTTTACTTTTCCTTTTTCTTTGGTAGCGTCTATCGCATATTATGAAAACTAAGGCTATGATACCAACAGCAGTAATGTCTTGTGACTTTTACAGATGGTACAAGTAAAAGTCTATCAGTGGGCGAGAGGATATATCGTATCGTTAACAACGACCTTTAACAAATTGTCATAAACTCCATCAGCTATTTTCAGTATCTCTTTATGATGGAATGACATAGAAAGATAATTTTCCGGATTTGCTGATGATGATGACATCATTTTGGCCCAATATTTCTACAACACCATTATTATTTATTGGATAGAAAGAGTCACCTAAAACGGCAATAACGGCTCGCTAATACTACTGCTTTTTTATTGTTCAAAATATCATTTGCTTTTTGTTCAGCTACCTGTTCAATTTTTTGATAATCTTTGTCATTATTCTTGATATTCTCTAACTGTGCTAATTTTTTATCTGTCTCTGCTATATTTTGTATTTTTTGGTCTAATATCGATTGAAAGGATTTAAATGAATCCCTTTGCAGATATTGATTTTGCAAAGCCGATAAAACAGTTCTGAGACCATTTCTTTTATACTCAAGGCTGTCTATTTCCTCAACTAATAGTAGGAATTGGTCTTTAAGGTGAGGTAGTTCCTTGCCAAATTTCAAAGCATCTACCACATTTTGGTCACTCATCATTTTTTGCTGTTTCATTATCCTGAATAAATTTCATTTCTCACAATAGCTTTCTGAACCTGTTATGCCACTAGATTGTTCTCTCTAAATAAATAAGTGCGAATGCGAGGGCTTTAGAGAATGAAGTAAGAATGGCCCTTATGTCTTTAATTGAATCCATCGTAATGATCGAGACAAATGTTGTAATTTTATAATTAATAACATGTTTTTTATGACAGCAACAACAACAGAACCTTACAAAAGCCATCCCAAATATCCTGTAGCCACCTTTGTTTTCAAATGGTTTGTCAGATTTCTTTGCTGTTATTTCATATAAAAATTTAAGGATTTAACTAAAAGGCTGTTCAGCAGAGATTAAAGAGATTAGAGAGGGGGAGAGAATAATCGAAATCTATATGGACAACACAGGAACTCTTCCCCTCTTTTTCCAATATGATAATTTCAATATTATATCTTTAAAGACTATGATTATAACTATAGTGTTCTATGTGCAGTAAATGTTATTCAATCAATGTTATCAATAACTCTTAATTAATAATAATCACGGGTTTGGCTCATGTTATAATTTGAAAGTCACGACAATAATTAAGGAATGCATCACATCGCCCACACAGACATTAAAGATGTTGCAAGTCTTACAGGTACTGTTATGTTAACAATGATTAGTTATATACATCATCACAATTACAGGCTTTATCCATCTCAGCTAGATAATGCAGTCTAATATTCGTGTGTTGTCTTTCATTATACCATCATCCTCCTCCTCAGCATATGCAGCACACTCACTAAGGAATAACGCTAACCTTGCCTCTGTGCGCGTATAGAACAGTACATCTGCCAAATTAATGGGTACAATTCACAGTTTGAATAGCACGTTCAAATGAAATAATATTTTCTCAAATCATTTTCTTTGCACTCTATCGTATGGTAGTAAGTGATTCCCATAAAATACTGATAATAATTTAATGTGTAACTACATCTCATTTGATATTCCCAATAATTATAGTAATAAAGTCAGCAATAACAAATAGCACTTACTTACTCAAGTCAAATATATAGAACGATCGTAATGCTTGGTGACGAAAATACATATGAACAATACACGAATTCTAGCAATAGTTGCTGTCTTAACAGCAGCAACATTAGTAGTAGGCGGAACATCCGCAGCAATGACAACAGGCCATTCAGCATTTGCGTGGAAGCAAGATTCCTATAAGAAAAGAGGAGACGATAGCTACAAGAAAAGAGGAGACGATAGCTACAAGAAAGATAAACAAGATGGTTACAAGAAACAAAGACAAGATACCTACATGAAAGGAGGCGAAAATAGCTACAAGAAAGTAAGACAATCTAAAGGAATTTACGGGAACGGTAACACAGAAACCATCCAGGCAACCACACAAAATGGGCAAGTCCGTGGGTCACATAACACACTAGAACAAGAGGCTTCAAATGTTATCTGTACTCATCCAAGTGCAACTTGTTCACAAGACGGAAGTGAAGCTTCTGTTGTCAGTAACGACAACGGCGGTAGCGGCAGAGACAGCAGCAGCGGCAGAGACAGCGGCGATAACGGCGGCGACAAAGATCCCCACAACGGCGACAAATTCAGTATATGGTGATAGTTCTTTTACTACCAAACCTTTTTTTTCTTTCATAAACCACTGAATTTGGATCGATGCATAATAATATGAACAGAACCGATTGAAGAGTTACAGATTCCTATTACTGGAATTGTTTTTATCTTAAAGTAGATAATAATAATAATGATGATGATGATAACCACGTCTATCAAATTAAAAGGTAGAATTACTAGATAGAATCGCACATTCATATAAAATATTAATTTCTCAAATCATATTCTTTACTCTTTGTTATTTAGTAATAACACATTGCCATATTACAGTATTATTAGTTAAATGAATAATTTCAATTGATTTGATATTCTAAATAAATATGCTAAATAAGTCAGCAATAACAAATAGCACTTACTTACCCAAGCCAAATATATAGATATATTGTTTGAGGATACATGAACAACACGACTACTATAAGAGATCTAGCATTAGTGATAGTAGTTGTTCTTATCTTTACAACAGGATCATTATCAGCAGAGCAGCAACATCATTTACACCACAACCACACAACCTGATATGTACCTCATCCAGGCAACAATACAACTTGTTCACAAGAGAAAATTATATCCACTACTACTCAAATACCACTGCCAACACCACAACCCTCAACTACATTGACAATTATAAAAGATGTAATAAATGACATTGTTGGAACTATTTTTGCAAAAGATTTTACGAGTAGTGCAAGCGGCAATAATGTATCGCCTCAAAGCTCATTTCCAGGTGCACAATCTCCAGGTAATACTGTTACATTAAAGCCAGGTACATTTCCAGTAGTATTATTGCAACAAGCAAATGCTACTACTACTGCTAATGCTGCTGTTGCTGATCACAACAAATGTAGTAGTGGTGATATTATTATCTGCATACATAATAAAGAGACTCATCATCCTGCAAAAGATACAATACCTTTCGTTCTACCAATACCATTTCCTTAAAAAAAAGCACTCGATTGAATTTATTTATTATATAAATTCATTTTGAAGTCACAGTAAGTTTCCCTTTAACCTTTTAATAGGCCAATTGTAAATCCCATTGCCGTACTACCAGTCAAAGGAATACCCAGGTTTGCCATTGTGGACGTTATAGGTAAGATATGAGTAGCAGCAGCTGCAGTTGAGTTATTGCCTAAAATAGCTTGAATTGACCCTACTCCTCCTCCACTTGTTGACGTTGCATTTGTTGTTGCCGTTGTGGTAATTGTTGATAGAATACTATTTGATATTGCTTGCAGCTTATCCCAGTGTATGTTCATTATTCCTTGAGATTCCAAATACAATAAGAGCAGCAAAAACACTCCTGCTATTACAGCTAGTATTTTCATTATCCGTTTTAAAGCGAAACCAATCAAGAAACCTGCTATACCACCAAAACCAATAGTACCTACAAATGGCATAATATTACTTTCAATTCCGCTCATTTTCTTATTTCCTCCTACTTTTTTTGACGGATGTTGTCGCTTTGTTGTCAATACTGTCTATGTCTTTATTATTACCACCAAGGCAACTTTCAATTGCTCGTCGAATATACCTGCTCCTGGGAGTATCGCCACGCTTATTGTCGATTTTCTGTATTATTGATTTAGGTAAAGTGATTCCTAATTTTATAGTCATATCCATTGTAGTAGCAACAATAGTACTACTCGTCAGACTAGTACAATGTACTACACCTACAGCTAAAAGGTTTTTGATAGCAGATTGTATTAAATTATTATAGTATTATATTGTGTAATTAGTTTATTGCATCTATAATTACATTTGTATGAATGCATTCTTGGCAGATGTCCTTAACTGTATAAAATCCTTTTAACTGCAATGATTACTCATAAAATCACAAAAAACGAGATTCCATTTATTAAACCAAAAGGTACAATTGTCAGTTTGATTTGTATGTTTAGATAAAATAATATTTTCTCCAATTACATTCTTTATAATCTATTATATAGTAATAACAGATTGCGATAATATACCAACAATAGATAAATGAATAACTCCACCTCATTTGATATTCTCGATATTAATATAAAACAAATCAGCATCGACTGACTCAAGTCAAATATATATAATCATTGTAATGCTTTGTGACAAAACTTATGAACAACACAAGTACTATTAACAGAAATAGCTGCCTATCTTAATGGCAGCAACATTAGTAGTAGGAGGAACATTAGCAGCAGCATCAGCACAATCAGTATTTCCTTTACCAAACATAGGAGCACAAAACGATGGTAAGGGTGGTAATGGTGGCGGCGTTCATCCGGGCGGCGGTGGCGATCATCCGGGCGGCGGTGGCGGTAGGTGGCGTTCATCCGGGCGGCGGTAATGGCGGTGGTGGCGATCATGGTAAAGGAGGAGGAGGAGGCGATCATGGTAAAGGAGGAGGGGGCGGTAATGGCGGCGGCGGTAATGGCGGCAGCACTCTCCAATCTTGCCAACAAACTTTCACAAGTGTACTTTCACAAAAACAGATCGACGATTTTGAAGCGGCTGCCCTAAGCGTGTTCCCATCACCACCTCAAAAATTGACAGTTGTAGACCTATGCAAAATACTTACAACCGGCACAATGACAGAGCAACTAATGAATAGAATCCTAAGTGGAGCACAATCCATTGATGTGCAAACTGGTCTTTCCCTAAAATCACGGCTAGTAGGGAATGGAATAAAGTTTGCACCTGTTAGTACTCTCCAATCTTGCCAACAAACTTTCACAAGTGTACTTTCACAAAAACAGATCGACGATTTTGAAGCGGCTGCCCTAAGCGTGTTCCCATCACCACCTCAAAAATTGACAGTTGTAGACCTATGCAAAATACTTACAACCGGCACAATGACAGAGCAACTAATGAATAGAATCCTAAGTGGAGCACAATCCATTGATGTGTATACTGGTCTTTCCCTAAAATCACGGCTAGTAGAGATTGGAATAAAGTTTGCACCACCAATAGAAGGATGATATTGCTGAAGAGTTGTGGAAAAATATAATATATGCTCAACGCATATATCCAACTTTTTCTTTCTTTTTGATATCATTTTGAAAATCACAGTAATAAAAAATATAACAATTCTTATAGGACATCTTTAGGATCTTGCAAGTACATATTGGGTCTACCTGATTAGCCCTCATAAAGCCAAAGAATCTGCAAAAATCGATCACCGACAATAGTGAAAGTGTTGCAATTCACAACAATACTGTTATGTTAGCATTATTAGTAACATATATACATCATTCTAATTTTCCTTCAGTAAGTGGTCTTATAGGGACCTGGTCCTTTCTTATCTTGAGTTTATTAAATGTGTCTGCTTGTGAAGAGTCCTGCTGCGATTGATCTATTTCCCCTATTTCTATGCCAATCTCATTCTTTATTACATCCCTTCCTTCCCTTGCACCAATTGTATTATCTGTGCATTCTGGTAGTCTATAAATTTTGTATCCTTAGCAAGAGATGCGAAATTCTCAGTCTCATTAAATTCGTTTAACACCTCCGGTGGATATTTTGGTTGTTCTTCAGTGCTTGGATAACCTGTTGGGGCTGGCCTTTTTTTAGGATTAATAACTGAAATCACATTGCTTGCTTCCTTTGCGATACCTAGTTCTTTTTGAGCTTCACCAGGTTCTTTTGGCATTTCCAAAATATATGCTAATTCTGCATGGTTACGATATCTCACTATAGCATATTTTCCCTCCCCTACAGGTCTAGCTACGTCACCTTTACTAAACTCATCTGACAAGAGATCTTTTGTAAGCTCATTAGGATCATTGAAAATCCCGCCTACCCTCGCCCAATACCGCTCAGATGCTCTGGCTTCACTCTTTCTAATCTCTGGTAGTGATTTTTTGCCAATGACAAATAACCTATAAAACTGATTTTTGTCACCATTCTCTTAGTATTTTCTGATTTTTCAGGGGCAGTAACCATAAAAAAGCGTCTAATATCCCCAATACCTTTTACCTCATCCGCATCTTCTTGGGCCTGTAAAAGAAATAGATATCACCTTGTTTTAGAACCTCAGGTTCGATATTATTTCTATTATCTCTGGTTTGGTTTTGTTCCTGACTCGTAGCAAAAATCCCTCATTTTTGACGCAGCTTGATTTGATCAGTTAACCAATCAATCATTTTATGCTGCGACAATAGTAAGGCCATGATTAATGGTTCTGAAGGAAATGGCTGTATTTTAGTATTAATAGCTGTAGAATATTTGTAGCAATCATTTAGCATTTTATTGAATATTTCCTTGTGCTCTTTCGAATTCAAACTATCTACAAAACCTTTACATGACTCTATTTCTTTAGTTAGGATATTTTCAGATTATTACTCCCTGTTCCTTCAGTTTAGATGGGTTTACATCACACGAGAAAACAAAAAATTGTTATAACAATGACTTTTATTTTGTCATACATCATTGTTACCAGCGGACTTATTGAGAGGATATGAACTTGATTTCTTAATCAATATTGGACTTTCGCTACTTGCTGGGTTTCTAATAGGCGCTGAGAGAGAATCCAGAGGTAAACCTGCTGGTATAAGCACCCATTGTTTTGTGATTGGAGGTTCCATGATCTTTACATATCTATCGGCTCATGTTGATCCGAATTCGTCATCAAGAATAGCCGCTCAGCTTGTATCCGGAATTGGGTTTCTTGGTGCAGGTATTATTTTGAAAAGTGAAGCAGATGAAAGAATAACTAACTTGACAACTGCAGCAGCTATATGGTTTGCAGCTTCAATAGGCATGGCAATAGGATTTAACTTTTATTTTATGGCCATAGTTGCAATAGCGTTTGCTGTATTGGTACCACGAATTCCTCACATATCCAAATTAAGAAATATTGATAGGTAAAAAAAAGCTGCCATTGCCGCCGAGCCTCCTTCAGCATCATCTTATATGACAAGTCTAAGACCAATAGTTGCTGTCCTAATGATTGCAACATTAGCTGTAGGATTAACGGTAGCAATGGCACTTAAATCCAAAAGATATTACAACCACTGAAAATATTGCCATAGAATATCTAGCTTTTTTTATCAACTAGCGATCATAACTCTATAAGAATCTTTAGGGATGTCTATCCACTTTTGTAAGTATCTCAACTCTGATAAGCAAAAATAACAAAAATTGCTTTGTTTGATGAAGTGTAGAGAACATTCAGTTATATGTGAAAGTTAAGCTCTAGATGCTTTTGGTTTAGCTTGTAACTATATAGTTATGGATCAGTAAAAATATTTCAAGTCTTTAAACACCTGAAAAGTCAACAAAATCCAAGCAGTGCATACAAGCTGGTATGCTTATATTGTATACTCATTTTATAATAGTCACATCTGAAGTCGGGTGAATTTCCATATGACCTCCTTCTCTAATATCCTGTTGATATCTGCCTGTAACTGACAAATGATCTCCTACTTTTGGTGTGAGCCAATGAAACTCCTTTATTTCATCAGGTTTTGAACAATCTCCTTTATGTATAGGATCATTGCTTGTATTTGGTCTTTGACATATCATTTCTACCCAAATACCACCGTGCATTTTAGGCGATTTGATATTGACTGGGGTAACCATGCTTGAAAATGGTTTATCGAGCTTGAGTGCAAAAACTGTATCTCCATCTGAAGGTGTATGAACCAAAGTTACTTTACCTGTAACTGTAACACAGTCCTGTACAACTTTGAATCGTGGTAGCAAATCATTTGCAATATTATGTATCAATCCTTCAGGAGTTTCATGACATTTTGTTAGATTAATTGATTCAGGAACAGCAGGTGGTGCAGGTGGAACTCCATCACGCTGTGCATCTGCTATTAATTGTGGTGGATTTGGACTTTCGTCTTCTTCTTCTTTTGTCTGTGCTAGTGCATAATTTGGAAATATCACTGATAGTCCTATGACAATAGCTATCACAACCGATGGATAATTTAGATTCATTATATTACAATGCATTAAAAGGTTAATTATGGCTTACTCTAGATTCGCAAAAAATCACAAGTAATCTAGTAAAAAATGCAGGTCCACTTTTATATGGAGCATCAGTTTAAACTTGTTGGTTTCTACAAATGTATATTTTTAGAACTACTCACTCAGTCGTTTCAGTCCTTTGTCTTTCTTAGGCAGTTTCTAGCTGTGAAACATATCTATATCTATCTGCATTCATTATGAACGCCGTTTTGTCTGAATTTTATAATATGCAAAGTAACACAATTGGAAGGAAGTAACATTGAAAGAGCAGGCAGCATTTTCTAATCATAGATGAAAGCTCCATTAAACTCTATAACCGGTTTGAACAATATTTATCAGTCCGAACACGATGTTGATACGGGATTTCTAAATGAACCTACTATAGGTTTCTATTATTGTAATAAGGTATGCCCTTTTACTTTCATCTACTGCAACCCAAATGATTTGCATCAGAAAGCTTGCAGAGATGTGATATGAGTACAGGTAGAATTCGAAAGGTAGTATCTAGAAATGTGGAGTAAGGGGGAGCCTTTGAGGACCCCGGCTTTTTGGTATAGCTAGACTCAGGAAGAGTTGCGAAAGTTGGGGTTAACTTTGATGTTAAAGAAGTTAGACCTTGTAATGAGTGTTGTTTATCAGGGCAATGAATCGAAGCTTTTCATCTGAAACCCACGCCTCACTCTTTGGAGATGAGGGTGATATTGGTCACGATAAAATAGACAAAAACTTTAGTAGATTATGGAGTTTGACTTACCGCTTCCTGATAATCTGTTGCTTTCATGGGTGCCAGAATGTTACACGGAATTTGATATTCCTAAAGACATATTTTCTGGCCATTAGAATGATAGCGTGAACTTAGGATTATTATAGAAAATATGACTGCCCATATGTGATGGAACTATAATTGATGTTTTAAATCATTTGCATTATACAAATGAAATTTGTTGAATTTACTTCTATTAAATAATAGTAATTCAATTTATAAAGTGGTAGAGTTATAACTTATTGTTTCGTCGTTACAACTACATATACACGTTCTGTTCTTATACGCAACGTATGGATGTCATTGAGTAGTGAAACGACTCTAAGGAGTATGTTACTTACACAAAGTAACACTCAGATTATAATACTTTGGTAGATTCCATCACAATATAAATTCTATCAAAAGAACCAATATCTATGTCATTTTCTCGCTTTAATGCAAGTTGTATCCCTGTAGTAGTAACATCCAAAGTTGAGGCGATGTCACAAGTCTTAATCTTAACCCCATGTTTCCTTGTTGCTTTTATTATGGCACAACAAGCCGTGATGGATGGACTTGAACCTTCTATATTTTTACTAATTAAATCAATTGCCGTTTCTCTTATGCCATCACGTAGACCGAGTTGTTTTGAAAGTCTATCAACAAACTCTGCTCCGGTTGGACCAGGAACATAATCTGTTTCTAACATAGTTTGCATAAGTCTTTTTGTTGACATGCCAAAATCTTTTGAGACCTCATTGAACATCGCTGGAATCTTGTTTATTCTACAACACCATAGAAATTTGGCTCAGTAAGTGATGGTGTTACTCTGTCACAATTTTGAATCCATTGAGTCATTTCTGTCCTTACAAGATCAAATTCACCGGGGTAAAGAGAACTTAGTAGTTTTGTGCACTCCAATTCATCAATGCTTATTATTCCTTTCTTGTCTCTTGTTCTATCTGTTCCTACCGAGCGAACGTGCCTAATTCTGTCTGAATAGTATTCATAATTGCGTTTCAACACCCTTTCCAGCGAGGTTTGTCCTTCTCTAAGCACCATATTTATCATAAAAGCTATACTAGTTTTCAAGACCTTGTCATTTAGTATTCGAAATCTTGGAGCTAACAGTGTTACAAGTTCCTCATAGGGGAGTCCATACCAATTTACGGAACCAATTTTTGTAAATTCTCCCACTCTTAATCTAGAAGGATTCCAGAATGTGCCTATTGCCATGTATCCGCTACAAATTTGTTTACAAAAATCGAGCACAATAGGATAATAAACTGGATCTATATGTTGAATAACATAGGAAAATATAATAGTATCAAATTTAGAAATTCCTATTTTTTCAATAAATCTTAATGGATCGCTTGCAAGTTCTTCTATGGTTGTGTGAACTGATTTAACAGGTAATCCATGTAAACTAAATAATTGTTGTGCCCATTCAAGCATGCTAGCATCAGAATCAACTAGAACCACACTGAGCTGATTGGTATTTTTTAGCCAAATATAATGAATTGCGTCCATTTCCACATCCTAAATCAAGTATTGTTTGTGGCGAAGTTAGTTCATTACCTTGTCTTTGCAATTCATTGCCCAGCATTATAATACTGCCTTTTTTACTTTTTCCTTCTGTAATACATCACTTATATGGAATTGATGTTAGAAAGTTAGAACCATCTCGTTACCTTGTATATTGTGGAAACTTTCCTGATATTGAAGATGCAAGATAAGATGATTTTGGTCTAATATTTCAAAATATTTCAAAATCTTTTATATCTAATACATTTTGAAGCTAAAAACTCATCTTTATTAACGATATGTTTAATTTGGACATCTTGCAAAGATAAAACAATGGCCGATCAAATATTCATGTTTGCAACGATGGCTGGTACTATGGCAGCATTAGGCAGCAGTATTATTTGTATCAAGAGGAATTAGGAGGAAGGCTACCAGAATTAGCAACAAGGGATCTCCCATTAGTTCCTCCAGTAGTTAAAGTAACAAGGATAAAAAAGTTAAAAGATATAATTCAGATGGAACACCAGTTTATGAATAATACACATCGCATATTATAACAGAAAGATTAATACAAAAAGCATTCATACCAAGGCAAAGAAAACCATTATCAGAGATTTTATTTGTTGAAGAATCAGGTAATGGGATATCTGCAAATATAAAAGATAACAAACGCTAACTATCTAACTATAAGACAAGAAAAAGAATAGCAACTTGTATCCATCAAAAACGGTTGATAAAAAGTAGTAGCATGTGGATGTTAGCCAAGGTAGTTCCTTTGTATGTTGGGGAGACATATCCTGATATTAATGGTCAGTATTAAAGATACAGGCACAGGAATAGATCCTGAAATATTGCCTAGATTGTTTACAAAATTTGCTACAAAATCAGTTGCAGGTACCGGCTTGGGTTTGTTTATCTCAAAGAGCATTATAGAAGCTCATGGTGGAAGGATGTGGGCTGAAAACAACCCTGATGGCAAAGGAGCTACATTTTACGTTAGCCTACCATTAAATAACAGATAGAAGACACAATAATTTATCCCCTATAACATTTCGTCATATGCATTAAGAAAATTCATCTACTTTTATTAATTATAATTGTTTACAAGAATAAGGCATTAGCTGCACAACTTCATCATCATCTGCACTACAACCACACAACCTGATATGTATCCATCCAGGCAACAATGTGACTTGTTCGCAGGAGGGAATTATATCCACTAATATTGTGACTGATGTGTTCTATCCACCAATATTTTGGATAGATTCTTCTGCTACCATATTCTGTTATCGCCACCCTTTTTTTGTCTAATATAGTTTGCATTCACAGTAACATATACTGTAGATGCAACTGCAAAGCAAGCGTCATCATCGTTACCATCATCACCATAGCGACATAGTAACAAGAACGAAAAACAAAAAACAACAACAAATTAAATCTCCTGAGGTATAGATATAACAATACTGGCAATAATAACTACAGCCTCTTCTCTATTTCGTTACACGTCCTTGCATTACAACATTCTCCGCACCATTACGGTCAATTCGAAATTCCCTAAAAGAAAAATAGTCAATTAACCTTTTTATCATATAATTTCATTAAGTCACAGTAAATTTCCGTTTGACCTTTTAATAGGCCAACGACCTATTTTCTTTTTTTGTTTCTGCATAAAATAAAAAATTTCTGCAGATAGCCTTTTGTTGTATTTGACTTAACTATATAACCTATTATTATCTATCTGAACGCTTCATTTGATCTATAAATCAGATGTATGCTATTGTTTGAGGATATATGAACAATTTCATTACTATAATATGAAATTGGAATATATATTTTAGCTAAATTTTTAACTAACTAACTTTATGAGCCTTAGTTATTGTTGTAATGTAATAGAACATCAGTATTTGAGGGAAGCTATTATTTTTATACTAAATTTACAAAATAAACCGATATTATTGCTAGTTGTTTGTACTTACACAGATGGGTAACAATTTTGATTACCTACATAGGTTACACTTTCTTGCTTCCTTTGGGTGCGTATTAGCCTTACCACATCCAAAACAAGCATCTTTTGGTTGTGTCCATCTAAACCGGCTCAGCGTCGGCGAAGCAACATGATTTAAGTTGCCCCTCCAGGCTTTAATAAGCCATAAACCTCCTTGTAAAGCGAATATATGCGGTCATGAGTCAGGTCATGTATTGCAAGTCCAGATGCTGAACATCCAAAGTCACAACACACTGAGATATTCTAATGTGATATAATAATAATTGAACATAATAACACAATGCAAGGGGTTTAATGATTGATTGATTGATATATAAACCAGCAATTATCTAAGGTTGTAGAGGAACTTTATGGCTTGGTGGGAACCAGACCAAATGGAGATGGCAAGGCTAGAATACATCATAATATCGTCTTGGAACAACGAGACAAGAAGAAAGGCACTTGATGCATTGACGTCTTATGGTAAAAAAGCATTGCCATCATTGACAAAAACTGCATCTGCAATATTATGGGATGCAGAGCTTAAACAATATGTTTTAGATAAGATAAAACAAATCAATGAAAATGCTATTTAAGATTCTGTACATTATGATTCTTGAATATTTGTTCTCACCATGAAAGAAAGAAGGAATGAAAGAAAATGAAAACAGATTAGAATGGCGTAGAAGTAAGGTATTAGAACTAAGCTCCCGAATATATCAGCAAAGAATAAGAAAGGCTGGATGAAAATAAGGCAAGAAATAACCGATCTATAAATGGCAAAAATAAAGATGCTACAAGATCACAATGTAACTACTAATACTCTACAGGAATATGAGAAAAATAAACCTGTAGCAGACAATTTGGTAGCGACGAAAATGGAACTAGAACAAGTGAAAAAAGAAGCGACTCGTACAAGAAAGACCTAGAACATGAAAAATTATGCAAAAGATTAGAAGAAAGACAAAGATGGCTAATTGTTGTACCAGAGTATGATAAAGCCAACGAAGAGCTTCGTTCTGGCACTAATAGTTCCTTGGTTAGAACAATAGAGCCAGGTTATCTAACCTATCGGGAGACGATAAGTTGACAGAACCCAAAATAACAATATTATAGTTCGTTAACTTTACTCCACTTTCACTTTCAAGTTTATTCCTATACATTTATTGATCTTATATTCAAAACGTGTACGCGTTTTATACTCCAGTCAAATTTTATTTTCTGTTAGGCTCAATAACAGGATATTCAAGCTGTGGTTCTATCTTGGCTCTATATCTTCTATAATCTTCATCTACTTCCATAGCTGCCGTTAATATCTTACTTTTTCTTCGAGCTGATGATTGCAAGAACATTCTAGTATCTTTTGGTAGGCAGTGTCTCTCCTTCCCTTGGTTCTAATACCTCAACATTCCATTTGGTATTTAGAGCGTCCCGTAGTTCTGGAAAGTTTATGTTGTTTGCTTGACAGTACAGATACAGATCTTCAGCAAATGCTATCTGTAAATATCTGTGTGCGTTTTCAACTATTTTTGTTGTTTCAGCAATTTCTACTTTAGATACTGCACGCATAGGAATATTCAGGCTCTTATGCTTGTTGCCGTCCTCGTTGTTATTGTTATCATTATAATTACTACTATGGATGTTATTGAAAGTTATAGTATTGGTGATTGCAGTATTAATATTGGTAATAGTAGTATCAGTATTTCTGTCACTATAAAACTCCAAAGTCTGCCTTAAGACAACAATCACAGACTCCACCTACAATACGTAATTGATTTACCCCATGTTCTTCCTGTTCTAGAGAATACCACCTATGGGGTGCATGCGCGACATGTACTCTATGGTTAAGCATTTCAAATACCCTTTTAGAAGTGCCCCACGGAATAGTGCTCTCTATTGAAACAAGTGCTCCGTCTTTTGCCTCTCTGGAGATTGTTCCGACAATTGATAACAACCCATCTATTTTCGGAGAGTAAATGTCATCAGGATTGTGGGTAGACACGCATATAATGTAAACATCAAAGTCGCTAAAATTAGTAGCTTTATAGCGGCGATCCTCTCTGCACACTCTATGGCTTCATGACTTAGATCATAGCCATACACGTCAAATCCTTTTTCCTTAACGTATTTTGCTACGGGTAAACCTAGCTGTCCCAGCCCTATCACCAAAACTTTGTTGAATTGAGTTTTGCTATTGTTGTTCATTTCTTAGTTCGCCTCCTCAGCTTTATCGACCGTCGTTATACCCTACGTTGTAACAGGAGGGCCATCCATATGTGTTGCAATGCTTTGGATCTTCGAATGCAGATGCTTGCTTTGTCATCTGACTTGTCGTCATCGTGAGCACCGTAGATGGTGTTGCCATCATAGTTGCTACCTTTACTGGGAACGTTAGAGTGTCCATACCTATGTTGCCAGACATAGAATATATAAGTGTATACTTCTATACGGTAAGGAATATATATGCGTAAGCATGAATGAATATAACTATATATATAAATATCTTTTCTATATGATAAGATATCTATATGCTAAAGCATAAATACATATAACTGTGTACATAAATTTTGTATATGGAACCGGATTAAACGATAGCAGGTGATGAAATTAAAACTTGTATAAAAATTCCTACTGATTTGCTTGATGATTTCAAACACTTGGCCATAGATATGAAAACGACAGTAACTGCTCTTATCGTAGAATCCATGAGACAGTATCTTAAAGACATTAGGAAGAAATGATCGCAGTTTACTGATCAAATCCTATAAAGAGAGCCAGAAGAAATGACTAAGCAGGAAGATTGCAAAAATGGGGAGGCAAAACATAGAAAAATGCGCAACCTCTTTGGCTTGATTGATTGATGTTACTTTTTTAGAATAGCTCTTCTACAAACTATTTATCTCGTGATGGATTTTCTTGCTAATTTAAATTTTTAATTGCACTCAAACTTATTACTATTATCATGATCTCTAACGCCAGTGATAGAAAAAACAATAGAGAAAAAGGAGAGGAGAAGAAAAGACAAATTATCTGTCTAAACTCGCATTTCTCAATAACATAGTAGGTGTGTTTGAATGGGGATGGACCTGCTGAAGGAAAGGTATGGGAATAGAAATAAGATAAGAAAACACAAGCTTGTTAACAAAAGGACTTATTATCCATCATGCATTTTCTTTAGTCCGTCCAGGATAGCTACATGACCTCCTGTAGAGTTATGTTCATTTTAGTTTTGGATTTCTTATCTTCCGCTTCAGACCTGCCTGTAAAGCTTGATAGTGCTATTAATTTACTATAGATTTGAGTAGTAAAAAAAATTATAGCAATGTTAACTGTAGCTGCAGTGCTTATGCGCCGTGAATCTGTCTTTCAAGAGTTCGGAAAATGCCAAAGAAGCGAATGGGGTGCATGTGCATTTGAAGTGTTAGCTTGCCAGTAAATCGACAGAATTCCTTCAGCCCTCAGGAGCATTTATAATTATCCAAGACCATCCCAAAGCTGCACTTTATCTCTGTATGCTTCCTTCTAATTACTAATGATTAATGCAGCCAAGACTGCAATAGCATGCTGGACTTCATTTGTAATCTTTTGATTTATTGATATCTTGTTGAAGCAGAAAACTTTAAAGCTACCCTGATATCATATTAAAGTAAAATCCACTTTTAGCACCGATATCGTCACTAATCCCTTCGAGCCCGCTACGATATTAGTGCTTTTTGGTTGGTTTTACCAAAATGGGTTAAACACATTAGTAACTGACGATTGCCTGATTGTAAAAAGGGTTTTCTAGAATCAGAATACATAAAGCTGCCAAACATAGATAAGATCACATCATTCTTGAGTGGAGATACACTTTTTTCAGGTTAATTCAAACATCATTTATATTGCGGAACGAACTCCAAATAATAAAATATGTTATAGTTCTAGAGACTGTATATGATTATTATTTCTCTCGAGTCAAGGTTTGATAAAAGATCAGATAAAAATTGTGTGGATCCTATAACTGGGAAGTGTGTCTTAAGTCCCAAATCCGACTTTTCTAAAAACTATTTAACTGGTAAATAGATAAATTGTGTAAAAACGGGCATTACCTAATTAACTTGGTTACATAGTAATCATGCAGTTAATAAAGAGAGGCTGTTGTAATAACAAATGACATTCAAATATTCTATTACTCTTTCTTCCTTCAGGAGAATAGAAACTATAGAACAAACCTTGGAAAGACTGATACGACAAGGATATGATGCCGTAGAGATGTTTGGAGAAACAGAGAAATTAGATGTGATAGGATTACAAGAGATATTCCAGGTATTTGATATTCCTGTTTGTGGGGTTACAGGAATGTGGGGTTCAATAAGTAAAGATGGATGGAAGAGGAAGTTTTTGAGTTCAGATCAAAGCTTCATAACCCATTCACAAGAATATGTTAAGCGATGTGTTAAAATGTGTCAATCATTGGGTGGAGATAAGCTAAATATCTGTCTTTTCGCTGATGACCAACTTAGTGCTTTTGATAGAAATCATACAGTAATTTCAGAAGATCAAAAGGCACACATAATACAACAAGTCATACCTATACTCTCTAAACTCGCTAGATTTGCTGCTGATCATGATGTGAAATTGCTATTAGAACCACTTAATCGTTATAGTACCCCATATTGTACAACAGCAAAAGATGCAGTTGCTATTGCCAACCAAATAAATCAAGACAATTTTGGAGTTTTGCTAGATACTTTTCACATGAATATTGAAGAGGATTCTTTGGAACATGCAATATTAAAGTCAGAGGAACTATTGCAACATACCCATTTTGCGGATAACAATAGGAAAATGCCAGGGTATGCACATATTGATTTTCAATCGGTTGTCAAAAGTCTAGAACATATTGGTTATAATCAATATATCAGCTTTGAGCCAAATCTGACAAATAAAGAATATGAATTGGCTACAAAGAATGGGTTGGATTTTATCAAAGATATTGAAAAAAATGTAAGAGGAAAAACTGAATTGGCTAGCAGTTCAGCAGATTAGATAAAAGATATACCATTTAATATATATATATATATATATGAAGAAATTGTCCTCCTCTGCTGCAATTAATAAACTAGAAATAATAATAACATCATAATAATAACTTTGTCAATCACACACACACATACACCGTACTCCACAAGCCTTATTGATATATACATATAACTATGATCAAGTCTAATCAACAGTATGCAATTCAATTTGTTTGGTAAGAAGAAATTCAAATGCAATAGTTGCGGAAAGAAGTTCAAGACAGAGGCAGAGTTGGCAGAACATCGTCAAAAAGAACACTAAAAGTGTGTTCACTCATTTCACTCAGAATTCTTATTGTTCTTATCCATCCACCAACATTAGTGTTTTTGATCTCTATATATATCTATATATATGATAATTTAAGTTATTCTTGCTTTGTCATGACTCTGTATGATCCAGAAACCATCAGAATTAAATGATCCAAAGTGCATCTAGCTTTAGAGATTGCAGAATTTGTGATTACTCCAGATTTGTTTTGGTCGAACGATTCTCCTATGATTAATTTGAATGCCTCAGCACCTTTGGTTGCCTGGCGCTCAAAACCCAGCTGACCAATCACTATTATCATGACCTTTGTCAGTAAAATAATAATGCAATCTATACCTAATACCCTCACTAGTAGACCTTGACTTCTTTCTCCATAATTCCTTCGTAGTCAAAGACAATTCTTGCACCTATTTTGGCTGGAAATGGATATAAAGAGAAGTTCATTAAGAGGTCTCTTTTATAGTCAAATCCATTATTTTGGGGGGTTTGGCTGGACTGACAGCCATCAGGTTCTTATTTGTTCGGGTTAATACATTAAAACATTCCATCTCATATTGAAAAGTATTATAGTAGCCACTATCGCACTAAGGCATAAATATGAAGTGGTCTTCAGAGGATGAAGAGAAATCAGTTTCTGTCAAATCGATAGAAACGGGACAATTATTAAAAGAGCAAAGACCATTGGCAAAGAGAAAGCCATAAAAACATGAAAGATCTGAGTTGCCTACTGAAACTACCATTAGAAGAATAAATCTGAATGAAAGATTAGCCGAAGAAATAAGAGAAATTGGAATTGATTGCGAAGCTATAGAATCTAGATCTCTTCCAATTGAGCATAAATCATATTATAGTTACATTTTTCCCATGAGATCAAAATTTATTACAAACAGAGGTTGTATAAGAGATAAAGGTAAGAGTTTTGACCTTATGCAGATAATCCAGAGAAATTAGAACCAGTGACTGAAGGCAAATTGCAATGATATATGTTACTAATAATTGATAACATAACGCTATTGCGTTGAATACTTTAGTTAAAGTGGTTTTAGCCTATTTGCTCGCTTTAACCTGGTAGCATAAGTGTATTGAGTCTTACAACATTTCATTGAACGGGTGAAAATGAAAGTGATACTGGCTAGGTCATATTCGGCTATCCAAATAGATGATCTAAAGTATCAGACATATGATCTAAACCTTCAGACAGAGGATCCGAATGACCAAACTCTGAATCAATAACTCTTCCTCCATCATTTGATTTGTCACTGCTATGTGAGGTTTTTACCTTTGTAGTACTTGGTTTTATGCTGTGGTGCTCAGTATCAGTAGAAGTAATACTCATTGTCTTTGTTGATTTATCACTATTTGTTGATTTGTCACTGCTATGTGAGGTTTTTACCTTTGTAGTACTTGGTTTTATGCTGTGGTGCTCAGCAATATTATTACTAAAAGTATTTGTTTTTTTGGTTGGTTTATCGCTACTACTACTACTACTTGTATGTTGAGTTTTTATCTTAGCAGTAGTATCAAAAGAATTATCATCATTACTACTACTATGATGAACTATTGCTGATTTAGTATTGTCGTCTTTGTTAGATGATTTAGTATTGTCGTCTTTGTTAGCCGATTTACTATTAATACCAAGGTAAAGTAACTTACCGGAATCCAGAGTATTTGCAGGTGTTGGTACAGGAGGAGGAAGTGTACTAACACTATTTACTATGGCAGCAGTATTATTGTTGCCCATAGTTAATGATGGCTTGTATTGTGGTGTTGCTTTATTGGGATTTCCATTACTTATAGTGGTTGCATTATTACTTGTTGTCATTGTTTGTTGCTTTTGTTGTTGTTGTTGTAGTAGTAGTAAGTTAGCAGTAGGTGTTGTTGTTGTTGCTGCTGTTGATGTTGTTGAAGCAGTATCCATTACCCCGGTAACGTTTACACTAGAATAAGTGGGTGATAGCATGGCTGGGTTGTCTGTACAAGTATACTTTGCGGTAATTCTATTATCTGGTCCAGGTCTTATTGTAGCATAATTAGAGGTAAGTACAAAGTTCCATTTTGAGTAGTCGTTGGCTCCTGCTATGCCTGCTGCAGTAGCTGGTTGGTATGGTTTTACATGATTTACACTCATAGACACTTGACAATTAGATGTTGCATTATCTGTAGATGTTCCAGATATTGTAAGGTCTTTTCCTACTGGCATCTGTTGACCTTTAGTAGGCGATATTATTTTAACAGCTTTAGGAGAAGATGATGGTGATTGCGATGGTGTATGTGGTGGTGTATTTGATGATGGTGGCATCTGCTGTTGAGCATATATAATGATTGTATTTGTCAAAAGAACAACAAAGAGAAATAAGCCAAGAACCAGTACTATAGTGATAACTATGTTGTTCATATTTACTTAATATGATATCATCCGTATATTTGACTTGAGTAAGTTACTGCTGATTTATTTAGCATAATTTAGTGCTAACTTATTTTGTAGAATTATCTTGAGTATCTAAGGAGATGTAGTTATTCATTTAACATTGATACTAACATTTATTATAATCAAACGAACATAAATAAAATCTTTAACATATCCCTTTTTCATCTATCTAAAGATAAAATACAGTATAAGATTTGATACTAAAGCAGGTGAAAAATAGTATATAGCTATCGAGCAGCATAAGATTTAAGAAAGAGATTGATTCATCTTTGAAATCTTGGGACAAAAATACATGAATATACAGAACCTTTTACCTGGCATCAGTGATGAGTTCTGCTATTGGGATAATGAAGGGCTAAGATGAACTATTCAAAAGCTCATGATGAGTGACATGGCACGGTTTAGAGAGTTGTCCTTACAACAGGACATTAGACGAATTGATTAGGAGTATCTAAGGTCAATTTGGAGGCAAAAAGTGCTCTCAACTTGAAGGCACAATTTATATATATATATATCCATTTCCATATGATAATATACAAAAATCCATCAGGGCCGGTCTTCCCTTCGTGACAGTGAGATGCTTATGGGTAAATGTAAACGCGCTGGGTCACGTACAACTCCCTTCACATTATGACCCCTAGATAGCGCTTCTTTGGCGATACGCTGACCAATGGTTCCGTTAGCAGCGAACAATACAATGCTCATGATAGCTTATGTCATCACCTGGATGAATTTCCCCATTTAGCAGTCATGTGAATAGTCAAAGTGCATGTTATCAGAATAGTAGTAGTTTTCAATCATTATCGTGCGTGGCTTCAGTCAAGAGAGATTACGATCCCAATCAAGTCACCTTTAGTTCTAGAAAACAAGCCGGATAGTCTCGCCTTAAATCCATATTTCTTGTTTCTTTGTTTCAATGCACGTTCTAGCTCTTCTGGAGTCGCAAAAATTGCTTTTCCATTGAGCCATTCGCCCTTGGGTTCTCCTCTCATGCCGGATCGCACGATACGGACTTTTGAGTTATTTCGCAGACGCTTGACCTTTCCTGTCTTGCTCCTAGTCACGACAAAAATCCTGTTACCATCAATTGTGAACCATACGGGTGTTGCCGTTGCCTGTCCGTTTCTTCTGTACGTTTCAAGGTTGACATATTGATGTCCGGAGAGGATCGATAGCCGATCAGATGGAGAGGACGTGGAGTTAGTTTTGTACCGTTCACCTTTATTATCTTCACTTTCTGTCATAGCTTACAATCTATTAATTATTAATCATTAATCTACTTAAGTGCACTAGTACTAGCACTCGATGCATCAATAATCATCGACATTACTTATGTATGATTTATGAACATCTTGTACACCCAATCTCTTGATTAATCTCAAAGAGAAGAATCATCTATTTCGCTTCCTTCTCCGCCGCTAGTGCTTAGTTTCTAAGTAGCCATCATGGTAGTTAAAATATACATAGAGTTTAATGCCATAGTTTTCAAAATAAGATTTGAAATTTGAAGAGTTTAAAGTAGGACAGGCATTCAAATCGCATATTCGTATCTACAAGGATGACTTTGAAAAAACATATCATTAGTAAAGACAAGAAATATTTTGCATGAAAAACCAATTGGCCACAAAAGAAGGGATTGAAGGTACTCTTTGCCGGGCCGGGCTATAATAGCAGTGCCAAAGGCGAAATGACACGCCTTATCTACTAGCTTGGTTTTGCTTGCGATGAATTAAAAACGGGTAGGCAAGAACTGAAGATACGTGTACAGCCGAATAACGTGTATTGTTATTATTGGCATTACCTGAATGATGTTTATTTTATCCACTTGTTTTGTGATGATTCAGTCGACATCAACTATTCGTGTATATATTGATGTCAGGCTCATTAGTTTGCATATATATTCCTCTCTATTTCTAACATCTGCTCTAAGTTAAAGCATCTTCTCCACTGGCCTTTGACACAAGATCGTACGCTTCTAAAATATCATACACAAAGACTTTGGCACGAGCAGGTTTTAACTGAAAAAGATCGTCAATAATAGGCTTTGTCGATGATTCAGATACTATAGATTCAATTTTATGTCTGGATACATATTCAGGGACGATTTTTTTGCTAGTCATGTAGAATCTTACCGTTTCTGGAACTGGTTCATGTGGAAGCTTTCCTCTTCCCTTGATCTCAGAAAGACTCACACCTCCAACACCATGTTTATGCAGAATTTCCGTTACTTCAGAAAGATTCTCCTCAGGGATATATATTTCGAGCTTTTTCACAAATGGGTTGCTCACAAGTTTTTAATAAGTTTTATCGGGTTCTTTTTTTGGTTTATTGTTGTGTTATCAGGTGGAACATCTGCTGTTATTGTAGTAAAAGTAGTCGTCGCAACAGCAGCCTCAGACCCAGATGCTTTATCTTCAATGAATAACAATCTTCAGATATAGACCTACTTGCGTCTTGTTCTGCTATCTTGTTGCTTTCCAATTATGTTTCGTTGTATTATCGTTATTAGTTATTGGTAACATCATCCAATTTCAGGAATTTTTACGATGGCATAACTAACACATAGACAATATACATAACTAATACTTTTATCTAGAATGGCAATTAAGAATTTTGTTTTTCTTTGAATATCCAAGAATGAAGATAATAGATCCGCCCAATAAATCATATAATTCTTGGTTAAGTCTTTTCATCCGCCTAACCTCACGCCATTCATCCATCATATCATTCATTTTTTTTATCAGCATCCTTAGATTCATCCTCAAATAATCTATCCCACCAATTAGCAATTTTTTGCCCTTGTTTAACTCTGTTATTTAAACGTTGTATCTTTTTACTGTTGTTTTGTACTATTGCTTGTAGAACGTCGAGGAAAACTATTTGGTCTGAGTAGTTCGCCTCTAATGCTAGCAACATCTGATTTGCAAAATCTCTTGTTGAAAAAGTCTCTGGCAGAGTTTCACGCGCTTTTTTAACTAGGTCAAATTTTTTAGAATAACCTCCTCTAATACCAATCATGAATTTTTTAAAGATCTCTGGGTTGTCAACTAACGATTTATAATCCGAATTCTCATCGTCACTCATTTAATATACACCACTTAATTTATTTCGTTTTTGTTTTATGGAATATCTTGCGAGCTCTATACTGTCTTTTTCTTTCGACTTTTTGTTTACTACGGCTACTCTTTGATTATCTTGCATATCCATTTTCCATTGTAATTCATCTTTGTCTGAGATCTCCAAATATTCTGCTATTCCTTCTGGAATGGTTGTTTTTAATGACTTTGTACCTTTCTTGGCTGAAGCCACTTTAGTTAACAATACCAATTATTTATCGTCTATTATATCGACCGATACATATTTATACTTATGATTCGTTTATATGCATCGACCGATTAATATGACGAATATCAACTCACGATAAATGAAAGGTCAGACACCAGTAGTATAGTTTGACGGCCAAGTAAGGCACCATATATTTATGCTTTTCTTAAAAGAAGAACGGTGATTAGTGAATTATAAGAAGAAAAAGTAAAAAGGGTTATTGGTCTTAAACTTCTTTGATAAGTTTTCTATAAAAATCTAGGTTCTGCTTCTCCTTTTCTACCTGTTCATCTGTAAAGCCATGGACTTCTTTAGCATGTTTGAATCCATCTTCCATCAGCTCTTGCTCTGTATTTCCTTTTGCTACATAGTCACAGTTCTCTTCACCTGCTTCTTTGCATGATATGGTTAACATTGTCTGTTTTTCTACCTCTAATTTTATACACGATATATGATATAAGGTTTATATTATATTGATTTAACAGGATAGCTTTCAATGCGATTATAAATAACAACTAACTAAGTGTGTAGTAACTTAACCTAGAATGTTTGCTACGTGCTCTACCAGATCTTCTATTGCTTTTGGCTTTCTAATAAAGCATTTTACTTCATCTAATGTTGGAAATGATTCCTTAAACTCTTGGTGATAATCTTCAAATGCGGTCATAAAACATACTTTGATCTTATCATCGATATTTCTCATTTTTGTATATAATTCAAATCCATTAATCTTAGGCATTCTAATGTCTAATAATACCAGACCATACGAATTTGGCTTGAAATTAGATAATGCTAATAGAGGATCATTATACGCATCAACTTCAAAACCACTCATTTTTAAAACCATCTCGAAGACTAAAATTATATCTGGTTCATCATCTACAATTAAAATTCTCCTTTGTTTATTAGGATGAGTATCATTATTAATACTATTACTATCAGCAGACATCTTTTATGTGTGTAATGTAAAAGGATGTGTCAACCATATAAGTATATTTAGAATTTTATTCTATTGAAATCCATTTCTCAACATGTAGCTTAGAATACTGTGAAACTAGAGAAGTTATATTGAAAGCAAGAATCGCATCATTTAAAGCGCATTAAACGCTAGAAATACGATTTAATTTTTTCTATGTCCTACATATAATTAACATAAAGTGCGTAGCGAACTTTATGTTTGAGATATAATATATAGTGAAACGACTAGCAAATAACTCTAAAATCTAATCATGTCAGATGGACACATATGATGCAGTATATAGACTACTTGGATCTATAGTTGTGCAGTCCCAACTAGTCTAATGCTTTTTTATGTCTAAATTAGTTGATTTTCTTATGTTCAGACTACCGAGTGCCGAGACACTACTTTTTGCTAGATTCCAACTGTGCAATCGCACTATCTGAGATACTCGTACTCTTTGGTATCAGGATAATAAAATAATTCTTATCAGCGCGCTCAACCCAGTAACTGACTTGTATTTTTTAGTAGAAATGTCAAACTCCACCATCCCTGCGTCGATGCTGCCTTTAGTATAGACCATGTCACCACGTCCCCAGATAGCTGAGTTAAAGGTACAAAGGAAAATACATAACCCTTGTATGAGCTTACAGGAAGAATCTGTTTCATGTAGGGAGCAACTGATACAAGGTATAGAAAAACATCCTCTATGGTGGAAAACTGTTCAAATTCAAATTTCACAAGCATGTTCGGATGTTTCCGTGATATAAGTATAGAGCCCTTATAGGATCTGCAGTCCCGCAATTTTCTTGTTGATAGTCCATTTTTCCTCTAAACCTTTTGTTTTTGTAATTGATAGCTGAGCTCATTAGAATCAAATCTAATACTCTGTGACGTGTTAGTAGCTCGAATTTAATCAATAGAAAATAAAGGCTTTATGTTGTTGTAAGGAGTTGGTCGTCATATTGATCAATATAGATTTCCCAAATTCATTTTTGCAATACCTATTACTACAAGTATATACAGCTCTAAGAAATTAAATATTTAAGACTCTATCAGAATTAGTACTGGGATAATCCATATGAGTTCGTCAGAAGATCGCGACATAGAGCCATTTGATTGGTTCAATAGATCCTTTCATGGTAGTAGTAGACGAAGCGGCAGAGTGAGAGAAGGATTTTTTGGTTTCCCTGATATTTTTTGGAGGATTCGATGAGATGAGAAGGGAAATGGAAAGAGAATTTGAAGAACAGTTTAAAGACTTAGAGAATAGAGCCCCAAAGGATCTAGTAAGGGAATATGAAACAACTGGAGGGGGTAAGGTAAGAGAATATGGGCCATTTGTTTATGGATATTCAATGACTATTGGACCTAATGGTAAACCAAAAGTAAGGGAATTTGGCAATGTCAAATCACCATTACATGGTGGTGATGTTGGTAGTGGTGGAGGCTCCTTTACAAGACCAATGATTTCATCTTAATGAGAACCTTTGGCAGATGTAATAAGTACAGATAAAGAAGTAAAAGTCATAGTAGAAATACCAGGTGCCAACAAACAGAATATCAATGTAAATGCTTATGATAATTCAGTAGAAGTTACAACTACTAATCCATCAATTACATTCTGTGATAAATGTGTATTATTGTATAGTTGGTCTGGTCGAATAGATACACAACATGGATACTATCAGGCCCTATTACCTTTGTATTATAGCATCTGAGAACCATTTTGGCAATATTTCATGTGCCTCTTTTAGCAAATATGATATACTGCTATCAAGGACGTAAGTATTTGCAAAATCATCTTTACTTCTAACGCTCCTACCATATGCTTGAACTAACCTTAGAATGGTATTCCAAGTATACCATTTTGGATCTCTTTGTTTCATTGCAGAAATCTTTCTGTCGGTAAGATCGGGATACGGTACTTTTACAATGATTTGGAATCTAGAAAGATAACCTTTCAGGTCTACACCCAGATATAACGATGGAGATATTAATACGGTAGGTTTTGTACCTTGCGAATGCTTTTGCAGTACCTCATTCCGATCAAATCTTGGTCCAGTTTCTATAAGTCTGACCGCATTTTCCTTGCTTATATTATCCTTTATGAACTGTAGCTGGGAGTAGGAAGTTGTATGTATAATTCCCTTTTCATTCTTATGCATACTCATAATATTGTTAACAGCACTGGCGATCGTGGGTAAACTTTGGCCTATTGTTTTAGCATTAAGCCATGCAATATTCATTAGATAAATTGGTCTATTTTTAATTGGAAAATCCGACTGCTGAACACGAATAAACGTTACTTGATCTGATTTCAGTCCTGCAATTTTGCATAGATAATCTTTGCTTAGAATTGTTGCACTCATAAACAGAGATACTGTTCCCATACTGAGAATATCGTTAAAGTAACTTGAGACATCCAATGGCGTAAGTACTATTTTCTGTAGTTGGTTGTTTGTGCCCTTTTCTACGTTTGTAACAATCCAGTTGTCTTTATTACATTTCATGTCTTCAACTACCGCAGCCAAATTTTTCTCCTTTGTTAAAGCTTCAATAAGATTTTTTTCTGTAAATGGCTCATAAGGCTTGTTACTTTCTAATACGATACTGGCTTTATCAATAAAATCTAGGAGTTCGTTCCTTAATTCATATCCAAAATCTATCCATGTTTCGATCTCATACTCCTTCTTATCAGGAATTCGCAATTTTGGAATAAGGCGTGTAAGGGCATCTTTATAAATTGTAAAACTTTTAAAATCTGCCACTTCAGACTCTACTGTATGTGCCTCATCAAGAACGAGAAGCTTTCTCCGTTGCACATTGCCTGAATAGAAAAGGTCAGAAAGAAAATACTTGTAATTGTAAATGGTATGAGTAGATCTAACGGCGATCCATTTTTGATGATAATAGTGACAGGGTTTCCATTCAGGAAGTTCTACAATCTTTGGCTGGGATTTCATCTTGTCAATATATTTTTTCTTGGCAAAATTATCTAGATCCACCGTTTCATAATTTGTACCTTCAGCTTCTACTTTGTAGTCAGCCAGTCTGGTTTTGTAAACGCAATCATAACTGTCATCCTTCATACAAGGACCATACTCACAGGTTTCGTCCAGACCCATCTCGTCATTTACTATGCACAGAAAGTTAGTTTTACCTTTGACTTCACGGATAAAAGGAAAATCTCTACAATATTGGCCTTGTAAATCCTTAGTAGCCGTACAGATATGCGAACTTCCGAGGTATCTAGCTAATGCAATAGCCACTGGACTTTTTCCAAATCCGGTAGGTGCTTCCAAAAAGATGTGTTTGAATCCTGAATTTAAGGCCTGTTCAATTTCTAAAAGCATTTTCTCCTGCTTGTCTCTCATATTTGGAAGGGGAAAATAACTTTGTAATGGCATCTGAGCTAGAATGCACCACTTTGTAAAACATCATATGATACATAACTAATATCGTCTATCAAGCAATAATAACAATAATAATAATAATTAAAATGAAGAGGCATTAATACTTCTCCAATAATCATCTTCTCAATACCATTGTACCTATATCCAAACAAAAGTTTATTGCAATTCTTAAATGATGCCGCTGGAGTATTGGTATTGTTAAAAGTTGTTTTTGTTCTTGTTCTTGTAGACAATATTATTATTAACGAAACAATATTCACACTTTTTAATGTTAACTTGCTGTATTGAGGACAACAACCATTGAACTTTACATCATTGTCATTTTAGTAGTAGATTTACCGAAAGAAAAAAGACGGGAATTTGGTGTGTATAAAAGAGACAGAGAAAGAAAGCAGACTTAACTCTTGAGTGTGTGTGTCTATCATGACCATCCCAGTAGCTTCTGCCACTATCTTTAATTCTATTTCACTCAAAGCGGAGGAGTAAGTTCAAAGGCGATAAACAAAAAATCGACTTAATATGGTTAAAAAATCATGCTTTGGGAGTAGTAATTAGTTTTACTTTAAATATGTTAAAAAGCTAAAAATCCTTTATTGATCACGTTGATTAATGATATATAAAATATGACAGGTAAATGTGATCGCTGTGGGATGGATAATGTTGAAGTCATGACAGTAAAATCAGAAGATGGTAAAAAAGAAATAAGACTATGCAATCAATGCAGGCCAGCAGATGGCGCTTATGCATACTAAAGTTTAAAAATATAATTTACAATTCTTTTTTTTCTATTCATATATAAAAAATTATTCATAGATAGAGACACACTCGTACACTCTCATTAGTAATGACAACAGGAATAATTTCTAAACTAAATGAATAGTTGTAGAATAAAAAAATATCTTTCTGTTTCTGTTCTTATTTCTTGCTCTTTAATAGTGATTGATCCTTTACATCTTTATTCAGATCTTGTACTGGCAAGCGGCAGGCTAAGGTAAAACGTAGCTCCTTTTTCTACCATCCGCATTATTTTCAGCCCATATTCTCCCACCATGAGCTTGTACAATACTTTTTGAAATAAACAAACCCAATCCTGTTCCTTTTTCAGATTTTGTCGCAAATTTAGAAAATAGCCTTGGTATAATATCGCTATGTATGCCAGGACCACTATCCTTTACACTAACAAGGACTTTTTGTTGATTATCTTCTTTCTTTTCTAATATAATGGATACAGTTCCTCCTTCTCCTCCTTCTCCTCCTTCTCTTCTAATGAATTTAATAGCATTGCTTAGTAGATTAGAAATAACTTGTGTAAGCCTATATCTGTCTGCTTCTACAAAAAAAATATCGTCATTCCTAAATTCGCATAACAAGGTAATACGAATATGATTATCATCATTATCTTTTTCGAGCTGATTTCTATAGTCTTGCACAACATTTAATATCAAATCATTTAGATTGAATAATTCTTTATTGAGCTTTAATGACTGGCTTTCAATCCTTGTAATATCTAGTATATCTTCAGCAAGTCGCTGCAGTCTTTTTGCATTTCTGATAACACTATCTAGTAACTCGCCTTGTTCGGCGTCTTTTACTTTAGAGCGAATAATTTGGGTTAGGCTAAGAAGCGGTTGAATAGGAGTTCTCAACTCATGAGCTGCTATATTGATAAACTCCTTTTGCATTTTATCACGAAGATTTAATTGTTCATTAGCTAGCGTAAGCTGTTTATTTGATTCTTCCAATTCTTTTGTTCTTTTTTTAACTTCTTTGTCTAATCTGCTGTTCCATCTAATAAGAAATAATATTAGAACTGCCACTGCAGCCGTAGTACCAGCAAGGAGCGAGAACATGCTTATTCTTTCTGTAAAAAGAACACCATTAATCTGTGAATAAATAGTAGCAGAAGGTGTTACAATCTGAATAAAGTATGTAGGCTTGCCATCCACAAGAACTGGATATCCCAGTGGTCAATCTTTCACCTTTTCCATAGTTATAAACTGCATAGCTTGAATTACCTGCTAATAGATTATGGGTTAGATTATCTAGAAGATTGATTATGGCCGATAAAGCGTTGAGTATAATCTCCAAAAAAGTTCTTACCTACCAAGGCTTCGCTTGCACCATTAGCCAACATAGTTGCATTTCTATCATAAACCACCAAAAATTGTGAATTTATATCGTGAACGTTTCCATGGTGGGAAAAGAACTCTACTGTAGGTATTGTCGATGCTACTAATCCAATGTATTCTCCAGTGTCTCTTTTTATTATTGGATAGACTATGGCTATTCTGTATTTGCCATCTAATCCGACATAGCCATTTGAAAATATTGGCGTTTGTTCGATTTTACTTTTTCTTATATTATCCAAATCCGAAATATTGGCGCCAACAAAAGTCTTTTGTCCTTTTGGAGCTAAATTTAACGTTATAATGTTATTTTTATCTGCTATGAAAAGTCTATCCACCAGAGAATTAATTTGAAAATATCTTTCCTCGGCGATCTTTTTAGTTTTATTGTTAGATAAATCCCCTTGCTGTAAAATTGCGGAGTTTGCTAAATCCTGAAGCCTAGCCATAATAGAGTCGAGGTCTGCACTAACGTGTTGCGAGAGGGCTTTTGTAGATTCTATCTGACGCTGTTTTTGTTGCTCAAATAAACTGTTTCTAATATTATTTTCAGTCATATATTGAAGGTAAAAGAAGAGGCCATAAGAGATGATAACAACTAAAATTATAGAAATAATACCTATTTTCTTTGCTCCTGTAGGAAATCGATTCATATTGATTCTCTCTCTTTCTCGCTATTGTGTCTACTTTATTGTGTAAAATAGTTGAAGTATGTATATAAAATCTGTTTTTATCCAAGATTATATATATATATATACATACACACAGGTATACCTATCATCAATTACCTTTGTTCTCATAATTTCTTGTTGTTGTTTCCTATACTTTTTTTTATTTATGAACTTGGACTGATATTTTATTGCATTTCCTTTTCTTATATGTGTAAAGAAAACTTTGAAGTATACACAAAGTAAAATATTTTTCATTACTATATCATCATTATTATATATTATCATGATATAATTAAGCTCTTTATTTTTTTAGATAGTCTGCTCGCTGAGGAGCCATCCCTCGCGCTGCAAGTTTTGCAACTCGGATAGGTTCTGGTATCGAGCCTTGTAAAGTAAAAGAATTAAGTATTGTTATAGCTCGTTTCAGAGTTAATCCCCAATACCGTATAAAAAGATGTTTACCTGTTTTTAGTATAACTTGGTCCCTTTTACCCAACTTGTCGTATTGTTCGAGTTTTAATTTTGAGTCATCTGGGAAATGATATCTTATGTTATCTTCTAGACCTTTGGAATCTTCAAACGTTATTGCAATTACTGGCAGCCCAGTTTTGTTTTGGATTAGTTTGCCATCAACGATATTGTACATGCTGATAATCAGGCCGTCCAGCATTATACAATTCACATCGTCCCTTTTTAATGACTTGAACATAGATAAGATATTTTCGGTTGAATCACTCCCTTTTAACGTTGCATTACCGAAGACTATTCCATCAATTATAAGATCGCGTCGCATCACTACACCAGCAAGTGTTGATTTTTTTGTATTGAATTTCTTAAAACTTTCTGCTATGCCGAAAACGCGGATACCTTTTTTTTCGGGATGAAAACGATTCTTAGCATTATTATTATTAATTCTTTATTATTATTATCGGCATCATTACTACTAATTTTGTTTATATTATCATCGCCATCAAAGATACGTATTGACATTTTGTCTAAGAGTGCCTTATTGAATCGTAAAATAAAATAATTACCTTGAATATACGACAGGTTTTCAAAGACAAAACTAAGTCAACGAATGTTTCATGAACGTTGTTGTCTGATAGTGTTCATAGAAGAATGATTGATTGTGTGATGTACCAACATAAATACATACAGAGACATGTATTATTATGATTGTCAGTGAGAGATTATGCCTTGCGATATTTTTCTCTTATTTTTGCTGTGATGTTATATATATTATTGAAAATGGTTAATTATGAAAAGAAGTCATTTTCATTTCAATTTCTCTAATTCTGCGAGATACATTTTATACCGTTTCGTATACGCATCTCCATATGCATCAAGATATGTCCCTGCATTATGTGGTTCAGTTGCTCTCGCTAATAATGTCAAAAGCTCTCTTACATCTTTATCCTCTGCTAATGGTTCATTTACAATTACAGATAGTAAAAGGTTGAACGATCTATGCAATCCAAGAATATGAAAAGAATGTGCAAGATATAATTTTGCATTTAGATAATCACCTTCCAATGCTCGCTAGACAAAAGTCAAATAATAGATATTCCACAGGATATGAGCAACCTATTTCGCGCAATTGTTTATAACGTTGCTCAACTATCACCTTTTCCCATTGTACATCTTTTAAGATGTTCCTGTTTATTATCCTCACAATATCTCTAAAACTTGCAACATAATCTATATTTTCAAAGTAGAACTGGGAATCAATTGTCGTACCATCCATAAACTTGCCATTAGACGGAATGCTTCCACTAATTGGAATGTATTCTACCAACTTTAGGATCTCTTCAAAAGATATCTGTGTCACACCATCACCGCACGCATGTTATTATTATTATATAAAATGAAACAACTTATTGATTTACTTTGTTGTTATCAGAGCAGGTGACAATTATTATTGTTATTATCTTTACCATACCTGCACACAACCAAGGATTCTTCATATTTTTGTCTAATAATCTTCATTATTTTGTTGTTATTATCATAATCATATGGGGATATGATACGCACTCCCAATCATGTTAAATTTAATCAGAAATAATTTATTTTTATCTTTAATAGATAATAGTGGGCCATAGCACAACATAAAAAAGATATGAAGATAGTATGTAGAAGTGGTTGCCATTACTGGTACAGAAGCTATCTGCGAACATTATATTTTTAGAACACATGGGGTCTTTTTCTTATTATATGCCATCAGACGAACAGGATTTTATTAATCTAAGTAATAACTCTAAAAACCTGCAAGAGTTGTCGTGTTTGGCAATTGGCTTCCAATCAAGATTATTACTAGAGAAGCAATAAAGAAAAGATAGTAAAAACGAGAGTGAGAAGTTAACTACTAACAACTATAAACAATCGATCATCGGCATTAATTTGCACTAGTCAATCAAAAAATGTATATACACATCTTCTTTGATTATATCTGATTAAACTCAATTAAGTCGTGTTCTTATAAAGAGATTAGGTAAGATTTACTACTTTCTACAGTCCTTGTTTGTATATTCTCGACATGTTGCGTCGTGTCTCCAGCTACCGTTATTAAAAATTTCAAGATGTCTTATATCCTCTCTATCAACTGTAACCCTTTGGTAGCCATTCTTAGGATTATTTAATTCCGGTCTTGACTGCGAACCGCTGTAATTTCTCATATCAATATTTATCTTATCTCCCATAAGAACTGTTTGTATTGAGAACTCATCTGAAAAGTCTCATTAGTATCATTATACAGCCAAGTTGAATAAATCCTAGATAGGTTGATGCTAATCTTTCATATCGTGTCTGGATTCGTCTAAAGCTCTTGAGCCATCCAAAGAATCTTTCTACACTACTTCTGACTTTCCTATAGTCCTGGTACAGGAAAATATTTGGTCTACCCTGTTTTGGTTTGGTATTACTCCTTTCTCTTATTTGGGCTCTAATACGTCTGTTGTAAAGGTATGTCAGTACTAGAAATGTATGGTACTTGGTATCAGCCCAGATACGTTCTGGTCTGTTCTTGGGTCTTCCATTGTTATTCCTAATTTGTATGTCATTCAGAAGGGGAATGAGCTTTCTACTTTCATGCTCGTTTCCTGGTCCCAAACCTGTTACTATTGGTAAAGATCTCGGTGTTACTGCTACATGTATCTTGCTTCCCTTCATCCTCTTATGACCATCAAAACCTATTTCTTGCCCCCTTTCTTGGCTGCTACATGCTACTATCTACAGATAGGTCGTCTATGTTTATCAATCCAGAAGTATAGCCACGTGATATCATGGAATTCATAATATTTTTCCATACGCCTTTGATACTCCACTTCTTGTGTCGTTCCCAAACTGTTTTGTAAGAGCCATACGTTGGAGGCATATCCATCCATCTACATCCACTCAGCAGGACATACAAGAACTGGAATTGATGATACTAACAGCTTCCACTGATCATCCGTTAGCTCTTCGAATCTCACTAGCACGAATTAAACATGATCTAAGCTATAGGTAAGCAAGTGAGAGAATCTAGAGTAATATATCAAATTACTTTCCAGATGAGTTCTGAAAATGATTTTTAATCTATATAATAACAATATAACAGTGTCTAGAAAGAAAGTATTTGGGTAATTAAATAAATCAATTCTAGGTTGGATTCAGCTGTCCTTTATTATTGTGTATATTAGAGAGAGAGTTAAGCCAATTTACTCGTTCTTACAGTCGATTAACAACCGAAAAAGTTTTGTTCATTGCTACATACATATTTTTACGTATTTTAATACTACTTTGAAGGGCTCTGTCGTCTCTACGGTTGATTTGTTGTTATGAATACCTTGTCAACTTTCGGTTGATGAGTGTTGATTAGTCCCTTCCATAAACTCTTTGTGGTCACCAACAGAGACCAATTGTTTCCTTTCTCTTTATCAGAAGCCTGTAAACCAACCTGCAAGATTTGTCAGATTGTGTGCATAACATCCTGCATAAATGATACTTGAACACCCAATAACCTGATAAACTTTGAGTATTTCATAAAGACTCACCGCTGAAGTATAGTTGCATAGCTGTAGTAACAGCTTGAGGATTATGCTTCATTTTTTCAAAGCCAATATTGACAGAAAAGGTTCGCTTGCAATTACTGCAAAGGAAGCGTTGAATGCTACCAAAGGATTGATCTTTTTGGGTGCTCAACCGAAAGTTGACAGCCTGAAAATTAGCAAAGATCAACCTAAGAGTTGAGAGTTTGAAGAGATATAGATAAGTATGGCAAGCAAAGGGAATGATGTAATATAATTCATGATTGAACGACGAGAAAAAAGTCGTGAGGCTATAGTTAGAATATCGGTCGACGGATACGAACCTGCTTCTACTGCAATAGAAACAGTAATAACGACAACACCATCATCAGCAGCAACACTTGAAGGACATTTGACCATACCGGTCGGAGCAGAAGGAATAGTCGTATTTTCTCACGGAAGTGGAAGCAGTCGGCATAGCCCTCGGAATCAATACGTTGCACGAGTTTTACAAGATGCTGGTCTTGCGACACTACTCATTGATCTTCTTACGGTTGAAGAGGAAAAGGAGGATCTCGTAACTCGTCAACATCGATTTAATATCGCGCTGCTTGCCAAAAGGTTGATTACAGCCACGGACTGGATTGCACAGCAAGCTGATACTCAAAATCTTATTGTTGGATACTTTGGTGCTAGCACTGGCGCTGCAGCAGCATTGATTGCAGGAGCAGAACGTGCCAATACTATCAGCGCTATTGTCTCACGGGGCGGACGCCCTGACCTGGCTGGATCACAAGCTTTGAAAAATGTCAAAGCGCCAACTCTCTTCATTGTAGGAGAGAATGATACCAATGTAATTGACTTGAATAAAGATGCGTTGAAGCATTTGCAGGAGGTAGAAAAGAAGAAGCTCGTAGTTATCCCTGGAGCAACGCATCTATTCGAAGAGCCAGGTACGCTTGAAGAGGTAGCTCGAATCGCTAGGGGCTGGTTTCAGTGTGTTACTTTCTAATCAAAAAACATAGCCAACAACTATAACGATAACAACATACTGCACATTTAATACAAGAAGAAATAGAATCATAAAAAAGAGAAAGTAGTCGTCAAGACGGGGAATAGCCTAAATAAATGACACATTGACGAAAAACTTCTCTTATGAGGAATATAATATAATTATATCTATTGTACAATTATGGTATATTTTACATCTTGGGCAAAATTAGGCTGCAGACAATCTGTTCCTGGACATATCAAACTTGATTTGTACGGAATGGTGTAGGTGCCTTTTGCAAGCGGTTGGGTTATTACGTAATAACCATCAGCTACAGCTTTAGAAGTGCCTTCAGTAGCTCCGAAAATTGCATTTTTAGGAAAGGTCACATCAAAAACACCTGTATGTGTTCTATACTTGCTAAGATCTTGCACGGCTATACTCCTTGTCATTTATTTTAAGATACAGGCTTGTAACACTGTCCTGATCTTTCTTTGAGATTTTGTGTAAATCCTCTACTGATTTATTTGGAGCCTCCTTGTCAGAAATCTCCATTGGTGAAACTGGTATAAATAGACCTTTCCCAGCTGGGACTTTGCATGTTCTATCAGATGTACCTCCTCCATTACCACTTAGGTAAAAAACTGATGAATTTGTCTTTGATTGCCCGTTATCGCAGTTCGCTCCCGTCGCATCATTCCAAGGACTCTTGTCTTTTGGGAGTGATATCACCCATCTCCAGAAGTTTTTGATATGTTCTTCATACGATAAGCCATATGGCTTGCTATCTGGTGGAAAAATATTTACTAAATTAGTAACTGCAGCATAAGCAGCAAATGACGACATTGCAGATGACAGGAGTAATAATGCATACAAGACAGAAATTGCAATAAAACAACCTACTATTTTCCTCAATCTATATCCAAAATACACTTCTAATACAAAAGGATTATCTTTAAGCTTGATTTTTATTAATCAAAGTTGCTCCAAGAATACGAAAATTCCTTTAACTATAAAAAATTTCTCTGTATTATGATTGGTTTGATTGTTACCTTAGTAATCGACACTTCTATTGTTAAGGTTTACGATCTCGTTAATAAATCTTTTATTACTCAACAAAGCAAGCTCATATTATTTATCGCAAATACCTCGTTGTGTCTACTTTTAGAATTTGTTATAATTAAGTACATACAAAGCTCATTTAAAAGAGATCGATTAAATAAAAGGTTAAACGTTAATCTGTTGTATAGAATTTCGTTAATTTCGCTATTTGTATCAGGGATCTTGATGGGATTCTTGATATTTCAGCTCTTCTATAATAACTACTATGAAGAATTAATCCCAATTTTCATCATTATTATAAGTTATGGGACAGCAGCAGGTTTTATAACAAGGTTATCTATGCTGTTCATTTCTTGGTACAGATCAAATCATAATTCGATAGTTTTTCTGTATTTTATATCAATGTCACTAATAGCTTCTAACTTGGTCGTGACAGCTATTATTACAACTGTCAAGGTAAATGACAGATCAGATGAGGCACGAGAATTTATCGGTGGCACTGTAGACATATCTTTTGGTAGATATGTATTTTTGGATAATATTTACACAATATCTTCTATTATGTCATTTATTAGCATATGGATTACAACAGCCTTATTAATGAATTCTTACAAAGAAAAATTAATTAATGCCATAGCCTACTGGATTATATTATCTATACCACTTATTTATTTTATAGTAAACTACCTTTACAAGTTTATCTTCGCCGATATAATGATTTCGTATCTAACAATTGATCCTATTACTGTTTCCATCATATTGACAACGTTTCTATCGTTAAGTAAACCTATTGGAGGGTTGACCTTTGCAGTCGCGTTCTGGAAGATATCTAAAATCATAAGTTATGAGAAAAATTTAAAGACATACATGATTATCTCTGGCTGGGGAATATTCTTAATATTTGGTGCAGATCAGGCTGTGGTACAAACTCTTGCCCCCTATCCTCCTTTCGGGCTTGCAACAATAACGGTTTTGATTATAACAGCATTTTTGATGTTGTTAGGAATCTACAATTCAGCAACACTTGTTTCAGCAAATAATGAATTGCGTAAATCTATACACAAACATGCCTTAGAATCAAAGTTATTAGGCATAATAGGACATGCAGAAATGGAGAAAGAAATTGAAAAAACTGTCAAACAAATTGATCAGGACAAAGCCAGATTAGAGATAGAAACAGAGCAACCAGTAGAATTGGATGAAAAGGAATTGAAAAAATATGTAGACTTTGTAATAAGAGAAGTGAAAAAAGAAGGAAGATAAAAAAACAACAGATTAGACGATCCTGATCTATAGATGATTGGAACTTGAATAATCAATTCTGCTGATAGCTTTGATTATAATTATGTTAAGTAGCAAGAATTAATGGCCTAAGAATAGGAGCGATCTTTTGCTAGCGACAAAATTTAGTTTCCAAAACTCTTATTAATTGCAATAATGGAATATGTATCATGCGTAAAACAGTTGCAACATTAAGAGCATTAATCAACCGCAGAGCATCAATCGATTTTATTGACAAAACGCTCATATTAAGAACACCTGGAAATGTGACAGAAGAGCTTGGGCATAACTAATCTACATAGGTAAATTTTACCTGTGTAGTTGGTTAATTTTTCATTTCTAGATTTTGAATGTTACGCTCTTTTTAATTAGAAGCTGATTTTGATAAGCAGGTGGGAACCAGATTTTAATTTTTCATTAATCTTCATAGTAATGCGGTCATTTGTCAATAACGCAAGATCCTCATAAAATGCTTTTTTGCTCTTCTACCCATAAATGCTTTGTTACCCATAAATAATTTTGCAACCTCAAAAGTTTCAAGCCCTGGCACTATTGCTCTTACAACTGGTATTCCAACATTAGGATTAGTTAAATCAACGATTATTGCTCTTTTTAATCCAGCCTTCTTTAAACGATTTAAAATAAGTTTGATATCATCTAATATATCTTTGTTTAGATACGTTTTAATCTTGGAAAATTTAATAGTTTTGCCGTTATTTTTTCTAGTCAATGACGATGATGCAGGCATAAATTGCCATTTTCTTTTGTATATCTCCTCATTTTCTTTATATTGTATTTTTTTTAAATCATCTCTTGCACCTTGAATATTACCTGCCCTTGTTTGTGAAACTTCTGTTATTGCGCGTATTAAAGCAATTCTAGCATCAGGATGTGTTCCATAACCTTTAGCGAAATATCCATAATTACTGGTTATCCATTCAATACTGCTTGCAACAAATGTAGGAATGCCAATATCTTTTTGTGTTATATTTTTTATCAATAAAGGGATGCCAGCATCACTAAATCTTTTGACTAAAAATTTAATGGGCTCAAACTCCTCTGCAATTTCAGAAATATCAACATCTGGAAAAATACTTGAATCGTCTACAAATTTATCTTCAGCAGGAATTTGAGTGACATGGATATTCGCCATTCTCTGCTTTTTTTAATGAATTTTTTATTTTTTCTAAGATAGCTATATGGTATAGAAGATGCACATAAATCAGCTATACTTGATGCATCTCTTTCAATAACTTCACATAATGCATGACATATAGCTTCCTCCAATACATTGCCAGATGCAAGTCCATTTGTATGAGAATATGGAAATGCACAGATAGCTGGAGGTTTTGCAGAATATTTGGATAATGCAAGTCTGCGCTGGAACCAAAACCTTTTCATTAGTTAGTAAATCAAATCCTGGCAAGAAATCCATAATAGAATCTCTGTCATTATATGCCTGATTAACAGGTTCTACTACTTCATCAGGATGCAATACTTTATTGTATGATTTTGATAACTGCAAATAAGTTCCTTGAATAAAACTTTTAGAATAATTACTAGATAAGAGAAGAATATCTTTCTATTGCTTCCATTAATGCACTTGCTTTGGCATGTGCTTTTGTTGGTCCCTTTCCACTATAAACCCATATTGAGTCTTCTGTGCCAGGTAATATTGCAGTATAGTTAGGTATATACAACTTGTCCATATACGTTATATCTGAAATTCTTGTTACACCAATTTTTTTACAGAGTGGAATAATTTCAGTGAGTGTATCCTCCACAGATTTTATTCTTGTTGATGCACTACCATTATTTGTAGTATATTTATTTCTACTCTTAAGATGTAATGATGATAATGGTGAAGATGACTTGAACAATTTATCATACAAATATGAATAGATTCTTATCAATTTTGCTAATCTAATGCTATTCTTTGACATCTGCATTAGGATATATTGGAAAGAAGAGTTATAATTATCTTATTGGTCTATATTACCCCAGGCATAATCTTATTGCAGAAGACTTCCTAGAGTTTTTTCTGGTAATTTGGTATCTCAAATTAGATATAAGGTACTTTATTACAATGTAAGCTGATTTGGAAAATAACAACGACTTAAAGACTTTGAAGAAGGAGGTTTTATTTTATGACTGAACTTACTTCTGAAGATTCAGATAAAACTTCAATGCCAAGACATGCAGTTTGCACACCAAAACTTTTTCCAATAGACTCTAAACCTTATGGATTGCCATATGGTGAATGGACTGCTAAATGGTGGCAGTGGGCTTTATCAATTCCAAAAGATCATAATCCACTTGTTGACAGTACCGGTGAAAAATGTGCTGAAGGGCAAAATGGTCCTGTATGGTTCCTAGCTGGAACAACTGGCAAGATGCATTGGGCGGAACGTAAATGCATTATTCCAAGTGAAAAGGCTATTTTATTTCCTTTAATTGTTTCACAATTCTCATATTCTGAAGTACCATCTATTAAAACAGATGAAGAATTAATTTCCCATACTGCGAAGGATATTGTTCATTGGAGTGTTCTTGAAGCAACTATTGATGGGTTGGAACTGCATGATTTAGACAAATACCGTATTCAGTTTGGACCTTTTGACTTATCGTTACCGGAAAATAATGTTTGGAATATTAGAGCTGGATCTACGAAGGCTCATCTGATGGCTTCTGGGTGTTCTTTGAACCTTTTAACAACGGAGATCACACAATAAACTTCCATGGTATTGAACCACACTTTGAGACAGAAGTAACGTATCACATAACTATAAAGCCTCAATCATGATTTTAATTTGTACCTAGGGTTGCTTATTCTTAACAATTAATGGCAACTACCAGATTGCTTAAGTTTATTCTTGCGGATTGTTTCATAAAGCACTAAAAACTAAAATATTTACTGGAAGTTGTGTCTTTTACAAAGATAATGAAATTAAAAAGATCGAGCTTATAACTAGGCTAACTTTATGACAATACATGCAATTGACGAAAACGTGCCGGTTCAAAAATACCTACTATTATTCTTGTAGAGAGGTAAACTATGACTGACAATGATAATAGCATACCCACAATGTATAGCCTATATGAAAAACCTTTTGATAAGTCATGCCAGGAGTGGACAACTAGGTGGTGGCAATGGTTTCTTTCTATACCAAAAAAAAATCACCCAGCCTATGATGATACTGGTGAAAGGTGGGCTATTAACCAAGAAGATCCTAATGTGTTGTTTCTGGCAGGCACAATTGCTCGAAAGGTTGAACGTACTATTACTATTCCTGCTGGAAAAGCAGTATTATTTCCAGTTATAAATTTCACTACATCTTATTCTGAAGACCCTAGTTTGAAAACTGAGGATGAAATGATTTTACATGCTAAATCCAATATTGATGATATTGTAAAAAAAGAGGCTAACATTGACGGTGCTAGTTTGCTCATTTCAGAAAAGCATCGGGTGCAATCTCCGCCATTTGATTTTTCCTTTCCTGGCAAATAACATTTATGGAGTCAAAGACGGGTCAACTAGAGGGGTGGGAGACGGCTACTGGATCTTTTTTAAGCCTTTATCTCCAGGAAAACACAATATTAGGACATCCAGTTCATGTTTATCTGGCAGGATTCAGATTGATGTGAATATAGAGCTAATAGTAAAATGCTAAACCTTCACTATTATGTCTCTTAGGCTATGTATGTGAAGTCACTGTTAGCAGTTATGTAATATATCATCTGATTGGGTATTGTAAAGCAATACTGATTGTTCTGACAAATTAGTTTTATAACAATAGCTTTAGATTAGCATATATTAACTTCCTTAGTCCTAAACATCTATACTGTTATAAGAGAATCAGCTTCTCTAATTGCTTACTCATTTGATATTTATTTAAATGAATCTATAACAGCAAGTAATGCTTTTTTTGTTTTGTCACTTGCATTGCTGTCATTTATCGATTTGGCTAGTCCTACAAATAGCCATTTTTCATCAGGAATTTTAAAGTTATTATTTTCCTCCAATAAGTATGAACACAAAGTGAATAATGTGTTAACGGTTTTATAGCCTTTATCATCTAGATGATCAGGGTATAACATATCAGTATCGTCACGTTCACCAATAGTATGTTTAGGCGCATTCACAACATCTAACGCATACTTTCGTGCTTCTTCATACTTTCTATCCCTTAATAGACTTTCTGCCAGATTTGTCTTAGCCTCCGAACTGTCGTCAATTTCTAATAGCTTTCGATTTACTTCTACAGATTTGGAAAATTCGTGGCTTCCTTCTCCATAAAGAACATTCAAATTAATTAAAGCACATCTTTTATAATACTGATCCGGATCCTCTATTGCTTTTTTATAGTACTGCTCAGCATCCTTGTAATTACCTTTATTGTAAGCTTCCTTTCCTTTTATTAATAGCTCGTTTGCTTGTTCACCCAACTAGTACTAAACCCAATTACTACTATTCGATCGACTATAAATGTATGTCGCTTAACATTGGTTACATCTAATTTTAAAAACCTTCATTTTAATGCCTATGTTATTATTTAACTAGAGATTTTGAAATAACAGCTTTTCTTCTGGATCGGTAGTTGCCAGGATCAAATCATAAAAAAATGTTATACCAGTATGAAAAAGGTAATTGGTTTAAAATGCCACATATGGTGATTCCAATCGTATAAGTCACTTTCCAAAAGCTTCTGAAGACCTAGAACCAATTCGAGTTTTTATCACAAGTGAAGCATCCGTTTTCCATATGAACTCGTAGCATTATTTTTCACAATCAATGATTCGATAATTAACACCGATAAGAAATGTTCAACGCATATCGACCTGGAAGAAAATCACTACAAGTATAACTTTATTAAGACATATTAAAGTTTTTTTTTTATGAAAAAACTCGATATAGTTCCTCCTAATGAAAATTTTAGGGGCAGATCCTATGGAGAATGGGCGTCTGAATGGTTGAAATGGGTGCTTTCCAGTGATCCAGATAGTTATTCAAAAAATGATCCGATAATTTTTTTACGAGCCAATGTTGATTATTTGCCAGTTGAAGGTCGAGAAAATGGATATAGAGAAAATACCACTACACATTATGACAGAACAGGCGATAAAAGAATTGAAATCTATGAGGAAACTGCTATTTTCTTCCCGGTGGTAGAAGCAAATTTCCTGACAGGGTGCAAAAATCCAGAAGATAAAAAGAAATTATTGCAAACTGAGGGAGAATTACGCTACTATGCTAGAAAAGACATCGATAGTGGCTGGGAGATTGGTTCGTACATCAAGATCGGCAACGAAAATACTGAACCAATCGTAAATAACCTTAAAGATTATCGTGTAGAATCTCAATTATTCAAAATAGTTGTATCAGACAAGAGCCCTCTCAAAGATAAATGGGAGGAAGCGCTCAAAGCCAGTTATTTCGAGGCTGTGACTGATGGTTATTGGATTCTCATAAGAGAACTACAAGCTTCGGATGAACCTTATCAGATTTATTTTGAGGCTAAAAATGGCACTTACTATCATTATTCTGCAACTTACGATATTTTTGTGAAGCTGCGTCCTAGGAGCAATTTTAAAGATAGGTCATATGCTATAGCTCGTAACTCTATGTAGTGGGTCCAATACTGAAAAATTTCGAAAGGTCATTTATTGTGACCTATGTCGGCATTGCTCCCATATGCATGGTTGTACTCGACATACGCCTGATCAATATTGTCTCCATAAGAAAATTACATCATTAAAGGCATAAGATTTCTAAATATGAGCAATGACATCACAACTAATTGCTTGTATGACTATCGAATTTTTCTTACAAGACTGGCACCGAGTTTTGCTAATTTGAATGATATCTTGTTTTATAATGGTCTGTTACTAGCAAATTTGTTAACAATTCTTTTGTTAGAAGATCGGACTAGATTTTGTCAATAGCAAAGATTATTCCTTTACTCGGCCATTAATTCTTGTGACCAAATTATCTCGATGTAACTGTATAATTAATATTATATAATAATGTATTATCAGGATGTAATATAGATAGATTAGGACCGTGATATATTTTTGTTATAGAATTTTATTATGAAAGATTTAGAGGCGTCGAAATAAGTAGATTTTACAATAATATGCAGATTGACACTTGTCAGATGAGATCGAGAATTCACCATCGTATAACTCACTAATATAAGCGGATTCATCACGATGATGATGATGAGCATCCTAACATGTGTTTGATTGCTTTCGGATATTCTTTGTGAGTCATACAATTGTATTAAACGATCATTTGACAGAGTAGTAATAATAGTAGTATTGTCCTGTAGGTTTCTGATATACTCTTATTGTCAAAGGATCTATTCTGAAAACGTCTTTGATATGTTCTATCCATGGTTCTACAGATATGCTTCTCCATGAGTAAATTGCCTGTCCTAATTCAGATTCATAGAACTCTATCAATTACAGCCTGTCACTTGTATTGTTATATATTTCTGATACTGGACATACCAGCTCAAATCTTCTTCTATTTATGCTTAAATCGTATAGTTTGTAGTCGTCATATCCAGAATCAGCAGCAGTCATGTAACGTACACCTTTTGGAACTGAGGAACAATGTATGGGTCAACTAACTTTTCCTTGACAAATAGATATCCCATGATTGATATCCTTTCTTTGATGTCAACAGATGTTGTCGAAAGCCTTCTGTCAAATTTCCTTCTGTCAGGAAGACTGGTTAATCCGCAAGTTTTCATTATCTTTCTGTTATATGGATAATAATCCATGGCAAGGAAATCATGTAATGCGCTATTAGAATCCAATCTCAGCCATATCCTAACAACAAAACATCTCAGTATTACAGTTGGAGGGTATACGTACGGTCTTCCTCTTTTCTTTTTCTGACATGTAGGCCAAGGTATCCGCCCTATGAAATGTAGAATGCTAATTAAGACAGGTTCTGAAGTATTGTTGGCAGCTAGCCTTTGTGACTGTTTGAAGGTTTGTCACCATAAAACATCAGACACCCTGAGGCTAGCTTTATATCAAATCATCAATAGAAAATGGTCAAAATATGGGCAGGAATTATGCCCAGGTCTCAATTGTATACATAATAGGATAGATTGGGGTTGTTGCCTAATTCGTTTTAATTGACTGTAAATATGATTTCACGGTTTTCGATTTAGCTTAGAAAGGGTATGCACCCTCTTATTGACTTGCAAGCACAAGAGGAAAGATGGTTACTGGTTGTGTTACCATCTAGCACATACCCTAGAACGAGATATGCTTATCGAAAATATAGTTTCTCTGGTCAAAGAAAATCCTCCTCCTACTTCAAAGAAGAACAGTAATAGAGGAAGGAAACCAATTCATTCTTGGGAAAAACTTGTCTGTATTTGTATATTGATGGTTGTTTTCGGTTCAACGTACAGAGATATACAGAATATAGTACCCTCTCTTAATTTGCCATGGAATAACGAGCCATATCCAGATCATACGTGGATATCACGTACATTCAAGAAGATACCGCTGATATATCTTGAACGTGTACTAATATGGTCAGCTTATCTATGTTTGAAAGAATCAGGCTGGAAGAAGGGTATTCTCGCATCAGATAGCACCGGTGTAGAGACAAACAGGTACGGATACGAAGTACGATTTATCAAAAATAGTAGTAGTAAGAAATTCGAAAAGATAAGGGTAAAACAGTATCTGAAATGGCATATCACAGGGATACTTGATCATCTCATAATACTTAATACACGACTTACCAGTAAGAAAACACACGATTCTCCAGTACTCCGAACAATGCTAAACAGATTGAAGAAATATAGATTAGACTTTGCAGGTTCAACATTCAATGGTAACAGAGGTTATGATGGCAACAAGAACTTCCAGTCAGTGTTTAACATGAACATGCTTCCAAATATCAAGCAGAGAAAAAACTCCAAGAACAAGAATAGCAGTAGTAAGAAGAACAAATACAGAAAGAAGGCTAGCAAAGATATTCAATGCATCAATATATCGTTATAGAGGATTGATAGAAGGAATATTTGGAGCTGAAGAAACTAAACATCATCATCATCAGCTATACTGCACATTCAGATTAAAGAACAATCAGAAAAGATTTGGATTAATTAAATCAATAGGCTGGAACCTAGAAGTCCTTAACAGACTACAATGTGCAAACAAACTGGGAATAAAGGTGACACCATATGCGATATCAAATTAGGCAACAACCCCGCCTTAAGCCAAGGTGCTAGTGAAGAAGAATTGGCCAGTATAGTAGCCTATGCTGCAGCTTTGCGCATAGTACAATTTCATACCCGTAATGAATTTAGTGACTGGGATACTGCACTACATACATTTACGTATGCTAACGCTGTACATCAGGGGTTAAGAAGGATAGCTACACAGGAGCTATTGCGAGGTGTGTTTGATGGTGCAATGAGAGTTTATCTTAATCGCTTTCTAAATGTCCCGCCAGTACTATTGCCAAAGCCAAAGAAGATGGAAAACGTCAGTAATGATAGCAAATTTATAGATCCTGAGATGTTACTAAAAGAACTTCCAACACTTCTAGATAAGCAGCAGCAAGTAAATCAAGCAGGACAGTTAGTTGTAGACTATCTTTATAATGACGGAAACCCAGATCGACTTTTCAGCTATAATTGGAAAGGCTTTGCTACGAGAAGATCGTAACTTTCATTCTATTCAGATGATTGAAGCAGTCTTTAGACAGTATTCTCTTGTATCTACTGATGACGACGAGAATAATAATAATAGCACAACAAGAGCACATATATTGGTGGCAGACAGCAAGATACCTAGCAGCACATTCACCGACAATGCGTTCACAAGGACATACTTATCAGATTGCCAATCAGCTATATCATGGAGAACATCTGTTTGAATGATAATCATAATAAACTAACTAAACTAAGATATCCAAAACATCCTCTGTAGCAATGATAAAGAATTGATTAAACTTTATGAAAAGCATACTGTCCTTGGCATGGATGGAAATATTCTGTCGTTGATGGCAAGGCACCACATGAAGGAGGAGATAGTGTAATCTCTTATGAAACGAAAGTAATTGGGGACAGGATCTAGGTAAATTCTGGTTCTTTGATGTGAAGTCATGGATCACATTAGTATAATATCTCATCGTGTGTCTGAATGTCAAAATACTTTCGGCATGTGACCATGCGAGCTAGTCACACGCTGTAAACAAATTACACTACAGAGAGGCACACTAAAAAAATATAATCAATGAAGATTAATCCATCTGATCACCTCCCTTCACTCGCATTCTGAGTTCAAATTAAAATATCATGATAACAGTTGATATCAAAGATAACAAAACGATAGCAATGATAACGAATTGATAACAGATGATAACAAGAGCTTTAGTTTCTTTTTATTCTGTATTTATATAAAATAAATACAACATGATGGTATTAACAAGACAGGAAAAAGAAAAGCTGGTTTTAGAACTATACAGTCAAGGTAAGACTTACCGCCAAATAGCTGAAGAGGCAAGGGTATGTCCACGTGACATTAAAACTATCTTGGATAAGGTAGTTAAAGGGACGGAATCAGAGGAATCCCTCTCTGTATCGTCACAGGCTTACAAATTGTTTTTAGCAGGTAAATCTCCAATGGATGTTGCTATTACATTAAACCTAAGACAGGTGGAAGTAATTGAATTATACAAGGAGTATTGGAACCTATGCCATCTTCATGATCTCCATCATATTTATGAAGAAATTAAAGGTGATATTGTCTCTTTTCTGAACTTATACAAGTCGGCCAAGGCTGCAGGTATGAATACACAGCAGGTCATTAGACTTCTTACAATTGCTAACAATCATCTACCATCGGTGGAGCAGAGATGCCAAGAACTCAAAAGGGAGGTATATTCCCTGGAAGGAGATAAAAGGAACTCAACCATGATTTTGCAGGAATTAAGCGACCAGATATCAGATTTACGCAATACATCCGACTCCTGTCGTTTATCCTGTGAACAAGAAAAAAGACAAATGGCTGAGCTCCACCAGAAAAAGATGAAACTAGAAGCACTTGTAAATGACTTTCAGGACAGTAATGAAGAATACCTCAAAGTCATAACAAATGTTGGAGAAGAGGTCCTCGGCGGTTTATCAAATGTAAAAATGTTCCTAAGGTGTGCCATTTTGTCTATAACTGATTCAATAAGAAATAATCCAGAAAGATATAGGTCATTTTTTTATAACATGTCTCCTTCGATAATAGATTATAGCAGCAACGGCCAGAATTATATGTACAGGCAGCAACAGCAACAAAACTCATCACCAGATTATGATACTGAAGCCAATGTAGCTATCATAATAAGTGAAGCTGAAAAGCTGTTCTATAAACTAGTAAAAGATAGTATAAACAAAATTATTACCGATTGCACTTTTAGCAAATCATCATTACCATCATCATTCCCAATGCTGCCACCATCTAATGAACAACAACAAAGTCATGTAAGATCAAGTCCAACAGCAGCTAATCAGAATCATGCATATAGAGAAGAATATACATTTATTCAATCAGAAGAAATCGATAACGAGGGCCAAGAGAATAAGTCTTGTTAAAATTGAACTCCTTTGATCATCAAGCAAGACTGCATTAACTCTTGCCTTCACTCTTGATAGATAACGAAAGTGCTTTATTTGGGGTTTTAGCAGTTGTTTTTGTTGTTACATCTGCAATAGTTAATCTATGAATCAAGTTCCAGTGATTAATAGCAAAAGAAGAGAGCTGCCAACAACGAGGCTTTGAGCTTCAGTGGTTTTTTATTTTACTCATATTAGAAAAAACCTGCAAAATACAGCTATGCAGGGGTCTGGTGTTCTTAGCTCAAAGGGAAGTTGGTAGACACATACTTTTCTATTTAGGAGATCTTCGCCTCTCCGTAAGCATTGTACTCTGAAGGCTATAGATTTGGTGCAGTTATATCCTTCATAATAGTGCTAAGCCTGAAACTGCAAATTTTTTCGTCATCTTTGGACTCTAGTTTTGTTGGATCTTCAAATGTTTATTATTTTTTGTAAGTATGGTAAATAGATATTTGGCTGCCATTTTGACTTTGGCGATAAATACCTTTATTTCTTCTTCAGTCAAGTAAAATCCTGGGCATGCTCTATCGATTCCACCACAACAACACATTACTAACTATTATTATCTGGTTTTATAAATATAAAGTGGTATCACTATCTGGTGCACAGGATGCCAGCTGTCCTTTATCATCAAAATTCACATTCCTGTTTGTTTGTCTTTACCTTCATAGAGTAATTCACCTAATGTTATTGAGAATAAAAAATGAATCAAGGATTACGATGATTGGAACTCTATTATAATAAAGATAATACCAAAGCTGAATCATAAAGATTATCAGAGGAATCAAAAAAGTCAATTGAAGTATAAAGAATATCTTTTATTTAATAAAAATATCCTTATTGGTTTTGTCTCTGCGTTTATTACAGGTGCTATAACCAGCCAGCTAATAGCACCAAAGTTCATATTCGCTTTGAATTCTCTAATTACTCTAATTATCGAGGATGTTATATTCTATACTATATTTGGTGTATTATTTTATATTGATAATAGAGGAAAATACCTTAAACAATCTACTGCTCGAAACAGAAGATTTCAAAATATAAAATGGGTCATTATAAAACTTATATCTACTATGTCTGTAGCTGAAATAGAATATAACATTGTTAAACCATATGTACACTATTGGTTACTAATACAGCGCTTTGAACCATTCATAGCTTCAGTTATAGCCAGCTTAATAGGCATAGTAGGATTTATCGCCGTCGCAGATTTGATGGCATATTATATGCAGTTATTTAGGAAGAAGAAGTAACGGACATATAATTTTCTGCTGTTGATAGTTTAAACATACATGTATGAGGTTTGGGTTACCGGCTGTTCAACGAATGATTTAAAAATAAAAGATGCATTTACGTTACATTCATTCGTTTAACAATCAATCAAGGAAGTAATGCAGTGCTAAAAGCTGAAGGCTTTGTATCAGATGAAGTTTCTGAAGTTGAAAAAAAAGTAAAGCCAGTCTACTGCAGCAGCAACTGCAACAAAGAAGCTAATGTCAAAAATGCCAAGTGGTGTGCGAAGTGTGGCATGGTTGTTTGTCATTTTCCGGTTACCAAGACTAAGAAGGAACATAGTTAGCAGTTATATCATAAATCCACATTTCGATAAACTAATTATGCAAACTAGAGTGTAAATTCAGGCAACCAAACTACGGTCAAATAAATAGATGCGTAACTGAATTACATGTTTTTGTAAGTAATTTTTCTTATATACAATAACAGCATCATCAACTTTATGTTTTCCTTTTTCTAATTTAGGTTCAATAGATTTGTCTGATGCAAACCAAATTATTACTCATATGCATTCCACTAGCATAGCCGGTACCTAGAGGATGAGCAGCTTGCATTTTGTATTTGCTTAACTAGGTATCTTTTTAATAATAGGACAAGCAACAGAATATGAGAAACTACCTCACTCATAAGTTAGTTTAAAGGGATATTTTATACGTATCTTCCCAAGATTCTTAAACATTTTACCATATTATTTTATATTATCCTGTATTCTTTAAGAAAATATACGCAAAACGAAAAAAAGATTAAGGTATTTTATGGTATTGAAAATGTAATAAATACAGAATTACAATTTTTCTCTAGTTCAAAGAAAAGAATTGATACTTGTATGAATTATACACGACCTCAGTTAGCTATCGCACTTGATCCAATAAGGAATGCATTTATTGATGCTAAAAATAGAGGAGTTAGGCTTAGATATCTAACAGAAATTACAACTGAAAATATTTCTTTTTGTAAAGAACTGCTGTACATTGTTAGTGAGCTAAGACATTTAGATGGAATAAAAGGAAATTTTATGATAAGTGAAATAGAATACCTTGCTCCTATGCTTTTATTTGAGAAAGGGAAAGTAGCAGCTCAGATAATTCAAAGTAATGTAAAGGAACTTGTAAAACAAAATGAGTATATCTTTGACACATATTGGAGTAAGGCAATTTCAGCTGAGCAGAAGATAATGGAGATAGAAGAAGGAGTAGAACCCATAGAAACCAAAGTATTAGACGATAAGGAGAAAATTTTCGATTATCTGAAATCTGTTGCTGAGAATACCTATGAGCAATCAACTTGTTGTTCAATTGGAGGAATGAAACTAGTCTATAATAATTTCTTTGATGATTATAAAAAAATAGTAGACAGAAGCAGAAGAGAAAAAGAAAGCAAAGGTGTAAGATGGATTACCTCTATAAACAAAGATAGTATAGATTTAGTTAAAATATTTCTAAATGAAGGAATGAAAATAAGACATATCAAAAATCTGACACACATGGATTTTGCTATTGATAACAAAAACTTCAATGCTACTATCGACAAAATGGAAGGAGGAAGAATAATGGAGAGTCTTTTAATTAGTAACGAACCTGCCTACATTAGTCACTATAATTCTATTTTTGAAGAGTTATGGAAAAATGGCATCGATGCTGTAGAGAGAATAAGAGACATTGAAGCAGGAGTTGACTTGGCTGATATTGAAGTTATTCCAAGCTCAGCAAGAGCACAGGAAATATATTTGAACATAGTAAAATCAGCTGCGGAAGAAATATTATGGATATTTCCTACTCCAAATGCTCTCATTCGTCAAGATAAGATTGGAGCTATACAATTAGCAAAACAGGCGGCAAAAGAACGAAAGGTAAAAGTTAGAATATTGTTGCCTGCAAACAGCTTAATTGAACAAAAAGTACAGCAACTAAAAGAACACTGTTCTGGTAATATAGATATTAGATACATAGAACAAATGACAGAGACCAAAGCTACAATCTTAGTAGTTGATAGAAAGGCTTCATTGGTGATGGAATTAAGAGATGATTCAAAGACAACTTTTATTGAAGCAATAGGATTGTCAACCTGCTCAAATAGTAAAGAAGGGGTTTTATCATATGTCGCTATATTTGAGAATCTTTGGAAGCAAACTGAGTTATATCAACAAGTAAAAAATTCAAATGAACAACTTGTATCAGTTAATAAACAGCTAAAAGAACACGACAAAATGCAAAGAGAGTTCATCAATATTGCAAGCCATGAATTGAAGACCCCTACCCAAGCCATCTTAGGATATTCTGCGCTAATACAACGCCATCCTGAAAGAAGAGATGAAATGATACGGGCTATAGAAAGAAACGCTGTTAGACTCCAAACCCTTACAAACAGTATATTGGATGTTTCAAGAATCGAGAGCCAAACCTTAAAGCTAAACAAGGAGAAGTTTAACATTAACGAAAAGGTAAGAAATGTTGTAGACGATATAAAGTCAAGAGGAGATGAAATAGAGATAGCCTCTGCTGATCCAAGAGTGGATCCTATAGTTGTAGAAGCAGATAAAACTAGAATTTATGAGGTTATATCAAATCTGTTGGCTAATGCCATTAAATTTACACGGAAAAATAATAGTGATAGTAGCGATAGTATCGGCACAATAACAATCTTTACAGACATAAGGTCCATCCAAGCCGATAAGAAATCTAATAGTAATAGTGGTGTCGAGGAGGAGGAGGTCATTATTGGCGTAAGGGATAGAGGAATGGGTATTGACCCTAATGTACAGGGGAAATTGTTTTCCAAATTTGTTACTACATCTGAGGCAGGATCAGGATTAGGCCTGTTTATATCCAAAGGCATTCTGGAAGCTCATGGTGGAAGAATATGGGCGCAAAACAACCCTGATGGTATAGGGGCTACATTTTATTTTAGTTTACCATTAAGTAGTAAAAAGACAGAAAAGACACATAATAATAATTAGTCCCATAACTCTTCATTCTGTAAATCCACATTATTCTAACGTGGGTGGCATAATTGAGTCAAATATGACCAGACGAAAGGAGATACAATGTCCGTAGGAACATAATAAACATACTCTTCTATCCTTCCACCGCATGTGACAAAAATACCTATAGCTTTTTTCACGCTTGTAGCAAGAAAAATTGGAGAAACATCATTCATGAAACTGGGTTAAGATGACCAGATGTTAATTTGGTAATGGTACATGATTGCCCAGGTATTACCAAATCTTTTACATAAATAAAAAGACGCAATCGAATCTCCTGAGATCACTTTCTATAAAAAAACTCCAAAACACGTTAGTAACCGTTAAAGGGGCATAAGAGGTGCCTTTGAGCGATACTCTATCAAAAGAAAGGCAGCTAGGACTATTACTGACGATAAAAGAAGCTCGAGTGTTTGAAGAGATCCGATGCCAACATTCTGCGCACTGTCGAGAGAATAAACAAGTAACATTAGCCCAGCTGTTACTGAAACTGCCCCGAAAATATCTAGATGATGACGTCTGTTTTCATAGGAACCTGTTCGCCTTACAATACTTGAAATGTACTTGATTGATAGCAATGATACAATGACTCCTATTGGCACATTAATGTCAAATACCCATCTCCATCCCAAGGTTGCTGTGATTATCCCTCCCAGGATCATTCCAGCGGCAAAACCTGAACCCGTCGCTGCCGCAAAAACACTTAGGGCGCGATTTCTTTCTTTGCCTTCAGGAAAGGCTCCGACTAGAATTGATAGTCCTGTAGCAGAAGCCGTTTGGCTCTAAATCATAACTAACTACTACCTTGTCAAAGTGATAGAGACAGAGAAAAGTAAAATAATTACTCCTTATGCTATAGCCATCATCATCTGATAACATATGTTTTACTGCCATTGGTAATGCGACCATACTTCTTTCTCTTCATCATTAGGGCTGCCAAGAAGCTAAAGACGAAGCAGATATTTTCTCAGATCTTCCCAGTCTGAATTACAAAATTGCTTACCTTTTTCAGTGAGACTGAAAGTTCTATCCTCACTTTGAAGCATTATGTAATGATACTCTTGTTCAAATCTTCGAAGCATTTCTTCTAATAAGCTATCTCCAAGACCAAGTATGCCAAATCCACCTTCATTGCGCTTTTTCCTTATATCTTCAATTCTGAACAAAGGATCGTATATGCCCTTATTTCTACTAAAATCTTTATACTTAGTACACAGTTCTTCCATCAACGTTTTTTTAAACGATTTGTACAGCTCTTGGTCCCTATCGAAGTTACTTGACAGGTTGAGAGATGAGGTACTAAGAGCAGAGCCAATAAGATTTCTTCTAATATTCACGGCATTGTCATTGTATTCAATTGCCTTTACAGAATCAGCAAGACTTTGATATACTGTACCCAAATTTGCATAAGCAGGCAGCTTCTCTTGCTTTGTCCCCAATCTGTTCTCAATTATCTGCTATTGTTATTGTCCTAATTGGGAAAGCAAATAGTGACACCAATAGAACAGATATTCAAATTTTTCTATACCGATCTAAAGCTATTGTTATAAAACTAATTTGTCAGAACAATTGGTATTGCTTTACAATACTAATCAGATAACATATTACATTTTTTGCCAAAAAATGTTGATGGAATATACTATTGTCATCCCGGTGTGTTTTGTTATATCAGAATCGCAGTAGATATTGTAATGAAAAATATGGCAAAGAATGACCCTCAGTATTTAAATAAAAAGTGTTTGAAATCAAACTAATCTTCAGATGGTGAATTTATAAAAATATGACAATAATAATAAAAAGGGATGAAACAGTTAAAGTGTTGATGCAAACTTATAGTTCTGTTTAAACTTGCGCAGTATTAACAATAACGATGATAACGAAATCAGTAAAAACATAAGTGCTAAAAGTCCGATCAGGATTTTGCTTGTAGACGACGAACCAGATATTATTTCAGTTGCAAAAAGAGGACTTCAAAGTAATGGATTTGAAGTAGTCGCTTTCACTGATCCCGCAGAAGCATTATCAAATTTTAAAACTGGTATTTATGACCTGTTGCTTCTCGATGTTAAAATGCCAAAGATAAATGGATTTGAACTATATTGACACATGAGTAAGATAGATAATAAAATAAAAGTCTGTTTTATGTCAGCATTTGAATCATATACTGATGAATTTAAAACAGCCTTTCCCAACCAAAGCAAAAGCTGTTTCACAAGAAAGCCAATCTCAATAGATGAATTAGCTAAGAGGATAAAGGAACAGCTACTAGAAGAATTAAGATAATAGCATAGTACATCTTAGTTATGCCAACTATATTTGATAGCAATTTTTCCCATTTCAAGTTTGTTGTGTTTGAGTATATCATGAAACTGTTTGGCTCATTCGTCAGTGCTGGTCTGCTTGGATTGCCTTTGATGGTCGCGATCATAGGCGGCGAAACGCGCAGATTTAGGCCCGCTCATCAACCTTTACAGGGGGCTGGAAGACGAGCAGGTTATCTACCACATCAATACTGCCTCTGTCATTAGTACTGATCAATTTAAACCAAAGAAATAATTTGTGAATTTAAAACTGGTATTTTGAATTTTATCCAACGCTTCCGAATCCAATCTGCCCCTATTGTGGCTTTTGTCACTATTGTAAAGAGTTCAGGTAATTTGATTGACAAATTGCTTAGTTGATTGGTTGCAAAAACCAAAGCAGTAAGTCGGTCAGTCGATATTAAAGTAATAAAGTTGATGGCGGCAAACCCGGTGCACTTGATAAGAATGGATTTCGTAAGTGACCCGAAATGAAAGTTGGTTTGGAATGTGAAAATGAACCAGAAAATAAATAAAATCATCATATCATTATTATTATATGATCCACATACGAAAAAAAGGACATGTCATTATTGAATTAGCACCGAACTTAACTGATCAAGCTCATTGGACTACTAGAGATATAAAAACAAACAAACGATCAATAACTCGTAGATTTTCTGTACAAAGTAAAAGGATGCAGCATTTGATTTTTCAAAGTTAATACACAAATGTACCTATTGGCACTTACTACTATCAAAACAGAATAAAATAATCCATTATATCATAAAATTATCTCAATATATTATCTTCCTGCTCCAGGCAATCCAAGAACTTTTGTTGGTGATCGATAATTGGCCTGCACATGTATTCCTTCCTTTGTGATGACCCTTACATTGCTCACTACGGTATCAGGTTTTGGATAAAAATAGTATGTCTGACCAGGGTCAAGAAGTGATAACCGCTGAACATCATTTTTTCCTAAATCAACGACGATTCCTGTAAGTTGCTTTATCCCTACATTTACTAACCTTATTCTATATTGTATTCCAGAGATATCTGTAGTATCCTTTGTTGGATCTACTTCTAATCCAAATTTAGGTTTGTTTATCTGAGTGTTATAAAAATAAAAGGCAAATAGGACTCCACTAACAGCGATAAGGAGATAATAAACATATTTCTTATTCATTGTAATTTTTTAGTGACGCCGTTATAAAAGGGTCTTTTAAACAAATTTGTTCTCCACATCAAGAGATAGCACTATGAGCCACAGGATAATATACCTTCTATGTACGACTTTCCACCAGGGTTATGATCCATGGCGATAATTCAACAACAAGCAAGGTGCTACTAAACAGGCAGCAGTTTAGCACATAAACGCATATTACATTTACTGGCACAAATGTGTTGAAACTAAGTAAAATGTCTAGTAGAACTTTTTCTGTATTATATTTGTCTTTGTCAATATTAATAATGACGCTAGCTGTAGTAGTTATTGATAACAGCAGTAACCATACTGATTATAATAAAGCATTTGCACTTACAAATACATCGTCATCATCAGCATCATCAATACCAAAAGCTCGACAAGAGACTTTCTCTGCAATAGGAACAATAAGTTCCTTGGTTATTACAATTCCTGAATCTGCTGCTGGATTTAACATAACTAATGCGTTTAAAGTTATTTTATCAGGAGAGTGGAATTTGAGTGTTCATAAAGGAAACGTAACAAACTTTGCTGCAAACTTTCTTGCCTCACCGATGGATGGAACAAAACCACATATTCACCAAATAACAAACTTCAAAAAAGCTAGTCCACAAATAGTTCAACTAACACCAGACAATAGCCTATCAGTCAATGGGACTGTTGATGTCAAAATAAATGGTGTAATTGTATGGCATAATGCACATGTATCAATATTGATTTCTAAAGGCAATACAATCGCTATTAGATTAAATGATAAAGATACCCAAAATCATTTTGGAGAACAACCTGTCTTGGGTATTGTTACTCGTTTGATTGTTTGATAGATTGCAGTGATAGATGTGAGTGTGTATACATAATGACAATAATAAAAGTCAATTATTGACTTGTCAAGTTGTTTGAATATCTATCAGATGTATGTGTGTGCGTAAATTACATATTATAAATTTAATTTGTGTGATTAATACAAAACAACAAATACTTATTTTAGAACTAACTCAAAAAAGGCTAGTTCTTGTCTCAAGGCGTTAAAATAAGGGTATTCCATAGAAATGATTCTGAAAGAGTCATAGATATAATTGTTAATACTATATCAGAAATCTGGACCTATCGAAGACTATACTTTGGCAGATCTTTATTCATGGCTTGAAGCTCACTCTGGTCTTTTACATCCCTATATTACTACTACTGCTACTACCTCCACGTTAGGAGGAGGATCAGCAAATACAACAAGTTCATTGATTACAAACACGACTTCTCCTAGCAAAAGATGACATAGCTAGCAGTCTTTTTCCTTCGAAGCATTCGCAATTCATGCCTAGAGAGGAGAAACAAGTGCGATGACTGGCCTATGTATCGTAGATACTCTAGTTGTATGTCTTATCTCATACATTCTTAAAAGCTGATAAAAGGTCAAAGCCTACATTATCAAAATCTCTTGTACGTATTCTTTTTGCATATTGCTTTAAACCAGGATAGACAAATATCATTTCTAGCACTCATTTATAATATGGATCTATTTTTCCATCTGTCTTTCTACCATCAATAAACGTTCTTTGGCTTGTATCATTATCTCATTTACTACTTCTTCAGCACTCTGATTTCTCTTAAGCATGCGTAAGCCTTGTCCTGAATAAAGAGGGTAATAATTTGCATCATCTTTAGTTTGAGCATTTTCATAGATATCATTAGTAACGAAACGTTGTAGAGGCCATCTAAGGGGTTCTAATTCTGATTTTGCATATTCCTTTACAAAATTATTACTCAATACTCTAGCAGGAACTCCTGTGAAAGCTTTAGTTACAACTGTATTGGTTTCGGTAGAAGAGAGTAAACGTTCGCGATATCCTTGCAATGCACCACTTTCACGGCATACCAAAAAACGTGTCCCAATTGCAATCCCTGATGCTCCCAATGCTAAGGGAGCAAGAAGTCCTCGACCATCTGCTATTCCACCAGTCTGCAACAACAGGGATAGATCTAGCCTGTATTTCTTTTTTTAATGCATCTACAATTTGAGGAACTAAAGCCATAGTTCCAATTAGTGGAATATTTTCATAACCATCATCAAGTGCGCCGTTGTTGTCAAATATAGATCTATGCCCGCCTGCTTCTGATCCTTGTGCCATCACAATATCGGAGCCATTCTTAGCCACACTAATTGCATCTTCTACGTTTGTAACCATTGATATTATCTTAGCACCGGTAGAATGAATTTGATCAACATATTTTACAGGATCGCCCATTGCAAAACTTGCTATTGGAACTTTTTCTTCTAATATTATTTGTAGTTGTTCAGACAATTTTGATGGAGGTGGCAACCTTATTGTCACATTCTGGTAATGATACTGATTTCAACGGAAGACCAAGTGGTTTGCGAAATTTCTGATCCAAAAATTGCTGTACCGAGGATATATCTTGATCCTTTTCCTCTCCTGAGGCCCCAACCACAAATTAACACCATATGGTTTTGTAGTAATCATCTTAATTTTTCTAACTGCATCTAAAAGTTTCTCAGGTGTCATTCGTGTTGCTCCAATGGTACCAAGACCACCTGCATTAGATACTGCTGCAACTAATTCAGGAGTTGTTTGTCCTGCCATACCTGCTTGGATAATAGGATAGCGAATGCTGAGTAATTTACAGAGAGGATTTTCTAATAACACTTAACTACAATAAAACATTCTATCGATATAAAAGCAGTTCTTAACTTATCCGCTGTACCGAAATCTCCTAATGTCTAGTGTTTTTCATCATGATAGTAATAGGATTTATCAATTACTTCAGGTTCCTCTCTCAGAGGATATTCAAAGCCTTTCCATGACTGAATTTCTTTGGTTAGAGCATCCTCTAGGCTCATTGTCTTCATTTAGCGCTGTTCTTTAAAAGAATTGGTGCTACAAAGGGAGACGGGATCGTTGTATTCTAAAGGGAAAGTAATGTTATTCAGCTTCTTCTGGGTGGCAAAAATGAGTCAAATTTGTTCTGAATCCCACCGAACCCGTCAGACACTTGGATTACGTACACTAGTGTACTCAATCCCACCGAACCCGGACCTACAATTGTATGCTATTTTTACCGCCAATGAATTTATCTATATTATCTCATGAGCCCAAATATTGTGTCAAATTTGATTCACACTCCCTTGGGCCCATTTTACATGTTTAATTTATTGTCACTCAATCAGATATCTGCTGACACTTTGCAACTAAATTTAAGCACAAAACTGATGAATCTTTCTATGAGTATTGAACCCATCTACCAGCAATGTTCAGGAAGTCATAGAGCAATCTGTTGCTGACTGGAACACTGATGATAAATCAATTATGATGATCCAGATAAGTGCAATACCTGTCAATTACGATTTGGTTGTCAATGGTAATGGAAGTAGCGATGGTGTTACTAGGGAAAGGATATCCGCACTAATATTAACAACAACCATCAATACATCAAAGGTTTCTCATATCCTCTGATCGGCGATGGAGTATACACATACTTAACGCAACAACTGTCAGTGAAATGTATAATCGTAAAGTTTTAGACAAGATGCACTGGGACTTGAAGGGAACTTTTTCTGAAGCAAAAAAAGACCCAAGAGTTGGATTAATAAAGATGTTTGAGAATTCAGACCAAAAAATTCCAATTTATGTTAACTTTGATAGCATGATAAGATATCATTTCGGCATCTTTTCTTTTACTGGAGGTGGTAAAAGTAACCTCCTCTCTAATATTCTAAGAAAAATATTATTGCATAGCCAAGATACCAAGATTGTAATCTTTGATATATCTTCAGAATATCCGTTTCTTCTTATGGATATCTTTGCTAATCCTGACATTTCATCAAAGATCATTTTAGAATCACCGGTGAGGAGTGCTGACCAGTTTTACATCTCAGTCGTAAAACCAAGAGAGTATGAAGACGATGATAAAGTAAAGTCTGGACTTGCAAAAATATATGATAGGGGAATAGTTACACATTTTATCAAACCCCAATCTGAGATTCCAAAGTGTGCCCATATTTTAGCCGAATTAGTGGCATACTGCGATGGGACTCAGAATTGCTCTTATAGATTATCTGATTATTTCAGCGAAATTGGTGAGTTGATGTTGATTCGAGAGAATATGTCGCATTGTTAACAGCGGCTTTTAACAATTCGTCATAAAGCCCTTCAGCCATCTTCAATATCTCTTTATGATGAAATGACATAGAAAGATAATTTTCGGATTTCCTGCCGATGAAGACATCATTTTGGTTAATGTATCAGCAGCGCCATTATTATTTAATGGATAGAAAAAGTCATAAATCAAAAGCTGCTGTTTGTCAGGACGATTTCTCAAGGCCTCTAAAACAGCTATAACGGCTGCAAATACTACTGCCTTTCTATTGTTCAAAATATCATTTGCTTTTTGTTCAGCTACCCTTTCAATCTTTTGATAATCTTTATTAATATTCTTTATATTCTCTAACTGTGCTAATTTTTTATCTGTCTCTGCCATATTTTGTATTTTTTGGTCTAATATCGATTGAAAGGATTTCAATGAATCCCTTGCTCGCAGTAATTTGATTTTGCAGAGCTGATAAAACAGTTCTGAGACCATTTCTTTTATACTCAAGGTTGTTTATTTCCTCAACTAATAATTGAAATTGATCTTTAATGTGTGGCAATTCCTTGCCAAATTTCAAAGCATCTACCACATCTTTTTCACTCATTATTTTTTGCTGTTTCATTACCTTGAATAAATTTAAGAATGACGGAAGATAGCGCTTTATTTCTTTATAGACTAAATTTAATTGATAAAGTCCTTCAAGTTTCCAAAACTGTTGGTATAATTTATCTACAACATCAGCTTTCAGATCTAATTTAACAGCCACTTCAATAGGCTTTTTACCATTTGAAAACAATGCGAAAGCTTGCGAGTCTTTGGATAAGGTGGTATGGGCCATGTTATCTTGTTGTTCTTTTGAATTATTATTATCGTCATCTTGCAACCCTTTGACTTTTCTTTCAATAGCTCCTATATCAGCAAATGACATATGGACCTCGTGGGCAATTTCTCTAATGTTTTTGCCTTGTTGATAAAGCTCAATGACACGTTGTTCTTTCTCTTTTCTATTTAGCATCATTCTATATTATATGATATATGACTGGCCCCCCCTCTACATACATTATAATTATAGATCTGTTCATTTTAGCCAAGAATGTAGTTAAATATACGGCCCGCGGCTATATTCCACTGCTTTTAGTCAGCCTGGCTACATGTAGTAAAAGACAGCCCTTATTGGTATAGCCTTTTTTAAAATCGTATCATTATTAACAGAATATATAGTAGTTTTGTTACTCATTTTATTTATTATCATTTGGTTACAATAAATGATATCATCGATAGTTCAATAAATAATTATACCTTATTTAATATACTCGATAGTTCTACGAAATAAGTTAGCAATAAATTATATTAAATAAAACAGTAGTAACTTACTCAAGTCAAATATACTGATGGTATCATTGAGAAAATATGAATACCATATTTTTCACTATAGCACTGGTTCTTGGCTTATTTCTCTTTGTTGTTTTGTTGACAAATACAATTACTATATATGCTCAACAGCAGATGCCATCATCATCAACAAATACACCACCACATATACCATCGCAATCACCATCATCATCGACAGCCTCCCCTAAAGCTGTTAAAATAATATCACCTACTAAAGGTCAACAGATACCAGTAGGAAAAGATCTTACAATATCTGGAACATCTATAGACAATGCAACCTCTAATTGTCAAGTATCTATGAGCGTAAATCATGTAAGGCCCTATCAACCAGCCACTGCAGCAGGCACAGGAGGAGGAGGAGCTAACGACTACTCAAAGTGGAACTTTGTACTCACCTCTAATTATACTACAATCAAGCCAGGAGCAGATAACAGAATTACTGCAAAGTATACTTGTACAGACAACCCAGCCATGCTATCACCAACTTATTCTAGTGTAAACGTTACTGGGGTGATGGATACCACTTCGACAACAACAACATCAACAACACCTACTGCTAATGTACTACTACAACAACAACAACAACAAAAGCAACAAACAATGACAACAAGGAATAATGCGACCATTCCTTATAATGGTAATCCCAATAAAATAACACCACAAGACAAGCCATCATTAACTGTGGGCAACAATAATACTACTGCCATAGTAAATAGTGTTAGTACACCTCCTTTTCCTCCTCATACTGCATCAACACCTACAAATACTCTGGATTCCGGTAAGTTGCTTTACCTAGGTATTAGTAGTAAATCGGCTAACAAAGCTGATGACACCAGTACTAAATCAGCAATCGCTCATCATAGTAGCAATGATGATTCAGGTAGTAAGATAAAGGTACATAAGGTTCGTGACAGTAGTGGTAGTAGTAGCAGCAGCGCAGCGCTAGTAGCAGTAATGATGATTCAGGTAGTAAGATAAAGGTACATAAGGTTCGTGACAGTAGTGGTAGTAGCAGCAGTAGCAGCGAGGAGCAGCGCTAGTAGCAGTAATGATGATTCAGGTAGTAAGATAAAGGTACATAAGGTTCGTGACAGTAGTGGTAGTAGCAGCAGTAGCAGGCAGCAGCGCTAGTAGCAGTAATGATGATTCAGGTAGTAAGATAAAGGTACATAAGGTTCGTGACAGTAGTGGTAGTAGGAGCAGTAGGAGCAGCAGCGCTAGTAGCAGTAATGATGATTCAGGTAGTAAGATAAAGGTACATAAGGTTCGTGACAGTAGTGGTAGTAGCAGCAGCGCTAGTAGTGGTAGGAGCAGCAGCGCTAGTAGTGGTAGGCAGCAGCAGCGATGAAAATGGACTTGCAGATAACATTATTAAAGAGGTCGAAAATAGTCTCAAAGAATCAGGAATAAACATAGATTTAGGATGATCTTATTTGATATTCAACTAAGCTACCATAACTATTGCATAGATTTTCCCAATTTTAGTTTTAAGATACCGCACACATCATACTAGTTTTGCCTAATTAGATCTTGCTTCATTTTACATAAATTCAAACTTTTATTATTCCTTGATTTTTCAGTTTAGCAAGTTTGCGTCGACACAAGGCGACACTATCCAGTATATCTACACAAATTCAAAACACAACAATCCCCTTTGCAGAGTTGTGCCTTTAGAGATTTTACAAAAAGTAGGAGAAAAGACGGTAAGGAGGAAAAGAGTACTCGAATTATTATGACAAGGATAAATACAGAGAAATGATACTTGATGCTGCAGAAACTGTATTAGGTTATTTTGGCTTTAATAATGCTGTTTATGAAAATCCTAGGAACAATAGAAAGAAAAAAAAGAAACGGTATGATGAATTGCATGAAAAAAGAACAAAAGATATCCAAGCAGGGAGAGTGATGGAAAAATAATAAAGGGCGCAATTATTTATACTACTAATAACGAAATTATGAAAACCCCAAAACGAGCTTTAGTATATAACTATTATTAATTTGGGTTCTGTTAACTTACCGTCGGATTTTCTAGATTTTTAGTGTGTTAACTTTCGTCGGATGATGGTGAATTTTTGTCAGCAGAAAAACGATTCATATTCCCCACTCATAATGTTATTATTTTTTAAAATGCGCTAAGGTATTATTCTTGGGGATAGAGAGACCGGAGATTAATGGTTGGAATAACAAAGGTCCGCAAGAGTTTAAAGTGTTTGTTCTTTGCGATCGTATAAGTGTGAGAAATAGATAGAACTTGTCATGTAAAGGTGTCTGTTCACGATACAAAGCACAAAAACCATCTTATCATTTGGGTCGTTATGTTAATGGGCAGCGCCGATGTCAGGTTTGCTCTGTATTTCTGAACTGGGATGGATTGTCATGTCCTTGCTGTGGACATAAATTAAGAACAAAAGCAAGGAGCACGAAGAAATGAAATAATAACATAAAGGTTGTTGTAATCGCAAATGAATTAATCACCCTCAGATATAGCAGTAATACTTTTCCACAACGTACTATAACATTATGCTAATATCATCTGAATCACTGTACATAATAAAAATGTGATATGGTTATAATACACAATTAAAAATCTTGAATCTCTCTTACACTAAGATTTTTTAGGTCCCATACGATATGGTGGAACTTTAAATCTGAATAATGAATTTGTAATGGATGATCCTATAAATCCACAGTATTCACTATAATGTCAATTACCTGACGTTTATCTGTTTTGTAGAATGTTAGGTTTTATGTAAATTTGAATGGTATACTCATCATATTGTATACTGGAACTATCTCGTTTTCATAGGTTATTAAAGAAAATATATATACTGATACTAGTCCTAAAAATGATCTATCATTTTAATTCTTATAAGATAAATCCATATTATTAGACTCGATGTTTAGAATATCGGCTAAAATCCAGAGTCATCTGGGTAGCAAACCTAGTTAAATCACTTTCTGCAAAGTATTCAAAAATCATCTTAGAGCTAGGTATGGATGATGGACTACTATTGGAAAAACTTGCCAAGCAAGACAAAGATGATAATTCTATCTATATTGGGATTGAAATAGATAAACAAAATTATGAAATTGCTAAATCCAGGATTAAGCTTGATAATGTTGTATTATTAAATGGCTCATTTGTGGATTTCATACCAGCATTTCCTGATAACTCATTAGATCGTGTTATTGCAGTATTACCATGTCCAAACTTTGTTGATGAAGACAATCAACAAGACTGGGAACCATTCTACAAAACTGTTTTCTTGAAGATGAAAATATATGGTACATTCCAACTTGTTACTGAAATGGTAGTAATAGATAAACAAAAGTATGAAATTGCTAAATCCAGGATTAAGCTTGAAGATAATAATAACGCTGTATTATCAGGAAAGTCCTTCGAAGAGATAACTGATGAGCTATTGCAACCAATATCAGATAATGAATATAATAAATGGGGTGAATGGCTTACAACAACATTTCAATCGATTGGCTTTGAGCTAGTAGACAAGAAGGAGGATGCCCCAGAAGAATATCAAACTAGATATATATACCGATTTAAAAGAAATCCTAAAAGAATACGGATTATTAGCTTAATTTTTGTAAAGAACAAATAGAGTAGTTGGAGTTCTTTAGTAAAAAAGTATAGTTGAAGTACCCTACTTAATCAACGCGCCTTATCTCAATCTGAGAGTATCAACTTGTCCAGAATGAAGCCAATCTTTTATTCCCATGTTCGTCGTGGACTGACTACTATATGCAAAGACTTGTTCAATAGATCCAGCTACTTCAGCAATTGCAAGTGCTATCAAAAGGCTAGCAGCACATGTGTTTTCTAGTGAAGACACACATGTTATTGCCAACAGTAACCTTTCCTTCTGTATGTAGCATATTTTTCATGTTGCATATGCAGGATTGATACTATAGTTATACACGGTATCAATCTAGTATTAGCTTTTTAGATACTTTTTACAGTAAAAATAATTTGCTCTTTTACTACTTTGTTGAAGAAACAAAGGTTTTTTAACTGAAGATACAACAAACAGCCCCATAGATATATGGCAAAATGTCCATATTGTAAGAAACAATATGCAGCAGATCAAATGACACCAGAAAATGATAATTCTGGTCAATTCAGCGTCTTTACATGTCCAAATCCAGAATGTGATATGATTCTAGCTATTGTAAAAAGCTAACAGTCTTCTTCTTAACATAGCTTCGATATGTTCCAAATACCTGATAAGATAAACCAGATCTAGTTGAATCATAGTGTATGTAATTCTTATGTTGTTAACCTAAAGAATGAAGGTTTTAGCTTTTCAACTAAATCAGACAGAGCTTTATTATCTGGTTGATAAAATGCATCCATATCTTCTTTTGTTTCCCAAAAGGTAAGGACAACAGATTCCTGTGATTCTTGTACATTATCCATTACCACAAATCCTCTCATCCCTGTTGCTTTTCCTTCTAGGTCTTTGAAGAACTCCAAAAGCACTTTGCTGCTTTCCTTTCTTTTGTCTGCTTTTAAACTGACTTTATTATGTTTCACATATCTTATTATATCCGTGGTAGTTGACATTTTTTGTTAGAGGCAATCAGCGTTTGGTCTTATAAATTAAATTGTTGTATTGACATTTCTCCACACGATAATACACCAATAGTATATGTATACTACCAGCAGCAACAATAACAAGAATCATCAAAGATTTCTCGCAACAAGTATAAGATTTCAATTGAATCAATCTTGTGTTTAGTCAAAATAGTAGATGCCGATGTATAGACTATGAATCCATTTTACTTTAACCGGGATAAGGAATAAGAGTGAAGCCATTCTTTTGCTTTGTTAACTTCTTCTATTCTTAATTCATGACCACTGTTTTGCCAGTGCTTTTGACATTAGATGATTTTAAGAAAACATACTAATTAAAAGACGCACAAGTCTAATCTAAATTGATACATAAAAACAATTGTTGCCACCTCTTAATTCACACAGAAGCTTAAACTGTTACCACTTATTATTGAGTTTGTTATTATTGCTACCGCATTTTGCCATCAAAGAGTTCTGATGAAGGGAGCAGGAGCTCTTGTATTTTTCTCCAAGGTATTGCAAGAAGATTCTGCCATTGTAAAAACCTAATATATTGTGTCATTAAATAATATCGTAGTGGAGATTATTAATGGAGGAGTATGCACATCCAGAAGTTTTAGTGGATACGCAATGGGTGGTAGACCACTCAAAGGATACAACAAGAGTTCGCATAGCTGAAGTAGATTATGATTCCAATGCAAACTACGGATTGGGACATATTCCAGGAGCTGTGTTATTTGATTGGAAAAAAGATATAAACGATCCTGTAAGCAGGAATATCTTAAGTAAACAAGCATGTGAGGATTTGTTACAGAAGGTTGGAGTTAATGATGATACAACTTTAGTTCTATATGGTGACTTTAACAATTGGTTTGCAGCCTTTGCATTTTGGGTATTCAAGTACTACGGTTACAAGGATGTCCAGGCTTATGAACGGAGGAAGAAAGAAATGGTTAACAGAAGATAGGCCACTAACAAAAGATGTTCCACAACAACAACAACAACAAAATCCTAAAGGGAACTTCAAAGCATCATCAGAACCAGATAAAAACATAAGAGTATTTTTGAGTTATGTAAAGGAATCTTTAGATGCAAAAGACAGAGTAGGCATGGTTGATGTGAGAAGCCCAAAGGAGTTCACCGGTGAGATTACAGCACCACCTGAGTATCCTACAGAACATGCTCAGAGAGGAGGACACATACCCGGAGCTGCTAATATTCCCTGGAGCCAAGCAGTCAATGATAGTGATGGTACATTTAAGTCGGCAGATGAGTTAAAGAAACTCTATGAACCAAAAGGCATAACACCAGAAAAGGAGATCATTGCATACTGCAGGATAGGAGAAAGATCATCCCATACATGGTTCGTTCTGAAATATTTGCTTGGCTATCCTAATGTCAGGAACTATGATGGATCGTGGACTGAATGGGGAAATATGGTAGCAAATCCAATAGAAAGATGATGAAGGAGGAGAGGTAAAGAAACCCTGCCGGCCATCATATACATACATAATTTTATATCACAACAACTCAATCAACACTTCTTTTTTAGTGTATTTTAAGCCTGCATTCCATCTTTGTTATTCTTGAATTGAATTTGACTGAATTCAAATTAATCAGTTTGTATTGAGAAAATGTTCAATACTACTTGGTATTCACAGTTATTGTAATCCTGTATGAGCGCGTGTTTTATATTACTGGCAAGATTACTAATTTCTTTTAGATCATTTAGTTCATTCGCTTTCTTTGCTGCCTACCCCTAATGAATTTAATTCATTTATCCACCAACCATATCTTTTAGGATATTCTATTCTAGTAGACATACAATTTATACCAATAATTACTGTTAAGAACATGATAGAGTTAAGCTTTGTTATAAGAATACTGAATGTTTGTAAACCAAAAACTCAATTGTGATAATAACTGTAAAGCTCATTTTGAAAAATACAGAGATATGTTTATCAAATATAAATCGTGTCTTGAATAGGACTCTAACGGAACAGGATATCGTAGAGTCACCGTCTTCACTCCTACTATAACAATTGATCGACTCAACCAACAAAGAAATGATATTGATGCTATTATAGATAGAATAAAAAATGCCGTTTCTGTATGTATCAATGATCCTAATGAATGTCAGTCTATTGGAATGCAGTTGTTTCAACTTGAATTTCCAACAAGAAGAACTTTAGCATAAGAGTAACTTGTGGTATTAAGGAATTAAAAACAAGGCTCAACCCAAGTCCTAACGTGTTAGAAAGGTCTTCGACTTCTGTTGTAATAAATTAATCGGTACGGGGCGTACCATAGTGGCTAGTTTCTTTTAGCGAGCAAGTCAAGCGGCTCACCATTTGATTATAGTAAGGTTAGTTAATTGTTGTACCTACAGTGATAGGTTACAGTTTTGCATACCTACATAGGTTACACTTTCTTCCTTCCTGCGGGATAATCAGTTATTAGAATCCAGATTTCCCCAGCAAGTCCTATCCAAACTCTATGAAGTAATTAACGCAGCAGGCGTAATCAATTACTATCAAGAAACCTCACAAGAACTAGATAAAGTGCTTAATATATTTATAAGAGTAAATAGTGGAGGAACTATTCTTAGTTATTCAGATCTTCTGCTTTCTATTGCAACAGCTCGATGGAAAACAAAGGACGCTAGGGATGAGATAACAAGATTCGTGGATGATATTAATCAGATAGGCGAAGGGTTTAAGTTTGATAAAGATTTTGTCATGAAAAGCTGTCTTGTGCTTTCAGATATTTCTGATATCTCCTTCAAAGGCAATAACTTCAATCTTTCTAATATGAGTATTATAGAAGATAATTGGGATAAAATTAAAAAATCAATAAAATTGGTAATCCTGAAAATTTTGTCCTCTCAATGCACTTCAGAGAAGATAGGGAAACAATTAGAAAATGGCTGACACTTTCATTAATAAAAAGAGCCTTTAGCGGACAGCCGGACAATGTGTTAAGACCTATAAGAACTATAATAATGAATAGTCACAATGGCTTTCCATTTAATTCAATCGTAGATAGATTCAAAGGTACAAACAAATCAATTACATTTACAGAGGAAGATGTTCAAAGCATACCACTAAACCTGTACCTATAAAGCTAATGCAAAAAATTTTTTAAACAAAAGGCATAGTCGTCAAAAATGGATGTTGCAAGGAATTTGACATTCCTAATGACATATGTGTGTCTGAGTTTTGCACCAAAAATCAGATTAGGAGTTAAGAAACTTTAGTAATAATAGGTACTTCTCCAGAAATAACTTCCTTAAGAAAGGATACAGCAATAATTGTCAAAGTCAATATATTTGATGAAAAAGAATAGGAAATTTGAGGAGGAGTGAACAGAAGTCCTTTCACATTGATCCCGAACGTTTTGTCAAAGTGCGCTTCGGTAATTGCCCCCAATGGAACTAATTCTCCAACGCCGGCGTTTGCAAACAGAATGTCGATATGGCCCTTCTGCTCCTTCACCGCAACATACAACCGATCAAGATCTGCTAAATTTGAGACATCGCCTTGGACACCGGTGACGTTTTTGCCGATCTGCTTGACTGCCGCGTCGAGTTCGCTTTGGCGGCGGCCGGTGATGAAAACAAGTGGGCCCTCTGAGACAAACCGCTGTGCGGTGGCAAGGCCTATGCCGCTGTTTCCGCCTGTGATGACTGCAACTTTTCCTTCAAGTTTTTTCATGATTTTTTACTCTTGTTGGTAGGTTTTAAGTTTGCAAGAGTTCAGCGAGATACTTATGCTATGATTAGCCGCACTCCCTGGCTAGCCAGAAAGACGATTCCGGCCACAATCTTCTTGGTATAACTAAGTTAGATTTATTCACATACAACATTAGCTAACGCCAATCATCTATTAAATAAACATCAGGACGATTGTAGCCCGGTTCATTGTATCTTTGCATTGCTACTCCTTGTATATCAGTTCGAAAGCCGTGCGCTATCATTTTACGATAAGCCTGATGCCGCCAGTATTGACACCAGCCACAAGCCTAGACATTCCATGCACTCTTGCCAGTTCCTCACATACATTCAAGAGCTGGCCGAAGAATTGACCTCCATTAGGTCCAGGTTGAACTGCGCCGACCTTGACATAGCATGTATTACTTCCTGCCTCAGATCCAGCTCCGCTGTGACATACAGCCAGACCCATCAACCTTCTTCCTAGGAGTCTTGTTTCTTCACCTGCATCATCATCATTTCTGTCCCACAGCAGCACAGTATCACCAAGCCTTTGCGTATTTACAGCAGCTATTTCGTGCTTTAGATCCAGTCCTTCATAGATTGAGTCAGTCAATATGCGACAAACATTAAGACATTCGCCCTGATCCACTTCTGATAGTTCAGAATACTTAGACCAAGGCAAAGCAATTTCATCCCCTCTTCTTGTTCTTCTTATTGTCGTTGTTGTTTTTGTCTTATCTGCTGCAACGACCGGCTTGGACATAACAGCGGTTAGAAAGCAAGGCCAGAAGCCAAATTTCTGATACAAGCCTATATGCTTTGGGCTGTCAGAAAAGGTAAACAGACCTGCATATTTTGTACCCCACTTGTCAAAAAGCTTGATGGTTGATTCTAAGAGGCGTTTTGCAACACCGCGATCCCGTAAATCAGGTCGTACTGATAGGGGCCCAAAAAAGCCCACGCTACCCCAGTTTGCTACAAAGTTAGAACCTACAAGCTCACCTTTAAGCTCAGCTGCCAAAGCGGCAGATGGATTTGCTAAAAAGCGCGTTCGGACAATGTCTGCATCACCGAAGAATGACATGGGATCTGGTAGGCCGACGAACGTACCGAAAGCTAGCCTAAGGATGCGGTCTGCTGTGGGCAGATCACTTTCCTGAAGTGGGCGAATGTAGAGATCCTCACTCATTGCTATATTTCTTTGATGTTTTTTGTTATTGCGTTTCTAATAAATATATAACGACGCTTTTTTATTTTCCTCTTGTATAAATTAAGCTGTCTAATGCCTTTTTGTTAATATCACCTGAATATTCAAGGCATTCGATAAGATAGGAGTCAACAACGTCCGTTAAACCAAGCAATCAAAGTTAGGCGATGATTGCAGTATGTTCAATTGCTTTGTCATTTTCATTTCTCAGTGAATCCACTTTACATCATTACACAACAATTGCTGAAGCGTACGCTCAACCCTATGTAGAGACAGTGAAGCATAGAAATCTAACAATTGATCTTGGTAATGGATTAAAGACTAATGCTCAATTAACTATTCCTGCTATAGGTAAAGGTCCATTCCCTGGAGTAATTGTCTTTCCGGGCTCTGGTGCTGGTTCAGTACTTCCACCGACATCTCCATACTCTCATATGGCTGAGTATCTCTCAGACAGGGGATTTGCCGTACTTAGATATGATAAGAGAGGTGTAGGGCCGTACATACCTGAGGCTGGTCAGACGATATCAGATAGTAATGCATGGGGCAATCTTACATTTAACAATCTGAAGCAAGACGCTGAGAAGGCTTTATCAGTATTATTGCGAGCAACCTGAAGTAAATGCAACTAAAAAGGCAACATTGATTGGACATAGTGAAGGTACTAACATACCCCCAAGAGTTGCCGTCGATAACCCAGATAAAGTCAGAAATATAGTCCTAATGGCTCCAGTAGCTGAAAAATGGCGTGATATGATATATAACCAGGAAGTTGCACATCCTGTTCTTTATGCTGAAAAGGTGCTAGACCGTAATCATGATGGATTGCTGTCATTATCAGAAGCAAGTAAGAATCCAGTTTTCAGTACTATGGTTGGAAATCTCACACTACTTCTAGAGACTACTAATGGGACCAAACACCAATTAAATTCCAAATATAACACAAATAAGGATGTGTATATAAGTATTGATAATGAACTTAAGCCTGCACTTGTAAGGGTATTTGAAAATGATACATCTCCAAATGCCTCACAGCTGTCAGCCAAATGCATAGACCTCTTTGGTTGCCCTAGTTATGGAAAATCGTTTTCTGCCCTGAGTAGTGTCAATAGCATGATTGGGAATGTGACTTCAAATACCGGTATCCTCATACTCGTAGGAGCAAATGATAGCCAAACCCCCCTTGATCAAGCGCTGCTATTACAACAAAGATTAACAGAAGTAAATCATCCTGACCATCTAATTATTGCCTATCCAGGTCTTGGACATACATTTGTCCCTTCCAATCAATGGATAACCTCACATGGTCAAATGGAAGAATATGTATTTCAGGATATATATGAATGGCTCACATCGCCCGCAAGAGAGGTCAATGAAGAGGTACGGTAAAGAAATCGATCTTGAATCTGAAGATATCAGCTATACGATATCATTCAGTGAGAATAATAGAGGGGATTTCTTGACGTAGGGATAGTCGATCTAGAGCAGCATGGTCCTATAGGCTGAAACGCTTTATAATCAGTAAATCAGATATATCTCTGTTAATGGTAATGAGCCCCTTTACCTACGGGAATCTAACCCCCTTGGGCTCATTATAATATTACTTCTCAAATAGGATTCTCTGACCAGAAAAAGGAGAGAGAAACCAAATTGAATATGTCACATATGTATGTATGGAAAGGATTAGGACCCCACGATCTGTTTGTCCTACATTAAAACAACCTAGGGCGTCTGTGAAGATAAAATAGATCTCTTGCGTAATTAGCAGGCTATAGTCTAACACCCTACTTGTTTTAGCCGTCTTCTTAGATTGAAATGCTGTCAGACTGTATAACTCTGAAGTTCAGGAGACCGGATATTATATCAGATACGTTATTGTCCTTCCTTAATCTGTTTCTAAATTTAGTACCCATTATTCCAAACTTTTTGATTTTACATATGGTATGTTCTACTATGATCCTTAGCCTAGAATGATTCTTGTTGTAAGTTCTTTCATCACATGAAAGCAATGTACCCTTTTTCTTTTTGATACGAAGTACAGACTTTACAGTGGGAAAGTCCTTTTCAATGCCAAGATAACCAAGATCAACTATGTTTTCAACTTGTGATGGAGTTATAGAATGATTGTGTTTGTAAATGTCATAATCATGTTTTCTTCCACTTCTGTGACCTGTCTTATGCAGTATCAATCCTTCACTGTTTACCATCAATTGTGTCTTGACAGTATGTTTCTTCTTTCTACCTGAATAGTAACTCTTCCTTCTTCTTTTGTTCTTAGGTCTTGGAATTTCTTGTTCTGTAGAGTCTATGAAAGCCTTGAATCCAGGAAAGTACTCTTCTACTTCATCTATAGTTCTTAATCTCCTAGTACGTTTGTATATCTTCTTTGGCAATGGAATACACTCCTTGATAAGTGGTTCCATCATTGATATATCTCTACAAACATTGCTTTGATCAAGGTCAAACAGAAATCCTGATAATGTATATGTAATGTATAATCTGTAGTATACTAGAAGCATAACGAATCTTTCTTTAACTTTAAGCTTAAATGGTCTACCAGCACCTATATCCCGTATTCTCGTCCTTGATAGAAGACGTCTTCTTTCGTGCTCTTCGTAGTTATGTTCAATTTCGTTACAAATGGATTCAAATTCAGATACAGTTACTCCGGTAAATGACCTGAATATCAAAGGTTTCTTACATAATTTGCTATAGGACATCAAAGAGCTTGTCAGATAGATATCCTATGTGAAGAGGAATATAGCTCTAAGCTTCTAATTACACAAGAGATCTAATGGTTAATTTCTTAAAGTCTCTGACTGGATCTGAAAGCCATGTGAGACGATGGATAAAATACATGCCCTAAATTAGGGTAAGTTATTAGCGAGTGGTCAGTGCCACTGCAGGTATCAAATTGCACTGTTAACAGCATTGTAAAATCGGAAGTAGTGCTAACCTCCAACGGAGGATTTGAAAAAGAAGATGAAGATATGCTCAAGTTATTATTATTTTTCTTTCGTAGAATAGATGATGTCTGCAGCGAGCAGTGAACAAGAGGAAGAGCAAAAGGCTGGGAGATTCTACAGATGACAAGGGAAAATAAGGCGATCTGAATAAATAATAAATTATTGTTAAGTCTCTCTGCTTCATATCTTTGCGTAAGGATGATTTGGAGGTCTTTATCAGTTCAAGCCAAGAAGAATTCAGTCGAAAAAGAAAAAGATTAGAAGAAATGATAAATTCAATGGATTACCTTACTTGTCAGCTCTTAGGAAATCGAGGAGCCGATACTGATGACACGAGAACACGATCAGTTAAAGCAGCAAAAGACTGCGATTTTTATGTAGGTATATTCGGGATGAGACATTCACATATAACTCAGGAAGAGTGTAAAGCTTGCTCTTGACAATAACAAACGATGCCTACTATACATCCTGGATGTGAAAGATGAAGAAAGAGATCAGCGTACAAATGAATTTATTCAGAGAGAGTTAAAACACAGGATCTCATATCATAAATTCCGTAATTGTAAACTGCTCGAAACGCAGATAAGAAAAGATCTTGAGGTCCAAATGATACAGATCTTGAGAACGGGATTAGACATCATTGCTCAAACAAAAGAAGAGGTAAAAAATAAAGAACAAGAATTCAAAGACAGCGTTTATTCATCATCCTTGCCTTCTGACAAAAGTAAAGTATTCTATCTTCTAGAAACAGCAAAATCAGATTATAATAATGGGCGATATCTTGATGCTCTTACAAATACTTCGGCATACGTGGAGTTACTTCTTAGGAGACATCTGACTGAATCCAGAAACAAGGATTACAGCAAGGTTCCATTTCATTATTTGCTGCGGGAATCGCTGGAGCAAGATCTGCTAAGTCAGAATATGGTGACTAAACTTAGGGTATTTTGGAATATAAGGAATAAAGCAATCCGTTATGGTTCGACTCCTTCAAAGGATGATGTAAAACTGCTAATTGAGCTTGCAACTCTTATGGAACAGTCATTTCTGCATAAACTGGAAAGCAGTCCAATTCTCACACAAAGAGATAGACGTATAATAGCTACTGGATTTCTGCAAAAACTTTGCGAGTTAGACTCCTATGCGAGGAGTTCGGGTCGCAGTAACGAATTTGCAATAGAGGATTCTTTGGCAAAATTTAAACGCATACAACAAGGAAATCGTGGCACCGTTTGTTATATTTTATTTTGAGGATGAGCTTGAATATATAGTGCAGCACCCAAATAAGAAAATAAGTATAAAACCAGAAGCTAGAAACCATTGTAGGGATGAGTTTGAGTTACCTGCAGGATTGTGAAGGTGCTGCTTTTGACTTGGAGACTATCCCAAAACCATCTCTTGTATTCTTATGAATAATAAATGCCAAAAGAAGAACAGGTATAATCACTAATGACTACATATAAGATGCCAGACAGCATGAGGATTGGACCTCCGCTATTAAGAGTCAGAAATATTGACACAACCATAGCATTTTATGAAAACAGTCTTGGATTGCAAGTAAATAGAAGATATCAAGACAATAGTGATAATGCAATATTATATGAACTTGGTTTCAAGCATAAAGTGTCCTCCTCTTACGACCCGCTTCTCATTTTAAAACACGATCCTAATGCAAGAAAAACGGTACTACATCTCTTCTTTATCTACGCAGTCTGTAATCGCTGGTTTGATCTAATAGTCTACTGGGCGGTATGGAAATAACATTAGCTTTAGCTTTTTTCTCATAGATTTAACAAGAACATTTTTTACGGATTTTTTTGTACAATTACTTTCGAGTTGATAGAAGAGTTACTTAAATGATCTTGTCATTGTAGACGCGGTAAAGAGTTCAAAAAATGTCATATGAAATCGCAACGGCCCAGTAACGTATATAATAATACTATCCATAACCTACTA
>CAWGVG010000035.1:0-17558 GCA_963825865.1 uncultured Nitrososphaeraceae archaeon | reverse complement strand
TCTCAAACCTATATTTTTACACTTAATGACCATTGTCAGCTGAATAGTATATCCGTTATATTATTAACAAAGTGATAGAGTCGTCAAGAACCAACCCTTTTCATCTTTGAACCACATTTAGGACATGCTGCTTGATTGTGTTTTGTACCACAACCCATGCAGTAATAGTTCAATGCACTATTGCCAAACATTGTTGTTGTCCCAGACATACCCATCCTTCTCAATGCTCTCTTTCTCATGTAAAAACTCAGCAATATGAAAACTGCTATTATTATTGGTAGAGAGTAAGGAAAAGGAACAAATATTGAAATAGCAAGACTGATACCAAGTGAAATACCAATCCACATTAGCTGCTGTAAAAAAAACTCCTTGTTATTACTCAATATTACTCACACCATCTTCTCACATATTCGTATCATTTTACTATGATTTAAATATCTTCTAGAAGTTAGATATGAAGATTAATAATGATCAATATCTACCAAAAGTGTCTACTGAATTTTTATTCCGTTTGTTTACGGGTTACCTAATCCTACTTACCATGCATTGTTTCTGTTACAATGCCAGTTTACATTAAATTAAGTAATATTTATTGATTTTTAGTTAGCTGTCATTAATAAAATTAGCAGTATCTAGGCAAAAATCGGATTAGCAAACAGCTCCAGGCAAAGACATCACATAAAAGCAATTACACATAAACAACAAAGCAGAGAGAGGAATACTTAGTGTTATTTGACCTATAAGTGGTAACGATATTGCAGACGAACATTTGTATTTAATCATTAAATCAGAGCTGCTCTCTATACCAGGACTTTTGTCATTGAATAGATGTCAAATGAACATTCATGTTAACTGCATATCGTGTATGTACATTTTTTATTGGCTTAAAGGTCTCAAATTTGTTATTATGTTGTTATAATTTGATTATTATAAATAAAGATCAAGTTACGAACAATTCAAATAGCGGAGTTGCATACTTCTACAGAAGTTGGCAAAAAAATCTCTTCACGATATTGAGAAGAAGTGCGCATTATGCAGCTGCTTCCTTTCTGCGACCAGCGAATTGAATATTTGCTCGGAATGCATTAAGTGTGCCGATTGTTGTATTGGCCTTGAAAAACTCACAGATTAGTCATATTATTATTATTCTACCATTTTTAGTGTATCAGTTACCGTTATTATCCCTATCACAGTGCTTTTTTCGCTAATTAGAACGCACTTTGCAAATCTGACTAAGGGGACTAATGCCTTAGCTGGTGTAGACACGTCAACTACAGGAGGCGGGGTTTCCATTACCATCGAAATGACCATATCACGCATCTTCTTTTCATCCTTTTCTACCATGCTTTTTGCTAGCCCATCTTCGCTCAATATTCCTACAACACGAGAGCCGTCGAATACAGGAATTTGGCTTATAGAATTACTTCTCATTTTATCTATTGCAGTATTGAGAGTTTCATATTTTTGCACAGAAATTAAATTGCGCTGCAAATGTCCCCTGCTTTCATTGAAGATTGACCTTCTAAAGAACCTAAAATTTCAAAGATCTTCCTAGCTGTTTCATAACTCGGTTTGCATCTACCTGATTCTATCTGATTAATCATTGATGTACTTATGCCAGTCAGTGTTGCTAGCTTTCTCTGTGTAATACCTATCCTAATTCTGGCCTGTTTGATATATTCGAGTCTCGGAAGCATTCTAAATGGGTTTACATTTTACCAACTCTGCCTTATAACCTTCACCAAACATCTACTACTCTTTGTACTGCTGGCATCGATTTAGATCAATAATTAGTTGTTATTTTGATTGTTGTGCATGTAGAAACAACTTGACAAATTAGGTAAAGCTTTCGTCTTAGTATTATTCATTGTAATTTGATATCCTTATATGATATGCATACGAAAACTCCTTGCTATTAGCAAAGATGAAGACAAACGCTGACCAAAATAGATGGGATTCGGTAAAGAGGTACAAACTGACCAAAATGTTGAATGAACTTTCAAACTTTTCTGGTCATGGTACAGAATTGGTAACGGTATATATTCCGCCACGACGTCAAATTTTTGACGTTATATCTCAATTGCGTAACGAAGCTGGAACTGCCTCGAACATTAAGTCCGACTTGACTCGAACCCACGTTCAAGATGCATTGAGCAGAACAATCGAACATATCAAACTTTTCAAGGACACGCCTGAAAATGGACTTGTTGTTTTCTGTGGAGCTATTCCGACAGGCAAAGGTTTTGGCACTGAAAAGATTGAACTTTACTCTGTTATGCCACCAAAGCCAATTCAGATCAATCTCTATCGATGCGACGATCATTTCTGGACAGACCATTTAAAGGACATGATGAAAGACGACAAGGTATTAGGAATTTTGGCCATCGATAATCAAGAGGCAGGTCTTGGAATTTTAACTGGTGATAGATGGGAGGTTATAGATACACTGACGTCTGGTGTAGCAGGTAAACACAGACAAGGAGGTCAATCTGCAAAAAGATTTGAAAGGCTTCGCGACAATGAACTAAATGAATATTATCGTAGAATTGCAGATCATTCACAAAAAGTATTCATTAATCAATTTAATGTCAAGGGCATTATCGTAGGAGGACCTGGTCCTACAAAAGAAAATTTTCTTAAAGAAGAATATTTAGATTATAGATTGCAAAACAATGTTATCAGTACTTTGGATATATCATATTCAGGTGATGAGGGTATTAGGGAAATCATAGACAAAGTTAACGAACAAGGAGTTTTGACCGAATATCGCTTGATGGAAGAAAAAAAAATTATCAAGAAATTCATGAAAGAGGTTCATACAGGAAAGGGGCTTGGCATATATGGTATTTTTGATGTAGTAAAATCCTTGCAAAATGGGATGGTTGACACGGTTATTGTGACTGACGATATTGCTTATTTCAAAATCGATGTAAAATGCAAAAGATGTGGGAACATTCAGGAAAGGTTTACTAACAGAGCTGATTTGATTCCTTTAAAGCAGGAACTTTTATCAAAACCTTGTCCATCGTGTGGCGCAATTGATTTTGAAATTAATGAAAAAGATATTGTAGATTATTTGGAAGAGATGACTGCGTTAACTGGAGGCAAGATTGAAGTAATATCTGCAAAGACCGAAGAAGGTGCTCAGTTGGCAAGCATTGGCAAGATTGGAGCAATTCTTCGATTCAGGCCTATTGCAAGCTCTTGATTGTATAGCTTTTTTAACATTAGTGCTAATGTATAACATATACATTATGGGAGTATCTAGGCAGCAAGGACAAATTCGCAAAGTAATGATAGTTGAAGATGAACAGGATATTCTGCTCTTGTATAAGGATTACTTAAAGTCCAAGGGACATTTTGTTATAGTAAGTTCTACTACTGCTGATGAAGTATTAGTTGATTATGAAAAGTATGCACCTGATATAGTAATCATAGACTATAAACTTCCAGGCAAAAAAAATGGCATCCAGGCAGCAAAAGAAATTCTTATTAAATATCCTTCAGCCCGAGTATTGATAATAACGGCATATGAAAATGCAAAAGAAGAATTAAAGAAAGATGAATTTTTTAAAACTAAGAAAGCAGAGGTATTGATAAAGCCTGTCAAATTGGCACATCTGGCAGATACCATCGTTAATATTTAGACATACAAAAACCTGCCACCCCACTCACGTCATTCATTATAATTATTCTAACCTCCACCAATTATATTGAATATGTCTATACTGTCATTATCTTGGCAACTATTGAAGGTTAAAATTAGACAATACCTGGTTCGAGAATCCCTGATGATGTATTGTTCTTTTTAATTGATTCATTTATGTATATACCGTTAAAAAACAACAGGATTAAACATTAGTTATATTTATTTTGAATATTGGCTAATATTATATGAATATACAGAAAGAATAAGACAGAAGGATTGATAACCGAAACAATTATGAAAAAAGCGACGTTAAAGATACAATGGTAGATGTAGGATGTATTATAAGAGCAGTTCTGAAATCAGTACTAAAGGTAAGTAAAGAAAAGTTTCACATGGTCATTAAACATCAAAGAAATATTGTACGGTGATGACGACAATAATAAATAATACATAATAGCGATACTGCAAAAGCTCACTGAATGGCCAACAACAAATGTCCAAAATGTTCTTCTGACATGATGCAACACCCATCATTACTATCGGTGCCATTAAGTTCATCGATCCAAACAAAAGATAAAATCAAAAATGTAAATATAGAAGATCAGGATACAAGTTATGTCTTTAAATTCAACTCCTGTAAAATGTGTGGATACTGCGAGTTCTATCTTATTAACAGTGGAAGTAGAGTTTAATAGAGGTTTATACATTCACTATTCATAAGTTTAGCAAGTATGATGATTTATATCAGGAATCTTTTTCAGAGAATTTAGAGCGATGATCTCTAAAATTTTAAAATAATGATTGTGTACGAGTTTGTATATTTTCTGAAATATGCCTCCTTGTTTATCAATTCAATGGTTTCTTTGGGTTTTTTTGTTGTGTTGCTTCTTTAAATCCTTCTTTGTCAAGCAAAAGAAATATGTCCTTAAAACAAAATCAAGGCATCCATATCAACTGAGAATTTTGGTAGCTTATACGTGGTGTTTTTTAATACTATGTGCAAAAAATAAAGGAAGAATTGTTTTGTATTTCTACAAGTAAGGAGAGTTGTAACACAGCGTAGTTGTAACTTGCAAATCCTGTTGGTTTCAAGTTTATAGAATTGATCGTTCTTTAATAATTATGGTCAGTGAAAATGAAGACCGCTCTGTGTCATGTCCTTATTGTCAATCCAAATTTATAGACAATGCTGAACTCTCAAAACATATAGACAGAATACATACTGGTTTGGGTTTGCTAGAAGGGGACAGGCGCAAATGGTAAACAAGATCTGACCATTACTTCTTATTTTTTTATAATTGAATTTAATTCTATCGTAACGCTTGTATTCCTTATCTTTGGTAATTGTTTTTTAGTAATCTGTCGCCCGCGTATACAGTGTATATATAGATCTATATCATTAAAAATAAAAAAACGCTTTTATGAATATTCTATACTTTCTTCTTTAAAGGTGGATTAGACTGCCTTGTTCTCGTTTTTTCCAGTATGCTATTAGCGCCTCATGTCTTATATGCGTGTTCTCCAGTATGCGGAGATTGACCAACGAACTTTCTTCTAAAATGGCCTGACGGTCTCTTTGATAAAAGCTCTATAAACCATGCTTCATGCTCTATTTCCTCTTGCATTATTTTTTGTGCAATATCGTATGTTCGTGGGTCCTTGCCAGTTGTCATATCACATACTTCTCCCCACGACTTAATTGCACATTGTTCAGCTTCCAACAGTACCTTCAATATCGAATTGATATCTTCCCAGTTGTCTGGAAGGTATGCATCAGGGCAACCAGCCTGGTCTGCAAACTTTCGGATATCTTTTGGCAAACCGCCACCTAATTCGTATAGCCTTGGAACCATCGCCTCAAAATGATTTCTATCTTCAATTCGAGCATCCTCTACTATCTCTTTAATTCCCTCGCCTTCTAGTCCAGTACAATGCATTCTTAGAATTGTATAATAGTAGTACGTTGTGAATTCTGCACCTACTCCTTTTGTAATTAATTCCTTTAGTCTTTCTATATTAACACCGTTCTTTTCAAGAACTTCCAAGCCAACGATTTTTGGAACTGTTCCTTTTGTAGTACTTGCCATAATCAAACATCATAATATAAGGTATAAAAGCGTTTTTTAGATCTCTACTCTATTGAGATCGTATATTGCTTTAATATTATATGGAAACCAATATTATTTTTCAATCCCTTGCAATTGTATCTCGATGATGATATATCCATCATCATATGCTGGTGATCGTATCTTACGTTAAATATATAGAATACGTGATATCAATTTAAGACATTGCTGATCTTTGATTTAATCGAGCACCAAACTACTATGTAGAGTTTGTATATATATATATAAATACATACATCTGTTCCGTTTTCCTAAGAAAATACATCCGAATTCCGGATGGCAATATGGATTGTAGGTAAAAATCTAAAGGAAGCCATATTCTTTCCATTTCTTATCAACAAATGCCTTTGTAAGATTATCTACAGTGACCTGTTGCTGAATTTCCCTTGTGAATCCTTCTTCTTTCCATTTAGTAGTTGCATCTATTCCCATCTTTGATCCTAGATTAACTAATGGCGAAGCGGGATCCAAAGTATCTGTTGGAGTATTATCAATAATCATAGTATCGCGTTTTGGATCCGTTCTTGTCGTAATAGCCCATATTACGTCATTCATATTATGTACATTAATATCATGATCCACAACAACAAAAATTTTTGTTAGCGAAAGTTGTCCCATCCCCCACAATCCCATCATAACTTTCTTCGCTTGACTAGGATATCGTTTTTTTATTGAAATCACCGCAAGACCTTGGAACCAACCTGCAGGAGGCATAGAGAAATCCACAACCTCCGGTTGGAAGATTTGAATCAACGGCAAAAATGAACTTTCAATAACTTTTCCTATAAATGCATCTTCGAGAATAGGTTTTCCAACTACAGTCGTCAAGTAAATCGGCTCTTTCCGTTGCATTATTCCTGTAAGTGTAAAGGTAGGATATGGTTCAGGCGGAGTGTAATACCCTGTATGATCACCAAATGGACCCTCCATACGAATATCATCAGGATCTACATAACCTTCTAAAACAATTTCAGCATTAGCAGGTACATCCATATCAATTGTCTTACACTTCACGAGTTTAATTCCTTTCTTCCTCGTTATACCAGAAAAGAGAAACTTGTCAACGCCTTCAGGAACAGGAGCGACAGCACTGAAAACTGTAGCGGGGTCTGCACCTATAACTATGGCTACCTCAATTCGCTTCTTATCCTCCTTCATTATTTCATAATGCTGTGCTCCGCGCTTGTGAATTTGCCAATGCATTAATGCTTTTTTGTCATCAATAATTTGAATTCTATAAACTCCGATGTTTCGGATTTCAGTTTCGGGATGTTTGGTAACGGTTAATCCAAAGGTAATGAATTTTCCAGCATCGCCAATAAATGATTTTAAGATAGGCAATGAATTTAGATTTGGCTTATATAGTTCTACCACATCCGTAACAGGTCCTGAGCCAACGTATTTTGGACCGTATTCAGCAAATTCTGAGAGTTTTGGTAGCATTTTAAGTTTATTTAACATACCAGATGGCATTTTCATTTTTGTTAGGTTTATAATACGTCCCCCAATTTCGCTGAAATCTTTAGATTCAAGAGCGATTTGCAACCTTTCCATTGTTCCAAAGGCATTACCAAGAACTGGCATGCTTGAGCCTTCTACATTTTCAAATAGTACAGCTGGCTGATCACCCATATACATTAGCCGCCTCATAATCTCTGCAATTTCCAAATTGACACTCACCTCTGTTTTTACTCTTTTTAATTGTCCAGCATTATCCAAGGCTTCAACGTATTCTCCAAGGCTTTCGAAAGGCATGGGAAAAGATGGTTCATACAGGTAAGATAAGCGTTGTCAATAGCCAAAAAATGTAATGGTTTTATAAATGATCTCACCAAAAACTTTTAGGAATGAGGAAAAGTAATCTCAGAGAGCAAAAATTAATTAAACCAATTACTAAGCAGAGAGGCAATGTGAAGTGTGCCAAAACATTTAAGAATAATTTTTTGTTGATTTTAAGCGAAATTAAAATAATTTTTTGAATTGATGTCTGCAATTCGTAAAGGTTCTGGCATCCATTCTCCATTTTTAACTAATTGCTTGACAATTTTTATTGCCGAATCTAAGCTTATTTTATGACCAACGCTTACATAGATTTGCTTTGCTCCCTCCTTTTTTATTCTAAATCCTAGGATATCTCCATCAAGTTCGACAAATTGATCTTCCCGTAAAGAACCACAAAGTAGAGACTTTGCAACTCCTATTGTCGGCTTATTGATCATTACACCTATGTAGCAGGCCAATCCACTCCTTCTGGGATGTAATTGCCCGTGTCCATCGATAAGTAAAAGTTCAAAATGACCTTTTAATAATTTCAAAGTATTCATTATAGGTTGGGATTCTCTTAACATTAAAAGGCCTGGAATATACGGATGTTTTGCAATATCTTTAGTATTGACAGATTCAATCAATCCCAGGGCATTTTTCTTAATTACTGCTGCGGAGCAATATGCGATATTCTTTTTGTTCCAGACATCTACACCACAAACACATTTTATTTGCATATCAAAAGAATCTTTCGCAATCACCTTTTTTGCAATCTCTTTCTGCAACCTTGCTGTGGACAAATAGAGAGACGATGATGATGAAGTCAACGATATACTGAGATAATCATACTATACATCAGTAATTTACCTTTTAAATTAGATAAACCATCATGAGAGTAACTAATCATGAGTTTTTTCATAGATAAACAAAATTGCAGTCAATAATTAATTTTATCTATTAATTTAATTACAGTAGCAATAATCTTTGGAGCGTTGGGTATATACAAAGTAGAGAGGGAAAGTGAAGGATTTACAATTAAAAATATAGGTGATGCATTTTGGTTTGCATTTACAACTATTACAACTACAGGATATGGGTGATGTATATCCGGTTACAGCAGAGGGAAGAATAATAGGAGGTATACTCATCTCCATAGGAATTGCAGTCATTTTAGGTTTTGTGTCGCGCTATGGAACGACATTAATAGAAGCAAGAGCAAAGTCCAATGTCAAGGATAAAATAGATCGAATAAAAGTTCTAAGATATTTCTACATTAGTTGCCATGAAACGAAACTAGTGTTATTAGAGTAAGGGCTGGAACTTGAATGTGAGTTAGGTGTCTCGATCAATATTTTATTTCTCACTTTTTTTGTTGTTGAGAACTCTATTTTATGACTAATACTGTAGTGGACCGGGTGGGATTCGAACCCACGACCACCTACGTTTCCTCTGCCTGATGGTACTATTGTGACATGCAAGGCAGGTATTCTACCGGACTAAACTACCGGCCCACAAATTTATGCCGAAACTATGATAATTTAAGTGTTTTAAGAGGAGTATGTGACTTTCAAATAGCTTTTTCATTAAAATCTGAGATCGAATGTTGGTTCTGCTTAATTTGCATTATTTAGCATAATTATTATCCTATGTATAGTCAACATATATTGTTTGGCTAATTCGAGCGTAACGTGTTTATCGCATACAAATTATCTTTGAGGGTGTATGTTTTGTCTAATAGCGCAAACTTACTCTTCCTTATTATATATATTGATAGATATATAATAACAATAATATTTTTTACTGACTAGGTGGTTTTGTATTAAAATATTTGTTCAGTTTATAATTGTCTTTGTTGTTGTTCTTCTTTTACAAACATTTTAAGTAGTGGACATGTAAGATATTATTATTATGTCTAGCAGTAGTTACTCTACTCCAGAGGTATTGTGTGAAACAGACTGGGTAGCAAACAACCTAAAAAATTCAAAGGTCAGAATACTTGAAGTTGATTACGACTCTGAAAATGCATACAGACAGGGTCATATACCAGACGCATATTTGGTGTGGTGGAAAAAAGATATAAATGATCAAAATCGCCGTGACATAATTAATAAACAACAGTTTGAGGCTCTTATGTCAAGAGTGGGTGCTACTCCTGAAACAGAACTTGTATTGTATGGAGATTTTAACAACTGGTTTGCTGCTTTTGCATTATGGGTATTCCAATACTATGGTCACAAGAAAATTATGATAATGAATGGGGGCAGAAAAAAATGGGAAATGGAGAACAGAGAATATACAAAAGATGAGCCCCCTCCACAATCTTCAAAATATACCGCACATCCTCCTGATGAAGGGATACGCGCATACTTGCCAGATGTAAAAAGAGCAATTGAAAGAGCAGCCGAAACTGTCTTGGTTGATGTTCGTTCTCCAAAAGAATTCTCCGGCGAGATTACTGCGCCACCAGAATATCCTACAGAACACGCCCAAAGAGGCGGTCATATTCCTGGAGCAAGTAATATTCCATGGTCACAAGCAGTAAAAGAATCAGATGGAACTTTCAAAAGTATGGAAGAACTCAGAGCACTTTACGCAGGAAAAGGTGTGACCCCTGATAAACACGTTATTTGTTATTGCAGAATCGGAGAAAGATCTTCGCATAGTTGGTTTGTTTTGAAATATCTTCTTGGGTATCCTTCAGTACGCAATTATGATGGGTCATGGACTGAATGGGGTAATATGATAGGCAATCCGATAGAAAAATAAAGCGATTGTATCTTAAAGTACTTTGATGCAACCAGAACGACCCATTGTAAAAAAGGGACAATTTTATTTTATTTATGAGGGTAATGATTACAATCTCATATTGGAAGATAAAACCAAAAGAGGTCTAGAAATACGAGAAAATACTATTGACGATAAGTATAACGTAGAAGCAGAAAAGGGGATAATTTATGATATGAATGGTACTGGTCATAAAGTAGGAGTTAGATGGTATTTTCCGAAAACGAAATATTCCTTGCAACATGTTATAAAACTTGCTGAGGAAATGGAAACCAAGTACAAATCTATTCAAGAAATGACTTGCCCAGAAGATGATCAATAGAAAGGCTTTTAGCCCTTTCTTATTTACTCAATAGTAGAGGTCGTAATATTATGTCTGCCCTTCTAAAAGATCGAGTATGGGTGATGTTGTCTGGAGTTGCAAAAAGAGGTATTTATCCATTACATGCTAGCAGATTAGGAGTCTTCAGAATTCCAATTGAAGTTACTGAGCACTCTGATATTTCAAGTATTACTAATGACTTGAAAAGCTCTGCATTTAAAATTGATACATATGCAGATAGAATTTATTTAACTTACAAGTGGACCGAGAATGGTGTAGACCAGTTAACACAGAAAGAACTATTTGCCGATCTAAATGTTACCGTAGAAGTTGTAACTGGTGAAGTAATTGACATAATTTACCAGATAAAACCACTTGAATTTTTCGGCGATCATTACTGGGTAAGAAACTATAGACAGAAGGCAGATCAGAATGCCAAGATGGTTATTGATACCGTTATCAGAAATTCAAAGATCGGTGACAAGTTACTTGCTCATTATCAGAAGGCAGAAAAGCTTTCACTTGAATTAGCAATAAAGAAGTTAGAAGAGTTAACTCCTTTGGCAAAGAATCCAAAACCAAGAAGTGCTACTGTACCTCCTCCATCCACAGGTCACACTACACCACCACCACCACCAAAACCTATTACACCTTCTTCATCTCCCTCTGCCGCAACTTCTGCTCTAACTCCTACTACTATTGCAACGCAGCAGATGGTGCCAGTAGTGATAGTAGCGGTAGTGGCGATAATACAACTATTTCTCTTACTGGAACTGGTACCGATTATTCAAAGGTTGATGGTCCTATTGATCAAAATTTCAAGTCAAAGAGGCAGGTAACAGGCACCTTTAAGGACATAAAAGTATGGGGTCCAATAGATCCACCGGGTCAGTTAGGTATATGGGGTACAGAAGTATGTGTAGATTTTGACATATGTGTAGCAGATGGTGCATGCATTGAAGCCTGTCCAGTAAATGTATATGAGTGGTTAGATACACCGGGACATCCAGCATCGGAAAAGAAACCATTTATGATTAGAGAAAAAGATTGTATATTCTGCATGGCCTGTGAAAATGTATGTCCTCCACAATGTGTAAAAATATTCCAAAAGAAATAATCTACTGAAAATTTTTACTATTACAATATATATTAGTTGATTAACATTCGCTCTTAGGACGGTAATTGTGTGATGCTTGGGATTGGCGCCTTTCTATATGCGATATTTATTAGCATTGTATGGATAATAACTTCTTATACGCTTAATTTTTACTATCTTTCTTATCAGTCTTTACACAATCACCGCCATGAAAAACGAAGATGTAGGCAGAGAGAAATATCAAACGATGATGATGCTTCTCTTCCTACAGTAACAATTCAACTTCCTTTATATAATGAAAAATATGTAGTTGTTCGTCTGATCGATGCAGTATGTAAAATAGACTATCCAAAGGAAAAGTTGGAAATCCAGGTACTGGATGATTCTGACGATGATACCATTGAACTGATTAAATCAATAGTTAATGACTATAAGCTGGGAGGTTTTGATATAATTTATCTTCATAGGACTGTTAGATCTGGATATAAAGCTGGTGCATTAAAGGCCGGTATGAAATCTGCAAAAGGTGAATTTATTGCAATCTTTGATGCAGACTTCATTCCTCCGCCCTGGATCTTGAAAAAGACAATAGGTAACTTTACCGATCCCAAAGTAGGATTGATCAGTGTAGGTGGGGCCATATAAACGAAAATTATTCTTCTCTTACTGAAGCACAGGCAGTTTCTCTTGACTTGCATTTCTTAATTGAGCAAAAAGCAAAAAGCTTAACACATTTATTCATGAACTTTAACGGAACTGCTGGTATTTGGAGGACTTCATGTATTAATGATGCCGGTGGCTGGCATACAAGTACGTTAGTTGAAGATCTTGATCTGAGTTACAGAGCTCAAATGAAAGGTTGGAAGGGTCTCTTTCTTGAAGATATTGTGGTAGAAGCAGAGCTTCCAGTCCAGATGAATGCTGCAAAGCGTCAACAGTTTAGATGGGCAAAGGGTTCAATGCAAGTTGCTCTGAAATTATTAATTGATGTTGCGGTGCAGAAAAAAATACCAATAGACACCAAGATTCAGGCTTTTATCCAACTGACAAGGCATATTGTACATCCATTATTCCTAACCCAATTTCTGATATTTCCTATGTTGCTAACATTGCATTATAAATTATATACAGTTAGCTGGGCTCCGATTCTTGGTATTCTGATTTATATTTTTACGGGACCGGCTACTTATCTTTACATGATCAGGAAAATCTGGGGAGAAAAATGGAAGGTAAAAGTACGACAATATTTGTTTTTGATATTTTTTGCAACAGGGGTATCAGTCAATAATACAATAGCAGTTTTTGATGCATTATTAAGCGGTAAGAATGAATTCTTACGAACTCCTAAATTTGGTATAGTCAAAAAAGGCGAAGACTGGAAAAATAAAGCCTATGTCCTTCCATTCACTAAAACCACATTACTAGAAATATTTTTTGGGCTTTATGGTTGCATCGCAATATTCATTTCTATATTTTCAGATAGTTCAATTTTCGTTCCTCTAATAGCAATTCAAACAATTGGTTTCTTTTATATTGCTTATTTGAGCATAGTACATTCCTCCTTTACGAAAAAATCAAATATACATCAAAAAAACAATTTACTACCCCAAAAGGTTATTTACCCATCTCTTCATGATACGACTAAAGTCGGCAATACAGGACATCAGATCAGAAAGACCGATACACTAAATACTACCGCATTTGCAAAGACTAGGGCAAGAACGGTCTCTTTCAATAACGCTGATGGAAATAAGATGACAGTGACATATTATAGACTAATATTAGTAGGAATTTTGGGATTTTTAGCTTTTGGAGCTGGTATGGCTTATTTTGGATATCAAAGTACGATTTATCCAATGGAGAGGGCAATGGGATATTTATCAAGAGCTCAAATTGCTCAAACACCTGAAATGGTGGCAGATTATATCATACCAGTAAAGCTATTGCTTCCAGAGCAAGGAAATCCAGTCTGGTCATTCTCAACTCCAAGTACAGATTTTCGATTAATCCAAAACGACCTTGACGCTATGCTTTCTCGTGCTAACTCTATTTCATCGCTGGAACCCCACACTGCTGCGTATAATACGGGATTAGAAGACATTCATGGATCAATCAAAACACTTGAAACCAATCTTGAAGAAGCTACGCCTTATCTATATGTCAGTTTCACAAATGTACTCCTCAGTGTAATATGGATAGCCGTAATTATGTTTATATTCACTCTTATGAAGAAGGGCAGGGCAAAATTCAAAGAATATGAAACTACTTAGCAAATACGCCTTCTACTTACTTCCAAACTAAATATACACACATATCTGTGGCTTGTTCTTTTATTATTATTAATATTATTTCTACAGTAAAAAAGAAAGGAGACGGTTTGTTGAATTTTTTCCTTCAAAAATGCTATGATATCAAAAATTGTCTGTTCACCATATTTTATTTTTTAATATTATCTGACATTTATTAATGATGTGATAAAAATATTACAACTCTTATTTATAAAAAGATCAGCCATTCATTCATGTAAATTATAGAAGTGGTCAGTTACCCTAAGTACTTTCATCATCATATTTCAGAAAGAGCAATCATCATCCCCTTACCATTTTCGATTATACTCTAAATAACCTTTTTCTTTCAAAGTTTAATTATCTTCACTAATGATGTAGTAATACGTTACTTCCAAATTTAAATAAGAATTTTAAACCTTTACCTTATGTCAGCAGAGGAAAAGCTTATACAAAGGATCATCTCCGCTGGTTCGATTGGAGTTAAAAAGACCGAACTACGCAAAGAATTTGCAGAGACAGAAACTGACACAATTCTAGAACATATGGTTACCAATGGTGATGTATTTATCGATAAAAAAGGCGCAGCATACTACTGCTGGTATAAGGATCATTACTTTCAAAGTTTGTTAAATTCGGATCCAAAGTTTCGACTAACATATGAAGCAATAAAAACGCTTGAACAATCTGTTAATAAAACTTCTGACGGATTGGCCAAGACTGTTGAAATGCTTGTTGATAATATCTCGAATTTGTCAAAGTCGACCATAGAAAAAAATGGGCATAGCTCTTCACAAATAATCTTGAGTGGACCATTAACGATACAGTTAGACCAATTCAAAAATGAGTTTGATATTGCTGTTGCTAACTATTCAAGCTCTATAGGTTGGGTTGAACTAGCAAAAATCCGAAACGAATTGTATACTAAGTATAATTTATCCAATGAAGAATTTTATAGTCTAGTTGAGCAACTGACAAATAAGTACCAAGATAAATATGAATTATCGACTGGTGGAACCGAGGGATTAACAGTAAGGGGTCTACTTCACGGCTTGGTGAGGTGTATATAGTGTGTATCCATACAAGCTAGCACAAAATCCATATCCTTCTAGTCCCACACCAACAACGATTGATGCCAGAATTCTGGGCGGCAAAAAGCATAAGGAAGCAAAGACCGCCGTGCTATCTTGTATAGGAGACTTATTGTCCAAAATAACTGAAAAGCCTACCGATAAGGATTTTCGTTTAATAACACTAATCCAAGATGTCGGTTCGGGTAAGACTCATTTATCCTTGCACATTCGAGATTTGCAAGAACTTTGTGATAATACTGTAATTTCATACGTTGACCTTTCTCAAATATTGCCACGAGATATGCACAGTCTGTACAGGTCCATGTTAGGGGGTTTCACTGATGACTATGTCAGGAACCTTAAAGAATCTGTTGTTTATTTTCTGAGGGACAAAGCTGAGCGGAATATCATAGACGCAAAGAAAATTTTCAATTATGGATATGTGGATTTAATCACAAGAAAAAGCCTAGCGTACAAGGCAGAACAGATCCTACAAAATAAAATTGTTCCTAATTATTTTGCTATTCACAATGTTTTAAAAGAAGACTTCTCTCTAACTGAAATATCTATTATCAAATTATTAATTGAAGGCAAATTCAGAGCAGGCGCCTATAGTGTATCAACACTTGAAGATATAATCGCAAGTATATCTGCAATAGCCAGTTTGAATTTGAAATTTTTAAAAAAATTGACAATTTTTCAGATAGATGAATTTGATTCTGATAAAGAGTCATTAGATTTTGTTAAGGCAGTGATTAATGCACACCTGCCTTCGACAGTACCTATGTTGATTCTGACACCATCTTCATATGAAGAAATACGGAATAAAAATAGTGCAGTATTTGATAGGTTAGAGAAAGCAAATTATAAAATTGACCTTGCAGGTTCAAATACTCTGGAAGAGATACTTGATATCAGTTTTGAATATCTAAGATATTATGATTGTGGAAAGAACTTTACAACAGATGATGAAAAAGATCTTACAGCCAAGATCAAAGCAATTTACGATGAATTTCCTGATTTCAGAAATATAAGATCGATGATAAACATCCTGTATCATGCTACTGAAAATGCTGGAAAAAGAAATGCTGTAATAATTGATGAAGAGGCCATAGATGATACCATAAAAGTTGTCTATCCCGGGTTGAGAATAAAGGCTAGCATCATGGGTGTGCCACTACCAGATTTCTTCAAAATTCGACGGAATTCAGATGATGTCCAAATGTTGGAATCTGACGTCCGCGATGCAGTAAGAAATCTTGTAAATTATGCTTATGAAATAGGTACAGTAGCAAAACCTGAAGCTTGCCAATGGAAAAGGTAATGGAATTGACCTTATTTACGATGATCCAAATGGAACCAAAGTTGCAGTTGCTGTAGTGATAAACAAGGATTATGTAAAGAGCTTCAAACAAATATCCAATGCAGTAAAATCTGCAGATTATGCAGATAAATTGGTAGGTACTAACTAATACAAATGCTTATGGCGAATCAAACGGAACAAGCATAGTTAACATCGATCGGTATAAGATGATTGATTTAATTTATTTCAGTAGTAAATACAGAAATAAGGAGATGATGCTTGATGATTCACAGCGTGCCTTGATGTTGGCAAAGTCAATAAAGCTCTGCTAAATATTTGCTGGATATAGAAAATTTATCTCTTTATAAAGATACGCAGCAGATTCTTCTATTGCTCAGCGGGATTTAATAAAAGAAGAAAGACCATATTGCTGAAATGATAAAGAAAATCAATAATAATATTATTTTACTTATACTAACGTGTCTATGTCGTGACAAAAAATAGATATTTTAATACAATTGATGACTTTCTAAAAAACTTGCACAAAGAGGGAGTTGCATTAATAGATTTTAATGAGAATAAGATTCCATGTGTCTACGTTAATCCAAGAAGGTACAATGAGATTATGAATGGCATTTATGGTAAAAAACTAGCGGTTGATACCCTACTGAACATATTTCATGATGGACGCGATGTTTTTGTTGATATACAACTGAAATTTCCGAACACAGCGCTAGATGAAAACTATCTTTTACATGCTAACGATATATTGGAATTCTTTGAGGCATTAACTCATACAGGGTTAATTGCACTTGCTCCTAAATTCTCTGTTACTCCAAATGACTCAAATGTCTTTATGATTCAGCTCCCTAAAAAAGAGCCCGCAGAAAATGCACTTCAAATAATTAAAGCACATGCAAAGAACAAAAAAGGATATCCTGACAATTAATAATTGTTAAATCAACAGAATACACTTAGAGAAACAAAATACCTACATATGTATATGTGTATATGTAACGGTTTAGCGAGAATGGAAGAAGAAGAAGAAAAAATAGAATGCATCAAATAACAACAGGAAAATTACTACTGCAACTGACGTAACGTCAGAAAAAGAAAAAGGTATGAATAACCTTGTTACTCTAGAAAAGAAAAATAA
>CAWGVG010000034.1:0-9414 GCA_963825865.1 uncultured Nitrososphaeraceae archaeon | reverse complement strand
ATTGTAATGGGGCTAATAGATCATATGCTAGTTATAGTAATACTTTCCACAGCGTATTCTTAATATTGTCTATTGTTTATACGCATGGTTCAAGCCTTTGACTTTGTTTTAGCATGGTATAAGCTGTATGTATTTTAGCTTGTACATGCCTATTGTTTTTGTTCCTCTGAACATCAACTATTTGTAATATATTCAGACCGCATATATCTCAAACATCATTCTATTGCCATGTTTATCGATTTCAATAAGCCCAATTCTATTAGTAAATAACGTTCTCTTTCCTTTATCTTTCCTCTGAAACGTTCATGGATATAAATATATCTATCTCATATAGATTTATCATGTAATGCATGTTAGCTTCCACTTCCGCTTAAAGAATATACCTAGGTTAGACTAGATGTGTCATAATTGTTACTATTGCCATGGATGATCTAAACTTTTCTTTGTCTTCTGTTATTCTATTCAACTATGGTAACTTCCTTAGCATGTGTGTCGTCAACATGTTTTTTGGCTCCATTTCTAGTAAGGAATTCTTTTGCACAGATAGAACATCTAAACGTCCCTGCCACGTATTCAGGCATAACTTACCTATTAGTTAGTTATAGTGTAAGCATTAATAAATATATCTGCCGCTCTTGAATAGTTTAAAGACGTCGGATTTATAGTGGTATGTTCAGTTTTCTTCAAATTTTGAAGATGAAACTTCACTTGGCTCACAAGTAATTATATTCGCATTTGCTAAATTCGTAATTCGGCTGCCTCGAACAAGATATCTTTTGTCCAAAATGAAATAAACCAAACGATGTGATGATTAATAGACCAAGGACCAATACCATCTTGCCTGTTCAATGGGAGAGACTAAGCCACTGCTTAGCATAAATAAATTGATCACATTATAGATCTATGAAATCTATCGATGATGGTTGTTGAGCAGAAAATATACTTGGCTCCAATATACTTTATAATTTGATCCTTTGCATGTTGCTCTATGTCAACCATTTCCATAGGATCTAGACTTCTTCTTGGTTCTGTGGAAACGATTGTAGTTGATGTTGTATTTCTTTCTATATTTCCGACTTTTTCTAAAATCTTTATTATACGGTTTTCTGCGTCATTCCTTTTGATTTGGCAAACTGTTGTAAATGCTCCGAGAGAAAAGAGTAAATCTTGGTCAAACTCGGATCTGGCAACCATTCGTAACCATTTTACCGGCCTATTATGCCTTATAGTAGGTGTTATCTCTCTGAATTCATAATCACCTTCTACTTTTCCGCAGAAGACTTTGCCGCAAAGATAGCATACCTGATGTGTAATAATGATAATTTATGGATGTATAATTCTATATGATCTTTATATTCCAACTTCTATTTTTCTAGTTTAATAACTAAAATGCTACCTAATTAAAATTAAAAGGACGTTAAACCTTCATCTTTAGTGGGAAGAAAACTCTTGAAATTAAGAATATTTGTAAATAATAAAAAGTAGGAAAGCCATTCGTTCTTGGGCTAAAAAATTGTGTCAAATGACATGCTTTAACTGCTATTCTATTCATACCAATCAGTATTCTAGTAGTATGGAGATACTGTTACTATAGGACAGAATTGAGAGTCTATGTCTCTGCTATGCGTAATAATAGCAGAGAATGTGTGTCTTTTGCTTTCTTTCTTTGTAGTTACTTTTTTTTCTACAGAGAGAAAGTTTTCGTAGTGTCTCTTGATGTTTGCTCCAGTGTTTTTGCCGCATTAACGCCTATTCTGGAAAATTCCTTTACATTATCTCTTGCAGTTTGAACAGATGTCTTGAATGCTTCTAAATTTGCAAACACAGCGTTGTTTACTAATTTAGTTACCGCAATTGTATTGTCTGCAAAAGCGCTAACTAATCTTGCGTAGTTGTCAGTCACATGTCTTGGAGATGTCCAATTTGACGTAACTGCTCTATTTGCTGCCTCTATCTGTGGTACCATTGCTGATTGCAGTGAATTGATAATTTCCCTTTGAGCTTCCAGGTAGTTATCTGCCATCTGTCTTGCTGCTTGAATAGTTTCCTCTTGGTACTCGTTGACAATCTGAGTATAACGCGGGATATCTTTCCTTGCTTCGTCTGTTGTTCTTCTGATGTTGTCCTTGGTCTCATCTAATGCTTTATTGATAGCTTGTTGGTGTTCTTTTTGTTGTATTGCTGTTGTGATATTGTTACTTCTTGTTCTTTTATTCTTTGTTCTTTTGTAGTTGACATATTTATCCCTATTATATATATAGAAGATTAACTATATAGGAATGACTATAGAACAGTTCCTCTGCTATATACTGACAGCAGTATCTTCTTTTTGGTTATAACTATTCACTACTACCTTTACCATAGATAATTTGTTATTAATTATTGGTAACAACGGTCTTATGAAGCAATCTGATAAGAGAAGCATCTTCTTTTTGGTTTTAGCTATTCACTACTATCACAATTTAGCGTATTTCTGCAAATTCTTTTCTATTCAGCTTTGACTTGAAATTGATCTTTTATTTAAATAAAAAAATTGAGTAGCCAATTATACGTAATATCATCACACCCGTAAGATGTTGAATAAATGGTAGAAACAAAGATTAAAAGAAGAAGGAACTTCAAAGATTATTACTATTGCTATTTGACTTCTAGCTAATCATTTCTACTGTTTGTAATTTTTGTCCCAATAGCATTCCTGTATATGCAAATTTGTTATTCATTATTGCGTCAGTATATTTTGGGAATACAGAACTATCTATACATGAACCATGCATTGGAAATACCATATTTGGTGATAGATTGACAAGTCGTTTAGTAGTCTGTCTTACCGGTTCTTCGCTTGCGAATATTCCTGCACCTGTATAAAGATTGATCATATCTTTTGATAGGTCGTCAGACATCACTGGTTTATTATCTCCAGGCTGTATAAACAGATCAGATGGGAAAAGTGACTTTGTTGTTTCTTCAAAAACCATCATACTATCCCAATGATGCACATGTGGAGTCATAATAAACTTGAATCTTCTTTTCCCTGTCTTTAGAATTTCATTGTCCCAAAAGGAGATATGGTCTACTGGCACATTATGCCATCCAGTTAAATTCAATTTTGAAGTTAAATCACTGCATACTAATTTTGCATCCGCAGAATCAAGGAACGCCATACCTCCCCATTCGTCACTTTCAAAATGCAAAAATGCTACATAGGCTAATTTCTGCAAAGGAATAACTTCTTTTACTTTTTCCTCTATTTTTTTATACATACCAATAGGCCCAGTATGAATAAGCATTGGCTTTTCGTCGTCAATCAAAAACTGGTTGAAAGTAATACCAAACGTGTCTACAAATCCAGCTATCCTGTATATTCCATTATTAATTTCTGAAATTTTGACATTAACATCTTCTTTTGTATTATAATATGTCTTATTAACTTGAGGCATCTTTTATTATTATAAATGAGATTAGATAAATCTTTGATCCTTGAAGAAAGTATCATTGTCACTACAATTTCAACATATATTTTTGTTAGTAGTCAAAAGGGTTGTCTAACTTATGTTGAGACCAACGGTCAATACCATATTTAACATTTCTATACATTCACCATAACAAACCAATTGGATTAACACAGGTCGTGTACAGCAGTTTTATGCTGTTTCCTGCTCATTTACATTATTATAACTATGTATCTGTTTGTTTTTATCTTTACAAGAAAAACCATTCAAAGTCCAATTAATTATAGAAACTAATAACTATTAATGGCAAGAGGAGCAATCACTAATTACATAGCTTTAAGTATGCTGCTAACATTCAGTCTATTGATGAAGTAAAAATTGTCTATCGTTTTAATGGTCGGAAAGCCCACGACAAACAAGAATATTAAAGAGAACGCTGACAGATTATTATTATTAGATTCCAAACGTAGAGAAACAGTAAACACTTTGATTAAGGCAAATGCAAACATCCTCACTGCTGTAAATGCCAACGATAACGAGAGGTCTGAAAAGGTTGGTTGGTGGATAAGTGAGCTAGATTCACTTGGAACTAAGAAAAGCAGTAGTAATACTGAGAAAAATAAATCAAATGATAGTCAAGGGCTTGAGGATCTTACTGATGATATAAAGCAAAGCTTCATCCGTGATTATAAAATTTGCTATAATGAATAGCAACTCTCAACAAACTAACCAAGAAAATTTAGATGCCGCAATGGTAATGCTTGAAAACATAAAAAGGAATTATTATGGTGAAGTTAATAGAAATACAAAAAATAGGATGAATGAATTACTTGTTTTGTTGAAAGATAAAGAGTCTAAACCCAACTTACTTTTGACAGAATTTATAGTTTGTCATAACCTGAACCTCTACTTTGATATCTTTCAAAGTTCTTTTCTACTGCTGTTTAATAGGTTTTGGAATAGAGGGAGATTTGCATTAAGATAGACATGACACTCTGCAGTAACTGCATAAAATTGAGTTCAGCAATAAATAACCTTGTGTATTTTTATTATATAGGACTAAAACATGATTATCTTCACTATCATATCCTTTAACAGCTGGACCTCATTACTAAAGCAAGAATGGGGCAACAAACTAAGTTATGATTAACTCATGGCTGCATTTTACCATAATCCCATGTAGAAAAAAACTTTGGACTAATTTCAATAACTACAACCTCTCCCTTCTTTGAACGATCTGTTATCATTTTTGCTATTGGGTGATCGAAGTGTACCAAGGTATTTCATACTAATTCTATCACCTTGTGGAACGGTTCTATTTGGATCTTCTACAATAGTCGCAATACCTTTACCTTTAACTCCCTTGTAGGGAAGATTCTCATCATCTATGGAAAAATAAACAGTTGGTTTATTCCGGAGATTTTGAGTTTTCTTGGCTAATTTAGATGTGGTTATCATGAGTTTTTCTCCATTTTTATCATAGTAAAACCAGACGGGTTGAATATTGGGCTCACCTTGTTCATCGATGGTAGCAAACTGCAAATTCAATTTACTTTCAAGGAAATCTCTCGATCTCTTCCCTAGTCATACCCGGAATCTCGGAAGTGGCATTAACGATTTTCATAATACTTCAACGGCATACCAATAGAAAAGAGTTCCATCTTATTTGAACAATCCATGCTCCGAGAATTTTTTCTGCTATCGTTAATGAATTTGCTGTCGGAGTCCACATGTCATCGGTTCCAGCTATACCAAGGTAGTCTGAGTAATATTCGACAAGGCGTTACAGGTACCTGTAGCGAACCAACTGACTATTGCTTCTTCTTGCCTTTTGATTATTTCAGGAGACACTGGTTCCTCCACCCCTCACTGGTTCCTTTTCCATAAGAAGAAACACATGCCGTCTTCTATGCTTGATTTTTATTCTGAGGTTTGGCAATATAGTCTCTCGATAATTGGCAGAGATAAAGAAAGAATGATTTGTCAACCATTAACTACAATTGGTCAACATACACCACAACGCAACGCTTTTTGAGCTTTTCAGCGACAAGTAAATCAAATGTGGCGACTTACACAAAAGGGCAGTGACGAAGCAATGAAATTACCTTAGATTAGTACGATGGTGATAATAACAACGACAAGAATACTTAGACTGCATATATGAATAGATCATAACTTATTTTGCTAGATACACAATAAAAGAAACATACAGTGTCTTTGCCAAGGGATTTTATATAGACTCTCAACAAGCGTTTTGCAGAATTATCTGTTGTCATCTGATGGCGTTGTTTTTGTTTTTGACATATGTAGCAGTTTTTCTTATGATGATAGGAATTTCATTAGCTAATACTACTACCAAAAACTTATCTTAAAATATCCTGATACATTTGTGTCAAGTTTTAACTAACTGTTGTGTATAACTTGGTCTGATTTGGTAGATGTGATACCATCTAAAAAACTTGATTTGTGGTTATTGTTGTAGTTATTTATCCGCTTTCCTCTTTTTGTTTTTCCTCTAGCTGACCTTTATCTTCGTCATAATCAGGCTAGTTTGATTCTTTCTCATCTTCATCGCTACTATCTGATGATTTTAGCTTCTCTTGGATTTCTGAGATACAAATCTAATAGCATAATCAACCACAATGGCATTTGTAAGCAAATCCAACTTTATAGAATAGCATTCCTTTGTCTACTGCATTGGATTTATAGAATGTCCAACGATGCTATCACCTTTCATCATAAGGCGAGCATGCACATTTTTGATTTAAACAGATTCCTGCTTGTTCATGTTTACAATTAGAACATTTGCATAGCTGTTGTTGTATGTTAATCGAATTATCAATTTTCTTCTTCTGTTGTGGCTGTTTTGATTTTACATCAACATATAACCATAATAAAATTAAAGGTATTCCTAATACAAAGAATATGCTTATCGTTCGTACTGGAATCCGTAAAACAAATAGGAATATTCCAAAACATAACGTAGCTATACCAAGAGCTAAAAGCCAACGGCTTGTAAGGCTATCCATTTATACAAATGAGCACCTATCTGATATACGGCACTTCTTTTTTCTCTTCTTGTTGTTCTGTCCTTCTTCATTTTCTGTAACTGCTACTATACTAGCATTGTCATCTAGTGATACCCTTTTTCGTTTTCTTCGTAACTTTCTTACTTCCTCAAGTATTTCTCTCAATTGTTCCTCGGATATCTTTGCTATTCTAGAGTCACATTCTATACCTTACTCTAGTTACTCTTTAGAAAAGAAGCCATTTTTATCAGTAAACGAGATGTTTCAAATCATCATCTTCATATGGTTTCACGTTAAAAAGAGCTAGACCACGATTATACCACGCATAAGCATATCGAGGATTAATCTCTATTGCTTTATCCAAAGACTTGATAGCTTCATCGTGACTTTCCTTGTCTACGTAGCGATTCACCTTTGTTATTCCATGCATCAGCACAATCTATAACCAATTGGTTGCGCGTTGGTTATTTGAGTGAGATTTAGCGGTGGTATAATATATATAAAATATCTCTATAATAAAAAAGCATTGCAGAGATAGAAGAACAAGAGGATAAGAAATGACAGTAGTTCTCTGGCGTGAAGGATGGTTGAAGCCACTATGTGACTTTGAGATCGGATCAGAGGTCTGTAAATCGTGTAAGCAGAGCTTTAAAGATATTGATTTTGTCACATCCTGTGAATTTTGCGAGATAGGAATAATGCACAGCAATTGTGCAGATAATCATATTTTGGACAATCACAAAGAAGAAATTATGAAAAAAATAGAATACCAACGGGATAGGCGTCTACACGATTATCAGTAGGCAGCAAGAGTTATGCAAGAGATAAGTTGGAAGATCGATGAACAATATCAATCTTCCAAACTTCCTTTCTAACTGATACTGACGAAAGAATTGCCTGCCATCCATAGAGATAGTTCCAAATACGCTTGTCTTCTAGTCCAGTCTAGTCGATTTGTTGGCAATGGTAAAGAGAGCGACATATCTACCTATTACTGGCAGTACCAAAAAACCACAATTCCTAGATAACAAGACTAATAATACAAAAAGACGACATCATACGGTTGAGTGATGTCTACTCATAACAACAAATTGCAAAAGCTATGCGACGCCATATTTGCGCTCAACCCCAATATGCGCTTCGCTGGTGTAGTAAATAATATGGGAACACTCGTAGCAGGAGGAATGAGGCAGAGCGTAAAATCCATGGAAGACAGAGAAGATTCTTCAAAACTGTATTTAGAATCTGCTCTTAGAAGTGAAATGCGTAAAGATTTTGATAAAGAGTTTGGTAAAACCATCTATAGTTTCTCAGAAAGAGAGAAAATAAAGGTTGCATCGTTTCCATTACACAATGATAATCTATTACGAGTTTCTATAGAAAAGCAAGAACAATCCCATGAAAAAATAATTGAAAACATACTAAAGCTTATCAGTGAGCTTGCAGCCCAAGATATCCCTTGAACTTACATAATTGTTCTTACATAATTTATTTCTCTCACACTGCTAAGACGACTTTTCCTCTTGGATGCACATCTTTTTGGTAATCAAGCGCCTTACCAGCCTCATCTAATGAAAACGTCTTCTCAACATTTACCCTTATATTATTTTGGAAAACCAGATTACATAACATCTCAATTTAACCCCTGGAGTTCGTATTCTCCAACAGCATCGCCTAATATTGTTTTTACATACCAGTTAACTGGGATCATATCATTTGTAGCTCTGTGGGTAGCTACTGTATTTTTGACAAGCCATTATGCTTCATAAACTAAGACAAAATACTGGATTATCGTAAGTCTTCCCATAATATATTTTGCAAGCATATACGTAATATCATATCTAGAACACCTACATCTACTTGAGCAATTAGGAGTTCAGGACAATCCTATGTATGGTTATACATATAACTTATTCTTAAACACAGTTAGAACTGCAGGTGGAATAATGTTTGGTATTGCATTTTTCATACTCTCCAAAACCATTATGCATGATCAACTAAAGAAATCTATAGTTATAATTGGGTCTGGCTTAGTTCTTCTGTTCGGTGCAAATGCTTCATCACTTATTATAATAACTATCTATCCTCCATGGGGCGCTATATCAACTACTTTTTTGATAATAGGCTCATACCTTTTAATAATTGGTTTGGACTCTGCTGCATTTTACTTAGCAACAGATTCTTCATTGCGAAGAATAATTGCAAAATCGCCCCAGAAGGAGTATGATTTTTTAAAGTCGCTAGGTTATAGCGAGGCACAACATACTGTGAAGCATGACAGTCCGAAAGCGATACATAGAACATTACGATAAAACTCATTTATATCTTACAATTTGTGATTGTATTACAACTATGTGCGAGTTCATAGGTTATGAGATCAAAGACAAAAATAGAATGAAGAATAAGATTGTCGAAGACTTGGAAGCTGAACCAGAGCTCGAAAAATTACAAGAAGAGCAACAACAACAGTCTGTTCCAGTAACGCAGTGAATTATCTAATCCAGACAGATAGACTTAACGATATGGCATAAAAAAACAATTCCTAATTTCTTTTTTGAATGGCAGAATAACAATTTTGGGTTTGGTGTAGGTAAGGAGATAATGAATATATTCTCTTCATACCAGTAGAGTATGTTCTCCTTTGTTCAATCAAGAATTGAACTATTTTAGTATATGAAAAATCAACTATGATCAATAGAATAATGAAAACATAAAGCCCCTGTTTAAGGTAGTTGGAATGTATTGCACTTCATGCAAACCAATTGTAGTTAATTTTCATTGATTATATTTTTAGTGAGCCTGTCTGTAGTATAATTTGTTTACAGCGTGTGACTCAATCACTCGCGTGTAACAGAAATGATCGAGCTTGTCGCCATTTTTGCTAATATAATGGATATGAATAAAAATTCATGTGTCTGAGGGGGTCAAAGCAAGTT
>CAWGVG010000033.1:0-130539 GCA_963825865.1 uncultured Nitrososphaeraceae archaeon | reverse complement strand
ATGAAGTTCAGCATAGCACTCTGGTGTAATATTTAGCTTGAATTGCATCTTATGTATATACAATGGGGCTGAAGGTAGCAATGGTAGAACATAGCCTTCCAAGGACGGGATGGCAATACTATCAGTGCAGAAATTGTTACTTTTGCTATTTGCATTATTTGATAAAAAAGATGCTTCAGAGTAGCCTACCTCCGTGACCCCTACTGGTAGATTCCTTGATAGTTTATTCTTTAAGATTTCAGCTCTAAGAGATGTAGGATAGTATTGTTGCGGTTTATGATTTGATATAGTGAATAGAACTTGCTTTTCAAGACAATGTTTCAATGTAATTTGGGCATGTTCTTTATGTGAAGCCAATCCAGTTGAGAGTAAATCATTAAAAGTCATACCTTTGCCATTGTTCTTATATTTTCTAACAGCTAGTTGCTCTACCTCCTGAACCCGGGTGTAGCGCCGAAGTTTCTTCTTATAGCCGCCACCATCGCCATATTGTCCTAATTGAGCTAATGGTATATTTTGGGAATAGTGTATTGGTATATTCTCTGCAAATTTTTGCATATTTCTAATCTCCTTGTTATTATGCTACGAACTTTTGGCAATTGCAACTACTTCTCCTACTGGAAGAATAACAGTAGATTATCCATAAGGAGAATGTAATTTCCCGAGCAATATAGTAATCAAAAAATGCCCATCTTCTAGTCCTTATAATTTTACCAATAATGAAATTAAAAATCTGTCTGGGGTGTATCCTGAAAGGTTTATTGATAGATTCCCTACAATCATGAGTGCAAGTCATTTCATTTTTTCTCCTTTGTTCTAAGCCTTTTCTATAACAATTTTCTGATTTTGTTCGTGAATCTTAACAAAATCACCCTTTCCAATTCCTAGTCTAATGGCATACGATTTCGGCAAAATAACAGAAAAAGAGCTTTCGCCGACTATGCCTTGCACTTTTCTATATTCTACTATGGTATTTTCCATTAATTATGAAAATTATATAACTAGAATGATAGAACCAACTGGTTGATACCTATCAATGTCACGTGCGAAAAGTAACCTATCGTGTCCTATTTGCAGGTCCACAGGCGGCAACTCTTACAAAAAGACAAGTCAAAAGAGCAGTATATCTTCCTAAATTAAAGGACATCAAGACTGTATCTGAAGCCTGGGACTATGCGGCCAAGGTCTGTCTTAGAATGCACAAGGCGATTATAAGGTTTCCACTTGATAACCAAGAAGATGACGATAAATTGTCCACTGCTGTTTACAAACACTTTGCAGAGTTACTCGGTAATCTCCATTCTATGGACCAAATAAATCTATTTGAATCACGCCAATATGAGAGATTATTAAAACTAAAGAATATAACCAAAGTGAAGAAAAAAGATAACCAGATTAACGAAGATAGTAGAATACGAGAAAATGAACAAGCAAATATAGAAAAGAACAGCGGTTGGAAAGATCCCTACGAAGAGACAATGCATATGCCACTTCCTAGGAACACTGGATCTATTGCGAAATTGTCCATAGCTTTTCTATATGCAGCAATAGTATGCAAAACATTATCTGATTTCTTTAAAGATTCGCCCTATTCCTGCCACACAGGATATATACGTGGAATATATACTAATTTTTACTCTAATTCTTTCTATTATGACGAAAGATCACGTAGAGATTGGATTCAATGGATAAAAATTTATGATGACGTAAAAAAGCATGGATATAATGCAGCAAGTTCATTGAACGCAGTTGTGCTGGATTCTGAAGACAACAAATCCAAAACAAAAGTTCAAGTCAAATTATCAGTAAAACACATACGCAATAAACAAAGCAAGACCAAGCAACTATTACAAGACATTAGAGATTATTTTCCTTTCTATTCAGAATTATTGGTCCTTATTTCCGAAATTATTAAGCACGATACTAGCTCAGATAAAGAAGGAACCTTACACAATTTTAATATCAATGAGCGTATTTTGAACAATGGTGAGTTTGATAGATACAACTATTATTTTATCAAACATTATGACCCATCTAAAAAATCTAAAATAAGGTGGTGTCCAATTAGTCTCAAGAATTTAGCAGGTGTTACTGTGCTCGATTACAGATATTATCAATTTGAGAATATGATAAAAAGTTATGTTGGCGTGATTAACAACTATAATAATTTCATGTCCGAACACCATCAGCAATTACAAATACTTTTATTTGCTTATGAAATACTACAAAAAATAGGATTTAAGAGAAGTCATATATCTGATAAAATAAAAAGCAACATACGCTATTTTATCAATCGCAGTAGCTAAAATAATATGAAGGAATAAGTTGTATTTTTAGTGTTTAATGCTAGCAACCTGATGGTTTATAGCAACTTACTTCTTTTCTATTTAATTGAGGGATACCAATAATACATTCTGGCTTTCTCTCTTCTGCAGATAATTCACTTCTCATTTTAGAGTTATCTACATTTTGATCGTACAGCCATTTGAAGAACCTAATAGGCGTCATTCGTTTTGAGTTATAACTGCCTATCCACTTGTGTAGAGGATCGTCGTTTTCTAATTTACGATTGCTATCCAAATATGATATAAGATCATCCCTAGCCATATCCTTAAACTGCTTTGCAATCCCAACAAATCTAGATAATTCAGACAGGAATTGGATTGCAGTCTTTATTGTGTTAAGCCTGGGGTTAATCTCTCTTTTCATGTCAATGATATAGTTGCAAACGGTAAGGGCATTTTCCTTCGATAGCCTGTTCCTGTCTTTTAATACCAATTCGCAGTACTTGCTTGTGGTAAAACCTTCAGTTGCTAGGCTAATCTTTGAATTTCTGCTGCTTCTGTTTCAGATGTAGTCCACTCCAATAATTCTCCAGCAGATTCTGAACTAAGATAATGCACATAGAACTTGAATCTGTTGACTGGTTTGTCTGGCTTTCATATGTAATTAACTCTTCTGTGGTTCTCTCTGGTATGATTTGCAGTAATCTGTGATCGCCATCTTTGAACTTTATGAATTTCGTGTTCAATCAAGGATGATTCTAGGCTGATAGCAGGCGGATGAGAATATGTTCAACATTGTTCAACATTGTTCTTTTCATGCTTATATGTTTGTGAGACACAAAATATTTACAAAGATTTTGTTTAAATAATGTATAATAGTAGTGTGATTCGTCAATTGGTAGCGTAATCCGTATACTGGTAGTCTGCAACTTTAGTTATTTGAAAGGCATAGAAAAAACAAAAACAAAAACAAAGGAATCAATTTGCTAACTCATTGAGGAAAATAGGATCGTTACCAAAATGAGGAACATTTTAATTTATTTTGCTATTAAAGAAGGATCTGATGATAACTGCTCTTCTTCTGATTGATTAGACTTCTTAATGCTACGACATGCGTATCCATATTTTTCAGGTGGATATAACTCATTTAACACGTCTTCGATTTGCTGTTTATCTCCCGCTGCTTTTGAAACACCTGAGATTAATTTTGTCACCATTGTTCCAAGTCTAACAACCTGACTTTGCAATTGGTCAATTTTTGATGTTTCAGACTCTAATGATTTGACCTTAACCTTTAGCCGATTCTCTTCATTTATTGTTAAAAAGTCAACTGCTTTTAGGTATTCTTGTAAAATCTCATCTTCACCAGGTCTATAATACGCTTTGTTCAACCCGATAGAATGGCCTAACAACATTTCTCTTGCTTCAGCGCTTACCTTTGCTCGGACCATATTCGTTGTCACGAATTTCCTAAAACCATGTGCTCTGGCTATTGGATTTCTCTTTTGACCGTGCTTTGTGCTTTCTGTTTCTTTAATTGCTATCATAAGACCTGATTTGTGTAATCTATCTTCTAGTAATTTTGATAGTGCTGGAACACCCATATTCTTCGGATGTCTGGCGTCTAATGTGTCAAACTGTTTTCTGAATAAAGGTGAATTGTCATCTAACTTCTCACCAGATCTAGTCCTATAGTTTAGGTATACATCAATTGCTTATGCTGCTTCAGGAGTTGTAAAGGTAAAGTGTTCTTCTTTAGTGCCTTCGTAGATTGTGATTTGATATAAATTATATTCAGGTATTTTTTTCAAATGTTTTAATTGCAAGTCTGGTATAGCGCCTATACGAATGCCAGTTGAAGCCAGCAGCAATACCAAAGCCTTAGCCCTTTCATCGCAGAACTCTAACAGATGATGAATCTCCTCTATGGTATAAGCCCTATCTTTGTTTGTTCGTATGTAATCGCCTACATACATCGATATCTTTTTTCTGTTCAACACAATATCATTCATTGCGTAAAAGTGTAGGACTGCAGCAAGGTATAGGTTGATTGTAATAGCAGATAACTTTTGATCCTTTTTTAGCCATACCACATACTTTATGATATTTGACTCGACAATTTTTGCGTCTTGTTGTAGTAAATGATGTTCGTCTTCTTTGAGATATTTTACATACCTTTTAAGACAGTAAACATATCTGTCCCTCGTCACTTGGCTTTTTATCGAATTGATAAAATTATCATATGCTACTAGTTCTCCTATTCCTATTCCTGCTACTCCTTCTGCCATACATACAGATTTTTGATAAGCCTGCGTTTTATTTAAGCAACTTTATAGTTGTGTTAATAGGGTTTGATGATAAAACTGGGTTAGTTCCCATTTAAAATGGAGAAGAAAATTAATCAAAATTTAGGCTCCATTATAAAAAAGATGAGGGTTCTCCTAGTAACCTACTGTGGAGGCGATCCAGTATCAGCACCACCTTCCAACATTCGATCGTAGTAATTTTGTGTATAGTATCTCTCGTAAAAAGACATATGGTTTTGCTCCAGATTCATCAGGTATTCATGTACTCTCTGCGCAGCTTCTCTTCCAGAACCCATCGCCTTCACAACAAGGGTCTCTCCAGTTGTCACATCTCCTGCAGCAAAGACTCCTTTCATCGATGTCTTATATTGACTATCCACAGCTACTGCGTTCTTCTTACCTGCCTTTATACATGCCTTTTTCTGGAGAAACGAATTTGGCCCTCTTCCAACGGCTAGCAGAACACTTGAGCATTCTATCTTGATCTCTTTATTAGGAACAGGTTCTGGCTCCCTTCTTCCTGACTCATCCGGTTTACCAAGTGCATCAGATACATTACTGCTCCTACAACATGGCCATTGTCACCTTCGTATGACTTTGGCTGCGCGAGGAATCTGAACTTTACTCCCTCTTCCTTTGCTTCTTCCAACATTATCGGATCGGCTGGCATGTCGTTTTCAGTTCTCCTATATACTATAGTGACATTCCCTTTAGTCAGCCTCAACGCGGTTCTGGCACAGTCAAGTGCCGTATCCCCTCCGCCAATTACTATGACATCACTTCCCAACTCATATTTGTCGGGATTATTCTTCTTGTACTTTTCCACGCCGTTGACGAATACTCCTTCGAGGAACTGGTATCCATCGTATATTCCCTCAAAGTCAATTCCAGGAGTATCCAGCTTGAGAGTATCCTTTGAGCCTGTAGCAATCAAGATAGCATCATTTCCATCCTGCAGCTGAGACATAGTAATATCTTTGCCAACTTTAATATCCGTCTTTATATTAACTCCCATACCTTTGATTCTCTCAATTTCGTAATCCAATACATTCTTTGGAAGATGATAGTCTGGAATTCCATACCACGCGGTCCCACCAGGCCTCGATAATTCCTCATATATAGTCACATGATGACCATACCTCTTGAGAAGTTCCGCGCCAGCTAGGCCAGCAGGGCCAGCACCAATCACAGCGACATTTTTACCTGTATCAGGTGAAGTCGATGGATCTGGTTGCTTTTGCTGTTTGCGTTCCCAGTCTGCTATGTATCTCTGAATCAGGCCGATCCCAATCGGCTGACCGCTCCAACGCAACACACAAGCATCCTCACACAGACCCTGCAGCTGAGGACAGCATCTGGCAGTTACACCAAGAAGTGTATTTGTCTCCCTTATACGTTCATGTGCTTTGCTAAAATCGCCTCTTGCAACAGCCTCATTCATACCTCTAACATCCAGCAGAACAGGACAAGCATCTATGCATACAGGCGTTCCGCATAGCAGGCAGCGTTCTGCTTCTCTCATTACCTCCTCTTCTGTGTATGGTTGCTGCACTTCTGAGAAATTCTTCTTTCTTTCTTCAGGATCTGACTTACGAAAAGGAAATTGGCCTACACGGTTGGGTTCAACCTTCATTAGAACTAATAGTCTACAATTTTTGTTACTTATTATCTTTATTATTATAAAGAAGATATGCTATAAAAAATAATAAAAAAATAATTGATATCTTAAAGTTTTGATATATCACAGATTGAGATTATGAGATCCTCTTCATTAGCCGCTCGAATATATCAGATATGTCTTTGCTATACCTGATTTTCAGTCAAATCTGGATGCTGAATGTAAAAAAGCTAACGCAGGAAGAGGCTCACTGTAATTAAGGATTGGTTGGATAAATGCAACAAATTAAAAAATCTAAGTAATATCCTTAGATTTGCATCTATGACGAACATTGTTATTATGTTATTGAGGAATTAAATATACTAAAAAGCTTGCTCCAATAATTCCGGCAGCAATTAATATTGTTATCAATATCCCTTTCTTGGTTATTCTTCTTTTACTATTATTTCCATGGATTATGTTATTATTATCTATCGTATCGTTATTTTTTGTCAACGTATAGCTATAGGAACCTTAAGCAAACTATAAAAATATATCATGTCTATCATAGTTAGATAGATGATTATTTCGTAAATGATTATTTTTTCCGACCTTGCACCAATTACAGGCTAGGAAGCAGCAGCATATTCTCGGTTTGCGGAGCATGCTGTTGTTGTTGCGTGAGTTCCATATGAATTGGAATGATAGATGAAAAAAAGTTTCGGAAGCAATAGGAACGAACGAACCTTGTATTATCATCCAGGGAAAGCCATGAAAATACCTTAGTCTAAACCAAAGAAAAAGCTAATTACGTGAGGTTTGAACAGATGTAGGCTTATTTTTATATAATAAACATATTCTAAAGATTGGCCAATCACTTATATTTAAGATGTTATCCTGCTCTCTTAATTATATGGTATCCAAATTCTGTCTTGACTGGCTGTGATGACGTTTCTCCTTTCTTAAGCCTGAATGCTGCTTCTTCAAATGGTTTTACCATCATTCCTATACCAAATGAACCCAGATCACCACCTCGTTTTGCGCTTCCCTTATCAATAGATAATTGATTGGCGAGATTTGCAAAACTTTCACCTTTCTTTAACCTTTCTAATATAGCAATCGCTTCGCTTTGCTTTTTAACGAGGATATGAGAACATTTTATTTTGTCGGTCAATAGTCTTCTATCATTTAATAGAAATTGGTCTTATGAATAAATATTACTATGTAGGCGTCTGGTGATATGCTCTTATGCTTGAGAATAGATAACCAATGTCATATAGGCTGAAAGGGAAATTGATATTTTTTACTTCATTTCTGCTTGTTTATTAGCATAGAACAAATACCATTGATTGGATCTCTGAAATTTGGGTCTTCATTTTGTATGCTGTTATTGGAAATACCGCTGGTACTATTCTTTGTAGAGCCGCCACAAATTACATCTGGAAATATGTAGAATGTAAAAAATACAACTGACAAAAGTAATATGCCAATGATTAATGGAAAAGCAATCGATACCATATCCTCGGTACAACAATAACATATTTCTACTTATACGCATTGGTTAGCAGCAATACTCAAGCATGCCCTAACAAAAGCAGCGGTGCCGCGCCTCCAAATGTAAATCCAAACTGAATACCCAACCCCGGTTAGCAACAAGCCAATCAGCTTGAGTTACAACTATGCTGCTTTTATTTTCTTTGGGCATCCGACTATCTATTAATATTTTTTTTGAATTAACACGATTAATGTCTGAAGTCAACATTTTTTCCTAACTTATTATCCAATTTACAAAACGTATGAAATGGATCGTATGCATGAAATGTTTTGCCATATCTTCATAATCGTTATCATCATTAACATTAGATTCACTAGCTAGATGAGGCTTGGACATAATTCCAGATTCGTATTTTTGGCAATGTCTATTGATGAATTAGGATAAAGCTATCCTTTGAGTGTTTGAATTTGTGATGAAACATAATCAAACATTCCCAAAGGATAGTATATGGTAGTAGTAAATGTGAATCTATCCTTTTTAGTATTCTGTATTTGATAGGATTGATACCATGGTCAGAATCACAAAAAAAGATGAAAAGAAGGAGAAGAAGGGGCAGACCGTATGTCTATTCACCTAGCATAATTCTGAGATGTTTCATAGTAAGACTATGGTTTAGACTGGATTCTAACAATGCATTACATAAATTCCTAGAATTGGATTATCCTTACAATAAGAAGATAATGAAAAGGTGTGGTCTGAGCCAAATACCATATAGACGAACATTTGACAGACGACTTAAGACCATATCCATAGACATCAAGGAAAGGATTTCTGTCATGACCTGCCTGTTTGTATGCGAAAAGATGATAGATCCATACATTGTTGCAATAGATAGCACCTTACTCAAGGCCAAAGGATCTGTCTGGCACAAATCATCTATGGAGAATGGAATAGTACCACGTTCAGGTATTGATACTGATGCAAGGTGGGGATTCAGTCATACTAAAGGATGGATATTTGGTTACAAACTACATATGATATCAAGTACTGGTTTGACTATATTACCATTAGCAGTCTGATTTTACAACTGGCAACATACAGGATAACCAGATGTACAATCCAATGACATCATCATCAATGACTACAACTACTACTATACCAGAAGAAAAAATATGTTACATGATAGGCGATTCTGGTTATGATGATCAAAAACTATATGATCTTAGCATAAACAGAGGATTTGAACTGATATGTCCAGTACAGAGGTATGAACATACTCCTGCTGACAGACTGGAGCTAATCCAATTCTATGAATCTGAGTTAGGACAGGCTATATACTCTTGGAGAAGTAAATCAATAGAACCACTAATAGAGCATATTAAATCTGTTTTTAGAATAGACCCATTACCGGTAAGAGGATATCAGATGGCTGCTGGAATAGTACTTCTGTCAGTACTACTGTATCAAATCATCGTTTATTACAATTGCAAGACACGCAAAGAACATCCGAAAGCAATCAAACACATGTTATGTAGTTAAAGCATCACTAAATGATAGCTGAAAAATGTAGAATTGAATTATGTCCATGTCTCAGCTAGATAGCTAGCATGAGCGTGTGAGCCGCTAATCAGATAGGATTCATTGCACTATTCCGAATCTGCTCCTATTATCAGCTTTATTTTATGTCATAAAATGATCCTTAATAAATAAATAAATAAATCATACCTATAGTAATTATATAGATCATCCTTCATAAAAAAGAGTATAAATGACCTTTGATTTAATAATAATATTTTCCAAAGTGTTTGGTATTATATACAAATGGTTAAATCATCATTTTATAGCTTATCTTCTGAACTTTGCAAAAGAATTTGAGCTTGTGATAATCATCATCGCTGCAATATTATTTTTATTGTTTAATGTATACCTAACAATAAAATATCTAAAAAAACTGCCAAAGTATTATGTTATAGAAGTTGTAGATTTATATGAAAATAAAACTAAAATTGAAAGCCTGAGAATGATTTTTGCTACCTATGATGCGGCAGAAAGTTATGCTCGGTTTTACCAGGATATCTATAAAGATGAGTACAAATTCAAAGTAGCTGGTATTAAAAAATAAAAGCCTACTGTTATTTGCTGTATGTAAGCATTTTCTATAGTTTTCAATTCAAAATTATAATCGGTTCTCTTATAATAGAATTCAGTCCAAAAACATTAGACCATAAGCACGCCAGGTGATACATATTGAGCCATAGCAGAGCAACGCATTTAGCTAAGCATTTAATAGAAGCACAGCTGTGTGTATCCTTTGGATGGCTGTATTGAACACATGTCACATACACCTATTAAGATGTAGTAATGTTGTCCTTTTACTAAATGAAGGAGGACAAATCAAGAAAGGGAGGTATAAGATGAAAAGCATAACATGCAAAGGATGTACAAAATTAATAAGCATAGGAAGAATGAACTATTCATCATAACAGATTTTATAATCCTCGATGAAGCTCTACTTTATTTCAGATCATCAAGCTCTTGATTGCCATTTGATTCATTTATTTCAATATTACTAGTGCTTTTCTTAGTTCCAAGTGAATTTAGCTCAATTATCCACCGACTAACCTTTTCAGACAGCTCGTTATCGTTGGCGTTGACAGCGCGAATGGTAATTGCGTTCTCCTTATTATTGTTGTTTGTGGTGGGCATTCATCTTTCCCACCGTTAAAAGGATATAAAATTTTACTTCCTCAATAGAATGAATGTAGCAGCGGTACTTACAACGATATCTGAAAAAATTCTATTCATACATACGCCTTACATCACCTTCAAGCACACCAGATTCTCCATGAAGTCTATCTATATGCTTTGACAAACCTTCTTTTGTGTCAAAAGGAGATTCACAGTATGGACATTTCAACCTGATTTTGTTGATATCTTTAACATACGCTATAGACTTAGAATCAATAAGACAAACAGGTGTTCCCTGAACTATAGTATCTTCTGCAGAGCTGGATATTGTTTCCATTTTTTGAAATATATTATCTCTGGTCACCATTCCTACAACTGCAGCGTAAGCGTGGACCATTACCTGCCTTACATTATGCTTGTCCATAACAGAAAGTGCTTCCTTAATAGTGGTAGTAGGACCAACAGCAAGTACTGGGCATGTCATAATTTCACGAAGTCTAACCTTGGATGTATTTCTATTTTGAGAAATTACTTTGAAAAGTATATCAGTCTTACTTACTATACCGACAACCTCGCCTCGTATTGACGCAAGAACACTTCGAGAGTTTTTCTCCTTCATTAGTTTGGTTGCTTCATCAACAGTTGCATCACTTTCAAGGATAAGTACATCCGGCATTAGAACAACCCCTACAGGTGAAGAAAGAAACGAAGTGACGGTGGTAGGAACAGAATCCTCCATAAAAATGTAATGATTATGAATTATTTAAAGTTAGTCTTTAGCGTGTCTGAGATATGTTGTATATTGCAGTTTTTGCTAATTTTTAATAGAAGGTTAATAAAGAGTCGGAAATCTAATCCAAATGACGAGGGAGCCGTACTTACGATGAATCAAATTTGAATAAATTTCTAGGTTCATAAAGGAAAGATTAGGTCGGAGATACATTCTATGGCATTTCTTCATCAGTGTTTCTCTTTTGCTGTCTTTGCTCGTTCAAATGACCAACGACGAGTATAGGATTCATTCTTAAGATTTAAACCCTTGAACATTTGAAAATATGCTTGTTTTATCTTATTTTGCTTATCAAATTCAGACTGTATCCAAAGAGTTTCAAATATAGAAAGAGAAGAGGAAACGGTCGATTCGTTATTTGAATAGATGGCAATGCCTATGGCTTCTTCAAAAGTCTTTTTTGTATCATCAGCAACTTCTATTGCTAAAGAAACAGATTCGTCAATTACCAAAATTGTAATTTTAGCATGTAATGGTTTTCTGATATATTGGATATTGATTGGTAGACGTGTTTTCCTAATCTTATTTTGTATTGTTTCGGCTACGCTATCGTCGTCTGCTTGTACTAGTATTTTAATAGATACACCACGTTCTGTCGCCTCATACATCAAGTTTAACATTCCTGCATATTCTGCTCTGTAAAAGGAATTAACCGTCGAAAATAGTAAAACTATTTCATATGATGCAGATTTTAAAAGATCCATAGCGACTTTCTGTATTTCAGAAGGATCATCAATATTATCTTTGAAATCACTTCTAATTCCTTTATTGAGTTCTCTAATTTTCTCTCTAGCATGGACTGCCTTGTAGCACAGATTATCAAATAGATATTGCTGCGCACCAACAAATGACTTACCTTTAGTATAGACTAATTGTGTTACTATTCGTTCTCTGCCTTCATCATTGTCAAACACATAGCACAGGTATTTTATTCCATCAACTATTACAAAGTTGCCCCTAACTCCATCATTGTGAAAAACATCGCCACCATATTTCATCATTAGGTTACAAAAATTTGTGTTCTCTTTTGTAATTTCCGTTACTAACCTTGATTTTATGCCTCCTGTATTCCTAACTGAGGTTAGTGCACGATATAACGATTCATTCTCCATTATAAAAGATAATCCTTCAGAATCAATACAACAATCAATTCTTTCATTTGTATCAGAAATAACTTGTAATGCTAGTATGAGATATATCGTGTGGTTGGCATATTATTTGCATATACTTAGAACCTGTGTCTATCGACACCATGATCTATAGAAGAGCGCTATCGAATTATTTAAAGGCATTATTCTTAGTTGCTGGCAACATCTTATATGTTGTATTACGCTATATGCGTCTATCTCTACCTTGTTTTGAGAGATTATTTTTATCCACGCTTCGAAATAGGAAGGTCATGTAATAAAGCTCATGCCTAAGATACACCATGTCTAAAAAAGAAACATGTGACCCCATTTGACTCACTGACACTCTTCTGACACCTTATTCTGACACTGTGCTTAAAACACTCGGGATTGTGGTATCGTTTCTTAAATTTATAGAATGCTGTGACTCGAGGCTTAGGACCAGCTATCATAAGCACAATAGTTGATTGTAAGAAATAAAACGCCTTTTTCCTTTTTGTATTGCATATAGGTAGGGTTCAAATCTTAAAATTTGGTTTTTTCTAAAGTCTCTGTATATTCAGCAGATAAAGTTTCCTCTAATGCTATACCAAAAATACGAACTTGTTCTTTTGCTTTATCCTGAAAGTCAAGTTTTATATTTCTCCTTTGAGTTCAAGTATTGAAGCCTCCTTTTTTCAGTTGAACTACAAACTTGAGCTAATCTTGCATAAAATATTGTTTCTGGAATGGAACATCATTATCTGTTTGCTTTCTTGATATACCAATATAATATTCTAAATATTCTGTCTCTTTTTTTCTCTGTTATCGTCCTTTCTAATAACACCATCTCTCTTCTGCATTCTATATCTTTTTGTAATGACAAACCGATAGGATATTAAAAAAAGAAAATCAGGTTTGAACTTCGCATGAATTAGGACCAGCTTCAAGATCTGGAGGATACTGTTAGTGTTGTTACTTTAAAACGCTTTTCATTACTAATTTTCCAAAATCTTTATTGGATGTATTGTTTCTTATTTCCATTAACTTAAAAGCATCGTTGCCTACTATATATCTTAATTCTGAAGGATTTTCTGATGTAATTGCTTTTAAAATGACTTTTGCTACTTCGATTGGAGGAGAACCTCTTTCAAATCTAGGTTTAAATCCTGAAATCCTCTTTTGTGTCATTTCTGCATATGGTGAATTAGGCGTAATACTACCCTTTTTCCTATCTTTAAATTATTCTCAAAATTAGTTTTAATTACGCCAGGTTCTATAAGTATAACCTTTATCCCAAATTGTTCTATCTCATAAGCCATAGATTCAGATAATCCTTCTAAAGCAAATTTTGAACTTACATAAGCAGAGGTAAGAGGAAATCCTATTCTACCAGCTATAGAACTTATATTTACTATTGTACCACTTCTTTGTCTTCTCATTATTGGTAATACTGCTTGTGTAACTCTTATAACACCAAATACATTAGTTTCAAATTGTTCTTTAAATTCTTCAATAGCAAGCTCTTCAAATGGTCCTACTAATGCATATCCTGCATTATTAACTAAAACATCTATTCTTCCTTGGTCATTTGTTATCTTTTGAATTGCTTCTTTAACAGATTCATCGGTCAGTTACATCAAGTCTTAAAACTTCCAACGATAATTTTTCTTTTTGTTTTATATTAGTAATTGCTTTAGATTTATCAAGATTACGCATTGTTACATATGTAGTAAAATCCATTTCTTGCTAATAACAAGGAAGTTTCAAATCCTATACCAGACGAACTACCAGTAACTACTGCAACCTTCTTATTTCTGTTACTATTCATTTTTCTATTATCTCACTCTCGTTAAGCTAAACACCGCCATAATGCTTCTGATCTCCATTTATATTATTCCTACAAGAGCGGATATCCCTCTACCCATGTCTTTTCCTGGTTTCTTCTTCTTTGTTTCAAGATGCGAAGCATTAGGATTCTGTACCAATATGTAAGAATATTATAAATTTCCATTCTTAAATTACTAAAAACAAGAATTTATATTCCACTTGTTTATTCTGCTCTTAATTATATTGTATCCAAATTCTGTATTGACATGACCTTTTACGACGTCCACGACGTTTTGCGTTTCCCATATCAATAGATGATTGATTGGCGAGATTTGCAAAACTTTCACCTTTCTTTAACCTTCTAAAATCACAACAGACTTCGCTCTGCTTTTAACAGGCAGAAAACTTGAAGAATTTATTAACAGGAACAAATAAGGAAACAACTAAGAATTATTAGTTGCCAAATATACGAATGGTGAGTGCTAAATCTTACTTCGCTAGGATGAATGAAAGGAGAGGTGATAATTGGTTAACTGAAGATCAATTACTGAGAGGTACCGAAGAATTCTTCAGATTAAATGATTATTCCAATATAGAGTACAATAAAGTATTTGATCAGGGAACGAGAACTTTTTCATCTCCGATTGTGGCATCTAAAAGAACAAAATACGAAGACGAAGAAATAGATGAAACGATTGTAAGCATTTTCCAATCCCGGATCAAACAATATGATCTTAGTTTTATTGGAAGTGTTGAATCAATTGTATTTGATGTCATGGATAATTATGAGCTCACAAATGTGATGCTTGTAACAGACTCCTTATCTTATTTTTATTTTATCAAAAATGAAGAAATTAGTGTTTCAATTGAAAATATTATGAGAGATGGACTATTCATTTTATTTCTTAACCAACGATTTGCCTATGCATTATTTGATAAATATGAAAACATGACTAGGTCCATTCCTGTTTACGATTAATATATATGTTTATGATCAGTAAACCTTACTTTTACCAATATCAAAATATGGGATGGCTGATGTCTGACGCAATTGATGACATCTATAAAATAGAAGATGGCAGCGGTGACTAATTGTTGTACTTACACAGATGGGTAACAATTTTGATTACCTACATAGGTTACACTTTCTTGCTTCCTTTTTGTATATGTCTTAGATTTAATTAACCTTTGTACAAACCTTTCAGAAGGAGTAAGACCATTTATTCCACCATGTTCCCTAGTTTCATTATATGCTTTGACAAACATATCATACCTTAGTTTTCCATCATCAATACTTGTTATTTCTTCAACTGTCAAGAACTCATTCTTTACAATCTTGTTATATGCTTCTATCTTTCCTTGTAACTGTGGATATGAATTTGGAATTGGTTTATCCTTTATGTTATTCTTATATAGAAAGTGTTTGAATAGTTTAGATGTAAACTGCTTACCGTTGTCATGCATAACTTTCCTGGGCTTTCCGTTATCCATAATCCACTCCTCTAGTACATTCAAAACATCAATGCTCCTCTTTCTTTCAGACCACTTGCTAGCAACTTTTCTTGAACAGTCATCTATACAGCTTATCATGTAATTTCTTGTGCTAGAACAGCGTACAGTAAAATGGTCCAAGTATATCCATTTGAAGCATGTCATTTGGATGTTTCATTGCAAATCGCTTATACTTTCTATTATTCTTTACCTTACAGTTTAGAACGTTGAGAGTATGTTTTTTCAATGTCTTGTATATGGTTCTACTGCTCAATGATACTCCAAGTCTTTTTAATCTGAACCTGCAATCATAATATATGAGGATGATACTCCTCCCTAGTCAATTTTTAACGCCATTTTAACGTGTCATTAATGACCCTTAATTTGTTTGACTGGTTCGGGTCATATTTTAACCATAATCTCTGATTCTGTATTATTGGAAGTTTAGATATTCTTCTCCTACTTCCGAATGGAACAGCGTGGATAGAATAATTTAGTTAATCTTGTTGCAGTCGTGACTTATTGTTTTCAACGCTATTATATAAGATTTATTTCGGTTTATCACGTCACAATATATGTTTCTTATATGAGGCCAATGCTGATTTTACAAACCGTTACATGAACAGCAAGAAAATTTTATCGAGATAAATAAATACAAACAGAGTGATCTGCAGACTGTGACGATATGAAATGGTTGGTACACTCAGGGAGAAGTTGGAGAGCGCAGTTGGCAGATTATGTGAAGAATTAATCCCCATCAAACATGAATATCATATAGGACAGGGAAAGAGCGTGGCTGTTTGTACACTAGCAAGTATGGATTTGCTTGAAACTATAGCTCGGAGCACGGATATAATGAGTAGAATTTTGGTTGTTGGGAGACTGCTTTCAGAAAATAAGGGAATTACCACATTGATTCGGTTTACACTATGGTATCCAGATTTACGTTATATAGTTGTATGTGGGAAGGAAGTAAAAGGACATAAATCAGGACAAGCGTTATTATCTCTTCACAGAAATGGAGTGAATAAAGATGACAGTAGAATCATTGGGGCTACTGGTCCTAATCCTTTTTTGACCTGCTCACATACAGATATTGAATCATTCAGAAGACAAATTAAGATTTGTGATTTAATCGGGAGAGAAGACTTGGATGTAATAAAAGCTCATATATGATCGGTAAACCCAAATTATATTTTATACCATCATGACTATCACCGCTTCATTATCTCTGGTATCATCTGTTTTCGTATGTCATATACTATTTTGGTTGAAATAAAACGCCAATATGTACTGTTTGTATGATATTTCTGCTAGCATTAGAACATTTATCTCTTGTAAATTCATTAACAATACCCGGTTAATGAATTACTTCTCAATATATGAGTCTGATTAACTGCTGTTGGACTTGATTTCATAAGACTTTTGGTCTTCAATAGATGGTGGCAACATGGTAATGAAGATGGTAATGGCAATTTGCTCTGGGTCATTTATTATTGATTCAACTAAAGAAGAACACTTTTGCAAGTCAATGTCAATGGCAGTCAATTAAAGAGCATATCTTAGGAATGCTTTTGAATTTTACAAAACACAAAACACCTTTTCTTCTATGGTTTTGGTGATTTTCATATATCATTCATTATTATCTCGAAAGTCATTTACAAAGGCTTCTAGTTTGATCTTTTTGGCGTAGCTCAGCCATGTGTCTTGTTTCCTGTTCACCAGATAAATGACAGAAAGTCATATGTATTAAGCAAATCTGATACCTGGTCGCATAATTGCTTTAAAATCATAACTGAATTTCTCTTATCTCCTTCTATGGAATATACCCCTTTTGAGATTTTCACGTCTACTTTCCACGGATGGTAGATGATTATTAGAGATTGTGAGAAGTCAAATGATCTGCTGTATATTCGTACCTGCAGCCTTAGCGAACTTGTATAAGTTCACAACTGTAACCAATATCCTGTTCGATTTCTTCATAAACCTGATTCAGATCGTATAGCTGCTTTAACTTATAGTACCCTTTGTAATATTGTGCTACCTCTGTCTACATTAGGTTTGATGCAATCGCTACATCTATTGAAGATTTTTCTTCAAGCCTTTTGATTTATTTTAACCTCTTGTCAAGAGTACTTGAATGTAAAATCTCTGCAAGTTTAGACAGTTCAGCCAAAGATATCTTAGTCTATATTGAACTATTTGTTTGTTTGTCTCCAACTGAATACACTTTCTTCGTCAAGTGCACCAAGGAGGCTATCCAGATCCCAGGCACCATCATAACGATCTCCATTTATAAAGAAAGCAGGAGTGCTTTTGATCCCACTGCTCTTGGCACTTTGTATATCCTCCTCTATATGACTACTATACCTACGGTCAAGAAAATCACGATCGAATCTAGCAAGGCCTAGTCCTAGCTTAGCAGCAGACTGTCTTAAATTATCATCAGTAACCCATTGACCATGTTTGAACAGATAATCATACATCTCCCAGAACTTACCTTGAGCAGGCAGCAGTTTCCGCAGCTAATGCAGTTTCATATGCGTGCGGGCGAACTTTGGTAACAGGGAAGTTGCGGAATACAAAACGTAACTTACTTCCTAAACGTTCTTGGGCTTCTTTTATGATAATATAGGCCTGGGCACAATATGGACATTCATAATCACCATACTCTAATAATGTTACAGGAGCAGTTGAAGGTCCTTGAATATGATCCCTCGATTCACTTACAGGCATAGTAAGTTTTAAGTTTTCTGATTTTCCTCTACCCATGTTTACGTCTCATATCCTTATGATCCAGTCTTAGGATTTAAAGATGCAGCTGAATGGGTTAGTTAACTTAGATGATGATTGATATTCAGAAATGTCAATCTCTCCAAAATACCCTGACTGACTTACTTATCACGTCTAACCATCGTCTTGTTACATTGGAGACAAATTTCTTCGATGACGTTGTTAGTGACTTAGCCCATTTCAAATGATTGTCTGTCATCAAATGATACACCATGAGAAGGAAATTCAAAATCACAGCTCTCACATTTTACCAGTGAAGGGATTAGAATATTATGAAGGAAGTCGTTTAGTAGTTAAGTTCCCTCAAGAAGGTCACTTCTATCCACAATTATTAGTTCTTCGTAGGATTATTGAAATATACTTAAAGATTTGGGATATCATCGGGATAGTGACCAGCGTCCACAAAGAACAGGCCTCATTTTTGTGTGAATTTGTTTTTGCTACACGAGTAAGATTTTCAAAAGCAGTCCTCAATCGCTAAAATAGCTCTTTTGTTTGTGTAGCCGAAACACAAATAGTCAGTAACTAAAACTTTGAAAAACGATGATCAGGATGACGTTTCATATCTAATATGACTTGACCTGTACATGCGATAGCCATGATACCAATAAGAAATGCTCGCAGGATTAAGATACCTCCAATCACAAGTACATCTACAGCGGCCACTATGCTGTAGATGGCAGCCGTTGTCGTTGTTGCTTTCTTTGAATTAGTAGTCATCAGATTACGTGCTCATTTCTCACATCGCGCATCACTGTCAGCAATGGAAACTTCATTACCAAGTAGCCTGTAAGTGCTCCGACTGGCGTTGCGGTAGACTCTAGTGGCAAGGTCTACGTGGTAGATCAAAACAATAGCAGCATACAGGTTTATAACGTGGCATCATCGTCACCGCCAAATGTTCGTAAATGACATAACCAATTACAAGATCGGAGGTAAATTAGTTCCATTCGTATAAGTAATTGCTGTTTGGGATTGATGGATGCTTACAACAAAATCCTTGGGTTGTTATTCAAAATTTTTTTAAATTGTTCTATAGTTTAATCGATACAAGTATGTCCAAACTCATCGAGGTAATTAGTAGTACAGAATCTGATTCAGATTTATCACGCAAGGAGTAAAGAAGCACTCAGCTAGACAGGCATAGTAAAAAAGGAAGAAAACAAAAAAAAGAATGCAGGAATGTTTCGGATATAAATTGCTCTTCTTGTTAGGAAATTTCTTATATCTTATCCTATATATAATAACAATCATGACTACGGGCAAGTATTTTAATAGAGGAGTAATGGCATTAGACTCTCCGTATCTTGGACACGTAGTAAGAGAAACTTATGACAAGATAGTTGTATTCGGTGAAGGAAATGATAGGTACGATATCCCAAAGTCTGAAATTCAAACAACCGGTAGAAATGTGCTAATAGGTCTTAATTTATACGAGATTGCAAAAAAGTATAAAGTAAATCGTCAAGAACCATTGCCTACAACTGTGCCATTTGAATATTGGAACCAGGGAGAAAATATAGATTTGGCAACCTATGAAAGAAAATACCCAAAGTCATTATTTAACAAAGGAGTAAGAGTATGAAATGAGGATCATGTGGGCCATGTAATGAAAGAAACTGATGACAAGATAGTAATATTTGGTGATTATAACTACAGATTTGATGTTCCAAAATCAAAGATAAAAGAAGTTGGAAGAAATGTCATTCTGAATATGGAGTTTCCAGAACTAGCAAGTAAACACAAGCTAGATAGGAATGCACCGTTACCAACAGGAGAGCCTATTCATAAGATAAATGATCAGGCATATCCTGAAGAAAACCATCAGGAGATTAAGGAAGAATATCAACATGATACTACAACAACAAAATCTGATTTAGTTTATCCTGAAGAAGAGGAGAAAGAGAAGGCAACAGATCATCACCAAATCAATTGCTAATATGATAATGGGTAATAATAGCGGTGATAATTATTATTCTAAAGATATTAAATCATCATCAATAGCAACCGCCACTGTAGACATAGTTGATGGAGAAACGCTAGTAACCTGACATTGAAATGGATATGCCACAAAAAGTAAAAGAATTTAAATCAAAAATAAGGGAAGGAGATGCTATTTTGATTGCAACTCCCGAGTACAACTATTCCGTTCCAGGAGTTCTAAAGAATGCCATTGATTGGGCTTCAAGGCCATATGGTGATAATTCGTTTGATGGCAAACCTGTTGCTATCATGAGCGCATCTCCTGGAATGCGGGGTGGCGTGAGAGCTCAGTATCATCTTCGCCAGTCGTTTGTTTACCTGAATATGCATCCAGTCAACGGGCCAGATGTTGTAGTCAATTTTGCACAACAAAAATTTGATGTAAATGGCAATCTAGTTGATCAGGACACAAGAAAATTCTTGGGACAACTGCTTCAGAATCTTGTTAACTGGACTAAGAGATTGAAAGTGGAGCCTTCTACATAACAATTACAGTATTTGTCTTCTACATAACAATTACAGTATTTGATTTTAAGTTTGATAAAAGTTGGCTGAACACTAACATATTGGACCTAAAGTACATTTACAGAGGAATTACTTATCCCCAGGGTAGGAAATATCCATGATTAACCAAAACATTTACTTTGTTTATAGTTGACAGAGACAATAAATTAATAAATTTCAGATACAAATTGACATGAGTAGGTCAGTATCAATAATTCTTATACACATTTATAAAAAATATAGTAATATGGGGTTTGGAGCTGTATCCGTTATTATTCGATACATGCAAAATCTAATCAGCACTTGTTAGAAATAACTAGGTGAAATGAATATAGCTAACGATAATGGTACTATGCGTGTATCGAGAACAATAGCAGAAATGGACTAGGATTCAAAGAAAATAAAAAAGATATTTCTGGTGCTTTGCTGCATTCGTTTGATTAGCAGAAGGGTGTCTATCTTTTTTTGCTTGCTGGAGTATTATTATTATTTTACTTCTATCTTTAGCAAGAGAAACGTGTAGTGACTATCTCTAGATGCTTGCTCAAACCCTTTCGCTGCATTAACACCTATTCTGGAAAATTCCTTTGCATTATCTCTTGCATTTTGAACAGATGTCTTGAATGCTTCTAGATTTGCAAATATAGTGTTGTTTACTAGCCTAGTCGCTGCTATTGTATTATCTGCAAAACTGCTAACTATCCTTGCATAGTTGTCAGCCAAATGTCTTGGAGATACAATCCAGCTTGATGTAAATACTTTGTTTGCTGCCTCTATCTGAGGTAGGCATGATGATCGAAATGAATTGATGATCTCTTTTTGTGAGTCTAGAAAGTTATCTGCTATTTCTCGAGCTGTCTGAATAGTTTGTTCATGATATTCATTAACTGCTTGAGTATAACGTGGAATATCTCTCCTCGCTTCATCTGTTGCTCTTCTAATGTTGTTCTTGGTCTCATCTAATGCTCTATCGACAGATTGTTGTTGTTCTTGATGCACCTGCGATGCTGTAGTGGTACTTGCTGTTGTTGATGATGTTACTGTAATTGTTTCTTCATCTTTTCGTTGTTCTTTTTTGGTAGACATGTTATAAGTACAGATTGGAAACAGACATATAAACTAATGGCTTTTAATGGTGTTATATACCATATAAAACCTAGGATGCAGGTCCTATACACAAGCCCGACTTTATATCTGTTCATATAAGATTAAGTGTAAGGAGATTCACACAACTATGAAATAACATATTAGGAAGTATCTTATGTCAAAGTATATTTCTTCCGATCTCTATTCTTTTAGTAAAAAGTGCTCTTCTGGATGCTCTGTCCAGTAAATGGCGTGACTTCTGTGAGTTGTTTCAGGTCACTTACTTAAATTCCGACTATTTTTATAAATACCGCCAACTATAACAAAATAATAATAACAATATTAGCAGTAGGCAGTAGAGTAATAATTAACGGTCTACACCAAATGCTATTTTGACAGCTGTATGATATTCGGTAATATTTCCGCTATTTGGATCTACCTTTGCAGTCATGTCTCCTACTTCTACTCCAGTTATTCCATGTATTGTCTTCTTAGCTTCATCTAATGCAGCTTGTGCTGCGTCTTGCCAACCTTTATCAGAACTGCCGACTATCTCTACTACTTTTGCAATACGCGTCATCAAATATACTAAAAAATGTCATCCTTCTAATAAACTATAAGGCAGTATACTGTAATGCATAAAGCTATCATTCGCAAAGAAAATAATGCATAATTTGAATGAAGGTGTGCATAAAAATGATTTCAAGTTTGAAGAACATTGCTTCTCTGTTACCAAAATCAATGAATACGTATAACAAAAATGCTAGAGAAAGCAAGTAAAGTCAAATGAGGATGATCATCAGATCCAAAGTATATGCTAAAGAAGCTATTGCAAGATTTTGAAAACCTTGAAAAATTTTATAGTGATAAGGAACACAGAAACAAACTTGAATCTGCTGCAACATATCCTTCTTCAGAATACTTTGAATTAGAAAACATATATGAACAGGAAGAAAAGTACAAAGAGAAACTGAATTCACCGCAGGATTGCACGATAAGATATGAAAAGGATTGACGGTTTTAAGACATGTCTTTGTTGTACAATGGCTCCTAAACTGCATTGCATTTTATTGTACTGTTTTATTGTTGCTATTGAAAAAAATGGGGTATGCAACAACAATAGAAAATCTTTTTTTATTTTCATAAAGTGATCTTTCTCATTTGTCAAGTTGCTTCATAATAGTAGGTATCACTTGCTTTAGAGAAAATGGCTTTTGAATAAACCCATCAATTTTCAGAGAAGATGATAAACGCGTATAGACCGGGTCATTGATGTCAAATGCCGACATGAGTATTACCTTAACTGATGGAACTATTTCTCTCACCTTCTTTACAAATTCAAATCCATTCATTGCAGGCATCCTTACATCGCAAATAATTAGGGAATAATTTTGAGAATTAAGCATGAAATGCTCAAGCGCCAGCAGAGGATTTGTAAAACCAAATGTGCGGTATCTATATCTTTGTAGTAGATGTTTGATTAGTGCGACAATCTCCAACTCGTCATCAAGCACTAATACAGTCCTATGAATTGGTGTTGAAGATGGTTTCTTGAATGATATGCCCATTATCTTTGAATCTAACATAAAGTATAAGGTATAGATATTTCAGACGATGAATATTTATGAAGTCGTATGCAGGAACTTATCCATTTTGATAGAGATCATTACCATGTAGGATAACAATATATCCATGATTTTATAATTAATAGAAGCTTATGTAATCTTTAATCAAGAAGAATAATGTCATGTAATATATTAGACATAGCGGATAATGGTTATAATGAAAGACTTTACGATCAAGATAAAAAAACTTTGAACCCATAAATAATAACTTAGACTCTGGACCAATGTCTATTTAGATCAGATAACATCGTTTGACCTTAGCATGAGAAAGATCCGGAAAAAGTCTTACTATTACTACTGCCTATGAAATGACAACAGTGTAAAAGCGGATTAATAGATTTAAATCCATATTTGCATAGATTCAATTAATTGGTACGAATGTGGGAGAAACTGCTACAACTATGATAACTATGACTGATATGTTCACAACTCATCAGCATTGAAAACCCAAGATAAAATATATCACACTTATTATAGCCCTCCTCCCATTATCAGATATAAGAAAATGATTCTATGTGGCCTTTTATGCAGTTTAGGTGTTAGAGGAGGAGTATTGTTAGGTATTACAGCAGCTGAAATTTTAACATCATACTGGAATTCGAGGTATAATCCACCTCCAAAGGTATATGTCCTCATTAGAAGAATACATCACGGAGAAATAGGCGCATTGTTGGCATTAGCGTCTTTGTTGTTAAGAGGAACTTCGATTCCAACCGCAACAGGAGCAATTCTGGCAGGTATGGGAGTTGGACTTGTTAAGGATGACTATGTAGATATTAGAGAGTGGTTCAGGCTCAAGAAGAGAAAAACAGAAGATCAAAAACAAACAACAACACAAACAACCTTTCCAAACCAGGAAAATGGGATTTCAACAACAGCAAAGGAAATATGATAAAATAAGGGTATAAAGCTTATGCTTGACTCTTTACAAAAACAAATACGAACTCTAATAGGCATACAATCCCAAACAATAAAACAAATTGAATTGCAGATAAGAGAGTCGAGAAAAAAGCGGTTGCTTTTTGAAAAAAGCTGAATATCATCAATAACATATAGGTTAATAGGCTAATAGCAATACACTAGCAAGCTTTGATTTCTGTAAGTCGTAACTACATAATTTTCAGGATAACCTATACGGTTGCACATTGAAGTATTCGACTCACATACACAGATGATATTTGATTATACTTATCCTATTATCTCCGAGTTTCTGTTATAAATTTCCTTTATCTAATAACAACATACTTGAAAATTAAAATTCGTCTCGTGGTTACTAAATTACTTTCTATTTTTTGTCATTTAACCTGTAGAAAGAACTTATCGTTGTTACTTTACTGCATTAATAAACAGTTTTAAAGCATTGGAATCAAAAGGATCTTGAAACGCAAGAAAGAATTGGCCAATACCAGCATCTGTATATTCATTAATCCTTTGCGCGATCGTATCTGGTCTTCCTACTAAACCATGTCTAAGAATCTGAGTATATACCCCTGGACCTCTTTCCATTGCAAATATTCTCTTCTTATATTCCAACTCTGAATCTGATTCTGCTATTATAACATCCAATTCAATTGATTTTGTAATGTCTTTCCTGCTCTTGTCGTTAATATCTCTATTCATTCCTTTCAAAATATTTTCAAATTCAGCATTTAAAAAAGAAAATTGTGATGGTGTAATATAAGATGACTCCCATACATCTGCATGCTTTACAGCAATCTTCATCATCCTTTTTTTCTTTGGCAGCTACTGTAATGGGAATGCTATTGGATGCCTTTTTCATAGTCACTCCATTTATTTTAAAATATTTCCCGTTAAAATATACCGAGGATTTGCGACTACTATTCCATAACATTTGGAGAAGCTGTAAACCTTCATCCAATATTGAAACCCTTTGTGATTCTTTTGGATATTCTATTCCGTATGGATACCACCATTGAGTTGCATATTGGAGTGTTGCTCCAGCTCCTGCTCTAAATTCTAGCCTACCGCCAGATACTTCTTGAAAAGTTATTACTTGCTTTGCTAATAATGCAATGCTTCTATACTGAGGCAGCACATATGTTATTACTGGACCTAGCTTTTTATTCTGCTAGTCTGAGAGATCAATGCTGATATTACAGTCCAGCAATCAAGATCAACCTCTGCTAATGATTCGCCATAATAAAATCCATAATATCCTAATTTTTCAGCAAGTATACATGTGTCTTTAATTTTGTTATAATCAGTACCCCAAACTTCTAGACATAACTGCACACAATAGAGATATTTTTTATTACTATATAAAAATGCGTACCAACACGAAGAGAATTGAACAGACTATTTTATAAAAGATAGCTACTGTAATAACATAATAGCCTGCTGTAAAGAACTCCTCAAAAGAATGAGCTTCTACTGTAGTTGGTACACCTCGACTACTACTATGTCTGAAGGAATGATAAGAGAGAGGGAAAGAAGCGCCGGTGCAGCAGATGGTTCAGAAGCATCAATGCTTGCAGCAGATTATGTTATAGAAATGTCCAGATGTGATTCTGTCGACTATCGTTTCTCGATATGTTGAAACATATTTTACTTTAATTGTAATATTATAGAATAAATCAGTGATAGAACGATACCATCAGATAGTATGTGAAAAATGTGGTAACAAAATCTTACCCTATCAAAGGCATTGTAGAAAATGTGCCAGCTATAATCGATACTATGATATCAGTTATGACAGACAATATAACAATTCCAAGATAAAGAGGTCTGAACCTACAAAATATACAATACAACTAGCGAAAGCACTTTATTCAACGGGTATCGATATTACATTAGAGCCTGAAATTTGGTATACAAGTTGCAATTTCTATACACCTGATATACTTCTTAACAATGAATTTATTATTATTGAAGTTGACGGTTCAATTCATGACGAACCACAAATTCAAAAAAATGATAGGATAAGACAACGAGCCTCAGAAAAATCAGGCTATCGTGTATACAGATTTAAAAATCAAGAAATTATTAATTCTTTAGAAAATGTGACTGCAAAAGTAAAATCTATCATTTTATCTCAACCAGGATTGTCTAATAGCATTGTTAACCCTAGAATCATTGAAATAGATGTTGCTGATAATGATAGAATGTCAAATATATCACAAGACTTTATCAAAGCATATGCCCATGCATTAAATTCGACATTAATAACTACATGTGGATGGAACGGCGAATATTTCAGAGTTTCCTACACAATATAATCCCCCACCCGTTTGTAATAGATGTGCTATGGAAAGAATAATTTTCATACTTCTTGGTCTTAATTTGCGTCTAAAGCAGAATGATGAATCCATTATAGATTTTGAACACTAAATCTCTTGTGTAATTAGAAGCTTAGAGCTATATTCCTCTTCACATAGGATATCTATCTGACAAACTCTTTGATGTCCTATAGCAAATTATGTAAGAAACCTTTGATATTCAGGTCATTTACCGGAGTAACTGTATCTGAATTTGAATCCATTTGTAACGAAATTGAACATAACTACGAAGAGCACGAAAAAAGACGTCTTCTATCAAGGACGAGAATACGGGATATAGGTGCTGGTAGACCATTTAAGCTTAAAGTTAAAGAAAGATTCGTTATGCTTCTAGTATACTACAGATTATACATTACATATACATTATCAGGATTTCTGTTTGACCTTGATCAAAGCAATGTTTGTAGAGATATATCAATGATGGAACCACTTATCAAGGAGTGTATTCCATTGCCAAAGAAGATATACAAACGTACTAGGAGATTAAGAACTATAGATGAAGTAGAAGAGTACTTTCCTGGATTCAAGGCTTTCATAGACTCTACAGAACAAGAAATTCCAAGACCTAAGAACAAAAGAAGAAGGAAGAGTTACTATTCAGGTAGAAAGAAGAAACATACTGTCAAGACACAATTGATGGTAAAACATGAAGGATTGATACTGCATAAGACAGGTCACAGAAGTGGAAGAAAACATGATTATGACATTTACAAACACAATCATTCTATAACTCCATCACAAGTTGAAAACATAGTTTGATCTTGGTTATCTTGGCATTGAAAAGGACTTTCCCACTGTAAAGTCTGTACTTCGTATCAAAAAGAAAAAGGGTCACATTGCTTTCATGTGATGAAAGAACTTACAACAAGAATCATTCTAGGCTAAGGATCATAGTAGAACATACCATATGTAAGATCAAAAAGTTTGGAATAATGGGTACTAAATTTAGAAACAGATTAAGGAAGTATAATAACGTATCTGATATAATATCCGGTCTCCTGAACTTCAGAGTTATACAGTCTGACAGCATTTCAATCTAAGAAGACGGCTAAAACAAGTAGGGTGTTAGACTATAATCTACTAATTACGCAAGAGATCTACTATTCTTTTCTCTTTGATAAATGTATGGGAATTATGAATTACTTTTTTGGAAAGATAGGCATTTAGGATGGCTTGATAGATGGTTAGAAGAAGCAAAGTCTTTTGAATGGTTAAGTGAATGGCTAAGACACAAAGGTTTTTTTGAATAGTTGGAAAATTTGGCTGAATAAAGTGTATTATCATTACTTTGGAAATGAGTCAAGTGAAAGTTTGTTAAAAGTATAACTATTTTAATTATGACCCCAAATGTTAGAATTAATTATTATTGTCATTATTATTGTTTTACATACATGAAGGCCATAATCTTTGACATGGATGGTGTGCTGGTAGATGCAATGCCATTTCATTATGAAGCTATGAGGAAGGCACTTAAAGAATTAACTAATATTGATTTGGATAAAAGGACATTTTATTTACTTGAGGGGATGCCTGTTGCAGAAATGACATTAGAAATATTCAGACTCAAAGGATATGATGCAGATGTAAGCAAAAACACATATAAACAGAATATTCAAACTGCAGAAAATGTAGCTGAAAGGAAAAAAGACTTGTTTCGAAAAATGAATGTAATCCCAAAACCATTTCATGGTGTAAGAGACTTAATTGTTAATGAATTATCAAATTGTTCAAAAGCTATTGTAAGTGGTGCAGCAAAGCAAGAGGTTGATAGGATCATTGACCAAATCTTTGAAAAAGATAAATTTAATGTAATAATAAATGGTGATCAATTTGAAGGAAAAGGTAAGCCTGATCCTGCGCCATTTAAAGAAGCATTGCAAAGACTAAACGTAGGCAACCCTCGTGATGCGATAGTGGTAGAGAATGCGCCACTTGGGGTAAAAGCCGCTAACGATGCAGATATTCCATGTATTGTTACGTTAAACTCTTCTCCGCTTGCAATATCTGATTTTAAAGATTTGATATATTCCTCTGAAGAGCGGATATTTAAGGACACACAATCGGCAAGTAAATATTTAAAGGATTGGTGTAGCCTGCTAGTAACCATGCATAACCTACAAAAAGATAAAACACAAACTTATCTGCTTATGCTATCCTTTGTTTTATGATTCAAACTTGTTTAGAATTTTCTACTGTTAATTATCCCTTTACAATTCGTATGCTATTGATGTTCCTATTCTAAACACCGCTGTTCGTATTATGCCTTTTCATAATTTAGTTTATTTAATGCATGATAAAAAGGTAAATGTATTCGCTGATGATGGTTTTCTTCATGTTGCCCCTTATACAACAATAATAAAACATTAGTAAAGGTAAAAAAGATCCTTGGTCTCTATACAATATGTTTGATAATAGTAGTACACAAGTAAAAAATAAACACATCATCGGTTTAGCTATTACGTATACTGTGCTTATTAGCATATTTTATTTATCACTTCAGTATGAATGGCCTTTAAGAGTGAGTGCACAGAATGCTGTCCCTTTCTTACCAACCGACAATAATAGTATTGTTACACCACAACCCGAACAACAATTATCTTCATCAACCATACAACAGTCAGGAACATTAACAGTAAAGCAAGTCATTTTAGATACAGATAAACTACTATCAAATTCAAAGTTTAGGATAACGCCAAATCCATTTACATTAAAAGGCTCACTTATAATACAAGACAACAATGAAACTATAGATTCAGATCATACTAATGGGGTTATAGTATTAAAAAATGTTAAATTCTCACCGTATCTATTAAATGAGACATCATCAGCTGGTTTTGGACCAGTATTACTAAAAACCAGAATAACAGTTCATAAGACAAATCCAAATCCGGCTGTTGTAATTGAAAATAGACAGTTAAACTTACCATTCATTGGAGTTGCTACAGTAACTGCCCCGTTTTTGAATGACAGCTCACTTTGTACTTTTATTGCTAATGGTGCAAGTTTAGGAGGGACAGCACCTCTGAAGAAAGTGGATCAATTACCTTCAGGTTTTATTGTATCTACTGAAAAACACCTTGCTGGTATTGTTGTTAGTAACACAACAACAAAGACAATTACATTTAAAACACCAATACCATCTACCGCTTCAGCATCACAAATTTATAATTCATTTAAAATACCTACATACCCTGCTCCTGTTAAAGATATAGCACCTCATGTAACATATATTTCACCGGTATTTGTGATTAGGCAACAGGATTCTGATAACAACAGTTTTACTCTGACTCCAATTATCGCGAAGATATTTCCTGATATGTCTCTTTTGCTTAATCATAGCTCCAAAGTAGCGTCTGGTTTAGCTAAAGTAGAAGATGTTAGAATGAAATTTGCTCAGAATGCTAACGATGTCGGATTTAGTTTTGGTATCTCAGATACCATACCTGCTGCCTTTGGATTACCAAAAATCCCTATTGATATTGTGGCTTTGTTTATGAATATTGGCTATGTAGGTGGAGTGGGAGAAGCAAAAGTGGTAAACTTTTCAAACCCGAGGTTATTTGTATCATCACCAGAGATTACCATACTTGTAAACAAATCTCTTAATATAACAAAGCTTGCAGATGGCTGTCCTGATGTCAGACTATTTTCATTTAGTGAACCTAACGCCAACTGGCGAGCAAGTTGCTAAACCGATACATACTGCAATGTTAGATGTTCATAATGAATGTGCTTATATCTTACGAACAGAACACTTTTCAAAATTCGCCGTTGGTGGTGTTAAACCGCCACCTATTGAAATAGCACAATAATAAAATTTTGGTTATTTAATATGGCACTAATTAATAAGGGAAATTTTCAAACCAAATTAAAGCTGTCAATTTTATGTATGTTGGAAAAATACTTGTAATAGTTCAGATAATTTCTTAGTCATGAGTTTAGCAGCTGGCCCTAGCTTGATCCATGCGAATTTCTTCTTTATAGATATTGTTGGCCTCTCAGATCCCTCTATGTCAACTAAGATTCAGATAAAAAAAATTAAGACTTTAAATAAAAGTATAATGAATTGCACTACTTTTAGATCAACCTCTAAAGATACAATGCTGGTATTGCCAGCTGGAGACGGAATGGCTATAGGATTCCTTCAAGGACCCGAGCTCCCTCTTAAACTGGCAATTGAACTTCATGAAAAGGTTGCCAAGTACAACAAAGGCAAAATTCCAGCCGAAACTGTAAGAATAAGGATCGGAATACATAGTGGTCCTGTTTTTGTAGTTAATGACATTTTTAATAATAAAAACATCTGGGGTCCTGGAATTATAATTGCAAGAAGAATCATGGATATCGGAGATGATGGCCATATACTATTAAGTGCCAGAACAGCAGAAGACCTTAGAGAAATATCAGACCAGTATAAACAAATAATCAAACCCCTACATGATCACACTATAAAACATGGCAAGATATTATCGCTTTATACAGTGCATGGAAAAGGTTTTGGTAATCCTCGACCGCCTACTAAGGGATCATCACACCAGCTGAGCAAGGTTAACAAACAGATCGGGACCGAGAAAAAAATAACAACCATTTATCCGCGTATAGAGGTACACATAACCATTAAGGATCCAAAAACAATGTTAGTTCACTACAAAAGACTATATGAAATTCAAAGTATGTCATATGAACCAATATATGAAGTTGTACACGGTATAGCAACCGATGTAGAAAAAACTTTTGATGATCTTAACATTAAAGTCTATGACGAAAATAATAAACTATTGCAAATATCCACCATAACTATTGATAAGCCATACCAGAAGGAGTTTACCACTTTCTTTAATAAGCCCATATTAAAATCAGAGAAAGGACGCTATTATGTCCTAGAATATGATGTAGAAGAACTAGATCGATACTTTGAAAACTATTTTGCGGTTAACTGCCAATGTTTCATAGTAACAATAGATTACCCGAAAGATATGACTGCTCCAATAGTCTATGACGTAAATCTAGAGACTGATGAAGTCAAGAGATATAAAATACAACCTGTTATACAAAAAAGAAAAGGAAATAAAAATAACCGTAATTTGGCACGTTGGACAAAAAAAGATATTGTCCAAGGCCAATCATTCAAATTCGAATGGTAGTAAATGATATCGTTAGAAGCTTTTACTCAACTAGAGAATGGGTAGCCAATATATTGGAAATGTTACCACCAATGAAATAGTAGAGTCACTTAGTATTTTCACGAATCAAGAATCAAGTCATATATAGTAACATTTTTGTTATTATATATTACTTTAATGTCTTCAATAAGTTCTATCTGGTATTGGATTATGGTACACCAATGTCCACTTCGTTGCGTTGTCAAGGTAATGAGGATAGTGGATGAATTTTCAGTTCTCAACATAGGATTCCTTTCCCTATTAATTATGGAAGGTTTACAATTAAAATAAAATTTGGAAAGAATTAGAGTGGTCAGGATATGAGGAGAAAGGCGCATAGTCTTCTCGAGTTCTCTCGTGATTCCTAGTTATACGTAATCCAGTATCTCAGATTTACCAATCCATTTTTGAATACATAATACACGGTATTACATTAATCAAAAAATAGTATTGTGAAACAATACGATTCATTATTTGACTTATACGCTGGCTAATGAACATAAAACTGTGTCAAAAGTCGTGTTAAACCCTTTGATATGTACATACTATTTTCTTATTTCTGTGCTAAAATATTGAGCCTAACAAAATCTAAAGTCCAAAATAATCCACTTTTTTCAGCTATGTATAGAAATAATTTCAAATATCTATCCTTGGTCTGATCATCGGGCAGATATTCTAAAAAGGGTTTCATCACTATAGTTTTTACGAATTCAGAATAACTTTTACTATTTGAAAAGGTAATGATTTCATTAGAAAGATATGCATGAATGTTATTAAATCCTATTTCTCTTAATAGCTTCTCTGTATCATCAGGTTTTGCAAAATACCATGGTTCCTTCCAACTGACAAAATAACCTTTGAATTCATTAGATTCTTTAATCTGCTTCACCAATTTATTAACTCTTGTTAGGTTACCGTAGCCGCCACATTGGATTAATATTTTTCCTCCTTTATCATTATCAGTCTTCGGTAACAACAAATCCCAAAAATGTTTAAACATGTCTTATGGTCAAGAATCCAATGTATAACTGCATTAGAAAAGATAACATCTACTTTTCTAGGGAGTTCTACGTCCATTAAATCCGATTGAATTACCATTACGTTTTCAAAGTCTTGGAGATTCTTTTTGGCATGGGAAACCATATTAGAATCAATATCCACTGCATATACTCTCCCTTCTTTCATGACTTTCTCAGCTAAGATTCTAGTAACTCTTCCTGTCCCGCACCCAGCATCCAATACAGTTTCATTTCCGATCCATTTTTCGCGGCTGATGACATTTAAACCCCACTTTTCTTGTACAGTAGAGATGTCATGATATCCTGCTGCGTTCCATTCCTGGAATTTGTCCAAGGTTATTAAATATTGTAGTAAATGCTAATATAATAATTAGCATGAAAATAAATGCTAGCTGTATTTTCATGAGACATGATCAAATCAACGAAATTTTTTTGCAATTCCTTGTCAGTGTACTTATAAAGAGTTAGAATATATTTTACATTTTTCTATGAACTCATTATAGTCAGTCAATTATTAGCCTGCCTTTATGCTGCCATACAGATTATAGATTCTACCTGTATTACTGCTAACATAATCCCATATATCTGAACTCATTGATAACTGTTTGAACGTACGTCTTTGTTTATCTTCTAATACGTCATATGCCAACTGACCAATAACAATTTGATCGGCTTTTGCAACTGCAGTCATTTTCGCTGCAATGCTGATGGTATAACCCAAAATATCTAGATGTGGCTTTTTCAATATCACTTTTCCATCTTGTTTATGAGTATCCCATCCATATTGAACTATTGCATTCTCTCCAACATCTATTCCAATTCTTACTTTCAACTCAGGATAGTCATACTGGGATAAAATTGGGTTGATGCCTTCTCGTATTACTTTGATCATAGAACATGCACAGCTTACTGCATTCATACATGGCAGATACCGATCATCACCAGCTGATGATGAAGAATTTACAACAAAAAATGCTAAAATTGCATCTCCTATATACTTAAGAACATAACCACCATATACTGCTATTAACAATGACATTTCCTGAGCAAATGCTCTAATAATTGCTGCAAGCCTATCCACAGGAAGTATCATTGATAATCTAGTTGATTCTACAATATCAATATGTAAAATTACAAGAGTAACTTTGGATTCAGAATAACCCTCTAGAATTTTTTGTGTCTCTTCCATAGAAATATTAAACTCTGATTTCACTTTCAGAGCCTTCCACATTGTAGATTGTGCATGTTTAATAGCTGAATCTACATTAACAATTGCATCAAGATATAACTGACTCAATAATGGAGCATCAGATATCTTTTTTGCATTAATCTTTCTTCTTTCTTCTTCACTAATATCATTTTTGATAACACGCATGACTTCATCTTGGCTGATATCCATTTCAAGCGCTATTATATCTGGCGTGATCCCAGAATTATATAAATTGATTATGGTCTTCTTCTGTTCTACAGCCAAATTGTTGTTTCACCAATGGCTTCATTGTTGTTGTTGTTCTTTTGATTAGGCATAAGCATATCTATAATATATTAGGCATTTTATAATCATTTTTAATATTGGTCAACCTCTTACTTGCGAGTTCCTCTCTCTGCTTCTTGGAGGATACAAAAAACAAGTTCTACAGTTCTGTTGCTCCGGAGCAAAAAGCAGGCGTTAGATATGTCGATGAGGGAAAATGTTGAAAATCTTAAAGTTGATTTAAAAGGCAATGAAACAGAATTTGGATAACCCATTTGACGTAGCTATATTGGCGGGAAAACCCTCCCATATCTGGACATTATGTTGAAAAGGGATTGTCAGTATTCTTAGTATTTACAAGATCAAACAATGACATTACAGCAGACTTGTTCATCCTTGAAGATATATAAGACCAGTTCAGATGCAATAAAAAATAAAGCTCCTCATACAGAACAAACAGTATGTGTACACAGTGCTGATAGAAATTAAAAGTCCTAAAAAATAAATCATATAATAGTCATGATTAGAGGAAATAAATCATTACTTAATATTATGATCATTGATGTTGATTAACTCTTAAAACTTCAAAACCAATTCTAACCTCTGCTTGATATTCTATTTTTTTTCCTTCTTCAACTCTAAATGTCACACGGCCCAATTCTCCCCATTTTATATTCTTTACATGGACGACGCCTCTTTAAAGGCATTATCCACTGCAGCACTAATGTCTGTATCTGAAGTTCCTACAATATCAATATATTTGTAAACCATAAATTATGGGAAAGATTATGATTTATATATATTATCAATATGGCACGTCCTTAGCACTATGACTGTTTTAACGTCTATCTATCTACCTAATGCATAAAAGATGACAAGGTCTTGATTATTGCCGTGGAATTTGTGCTCAGTTCCCGCATGAACAAAAATAAATGTTCCTCTTTCGATAGCATGATTTTTGCTATTTAGTTTAATAAAGCCAGTACCTTCAATAACATAGTAAACCTCGTCTACTGAATGTGGATCCTGTGTATCATTCTCACCAGGGTGTAATCGTATGATGCCAGCCTGAATACCACTTGTAGATATAAAATCTATGAAGTAGCCGACATGGTCTTCGAGTTCAGAAAGAAGATCGCTTAGTTGATATAGTTTATTCATAAAAATATTCGATGATAAAACGATTATAATTTTATATCCTCAGATGCGTCCAAACCTGTCCAAATTGATTTTTTCTTTATTAGTACGTTCCAAATCAATAAATTTTATTTTACAATATCTTTTAGTTTTGACATTCTATCTCCCACCATTCCTGTTACTAATGAGTACCTACCCGGTGATCCTTCTGGCATACAACAGGTTATTTTTTATCCTAACCAAATTTAATACCTTAATCCGAACTCTTATTTATATATATATTACCGAAGTACCACCATTGAAAGACAAAATTGAAAGCATCTTCCTCTTCTTCAATTGAATATCCGCCAGGACCTCACTCTATTTTACCTAATAAATTATTACGTGAATTTATACACAATCCAATCAAAACTTTGATGGATATTGCGCATACCTATGGCGATATTGCTCATTTTAAGTTTGGAAGACAGCATGTCTACCTACTTAATAATCCGCATTATATAGAGGATGTATTAATTAGAAACCATAAAAATTTTATTAAAAGTAGAGGTCTACAAGTTTCCAAGCGCTTGTTAGGAGAAGGACTAGTGACCAGTGAGGGAGAATACCATGATCGCCAAAGACGAATAATACAACCTGCATTTCATCCTAATCTTATAAAGAAATACGGAGATGTAATGACTGCTTATGCTGCAAATATGAGTCAGCGATGGCAGGATGGAATTACGTTAGATATCCATAACGAAATGATACATGTAACATCGGCAATCATTAGTAAGGCTGTCTTGGGTTCAGATATTAAATCAGAAGAAGGCGACCAAGTTGGGGATGCACTCTTGACTAGTGCGGAATACTTTAACCGTCTCCTAATGCCATTTGGTGAGCTGATTGAAAAAATACCAATACTACCTATTAATAAGGGCTTTCAACAAGCAAAAAAGAAATTAGACACTATCGTATACAATATGATTAAAGAACATAGAGCTAACGAGAATAAAGGTGAACCTAAAGAAGACTTGCTATATACGCTGCTACAAGCCCAAGATGCAGAAGCTGGAATTGGACGAATGACAGACTCACAATTAAGAGATGAAGTAATGACAATTTTTTTGGCAGGACATGAAACAACAGCCAATGCACTTACATGGACATTTTATCTATTATCACAAAATCCAACTGTAGAGGTTAAGCTGTATGAGGAGCTTTGTTCCGTACTTGATAATAGTAAAGATAGTACCAGTGGCAGCACTAGAAGTAAAAAAAGAATTCCAACCATTAAAGACGTTTCAAAACTGGAATATACTGAAAAGATCTTTCGAGAATCTATGCGGCTTTATCCGCCAGCTTGGACGACAGGTCGTCAAGCTATTAATGATTACAAGATTGCCAAATATGTAATACCTGCCGGCTCTATTGTTTTGATGAGTCAATATGTGATGCATCGAAATCCACGTTACTTTCCTGAGCCTGACCTTTTTTATCCAGATCGCTGGACCAAGGAGGCGAAGTCTCAACTTCCCAGATTTAGTTATTTCCCATTTGGAGGAGGTATCAGAGGGTGTCTAGGCGAACCATTTGCATGGATGGAAGGAATCCTGTTAGTAGCTACAATATGCCATCAGTGGAAGATGCATCATGATCCAGATCATAAAGTTGAATTGAAGCCGCTTATTACATTACGCCCTAAATATGGGATGCGTATGAAATTAGAAAGAAGAAGATAGTACCAGCACGAAATACATATATCATACTAGACGCTGAAATCTCCAATTCTAGAAACTATCGTTGCAGGAGTGGTTGCTACTGCGTTTTTGACGGACATTGCACATTAATACAGAATTTCCAGTGACGTTTTGTTTCACGGCTATAGACAGCGTTGATTACAGGCCATCGGCATACTGAACAGGTCTTACCCGTAGTTTTTATTGGTCCTTTCTGTGGTAGTGGAGCAGCCGCCTTACATGTACCGAATGCGTAATTAGAACATCCTACAAACCTTCTTTTTGTTATATTTGATCTTAAAATTTTCAAATCTCCCTTGCCACAAACAGGACAAGCGCCTAGTACCATCTGTTGTTTATTCTTAGTAATTATTGCTGCATCAGATATCTGATGACCTACCTCAATTTCGTTTTCCTTGAAAGGAACGATTGCTTCTTTTAATTTACCTATTGCATATTCTATTACCAATCCACTTCTCGCTTTGTATGATTCAATTTCTTCTAGTTGTTCTTCCATAGTCCTAGTTAGATTTGTAGATACTATGTTTGGTATGTACTTACGCATTAATTGTGTTATTTCAAATCCAATATCTGTAGCCTCAATTGCTCCCAATCCTCCTATATTATTTTCTTTTCGAGAGATAGTAGTGCTAGTGATATAATTTCTCTTAAAGAGTGTGCTGATAATATTTGATCTTGTGGCTTTAGTGCCGATCTTTTCTTTCTCCATTTTTTCTAACAAGCTAGCTTGATTGTATCGAAATGGAGGCTGAGTGAACTTCTCATCCATGGTTATAACAACATTCTTCAATATGTCACCATTATTCATGTTCGGTAAATGAGCTTGAGTTCCTAGTCCGGTTCTATTAGTATATGGTTTGTAAAAATTCATCCATCCTTCATCTATCATTTTCTTTCCGTCAACCTTGAAAATGTGGTCGTCCTTGACTAGAATTGTCACTGTTATGAGCTGAATTATCGCTGGTTCACCAAAAGTTGCCAAAAACCTTCTGATTACCAGATCAAATAATTTGCGTTCAGCACTCTCAAGATTACCTTTTGGCTTCTCTCCTGTTGGGTAAATTGCTGGATGCGCTGAATCAGTTTTGCTTCCTTCATTTGGAGAAAGATAATCTTTAGAGAGCAGGATTACAGTCAGCTTTGTATAAGCACAAGCATTGTTGTCTACAACAGAAGAATCAATCTTGGAGAGGCCTGAAATAATTTTCTTGTAGTTTATTGAGGCTGGAAGCTTTTGGCTTGAGGTCCTTGGATAAGATATTAGTGCATTGACATACAGTTTCTCAGCAACGGTTAGAGTGTAGCTTGGAGAAAATTTGAATACTCTATATGCTTCCTTTTGCAGATCGCCTAGGTTAAAAGGATTTGGAGCTGTGAGTGTGACCCTTTGATGGTTGATCCCAGTAATCTTACCATCTTTGTTTGTACAAGCATCAACAATTGAGGTTGCTTTAGATATTGTGGTAACTTTTTGCTGGTAATAGTGTGCATTAATTATATTTCCATTTTTCTCGAATTCCGCGGCTATGGTCCAATAAGGCATTGGAATATGTTTTCTGATATCTGTCTCTTTGTCCACTACAAAAGCAAGAGCTGGGCCTTGTACCCTGCCCATTGTTAAGTTACAATACCTTTTGCCGTCGTTACTTGCCTTAAAAGATTGTGTAAGCGCTCTGGATAGGTTAACTCCATAAATAAAATCAATCACATGGCGGGATCTTCCTGCCTCAGCTAATCCTTTGCTAGGTTTTAACAGGTTATCAAATGAATTTCTTATTTCCTCATCGGTTAGAGTTGAAAATTTAGCCCTTAGTGAGTTATCATATTTGTTATTACAGGCATATTCGAGAATATTGTAACCAATTACTTCACCTTCCTGATCATAATCACAAGCATGAACAAAGCTTGTAGCTTTTTGCGAAAGCAAGGATATCGCCTTTATGATTTGTTCTGATTTTGCAGCTGTCTTTGGACCTATCGAATTTCTCCTTCTTAAAATTGGCGTCCATTTAACATCAAACACTGGGTAGTTACTTCGGTTCCCTTTTACATCGACTAATTCGTATAAATGACCTACTGCAGAACATACAACAAAGTGTAGACCATTTTGGGCAGTTGCAGAAAAAACCAGTGGCAGCAGTCCTCTTCTTCCTTTTCTATCCCAACTTGATATATTTTCGAAACTCGAGGTTCCCAGAGCTTGAGCTATCCTTCTCGCAGCATCAGGTTTTTCACAAATCACTAGGACATATTCTAGTTTGGCAATTCTGCTTAAACTCAAAACTAGCTATTCCATTAATCTATATTATATCTAATATAACTTAAGTCCTGACCTTTTTCTGTTGATTCGTTTACTTTTACGAGATGGTGTTCATCTAGTAATGCTTCCGTTGCGGGTTTTATTGTCTTTGTTAATCGTTATTTTAAAGGATTAGCCTCTTAACCTATCTTGACTAAATTCTGGACTACCATATTCTGTTACTTTAGATTTCCGACCATGTACTTGCCTGTGGATTTCTAAACGCCTCTTCTCTTCAAATTGTTGGCCGCACATTTTGCATTTGAAGGCCAATTGTATCCCGCAATTAATAATAAATAACTAATAGAAAAAGGATTTGTTATTAGTCATCCCGCTTATTTCAAAATTAGTATAAACAAGGGACGATAAGACGCTATTATTATTTATGAATGTAAACTAAAGAAGCAATATAAGCTAGAAATAAAAATAATCATAGTTATTTCATCTTTTCAAAAAGAATTCTATCTTGTTTATCTTATTGTATCAAGAGAATCTATTAGATGTTTTATTATAGTCTTTTATGTGTTAATCTAATAGCTGCCAGTTGTTGACTCTGTGCCTTTGTTGGAGATTCCTCCTGTCTTTCGTCATCTGGGTTCTTGTTTTCGCGCAATTTTGTCTTAAATTTTAAATTTCGGGGCTTTGATCTTAATCTATATCCGCAGCACGGACACCATAATCCGTTCCAATTAACAAATATCTCACATACCTGACAGCGTTTCTGTCCAGTAGCATAACGACCTTCGCCGACTGGCTTATGTGCCTTGTGACTGTACGCATATACCTTTGCAAACCATATCTCTCATTTCTCTCTTTGTTTGTTTATTGCTTTTAGTACACCTATGTAGTATAATCCTCTGACTGCAAGTTGTGTCAAGTGTCAGACGTTCACTTTTAATGTTTTTGATGTCATTTCATCAGAAGATTACCGCAGAGATGTACGATTATATATATATACAGTTTATGCCTATTAGGTTATCGTATGTTAAATCACATATACAATAACATATATTTGAAAAACTTATTGATATATAGACATATGCTAAAATTTTTAGTATTATTGTATTGAATAATAGAAAACTACTAGACGGTCAAAATAGTTTCAACATGCTAGAAAAATAGCATATGTTTTTTGTTGTAGTTGTTTTTACAGCCTTTCCATTAGGATATATTACGACTGTGTAAGGAATGCAACTTTATGGTGGACTTAATTTACTCCATTCCTCTTGGACTATTCAGAAAAGTTAGGAACCCAAATTTGTAATAGGAAATGCTCCTCTAATTCATAGTAGCATAACAAACTGACAAGTGCCTTTTTAACAACTTATTGCTATATCTCATGTAATATAGCATATTGCTATATCTTTTCCTACGCTTTGTTTCCAATGCTTTGAAGGCAGCAGAATTTCCTACTTTTTTACCTTTGCTCCAGGGACTTAATCTTTTAAGCGCTTCTAATTTTCATTTTAGTTTCTGTAGCATCAATGAATGAATGAATGAAAGAAATCGATTAAACAAATATGTCTCTATAACTAAGCGGTCGTTTTTACTTCTGTAATCCATTCACATTTGAAGCCATATTTATTATGATGATTTTCCACCGCTTTTTTATCTGGTGCATCAAGAAGGCAGTAAAATCTGTCTTCCTCTTTGTTATACATTAAGTTAAGAGGTTTAATTCCGAACTCATCAACTGGCGAATGTTGTAACTTTCTTAACGTTTCTTCGTCCAATCCTTTCAAGGGATGAACATCAAGGAATTTAGGCATGTATCCAGTTTACTTATGATCTTTTTATTTAAATTTATTGTCCTAGTGAGTCCATGAACTATGTTTCAAATAAAATGTGCTGATTGTGGATGTTATCCTTTTTTTGGTTTTGCAACCGACCTTTTTTTCGGCTTTCTGTCATTAGTTGGCGATAAATTTTACTGTTTATGGTTTTTACAATGGTATCTGAATAATGATAACACCGACAGCAATTTCAGGGTTTTTAAGGGCCTACGAAAACCGTCTGACACGAGGTCGACAGATTAAAACCTATATTGAGTCACTACCACAGCCAGAGTTCCTCCTTTGTTCCTCGTACTGCTGTTGGCAGTATCAACCTCTCCTTTAAATCGGATCTGATTCCCGGGCTGGCTGTTTCAGAGAGTTTAACTCCTTTATTGGAGAATGTAGCCTCGCCAAAGTATTCTTGATTGCAGAATGTAGCCTGAGTAAAGTTTGCTTCTTTAGAGAATGTATGCTCCACTAGCCTTTCGCAGGTGATTGCACGCAAACTGAACTTAATTCACAATTTGCGACTTGTATCATAAGTGCAGGTGAACACCAGACATGCACCATCACAAACACAACACGTTAGTATTTCATAATAATAGTAACGTACTAACCCTCTTACCATCGGGGACTTTAAGAGTTTAGGTGCAAGTAATAACCTGTGAACATAGATCCTGTCAAGTATCTTTCTGAAGTAGATCCCGTTCTTAACAAAGTAATTGATGCTGTCGGAAAATATTCTATTAAAATTCGCCACGATCCATTCCAATCCTTACTTGAGTCCATAATTTATCAACAACTTGCTGGAGCGGCTGCCAGTATTATTTATGGAAGGTTTATCAAATATTATAACAATTCTGTACCTATACCTTCACAAATTTTGTCAACTCCTGATGCAATGCTAAAATGCAAGGTTGGATTATCAAGCAAAAAAATACAGTACTTGAAGGATTCTGTCTGCACGAGTTGCAGACCATAGATTAGATTTGAAGGTATTGCCTACAATGACAGATGAGGATATCATCGACCAATTAACTGAGGTAAAGGGAATTGGAAGATGGACAGCAGAGATGTTCTTAATATTTTGCCTTGGACGACCTGATGTTCTACCTGTTGGAGATCTGGGAATCAGAAAGGCTATGCAGAAAGTATATTCGCTTCCTGAACTTCCTACTTCATCTACAATGCTAGCTATATCTCAACCATGGAAACCTTATAGAAGTGTAGCCACATGGTATTTGTGGAAATTCATATCAAAATTTAATTCAATTGGTTAGCGGATAGCTTGACATTATCAAGTTTCTGTCCTTCCATAAAACCAACGAAGTCAAGTTAATTACAGCCTATTTTTTAAACACATCTTTGAATGTTTTAATATGAGCATGTAGCAAAATTAAAATGTATAACAACAACAACAAGTTTGCTTAAATGTCGAAAAATGCATTTCAGAAGTTGCAAATATATTTATTTCTTCTAAATGAAACTAGAGTCTATAAAGGATTAACATCCACAACACCATTTATATCAAGCAAATCTATTTCATTTGCCATTTCTTTAGCCTCTCCTGTCTCTTGATCATGATTCATACACTTGTCGTAAAATGGACAATAAGGACATTTACTCTTTTTTGTATTTTCTGGAAGTCTTGGTAATACCGACACATCATTTTCTTGTAAGGCTTTTAAAAACAGATTCTTTCTCCTAACCATTTCATTCCTCAATATTTCTCTTGCGACATCGCTTGATGGCAGAAATATTTCCCAACTTTCTATACCTACGTCTTTGGCATCTACTGGTCTTAAGAAATAACTATTTCCTTGTGAATCGCCTTTCATCCACTTTAATTCTTTAATATTATATCTAATAGAAATAATTCCTTTTTCTATACCAGTCATAACCAAATAATATAATAACTGTCTAAGATATGATCGAAAAATATTATCAGAAAATACTAGACGCTTGCCACTAACCGTATCTTTTAATTCAACTATTACATCCCCATTTTTAGTCATAATGTCTGGATGAGCGACTATTCCGTCCATTTCTATATCTACTTGTGCTACTCCCATCTTGGCAAGCTGTGTGATAACAAATTCGCTTGATTCACCTCTAACAAAATGGTGTACTGATTTATTGGAGATAGGATCCATCTCGGGAAACTTCCTAGAATAATATTGCTTCCTAATACAAGTGCTAGGAATAATATCAGACACATGTACTACATTGTCTAGCCTTTTTTTTTCCTCGTATCTGGACTTGAGGTTTTTCTGAAGTAAGTCAGTGAACTCTGGATTTTTTCGTATCGTTATTGTCAGTTCATACCATCTTCTTCCTTTTTTTTCTCAAACAACAACACGTTAGCGATTGTAAATGATATTCCAAACCTACTGACTTTAACAAAATAATGTTATACAATCCTTTTTCTCTATTCCTATTCTTAAAGATCTTTAACTTCAAAGGTTTATAACTATTATTCAAAGCACTTTAAAGCATGATGTAATCAATCGTGTGTTAGGTCACTTTATTTCGAAGACGAACTGCGAACAACGGCCAAGGCCATATGAAGTAATAATCGATTAAATTTGTTTTGAAATAAGTACAAATATTGTAATTAACGATTAGCGCGCTTTCTGAGATAGAATTTATAAATATGACTGCTTAAAGAAAGTCGTACAAAAAGTACTAGCACATGATTGTAAATAGACAGGATTTAATAAGAAAATTAAAAAAACGATAGTATTCGAGGTAATTCATGACAGTATTATTGCGTCTGAACAATGTATATATGATAACATCATTATATGTTTTAAAGCTGCTAATTAATAATTATCCAAATGGATAAAAAGAAAAACCTGGTTGTTTGATATATATCCATATAAAATAAAAGCTAGAGGAATCATTGGATGGAAGATGACGATGGTGAAAAAATAGCAGACGAAGAGCACCAAAAAGGAAAAAAAGAAGCAACCGAGTTATCCTCTGTCAAACAAACGCTCAAGTCTTTTGGTCCCGGGGTGATAACAGGAGCATCTGACGATGACCCATCAGGTATAGCAACGTTTTCCCAAGCAGGAGCACAGTTCGGCTTTGGATTGTTATGGATGGCATTATTTCAATATCCCATGATGACCGTTATTCAGGAAATTTGCGCAAGGATAGGATTGGTGACAGGTAACGGGTTATCTTCTGTTATAAAGAAGAGGTACTCAAAGAAGGTTGTATTTCCACTCGCAGGCCTGCTCATTATTGCAAATACGATAAACATAGGGGCTGATATTGCCGCGATGGGAGCATCTGTAAGACTTTTGGTTCCTGAGCTACCAGTTTTTATGACTACAATTTCTTTTGCATTATTAATCATTGGTTCTGAGATTATCATACCGTATAAAAAATATGTAATGATTCTAAAATATATTGCACTCTCTCTTTTTGCGTATGTTATCACTGCCACTATTGTTGGAGGTAACTGGAGCCAGATATTAGTATCAAGCATAATTCCACATATAGAGCTCACACCGGCATTTGCAATGATATTTGTTGCTATATTTGGTACTTCAATATCGCCTTACTTATTTTTCTGGCAAACATCCGAAGAAGCTGAAGAAGATGTTGCCAAACAAAAGATAAAAGAAATTGGAAAAGGCAATCCTAGAGTGTCAAAAAAGGAAATAAAGTTTATGAAAATAGATATTGCAGCAGGAATTGCATTTGCAGAATTAATTGCATGGACTATAATGATAACAACGGCAGGAAGTCTTCACTCTCATGGCATAACTGATATAAAAACTGCAGAACAAGCTGCAAAGGCGTTAGAACCTTTAGTAAAGTCATTTCCGCATTCAGGTGAGATATCTAAAACCATATTTGCATTTGGTATAATTGGAACTGGACTATTGGCGGTACCCGTTTTAGCTGGTTCATCAGGCTACGCATTAGCCGATACATTTGGATGGAAACAAGGTCTGAATAAAAGATTCAGACAGGCAAAGGCGTTTTATTTAGTAATAGCTGCTTCGACATCAATAGGATTGCTAATGAATTTTGTAAATATAGACCCAATTAAAGCGTTATTATACACAGCTATTATAAACGGGATTACCGCTGTTCCCATTCTCTTTGCAATTATGAAGATATCAAATGATAAGAAAATCCTCAAAGAAAATACTAATGGAAAAATGCCTAATATTGTGGGCTGGTCGACATTTCTCGCAATGGGTGCGTCAGTTGTAATTATGTTTTTTACATGGGGTCATCGATAATAATAATGATAAAAATAGCTAAACCAAGGAATAACCAATATACAAAAATGCCATACGATATTGTAGGTTGAATCTAAGAGTTGATCAATAAAACAATGAACCCGTTACATGTTCATATTAACCCCTTTCGTTTATAGTGGCCAATAACCAGAAGAGTTAAAAATAGAGTAAACAAAAACCTCTATGGTTTCCTGTAGGATATGCAACAAAAACATAGATAATGAAAATGCTTCCAAACATATGGCAGAGCATGCGGAAAAAGGCGAGATCCCTCATCCAGTAGATAAGGTGATCACCTCTAATAATGATTACTAGGAATCGGATGATAACATATTCATTTAGGATCAAACAGCAGTACCCTAAATTATTTAACGATATAGTATTGCCAGTGAGGGCTCTTGAGATTAGTGTTATGAAGCTTACTTAAGGTGTTAAGAAAAGGTGTTATTTTTACACTCTATTATTATATAGAAATGCTTTCCAAGATTTTATTTGTTGTTGGAATACATACTTGTTTCTTCAAGATCTAATGGTAGATATGATAACAACGAGTTTTAGTCTTATAATTATATACTTATTCAAGTAGTTTGTATGTTTGATTTTCTACACTTTTACTCTTGGTCCGTACTTCAGTCATACGTTGAGGAGTATATGTAATACCATGGTCTAATTTCAAATGGCTTAGAAAAGCTACTCCATTATTAACGATATCACTAACTATCAACATTCGTCCACAAATACTACACTTGATAGTATGTTCATCTCTAGACGCCATACAACAAACAGTAAAATATCTTTATTAAACTAGGTAATAAACTATAACCTTACTGCAAGACCTGTTTAGTCGAATCCTGATTAGCGCCACTATTACCATAAACCGTATAATGTTTTGCAAATTTAAAAACGAATTAGGAACTTCGTAGGGTAGTAAAAAAGGGGCTTGTTACATCTTCATTTACTGGCTTCTTCTTTATGGCTATTACTTCATTAACATACGGCTTCTTTGTTACTTTTACGTCTCCCTTCTTTAATGGATTTAGAATAATTGCGCCACAAATTAACCAAAATGTTATTGCAACGAATTGGGAAGGTGATTTACGCAGTAAACTCAAAAATTATACTAATATTCCCAATGACTATATTGATATTGTTGTAAATGGTATTTTAATAGACAATAATTTATGTATGGAGGACAACAACAACAAGTACATATCATCACAAGATTACTTTACTGAGCATTACATAGCTATGCTAATATAGGCTGTTCTGCATCTGACAGTCTTTCTGCATTGATAGAACTTTCAAGTGAATCAATTGCTATTAGTTTCCAATACTCATTTACCGCACTTTGAATCATTGCTTATGCCTTATATCACAAAAAAAGATGAGATACGTGATAAGATTTACATTATCACATAAGATTTTTCTGTGATAAAGTTAACGGACGTGATAAGAGTGATAAGAGTGATAAAAATTTTCAGAGTGATAACTCATACCCTAGGTGGTAAGACATGTTTTCGTGATAAGGCATGGTTTGCGTGATAAGTCCCGGTGTTTGTGATAAGAACCTTGGTTAGTGATAACATTCTATAAAGTGATAACAAAATTTTCCGGAAAAAGTCAATCACAAAAAGTTTGTTTTTTGCCAGTTTTCCCCAGTTTTATGCTAACTGTTATAAATTCAAAAATTATATGATAGTGTATAAAGGCTTAGCTGGAATAATTTCTGTTGTAGAAAAAAGTTGTAAGAACCAATTAAACCTGATTGAGGTCCATTTGGTTCGCACTTTAGGGCATTTTATGCTCAGCCTTAAAAAGAATCCGGATTTACCTTGCGTGATAAGTGATAAAGTGATAAATGTCAACACCTAACACTAAGCCTAAGAAAAACAAACTGACACCAGTTGGTTTCAGAGTTAATGACGAAGTTTATGATTTTCTTCAAGCAAAAGCACTTGAGTTAAGCCAGGAATATCTTTTAGACCCAAGAACAGGACAGTATGTGATAGATCCTCAAACAGGTCAACCAAAAAAGATTCTTGAATCTGCACATATTGGTTTGTAAGTACGAGAAGCTACATTTGCTTACATTGAACAATACGAATTTTTGAAGAAAAAATCAATGGAGTTATCCCTCTCGGAACAGGTTTTTTTGTAGGCATTCAATCACAATCTGACCTTCATGCAGCGCACTTTGTAACGGCTAAACATGTTTTACAATCCGCTTCAGACAGCATGGAGAAGGTTCACACTACATTAAAATCTGTATAACTAAGACAGATGATGAACCGATAGTGTTTGCTGAAACAGAAAACAAGCTGGCCTTAAACCAAAGTACGTTAATCTTCGATAGAGTTGAAGAGAGAAAACTTTTTCAAAGGAAGGTATTTTGTAACCACATTACTCTGACAAAGATAAACGGTAGAGATTCATGCCCCCTATCGGGGGAAGAGATTGACATCTGAATGTTTGTTTCAGTAGCAGGAATGAATCATTGGCTGTATGCGCTAACTTTTTCATAATAGATTGCATCAACATATAATATTTTTGTTTACTTATCTGCAAATAACAAATATATTATACTGTCATAGAACTAATATGCCAAAAAGTGCATAGGATTTATAGATAAATGTACTAATTTTTCTTATATAATAATTGTAGAGGATTCATTAATACATTGTAGAATAGTTCAATAACAATGAGTAAGATTAAGGATAAGGTTAAAGAAAAAGTAACGGATGCTAAAGACAAAGTAAAGGGTGTTACAGAGAAGGCAACTAACACAACTAAAGAAGGTATATCTTCCACTACAGGTAGTTCTACTAGTAACGCTGAAGACAGACGATTTGAAGAAGGTGGATCAGGCACAGACCATGAATACGGAGGAAAAGAAGATCCTCTAACTCAGTACAAAGAGAAAGAGCCGATGACACCTGCAAAAATAAAGGAACATGAACCAACGGCTGTAAAGAGAGAAATGAGTGAAGTGATTACAGAACCAGGACAAGCAGGACAAAACACTCAAGAGGCGACAGAAAGAGCTAGAAGAAGCGGAATGACAAAAGGAACAGCGGGTGCAACCGAAACCGAAACCGAAGACGAATCTGAGCAAGGAACCGCTTGAACTAAATGTAAAAAAAGGAACAAAAGAAAGACCTTTTTCTTTCTACTACTGATGTACTGAACGACTTTTTTGAAGTGACCTTTTTTCAGTGTAAAATTTTCCTTCCCGTTCTCTGTCATATTATGTTTGAACTATTATGTGTGGAATATGCAGCGTCATCGCCTTAACGTATTATAACTATGTACCCAAGATTGGTGAATGGTAAAGATAATAATAAGCCGTTTCCAAAATGCATAATTATAATTGTATACAACAGACGATTTACACAATTGTTAGGAGTATAATCAAGTATTAGAAATACGTAAATTATTTTGGGAGGAGGAAGTGAAAATCATGTATAGTCAACTGAAACTGATACCTATTTTTATAATATTAATAAACCAAGCGATCTATATGGGATATAGAGAGCACACGTCGACGTGGACAAAATTCTAAAGTCAATAATGAAGCGCCAAATACCATTTCTTATAGGCGGTACTATAACTGGCACAATAATGACATATTATTATGGTTTTCCATTTACGATCGTAGTGAATAGTGTTATTTGGTGGGTCATATCTTACATTGTTAACAAATACTATTGGAGATCTACAGGATTGAAAGATCAAAAATATCTTCTTCAATATGCAATATCAAAAATTAGAAAAAGGAAAAGTTAGCGATTCAAAGGTTGTAGACACGTTAACAATTCAATAGCTATTTTATTTGCATAATCTATTACTAACTATTATCTATCAACAAATGGATCGTTACCATTTGTGATACATCTCATGAGACATCTCACTCTCACTATGTAATAATACAATCATTCATAAAAAAATAGGTCTAGAATCACTTTAAGCTTGGTTATACTATTGTGAAACCATCTCCATATAAAGTACGTTAACAATATTTGATAATTATATGAATTACGGTACTCGAGTTTTCACAGTATTGTTGGTGGTCAGCTTACTTATTTTTGCTGTTTTGACCAATACCACTGTAATTTATGCCCAAAAGGTAGCCATAAATACACAGCAGACGCCATCACCATCAGTCCCGAAATTACATTCTATTAAAATAACATCTCCTACTAAAGGCCAAGAATTACCAATAGATAAAGAACTTACAGTGTCTGGAGTCTATACTCCTGGTAATGCAACAATAACAACAACTCATTGCCAAGTATCTGTTATTGCAAATGGTGTAAAACCATATCAACCGGCTACTGGAATTGGCCCTGGCGGAGGAGCAGATTTTTCTAAATGGAATTTTGTACTTAGTTCTAATTACACTACAATAAAACAAGGACCAAATAATAAAATTACAGCTAAATATACATGCAGTAATAATCCTGGTTTAACATCTTTTAATAGTGTAAATATTACTGGAGTGGCGACTACTGCTAAACAACAACAGGGGCAGCAAAATGTATCAAATACAACTTATAAGAATACCATTCCGATCCAGCAGACCACTCATGTAGTATCTAATAATACCAGAAGTGCAATACTACCGTACCTGATTTCCAAGAATGCCAGTCAAGTAACTAGTACAAAGTTTCTAGGGAACGGCGGCACTGGCAACCTATCAGGTATGGAATACCTGGGCTACCCTGACGCAGCTAATGCCAGTCAAGTAATTACTACCACGTTTCTAGGGAACGGCGGCACTGGCAAGGTATCAGGTAAGGATTCATACCTGGGCTACCCTGACGCAGCTAATGCCAATCAAGTAACTAGTCTAGGGAACGGCGGCACTGGCAAGGTATCAGGTAAGGATTCATACCTGGGCTACCCTGACGCAGCTAATGCCAATCAAGTAACTAGTCTAGGGAACGGCGGCACTGGCAAGGTATCAGGTAAGGATTCATACCTGGGCTACCCTGACGCAGCTAATGCCAATCAAGTAACTAGTCTAGGGAACGGCGGCACTGGCAAGGTATCAGGTAAGGATTCATACCTGGGCTACCCTGACGCAGCTAATGCCAATCAAGTAACTAGTCTAGGGAACGGCGGCACTGGCAAGGTATCAGGTAAGGATTCATACCTGGGCTACCCTGACGCAGCTAATGCCAATCAAGTAACTAGTCTAGGGAACAGCGGCACTGGCAAGGTATCAGGTAAGGATTCATACCTGGGCTACCCTGACGCAGCTAATGCCAATCAAGTAACTAGTCTAGGGAACAGCGGCACTGGCAAGGTATCAGGTATGGAATACCTGGGCTATCCCGGTCACAGTAGTGGCAGCAGTAACTATAATCCTGTGGCTACAGGTGGAAGAGAAAGCGGCAGCAGTCGCGACAATGTGGGTCCCGGATCAGACGACAGTAGCATCAGCACAAACCATCCTCATAAGGCAAAATCTCCAAGAGGTGTATATCAAAGCCCTACCAGCAGAAGCTACATTGGAGGTTCTGGATCTGATGGTCCTATGCAGCAAAGCTCCACAATAACGATGGGCAATAATACAACTATAGATGCTTTATTTCCTATAGAAAGTGATAATAAAAACGCTGCTGCATTAGCACGTACAGGTGGAGGCAGCACTGAATTTGGGTTTAACTTTCGCATTTTTCCATCTAATTGACTAGTTAACTAATATATATCGCGACTTAAGTTCAGAGATACAATGTAGCTGCAAGGAATGTCCATGAAATCTGCTGCGAGGCTTTGGAATGTAATAAAAATACTTAAGGTATAAGTATTTTTACCTGCCTTCAGAATCTATTTTTTGCAGGTACAAGAAAGCTTTCAGAATAGTATTTGAAGAAGCACACCCATGACAATTGGTCTCATTTTATACGACACAAACACCACCATTTTCATTTGTAACAATATATGGTACTGCAAAAATACATGATTATGAAAAAGAGGGCTACTAAAATAGCAGAAGGATATGTGGGTAAAAGGAATGCCGAAGCTTATGGGTATATTGAATAGAATAGTCCATTTTTTTCAAGTAAATATTTCCTATAGACAAATTTCATAGATATTAACCACGGGCATTAAAAGCCACGGTTTGCAAGTCTTTGTGTGTATGAAGAATATCAGTAAAGCACTTAGCAGTCTAGCAAGCATAGCCATACTAGCTATAATTCTAACGCTCTCTCCGACCGTCCTCAGTGGAGTTAAAGCTCCAACCAAGGTCGTTAGCGGATTTGGAATGGGCACGCTTTCCTGTCCTAACGGTTTGACTTTCAATAATGAGCAAATTCAATTTGAGGTGACAGGAAAAACAGTAACATCTGGTATTTGGAGTATTGGCGCGCTAAATCTGCAACCGCACATGGCACATCCTAATTCCGGCTCTATTAACGGCATCGATTTGTCATCTAGGCTAAATGACATCTCCATTGATGGTTCAGAGAATCAAGACAACATTTGTCAAAGTGGAAACAGAATCGGTAGTATTGTAAAAGTTAATTATATCAGCATAACAGGACAATGCAATACAAATGATACAGTAATATCATTTACTGCTCTTGATGGCAAGAAGGGTAGTTTTAAGGGTACGATAATTTGTAATTTGATAAGATAAGACTGATGGGTATCTTCCTCATAGAATGAAATGTTCATCTCTTTTGCTCCAGCAAAATGTTTATTGCGAAATGGAAAGTTCAAATTGTTTTATGTATATTTCACATGTGAGAAGATTAGCATAAACTATAATGTTGCTGTATGAGAACCTTCTTTGAGTGATGGGAGTTGAATATATAGTACTTATGATGCAGAAGTAGCATACCGATTAGCAGGGAAAGAAGAACGAATAATTTGATTAAGAAGAATGGTCCATTCGTTTGTCATATGCTTCGATTATCTTTTGTAACGCCTGTTCCTCTTCCTTTACTCCATCCACAAATTCATCTAGAAACCCATATTCCTTCACAGTTTTCACCTTATTAATAAAATCTAGGTTATGCAACCTCTCAATCTCTTTCGCCCTAGAAATAACTGATTCATCGTAAGCAGACCTAATCAAGCATAGTTGGATTAACAATCTATTGTAACGGCTGGCAGCAAAATAACGTCTAAACAAATTCAACCTTTTTTTCATCCCAATTCTATCAAGTTCTTCTTTAGTTGGGAAACTACAATCAATCACTCTACTGACCATGTATATACCCAGATATAATAACAGTGTCTTGTCGTCATATTGTATGTTAGTGAAGATGATACTAACATACTATTGATAAGCGATATGCTGAAACCCTTGTCTTTAAAGGTATGATTAAGGGAAAAATACTTGCGACTTGCCTATCATTCTTCTCCTTTATTTGCAGTTGCTTTAAGATCTTATTGTATATCATGCGAAGGTTTCTAAAATAACTGCAATACATTTTATGGTTTTATTCAACCTATCAATTCTCATATATTCATTTGGTGAATGAGATCTATTAGACAGATCTGTGCCTCCTATACAAACAGAAGGTACATGTAGCATTTTATCAAAATAATACATTGGTCCTGTACCAGCTGATGATATATTAATAATTGCATCACCGTATACTTTTATTGCTCGCCTCTCTAACAACATTTACAAATGGATGAGTTACTGGAGTTCGAGATGCTGGTTCTCCCTCTAGAAATCTTATTTCTACCTTACAATCATCAGTATCACTGTCATCCTTCTTTTCCACAAATCCATGTTCTTTGAGACGGTTAAATTGTAGTTCAGGAACCATGTCAGGAACAAGGCGAAAGTCGAGTTTTCCTAAAGCTTTTGCTGGAATAACGGTTTTTGAACCTTCGATATATCCTGATAGTAATCCAGAAATATTGCATGTTGGATTTCCAGCAAAAGCCTTCTTCACATCTATACCTTTAGCGTCATTGATAAAACTTGTTATGCCATATTCCTCCTTCAATGCTTCCTCATCAAATGATTCTTTATTCATCAGAGAAACTTCTTCATCCGTAAAATCCTTTACTTCTTTATACCATCCATTTATCGAGATTTTTCCACTATTATCTCTTAAACCATTCAATACCCTGACGAGCTTCCAAGCGGGATTTTCGATTAGAACTGCCAAGCTAGAATGAGCATCTCTACATGGACCATTTACACCAATCTCAACAGATAGAATGCCTTTTTGACCTAGAGAAATAATAGGTCGATTTTTGGTATCAACAAACCCGCTTTCCCATATGATTCCATCGCACTTGAATTTATTCGAATATAAATTGAGATATTCCATTAGGTGTGTGCTTCCTATTTCTTCCTCACCTTCTACAATAAATTTAATGTTACATGGCACGTCTCCAAACTCCTTAAGACAATATTCTACTGCCTTAACTCTAGTAATTAACTCGCCTTTATCATCTGCAGCTCCACGTCCAAAAATGTGGTTACCTTCGACTTTACCACTGAAAGGGTCTACGTTCCATAATTCTATTGGCTCTACTGGTTGAACATCGTAATGATTATAAAATAATATGGTCTTTGCATTTGGATTTGACTTGGATTTGACTTCGCCATAAACTATAGGTGGGGCAATATGAACAGGAACATCCATAGCTTTAAGATCCGTAAGATGAAGCAATTCTGTCTTAATTCCAGCTCTTTGTATTATATGTGAAACAAGCTCAGCACAGTCAAACAGACCTTCCTGTTTTGCAGAAACGCTTGGCTGTCTGATTAAGGTTTGAAGATCCATGATAACATCGTCCATATGATTGTCAACCACAGAATCTATGCTGCCTCAAGACAGTATGGTCACTTCATCTCTATGCAATATATGCGTGTAATTATGAGATGGCTGATTATCAACATCTTACTAACAAATAATTAAGTTATCAGCTCGTTATTTTTTATTTTTTTGCCAGATCTCAGCTATAATTTCTAAAACTGTTTTTTCAGTAGAGCTAGCGAACTTTTCCTGACTAAATTTGGCTACAAATTCTCCACTGTATTTTTGTACAGTAAGCGATACCATAAACAGCATATTATTTGCTGCTGAAGAGTCTATTATAACACAACTTCTCTTAGGATGTGAATCAAATTTGAGATCCTTATTTAATTCAGTAAACTAAACAAAAATAAAGATGTCTCTTAAGTCAGCTATATTCTCTTAGTTATAGGAATAAGAAAGCCAGGCATATGAATTAAATATATACCAAAAAATCCTACTATACCTCCTAAAATCGCAAGAAACATGTTTTCAGGTAATCGACTGGTAAATCCTAATTCTTTTAAAATTATTTGAATGGTGATTGTGATTAAAATACTGGAAGACCCTATGGTTGCTGTAAGGGATGCTCCGATTTTACTTAAGCCAGTAGAATAAGACAAAGAGCCGATAAATGGAATTAATGAAAACAAGAACAAGATGCTAATAACAGTAACTATTGATGGTTGTCGCAATAAGGATTCTTCATTTGAAGATAACCCTACATGAAAGGAACCACAGAATAATCCAAGAATCATAAAACCAACCAGAATTAAACCCGAAGTAAACATAGATGCCCCTGCCACCTCTATCGATGAATGCTTTAAGACGAGTTTACTAAGAAAAAGGACTCCAATTGCAAAACCAGACGCAGAAAGAATTGCCTCTATATCCCCAAAGCTAATTATTGCTGATAACGAAGGTGCTGATTTTGTATTGATTGTGCCAATATTATCAGCAACATCACCGATATTAGCACCACTTGCAACAGCCATAAAGAATCCTATTAGCGCCATAGTGATGCCAATAAAATGAAATCCATTCAATCTCTCGTTCAAGAATACTCGTGCTAAAACAACTATGAAGACTATTTCAAGCGGTCCAGCAATAAGAACCTCTTTTGATGCACCTATTTTGTTAATGGAATCATACCATGTAAATACTCCTAACGAAAGCGACAAAGTTGCAAGAATGAGAATTTTCCACGATTTAATGAAAAGGATTAGTATTTCTTTCTTCTTTTTAAAGATAAAAGCAGCCACAAGCAACAACATTATTCCCGCAGATGTTATGCTTATGGCTGAAAGCATTATTGGAGAAAAGTGAACAGAGGAGGTTGTTAAATATTCAATAATGATAGATTCCATTGATATGGCAATAGCATAAACAAAAACCACCCAAGACTTACGAATCATTAACAATGACAACGAGAATATTACTGGAGATACTCCTTATAATTTATAAAGAAAACTTTAATTCTCTATATTCCTTGTTATTTCAAATACTATGTGTGATAATGGATAGCCAGAACGTCACGTAATACTGACTAATTTGGACTGCTGATACAACCGTCAGTCCAGTCCAGTTGACGAAAAAATTGAAAAATAGAGTGAAATGAAAGTATATGTATCTGATGTGATTATAACAGTATTATATTTTTTAATCTAAATGTTAATCACCTTTTATTGTGTTAGAATCCGAATTAAGAAGCCATGCAATAGCCAGTTGTTGTAGAATCTAAATCTAACTTGATTTTGGTACACATATTTCATACCGTAACTGTTTTATGATGTTTCCAATATTGGACGATAGAATCAAATCATGAAGCCAAGTCATAAGTGCGTACATATAGGGTTTTACCTACCGAAGAATGCTTTAACATTTGGCCTGTACAGGTAATAGATAACTATTGCGTTTATAATTATATGAAATATTGCTCCGACATTTCCGCTGGCAATTGAACCGATACCCAGTATAATTCCTATCGCTGAAAGTATCAATGTTATTGTCCAGGCCCATCTTTTCCCCTTCCATAAACCATAAGCCATAACAAAATATGCTATCCCAATTGCTACTAGTGCCCCACCGATACCTGCTCCAAAAAGATGTGCAATTGTTATTGCTCCGACTCCACTAGTAATAAAGCCAATTCCGCCAATTATGGTGAGTATTGCAATAATTGTAACGCCTAAAGGTCTTTGTTTTTGCATTTGTATTGGCTTTGATATTTATTTATGATATAAAAGGGCTAGACAATTCTTTTAAGTTAATGATCAAATAATAGTAATACTCAAAGCACCTTTGAGCTGTAATTTACGAGTTATTATTGTATCACGTATCCTTTTTTGTAGCAGGCCCTTTTGACTTCTAAGCACATACTAGTGAGATTCCGGTTGAAGGTAAAGCATCCTCTATACCTTCAGGCTTTATATTTTTCGGAATTTAGTGCGCAAACCTTCAGATTGAGCGAGTATTATTGTTATCACCCAATTCAATTTTTAAAAATCAGAGCAACTTTTTGTATAGGATCTTTCTGTTCTCCTTTGCTTCTTCAACCATAACACAGAGTGTTTTATCAAATATAGCGAAGATATGATAGATTGGTGATTCAGTTATATTAACCGAAGCCTATTTGACTACAGATTGGAAGTAATTTCCCACATAAGCATGATTATGGAAGCATTTTCAATTCTCATGATATTTAGTATCTTCAGCGTGATTGTAAGTCGCATTTACGTTATATTTGAATAATAGTTAAGTGTAGTCAATCATAGCCCACAACCACCTAATAATGACTTGCTTTTAGATCTAAAGATTTCTTCGTTATTGGTAATTGAAATACACAGAGATTTACGTATACGGTTGGAATATGATGTATGTTCCCAAGGATGATTATGTTTATTGTGACTTTAATTAACGAAGAAGGCAGATAGTACCTGAGCTTATTTTACTTATTTACGCTGTTTGCCGTCGGAGCAGCATTTAATCTTGATGTACATGACAATTTAATTTTGTCATGTACAATCTATTTGCTACAAAAGTTGGATTTTATAAATTTTAATCATGTATTAGAAAAACATCATAATAATCAGCATATTGTCAACTATTCATCCCCTTTCAATTAACCATAAAATCACATAACGCTTTTTTCGATTATAAAGTTGGGATTACATGAATGTCTGGCAGATGATTTTGAACGTCCTGTACGAAAGATTTAAACTTGCTGATCGGCACAATAGGAGTTTTGTCTATCATTTGAACTCTTTCGCAGTGTAGAGTCAATAAAATAGGAACTGCAGAAGTTATATTATTATTTTTTCTATAATTGAGCAACAGCTCTGTTCTTTTCACTTGTTTTTTAACATAGCTTCTCATCAATGATATATTAGTTCTCTTCCAATGCTTACAATCGGCTACAATGGCAAACTTTGAATTAACTCCAATTACATCAATTTCAGTTCGTGGTTTTGTGAAACGTACATTAGTTTCAGTTACATAACCTAGCAAATGTAATACGTCTGAAGCCAATGTTTCAAAATCTTTCCAGTTTAATTTCTTTGATATTCTTTCTATGTCATATCCCATACTCAAAGCTACAATTGCTGTTTTCAGCCGATCGGATTTTGAAAATAGTATTACACTTGGCGAAACTGAGCCTATACTATGAATATTTAAAAATTGTAGAACATCCTTTGCAACAGACTCGCTAACAATTCCCGAGCTGGAGCGGAATTCATCAAACGTAGTATTTGGCGATATTCCTGATATAGCCCTTGCCAACAGCTCAGCATGCATTAAAGAAACTGAAATTCTCTGATATTTTAATTAATTCATATAACTCTTGCTCCTAAGTCAAGATCAACAGTCTATCAATATTAGTTAAACCAGCCTATTGTACTCTTAGACTTTAAATACATAACAGATTTGTGTGTACTTGATTCTTTTATCAAGTTTTGTACATCTTCAGCCGTGTCGAGATCCATCATTATTCTTTGTGACAGAACTATCATAACATTCACTCCTAGTTCATTAGCCAATTTGAGGTGAGTCTGATAGCTATTATTATCATACTGTGTCTGCAGCAGTAGCGCGGGCTTTCGTAATAGCGCATTGGAGCCATCATATCTGAGTGATGGACATATAACCAGACATTTTTTATAATCTTCTGAGGATCTACACATAATATCTATATCTTCAGGTAGAAGCAGAGGTAGATCCTGTGGAATCACAATTGTAGCAGCTGCTCTAGCTTCAGAACAGTAATCATCAGCGAAAGCAACTGCCTCATTAACTCCGCTATCTTTATTCTGTTTCAAAAATTTTGCGTCATACATTTCTGCAATTTTCTCGGCATGCATATCACTTGAAACTACTATGACTTCGGATATCATGGATGTTTTTTTCAAGGTACCTAGCGTATCGCAAAGTAATAATTCACATAGTTTAATGCGTTCGGCTATAGTTAGTAATGTTGCCAGCCTTGATTTCCCGTTTTCAAACCGTTTTACAGGTACAATAGCAAATATTTCCAATATCAGAAACTTTTGAGTTGCTTTATTAGATATGATGCCAAACGGTTTTCATCTGCACTGTCTTTCATTAGGATATCAGTTTCATATACTTTAATTTCCATATCCTGTATCTTTAATGATAAATTACTGTCACTCCTTGATATAACAAATGTACTTATGAAGTCAGAATAATATTCTGCAACTCCAAGCGGAGAATTTTGTATCTTCAAAGCCTGCATGTACTTGACTGCTGGTCCACTTACAGCCTTGTCTCCGATTAGAGGGGAAATTGCAACGATTTTTTTCCTTTCAGTAATTAGGTCTTTTTTAAACCCTTTTATCGCAAGCATTGGACCTATGCTAGTAATTGGATTTGCTGGTGCGATTATAATTATCTTCGAACGTTTTAGAGCATGAATTGCTTCAGGGTTAATCCTTGATCTGTTTGCACCATCGTAAATGATATCCATAACTTTAGGTTCACCCCTATGTTTAACCCAGAATTCTTGGATATGCATTTCTCCTTGATCTGTTATGATTTTCGTTTCAATAGCATTATCTGTTGCAGGTATGACTTTTGTTGAAATTGTATACTTATTTCTTAGCCACTCGGTAATTTCTGATAGACTTTTACCGTTCTTTAGCATATTAGTTCGCAATAAATGAGTGGCTAAATCTCTGTCACCAAGCCTAAACCACGTTTGTTCTCCTAGCATCTCCATTTGACGAAGGAAACCAAATGAATCATTTTTAATACCCCATCCCTGCACGTTGTCAAGTAGGTCCGCCAAACCGTAGAGTAATGTATCAATATCAGGACAAACATACAACCCATGAAGCCAGATATTATCACCTATATTGGAAATAACTGTGAGCTCTCTACTCTGTGACGCGAGCCCGCGAATTAACTTTACTGAACCAGTTCCACCTGCTAAAACCGTAATCAAAGTTAAAATTTATACAGTGCTACAATGTATATAATTTTCGGAATTATAGTATACATAAATGTTCCAACAATCTTTGCATCATTTTCACTTGATTCCTAAATCGCTTTCTGATCGCGGGTGTGAGATTCGTCATAATCTCTAGAAGATACAAACAAATGAATGAAAATTCTAAAATCTGTCGAAAGTCATTTATATTAACTCTAATCTTAACACTTGTCGGGAGCTCATTCAAAAAAGATTATAAACAGGTTATAGGAGAGCTTTTATGTGGAAGCTAGGAGAGCCCTTTTCTCTGCTATTCTAACTATAATTTTATTTTCGAGTTTTGTTTCTCAGGCTTTTGCTGTGCAAATGACCGCAGTTCTAATACCTTCTGCTGATGTTTCCCAACCGGAGTTTAGTGGTGTCAGATTCATTTCATTAAAGTACAATCCCGGAAGCCCAATATCTAAATTATTTAATGGGAAAAGTGAACATGTGACATTTACCGTGAATGGAACAGCAGGGGGAATGTCTGAGGTCATATCTGCTTTCAATAAAGCGATTGCGACCCAAAAGCAAAGCCCAGGACCAATTAATAACGCAAGCTTATCATACTCGGCTGATATCTTAGGCCAACCAGATAATGCTATACTTTCTTACAAAGTAGATTTTAAGCCAACGATTTCCAAGTTTGTACTTCAGAAAAATGCGCAACAAGGTCTAACAGTTGTAGATATAGATTGGAGGAGTATAGTGATTAATGATCCGTTGGTAGTAGATGCGCCAAAGTATGGCAAGATAAGTGTCAATTACCCAATTGGCTTGATTCAATCTATACATCCAGATTTAGCGCAAGCATTTTTAAATTCTCAAGCTTCGGCAATAATGAAAGATCCATTATTTAACTTCCAAGATATCGGAATACCAATGGATAGGTGGCACTTCCTATTTGATCCAACAGGTAGTGTAGCTGGTTCAGCAGGTTCAGGCTATATAGAACAAGGAGGAGCCAGGGCAGTTTCCGTTTATTCAATAGGGGAAAGCAGTTTCAGGGAAGGCACTTTTACGGAAAAGACATCAGATGCAACAGCAACAGTAGATAATTCCCAAATTCAAGTCCATTCTTCAACTCCTCCACCTAGTGCCCAGTTGCAAATTGCTGGATTCTCAAAGATACAGAAATCCGGTAACAGCGAGCTTGCATTTGTTTCTACACAGGCTCCTGAAGGAACCGCCACTGCAACAGGATCATTTCCATTGCAAGTGTTACTGGTATTGGGCGGAATGATGGGTGCAGTAGCGGTATTTGTACTTGTGAAAGCAAGAAAATAAAAGATACTAAAATTAACAATGAGAATAAATAAATAGGATTTCGCCTGTTCGGCTATTTGATTCTTTTACTAAGTTGATATTGGTTTTCGACTATCATTTTTAATTAATGAATTACCAGTTCATCAGCTTTCGCCCCAAAACCACAAATAGATATCACATGGCTTTGCCTTTATTCAATACAATCTATATCAGATTAACAACAAATTACTGTTATCATATTTCTTAAAAAAAATTTTCAAATTAATATATGAGCATATAAAGTGTTGTGACCTTTATGTCAAGAGTGTGGTTTCGGTTGCTATTGCAGAGATTTCTTTTGTTGTTTTCATTATGATATAAGCTTAAGATGACAACCATAAACAGAAGCATCAGCACGGAGCAATCGCTCGCGTGTTTTAAACGTCAGAAGAGATTCTAATATCAATCAAAAATACAGACTGATTATTCCTAGTAAACCTTAGTTATATCGTACAATAATACAAATGTCCAAGACCAATTATTATAGAAGAGAAAACTATTTTATATGCATAAAAATATTAAAGTCAAACAACAAAATTGGATTTCCAATACTTGGATATAGATAACCTTCGCGTTCGTTATCATGATACTCAATCCAAAGGCAGCCCTGTATTGTTACTTCATGGTTTAGGGGGTTCGATAGAAAGCTGGATTAATAATATAAGTGCAATTTCAGCTGAAGAACTTAGAGTAATTGTAGTTGACCTCCCTGGCTTTGGTCTTAGCGACAAGCCAAAAATAAATTACACTATCAATTTTTATACAAAATTCATTGCAAATTTCATCAGGAGTTTGAAAATAGGTTCTTCGCTGTCTATCGTTGGCTGCTCTCTCGGTGGTCATATTGCAGCAGAAGTTGCAATAAACCATCCTGTGTTAGTTTTTAAACTTGTTCTCATAAGCCCAGCAGGTGCACCGTCTGTATCATATAAAGGAACAAATGATCTGCGTAAATATATTGGTATTATAAAAGCGAAATCTGTACAAGAGGTGAAAAAGGTCCTCTCTTCTATAGATAATAATAATATTGTTAAAGATGCCTATGCACAAGAATTTTATCATAGATTGTCCATGCCTGGAGCCAAAGAGGCATTTATTTCTGCGTTTAAAGGCAGTGCTAATGCGCCAAGGTTAAGTAGGCGTTTAGATAGAATCAAAGCAAATACACTCTTAATTTGGGGGAAGGATGATCAAATTATTCCTGTAAAATACATCGGGCTCTTCGTAAGGATGAAAAACTGTAGAATAATTCTAATTGAGAATTGTGGCCATGTGCCTTTTATCAGTAAACCGTTATTATTTAATAAAACTGTGACAAATTTTATCAAGGAGTAGAACGTTAATTTTTCGTTCTTATCGCATAATTTTATTTTTGACTCATTTTAACTAATGATCCTCACGTTCGAAATTAATAATTGCAGCCACGCATCTTTTCAGTGAACTTTTATATCTTCTCATTTATAATAAACTGCATTTTCCTTTACGCCTTTTGAGGGAATAAAACCTCAACTAAGGAATGAAGGAAAAACATTCAATGATGATAGGATAGGCTCATATAAGACATACATCGTATATTAGATTTAGTAAAATCTCAAGACGATAGGCAGAAAACCTAGGATGTTTATCTTTTTAACGAATAACCATGCGTTGTGCTAAATTAATATTTACTAAGCAGACAAAAATATAGAACGTCTTTCATATATGTGTTGGATGTATTGGACAGTACAATCATTTGGTAATAGAAGAGATACGTTATGATTTCAAAGAATTTCGTAAATATGCAGACGAATTTATCCATGATTTAATCAAATTCATGATAATTTCAAAGATGAATTCTCCGTTTAAGAGCAAACTGTCGAGAAACTATTTTGTAGGTTTGGCTAAACAAATAGCAGGTTGTGAAGTATATATTGTAAAATACGGCCAACCTATGATGTATATCAAATACAGAGGAATAGAATTTACAGAGCAAAAGGTCAGCTCGCAATTTGTTAGATTCAACGAGCATGCAATTGATGTTACTGTTGAATCTGTATTCGCAGAATTTGTAAAAAGTTTTGATAATTTGACTTCATTACCAGAAAATAGAGTTAAATGGGGCGTAGTCACAGAAAAATATCCACATGCGGAGCCTCTCTTCATATTACTCAATTCATTCATAGATGCAGTGCATAAACTAACACTGCTCGATCAAAGAAATCCCGAAAGTCTAATTAAAAAAAAATTTGGAATCAGAAATGTAAATGTTACAAGGCATTCAACACAATTAGAATTTTTGATTGACGGTCAACTAAATATTATTGCATTAAATCCGTCTAGGAAAACGAAAGACCATTCTGTAGTGTTACTACTGGGAAATTCTGAAATTTCTAAAGCCATATCGTCTATAATGAAGCAGTGAAGCCTTTTTTGGTATGCACGTACATTCACAACACGCTGAATGAATTATGTGTATACATTTGTACATTTGTACATTTGTATGTATGTGTGTGTATGTGTGAATGTATGTCTTTCAGACGAGGTGCATATCCTCATCTCGCTGAATAAGCGATCGGCGCAGGTTAGTTTCATCACCTAGTACAGAAATCTGTTAAAAACCATATTTAAAATTATGTTAGTTATAAGCCACCGTTGTGAAGTAATGCTGCAAGCAACAGTATTATTACTGAAAGAATAACCGTAATCCTGCCAAGATAAATTATCTTGGAACGAATGGATTGAATATAGACAGTCCCGGCATTACCTACTGCAAGTTTCCTTTCTGTTTCTCTATTGATGACTCGAATGTGTATTGCATAAGTTGTAATGGTTGCAACCACTAGGATGATTTTGAATAGGAGGATTATACCATATTTAGTTCCAATAAGGGCACTTGGTTCTCCAAAGAACGCACGTGAGTTGTAGATTCCTGTTATAATTAATATTCCAAAAGATGGCATTGCAATGCTATTAAATTTCCTACCGATTTTGATCATAAGCGCAAGGCGTTCTTCTGCTGTTTTTGCAACAGATTTGAGCATGGGTGAAAGAACTAAACCAAGGAAAATTGATCCCCCGACCCATATTGAAGCGCAAATCAGATGCAACCATATGATCAGAGCATCGACAATATCCATCTTACAATTAATGACGTGGCATGCTATATTATCCATGCTGCTCAGAAAAACATTCTAGAAAAAAAAGATCCCGAAATTGCTAATATCATTAAATCACCGATACCAATAAGCCTTTGTACAATATGTTACTGAGAGTATGATTATTGTTAATCAAGGTAAGAATTGTAGTTTTTCACATGTGCATATTGATATATCTAAAAAATCGAAGCATTGAGCAAGCAATTATTGACAATATTTTCAACGCCTAACAGAAGCAGTTTCTAAGCCTTACTAAACAATTATTTTTAAATGCTTTCTTCCAAAGTAGAGATTTCCAAACCAATACAGACCGCATTACAAAGGTTTGGCAGTTAAGTATTCATCATTATACCTTCTATTATTGGCATATAGGAGGTATAAATTTGCTCAGGCTATCGTTTAGGCACTCATAATTATATGCTATTGACAGAATCTTTTCTTCTTCAAATGAATTTCCCACTATTTGTACTCCTACTGGCATGTGATTTCTAGTTAATCCAGATGGAATGGTAACTGCAGGTAGGCCTGTAATATTAAATACAATATTATTTCTAAGTAAAGCTTCACGGATTTCTAGAACTTTGTCATTGATGCTGGTAGATTGGGATATAGTGGCTGTAGTGTTACTAGCGATTGATTCATCAAATAAAGGAGCAGTAAGAGTGGTTGTTGGTATAATAATAACATCAACCCTCTTTAAGATTTTCAGAAATTCATTTCTTATTTCCTTTATATTTTTTAGAGCATTTATGTAGTTGACTGCAGGCACTTCTGTTCCTTGTATGAGCATTTTTCTTACGTCTTCACCATAATCCTCTGGCCTAGTCTTTAACCAATCCAGATGAATTTCTGCTGCTTCTGCAAGTCTAATGTCTCTCCAAGACACATAGTATTTTTCAGTATCGTGAAGGTTTATCTCTTCATAAACAGGAATGTCCATTAATTTTATAGTATCTATAAAATTATAGAACACGTGCTCTACTTCTGGTTCTAAATAATCGAAAAAGTACCTCTTGGGTATACCTACAGATATTTTCTCAACCGTCGATTCTCCAATAAGCTTTGTATAAGGAGGCACTTTTTTTTTGTATTCTGAGATTACATCTATGGGATCCTGAAGTGAAATATATTCTAATACCGCCTGCTGCATCCCATGCACTCCTTGTAATGCATCCAATATGATCAAGAGATGGTGCCAAAGGCACCATACCATGTCTGCTAATTCTACCATAGGTGGGTTTTAGGCCTACCAGCCCGCAGAGCGATGCTGGCACTCGAATCGAACCTCCAGTATCAGAGCCTAAAGAAATTGGAGTCATACCTGTAGCAACTGCTACAGCCGACCCGCCGCTTGAGCCTCCTGATATTCTGGAAGTATTCCACGGATTCTTAGATTAACCATAAAAAGGGTTTATGCCTGTTATACCAGACGCGAATTCATTGAGATTGTTTGTACCAATCAGAATAGCACCACCTGCCTTCATTTTTTTAACAACAGTTGCATCAAAGTTAGGAGTATAGTCGGATAATATTTTTGAGCCTGCAGTACATCTAACGCCTTTTACATAGAAAATATCTTTAATTGAAAATGGGATGCCGTGTAACGGACCTAGATCAAGTCCTTGCTTGATCTGCTGTTCTGCTGCTTCTGCATCCTTATATGAGGATTCTTCAAGGACAGTGATAAATGCATTTAATGATGGATTAAATCTCTTGATTCTTTCTAAGCAGACCTCGACTAAATCTACGGGGGACATGACCCCAGCCCTTATTTTATGTGATAATTGTTTAACTGAAGGCAAAGAGGTTAATTCTTTTTTCAATATTCTAATAACGTTGGTCGCTAAAGTGCATATAGATATTTTGGTATAATCATAATCATAAATGCGTTGTGAAATGGTTTCACTGTTATTTGACTATTATTTTACCACGCATTGTTATTGGATGTAAAGAGCAATAGTATTCAAATGTGCCAGGACTTTTTGAAGCAATTGCGGTTGTAAAGTCCTGTCCTGTAGATAAGTAAGCTGTATTAATATTCAATTTATCCACAATCAGATCGTGTCTTACAAAATCGTTATTGACTAAGACGAGCTTCTTTGGAATATTTACCGTTGCATAGATATCAGGATTAGTTCCATTGAAAGCATTATTTTGTGCAACTAATAAAATTCCTTTGATATTCTTTAACATTGATCCTTTATGCGGGATCATAAAATTACCGATGGCCCAGATGCTGCCAACGGTTATAAATGAGATTGCGACAATGGCGATAATATTATTTATCAATACTACTTACTAAAACGTAATGGTGTTAAATTCGTATTGTTTGGTGAATACGAAGGCAGATCTTCCTATTGTCATAATCTGAAATCTGGTAAATCTAACACACATATTCTTATCTGATCCCAAGTAGAACCAGCTATATACATAATCAGATATACTTTTTCACATTGATATACTTTGAAAAATTTGTTAGTTATTCTGTACCTATCCTACTATCCCTCATACCGCCCTTGCTCCATTCTTCCTGTATAAACTTCTCCTTATGCATTGCACAGAGGTCAAACCTTCCGGATATCATGTTGTTGTCTGCTTGTAAAGGAATCCATCCTACTATCGGCTCTTTGCAGTCCATACAGTCACAATGACCGTCAGCCATTCTAGTAAATTACCACCGTCACATTCTCACAATATATCAAATTAAATAGGTTTTTCATAATACTTAGTCTAAAATCATCTATTTAATTATTATTAATTTTTTTTATATAATTAGATTGCTACAGGAATAACGATCTCTTATTTGGTTTTATGAAGGACGGGAAATTTTCATCTCTGTGGATATATCGTTCCGGACATCCATTACAAGTGATCTAATTAAATATAGATTCCTGATGTAGACGACCACATTTTAATCAAAATTTGGTAGTAGAATTTAGTATAGCTGCCACCTACAAGCGAAATAGCCAAGTTATTGATGGTCAATGTTATCATAATATTTATACCTGTTAATTATTGCCATTGTTGTATAGGGAGCGCGTGATCCCTAATCGTGATAATGGTCATTTGATTTTTACCTAACAATGGATACGATCATTATAACAATGAATGGATATAAAAAAACTAGATCAGGATATGTTTCGTTCATTGTTAATTGGGCTTGCAAACTACTGCATTTAGTATTGTTAATCTACCCATCTTATCAAATCGTTCAAACGGAAGTAGACTTGATATCATATCAATTCACATACCAAGTCTTGACCATCACTTACTCCAACAAATATAAGTTGAAAGATGAGACATATTGACAGATGTGAACATAAAACATAACCTCCGTTTTTTTAGTGGCCGTACAGGAAATATTATCTTGGTTGGAGCCATTGCTACTTCTCTGGCAATTTATTTTTCATTGTCGATTCATGTACTTCCAAGGATTTATCTTTCAATGTCCAGATCAAAACCACTACCTATTCTAACCAACGTCCACATATCCCCATTACAAGTTCCAGTTGGCAATCCCTTCGAAATATCTTTAATCGGATCCAATCAAGGTAATTCTGCAGACCTCCAGATTATCTCTGTGGCTTTTCCAAACCTTACCAGTACAGATAGCTTTGCACAGGTAAAAGAATCTGACTTTAATCAAAGGCCCATAATTGTGAAAAAAGGTGATGAATCAGGATCAGGATATTTGGAAAATGAAATTCCTATTAGATCGAAATATCCTTTGATTGAGGCATATAACAGACCTTGGCATTCTCATGATACTCATCATATCGTGATCCAGGTAAGACCATACACGATAGGAAGATTCGTCATATTTGTAAAGACTATTGCCTTGCCCTACTCTAATCAATTATCGCACTATCCACGCGAAGGCATTAAAGATCAGCAAGGAGAATTTGTGAATGTTTATTCTATCAATGTAACCGATGCTTATTTACGACAGTCAATATACTTAAAAGAGAAACGACCATTCGAAGTGATAATCCTGTAGAATAAGCTTCGTTCAAACTATATCTTCCATTTTTTGTTACCTTGCTCACCATAACTTTTAATTAACGTAGAAATAAATTATGACTATTATTCATCTTGCCAACGGCTATCAGTCAAATCCTCGTAGACAAGACAATTTTCACTATAATTTAAATGCGATATGAAGTTGCAACTGTTAATGTTTATCTATTAAGTTTAGCGCCCGTGTTATGATGATTGATGTAAAGAATCCATCTTTCTCTTAAGGTTGTCTATTGTTCTTAAACTTCTATTTGCCTCTTTTCCCTATTCAACAAAATAAGGAAATCATCTATTAATCACTATAATTTGCTTGCATTAGTGGCAATGTTAACCTATTCAAAGATTTAATGATAAGATTAAAAAAGACGTCATTATTATTGTAGATATGATACCTAAGACAGCAGATAAGGCTGATGATTGCATTGAACTTTATTAAAAGACTAGTGGAAATCACCAATAGCAAAAACAAAGAAGATGATACTGTCGATGTTATACTGGCACCATCTTACTTACAGGCAGATTACAAATCAAGATTTGTCATGGGTTGCGTCTTAGTAAGTTTGGGAATCTTATTATCTGCTAGCGGAGGTAGTTGGGACGTTACAAATCACCTATTAAATAAACCAGAAACCTTTTTTGCACCTCCACACGCTGTATTGTATACAGGAATAGCTTTGGCGCTACTGGGGTCTGCAATTATGTTCCATGGTTGGCGCTGTTCTGCTAATTATTACCCAGAACTACATAGACCTGTCGAGTTAGTGTTCGCTGGAATTTTGACGCTGTTAGTCGCTGGACCTGTAGATTTTGCATGGCACTCTGCATTTGGTCTGGATGGCTTATTGAGTCCTCCTCACTTTGTTTTGCTAATGGGAATGACGATGAGCAGCGTTGGTGCCATGCTGGGAACAATAAAATGCAGGAATAATGACAAAAATAACATTAGTAATATTAAAGATAAGCCTCCCTCTGTTATGACCGGACTGAATAAGTCCAATTATTACTCTAGATCTACGCTTTTAACTATCATTGGAATGCTTCCAATATGGTTAGTAGCTTCTGGAATAGTAGGCATGTTTACGTTGCCATTTTCGAATACTAAATATTTCGCCTTTAATCCAGAGCCATCTTTAGCTGTGATTTTTGCTACTATGGGCTATCCGTTTGTGATATCCATTATTCTGTTTTCGTCGTTTGGATTAACAAGAAGATTTGGCATTGTCTCGATAACAGGTGGGGTGTACCTTATAATCAACGTATTGACCGTCATAATGCCAAACGAATCATTACTGCCAACTCTTCCCTTTTACATAATTAACATAATCCCAATGATAGTAGCTGATGTTATTCTGTCAATTTCGACTAAGAAATTATACTACGTCTTTATTGCAGGTGCACTCTTAGGGGCACCATTCTTCATGCTCCAGTATCCCTTAATAACTTATACCTATAATGAGTTGCTTACAAAGCAGCCCGTTTGGCCGAGTCTTACTGTGTCTATTTATTTTGGAATGATTAAATACGTATATCCTTTAGTAGTTATCCCAGCCATGACAATGGGGATACTGGGAATTGTAGTCGGCGATAGACTTATCCGTAGAGTTATGCCTTCCCTTACAAGTGTCTTGTAAATTTGTAATTTCGAATCGAGATGAAGCCCGACTATTCCAAATTGTTGTACAATCAACGAAACAAGGATGAAACCATAACGACTGAAACTTGCAACTCATATCGTCAAATGCCCGTCAAATGCGTTTTAGGCTCAGTATAGCAATCTTACCATCTTGCTGAATGAATGAATTTTGTAACTCGTATATTGTTTTTTATTGGCAATTATGCTAATACCCATCGAAAGGGGTGCCAGAATACCAAGCCCTATAAAAGTTGAGGTTATTAAAAAATGGCTTCAAGGCAAATCCAGAGATCAAGTTGCAAGTGAATCACATATAGGGGCCGGTACTGTAAGTAATATAATTAAGGAAAGTAGGAAAAAAGATCCTGAAATTGATCTATTGAGAGAAGTCGCCGTAAACCTCAAAAAGAATGCGTTGAATATAGAAACATTTGCACCTTTGGTTAGACTAAGAAAAGTACTTGAAGAAAAAGAATGGTTGCTAGATATTAGAAAAGGAGAAGAAGTCGAAGGATTCGATGATAAAACAGAAAGAATAATCGAATCTCTAATAATAAGCCTGGAGGTTTTTTGTTTCAAACAGAACCTATCAGTAAAGGATTTTTTCGACCATGTTAGGGAAATATATTGCGGCAGCGGAAAAACTGGATGTTACTCTTGACGAGTTGCCTAGTTATATTAAACAATTAGAAGAGAATGCACATAATCTGCTAAGCGAAATAAACCAGATAAAGGTTGACAAGCAAAATGCGTTGAAAAATTATGATGCAACGCTAAATTTACTGCAAGAATTTAAAAATAGCAGGCCATTGTTCGATAAAAACCTGCAACTAAAAGAGGAATTAGAAAAATTAAAAAAGGAAAAAGATGATCTAGAACGTGAGAAATTTTGGAAGCGAAAAGAAGAACAAAGCACATGGATAGTTACTGAAAGCGAGTTAGTTGATGCCAACAGAGATCTTGGTTCTAGTATTGGCAGTAATAGTAATTTAATTCGAACAATAAACTCACAAATGCTAAAGGATATGGTAATGGATGTCTACTACCATCCAAGTAAATATGTTAAAGCAATCAGACAAATAATGGGAATATACCATTTAGAAATAGACACGAAAGGTGCAGGATCGGCGAATAGTAAGGAGCGGTGATGCAGTTTATGCCATTGTGAATAATGTTCGCATCATCACCCATATCTGAAGGTGAGCAGTAGGCATGAGGATGATCAGCAAATGCCTGTAGATGCGCGTCTCTACATCGACAATAGGTTATCTGTGTAATTTCAGAAATACCGTCTTTTGCTGTAGACAGCATAGGTTAAAGAAGGGATTCTATAACTTAATTTTTAGATACTAAGAAAGCATGATTACTCTTTTTAGTCAGTATCTATTTACGAGATGAATGCTTCATGACGTATATATTGATGCCATACGTAGCAAAGAAATCAAATTATCGCAAATCAAGGATGTTAATTATCAGAACGTTATATATGCGGCCTCGTCATGCTGGATTAAATATGAACCAAACCAAAAACATTGTACTTCTGTTGGAATAGATAGCAGTTGGAACAAGAGGGCTTTTCAGGGTCTTGATTTTTATATTGTTGATGCAATTGCAGCCGATTCTAAAAGCGAAATTCAATATGGGGAATGGGATTATGGACTAGATACGGTTAGAAGTGAATCCTTAGAATCCAAAGCCAATTTAATGGAATTAAATGTAGCAAAACGCGTAATAGAAGACGAAAATGAAAAGGTGGATATTATTTCTATTGACGGGTCTCTTATCTCGAGATTCGTTAGAAATAAGCCTTGTGATGTATCGGAAATTAGTGATATCCTTAAGAAGTATCCGAAAGTGCTATTCATATCAAAGAATTCAGATACAAGAACACAGTTTGGATCATTAGGTGCGAAGGCTGCCGATATTTACTACTTTAATCAGATAGGGAAATCTGCAGGGTTTAGTATTCCATTCGAAAATAAACAGTATATCCAACACTGCGAAGTTATTGAAATATACGCGAGGTTAAAAGAATGTACACCTATAATCAAGGTTGAAATATCAGGTACTGCAATTGGTAACATCAGTGAGTCTGAAATTGAAACAATATTAGATAGGTTATCTTTTCATAGTATTTCGGGGTATCCTTACTGTTTGAAATTGGCACATGATAAGTGTAAGATAAGTAATAAAGATATGGATAGGTTGGCTGGCTATTATGGTTTGAAAAATGAGGTAGGATCTAGAGATCTTTTGAATGAATAAAGACTACAATCAAATTAGGCAACTCAACAATATCTTTTTTTTGCTTATCTATAATAACATGCACTTAGATTTAGGTTGTTTATAACAATAAATAGTTACCAGGATAGGAGAATGGTGTCCTATACATAGTTCGTTCTGAAATATTTGCTAGGCTATCCTAATGTGAAGAATTATGACTGGTCATGGACTGAATGAAGAAATATGGTTGCTAATTCGATAGAAAAGTGCAATACATCAAGAATAGCTGCGCAATTTTTATTTTATCTTCTTTAGTATAAAATGAAAAAGGTTTGCCTCACTTCTCATCTCTAAGAGAGACTGTTTGTTTTGTTCTGACCATCTTATGATTTCCAGATCTGCTGTTGGATTGTCGGACACTAGGTGTACTACTTCGCCGATGGCTATTTCTTTCACTAGTTCGTCCAGCTTTGTAAGAGTAGCAGCGCATTCAACTCCTATCTCAAACATCTGATAGTCTGGGAATGCTATAAAGCATCTGATATGTAGTTTTTCAATTAGAGAATTTATTTTCTTTTGAGAATTCTCAATGGTTTCCAGAGTTTTAAGATCTTCTGGGAGGTTAGAACACTCTATCTTGGCAAACCAACCTTCTGTGTATGGAAAATCATTTGCTATCTTGGGTCGATTAATTATGGACTCATTGATTTCTACAAGCCTACCGCTTACAGGAGTTCGCACTACCCCAAAATACTTGATACTTTCTATTGTCCCGATGCTTCTTCCTTTTTCCATTTTTGTGCCAATTTGTTTCAATTTGATGGTAGATAGCTTTCCAGCAATAGACGCTAATACAGAAGTAATTCCAACAGTTACTAGTTTATCAGTATCGATATTTATCCATACAAAGTTCTCGATATCATAAAACAGTCCTTCTGGAAATGTACAATGATTTATCTTCACAGGTTTTGTTTAGTTCATACTAAATTTATCCATTTAGGTTATGGCGTTTTCTGTTATAGCCAATCTGTATGCAGAAAAAGTTAGTTAGTTAATTGAGACTGGGGCATAATTTGATCACGCAATTTTCAAGCAGTTTTCTGGTTGATTATCTTCCTAACGGTGGATAGATTCTGATACATATCCTGAGGCTAGTCTTTGGGATTGTTTTACTGTATTTCACCAAAACACCAAACATCTGAAGATAGCTTTATTCAAAACCATCAATAGATATTGGTAAAAATATAAGCAGGCAATTATGTCCCAGCCTCAGTTAATTAGCACTTACCAGTTCTTATCATATAGTGTCATTTAACTCGTAGGGCCAAGAATGTACAAATCGTCTATGAGTTTTAAGCAAGGACTGATAGCCGTATATGAATTTCCTTTCAAATTGTTTCACTAGTTACTAGATGGCTAAATAGAGTATCATATTTGTACTGCGGGTAAGGAAAAAAAAGCATAACTGTGTATCATGTAAGTGAAGTGTCTGAATTTATGTCGTTATTTGTTCATTACATAACCTAGATTTGGAAATAGTTAAAGCTTAGTAAATGAGATATTTTCATTCTGTGAATCATCCTTTCAAACTCAAACTTACCATAGGACAGAGGAACAAATTAAAGTCATTTATGAAGAATACGGGTAACAAAAAAGAATACCGCAGGCTACTGGCTATACTCCAAAAAGCTGAAGGTAGAACTTACGAAGACATAGCAAATGAACACGGAGTCAGCAGCAGGCTGTACAGAGATGGGTTATTGCCTATATCCAAAGTGGGATAGATAGAATAAAGATGAAGAAACCTGGCGGAACAAAATCTGGCATAACAGATGAAAACAAAGAGAGATTATTCTATCAGCATTATTTAACGACCCGCACATCTTTGGTTATCTTAGAAATACATGGAGTCTGAGATTACTTGCAAACTGTCTGACAAATGAGCTAGGAATTCCAATCAGTTTCAAGCACCTGCAGAGAATAAACAAAAGATTTAGGAGTTAGGTGCAAAAGACCAAAACTGGAACTGCTACATGGAGGAAAGGATTATGAAGAGGGAAAAGAGAAAGTGCAAAACTACAAACAGATAGCTTCAGCTCAAAAAAAAAGGGAGTTGTAGTAGCATTTGAAGATGAGACTATATTATAACACAGAAACCTTGTATTCGAAAATCCATGAGTTTTGAAGGTGAGCAACAAAGGATAGAACATACTGGTAGTAGAAAGAAGTTCTCTGCATACATATCCATGGTATGGCCTGAAGAGAAATTAATGACGTATGATTTCTATGATAAAATGGATTCTACGAATACTATCGACCATCTAGAGAATCTCAAGACAAACATTATGAAAAATGATATGGTGGAAAAGACTGGTACTCATATGGGATAACGCTTCATATCATGTAAGCCTAATGGTACGGAATTATATCAATGCACAGAGAAAGAAGACTGGCTGACCATAATCCACCTTCCAAAGAAAGCACCATACCTAAATCCGAATGAAAGGAAAGTAAACCAGCAAATAAAGTCAGATGTATGTGCGAATAGATTCTATGAACATATGGAAGACCAGAAAGCTGCAGTATCAGAATATTTGGACAAACGATTTGGAAGATGGTATGACGACATTAGTTATGACACTTGACTTAGAAGAGCATTTGACCAGCCAACATCATGGAATGGACCTAAAGATTGCCAAGCTTGTTGCTTATCTGAATAAGAAGGTCGAGTCATTAGAACAAAAGTAAAATCTCTTTTTTCTACAATAACATTTATCAACACCATGATTGTCAAGACCGAAATGTACAATTCTATAGAAACGACCGACTTGTCAGATTCTCTCAATAATGTCTAGTTTTGAACCATCAAAAGAAGCCACTTTGGATATCTTCAAACTCCATCTTGGAAAACATAATTTGTAATCAATAGCACTCGCACCAAAAATCAATGGTAAAAAGTTTGCATTTGCTCCTTTTAATAAACCTATAGAATTAAGGAATGCTTTATCAATCTTCGATACGTTGTGATTGTTGCTAGAAGCCCATTGATTCAATAAGAAACCAGCATATCTTAGCCTTTCATTAACACGAAGGAAGTAAAGTATTTCTTCTTCTACTTTCTCTTCATCGATCTTCTTGCCAGCCATTAATTGCAGGGTTGTATATCTATGCTTTCTTCTCCTAAAGTTTCATATGTAATATTGTTTAAATGTCTGATTAACGACAATATATTTGGTATACACATTATGTTAAAAGTCAAAGCTTCAACAATAACATGTTCTATATGTAATAAAAGTCAGACAATTACAGATCTTGAATCTGGTGAGCTTATTTGCAGTAACTGCGGACTTGTAATTTCTGACAAGATTCAGGAAATTCGACCCGAATGGCGCGCATTCAATACTGAGGAGGTAAATGACAGAAGCAGAACAGGAATTCCAACTTCCTTGGCTCGTCATGACATGGGTCTTGCTACTATTATTGGAAGGACAGATAAGGATGCTAGTGGACGCAAAATTGATGCAGCCATGCGTTCGACAATGGAAAGGCTAAGGGTATGGGACTTAAGAACGCAGGCTCACAGTTCTACGGATAGGAATCTTAAGAAGGCTTTTGAACAACTTGATATATTGAAAAGCAAGGTCGGACTATCTGATGCAATAATTGAAAAGAGTGCATACATATACAGAAAAGCTCAGGATAGGGGGTTTATTCGTGGGCGGTCTATACCTGCAGTACTCAGCTGCTGTAGTCTATATCGCATGTAGAGAAATGGGAGTCTCGAGAACTTTAAATGATGTTGCTATAGCCAGTAATATAAGACGCACAGAGCTCTCAAGAACTTATAGAATACTGGTGCTTGAACTTGATCTTAAAGTTCCAATGATTGATCTTGTAAAGTGTATTGTAAGAGTTGCAAACAAAGCTGACATAAGTGAGAAAACAAAATACCGGGCAATGAATATCATGAAAGACGTCACGCAGAATGGCTTATCGGCTGGAAAAGATCCTATGGGTCTTGCTGCGTCAATCCTCTATTTATCGTGCCTCAATACTGGAGAACACAGGACTCAATTGGATATTTCAAATGCCGCCGGAGTAACTGAGGTGACCGTAAGAAACAGATTCAAGGATCTAAAAAGTCGTCTAGATTTGTCTAAAATGCATTTAAGTCATCTGGACAATTGATATTCCACATTTGATTGAGTCAGAAGACTCTTTAGACGTGAAATTGTGCTTTGTTCAGAGGACTACACAGAGAAGTGTCTGAACAGCTGGCCAAACTGCAACGGTAATGAATGCACAGTTTGATGGTGGACAGAAGGTAGAGTTTGCTTTTGCTAGGAACTGCTATTTAGAATAACAAACTAATTGCCAATGTGAACCCTGTAATCCTAGCGTACATTACAGTAGCAGCCATTATTGGTACAAATTTATCGATACTCTCAGAATATTTCTGTATGTATTTAATTATTTTAAAAGCAAACGGGATCGATACAAAGCATACTATCGAATAGATTTTTGCGTAACCGAGAAATATAGCTGCTATGACCAAAATGTATGGAAATATAATCAGTATACGAAATACTTGAGAGGCTTTTTGTTTTCCTAGTAATATAACAAGTGATCGTCGCCCCTTGGAACGATCTGCCTCATAATCAGGGAACGAATTAATAAACAAAACCGATGCTGATAAAATGCCAACTATAATTCCGATATAAACTGCAGACAGTTCAATAACTCCAGTTTGAACATAAAAACTTCCAAGTACTGTATCATAGTACGTTTTAGCCGCTACGAAAACTTCTCCTAGTCCTACGTTAACTATAGTTGTTGAATAAAAATATATTGCAACTATTGCGAAGCCCAGTATTATCGCAACTGTTATTCCTCGAGTTATAACAAAATATGCGCCGACTAAGGATCCTAGAAGAAGAAAAATTACGCCCGCACTATAAACACTGTTTGGCTTCAATAATTTTCCCGGTAATACTCCTGTTCCTCCGCTAAACTTCGTCCTTTTTGTAAAAACAGTATCTATACCTCTTTTATAATCCCAATAATCATTCAGCAAGTCTACGCTAGCATGAAGGCAAATAACTCCTACAAAGGTTAAAATAGCATATAAAAGGTCAAATTGCCTGTATCTCCATACAGCGATTGCTAAGCCATTAGTGACTGCGATAACAGATGCCAAAAGAAATCTCGTCCTAATTACACGAAACCAGCTTTTTATCACTTGTAATCTCATATAAATAAACTGCTGTTCCATCTTATAGGATTACATTCTTCTTTTTAATCTTTTATTCAATAAAAAATCTATACTAATTTTTTAGAATACTACTCCGTCAGCGGCTCATTTGATACCCTTAGATGTCAAACATTTAGGAATTTCCATTATTAATTAGACCTTGCTGTTGCTTTTAGATTATATGTAGACAGAGATGAATTCGTAGTATGAGCCCTCCTCCGCCCATAGATGCAGCAGAATTTGACGCACACAAGGATCTGATGATAATAATATCCATGTTTCTTCGCAGAAATAAGGAAAGAGGTTTTTCAGCAAAGGAGATTGCCCAAGCCGTGGGCATAAGGGAAGAAGATGTAAATCACGCTATGGTAAAATTGGGTTTAATTGACTTGATCAGTGATCTTACTGGTGGTATAATTTCAAGAAAATACAATTCTCACAAAACACAAAAGCTAATTAAAATAGAAGATGTTACGATTAATGGAATAACCTACTACCGTTGTGTTGAAAAAGATACGTGAAATAAATGGTAACACTATCCATTTTTTTACTCTAAATAAGTGGGTACAGTAAAAAGCTTGAGTTAGCATTAAATGGCCATAACTTTAGTTAGCCATTACGGCAGAATGAGATGAGAATATAACTTTGCATGTGATTAGAGTAAAGTTGTTTGTCATACATTGATATCGCTGATTCTTCTCTTTTTTTACGTTGTATACAATTGTTCTTCCTCTCCATATTACTGGTCTTGTTTGCATTGACATCAATAGTGGAAGAATACTAGTGATGTAAGGCAGCAATAAGAAACATGGCTCCCAATAAGGATAGTATAGAGTACGCAGGTGTCACTCTGTATTTTTTGATAGCCTTTATCGCTGTCCCACTAATTACCAAAAGACATGACAAAATATTTAGCGGTAAAGGACAGTTTTGAACAATCAATTGCTAACGAAGATCCTACGGAAAGAGTGTTTTTATTGCATAATTCCCTGTCCGATTATTCTCGTTCCATGACTATCTGGCTTTAATAGAACATACCTCTGACAAGGCATATATACGATCGGTTTCTCAGCGGTAATTTCAATCGTATTGCTTCGATGATTCTTGATTTTTACCGGTCTTATTTGCAACCCTATTGAAACCATATATGTTTGATTTTCTACCAAGTCCTCTTTATAGTAAGGATTCTTTTGAAAGATTGCAGATATTGTACGATCGGTTGATAATACATTCACATGATTATCTTGAGAATAACATAGTATGTCTCCTCTTGAAATCTCATCAGCAGTAATTCCTTTAACAGCAAGACCTACTCTTGCTGGACATTTAGATTCTTGAACTGCATCATCATGCATTTGAATTGACTTTACAATTATATCCTTTCCGACAAGCATAATTTTTAACTGATCATGTACTTTGACAATTCCTTGTTTTATAACGCCAAGTATAACGGTTCCAACGCCTTTAACGTCAAAGGCGTGGTCAATGGGTATTACTACTGAATCATGATTACTACCTCCACCTTTTTCTAGGTTATCCTTCTCCTCTCCTGCCTCCTCAGCATTTGGTTTTGGTTTGAGTCTGGACACCTCATATTTTAATTGGTCAATGTTATCAATTAGTTTAAAATGTGAAACAGAAGTATTTTTAATCAACACATTCAGTTTTGCTTCATCAATGTCATATGAATGAAGGATGAAACCATGTCTAAAATCAAGGCAATCCAAAGCGAGTATCTGCTCTCCAAGATATTTATCTATTTTTGTGACATCTAATATAGCGTACTCTGCAATGTTTATAGCTTGCATCAGAGGTTGTATTTTAGCTGGAAAGGTTACGGGTGCGATCCATGAATAAAGAGTATCCAAAGTTTTTCTGTCATAAATGACAATATCACTTGGTAGTACCTCTCTTTCCACCTAATTCTGTCGCAATTCGATGGTGATCTCCAAGTACAACTAAGTTAATACTTTTCAAGAATAATATACATCAATTAATAATTTTATTTTGAATAAAATTGTTTTTATGCTTTTCTAGACAAATATCCAATTCATCGTGGCATAATGTCACAGTTTGAAAAATATCAATAGTGAATTCATCCATATCGATTATTATTTGTAACAGTCCTACCGCTGCACAGATAGATGATATCTTAGAAGCCATTTAATACAGTAGTCTTGATTCTGGGCGGTAATATCATGCAAGGCATGTTGATGTATACAAAAGATTAAGGTATAAGGTATAACAGGTCATAGGTTTAAAATTTCTCCCATAACCATCAAAACGGCAGTTTATTAAGTCCCATATAGTCGTTTATATTCTTCCTTTAATCCTCTTCGTCTTTATTCATGGAACAACCAATATGCGTGGCCTTAACGCAGATTCGTGGTGACATTTTTTCTTACAAATAGGACAACTTTTCCTATCAGAAGTGGTTGAACAGTAACAAATATGATTCCTTATAAAGGCTTCTGCAAACCTATTACTTAGGCCTGTTTCGTTGCAAAAAAAACACGGAACCATATTGTAGGTTCTTTTATTCCCATCACATACCTGGCATTTATCTAAAGAATTAGTTTTCTCCTGATCTGAATTTTGATCACTCATGAAAATTGGACCTGTCTGTATAATAAATCTCCTCTTTTATATATTCTGAACGTTCAAATATGAAATTTATTGTACAGTTCAAATTAAAAGAACATTTTGAATTATTCAAATTTAAGAGTAAAATGTCGCTTTAGATTAAGCAAAACTACTCATTCTGATAGATTCTGATTAGTTCTTCTTCGACCTCTTTTTCTGGGATTTCAAAAAAGTCTAACGCCTCTTTTAGTCTGATATTATACGACCTTTTCCATTCTTTCGGATTTGATCGAGCCTTGACAAGAGATTCAGAGACCTCCATTAGCAAGATATTTGCAAAAGAATTCCAGCTCTGCAATTCTTCGTTGGAATTTAGAGATATCAGCAAAGGAACTAATTTCGCAAATGCTCCAAATATTCCTATTCTATATTTTTGCAATTGCAATTTCATAGGGTTGCTGTCAGGCATATCGGAAATTTCAGAGCAGATAATGAATTGATATTCGTCCAAATTCTTTGCTATGCTTGGCAGCACGGCCGACACTTGCAAATTTGATACGTTGGGGTTTAAGATTTATATCTATGCCTTCAAATAGGCCCTGAAGTCTATCGATAATTAGCTCTTGTGTTGTTATTCCATCTTTGGATATTAATTTGCAACATTTTAAGCCAGTAAATATATGTTTATGGATGATTGTTTGAATTAACCTTGTCATTACAATACTAATATAACGTGACGTTTATTAAAAATTTAATTATAGTTATTGCTCTTCTTCTATTTGTGCAGAGGTGTTTCTATTATATATATATACATGCATTGCCATATGAGATGGCCGTGAATCCTTTGGCTAAAGGTCTTATTGTGGCATAAAAAATAAGAATTAGAAGAGACAAAAGCAAAAAGTTGCTATTTTGTTTTAACATTCTTATGGCGTTTAAAATAGCTATGCAAACGAATGCAAATATAATAATACTGTGGTGTTTCTAATACAACAGGTTCATTTGACAAGCTGTCATATATGTGGGTCGCGTTTTGCAGATAGTATATGTGTTTACTGCACCAAGTCTGTGTGCTCATCATGTATCATACAGGATAGAAGCAAGTGTATAAAATGTGGTGCATTGAAAAAACCGCCATATAACTTTTTAAGACGTAATATACACTTTGTAATGCTTTTTATTGCAATGTGGTTTTTTGTTGCTGGATTCTATCCATTCCCATACCTAATTGCGATTGGGAAGCCAGTAGATTTTAGGATCATGCAACCAGTTTTGATCGCAACAGGAGCAATGATGTATTCCTTTTATCTTTATGATGTATGCATGGAAAAACATCCTCCACCTCCTTAAAAGATAATACATTACTTTCATCGCGCTTAATTCTACAAGATTAGAGATTGATATATCCTATTTTCAAAACTGGGAATCTAAATTTAAGAAACCATTATTGTTCGTTCAAAAGAACCTTCTCAATGATCCAGCTAATATCCTATAGATTTAGGAAACGTTGCTCCTTCTACAGGTATACTTACAGCAATATTAACATTAAATACATTAGTTGAAGTGACTTTGCTGGCTTCAGCATTAGTCAGTCATCTCTCCTTCTCCCAATCATCAAAAAATGATTTAAAGAAGCAATGAAGGCGATACATAGTGGTAACAGTTCATAAGTTGCAATGTCTCGTTTATGAATTCAACAGCTAGTTTTACACTTAGCATGGGCAAATTCAGCCTCAGCTATATTAGTAACTAGCGACATAAATAACAGAGATAGATTCACTAAAAAAAGGAAACAGCAAAGATGCAATAATTCATTTAAATCAAGTGTAGAGCACTTCTCCAAATAACTGAGTTAATTCCGAAGTGACTTCTACATAAACTTATTTTAATATATTATTTGTTTTTTTCTAACGCGTTACTAGTAGCAATTTATACTTAACAGAATTGAGTTTTTGAAACAGTAGCTTCTATGTTTTATTTTATTTTACATGAAAACGAATATGGAAAAAGGTAGTGCTTCGAAGCATTCATTTTATATTTTTTAGAATCAATTACGTTTTAATAATCGTAACGTATCGCATAGTCTTTAATGAAGATAAATAATACAATAGTTGCTATTGTTGTATATGTAATTTTTGCAGCGTTAATACAGCTTGCTGCTAATCCATCATCCTATTCAGCATTTGCAGTAGGAGAAACTCAACAAGTTTGGCAACCAGACATAAAAGCATCTGACATTTACCAATATTATACTATGGTTCTTGGCAAGGATATCAAGAACCTTGTAATATTACTTCCAAATGAAGGACACGAAGATCCCACGCAGCCAAAGGAATTGAGAGTTGTCAATCAACCATACCTTCCTCAGAATGCAGTAGTAAATGTTGGTACTACGGTAACATGGTTTAATGGAGATGTTGGCCATCATCCCCACACTATAAGTATAGTAGACAATAATTCAAAGAACGCCGTATATGATAGCGGTCCATTCGACAATTATGCCGCTTCAAAGCCAATTATGTTTAATAATACTGGTACTTTTGTTTATTCTGGCCCAAGCGATGATAAAGCGGTTCCAAACTATAAAATGAATGGAACAGTAACAGTTGTAGACCAATCACTCAATACTTCTTTTAATTCTACCAGTAATGCTACTGACACTACCTCTGCCCAGCCAGCAACAGCAACTAATAATATTGACACTATAGCTACACTTATGGTACCAGCAAATACTACTTGATAAAATTGTTTCAGAAGTTAAAGGTCAAGGCTTTGGGATTGACAATCAATATCCATTTATGAGTTTGCGTGGAGGGCGGCTCAACAACTGGAGGAGATAAGAATCAGGTCATGTTAGTGTTGACAAGTTCTGGTAAGAATTTAAATGAAGTAATATCTGCTTTGAGCAATATATTACCTACAATGCCATATGCTAGAAAGAAATATAGAACGAGAGGAAAAACGTTTTTTTATTCTGGTGTTTTCCCTCAGACATTCAACGCCTAAATGATTGCTTTGAATTATATAGAGATAAGAAAATATACAATAAGGTATCTAGGATCTATTTCAGTCCGATAAGTGTATTATGATGCATTAAGATTTCCAATGGTGAATGTAGAAATTGCTTTATTAGAAAGAATAAGAAGATACGGTCGGAATAAAAGTTTTCAAGCAACGCCAATTATTTACTTTGAGGTTTTATTACTTTCCTTATTTTCATAAGTAATTGTTCTACATATCTTGCCTCCCCTATAAAAATAAATGATATTCCAACTCCCAACAATATACCGCCGACTACATCCAAAGGATAGTGTCCACCAACATATACTCTTGAAAAGGATACAAAGAGCAGCTTCCACAGCTAAGGCTAAAGATATTGCCAATTTCTTAGGTGAATCTCTGAATAAGGCTAAGACCGTAGTAGCGCCAGCAGACACTATCATAGCATGACCTGAAGGAAAAGCATATTCTCTATCTGCTGCAACTAGATAATCTGCTTTAGGAGTTACTGGTCTGGGCCTTGCTATAATATCTTTTGCTGCAGTACCTATTGGTATTATGACAATCATTGCTAATGCCATAATTACAGCTGTCTCCTTTCCTTTCCAACCACCAAAAATAAACAAAAGTAATATTGTCAAAGACCAAACTACTTCTCTTCCATATTTGCTCATCAAGACCATCAATTCATTAAGTGCGTAGTAGTGTGAGTTGTTAATCTTTAGAAAAGCTAGAGCATCTTGTTTAATAATTATAGAGTTAGCATTGCTATTTAGACGGGGAGAAACTAATATAGCTAAAATGACAAACAATGTCAAAGTGACTAAAGATACCAAGATATATCTCAATTAATAAGCCAGTTTATAGCTTAATTTAATGTCTATATATAATAATTGTTTGATAACTGTTAGTATCTACATCCATTCGTTCCTGAACTGAACTTTACTTTGGCTATGTAGAAAACATCGCAATAATGACAAGGTTAGTTAGTCTATGCATGTTGTAAGCAATACATTTGAATGATAACTCTCTATTCTGTGTTCTTACTAATCCTGATGCAATCTATTCGCCAAACAACCGTTTTATTACAGTGTCACTGTAATAAAGTGACAATGTCAATTCTTTAAATAAGGAGATATAGTTGCTCAGGTACTATACGCTTTTTAGAAAAAGTCGTAAATGATATATGCCGCTGAAATGATTGATGGAGTTAGAAACAACAAATGAAACTCAATGAGTTATAGTCAAAAAAGAAAAATTGAAATTAAAGTTTGTTGTATACTTGGTTAGCGAGCTTTTCAAGAAGAAAAATGCAGAAAATTAAGTATATGATGTTCAACATAGTTTTTTTGCTCATTATTGTGGTACTGTTAATAATTGGATTATCATCTGCTCAACTGGCAATTGCCGATCCTCTTAAAAACTCTATCCTCCAGAGGATTGGCAATTATAATATAGAAATGAAAACAGATCCAAAAATACCTATAGCTGGTCAGAATACACAAATTTTATTGAGAATCAGTAGTGTTAATGGTGACGAGCTAGTGGATATTCCTATTGTTATTACAATAATCAAGGATGGAGTTAATTTAGAAAAGACACATCCAATATTTGTGCCATATAATCATTTTACACATGAGTATGTGTTTTCAAAATCTGGTATTTATACACTAAATATTGATATAAATGACAATGGTTATTCTGGTCAAAGTATTACCTTTACATATCCAATTAATGTATTGGATTCATTTGCTGTCTATTTTTCGTCTTCGCTTTTACTCCCTATTGCCAGTGTCGCTATTTCTGTAATAGTAGCGGGAACAGTCCTTGTAAATAGAAGAAAAAAGAACAGTAGAAGAACTATTGAGCATAAAAAGACTTGAACCATTTGGCCAATTAATGCTCTACTATGTCGCGCCTGGAACATTAGCTATGGCGGGACTTATTATATATCTACGCTATAGGAAAAAGAAATAAAGTAGATAAGGCGTTGTTATATTCTCTCCTAAGACATAACTTCTATTGGCTAGATTGGGGCAGCCTAGCTTTAGATGGTAGCGGTTGGTTTAGTGCAGAGTAATTAATTATATAAAACTCGTCCATCAGTCATTCAGGTTGAACAGATTCTGCAGTTGGAATTAAATTAAATACATTGTTAGAATTATGCTACTTCAATCTGCAAATTATGGCGATATCATTTACGTTAGTTCCGGTTCTTCCAGTGATTATTAATGAGTTTACTTTTTTCAGTGCATTGTAGCTATCATGATTGTTTAGGTACCTTTTCAGTTCTAATTTCTTTTCATTGGTTATAGAGATCGTTTTGGGAGTTAAAAGGCCCCCGGCGGCATCAGTGTTTCCATCTATCCCATCTGTTCCCATACACACAATACTAATATCATCACGACATTGAAACTTGAAATTTAATATAGCTGCTAGTATAGCCTCTTGATTTCTTCCTCCGGCTCCATTATTTTTTTTTTTATTCAATTTAACAGTCGTTTCTCCTCCTAAAACGAAACCGAATGGTGAAAAGGATATCCCAAAATTATGGGCTAACCTTGCAAGCGTTCTTCCAAAATTCTTTGCTTCACCATCAAATGATGAACCTAAATTTAAAGCCTGCAACCTATGTTTTTTTAAATATTTAACAGCATTTTCGCAGACAAGTGTATTGTTACCTATCAGCAAATTATTTACATTCTTAAAAATTGGATCTCCAGGTTTTGGGGTATCATTGATATTACCTTTCATTCCATTAATTATTACTTCTTTGACTGCAGTATTCTGTGCATTTTTATCATTCCAAAGATGATATTTTTTTAGAACTAACCCAGCTTCTTTAAATGTCGAACTGTCAGGTACCTGTAGGACCAGATGCAATTATCTCTATATTATCTCCTATAACGTCTGACAAAATTAAAGAAACTACAGTGCAACCCCTATTGACATATCTTAAGAGCTGGCCACCTTTTATCATCGATAAGTGTTTCCGTACAACATTGATTTCATGAATGGACGCCCCACGAGACATGATAGTGCTTGCAATTTCTTGTTTGTTTAATACCGTTATGCCTTCAGCAGGAAAGCAGCAGCAGTGCAGAACCCCCGCCTGAAATCAAAACAAAAACTAGGTCTATGCTCTTAGTTTTTTTCAAAATATTGACAATTTTTTTTGTCCCATTAACTCCTGATTCATCAGGTAACGGATGATTAGCTTCTGTTATCGAAATTCTATCAATTTGTCCCTTGGTATGATAGGGAACATTGATTGCACCATATGAAATTCTTCCTTTTAAAATATTACAGAGAGCCGCTGTCATTCTAGCTGTTGCCTTTCCTGCGCCAACTATGTACACAGAATTGAAATCATCGAGATTTAGTTCTACCGTTTTACCTTGAATATCATTCAAGCTTAAATTTGAACCTTTTAACTTCACCGTTTTATTAACAAGAATTTTGGGATCTACATTTTTAATTGAATATTCTAAAGCAGAAAGCGCAATGTTTAAAGAACGATAATTCTGGTGATGTCTTTCTAGTATGGAGCGATTTATAATAATGCCCAATATCAAAATTATTTGTTGCTTAATATAATAGGTTATAGAAAGTATTGTCTAGTAAAAAGTCAATCAATCAATCAAGTAATCTTCTACAATTTTCTTATCATCTCTTTCTCCCAGTCTAGAGCAAACGATTAAGAGCTTATATAAATATACATGGTTTAAGAAAACCATTATGAGTAATCAAACATGATTGACTTTAGCCTAAGCAGTTAAAATTATAGTTATTGCTAAGACCATTTTTCAACTCCAAATATTCCATTATACATCAAAAAAAATCGTATCTATACGGTTTATGTGCATTTTTTTTAACATAATCTTAAATCTAGTTATAAAATTTAACTTTTGCTATTAAAAGATATATTTTCTCTATTCTAATTACCTGATCACCTTATCAGAGCCAGTCAATATTTATCGTATCGGGTAAATAGCTCTATTTTTACTTATAAAACATCGGAAAAAAACAAAGAACAAATATGATTTTGAGGTAAATTATTTACTCTTTTAAGGATAAGGTTAATCAATCTTTTGTTAATGAGAGTAGATATACGTCTAAGGTGGCAAAAAATGGTGATAGAACTTGGGCTTAAAGGAATGGCGGGTAAACGTGGATTAATGTTTGTACCCTATTACGGAAGATCTCGTGCTTTTATTTCAAATTATAGGTCTTGGCAAGAATATTATAATGAGGGAAGGATCGCCGAAATAGCAAGCTCATTATTAAGTCACGAAACTTTACATTTAGCGTTAAATAAATTCTCATGTATTACATCAGCAAAACTTGATAATCTATTCGGAAGATCAAACACCTGGGAAAATTATCCACATGGACTAGGAGACTTCGATAAGAATAACCAAAGCATGCCTGCGACATATAAAAGCGCACGGAATATTAGCAACAAAAGAAAAAAGAAGCGATATCGACATTAGTCACTTTTTGCTACGGGAATACATAAATTATCTGCTCCTGAAAAAAGTTTGTCTGATGTTTATAGCATATACCCCTCAGGATGCGAATAGAGCCCTACCAGAAGTTAAACGTCGGTTCAATACTATTGTGTCTCAAAAGAATCATGTTGTTGCAATTCAACGAGAATTACAGATGATTATTGAATCAGGCTCTACATTAGAAAGATTCATTAAAAAGAAACAAGAGCTAAATTTAGCTGTTACGAATCTTTACAAATCAATAGAGCAACTTGAAGATATGGGAGTCATGATAAAAAGCGTAGATGAAGGCCTACTTGATTTTCCTTCATTGAGATTTGACCAAGAAGTATGGCTATGTTGGAAATCTGGAGAAACTGAAATCAAATTCTGGCATGCAAAAGACGAAGGTTTTATTGGAAGAAAACCACTTTCGCCGAAAGGTTTTCTAGATGAGGATTTGGAAGATTTAAGATAATAAGTAGCGTTGTTTGTTTGTGTATTCATATAAAAAGCTCTTGTCTCATTCTTAAGATGGAGATCTATATTATATCTAGCATCATTCAGATGACATCATATACCCTATGTTGTAGTGATTAGAAAATACCATGTACTGTACAATACAAAATGTTTATAGCATTTTGTACAGAATTTATATATAACCACTATTGCAAATTAGAGCAATATCTCTTGAAAATAAAAGTTGATTTTTCCTCTCTAAGGTATCTGCTAATTACAATTATGTCATTAATAGCTTTAATCGATTCTGAAATGCCAGACGGAGGAGCGGCGATAAAATCGATAACAACTGCAACTGATACTGCTCCTTCTCCTTCTCCTAGTGAAAGCTGCGTTAGCTATGATCCCCCTAATAGAACAATTACAATAAAATGTCAATCGGCAAGTCTAACCGATATACATAATCAGCTTAATGATGATAGTGTGTTAAATAAACAAGCCGACGGAGTCTGGCTGTTAAATGCAGGCATTATGATTGATAAAGGAGCAGTACTTAATATTGACTCAAAAGATAATGTAAAATGGTTAAAAATAATAGCAGATGGAAGAACTGCATATCCTATAGATGTATCAGGTAGTTTAAAGATTGATTCAGTGAAAGTAACTTCATGGGATCCTCAGACAAACGATTATGCAATAAGTAACGGAACAAGGATATTGGTTGGAAATAAATACGAGGTGTCATCTGGTGGACCAAGGCCATACATAACAGTGCGGAACAGCGCTACTGGAACGACAAACATTACAAATTCAGAAATTGCGTATTTAGGATATGAGTCAGGAATTGGTGGAGGAACTTCTGGTTTGAGATACGCTGGTGGAGATGGAAGCATAATAGTGAATAATAATATACATCATCTTTACTTTGGCTTTTATTCAAATGGTGTAGGCAACTTCCTTATTGAAAATAACGACGTACATGACAACGGGCACTATGGATTAGATCCTCATACAGGAACCCATGATATGGTAATCCGCAACAATACAGTTCATGATAATGGCTCTATCGGTATAATTTGTTCTTTGAATTGCTATCGTATAACAATAGAAAAAAACACCGTTTACAATAATGTCAATAGAGGTATAATGTTTAGCAGAAATATGTTTGATTCTACTGCAAGGGATAATCTGATAAGCGGCGAGGAAAAAGCTATAACTATTTCCGAGTCACATGATAACGAAATTTTCAACAATACGGTTTCAAACAGCATTAGTGGGATAGATTTAGATAAAGAATCTCTTAATAACAGGGTACATGATAATACTGTCATAGTAAATCCACAATCATCATCATCGAATGCTATAGCAGTGGAAAGTGGGGCAGAAAAAAATAATATATTATATTCTAATATCATAAAAAATAATATACCTCCATAACATGCGAAATGCAGTTAGGAATTATCTATGATTCAAAAGAGATTATATATGTCAGTCTGATTGCATCAATAACGAGAAGATTAAACGTCTCACCTCCATAGTAAAGCGATAATATCCTACAACAAACGAACATCTGTTTACTTTTGAACACTTCAGTGTAAATATAATCTCAGCATTATAGCATAACATATAATTTGATAGACGATTCTTTTTATATATAGAAGAAAAAGATGAAATTATATTGGTTAACGAAATAACAAAGAAGAATAGATTAAAAAATATTTTTGTTTATCTACAACTTGATGATGAACTGCTTGAGCTATACTGCTACTTCCCCGCCTCCTCCTGCAGATGGCTGATAATATGGTGCTGGTGGCCTGATTGTTTCAGATACAAAACAAAGTATACTTAACCCCTTTCAGGGCATATTATTTTTAATGTCTTTGGTTATTCTGTATTTTATTGTTGGAAGAATACCTTGACACTTTCTCATCTTTTTCTCAGACAACGATTTCGTTTACCAAAAGATTGAATTAATAAATTCAAATTCGGTTGGGTATCATTCAAAATAATATAACTAAGGACATTTCCACTCCTTAATCCTCCTCCTACTGATTGGCACACAGAAACTAAATCAGAATGATGACAGAAACAAATGGCAAATAGGACATGTGTTATTTAAGCTTCGATTTACGAATGCTTTCCTTTGTCACAAAAACACAGTAATTGATATAAACCATGGTGCCAGATAGTAAGAAAAACTTACTCACAGTTTATAACGTATTAACTTGATATAGTATATACCAAAAGTGACGAATCACTACAAGGTATTAGGGGTTACTGACACTGCTTCAGAAGCAGAAATTAGAAGGTCATTTCGTAATTTAGCGTTAAAATATCATCCGGATAGAAATAAAAACTCCGAAGAATCAAAGCAAAAATTTATGCGGATCGTTGAAGCTTATGAGGTCCTTTCTGACGAGCAGTCAAGGAAAAACTATGATAGCAACACTTACTATCATCGATCGTATAGTTACACTCCGAGACCACGCAAATCGACTTATTCTGTAGACTTCGAGCGGATATATAATTATGCAAGGAGAAGATATGTGAATGACTTAGTTAGCAGGAGCTCTAGTATGAGGTATATTGGTAAAACCACAAGTGCTGGAATCAGAAAAGCACCAATGATTTTGTTTCGTTCTCTTTCATCTGTGATTCGTTCCGCAAGCGTTGCTCCCGATACTAGAGAATGAGGTTCAATGAACTGGTCAAAATGAGTATACTTAGAGCGATAGCTCATTGATCTCCAACAAATTTAAATTACAATCAATACTAGGTACCATTGAAAAGTTAATTTTATGAGGAATCCCTTTAAGAAAACGGGTAAACCGTATGACAGAAGAACCCCTGACGGAGAGCCACTTGAATATACAGGACAGTCAGGATCCATCTTGGGGTCTAACAAACTAAAAATTTTAGCAGGAATCGTGACATTTATCATAATAATCATAGTCATGTCAGAATCAGTAGTCATTGTACAGGCAGGACATAGAGGGGTTGTTCTGTATGTAGGTGCAGTTGAGAATAGGGTATTAGGAGAAGGACTACATTTCATAGTACCATTTGCTGAACAGGTCATACAGTTAGAAGTACAGTACATTAAAATTCCAAGCTGATGCATCGGCTGCTTCAAACGACCTGCAAGAGGTAGCAACGACGATAGCATTGAACTACCATATCAATCCAAGTGATGCCAACGTGATATATCAACAGCTAGGTGCTGACTATTCAGATAGAATAATTGCCCCTACAATCCAAGAATCTGTTAAAGCAAGTGTCGCAAAATTCAACGCCGAAGAACTCATAACAAAAAGAGAAACCGCGAAAGGGGTAATAGCTACTGCCATTCGTAACACTCTCTCAGCAAGAGACATAAACGTTGAGAACGTGTTTATAACTGACTTTAAATTCTCAGAAGCATTTGCGTCTCAAATTGAACAAAAAGTAGTAGCATTTCAAAAATACTTGACTGAACAAAATAATCTAAAGTCAGTACAGGTAATTGCAAACCAGACAGTTGTTCAAGCACAGGCACAAGCAAGAGCAAATGTAGCCAGAGCATCGGGTGAAGGACAGGCTATCAAAATAATTACCGAACAGCTTAGACAAAGTCCACAGTATTTGCAATGGCAATCTATCAATAGATGGAATGGACAAATGCCCTATTCTCTAGGAGGAACTGGTGCGTTTCCATTTTTCCAGCTACCACTACAAGGACAGCAGCAACCACAAGTGCAACAACAAAACCAGACTAGACAATAATTATCTCACAGTTGCCTATGGCTGGCAATTGAGGCGACTCTTATTGTTTATCTCTTTTATGTGAAATAGTGTATTCTCTGATGTACAGTTCGTTGAATTTCGCTTTCAAACGACATTCCACAGTGAGGTACATATATAGATTCCAAATTGTTCCATATCACCTTGTTTAAGAATCGTAATCTCATTTTCTTCTTCAGAATTCTCTGCAACGATGTAGGCATTAATACGGTTTTGTCTAAGAATTTTTTGCATCATTTGTTTAATCTTTTGAATGTTATTTTCTTCTGTAAAGATAATAACATCGTTGTTGCTTTGATTATCTAAATTAGATTTTACCTCAATACTATTAAGAATAGTGTATTTTAAATCTCCAGGAAGGAACGATATATCAACTCTGATGGCCATAAATAACAGTAATCATATTGTTAGGCCTTTTAATCTAATTTGTGATATTTCTTTGTTGGTAAACTGTTAACGGGCGGATTTGCAAGAGTATTGCATGCTACATTTATAAATATAAATCAAAAAATAGATGAGCCATATTTAGATGAAAATAATAGTCTATGATGTACAGTCATTGGGCAATGGTGACGGATATTCTAGGCGAACGCCATAGTATGCTGATAGCATTGACGTTAACAGTAGTAGTAGCAGCATAAGTGCCAATTGTGGCAAGCAAAAGACCATATAATAACAACAAATTCTGGTTCTACGTATGGGTTCAGATTTGATAATATGATATTAGTTTTAAAAACCTCAATGCAAGAAATTCAAGCACCTATATGGTGGTAAGAGAATTCAAATCATTTGTTGTTCACAATTTTTTATAGTTTTACTAATTTATGCATACATATCAATCCTATTAGGTTCTGTACATTAATGCTACCCCTGTGATATCGTTTGTCTTTTCACAGCTATAATGGTTTTTGTGAGTATATAGGGCTTGTACGCCTGTAAACTGTTTGCAAATATCTTTAGAATACTAGGACCCGTAGATAATTTAGCAGTATCCTTGCTGCTAAGATCAATTGTGAATATACCAGCATTATTTGCTGTTGTGGGATTGCTATTATTAGTAGGAGGAAGAGAAGAAGAAGGTTTTGCTACCCCACTTAACACAACACTTCCATTACTATTTGATAGGTAATAGTTTACTATAGCATTGTTACTAGGTTTTCCATCCACATTGGACTTGTATTCCTATATTTACCGGTTGGCCTATACGAATGAATCTTGGAACATCATTTACATTTTCAATTGTGGCCAATTTCGGATGTTCGTATTTATTATTCCAGTATCCTACCTCAAATGGATAGGAATTGTCACGAAATGCCTTTATTGTAATGATGCCTCCTGCAGGATTGTAATTATCAAGGTAAAATGGACCATTGCCTATTATAGCGTTATTGTGTTGCGTTATCCAGTTGATGCTTGCATCATATCTTTTTTTTGCCTGAACTACATTACCGTATCCCTCAATGCGATAGGTACATAGCCTTCAGTCTTTCATCTTTTGAAGTTCTTCTTTTATTGCGGTTGCATGAGATCGGTGATTATTAGATGAAAGCCAATCCACACCTTTTGAAGTGGAATCCGTTTTTGAAAAGGCGAACTTGCCGGCTGTAACCAGACGTTCTGTCGCTGCGGCCGATTTCCCAAGGCTCACCTGCCCATATACCTGCAGCTCCCGCAATTTCCTTATTATCAAAGTGCCAAAAATCACGGTACGACTTCTACTTTGCTATCAGAGAGAAACCTTATACCTTTATCATATTTTATAGACTGTGCCAGCCTGGCTAGTATATTCAGAATCCACTGTTTTGTCGCTTTGCCCTGTATTTGTTCCCCATTCATGTCCAAAATAGGCAGAGTATAATAGGTCATTTTTATCCATCATTATTCCATTGTGCCATTTGCTGTATTTCAAATCATAAGTGACTTTACTGATGGATGAAGTAGCATTGTTATTGTTATTATTGTTATTTTCACTAACCTTCTTCCAACGCTGGTTTACGGGATCCCATATGATCGCATCAGGGGATACCGCAACCTTACCATGAGGTCCCTTTGTTTGAATATCAGTCCATGGCGTGCGGACTGGTATTACTTCTCCAGTGTATGGATCACTGTATACTCCTGGATCTGATATAGTTGTTCTACATTTGTGTGCTGTATGCATCTTTGAATCCTGCAACACCGTTCCATGCTCCCACGTTGATTTGCTTCATGCCAACATTGATATTATTTGTACCAGTGTCGTCCAATCTGCTGTTAATTAACGAAAATCTGCTTGTAATTCCTGCGCCAAAATCATTTATCAAACCTTTGACATTTTTTGTGGCAACATAAGGGTTTATGTCTTTAGCTATAAAAATTCTAACAGATTCTTGGATTCCGTTTTTCATAGCGCTTCTTAAAAGATTGTTTCGTTCATTTTCAGAAGTATAGTTTCCAAAGTGATTTTCTGTGTAATTGTGTCAAGTGTAGTGTTTTTATAATTCCAAAATGCTGGATTTTGAGTTCCAGGCATATTCGCATCTCCAAGGAGCGTACATCTGGGCTACAACTCCCTGGATCGTACTTTTGCAAAGCCAGATGAAGCGAACTGCTTCTTCGTAGATGTTCCACTTCAAGTCTTGTGGGTCAGAGCCATATATTATAGAGTTTGCCTTGTTTAAGTCGCCATAATCCCTTACAACATTAAATCCAAATGTCTCCAAATTTGATGCTACCAGCTCTCCAATTGACTTCCTATTAGAAATATCGCCCGAATCAAGATTTTAATCGTAATAGGTTTACCATTATAGGTCCATTTACCACCATCACCACCGCGGACATCTTTTACCGCGCCAGCCTGCTTCAGAGCATCTGAAATTATCTTTTGGGCCAATTCTGGGTTGTGCCTAAATCCAAATGACTGTACTGTGTCAATTATATTGAGGTATTCTGGAGAATACAATCCAAATGGATCATTCATTGGAGACCCATAGCCTTTCAAAATTTCATTGACTATAAAGTCTCTATCTAACAAATAGTTCATAGCAAATCTTACTTGCTTAATTGAGAAGGGATTAAAATCACCGGTAGCTGGGTTTTTTGATGGAGCTGGATTTAACAGGAGATCTTCTGAGCCACCAGTTGTATCATAGACGTTAAGATTTGGATCATTCTTTGTGTCTGAGACTACTTCTAAAGGTATATTAAAAAAATACGTATCAATTTTACCAACCTTTAGATCTTGAAGCGCCACGTTTTCATCAAGATAATGAACAAAATTGATTTGATCAACATATGCACCTTTCTTTTCATCTTGTCCGTATGCAATAGCATTAGAATTTGGTGATGTTGGTGATGATAATAACGATGATATAAATATCGAGGATAATAGCAAAAGTGTAAATATTATAAATGACGCAAAAAGGAGACATGCTCCTACTCGCTGCATCATTGGAATTCCTCTCTAGCCTTCGCTAATAAAATCATTTTGGTACCGCTCTTCTAATTCTTAACCTTAATTTAACAACACCATCTACTACTCTTTAGTCATTGAATGCAACAATTAAGAAATACTTATTGAGTATACGATAACATCTACATATGTGGACTATTCGATGTATATGTCAGAAGTATCGACGTATGAACGAATAGAACTTGGAGAGGCAGAAAAATCATTTCTTTTCAAAATTATGAGCGGTCAAGATTCATCGTTCAAAATAACATCTTACATCAAATCTAGACGTCAACCGATGGTTTACAAGAGTGAGCATGCTACAGTAGAGAGACTTCAAAAATTAAATTTAATTGAACAAGAAGGAAAATTATTGCGCGGATCAATATATTACAGGTTCACTACTTGTGGTTTGTTTTATATCTTTTCGACGATGTTGAGCTACCCACCTACATTGTTAATAAAATATCAGGATAATATCATATTAAAAACCTTAATTTATCCGTACCTCCAAATAGATACCATAAGACGTTGTACTGCTCGTTTGTACTTTGCAATAACTCAACATCTACGAGAGTGCTGTGAGACTACTCTTTATGCGCTTGGCGATATTAAAGCTTCAAATGTAGAAGAAGATAGAAAGAAGTATGTTAAAAGATTGGGATTTGATTTGGAATGGCATGCTAAAGCTTTGGGATTTAAACTAGCTTTAATGTATAATGGATCAAATATGCTTATGACTAACCCCGAAAGTGATAAGGATAATGCTAATGTGGTATTATACGAACTCGAGAATGCGATGAAGACACTTCTCTCAAATGATAACAAATTCATGGAGTTGCTACAACTAGTAGAAAAAGAATTTGGAGAAGGATATAAAGAATTCATGGAATTGAAAAAGAAACAATGAATATAAAGGCTACAAAAGAGCTTTTTTACATATTACTACTGCCTTTTGTTTTATTATTAATTTTTCATATTACTTTAGAAAACATACAAACTGAATTATAATTGTGCCAACAATTAAAAGCCATTACAAAGGTAATCGCGACAATTAGCGATGTATGTCAATTTGATAACTCTTAATAAGGAACCAAGTTAAAGAGCATATTCTTAAACACAATCCCACAGTCTCATATTTTATATATAATATCTTAGAGTGCTCCTCATATCCTCTGTAGTAACTTCAACCTTGAATATTTTTACTCAGATTGGACATCTTTTAATCGTTATTATCTGGTATAATCCCCTCCCTCCCACTATAGTATTATACATTTTATTTACTTACATTGTAAACTATACATGCAATATGCATGAATATATTACATTATACACGGATCCTGAGTACGGTCAATGTTGTGAGTGTATGAAAAGAACTCCCCATATTTGTATCGGATGTAATTACTGTTACTCATGTCATCCGAAGATTGAGAGGATAGAAAAAGAGAAGGAGAAGGTAACAAAATTGCATCATCCAAGAGAACAGCAACCAATATCATTTGTGACCTATAGGATAACTAAAGGATGATTTTGTTATAGCGTTGCTGTCTAGATATTATTATCCTCTTCCTCCTCAATACACCTAGCCGCACAAGTTGTGTTTGTAAATAGGGTAAAATACTACTGCATGATTTTATTGTTAGTTATTATATGGGTATTCATTGGACACTATATAACTCATAATAGATTACGCAAGTACAATTCTTATGAGACCAGAATTACTGTTAATTGTAAGAAGTTCGTTATATTACTAGCAGTAAATCGATTAAATAGCGATATTAATATTTTTAGGTATGAACCTTTATGATACATTAATAACACGTGTACTTTAATAAGTTGAAAAAGAAATCAACTGAAGCATTAAGATCATTCATTTCTCCTTCAAAAAGAACATTATGTCATTCAAGGGGCAATCCTATGAAACTTGCAGAAGACACCATTGAAATTGAAGATAAAACGATACATCGAATCGAATTCATTATTAAAAATAGTTTACTCTTTTTGAGTCTAGAACCTGCCTCATTTGTTTTTGACGAGCAAACAGATCCATCACCCCTCTTACAGAAGAGATTGCACATATGTCTAAACATTTTAGATTATATATATAGGAAGTTTTTTAGCTATTGAAACTGCAAAAGGATTGAATCCGCTGTCAAAAAGCGATAAAGTAGAAAGTAAGTCGATTTGAAAGTGTGTACTATGTGAAGCCGGATGGCCTGATTATATCTTTAATTTTGTCTTAAAAGACTTCACAGGGGAGGAAAAGCGCGTTGCCCCTTAATGGATTTGGACACAAATGGAAGGTCCTTGGAATTCATATACGGTTATGACAAAATCAAATTATGGAAAAGGTGGGGAGATGATTATGAGAGGCTAATTTAAATAGATTGCAAATTAGAATATCCATGAAAGTAATCCCACTTGCTAATTCCGTAGCAGTCATATAGGAAATAGAAGAACATTTTATATCAATGTTTACCTTCGAAATATTATGCATAGGGAATGAATTGCTTTCCGGCAGAACTGTGAATACTAATGCTCAGTGGCTTTCACAAAAAATTACCGAGGCTGGTGGATGTGTAATAAGGATAACAATCGTCAGAGACGATATTGATGAAATAGCTTTCGCAGTAAAGGAGTCATTAGCACGGAGACCAAGTTGGTTGATTATTTCTGGTGGCCTTGGACCTACTTATGATGATAAAACTCTGCAAGGAGTTGGAATAAGTTTAGGAGTGGAACTTGCACTTGACAAGAGAGCAGTAGAAATGTTAAGAAAAAGTTATTCACGCCATTTAGTGAATTATGATGAACTGAACGAAATACAATTAAAGATGGCAACGATTCCAATAGGATCAATTCCAATCCAGAACCCTGTCGGCTCCGCACCCTCTGTTCTAGTAGAAACTGCCAAAACAAAGATTATTTGCCTTCCAGGAGTACCCTAAAGAAATGGAAGCAATATTTTTAGAAAGCACACTTCCTGAAATAAAGAAAAACACTGGTGATTTTCACATTACTGAATCTAGTTTTGAAATAATTAGTATTACCGAAGCAATGCTTGCGCCTATTCTAACCAAGATAGTTGAATCATATCAGTCAGATTCGATTTATCTGAAAACACATCCCAGAGGATATACTAGCGATAATAAGCCAATGTTGCGTGTGCAGATTGTATCAAGAGGAAGAAATAAATCTGAAGTTGAAACTAGATATAATAATATCTCAAGCATGATGCTTGAAGAGATACGTAAGATGGGAGGAAAGATACTCTGAGGTTCCTTACCTTTTGTGTATAAAATCACTCTTATCAGAAGCGTTAGATTTGTGTTTTAATTAAGTTTTAAGTTAGGACAGAATATTAGATCATTCTTTATCCGAGTTGATACTTGTTTGTTTGTGTATTATAGATTATGTTATCAATTGCTAGAAACAATGTTATATTCCTATTTATTTGCTGTCTCTTATTATAGCTCCATTGACATAGGAGTTATTGTCTATCGCAAACTAACTGTTTATTACTTGTTACGACTGTCTTTCTGTGGTAAATGGTTAATCTCCTTAATAGATCTGTGTAACATTAAGACGAAAATTAACATGGCTGCAATAACAAGCCAACCAGACAAGCTGAAGCAATACGTCAGCATCTTATGAAGTAAAATAGGGATATTATCATCTCTAACGGAGGAGAAGGATATTTGTATCGGAACATAAAAGCCTCCAATTGCACGAATGCCTAATGATGCAATGATCAAAATCAAAGGAATTTTATTGAAATTGGTAAAATTAATTATTTTTCCAATAATTGGTGGGAGCATAAGTGGCAAATATAATGCAATAGTAATTCCAATGAACCCAATAGACTATACTATGAATAGCAAGATCATAAAAAATAAAACGGTATTTCTGTTGCTGATGGCCAACCAAGCTAAATAAAAGGGCCAGCGTAATGCCGATAAAAAGAAATAAAAATGACATTTTAATATGAATCACAGTAAAGTGATAGCGCGCTTTCTTTTCTCCTTGAATTATACGCAGCCAAATGCATAATGTGAACTGGCAAATAATAATGAGGACACCAATAGTAAAGCATTAAAAATTATTCCAAGTGGTAAAATATCAATAGAGATAATAATAGACAGGAGACCTAGAATAATAGAAATTGATGCAACTATCAATGAGGCTATGCCCAAAGTTTTCCTCGGTCTTATGAAACCAAGAAAAGATGGTAGTGTTTTGTATTCAATTCCATAGATCATAAGTATAGGAAACAGTAACCAATACTGAATATAAGATAACGAATCAGAATTAGCATATCTGTACAATGATAGTAGTTCAATTATATTCACAATTATCAAAGTAAGGACAGATAGAGCAATAAAATAATCTGATAATCCAAGGAGCTTTGGCCTAATTCTCAACATCTGCAAAACTATTATTAGAAATATAATTACGCCGGCAAGTCTTAAAGTCATGATACATATTGACAACAAATAGTTAACACTATCATTTCCTACAACTGTGACAGTTTGTATTACTATCCTAAATACCAAAGAAAAAAGTACAAGAAAGAAAGAAAGATAAGCAAGCTTTATCGATGCAAGCTGTATATTTCTAAACCTTGGGATTATCATATATCCGATACCCATTATAAGCAGCGTTAGAAATCCATCCATTTGTAGAGTCTTATGAAGTTGAAATGATAAGCCATAAAACCAATGAGGCAATGGCGACCATATGCCAAATATTGACATCATCCATACTAATCCAACAAATGATCCTAAAAATAGAAGAATAACAGCTGAGATTATAAATGGTTTGCTTATAGAGCTGTAATCGATAGTATGTTTTAATTCTGTTACTATAGTTCTTTTTTGACGTGTTATTTATGGTTACAAAAATCGAACTTTGCATAAGATGAAATGTATTTATTAAAGAAATAAATTATTTTGAACGAACTGAAAAACAAAGGAATATGGAATAGAACTATTGAAGTATAACATCGGAGAGTCAACCCATTAGGTTAGGAATCCAGATACTGAGATTTGGCTCACGTATGTAGAGTAGGTTGAAATTCTTTTCTGCATCAAAGATCTCTGTATTAGATTAGATAGACTTTAGTATTCATTGTGCAATATTAGAATACAGTTGTGAATCTATTCTATGCGAAGGATTTTAATATATGCACCAGGACAGATTGCCAGCAAATTGGAAGAAAAGTTAAGGCACAAATACGATGTTGAAGTAGGAATAGTTCCTTACGACGCTGTTTGCGAGATAAAGGCAAATATAAGAAGGACCTGGGTTACAATTTGTAGATTTACATCTGATGAAAATTTCAAAGATATATTGACAATGTTCGAAGTCAATTATGAGTTAAAAACAAGGTAGAATTCAAAATTTTCATACATTTGCGAGAAGATATTGTTAGATGAATCTGAGGAGCTCTATAACAAAATGGTAGAAGACCTTACTAATAAGACCATTAGTGATGTAGCAAGTGACGATAGTGAATCATCATCATTATTGCCAATGCTTCCACCATCTAATGAAGAACAACAAAGTCATGTAAGATCAAGTCCAACAACAGCTAATCAGACTCATGCATATAGAGAAGAATATACATTTATTCAATCAGAAAAAAATAACGAGCACCAAGAGAATAAGCCTTGTTAAAAATGAACTCCTTTGATAATCAAGCAAGCCTATTGTTAATGAATTTACAAGGCAGAAATAACTAAACAAGATCCTTATTATTCTACGGCAATATCTCAGGCTACAGTCATATAGCCAATAAAAAGTCAAAAGTCAAAAAGAAGAAGGGAGGGAAGACGATTCTATTGTGGACTTCAACTAAACTGAAATACGTACCCTGCAATGGGTTTTAGAATATACAACACAAAAGAAGGTTCATATCGGTAAACTAGAAGATATTGTTCAAGACAAAATTGCTGAGCAGAAAATGAGGATAGATAAGGCTACGCATAGAGAAGGTACAGACTTTTTATTTACAAAGATCGAAACTCAGATGGTTTTTGTATGTTATTCGCAGTATTAACAAGTGATCGCTAATAGTAATATGATGGAAAAAGGAGGAAGGGCGATTCTATTGCACGTGAACACAACTCAATCACAACTAGACTGTCTGATACAGAGCTAGATATCATCTAATCAAAGAATACTCTGAAGGAAAAGGGTTATGTATGTTTCCGAATAGATGTGATAAAACTGATAAGAACCTTGTCTAGTGAGATAATACTTCTATGAAGTGATAACAAAATTTTCCGGAAAATGTGATAAGAAAACAACTGGTATTATGCCAGTGTTAGCCACTTTTTTTGCAAAGTGTTATAACATCATAAAATATTATGATAGTAGATAAAAGAAAAACTGGAAAAAAAATTTTACAAAAGATTATTGGCGGAACTCTCTCCATAACGATTGGGGTCTAAAAATACCGACAAAAGGGTAGGGCCGAATATGAAGCCTAGGCGAAACTGGTGAAATCGTATATAATAATAGTAGAAAATCTCACTCTACTATATCCCACTCTCATAGACTCATGGAAGGAGGTGGAGATATAGCTCGCTAAGGCAATAAGGATTTTCATAAATATGATATTCCTACAAAGACAAATAGAATAGAAAAAGGATGGCCTGTGAATTGGCCTAGCTTCCGTACGAATATCCACGATCCAGCCTGGAGGCTCTCAGAGCAAATGGAAGAAGAAAATGTCGGTCCTGTAATTCTGATCAGTAAGATCAATGTGTAGCCTGAGGAAGTTGACTAGTTGTTAAGGGCTGGGGAGCCGATGCTGCATCATCAGTAATATCTTTTTGGAGAATGTCCGAGAAAATGGGGGTGGCAGGAATTGATAAAGGAAAGAACAAAAGATATTCAAGAGTAGCTGTTAATAACCTAAGGTCCAAATAATCCTGGTCGTACATTCATAACAGATGTATCTCAATCTTTAATGCATTTTAAATTCATTGATACAGCGGTATAAAATGTTACGAAAACTATCGTTAATAAAAACAGAAAAAAAGCGGTATAGGAATTTTCCGGATGTCACAAGTTAGCTAAGGCTTATACAAGATATCTTTTTTAAGTCATTCTATTACAAAGCTTTGTATTCTGTCAAGGCTGTGGTTGATAAAAATTAGCAGATATCCCATTACAATCTAATATCTACTTATTTCTTTGCGGTCATTCTAAGAACATCTACCTGACCACTGTGCAACCAATCCTTTAGTTCCTTATGACTTGGTTTTGCATCATGTTTGCCAGCTAAATGAAGGTGTAATAGAACGTAGTTGAGCTGGTTTAATAGAGGTTTATTTCCTTCATCTCCTTTACGTGTCTTTTGTCTCAAGTCTTCAGGGACGGTAGCCCACCATTCGTCATAAGTCCTGCTTTTGCTAGATTGAGAAGTTCCAAATCCTTTTGGGAGTGTCATATATCTCTAGTTTACTCTGTTTGAGTTTTTTATAAATTTTTGGATTGTTGTTGGCTCTTCGTTGTTGAAAATCGAAATGTAAAAAGATTGCTGATGATCCCTCACTATAGTGTATTGCTACGGTTCACTACTATGGAAGTCGAGTTCCTATTATGGTTTGAGACTGTAAATGATTGCTGACATGCCAAAAGATTATGAGCTGCTCTCAATTGTGGCCTACCTTGACGGTTGTGACTAGAGTTACAGCAATTATATTTGTTGTTGCTAATATTACAATATTAGATGATGAGCTTCCTCTCTTCTGAGCGCTAATTTAACCCTATTACCTGTATTGCTGGAATATAACGCTACTGGCATTGATTGGGTATTCATTTCTACACCAAATTGGCCATTTTTGTCTACTGCAATTATGCCTCCAGTATTTTTTCCAAATTTCTGTGTTATTAATTCAATTGCCTTTTTACTTGAGGTTAGTGCGCTTTCTCCTCTCATATATTCACATGTTGTCTTTGCAAGGCATAGTCGCATAATCAATTCTCCAACACCAGTAATACATGCTGCGCCTGATTCATTATCTGCATACAAACCGGAACCAATGATTGCAGAATCACCTATTCTGCCATGCATTTTAAACCATCTTCCACCTGTCGAAACTGCGGATGCTACATTTCCTTCTCTATCGATTGCAACAGCGCCTACTGTTCCGTAATGATCATAGGTAAATTTAGGAAGAGAAAAAAATAATTTATGATTTTTGGGCCATTCTTTTTTCACAATTTTTTTATCCTTATTCTTTAAGTAATTGACATACTTCTTTAAATTTTGTTTGGTAGGTTTTCTATATTTTATTTCATTATCGAAAAACTTTGCTAACTGCGTGACACCATCAGAAACTAGCATTACATGATCAGTATGTTCCATTACTAACCTAGCTAATTTTATTGGATTCTGTATATTCTGTTACCATTCCAACAGAGCCTGCTGATAAATCCTTTCCGTTCATTATGGACGCATCCATTTCTACCTCTGCATCAGCTGTAAGGTATGAACCAAGAATACCTGCATCAAATAAACCACTATCTTCCATAAGTACCACAGCAATTTCTACAGCATCAAGAGCAAAAGTGTTAGTATTATTATTATTTGTGTTAGTAGTATGGTTTTTCAGGATATCAAAACCACTGCACGCAGCTTGTTCAATTGTTTTTGCAATTTCTGTTTCATTAAAATTTTTTTTTGTCTTTCTTTTATTGCTGCCTGCTCCTCCATGTACTAGTATTCCAAAATTCTTTATAGTCATCTATTGCTAATTTCTTAGGACTAATGACCCTGTATTTGAAATAAGCTTTCTATTGAATAAATAATAATTGCTGAATCTTTGACACTTATAATCAGAGTTATCAAACTCTACATAGCCAATATATCTGATATATTTTTGTATAGTTCGTTTGTTGCTAATGGGTTAGCAACAAGCAGCTAGCACTCAGAATCCAAATTAATACAGGAGAATCTTTGTTAAAAACAGACAGCAGGTACATATACTCAAACATGCTGCTGTCTTTAGATCAAACCTGAATCCTGTTACCCTCTTGTTATCATCTAATACCATACTATACCTCTTTGGGTTCCTTACCTAATCCGATGAATAATACAAATTTAAAAAACATAAGTTTAAAAAAGAAATTAAATGCAGCTTCATTTTACTGCTGCCTTGATATCAAGCTCTGACCAGCTGATAAAGCAAGTTACAATCTGGTAATGGAGGATGTGCTTGATATCTAAAAGATAGCAGAGACTAGAAGAACAAGAGATGATAATATATTTTATGTAATGTTATAATTGTACTAAAGTGAGATGTACTTCTTAATTATAAATGTTAAAATATTTTGTCATTTATGTATATATAAAATGACAAAAATGTCACTACATTTATATTTCCAGACAACTATGCGAAAATATTCATGAAACATGACACTAGTATAGCATTTAAGATATATGATAGTAGAAAAGCAATTGCATTATTAATATTGATATCTACAATTGTCGCATCATCAACAATCCTTATTTTTTTGCCAGTGCAGTTAACTATAGCACAACAACAACAACAACGAAAACCTACTGTGTCATCATCAGATCCAGCAAATCTCCCTTCATCATCCAATTCATTACCGGATGTTTTTAAGAAGGTAGAAAACTCTGTGGTTCAAATAACAAGCACAAGGTCTAACACTAATCAACTTATAATTATAAACGGCATACCTGCTACAGGGAGAAGTACAGCATTAGGTTCTGGATTTGTGTATGATAACCAAGGTCACATAATTACTAACTATCATGTGATTGCAGATGCAGATAAGGCTGATGTTACATTTACAGACGGCAATACTTACTCTGCTAAAGTCATAGGAAAAGATCCTGATGCAGATCTATCTGTACTGCAAATAACTGATAACTTTTCAGAAGAGAAAGTTGTGCCTCTTCCGATGGCAAATTCTTCTAATGTAAGAACTGCAGAGCAAGTAATAGCTATTGGTAACCCATTTGGTCTTAGCGGTACTATAACAACAGGTATAGTAAGCCAACAAGGCAGACTATTGCCAAATCCAGATACAGGATTTACAATACCAAATACAATTCAAACTGACGCTGCAATAAATCCAGGTAATTCCGGAGGTCCTTTGCTTAATATCAAAGGTGAGGTTATAGGAATGAATACTGCTATCTTTTCTAAAACAGGAGCGTACTCTGGAGTAGGATTTGCAATCCCGTCAAATACAATTGCTAAAGAAGTGCCCTTACTGTTAAAAAATGGAAGTTATATTCATCCGTGGCTTGGAATTTCCGGTGGTAAATTGAATCCCACTCTGGCAAAGTCTGCTGGTTTACCTGCAAATTATAAAGGAGTAGTTGTAGGTTCTGTCCAGGCAGGTAGCCCTGCTGAAAAGGCTGGCCTACAAGGATTAACTCAGGATGATATTAATGGTGTTGCAACACACATTGGCGATATAATAACTGCAGTCGATGGACACCCTATAAGTCAGATTGACGATATAATCAACTATATTGAATCACACAAGAATGTCGGAGATCCCATTAAGCTTACAGTCAACAGAGATGGAAAGGTAATGGATCTAACAGCAACTCTACAGGCTAGACCACAGACACCTCCTTCACAAGCTCAGGCCGGATTAGGACCAATACCAGAATTACCGCAGATTCCAGGATTTCCACAGCTTCCCCAGGTGCCACCATTGCTTCCATGAAAGCTCGAAAGAGTAGATGAATCCAGGATTCTACTTTCGCCGTAGATAACGCGTTGAGTTAAATTAGAGAGAAACTGACCTTATAAATTATTTGTCAATATGGTTGATCCATCGAAAATCAATTATAAATGCATGTTGTCTACTGGGCAACAAAAAACTTACCTATAGACGGTAGCGGTTATAGTGGTGGTTAACCTCCTCCTGCTCCCATTCCTCCCCCAGTTGATTCTAGCTCGACAGATTCTAACTCTCTATCTTCTTCTTCTTCTTCTCTTTTGTCCTTTAATCTTTTACTTTGGTCTTTTTGATTCTGTTCTCCTTGGTTTTCAGATGGCATAACAATAACTAATATGATCACATCCTATTTAGAATCAATTAATATATATATATAAATATAAATATATTATCAAACAATTTCAAACCAAAATATTATATGGTAAAACATTCACGGTATAGTTTATAAGATGCTCTGTTACCAGAATACAAACCACAAGACAAATAATTAGCTATTCCTCTAAGGATTGTGGTTGCCTCTTTTCTTCCTCTTCCAAAACCTGTTCTGGATCTACAACCAGCTGCTCTGACTCTCGCTCTTCCTTTTGTAATTCTTCTGCGGCTTTTATTGCCTTAGGATTTTCTACTTCTTCTCGATGCTCTATTATTGCTTTATCGCTGCTATTATTGTCAGTATCAGAAACCTCTTCGTTGTTTGACATTGCTGTTTTATATCACAACTTTACTATATCAATCGTAAAGAAGTAATATATTGAATTTTTAGGTTAATTTAATTAACTCGTATAATAATTTTGAAGTGTTATCATAAGTTATATAGATTATGGTAATGAAGGATACAGTGATGGCTTGGAAGATACAAAACAGGGGATACAGGATCCCAAGTGCTAAATTAAAATAGCGCATATGTTTAGATTAATCTTTAAACATTCTTTTATGTCTGTTTGATATTTTAGCATGACATGAAACACATAGCTCTTGAGTATAGCCAGAAGCAAAGAGCTGATCATATACCAATTTCTAGAAGCAAAGATCACGGACATAATGGTGGTGGTTCTTATTGCCTCAGATTTCCATAAGTTTGATAATATGGAATGACTGAGTGATGCTAGAATGAGAACGACCAATCAGTATGATTAAATCTCGTGCTATCAGTCGCCATCGATCTACCTCGGTGCTAGCCGTTAACATAATATGATTCAGAATAGGTTTTAAAGATAATCTACTAAATTTAGATTAATGTTCATTTTCAGTAAGGATGTTTTAGAAGGCCATTAGTGTGTAGCAGAGGGTTTTAAGAAGTAGCAGGAAGAGGACTTGGAAAATTGCAATATCTAGGTTGGATATATATCTATATCCACCTGCATATATAATCGTAATACATTCAACATGTAAAAGATTGAAACGATAGCGCATATGCTGTATCATCTAAAAAGATACATTTGGTAGATGTGCAGATAGGATTGAAAGAGATTTTTGATGCGCTATATAGCGCATGCCTTCAATGAATGCTTCTGGGAAGGATAAAGGAAAGATAACGTTACATAATAACGAGCAACTAGGTATTGAGCCAGGTTATTATTGCTATTATCATTATTATCCACCAATAACAAGTCCCGCATCTACAGGTGCATAAGTTCCTGTGATGTATTCGCTTTCATCACTAGCAAAAAATGCTATTACATTTGCCACGTCTTCGGGCTTACCTGTGGCTTACCTGTGCGTCCAATAGTAGTCAATGATGCATATTGCTGTTTTATCTCTGCAGGAAAATGAGCATTTTGATCTGTTTCTATCAGTCTAGGTGATACTATGTTTGCTGTGATTCCTTTTCTTCCAAACTCTTGTGCTATGTATTTTGCAAATGTCACCAAGCCTGCTTTTGCTGTTCCAAAAGCAATTGCACCAGGAGGATTTGGATATTTTGCACTTCCTGTTGCGACATATATAATTCGACCATAGTTTTGCTTCACCATATCCGATAAGACTGCTCTTGTTACTTCGTATGCAGACTTTAATTTCGTCATTGAATTTTTCTAAAAAGTCATCCCATGTCGTTTCTAAGAACGGCTTAAGAAAATATCGACCAACCATAGCATTGTTGACTAGGATATCTATACGTCCATATCGTTGAATGGCTTCTCCTACCATGTATTCGACTTGGGTTTGTTTCCTTACATCAGCTTGAATGGCTATCGCATACCCTTCTGTTCCTCGTGCTTCTTTATTTAATTGCTCAACTACTTTATCCGCAGCATCCTTGTTTTTGAAATAATTAACAATAACATTTGCACCTCTTGCAGCCAATAGCTTTGAAGTAGCTGCACCCACACCACGGCTACCTCCTGTGACTAGTGCTGTTCTACCTGCTAACGACGATCGTGATTCTCTGTTATTCATGAATATGCATCTTACTAATACTCCAAAGGATATGTTGTTATTCTTGATGATGAGGACGGCAATGATGACATATGTATCTATCTTATTTTTTATTCCAAAGACTCCGTTTCTCTTTTATCATATTCCATCCTTCCTCTTCTGATTCAACACGCTACACTTCAATATCATTAAAGTATTGATCAAGCACACTTTCTCTTTCCATAGCTAATGATGGGGAACAATAGTCTTCCTCTACCCATATTGCATAATCTAGATTCTCATTATCATCAATCCCCGCGTTTTCAAGACTGTATTGAAGAGCACGTCCAAATGCTCTCATTTTTAATATCTTGCCAGAGCTCAAATCCTTCTGTAGATTCTCTAATATCTCCTAGCGATAGTTATTTTTATTTCTGACCCGCACCAGTTGGGTTTGATGGAAGCCCTGTTTTGGGTGTACTAGCATTGACTTTCTCTTCCGTAGAAGCCGCTTTACTAGCGTTGGGATTACCAATATCTGTATTATTTTTTATCATTTGACTACCGGCTCCTACTCCTAATTGCGATAATTGTTGCGCGCTTCCTATAGCTCCTTTGGTTGCATTTGTTCCTGTAGCACTACTACCGGCTTTTTGTGTAGCATTCTTTGCTGTACTTGATTGCGCAAGTACTGACTGTGTGTGGTAGTTTACAGACACAAAAACTAGTCCGAAAGCAAATACTACCAATATAACTGTCACATATACTGTTCTATTTATCAATAAATCATAAGGTGTAATAAGAAATTTAACTCTTTCATGTCAATCAATATAGAAGTAGTTGACTTATTTCTTTCTGCTATTGTAGGATGCAATATAGCTTGTAATGTAGCGCCTTACCTATCGTTGCCGCGGTATACAGTTATGACCCCATACCTCTACATAGGCCTTTACGTATTCCCAGTATATGGACAAATTAGAACAAACGAGTTTTGTCCGCGAACCTATTCCTAATCCTGTATAAACACACACTATTACAGAATTTCCTTGACCTTCTGGAATATTAAATGTCCATGATGTCCAACCTGCAGTTGCCACGTTTGCAGAGTCAGCTTCTTCAGCTATCTCGCTTGTGCTTTTACCTTGATTTTAGAGATCTAGAACAAGTGTTTCCCTTTCCTATCTTGATTCTTCCCATGATAGTTTTTCGTATTCTGCATTCTGACCGTTCCTCCCTTAGCAGCTTTAGCTTATTTTTGATATCTAAGTCTGCTAAGTACAATCGAAAGTTTTTTTTGATTTGATAATATATCTTAGATCTGATATATGTGGAGACAAGTCTCTTCCATTCCATTTCCAAAAATAAAATCTCCTACATTGCAAATATGACTCTATGTGATCTAAATGCGAGCGTATTCAGATCTTAGACAAGGCGCAAAGATCAGACTCAGACCAGAACGGTAACACAGTTACTATATTGAAAAGTTATATTGAAAAGGATGCTGAGATAGACGAACTCAAGCACGACATCACTTTACTTCAAGATAAATTAAATGATGTATTCATGGAAATGCAGAAGCTTAAGGAAGATAAGGAACAACAGCAACAACAACAACAATTGGAGCCATGATACAATAATAATAATGTCAAGTTGCTTTTTGATATCTATATAGAGTATCACCAAGCCAGATCAATATTGCATTTGGATTGCTTGACTGTGGATGTTCAAGATCCAGATAGTCTTTCAGATATGGAATTGAATTGATTAAAGGTATATGACTAGTACCTGTTTTACCATTAACTAGCACTTCAGCATACTGATAATTTCCACTAGTTTTGAAAAATATATCTTTGATCCTTATTTTCAAAATCTCATGAGGCCTACAACTCGTGTCCCTTGAAATAGCATGGTAACACTTGATACGCTTGCTAGGACAGTATTAGTAGAATAAAATGTCGTACTAACACAATATGTATCCATAACTGTTAACTAAACTATAGATTGATGGAAATATCTGGATAGAATACATTGCCTTTCCTGTCGAATATATAGAAATGTAATCAATATTAGCTTTTAATGTTATTTCATCGCATATGTTGTTGTTGAATCCTGCTGTGCCATTGTTGTTATTATTCCAGTACCAGGATGCAAAAATAGTTTAGCTGCACTATGATGATGTGCGTCAGCAGTAGTAAAATCAAACATATTGATAATAGACCCTGCTTTTACATCAAACGATTGGTTGCCAATTCGTCCCAACCCCCAATTATCTTCTATGAATCGAATTATAGATGTCTGATCTATGACTGATGGTCAACATAATCTACTTTTGCAGTATGGAGATATTACCAAGAAAGGAAGTCGAGGCCCATAGCCACAACGATCTTGATAAGCACCTGCAGGAGCATGGCCACATAGACCGTCCTTTCCTAATAATGCATCATTCTTTGGGTCGTTAGATTGGCTGACTATAGGAGGCATAACATGATCATACCAACCATCTGAATCATCGTATGTGATTATTACCGCAGTGTTATTCCAATCAGGTAATTTTTGTATACGATTTATTGTTTGCACTATGAAATTCTGCTCGTGCAAAGGATTAGAGTATCCAGCATGTCCATCTTGGAATGCAGGAGCCTTAAGAAAGCTAACAGAAGGCAGGCTTTCTTATTACCTGACTCTGCAGCATTCCAAAAATCAGAAAGATCATATTGGTGGTTTGCTTGATCTGTGTGACCAATGTTATCTACTGATTTTGGTGGCAAGTGATTTGGATTTGCAGTAGACTTGTAAAACTGAAAGGGTTCGTGATGTGGTAGGTAATCCGTTACTGGACTACCCTTGTAATTTCCATGGGCAGATCCGCAAATAGGATCCCCATTGGCGGTCCTGTTAGTAGTGGGTTTGAATCCTCCTTGGAACCATCCCCAGGTAATGTTTTTACTATTCAAGAGATCTCCTATGTTAGTATCGTTAAAGGAAGCTTTGGGAAATGATTTTGTAGCAGGATTGAAGCAATTTTCATAGGCTGGATTTGCGTCGTATATCAGAGTGCTATTGTAGACAAACCAGACATTATCTGATCCGCGAGTTGTGTTTAGGTAGGATGGTGTTGCACCATGTGTTTGTCCAGAAATGAGGTTAATGGCACCTGGTGTTGATGATCCGAATGTCGATCCAAAAAAGTTATCACTCATTGCAAAGTGCTGGGCATAATTCCATAATGCGGTAACCGTGTTGCCATCAAAGTAACCCATTGTTATAGAAGGATTACAACCTTTAGATACCGAATTGGTCTGAACAAATTTATCCATCAAACCTCCGTTGTATGCCTCCTGTAATCTAAGTTAAGTATCATAATTTAGGCCAACTATATATAGATCTAAGATATCTTCTTATTGCCTTTATCAAATTCTCTTCTGTTTCGTAGTTATGATTGGCACATACATCCAGATTTCTGTTCACTCTTGTCTCTACTGGGTTTAGATTTGGTGAACGATTTGGTAGAAATATCACAGTCAACCAGTTTGATTGTTTTTCTACAAATTGTTTAGTCTTTCTGCTTACATGAAATGAAGCATTATCTATTACTAGGATGAAGCGTTTTATTTCGTTATTCTTGACATAGCGCTTTATGCTTCTAAGATGGTCTATGAAATCACCGCTTGTTCTAGATTTGCTTATTTTGAATTTGACCTTGTTTAAAGGATAGGTAAGGGTTATGAATGCATTGACCTTTGCGTTTGAGCCTTTATGGAATATCTTTTGCTGGTAGCCTTTCATCATGTAATTATTTGTTATATATGGCTGCAAGTGTAGCCATGTCTCATCTTCGAATCCAAGTAGAATCCTTTTTTAAAAGTGCTGCCGCTACCTTCTTGTAATTGTCTATAGTTTTCTTTTTCTCTTCATAATCTGACTCATGTTCTAAGGCCAGTTTTGGTTTTTTGGAGACTATACCGAGGTCATGAACAATTCTCCACATCTGCATTGGACTAACATTAATTCCTAGAATCCTAGTAAGGTATGCTGCTAAAAGCCTAATACTCCAAGTATTCTTTAGGTATCCAAATGTTCTTGGAGACTTTGATATTATTTCTTCTTTAATCATCAGTTTGTTCTTATCAGATGATATCTTTGGTATTCTGCCTGCGTTCTTTCTTTTACTCTTTATACCATCTAAACCCTGTTCCTTGTATGACTTTACCATACGGTATACGTTCCTGTAATTAACACCAAGGTTTTTCGCTATAGTTCTAAATGACTGTCCTTCTATCTTCTGCTTTACAGCTATCGCTCGTCTGTATTCTTCCTTATTTTTGGTGTTCTTGATAAAATTAAATAATTCTCTTTTCTGAACTGCAGATAATTGAAGAGGATGTGGCTTCATATGCATGAGAAGAAATAACATAGCTAAAGCTCTTGTTATCTAAAATAACTCTCATTTTGGTAATAAATAGTTGATATAAAATAAGATACTTAACTTAGTATATGAGTGATCATTGTCGCATGTCGATGCGTTAGGTCTCGGTATCCTAAAGGGATTTGCCAGATTAGGATTATTCGTCAATAATCCTGCTGCTGAAAGACCATTAACGGAAGGCGTATCTGGTTTAGTGGTTTAGCGAGAAATGACGGATCGCCTGATCCATTATTATTATCTGCTTTAGGATAAGTAGCAAAGTAATGATCAAATGAAACATTCTCTTGGAAAATAACTATGAGATGCTTTATTGGAGTTGTAGTAGTAGTTGTTGTTACATCTGCAATCGCAGTATTGGTTTGCAGAAGATATACAATACAGAGCAGCAATAGCATAAGACACGCAAATATTGCCCTTGCTAAGGTCATAATGCAAACACTATAAAATAATATTTAATGATTTACACCATCAATCAAAAACCATTCAAAATAGACTCAATTTTATTCCAAGTCATTTCCTCATATCCGCAAATAACCTATTTCGATTTTCCCACTCAAACAGTCATTTACCTTTGTGTCTGCGTCAAAGTCTATGAAGGCTAGGCACTAGGCATGAGAATGTACCATTCAGGAACATCACACCGGTTTCATGATCATTACAAGGAGGATTAGCGACACTGTAGAGTTTATTTTTGGTAAAAAAACTTGTACCCTAATATGCTTTTAGACAGAAAATATATCCTTTGAGCCCAAATCCTGCTGTATGAAGAAGCCAATCCTATAAGTAAAATAGAGTCTATCTGCTTTATCTCCTGTATCTAATCACCAAAGTATACTTCACGTCTTTATCTGCTAAATTCTGTTCTATACCTGCTGTTGAATAAAACCCCTTGAACATACACATCATCGTTATTTCCCACGTATGTAGGTACTCGCAATACAATTGACAAATCCCTTTCTCTACTCTATCATAGGGGAAGAGTTTTCATCCAATCCAACATCAGTTGGCAATATTTTTGGTGGAAGCACTAAATGGACTAACTCTCTGACATCCAGCCTATAATAATCCAGATTATCAGGGTCATATTTTTGTACGACTTCTATTTTTTCGCCTTCTTTTATTCTATGTGCGATGACGTTACGATGCACATAACTGGTCACATAGGTGTAACCTCTACGCCTTGCCTCTTTGACGAACTCCGACCTGAGAAGATGACCGCCTGTTGCTCCCCAATAACCTGGCTTAATACTGATCCATTCCATAAAGACAGTGTTATTTTTTCCCAAATTCCCATCGTATGTTCCACGCCGAAGCTCATAATTCTCCAATGGCCCGCCCTTTACATAGCCAACAATTTCTCCAGATTTACCATTGATTCTCAAAATAATAAGGATTGTATTGTTATCAAAAAGTAACTTTCTGAACCTGCCTTCGTCAATGCGTATCGGAGTAGGCAATTCTCTGTATATATTTAATATAGATTCTATTATGAAAGGATCGTTAAGTTTTCCCTGAGCTTTTTCTTGGACAATAGCAACAAGAGTTATTTCCCCTTTTCTCACTGAATCTTTTATCTTGATGTCTTCTTGCCATGCATTCTTGAAAGCCTGTATGTTGTTAAAGAAATTATTTTTATAAACATTCGGTATACCCTCTAATACAAATTCAACCATACTTTGTTCCTCCTTCAAATAGCTAAAGTACTTGACAGACTCTTCATTTATGAGAGATGGATGCCATCCTAAAGCATGAGCGTTACGACGTGCGAGTTCCATCGCATGATCAAAATTTCCCAACGCATAGCCCGCTATTCGTTCTGAAACAGATAGAAACCATCCTAAGCGGTCATAGTGCTCTCTTTTTACGTAATCATTTTCAGCAAACCCTGCACATGTAAATAATTCCTGCATTCTCTTTTTTGCGTATTCAGCAACCTTATTTTTGAAAGGATAAGCAGTTCTGTGTATTAGTGCAATTACGATATCAATATCTATGCCTATATCTTTAATGGATTTTTTTACTGTATTGTCATTTCTTAAGTACCATTCAACAGAGTCCTCATGTGGCTTATCAAATCGTTTTGACGGATCATAGTCATGGTAGAGAGCAGACTACAAATAGATATTTAATATCCTCTTGATTAAATTTGGCATTGTTATTATTGTTTGCTTGGTCATGTTTTCCAGGGTTGACTGCCAATAAAGTAAAGTAAGCAGCCTCAAGCTCATGATTTATGTTATGATAACCGTAATAATCTGAGCCTAATCCTTTTTTCGAAAACTCTGATACCGCGTTTCTCAAAATTCTGCTAATCCATTTATTTTGTAATCCAATATCTGTGCCTAATCGAATTATCTTATCCTTTAATACAGCCTCCTCAGCAATGCCCATGTTATAGCGCAACCACCATGGGAATAACTTTAGTCGATTCTGGAATCCATACCTCCATGCTATTGGCTGAGCAAGAGGATTAGTTACCTTTTTACTGTCTACATATTCTTGAGTATCAGCCTTATCTTCTTGTTCTGGTAGGGACAAATTAATAATCCGACCTCTATATGATAGTGGCCATCATATATGAATTTTTAAAATATATTGTAAGGATACAGAATAGGATCGAATTTAACAATGTTTATAACATTTATTCAAACATTAACATCGGTTCATTGAATATTTACACACCAGTTATTCGCTTCGCCTTGTTTTAAGGTCTTAATGTGCAAAACTGTTAAGACTGATAATATGGCAAGACTGATAATAAACTTAGTATGCTGTTGGCAGGTTCGTAGAAAATATTATTGAATAAAAAATACTATACAGTATTTTATTTTTAACCCAGGAGAGAGAACCGATTATATTATTGATTATGAAGATTCTTAATTCGACTTCCATCACTAGAAAACTAAAACATAAATAATCCTAGACCTCCTTCGCTTTGGTAATAAATTCTCCACTCTTGAATTACCATCAATCTAATCTATAAAGTGTATTGTATTGGATTTTTAGAAAAAGATTAACCATGTCAAAAAACTATTCAGGCTCAGTTTATTTCAAGCGACAATATATCCCAAGATGCAGTATCGTTTTCAAAACTTTCTGGTTATCGAAAGTTACTGCGTTTATAATCGTTCCGTATTGCCGTCAGGATATTTTATCGTAACCTCTTCCTTTTTTATATCAACATCGACTTTCTTTTTTTCAGTAACTCTTCTTTTTCTTATTACAATTTCTGAAAGTTTGACCATTTTCTTATTAATTTCAAACTCCTCTCCCATAAGAGGAATCACTTTTTCAGTTTCTGAAGCATTATTATCAGAAGAGGGGGGGAATAAAGGAACTAGCTCTCCTTCTTTAAGATCACCTTTTTTTCTTACAGAAAGCTTGACTGATTTGTCCGAATCACTGCCTATGCTACTACTCAGCTTATCCTTTATTAAGGAGAAAACAGAATTATCTTCTACTGATTTCATTTTCTTTCCATTAATATATACTTCCTCATAGGTTATAGGTACCTTGACTGTCTTAGTCTTGGTAACCCATCTCTTTTCTATTTTTGCTTCTTTGACTGTGGTTTCCTTTGAAATCGAGAATTCTTCTTCTATAACGGGAATTATTTGTTCCTGCTGTTGTTGTTCGTTTGAGGTTCCTGCTTCGTCGGTCAATTCTTTGGGATAGCCAGGTTTTTCTTGATCAATGTTGCTTTCCATTTCTCGAATGCTGTTATACTAATGGTAATTATAAGTTATAACAATTAAAAAATATAATCTATCTTACGTTGTGGCAATGAGTACCTCATAATGATCGTATGGGTGACTTTATCTTAGAATAGCTGGGTATAGATAAGACACACTCGCAATACCTTATTGAGACTATCTGATTGTAACTCACAACCACTGATTTATTGAATCCATCTATTGATCTCCATCGTCAATGGACGTATGAGGCATTGATAGAAAGGTCTTATTGCTCATTAAGCCTAAGATAAATATGCTAAAATAAGTTGGATTATTATTATTGTTATCGGTATCAAATGGGATATTATTGTACTTTCTCTATTGCATCATTTGAACTGAAAATTATCAAGTATTATATCGTATGTAAGATAATGTAATATCGCTTCGATAATATGGAATCCACTACATTTGGTCCTGTTACAGATTGGAATGATGTTATAAAGAAAGAAGCTAGAGGTCTTAACAATGCAGATTTGGGAGAAGTACAAGAGGTAAATGAAAATTATGTTCTTACACAAAGAGGGACTATAAGCAAGGAAAAGTTTTGCATTCCAAAGTCTATTCCACATGGATATAATGGTCGCATTTTACTTTTTGAAATCACAGAGGAAGAAGCAAAAGAGAAATTTATCTCTGACACATCATCATCAGCAACAGAAAGAGAAGAGAGATCAAAAGTTCAAACAAGAGATCCTGAAAGCCCCATTCCCGTAACTGAGGAAAGGTTGGAGGTGTCTAAAAAAGAATCTGTAGTACAAGCAAAAGTTATAAAGAAACCAGTAAAGGAAACTAAGACAGTTGAAGTAGAGTTAACGCATGAAGAGTTAATTATTGAAAGGAGATCGGTAGCAGAAGCAGACAAGGCGACGGAATCATCAACAATTTCAACAGTACCAGCCAAGTCGTCATCATCATCTCACGAAATAACGCAATCTAAAACAGAGATTAATATACCGTTAAAGAGAGAAGATGTGGTGGTTTCAAAGAAACCATATATAAAAGAAGAAATAGTGATAAGGAAAAAAGCTGTTACTGAGACTAAAACAATAACTGAACAGGTAAGAAGTGAAAAAGTCAGTGTTAGAAACGCAGCTGGAGAGGAATTAGTAGAAGAAGAAGAAGGTGAAATGAAAAAGCACTAGTGAAAAGTACTTTAGTTTTTGCGAACCTTTAATCAGCTCCGTTATATCAGGCTAGTAAAAGGATATCAGATCCAATTAGATCAAAAAATGTTATTTAACAGTCAGAGAAGAATTTGGTTCTTGATGACATGTTAAACATAACACAATCATATGTGTATCTCTGTTTGCATTCTCCTATTGAACGGTGCAGTAATTTTTATGCGATTTTTAGTAATCTGTCTGGACGAGAACGACAACGACAGTAATAACAGGGATTGGAGGATCAATGAATACATCATCAGCCTAGACAAAACACTAAAACTATATACGATTTATTTATCAATTGGATACGTATACCTTAGTTCTAGAAAGAGAAATATTAGATTAAATATAATGATATTATCATTTTTAATAGATTTTCTAAAAGTATTATATTCCATGTATAACTAGTTGTAAAATGGCAAGTACTACAAGCGGCAGTAGCATAGATTGGAATGATGTAACAAAGAAAGAAGCAAGAGGAAGTAACGACGAAGATCTTGGAGAAGTCCAGGAAGTTGGTCAGAATTATGTTTTAGTGCAGAGAGGAATGGTAAATAAGAAAAAATTCTACATTCCAAGAGATTTAGCTGAAAGCTATGATGGTGACTGTACTGCGATTCAGAATCTCTGAAGAAGATGCAGAGAATAGATTTTCGAGGGATTCACCACCGTCATCATCATCGGGCAGCTGATGAGGAAACTTCAACGCCAAAAAGAGACAAGACTATAGGCGAAGCAGAAGAAACCGCAGTTCCATTAACAGAAGAAAAGTTAGATGTATCTAAAAGGGATTCAGCACAAGAAGCAACTATAACAAAAGAACCACTCACTGAGACTAAAACAGTTGAAGTACCAGTAATACATGAAGAAATATCTATTGAGAGAAGACGTGTTACTGGTGATGCTAGAAAAGCAACAGAAGGACCAGTACAATCTAGAACAGAAATTAAAATACCATTAAAGAAAGAAGAAGTACAAGTAACAAAGCAGCCCTATGTTAAAGAAGAAGTAGCTGTCAAAAAGAAGCCAGTTATTGAAACTCGTACAGTAAGCGACCAAGTTACAAGCGAAAATGTAAAGGTTAAAAGTGCTACAGGAGAGGAAGAAGACGACGTATAGAATTATGAAAAAATTAAACTAATATAACTTTTAGCAATACATCTATTATAGATCAAGGAATATTGGAGAAAAAGTCAACCAATGAAACGAGATTTTTGGTTGAATTAGACTGACAATAGCAGGGGCAGTTAGTTGTAGTAGAGGTAGCCTACGGCAACAAGAACAGAAACAGCTTTGTCATCATCAATGCCATAAATGTGGTATGATGTATGAATGCGAAAAAAGTCACTGTAGAATGCCATTTTTTTGACAGATGTCACATATAGGTATAGTTTAACATTTAATGATCTAATTTAATAAATGCAATTTGTCGTATTATTATTAAAGTCAATTGTCTGTAAGCGAGTAATTAGTTCAAATGTATACCGGACTTTATTTTATCGCATTACTATTTGCCGCCGACCAGGAATTGTTTAGTCGTTCCAGTTAGATTAGTAATGAATTGTTTTGCTGCATGTCCTGTATTGTTCATAAATGTCTTTGCTGCATGTTCTAGTTTATTCTCTGCACTTTTAGCTGCTTGAGTCGTATTAGCGGCGGAAGACTGTGCTTCTCCACCTGTTTTATTTTCTGCAGCTTTTGCCTCTTTAGTAGTATTAGCGGCCGCATTAGTAACACCAGTGCTATTATTTTTATTTGGCTGCTGCGCACTTGTTATATTTCCATTAATAATTGTCTGAGGTATAAAGAATTGCGCAAGAGACAATTATTGCGATAAATATGATATTTATTCTTTATAATGCCTCTATTGGATCTAATAATAATGATTTGTACATTAACTTTTCCTTTGCCTTTGATTTAAAAATTGGACTAGTCTTTTCTTCTTCTTCTTCATCAGCATCCAACAACTGCCAGTACCACATAGTAATAATAATATACTTTCTCTCGTCAGTAGTATTTGGAAGCATTTCAATAACAATTTATTATTAAATAATATGTATATAAATGACAATGCTCTTCTGTAACATATGGTTTATAAATATACGGACATAATAGGAACCTCAAATACAGACATTACTGATGCCGTGAATAATGCCTTTAAAGAGGCTGCAAAAACGGTAAAGAATATAGAATGGGGAGAATTGGGTCGTGTCACATTTCGGGTAAAAGAAGGCGAAAAAATAGAATTCCAAGCGGAAGTCAGAATTGGTTTTAAAGTTCTGAGATGATGACTAATTATACAACAGTATAGTAACTGTACTGATAATTTTCTATATTCATATTTCTACTATTTTTATTGTTATCTTTGTTACTACTGCTGTATCATTATTGTTATCTTCGGGAGCGATATCTGTGAGAATTATACGAGCAGGTGGTATCTCTATTATTATTTTTATCGCCCCTTTTTGCATTATGTATGGTATCTTAACTGCTTCCCCTGTAAGATTGATATGATAAGCCCCTCCATTCGTATAGCGAATATTCCGAATTTTTAACATCTTTGACCATATACTCGCCGTCCTCTGACATCATTGATGATCCGCAGTTTCATTACTTCTTCTAGAATTGGCGTCGCAAAAGCTCAAAAATAATGATACATAAATCAAAGTAAACCAGGCTAAATGCAAAGAGTCTGATAATCAAGAGGAAAATGAACGATATAAGAACAAATATAATCAAATAACAACCGAGTTTGGAATAGGCATAAATTATTGTTTAACATGTGTTGAAAACATGGCTGATATCTTTCCATCGCCACAAGAGCTGTTGAATCCTTTTCCATTTTATAAAAAAATGAGACATCTCGATCCCGTCGCATATGATGATAAAAATAGTATGTGGGGAATCTTTGGTTATAATGATGCACAAACTATCCTCACTGATTATAGAAATTTTTCCTCTGACGTTCAGAAATTAGCCAACATAAAAAAATCATCACAAAAAGAACAAGAACCGCAGGGTTTCCGGCCTAGTCTGCTCACATCTGATCCGCCCTATCACAGCAAGCTACGCAGCGTCATTGCCTCAGCCTTTACTCCTAAGACAATATCCAAGCTAAAACCAACAATAGAAGAAATCGGCCATGATATGATAAATAAAATAATTGAAAAAGGTAAAATGGATCTGATAAGCGATTTAGCATATCCATTGCCGGTAACAGTTATTGCACAATTGGTTGGTGTTCCAGTCATGGATCAAGATCTCTTTAGAAATTGGGCAGACCAGTTACTCGGATCAACTACAGGTAGGCAGCAACATTCCTGACAAGAATTCAGAACACATTTTCAAAAAAGTTCAAAATGAAATGGATTCATATTTTGGTAATATTGTTGGAAAACGAAAAGCAATACCGACGCAATGATCTAATAAGCAATCTATTGAATGCAGAGATTGATGGAGATTCTCTGTCTGAGCAAGAAATTCTTGCCTTCTGTTCACTTTTACTTTTAGCTGGACATGTAACAACAGTAAACCTAATAGGCAATACAATTCGATCCTTGCTTGAACATCCTCAACAATTCAAACTGTTATTATTACAGGATAATAAGTCCTACCCTTTAATTCCTTCTGCGATAGAAGAAACATTACGTTACCGATCTCCTGTTCAAGCACTATTTCGGTTCGCAATCCACGACACCAATATTGGTGGACGAAAAATACAATATGGACAAAGGATGATTATATGGATAGGATCAGCAAACCATGATGAATCTATTTTCCATTTTCCAGAACAATTTGACATGGCACGTAATCCAAATGCTCATATCGCCTTTGGCCACGGCATTCATTTTTGTCTAGGATCTACATTGGCTCGTCTGGAAGCACAGGTAGTATTGAAGATAATTCTCGAGAGATTACATGATTTAAGATTCGATGATGAATATAAACAAGAAGCGTTAAAACCTCTTCACGGAGTGTTTTTCCATGGAGTAAACCATCTGCCATTACGCTTTAGACCTAGTGTTCCTATAGGTAAAATAGTTAGATGACAATATAACTATACTCATATACACAATATATACTTCCAGCATTCAAGTGAGAAGGGTAACTCCATTTTGTTGGATCGAGATTTACCTCTATAAACTTATTATTATTTACAAAGTCTTTGTGGCTTATCGATGACTCAAGAATATTGTAAACAACACCTGATTAGGCTGTGCAAGAGATGCAACCTTTGCTCCATACTTATACTAGACCCGATTATATCTATGTGTGCCTTTTCTAAGTTCTTGCCGTAAAGCACTACTAGAGCATCACCGTGATCCAATCCTGTTCTTACTGAGATTTCAGATAATTTATTTGCCTTAAAAGCAGGATTGATAACTTCTCTTATGATTTCTAAAATCGCTCTCGAATAATTCAATGCATTTTTGCATGCTTTTACTTATCATATTCTGCTGGAAATAATACAATGACAGCATCACCTTCATACTTGAATACATAGCCACCATAACCTGATATGGCTATACTTAATTCTTGGGCAAAGATTTGCACTATTAGAGCAAATTTGTCCTCTGGTAAAGATAGGCTCATTTCCGTTGAGTTACTAATATCTACAAACATAATCACAAGATTTGTTTTGCTGTTTACATGTCTTTTTAGTAATTTTTTAGATTCTTCGGTTGACATATTAAGTTGGATTCCATCCATTAAGGTTTTAATTACCCTAGCACGAGTTTGCTCTAATAAGGGCAGGTTTGTAAAACTCTAAATATGCCTCGCTACTACATGTTAAACAACTGTTACCTGTGCAATCATTGATTTCAACAACTCATAGACTTTGAATATTGCTTCTATCATAATAAGTATAACCTAACTGCCAATTAATAGGCCTTACTTTAAAGGTTAATCAACAGAGAGCAATACATACGCTTCAAGCATGATATGCGATCTCACCTTTCTTGGGATGTGGGCCTAATCAATATCTCATTGACATTAACATGATTCGGTGTTTCTATTGCGTACAAGACCGCATTTGCTATATCCTCTGACTGCAATATTTCCATATTCTTAGTAGCTTGTATAAATCCTCTCATAGATTCATCTGTTATTGAGTCCATTAGTTCTGTTGAAACAGCTCCTGGTTCAATACATGTAACGCGTATGTTATATTTTGGGCTTAATTCCTTTCTTAAACCTTCGCTAAATGCAGTAATGGCATGTTTTGTTGCGCAGTAGACACTTCCTCCCGCAAATACTATTCTCCCTGCAACCGAAGAGATATTGACTATGTGTCCCGATTTACCATCTAACATATATGGAATTACTGCTGAAGTGCAGTATAAGACTCCTTTGATATTTACATCAATCATCCGTTCCCATTCTTCCACTTTGAGATTCTCAAAATAACTTAAGGGCATTAAACCAGCATTGTTAATTAGAATATCAATTTTTCCCCATTTTTTTACTACAGCTTCAGCAAATGAATCACAATCTGATTTGCTTGTAACATCAAGTTTTTGGATAAAGATTTCTCCTTTATTGTTTATCTTGATTATTTGCTTTTCTAACTCTTGTAACCTGTCTTTGCGCCTTGCTCCAACTGCTACCCTTACACCAGCTTTTGATAACGCTAAAGATGTAGAATAGCCTATTCCACTACTTGCCCCCGTGACTACTGCAACTTTATCTTCCAACACTTTAACAACATGCCAATATGATTACAAGGGTTAATTAAGAATATGCATATATCGCAAATTTGATACATGTCAGATATATCATGTTCATCATGGAACTTGCAGAAGGAACCCAATTTACTATTTTATAGGGTTTATTATGATATTATTTCAGCGGCGCATCCACTAAAGTAACGCTCTTTTGCATTTAAAAGCCAAATTTTATAGGGGAAATTTGAGCGTTGAGTATTCCAGTTCTAATATGGGAAGGTATAATGATTGTGTATCAGTTCCGATATCATCGACAAAGCTAAATTGATCGGTTAATCGCTTTAACTCGATGAATTTCTTACTCGGCTTTTCATCCTGTACAATATAATGAATTACGACGCCGCCTATTGCTCCGGTTTGCAGAAATATTATTTGTTGATTATTGTAGTTGATGTGATAAAGCATTGGGATTAGGCCAAGAGCCGATTGGGCGGACAAAGAGTATGATTTTGAGCATATCTTTTAAGGTCCTATATTTTAGATAAGTTGGGAGTTGCTGCTGTTCCTCGTTTCTTTGTGACATACAATAATAGGAAATCAATCAACTATATAATGGTGAGGATATAAACTTGATCAATTATATGTTCATGCAGATCTTGTGAGCAAAACCGGAGGAGGAGTACAGGTATAAATTTTTGATCTAAAGCCATGTGTTATACGGTATTATAGGCTTTTTCAATTAGTAATGCATGATATAATAATAGTGCCTAACGTACTTATGCTCGTTGGCTTCTCAACACGACCTCGTTATAATAGCAAATAGCTTTATCTTTTTGAAGATAAGGATCATCATCATTATCATTATTGATAAATAGATTTTTTTTGAGCTATTTATGCATATAGGCTATTTCCTCTACTGTTTAACGAGTAAAGTAATTATATTATTATAGCACATCAGATCCTTCATTGACCTTGGTTGCTTATTCTTGATTAGCAGTAGAAGAAGAACTAGGAGTGCTATTATTTTCTATTCTATTAGCATAAAGCGTATTGACTTGATCAAGACCAGGATCAATCCTCAAGGGATTTTTGGCATTTATGATATTGTTATCATGCACCTTATTGGCAGAAGAGTTGCTAATCAAAACAATACCCGATTTGCCATTTGAAATTGTATTATTGTATATCTCATTATTGTGTGACTGAGAAACGTGAATAGCTCTGGACTGATCGTAGATGTTATTGTCCCTAGCAATAGAATTAGTCACATTTCTACTAAATGCTATTCCAGACCCTGTATTATTATAAACTACATTTTTTTCAAAAAGTATGTTATAGCAATCTTGCGAACAGATTATAGCTGTACCATTGTTGCCATATACAGTGTTATTTCTAATTACCATATCATGAGTTCCTGTATGCGGATCTATGCCATAATGACCCATATCATGAACTTTATTGTTTTCAATCACCATATTTCCTACGCCGACTGAATAAAACCCAAAATATAGATGGTGTATATCGTTATTTCTTATTACACTACCATGTCCTGCCAAATGATAATGAATCCCAGATGTTCCTGTACCCCATCCTCCTTCGTATCCTAAATATGCAATCTCTGAGTTAGTAATGTCTGTTGTACCTGTTGCTTCTTTTTCCACTCTAATATATGGTCTAGGAGCTCCTGGATGAACTATTTTTCCAGAAGTTTCCCTTGATCCATAACTTTGGCCATAGTCATTGGTTTGTGGATTCCATGAAGTTACTTTTACTGAATCAATCTTTAGGCTACCAAATACTTGTATTGGGTATGCATTTGTTCCATCTGCAACTATCTTTAGCCATGTGGTATCTTTTGGATCAATGATAAATGTGGCGTCGTTCGCAATTACAATACCTGCATTTAGCAACCAGACTCCGTCGCCTTGTCTATCCAAAACACTATCATCGTTAAGCTGGTTGTCTATATCGGTTAGACTTGCTGATTTACACCCTATTGAAATTATCCTACCAGAAGGATCATAGCTAATACAGTTTTCGTTAGAAGAAGAAGAAGAAGTTGAATTTGTCATTTCTTCTGCTATCGCAGGATCAGTGAAAGCCAATAAAGCTAATGGAATAACTGTAAATAGCATATACCTTAGAGATGATAAAACTATTTTACTTTTCAAATGTACTATTGTTGTTAATAATCGCAGCGGACATATATAAAGACACTGACATTCCCGGCAATCAAAGATAACAAGTTGTTAGTTTGATAAAAATAACTTTGATTCTTCTACTATGCGATTTAGCTGGACTCAATCTCCCTTACGCTGAGGTTTTTAAAATCTAATATCATATTATCTGCTCTGAATATTACCACAGGACCAGAATCTGTTATTATATAGTCTTTGGGTTTACCACAATCCGCACTATAAAATTCATCGTCGCCAGCATCAGCATACCATCCACCATCGTCAATAATATCTGTAACCTTTACCCAATGGTTGTTATTATTATCATCTAGGTATGATTCCATTCTTACTGCTGTGTCATTTGCCATGTTATACATTATAACCTTCCAACCAATCCACCTTCCCACTATTGAATCCGTAGGTTTAGCTTGAGCCAATTCTTTTGTATAACCGCCTGTAAACCATATCTCTTTTTTCCACCCCACACTACCATCTTCACGTATTCCACCTATTAGAGCTGTACCATCACATGGGACTTCATCGTTGTGTCTTCCACTTCTTGCAAGCCATGCAATATCGTTAGGTATATCTCCTTGATGCTTACGATTATCGCTGGTAGAATTTACTTTAACATAACCGGTTATCTCTACATTCTTCCATTGCGCAGAATCTGGAGGAGCAGTAACACGCATTCTTACCTGTGGATTAGCAATGCGCCAGGATCCATCATTAGTTTGTTGGGTAATGCTTTGACTAGATCCTCCAATAGAAAATAAAGTATCATTTACAGGATTATTCATATTAATGTACCATTCTCTTCCACCTTTCTTAGTTGGATGTATTTCTTTTATGCCGAATTTATCTACTCCACCATCATGCTTGTTGGTCCCAGTTAAATTTGCATTTGTAGTAGTTAAAGCGACCATTTTGATTGGAGGTGCTGATGCTGTGGACGCTTGTTCAGCTTCGGTTGTTGATGATGAAGGTTTTGGTGTTAATTTATTTACAATGCCTGACTGAGATCCAGAACCCAAAGTCGAATTATTGTCGGTTAGGATAGTAATATGTCTATCATGTCTGTTTTCAGTATTATTAGAAGAAATTAATTGGATATCACTATATGCTGCTAAAACAGGTAAATATACTAGTAGAATGCTAGTTAGCAGTATTGCAAAAGCGGATATTATTATAATTTTAGATTCTTCTGCTGTTAAAGTCGGCATGCGTCGTATTTAATTAATATATAACTAATCCGTTATATAAACAAAAGAAAGTTGGTATAATAGTGGGTAATATGTATAGTACCAATCAAATTTAAATAATATTGTTATTAATATTATTAATATTGACGAAAACACCTTCCATAACCATTAATTTATGGTATTTGGAGGTCATTTCAGATTTCATACTATAATCAGCCAGGTTTGTTATAAAGGAACGAACGTTAAATAACGAAAGATCACAGCAAACACGACACAACATTGTTGTTGTTATTACATAGATTAAATGGAATTTTGTTGTTGCCCGCATAAAGGTTGAAGAGTATTTTATCAGAGAAGGAGGTATGCTTTTTTTTCCTGACTTGGTTAATGGTGTTCTACTTTGTAGACAGAGAATGGGTTAGCGGAAAATAACAGATCATTGTTACTTTTAGTGTTCCCGTTTTTGTAATCCGAGATTTTAACCAAATACATGGGAACATCGTTTTTCAGCGTTAATTGGTTTATCAAGGAATACAAATTATCAGAAAAGTAAAAAGTGCGATTGCCACGTAAATACAATTCCATAAATCCGCGCCAATGCTTTTCTCCTATAATGATTGCATTGTGCTCTGTATGATTGTTTATCCAAGAGACTGAGGATAAAAGCTTTTGATTATCTTTTATATCTACTGAATTAATTTGCATTGTAAGGGGCATAAAACTTCCTATGTTCTTATGTGTAATTCCATATATTACAAAAGCTTGCGTTGTAGGCATTACTTCGTATATTATGCCAATCACAATGAATATAGCTATAACAGATAGCAAAATTATTTTTTTAGCATACTTCTTTATGAGTAAAGAATTGTTGTTGCTAACAATCTTTATTCGCTGAACCAGATTTATGAGACCATATCCTGAAAATATTGATAAGAATACACCAGATAATATAATCCATCTATCAGCAACTAATGATTCTTTATATGGGAAAAGTATCCATGAGAATGACAGTATGATGGTAATGGTTAGTGGAATAATCAATACATTCTTCGACTTGAAGAGTTCTTTAATTCCGATTATTCCAGTAGGTAAGAGTAAACCAGTAATGACTATAAACAATACCAAAAGATTTATTGGGTTATAATTGTTATCAATGTCATTGATATTAGAAGATATCAATGATGATGATTTTATTATTGGGCTTTTTAACGTAGTCGTTAACTCTTGCTCCTGAAATATTCCATTAATTATAACATTATAGCTTGGCACTGCTCCAGTTATAAAAAAGAATAACGCAATCGATGCGCATAGAATTGATACTTTCGTTCTAACGACAGCAAATGAATAAATTACTATAGAAATAGTAAATAACCCTCCAGTCATTCTATCTGCAGAAGAGGTTAATGCAGAAAGAAGAGTTAATGATGCAATAAATGGGATAGATTTAAAATTCAGATAGCGTATGATAATATGTTTTTGCAACTGTCGTCTTATAGATACTAATTTCCCGCTCTGTTTCTCTTTGTCTTTTAGCTCCACTTCCTTTTCCGCTTCTTTATCTTTTCCACTCTTCCCATAAATTAATGAAAAAATTAAAGACATAAGCGAAAGTGTAAAAAGGTCGCGATGCAAATCCCAGATAGTCCTGAGCACAGTTACTTGAAAGATTACAAACACAGATAAGAACAGACTATATTCAATAGACAGGTTCAGCAATTTCGTTGATAGTAAGAATAGAGATATCGCAAAAACTCCAGACATTATAGATGCTAATATTATAACCGATTGGTAGGGTGAAAGCCCTGTTGTGATATTTATAAGATGAAGCAAATAAGCATAAAGAGGGAATTGAATTGATATTTTAGACCAATGCTAATCAAAATTTGCCGTGACCGGAATGTAGTAATTAACAACATCATAGCCAATTGGAAATGGATATGAAACCACATAAGGAACAAGCCCTACTAAAAATCCCATAGAAAAGATAAGGAGTATTGCTACTGAAAAATTGTTCTTTTGTTTTTTATTATTAGCCATAATTCTCAACATATTATTATTATCATCATCATTACATAATTTCATTTAACAACCCATTTTCACTTGAGGACCTGAATGTTTTTAAGCAATATCTTGTCTTTTAATGCTTACTCAGCTTATGAGCTTATTTTTAGATGCACATGTCCAATATGCTAATTGTTCAAAAGAAATGCAGTTGATGCATCCATGAGTATGATGAGGTCATTATCATCGACCTAGAAGCTATTCTTCTATGATCGCCGTGAGCATAGAGATTATGATTATGATTCCAGTCGAAGTTTCTTTGGGGATTTATCTGGCTTTGATTCGAGTCACAGCATAATAATAAATAATGACAAATTAGATCTCGTCTTAAATATGGATCGTGAAAGCAAACAGAAGAAGCAGCAACATCTTGTATGTCGAAACCTGAGTGAATTGTAGAATAATAGGGGTAAGAAACAAGATTATGTTTGATAACAATTTAATTAATATGCTTATGTGGCTAAGCGAATTAATTATTGCGAGCTGGGCTCTTTCTTACGGTGCCGAGCACCTATCTTTCAAGTATGGTGCTAAGTTTGTTGGCAGAACAGTGTTAAGTATAGCCACAACACTTCCAGAAATTGCAATAGTGATTTATGCTCCATCTAGTGGAAGTTATGGCGTCGCTCTTGGTGCAGGACTGGGAAGTAACCTGTTAATGATGACTCTTGGTTTGTCAATCATGTTAATTATTGCTACAACAAGACTGTCCAAAGCACCTTTAAAAGGTGTTAATGTAAGCAATTTTAAACTAGACAAGATTTTTCTCATCATAACAGCAATAGTAAGCGCCGTATTATTCATTGATGGCTACAATTATCTTGACGGATTCATATTTGCTGGCATGTTTATTGCATATTTTATGATGGCACTATATGAAATGAAAGCAGAAAAGAATAAAGCAATTATTAAGATTCAGATCAAATAAGGTTACAGGAATATGTAGTGAAAAAGATGACAATGAGAGTCAGAGTATAGAAACAACGATAAAAAGTGAACCAGAACCTGACCTGGTGGAAATCAAAAAAGAGGATTTTCAACATACGCCAAAAGACTTTGATAAACAAATGCTCAAAGCGATTTTAATTTTTATGGCTGGAACAGCAGGAATTTTAGTAGGGGCAGAGCCATTCATACATTCATTAGAAGGTATTTCTGCCGATATTGGCATATCCGCAGTTATACTAGCAGTGATAATTAGTCCAATAGCAGGAGAGATGCCAGAGAAGATATCCCTGATGATCTTGGCCAGGAAAGGTGCTCAGGGTGTTTCTGTAGCTATATCTAATGTTCTTGGTTCCAAAATATTAAACAATACATTACTACTTGCAGTTGCAGTCTTTGGAGCAATGTATCATGGGGGATTCTTTTCAGCAATTGGCGTTAATACACTGCTTTCTTATCAGATGATTCTAGTCACTGTAGTAACTATTATTGCATTGATCCCAATGTTTAAGAGAGAAATAGGTCTTAAAGTAGGAGTAATGTTAGCAGCATTATATGTTATTAGCTTGGGTATTCAGTTTATTATGCCACATGAAATTACACCTGTGAGTGGAAGGCACAGCACATGATAGAGTTCCTAAAGACAACGCCTGTGTAGTTAGAATGACTATTGTTTGAAAATAATAAATTATTCTGCTCTTATATGGATTGAGTATTTAATTTACAATCAATTCATTGTTATTATTCGGTGTTGATCTTCCAAATGAGGT
>CAWGVG010000032.1:0-25116 GCA_963825865.1 uncultured Nitrososphaeraceae archaeon | reverse complement strand
GGCAATAAAAATTGTCAAGCGATTAGTTAAAAATGTGAGAATAGATGCTAGAAAAATTTAGAATTGTAGACATAAAATCAAAAAATTATTTTAATTTCGCTTAAAATCAACAAAAATTTATTCTTATGTTTTGGCACTTTTCACTTGCCTTTTGCTTAGTAATTGGTTTAATTAATTTTTCTCTGAGATTACTTTTCCTCATTCTAAAACTTTTTAGTGATGATTTATAAACCATTACTTTTTTGGCTATTGACAACGCTTCTCTTACCTGTATGAACCATCTTTTCCCATGCCTTTCGAAAGCCTGGAGAATACGTTAAAGCCTTGGATAATGCTGGACAATTAAAAAGGGTAAAAACGAGGTGAGTATCAATTTGGAAATTGCAGAGATTATGAGGCGGGCTAATGTATATGGGTAATAAGCCAGCTGTTATTATTTGAAAATGTAGAAGGCTCAAATATCCCCGTGCTTGGGAACGCGTTTGGAACAATGGAAAAATTACAATTGCTCTTGAATTTAAAGATTTTAGGGAAATTGGGGGACGTATTAAAATCTAACAAAAATGAAAATCCCTTCTGGAATGCTCAATAAACTTAAAATGATACCAAAATTCTCTGAATTTGCAGAATATGGTCCAAAATACGTTGATTCAGGCCCTGTAACTGAAGTTGTTGAACTATATAAGCCAGCCTATATTCCTTGCCTATCCTAAAATCCTTTATTGGAGACGCTGGAAAATTCATTACCTTTGGACTAACCGTTACAAAGCATCCCGAAACTGAAATCCGAAATTTGGGCGTATATAGAATTCAAATAATAGATGATAAAAAAGCAATAATGCATTGGCAAATTCATAAGCGCGGAGCACAACACTATGAAATAATGAAGGAAAAAAAGAAAGAATCGAAGTAGCTATAATTATAGGTGCAGACCCCGCAACAATTTTCAGTGCTGTTGCGCCTGTTCCTGAAGGCCTTGACAAATTTCTTTTTTCCGGAATAACGAGGAAAAAAGGAATTAAACTTGTAAAGTGTAAAACTATTGATTTGGATGTTCCTGCTAATGCTGAAATTGTATTGGAGGGCTATGTAGATCCTGATGATATTCGTATGGAAGGTCCATTTGGGGATCATACCGGGTATTATACTCCGCCTGAACCTTACCCTACGTTTACACTTACCGGAATAATGAGAAGGAAAAATCCGATTTATCTGACAACTGTCGTAGGCAAACCTATTTTTGAAGATGCATTTATGGAAAAGTCATCGAAAGTTCTTTTTTGCCGCTGATTCAAATGTTTCATCCAGAGGTTGTCGATTTCTCTATGCCTCCTGCAGGTTGGTTTCAAGGCCTTGCGGTAATTTCAATAAAGAAAAGGTATCCTGGACAGGCGAAGAAAGTTATGATGGGTTTGTGGGGGATGGGACAATTTTCGCTAACAAAAATTTTTGTAGTTGTGGACGATGACATTAACATTCAGGATATGAATGAAGTAATATGGGCCATTACGACAAGAACCGACCCAAAAGCGATACTATGATAATTGATAACGCTCCAACTGACACATTGGATCCCGCATCTCCACTTGTAAATATAGGATCTAAGATGGGAATTGATGCAACTACTAAATGGAAAGAAGAAGGATTCACAAGGGAAATTCAGCAACAGGTCACTGTAGATAATCTTACAAAGGCATTTGTTGATAAGAAATGGAAAGAATATGGCTTCCTTTAGATTTTTACCTACAATCCATATTGCCATCCTGAATTCGGATGTATTTTCTTAGGAAAACGGAACAGATGTATGTATTTATATATATATATATACAAACTCTACATGGTAGTTTGGTGTTCGATTAAATCAAAGATCAGCAATGTCTTAAATTGATATCACGTATTCTATATATTTAACGTAAGATACGATCACCAGCATATGATGATGGATGTGCGTCATGCAGATAGATTGCAAGGGATTGAAAAATAATATTGGTTTCCATATAATACTAAAGCAATATACAATACTCAATAGATTAGAGATCTAAAAAACGCTTTTATACCTTATATTATGATGTTTGATTATGGCAAGTACTACAAAAGGAACAGTTCCAAAAATTGTAGCATTGGAAGTTTTGGAAAAGAATGGGGTAAATGTACAAAGATTAATAGAATTAATTAGAAAAGGTGTAGGCGCTGAGTTTACAACATATTACTATTATACAATCTTAAGAATGCATTGTACAGGTTTAGAAGGTGAAGGAATTAAGGAAATAGTAGAGGATGCTAGGATTGAAGATAGAAATCATTTTGAGGCAATGACTCCCAGATTATATGAGTTAGGTGGTAGTTTACCACGAGATATTAGAGAATTTGCTGACCAAGCTGGATGCCCTGATGCCTATTTACCTGATAATTGGCAAGATATCAAATCCATACTTACAGTATTGCTAGAGGCAGAGCAATGTGCAATAAGATCATGGGGAGAAGTATGTGATATGACTGCCGGCAAAGATCCACGAACATACGATATTGCACAAAAAATAATGCAAGAAGAAGTTGAACACGAGGCATGGTTTATTGAACTTTTATCAAAAAGACCCTCTGGTCACTTTAGAAGAAAGTTTGTTGGGCAATCTCCACATGTTAGTGAACACGCACATAAGACCTGAGGTGCTAATAGCATACTGGAAAAATGAGAACAAGGCAGTATAATCCACCTTTAAAGAAGAAAGTATAGAATATTCATAAAAGCATTTTTTTTTATTTTTAATGATATAGATCTATATATGCACTGTATACACGGGCGACAGATTACTTAGAAAAAACAATTACCAAAGATAAGGAATACATGCGTTACGATAGAATTAAATTCAATTATAAAAAATAAAAAGTAATGGTCCGCAATCTTGTTTACCATTTGCGCCTGTCCCCTTCTAGCAAACCCAAACCAGTATGTATTCTGTCTATGTGTTTTGAGAGTTCAGCATTGTCTTTAAATTTGGATTGACAATAAGGACATGACTTTCATGACACAGAGCAGGTTTAATTTTCACTGACCATAATTATTAAAGAACGATCAATTCTATAAACTTGACCCTTATAACCAACAGGATTTGCAAGTTACAACTACGCTGTGTTACAACTCTCCTTACTTGTAGAAATACAAAACAATTCTTCCTTTATTTTTTGCACATCGTCGTATTAAAAAACACCACGTATAAGTTACCAAAATTCTCAGTTGATATGGATGCCTTGATTTTGTTTTAAGGACATATTTCTTTTTTGCCTATGATGGGAGGTTTGACAAAGAAGATATTAAAGAAGCAACACAACAAAAAAACCCAAAGAAACCATTGAATTGATAAACAAGGAGGCATATTTCAGAAAATATACAAACTCGTACACAATCATTATTTTAAAATTTTAGAGATCATCGCTCTAAATTCTCTGAAAAAGATTCCTGATATAAATCATCATACTTGCTAAACTTATGAATAGTGAATGTATAAACCTCTATTAAACTCTACTTCCACTGTTAATAAGATAGAACTCGCAGTATCCACACATTTTACAGGAGTTGAATTTAAAGACATAACTTGCATCCTGATCTTCTATATTTACATTTTTGATTTTATCTTTTGTTTGGATCATTAACTTAATGGCACCGATAGTAATGATGGGTGTTGCATCATGTCAGAAGAACATTTTGGACATTTGTTGTTGGCCATTCAGTGAGCTTTTGCAGTATCGCTATTATGTATTATTTATTATTGTCGTCATCACCGTACAATATTTCTTTGATGTTTAATGACCATGTGAAACTTTTCTTTACTTACCTTTATTACTGATTTCAGAACTGCTCTTATAATACATCCTACATCTACCATTGTATCTTTAACGTCGCTTTTTTCATAATTGTTTCGGTTATCAATCCTTCTGTTCTCTTATTCTTTCTGTATAATCATATAATATTAGCCAATATTCAAAATAAATATAACTAATGTTTAATCCTGTTGTTTTTTAACGGTATATACATAAAAAGAATAATACATTATCAGGGATTCTCGAACCAGGTATTGTCTAATTTTAACCTTCAATAGTTGCCAAGATAATGACAGTATAGATATATTCAATATAATAGGTGGAGGTTAGAATAATTATAATGAATGACGTGAGTGGGGTGGCAGGTTTTTGTATGTCTAAATATTAACGATGGTATCTGCCAGATGTGCCAATTTGACAGGCTTTATCAATACCTCTGCTTTCTTAGTTTTAAAAAATTCATCTTTCTTTAATTCTTCTTTTGCATTTTCATATGCCGTTATTATCAATACTCGGGCTGAAGGATATTTAATAAGAATTTCTTTTGCTGCCTGGATGCCATTTTTTTTGCCTGGAAGTTTATAGTCTATGATTACTATATCAGGTGCATACTTTTCATAATCAACTAATACTTCATCAGCAGTAGTAGAACTTACTATCACAAAATGTCCCTTGGACTTTAAGTAATCCTTATACAAGAGCAGAATATCCTGTTCATCTTCAACTATCATTACTTTGCGAATTTGTCCTTGCTGCCTAGATACTCCCATAATGTATATGTTATACATTAGCACTAATGTTAAAAAAGCTATACAATCAAGAGCTTGCAATAGGCCTGAATCGAAGAATTGCTCCAATTTTGCCAATGCTTGCCAACTGAGCACCTTCTTCGGTCTTTGCAGATATTACTTCAATCTTGCCTCCAGTTAACGCAGTCATCTCTTCCAAATAATCTACAATATCTTTTTCATTAATTTCAAAATCAATTGCGCCACACGATGGACAAGGTTTTGATAAAAGTTCCTGCTTTAAAGGAATCAAATCAGCTCTGTTAGTAAACCTTTCCTGAATGTTCCCACATCTTTTGCATTTTACATCGATTTTGAAATAAGCAATATCGTCAGTCACAATAACCGTGTCAACCATCCCATTTTGCAAGGATTTTACTACATCAAAAATACCATATATGCCAAGCCCCTTTCCTGTATGAACCTCTTTCATGAATTTCTTGATAATTTTTTTTTCTTCCATCAAGCGATATTCGGTCAAAACTCCTTGTTCGTTAACTTTGTCTATGATTTCCCTAATACCCTCATCACCTGAATATGATATATCCAAAGTACTGATAACATTGTTTTGCAATCTATAATCTAAATATTCTTCTTTAAGAAAATTTTCTTTTGTAGGACCAGGTCCTCCTACGATAATGCCCTTGACATTAAATTGATTAATGAATACTTTTTGTGAATGATCTGCAATTCTACGATAATATTCATTTAGTTCATTGTCACGAAGCCTTTCAAATCTTTTTGCAGATTGACCCCCTTGTCTGTGTTTACCTGCTACACCAGACGTCAGTGTATCTATAACCTCCCATCTATCACCAGTTAAAATTCCAAGACCTGCCTCTTGATTATCGATGGCCAAAATTCCTAATACCTTGTCGTCTTTCATCATGTCCTTTAAATGGTCTGTCCAGAAATGATCGTCGCATCGATAGAGATTGATCTGAATTGGCTTTGGTGGCATAACAGAGTAAAGTTCAATCTTTTCAGTGCCAAAACCTTTGCCTGTCGGAATAGCTCCACAGAAAACAACAAGTCCATTTTCAGGCGTGTCCTTGAAAAGTTTGATATGTTCGATTGTTCTGCTTAATGCATCTTGAACGTGGGTTCGAGTCAAGTCGGACTTAATGTTCGAGGCAGTTCCAGCTTCGTTACGCAATTGAGATATAACGTCAAAAATTTGACGTCGTGGCGGAATATATACCGTTACCAATTCTGTACCATGACCAGAAAAGTTTGAAAGTTCATTCAACATTTTGGTCAGTTTGTACCTCTTTACTGAATCCCATCTATTTTGGTCAGCGTTTGTCTTCATCTTTGCTAATAGCAAGGAGTTTTCGTATGCATATCATATAAGGATATCAAATTACAATGAATAATACTAAGACGAAAGCTTTACCTAATTTGTCAAGTTGTTTCTACATGCACAACAATCAAAATAACAACTAATTATTGATTTAAATCGATGCCAGCAGTACAAAGAGTAGTAGATGTTTGGTGAAGGTTATAAGGCAGAGCTGATAAAATGTAAACCCATTTAGAATGCTTCCGAGACTCGAATATATCAAACAGGCCAGAATTAGGATAGGTATTACACAGAGAAAGCTAGCAACACTGACTGGCATAAGTACATCAATGATTAATCAGATAGAATCAGGTAGATGCAAACCGAGTTATGAAACAGCTAGGAAGATCTTTGAAATTTTAGGTTCTTTAGAAGGTCAATCTTCAATGAAAGCAGGGGACATTTGCAGCCGCAATTTAATTTCTGTGCAAAAATATGAAACTCTCAATACTGCAATAGATAAAATGAGAAGTAATTCTATAAGCCAAATTCCTGTATTCGACGGCTCTCGTGTTGTAGGAATATTGAGCGAAGATGGGCTAGCAAAAAGCATGGTAGAAAAGGATGAAAAGAATATGCGTAATATGGTCATTTCGATGGTAATGGAAACCCCGCCTCCTGTAGTTGACGTGTCTACACCAGCTAAGGCATTAGTCCCCTTAGTCAGATTTGCAAAGTGCGTTCTAATTAGCGAAAAAAGCACTGTGATAGGGATAATAACGGTAACTGATACACTAAAAATGGTAGAATAATAATAATAATATGACTAATCTGTGAGTTTTTCAAGGCCAATACAACAATCGGCACACTTAATGCATTCCGAGCAAATATTCAATTCGCTGGTCGCAGAAAGGAAGCAGCTGCATAATGCGCACTTCTTCTCAATATCGTGAAGAGATTTTTTTGCCAACTTCTGTAGAAGTATGCAACTCCGCTATTTGAATTGTTCGTAACTTGATCTCTATTTATAATAATCAAATTATAACAACATAATAACAAATTTGAGACCTTTAAGCCAATAAAAAATGTACATACACGATGTGCAGTTAACATGAATGTTCATTTGACATCTATTCAATGACAAAAGTCCTGGTATAGAGAGCAGCTCTGATTTAATGATTAAATACAAATGTTCGTCTGCAATATCGTTACCACTTATAGGTCAAATAACACTAAGTATTCCTCTCTCTGCTTTGTTGTTTATGTGTAATTGCTTTTATGTGATGTCTTTGCCTGGAGCTGTTTGCTAATCCGACTTTTGCCTAGATACTGCTAATTTTATTAATGACAGCTAACTAAAAATCAATAAATATTACTTAATTTAATGTAAACTGGCATTGTAACAGAAACAATGCATGGTAAGTAGGATTAGGTAACCCATAAACAAACGGAATAAAAATTCAGTAGACACTTTTGGTAGATATTGATCATTATTAATCTTCATATCTAACTTCTAGAAGATATTTAAATCATAGTAAAATGATACGAATATGTGAGAAGATGGTGTGAGTAATATTGAGTAATAACAAGGAGTTTTTTTTACAGCAGCTAATGTGGATTGGTATTTCACTTGGTATCAGTCTTGCTATTTCAATATTTGTTCCTTTTCCTTACTCTCTACCAATAATAATAGCAGTTTTCATATTGCTGAGTTTTTACATGAGAAAGAGAGCATTGAGAAGGATGGGTATGTCTGGGACAACAACAATGTTTGGCAATAGTGCATTGAACTATTACTGCATGGGTTGTGGTACAAAACACAATCAAGCAGCATGTCCTAAATGTGGTTCAAAGATGAAAAGGGTTGGTTCTTGACGACTCTATCACTTTGTTAATAATATAACGGATATACTATTCAGCTGACAATGGTCATTAAGTGTAAAAATATAGGTTTGAGAATGACGAGTAACAACTCTTATTGAATAATAAAATGGTATTGAATAGCACTTTATATAATTGCAAAGGAAATCCTGAGATTGTGACAAAAAGTATCATCAGAACCAACAATATCATTTCATCCTTCCTTTAATAATGATTATACTACCAAAGACGCCTTATATGATAGAAAAATCGATATTGTTACAGAAGGACTAGAAGCCGCAATATGTTAATCGTTTAAGGACTCTTCAGCCAGAAAATGCTATCACTATAGTTAATTACATTCAAGCAATGAGAACAGAGATTAACCTTTCTGATAATTATAGGAAGTTAAATGTCTTTTTACTATCTGATCTATCCAAATTTCATAATAATAACAAACCTTTCAACCAGATTTCAAGAGAGGATTTATTATTATATCTAGATAGTTTCAGAAAATCTGAAGCATCAGATCCATTGCACAAATGGATTGGAACTTATAATCTCTATACAGTATTATTAATACAATTCTTTAGATGGCTGTATTATCCAGATATTGAGCAAAAGAAACGTCCAAAGCCAAGTATTGTTGATAATATACCTCAGCTAAAAAGAAAAGAAAAGTCAATATACAAGCCTACTGATCTCTGGACTACTGAAGACGACCTTTTATTCTACAAGTACTGTCCTAGCAAGCGTATCAAGTGCTATCATGCTATTTCAAGGGACACGAGTTGCAGACCTCATGAGATTTTGAAGGAGGCATCTCAGACCTGTATAGGATTTATACCAAACGTATGAAAGACGGCAAGAATATAGTTAGAATAGAATGCCAAGAGTATCCAGACCAAGAATATGCAGATGCACTTGTCAGAAGATTGTTTCCTGACGGTCACTTAATCGATCCCGATAAGATGACAGAGTAAGGAAAAGAACTATTCGAAGTTATGGAATATTGAACAAAAAGGACTTTTTCATATTCTAAAAAATCAAAATATGTGGCTTTTATCAATTCGTCTATGCCTGTGTGGGTGGTTTACATATATCACCTGTTTGTAGAAAGAATAAAGACAGAATTTGCTTCGCACGGGCGTGCGAGCATAGTATGATTCAGAATAGGTTTACTTTACTATGGAGCTGGCTTGCCATCAAAGAAAAATCCTCCAGTTGGACCATTATCTGGCAATGTTGCGGCCCATATTATTCCTTTTGCTCCTTCTTCTACTGGACGTCCTCCTCTGCCCATATCTGTGGCTACCCATCCTGGATCAACTGAATTAACCAAAATACCAGTACCAGAAGCTCTACTTCATAGAATTCGAGTTAATGCATTAAGAGCTGCTTTGGAGACGCTATATGCTGGCGGTGTTCCAGCACCCATGTAATGTAGAGAGCCTGTCACTGGACACATTTACAATGCGACCGTACTTATTTCTCTTCATCATAGGTATGCATACTTGAGATAGCCTCCAAGGTCCAAACAGGTTAGTTATTAAGGCCTGATTGACAACCTCTAAATCTGCATCGACAGCCTTTTGCCAGGTGTCATAGAGAATTGCTCCATTATTGACAAGTATATCTAGCCGTCCAAATTGTTGCTCTATTTGAAGTGCTATCCTACTAATATTACTTTGACTTGATACATCAGACTGGTAAAATAATACGTCCAATCCTCTATCAGCTAATTGTTTTGCAGCCCACTTGGCCTTTGATAAAATCTCGAGCACTCAATATTACAGTAAGACCTAATTGGCCTAACCGAAGGCAGGTTTCAAATCCAAGGCCTTTATTGGATCCTGTCACAAGAGCGATTTTCTTTTTTTTCATTGGGACTGTAGCATATTAGATTTATCTGAAGCATAAAGATTCAAAAGTCAAAGATAGACAATGTAGGATGTACTCTGCAAAAGTAGGAAACTCGTCTGCATTTGGTCTGTGAATAACGTCTTTTAGATTTGCTCTGCTACAATGACTTTCCAGGGACTCTTCTTTTCTAGCTAGTGCTTTAATCATTATATTTGTACATACGCAAAATGATTTGATCTGATATCTCTACATGGATCATAAATTAGAGGCTAAAACATGTCCTTGAGAGCAAGTTTAAGAAAACAAGGAATGATATACATTATGAATTACATAATAAGACAGTTTGCAGTATGAAATACGTACCCTAGAATGGGTTTTAGAACATATAACACAAAAAATGGTTCACTCAGTAGTATGGCTATGCGTTATATAACGCATCCAAAGTCTGGTTCAATCTTAGTCTTAGTCGCTTTCTAACCAAATATTCCATTAATGATATAGCAAGCGTGAGTGATAGAACGGAACTATCGGATGTACAAAAGAAGTCTCTATACAAGGATTAGTAACAATAGTAGAGAATTCAGGTCCAAATGACAAAGAGCAAGTCAAAAGCAATTGAAGGTCAAGGCCAAATGAAAGTCAATATAAGACAATAGAATGGTTGCCGAATTGCTGAAGTGAATTTTACAAAACTTTTGATTATTGCTTGGTACAGATGTTCTGGAAGTACGACAGCTAATTTTGATAATACCCTCTATATGGTCCCATTTTTTACATAATCGTTAGCAAATAGATAGACCTATGCTCTATATAACGCATGGATGAATGGATATAAATATATCTATCTCAAACATGCTGCTGTTTTTATATAGTCTTTGTTACCGTCTTGTTATCATCTAATACCATACAATACCTCTTTTGGTTCCTTACTAAAGCCTGTGAATAACGGAAATTTTGATAAAGCAAGTTTAAAAAAGAATTTGTAATGGATAGCAAATGTTTACACTCTAGAATATACAAGCTGTATTAATCCCCGAGCAAGCTTTTAGTGAGATAAGTTGCACCATTGATGTGCACTACATACAATGCTCTTCGGAATAGTGGAGCACGTGTAGGCGATGTAGTTGCAATTCTCGGGATAGGCGGACTTGGTCATCTTGGAATTCAGTTTGCTGCCAAGATGGGTTTTAATACTGTTGCCATTGGGCGAGCAAGAGACAAGGAAGAGGAATTGGTGAAGAATCTGGGTGCAAGGCAATACATTGATAACCGGTCACAAAACGCAATCGAAGAACTTAACAAGCTGGGAGGAGCTAAAGTGATACTTGCAACTGTCCCAAGTGGAAAGGCGATGACTGAAATCCTTGGAGGTCTTGCAGTCAATGGAAAGCTTGTCATAATTGGAGCATCTGATCAGCCAATTCAAGTGTCTCCATATCTAACGATATTAGGACGTCGATCATTGATAGGTTGGCCAGCTGGTACGTCAATCGACTCGCAAGACACACTCTCATTTAGTGTTCTCTCTGGTGTAAGGTCTATGAATGAAGTCCTTCCATTAGAGCGCGCAGCAGAGGCATATGATCTTATGATGAGTGGTAAAGATAGGTTTAGATGTGTTCTTACAACTGGTAATTAGATGGAGCTGAGCATATATTATAAAAATATACAATGGCGATATCTGTATGTGATCATCTACCCATTGTGTTACCACAATACCAAATGCTGAACTACCGTATGCTAGATCTATACCCATTGATTTAGAAGTAAAGTACAATGGATTGAATGCGTCAGGGTTGTATTTCCTGCCTTTCTCTATTGTTGCTTCTACGTATTTAGAAACGACTAAATCCTTTTGAGCGAAAGGAGAAACCCTTGGAATACCTCATCGATCTGGTCACCACGGTTCCCGAAGGAACTAGCCCCGTCAAAGTCGATGAATTGCGCGTGGCGGAGGCAGTACGCGCCGCTGAGCTCGCCAAAGCGGGCCATTTGGTCCGGCTCTGGCGCCCGCCGCTTGGTCCAAGCGAATGGCGCAGCATTGGGCTGTTCCGCGCCGCCGACGAGGCAGAGCTTCGCGAAGTCCTCGCCTCGTTACCCCTTCATATCTGGATGAAGGTCACCATTACGCCACTGACTCCGCATCCCAATGATCCGGAATATCGCGCCCGTCAAGCCATGGATCACCCGCAGGCCTAGCGGCGTTTGGGTTGGTACCCACAACAATTCATTAGCTTTAGTGACGCTTCTTTTAATGCATGATATGGTGTTATAGTGGTTGTAGCCAGACTTGCTGCTACATCCCATTGTTCATCATCAGGTATTTTAAACACATTTTTTTCTGAATCGACAATATATTCTACTTATAAAAATTTGTAAAAACGATATACTATTGTTCTTTAGTGGTAGTGCTGTAGTGGGAAATTAGATATTTGGATAGAATCCATCTTTTGATTATGCCTTGATATCTTTCAGTCCACCAGTTGTTTGTCCGACCTCGATAATATAGCCATCAGGGTCACGCATGTAACAGCGAATCTCTAAAGCATGATCCTTTGGCTCGGTAAGAAATTCGGCTCCTTTCCTTCCCCAATCCTCATAAGGGCCCTGGATGTCCGCGACACGAATATTCATGAAGTTGCTGACTTCCTTAGGATTTTGAGGTGGCTGAAGAGTTACGGTTGGCTTATCGTCTGTTGGTCCTCCCCCTACGTTCAAAACTATCCAGCTATTGGCAATCTGGATGATGGTGGGTTCTCCACTGCGGATAACTTTTCCTCCAAGAATGCGAAGATAAAAGTCTGCTCGATCGTTTAACATCATGCTACGGTCAGGAAATGCGTGAGGACAAAACCTTCTTTGGGAGTGTATTGATAGTCTTCTCTTTTGACTGTCGTCATATCTTCTTCTTTCTTGTCGATTATTATTTTGCATTTTGTTATCGACGTCTTCTATTGTTATGACCTAATTATTATGAATGTCTGTGCATAGGTTCAATAAATAATAATAATAGAAAATAACTTTTAAGCAATATTGCGATTGTCTATTACAGCAGACAAGATAGAGATTGTGAGACGAGATAAAAATAATGTTACTGTGAAAGATATTGTTCACCTTTGTGTTACTAGAGATCATGTATACAACATTGAAACTATGAGGCGGGCAATAAGAATAAGTGCTCCGCCAGAGAATGAGTGAGTGTGACAATGAATAAATGAGCGAGGTAAAACGGTGGCTGCGGTCTACATATTCAATTTCTGGAAAGGCTACTAATGCAGCTTCTAAAACTTTCAGAAACAGACAAGCATCAGCCAGCTATTGAAAATCTAGCAGACTATATTCCTTTCATCTCCAACACTGTGCAAATTATTTCCACCATCAACTGCTGTAAATCGCAGGATCGGAATCTGAGGTTGAGACACCGCAGGAAACTAAAGTAGAGAAGAGCATATGCTCCATATAACGCATCAGATAGCTTGTGAAAAGTATTCAAAGATATTGTGTTACTGTTATGACTTAACGCTATGTAAAAAAATCTTCTTTTTACTCTTCATACTTACCTTCGTATAGCTTTGTTATAATCCTTATCCCGTTGTAGAAGCAAGTTGAGCACCTCTTCACCGGTGATACCTTCTGGCAAGTGTTCTGAATTTTCTTGGAAAAATTTAAGGGCCATCAGCTCAAGCTCTGGAAAACTACTAACTTTGATTCCTAATTCACGTTCGAGCTTCTGTATAACAATAGCATAGTATTTCATTCTATCACGTTCATCTTTATTCTTGGCAATAACATATCCTTTCCTTATGCAGAGCAACCCAAGTCTGGTTTTCAAAATTGAATGAATATAACATTCGCAGATTATTTCTTTTTGCATTGTAGACTGCTTAACATAATTTGATACAACTGTCTAAGGATCTTGGTCAACACCAATTTAGCTTGAGTCTTTTACGAGTAGACTCTGTATTCGCTTTGACTTCGACTGCAATTTTGAACAAAGCCTATAGAAAAGAAAAGAATGCTAACGTACGGGAAAGAATTCTACTAGCAAGACGTGTTAGAAGAGATAAGAAAGAAGCATCCAGTGTAGCTGAAAAGGAATTTCATAAATCTAGATGGTGGGCTTACAAATGGCTCAAGAGATTTGATAAGGAAGGTTTGAATGGATTGAAAGATAGAGTTAGAACCGGTAGACCTCCAGAAGTATCAAAAGAAACATCTACTAGGATAAGAAGAGGCTATCAGAAAATCAGTCAGGATGGATGGCTAAAGAAGTGATGAATTTGATATATGAAAGAACAGGAGTCAAATATCATGAAGTTCACATCTACCGACTATTACATAGATGGGGTTTCAGTCCTAAAGTACCCAGAATGAGATTTGTTAATGCTGCATCAAAGCAAGAGAAAGATAAATTTCGAAAAAGGCTAAACAGATAATCTCGCATAAACCTTAGTTTTTCATTTTGCTGTCGTTCGGCTATTTTTAACCAAGAAAATGAAGTGTTGCTTCCACTTCTTCGCAAGTGCAAGATCGTGGGTTCAAATCCCACCCAGTCCACTTACATAACGGGTTCATATACTAGTTGAAGAAATTACAAACCAAGAATAAAGGAGGAGGATTTAATTAATAGATGCCAGTCAAGTTGTCTACAACGGTTAACAAAATCTCTTTGATAGGTAATTCTACTAATGTAGCTCTAATCCAAGACTTCTATGAATATTTGAAAAATACTGGTGCCTCTGAAAAACACATAAATAATAATCTTAAAGCTATCATGAACTTTGCAAATTATATTAATTCTAATATTACTTTTTTTGATATTCAAAAAGGACGAGCAAATTATCAAATTTCTAGACACGAAAATTAAAACCATCGAAGAAGATCCTGATACAAGATGGATTACTACTTGGAATCACTACTTAAGCCATATAAAATATTTTTTTAGATGGTTGTATAATGCATATCATAAGAAAAATTCTGGAAGTTCTAATACTGACATTAACAATACTCATTATTATTATCCTTCATCTTTCTATGATTGGCAAACACCTTCGTTTATTCAAATCAGAAAAAAGAAGACAAAACGAACAAGCCCTTATTTAGAAACAGAATTGTGGGAACGCGATGAACTTTTAAGTATTTTAAAATACGAGCTATCGAAGCGTAATAAAGCTGCTTTGACATTATTTTGGGATCTTGATGCAAGAAATCATGAGGTCACTTTATTAAAAATTAAACACATAAGATTGAAAGAGCGTTATGGCGAGGGAGAAATTCCTCATGAAGCAAAAACTGGAACTGGGCCTATATTGTTGACATGTTCATTTCCATTCGTACGTGATTGGCTTAATGAGCATCCTTTTAGAAATGAGTCCAATACAAGGCTAATCTGCAATAGTTATACTGGTGGTCCAATAAAGCCAGAGGCGATGTGGACAATGATGAAATATCTAAGAACAAGAATAATCCGTTTAATTGGAGAAAAATCAATTACTGATAAAGGTGAAAAAGAAAAACTTCAATACCATATCCAAACTAAAAAATGGAATCCTTATTGTATAAGACATTCTGCGATAACCTCTGATTCTGATTACCTGCCTGATTATGCTCTTAAGAAGAAGGTACGCTGGTCAATGAATTCAAGACAGGCTTCAAGATATATAAAAAGAAGAATGGGAAATGATTTAAAAAGACAGATCCTTATTCACAATGGTGTTATTTCTGATACAGAAATGCAAAAAAAGCCATCAGTCTTGGCCTGTCCTCGTTGTACATTGGTAAATGGATTTGACAATAAATACTGTTCCAAGTGTAGTTATCCCTTGGTACCTCAGCTTTTGATGAAATAAAAGAAGCAGAGAATAAGAAGATTCTGGATATTGAGCAAAAGTACGAACAGATTATGTCGATGATACAGCAAAATCCTCTGTTAGCTCACGTTAAGCCAGAAGCATTAACAAAGAAAACAGTAGAATGATTTAATACTAGATGAAAAAAATCATTCATAATTTTTGACATATGAACTTTGAGTCGTCTTAGGTGTATACCAGTAGATAGGACGACACACTAGCTTTCTCCAATCCCCTACCCTTTCTGGCTCAGATGGTATAAAAGTTGAATAACAACTATTGATAACAATGTGAAGGAGAGGCATACTCATCTTCCAAACGATATCTAATACTTGTTCGGCGCTTTTGCTTAAGTTATGTTTTTCAAAAGTGTCAAGCATATTATACATATTATCCTGGGTTAACGACTGTAGACCACTTTCAAATATTTTAGCGTAAATTTCATCCTCACGATAGAATCTTGAAGGCGTAGATATTGATTCATACAGTTTAATTTGAATTTCTGGTATCTCCGTAAGAATTATTGCGAACTTTTTATAAAGAATGTTTATATCAAGTGGTTCTTTAGGTCGTAAGACTAAGTCGAACATAATGCAAGTATTAATCAGACATTTATATGGCATAAGAAGAGCATCTATTAAATTGTACTCCTGTATTCTTTTTGAAACACTAATGTTATCGTTTAAAGTTTTTAGAGTTCCTTTTGTTTCATCTATAAGATTGAAAAATGATTCTTTGAAATGATCAAGATCTTCAATTAACGAAACCAGTACATTTTTCCTGTTAACGTATAAATGGTAACTTTTTAGGCTTGTGTTCGTCTTTACTGATCTCTATCAATCCTTCGTTTTCTAGATCAGCTATTGTTTTCAGTATAGTTACACGTGAATATTGCTTTACATTCTCTACTACATTCTCTTGAGTAGTACCAGGATGATCCTTTACATATTCAAAGACTAATTTCTCTTTGAGTGAAAACTGATATTCTCTGGAAATAGTCCTGTCATTCTTTATTGCTTTTTCAACATGCACTTCGTTTCCGGCTAAATTAATAAGACGTTTACCTATAGTTTTCAATTCGTCAGCATCAATTACCATTTTCTTCAAGTATAGTGCTTGTATAGTATAGTATACTTGATATCTATTACTATAGGGAATGCACAATATTGCATATGGCAAAGTCAACAATCCTTGTAGAACGAAGAACAAGGAAGTTACTGAGGCAAATAAGTAACCAAAGGCCAAGTATCATCATCGTCATCATACTTCTCTGATTTCAGAAACGTAATGCAAAAACAAGGTGCTACAAAAATAATGAGTGATTCTGATTCTGCATTGTGGAAACGAATAACTCAGACATTGCAAAAGGAAAATAGATCATTCTCGTATTGTGACTTTGTTCCTAAGTTCGAGCTAGACGGACAAAGCTACTCAATTGCATATGGTACTTTTCGTAATAAGATTTCAGACATGCTTAAGGCTGGAAAAATACAACTTGTTTGTTATTCCCCTCAGGCATTCTATACTCTCAAAGAACAAGAGTCTACAGAAGAACCAATGACAGGATACCATACAGGGGTCCTCATATCTCCTCTTCATTACCAACAGAGATATCGACATCTCTCAAATGATCCAGTCTATAGGATTATTCAGAATCTTCCTCTTGGGCAAAGAGCATTACATGATATCCGTTTAAGATTTGAGGCAAAAGGGATATGGTCCATCATATCTTCTAATTCCAAATATAATGTCAACTCTCTAAGCAAAGACATATTTTTAGGAACTATAGCCATCAGCGAACTTAACATAGATGTAACCGTACATAAAACTGACACAGTAAGTGTTATTATTGGCTGCTCTTATGAGCCTGTAATAGTAGATATCAACGGTGTTATTCGGATTTCAAACGCGCTCGTAAGAGTAGAAGAGAAGTTATCTAGAATAATAGAAGATTGGCAACATCATTAATCAGGCAAATGTAGTAATCATTCCCAATTACCTGGATTGGATTGTGACAATGTGGCATTTCGGTGCTGACGCTTTAATCACTTATGAAGGGGAAAAAATTTATACAAGTTGGGAAGTTGGGAGCATGCATTAATCACCGCATATGCTAAAGATTGGAAAGATGGTAAAAGTAGAATTAGAATAGAAAAGCAGGAATATCCAAAGAAATCACTTGCTGATGCTTTAGAAGAAAAATTGAATGCAAATAGTAGTGTAGTGGAGGAGGAAGCCGGGTAATCTTGAGCAGCAGATCTGATTTGAACTCAGGAAAAATAGATGAACAGCATAAAGTCTCTTCTACTAACGATAGTTTCTTCACATCAGCAGCTGATCAATTATACAGCCAGCAACAAAGAAGAAAACAGCGGCTTTCTACTGGCTCTCAACATTTAGATGACCTTTTGAGTGGAGGATTAGAGCTGGGAGAAATAACTCAATTCTATGGAGCACCTACTGCAGGCAAAACGCATCTTTGTCATTTCTTGTGTGTTATTTTATCTTCTGCATACCAAGTTATCTACATTGATACTGAAGGGACCTTTCGCGAAGAAAAAATCCAATCTATTGCCAAAGCAAGGAAGTTAGACTCGGTAAATATACTTCAGAACATCTATGTTGAACACCCAAAAAATAGCAAGCAACAAGAATTATGTATTGAGGAAGCCTGTTCTATTGCCAACAAATCTAATTCAAAAATAAAATTGTTAATTGTAGATTCAATGATGTTCCATTATAGGGCCGAATATCCTGGACGTTCTAATCTTTCAAAAAGAGCAGAGAAACTAAATATATACATGCACAAGTTGCGTAACTTGGCACGAACATCTAACATTGCAGTAGTGATAACAAATCAAAGTACGTCTACCCCCGATGCCAAATCCGAATTCAAGGATCCAAGACCATTTGGCGGCAAAGTTGTTTCTTATACTAGTACGTATATCATCAATTTAGTACATAGAAGCGCTATTACTAATAGTGTCGATGCGCGATTAGTTAAAAGTCCACTTAGACGTTTCGGATGGCATCCTTTAGGGATAGTTGAAAGGGGATTTGAAGATTACGAAAAATGAGACTTGAAAACTACACACCGAGAAAATTAGAGAAATGATAAGATTTGTAAAGCCAAAATATAGTGGAGTCTCAAAGCTTAACAATATAACAGTACTTAATTGTAACTATGGTTATAGTGGTTTCTTTCGTGGAACTGCAGTATACCAAATGCAAGAACAACGAGTTTTCCAGATGAAACCTGAAGAGGACGAGCTTGTTGTTACGTTAGACCTAGTAATTGAAAAAATGTAGCATACTTGCATCGAGGTAAATATCTCAAGAAATGAGAATGAATTCCCTGTATGTGAAGAGGGAGGACACAAAGAGAATAGCGGTGACTATTATCTTCCTGCTCTAATTCTATCTAGGGAAGAGGCATTAATCCTTGTTTTAGCACACGAGTATAGACATATGTGGCAAGCAAATAACATCTATAATAAACGTGGCAGGGCGTGGGGTGCAAAGCCTAAAGGATCCAGCGATACAGATGCAGATGCATATGCGATAAAAAAGATAAGAGAATGGCGTGAGATTCACACTCCGACAGAGTTATATCCTGCTAACTGCGACATTCTTTTTTGTTAGTAGTTTATACAATTTTGTTGCTAACGCTATTACTTACTTTTCGTTGGTTAGTGGTTTTTTGCTACTGTTGCTATAAAGGCCAGCGAATTGCTGAAGTGGATTTTACAAAATTTCGAATATCACTTGATATGGTATTCTGGAACTACAACAGCCTCAGCGAGTTAGCCCTTTCTGATAGAATTTTTAGTAATTGCTCTATCGTATAAGGTTAGTCCTCTTTCTAATATCTGTAAGACTATTACTAGTATACATACAGGTAGTACTATGCAAACCTTACTATATTTATACTACCGTCTTGCTATTATAAATAGAATACAAAATGGATACAGAATTTAAAGTAGATTGGGTTAATCCTATGTTTGGTCCAACTTTAGCTTGTCCGGGGTGCGGTAAATCTACCTTTGTAATACATAGGGGCATTATGAACGAATCAGAGGTAGAAGCAAGAGTACCGCCTAGAGAGATAGCAGAATGTTTTAATTGCCATATTCAAACCTATGCGTTTGCGCTTAAAACTAAGTATACAAGCAATGATTTTCCTGCAATAGGCGCAATCGAATTTGATTTCTGCTATGAATGTACAGTATGTGGCCGACGGTATGAAAATAGAGTAAATGCCGTAACACAATGCCCTATGCATCCAGAAGCCACGCACAAGACAATCTTTATGCCATACTGACTGAAATTATCTCGAGCACCCCTCATTACACAAGCAGTGATATTTGGTAAAGAACGGACTACTCTTTATTGCAGAAACAACAAAGTCCCTGAGTGCAAGAACTATCAGAACTTCGCAATGTAAAATCAATCATGAACAATGCTATAACAATGTTCCAGGCAGCTCCTATTCCAATGAATAATCTTCCCTTACTTAGTACATCGAGCGTAGGCAGCTACTTTCGCCAAGACTGATTGATATTCGTATATTACACCGGTTACAAGTGTTCCCGGCTTTATTTTTGTTGTTATGCCTACAAGTATAGATATTACTGTCCAGCCTTCTAGTATATGTTCTTCTGGTTTTCCTATTATTGGAATTTGATGGAAATAATCCATCACCCAAAAAGAATCAAACCTGCAGGCATCAAAAGTCTGCTTCAATGGTATGGATACAGACTCAAGACGGAGAAGAACATGGATATTATTTTAGCTTTCACCGTAGTTTTCTCATTTACGAATTCTATATTCAGATTTTATTGCTGAATATAGAATTGAATGTTTCTCTAAAAATGCAGAGTTAGGAGTAGTTGCTATGGACTCTGATCGAACTTTCCAATTCCTCTTTCTTCCCTCCGTAGCAATATCCACATTTGATGCATGCAAATTGTGTTCTACTTTTACAATAGGTGCACTCCAAGTTGATACAACTCTTAGATAGTCATGCGCAATATGATTATCGTGATTACTTATTCTGCATCATCTCACCATCTACTACTAAACTTACAACATCTTCTATGGACTTTGGTGAAATCACAGAGTCAACTATCAAAAATTATTACAAATCTACAAAGCTATTTTTCGAAATGAACAGTTGCGTTCAGCTTATTAATTGGAAAATGATAACACGTGGTCTACCCAAAGGAAGGCAAGCAGCAAATGATAGAGCACCAACTATAGAAGAAATACAAAGGCTAGTGGAATATCCTGACAGGAGAATAAAATCTATAGTCTATCCAATGGCTTTTTCAGGAATTAGGTTAGGTGCTTGGGACTATCTACCACGGTCAACATTTGAAGCGACAGGAGAAGATTCATGACCACATGCACTAAACCCTACATCATATCCGCTCATAAATTCCTGTCTGTGAAATAGACAAGCATCAGCCAGCTATTGAAAATCTAGCAGACTATATTCCTTTCATCTCCAACACTTGCAAATTGTTTCCACCATCACCTGCTGCAAATCGCAGGATTGGAATCTGAGGTTGAGACACAGCAGGAAACTAAAGTAGAAAAGAGCATATGCTCCATATAACGCATCAGATAGCTTGTGAAAAGTATTCAAATATATTGTGTTCCTGTTATGACTTAACGCCCTTACTGAAGGTACTCGATTAATGATTTAGCAAGCGAGCGTGATAGAACGGAACTATCGGATGTACAAAAGAAGTTTCTACACAAGGATTAGTAACAATAGTAGGGAATTCGGCCCAAATGACAAAGAGCAAGTTAAAAGCAATAGAAGGTCAAGACCAAATGAAAGTCAATATAAGGAGACAATGGGGAGAGATGGGCCTCTATATGGTCCCATTTTTTTACATAATCGTTATCAAATAGCTAGACCTATGCTTCATATAACGCATGGATGAATGGGTCCAGACTCATCCCTTGTACCGGCCAGTGTATCAGGTATAGGTCCACATATGTCATCCCAAGTCTTCGCAAGCTCTGCTCGCATGCTTGTAGGGTAGAGTCATATCCCTGGTAGCTGTTCCAGACCTTTGTGGTAATGAAGACATCATCCCTTTTGATTCCGCTTTCTCTAACTGCATACCCTACATCCTCTTCATTGCCATATAGCTGAGCAGTGTCAATATGCCTGTACCCAATATCCAGCGCATATCTGACAGCGCGTTGGGTAACCTTTCCGGGAGGTGACTGGTAGACTCCAAGGCCAAGGTATGCAATCTCGATACCGTTATTGAGCCTAGCGCGTGAGTCTAAGGACAATAGCATACTTGCAATCATTAATTTCAAATCTCAATTAACTCTATCTATGATGGTGTTGTACACTCCTTGCTGTGTTGAGTGTTTGTAAGTCGAGTCCTCCTCTCTCCCTGTCCCGACAGATAGCCTTTATTTATTAACTCCGCAACTCAATTTTCTCAGGTAGATGGAGACCCTCCATATCTTTTCTCTTCCCCTGCGATAGGAGGCATGACTCTGTCTACTACCAGATATTTCTCATACGTTGAATGCCATTAAGACTTCTAGCACACACATTACTCGCTGCATCTAAATTAGTGTAACATTGATGAATTAGTATTAATGAAACCAGAATATTTGGTGCTTATTGCTCTTACTTCTATAGTATTAGTAGGCTTAGTAGGAATTCCTTTTGGCGATCCGAGATTTATCCCTGTAGCAATAATGCTTGAACTTGTATTCATCGGGCTGGCGGTACTTGTTTCTAAAGGCTATACAAGGCCGCTTTACATATGTATTATACTTGCAAGCTTGATAATTATAGGCAATAGCATTACTACTGCCCATATTCATAGGATGATGATGACCTTTGTAAAACCAGTCAATACCATTGTTTTAATTATTGGGGGTTATATTTTGCAGGCTTTACTGATATATGCCAGTGTTATTGCGATAACGGATAAGAGAAGAAGAACCCTGACAGCTTCTTCGAGAAGTTGATTGTAGCTAGTAGTAGTATTCGATTGTAATCTAATTCTTGTTTACCAATGGCTGATATTGTAGTATAATTTGCTTTTTCACTACCATCCTTTGTAGTCACTACTCCTTGTCCTTGAGCTGAAGTTCCCTTATTACCTTTAGACACACTTACAAAATCTCCGTTGTTTGTTACTTCTATATTGCCCTTAATTGTCCCATTAGATGAAAATGTCACTTGTATTTTATCGCCGCCAATTTGTTTCTAAGCCGTAATCCTTCCTTTTTCTTCGAAAAATGGCTCTTCCAATTCGTACCTCATGCTAATTGTGTCACTAACATAATTGCGTAGACAGTCAACTATTCATTATTCTTTTAGGTTGTTAAATCTCTCCAATTGGGTTTTAGACGCATGAAACCTTGCCACATATGGTTCAAGAATTGAATTTGCATTCAGTGCGAAGTCCATTGCCTTTACAGGTTTGAAATGGAGGATTGTTCAAACGCTCTTTATCCTTCATCTTGACTTGATCTTTTATCGCCAACGTTTGTTGATGTGATTGTAATAATGCTCCTACAACCAATGTTACTGTCAAGGCAATACAAAATACTGTTAATTTTTTATTATACAAATGAAAATAAAACCATGTCAATCTATATAAGATTAGCTAATAAGATGTTTTTATTCCTATTATTCGTATTTCTTAAACTTACCTACCATTCGCATTTCTTCCCTCTTATCTGAAAACAATACAATTGGTTTCTTACATAGATAACCTTAGTATACTCCATACAATACTTCTGTATTTTTTCCATTTCCCTTTCTTGGCCTAGGAAATAGAATTGCCGCATCTGCCCCTTCTGATTTTGTACTAATGGAACATCAGACTCTACTCAACGATACCACTACCAGCACGACACTTAGGTTACCCTTTCCTATTACTACCTTCCAGACAAATATAAAGAATAGTAGCTATTACATCAATTTTGGAACGTTGGCCTCCAATATTGTCGCGTTCTAGCTTAATAATAGTAGTAGCATCATCATATAAATTACTCATACACTTTGTCGTGCAAAGTATAACAGCTCTTCTGGAATAAAAATGGGGAGAAACTTTCACCAATAGCAGTTAGGCCAGTTTTTATCATTTTGAATAGTTGTAGTTGGGAATAACCAAACTGACTTATTTGCAATGCTCCAGTGCACAATACTATATAAAAGCAAAAGCTGAACGATATTTTATTGTAATGGCACTATCTTTTTTTAATGGTTTAGTGCAGGTGTTTTTGACATATCCCAAAATGCACATTAAAAATAAAGAAAATAAAAGCAACTATGATGATGACAACAACATATCATCTTCCTTTTTAAAAGATTTCTTAAGCCATATAGGAGTAATGATTGTAGTTACTGCTACCATTATAATTACAGCAGTATAGATATCTGCAGATAAAGCTCCCGATGTCACTCCTACTCCTGCTACAATTAAGCCTACTTCTCCTCTTGAAATCATTCCAATTCCTACTCTCATTGATTTGGTCCTGTTTCTTAGAAATATCATTGAAGGAAGACCACAGCCAATTAACTTTGTGACAATAGCTATAGATACAATTACGCCTGAAAGCAAAAGTACGTTATGACATGCAAGATTTTGGTTTCTGGCTTAGTCTATGATGTCGGTTTTCTTACTAGTAGGGAGTTTCTGATATTTTTCTCTTTGAGGAAACTGCTTAATGCTTTTGAATAAATTTCATAAATAATGCTCTCATCACCATGATTAACAACCTTATCTTCATAAGACTTGGCAGTTTTAACAAGAAATCGAGATAGATTTTCTGATATCGCATCAATAGATTCTGGAGTCTGGTCGATAGTATACACTGAAGATTGTGGTGATGATGATGATGATGATGATGATGATGACAGGACTTTTCTATTCAACATATGCAAAGATACAACTACTGCTCTTGCTCTTTCAAGGCTAACAGGATAGAAATATCGAGCAATACTTTTTGGCAATGAATCTAAATCGTATACAAATAGATATGCTGTTGTTGAGAAAAATATTTGCATTATTCTATGTCTTTCGACTTCTTTCTTTGCTATAGTTACCAATTTTTTAGATCTAAGTATATTGATATGATAATTAAGAGAAGCTGCTGTCAACCCCAGTTCATTAGCCAATCCTGCCTGTGTCATAGGCCTTTGCCTGAGTAGACCTAGAATAGCTCTTCGCATTGGATCAATGAGTTATTTTGCAATTTTTGCATCATCTACAATATATACTGCTTTCATTTTTTTAATAAATCACTCATTTTGCCATAATCTTTAGTCTAAGTATTATTATTATTATTAAGTATATTGAATCAGGCAGATAAACCTAATTATTAGATCTAATGTCTCATCCATAGTTACCTCTCTAATACCTAACCCAGAATTGCCACCGCTGCAATATATAACATCTAATATGTCGCTTGCAAAGTGTTCTGTCCATTCTTATTCCTATACAAGACCCAAAAAGCAATGAAACCAAAAGTACCAGCCTTGTTAGTAGCACTCTGTCAATGTTTACATCTAGCATATCTTAGAATGTGACGTGATTATGATCAATATAGTTTTCCTAGTCAAAGATGATCATCTTCCTCCTATTCAGAAAAAGAGTAATACGAA
>CAWGVG010000031.1:0-14468 GCA_963825865.1 uncultured Nitrososphaeraceae archaeon | reverse complement strand
TGACATGCAAGATTTTGGTTTCTGGCTTAGTCTATGATGTCGGTTTTCTTACTAGTAGGGAGTTTCTGATATTTTTCTCTTTGAGGAAACTGCTTAATGCTTTTGAATAAATTTCATAAATAATGCTCTCATCACCATGATTAACAACCTTATCTTCATAAGACTTGGCAGTTTTAACAAGAAATCGAGATAGATTTTCTGATATCGCATCAATAGATTCTGGAGTCTGGTCGATAGTATACACTGAAGATTGTGGTGATGATGATGATGATGATGATGATGATGACAGGACTTTTCTATTCAACATATGCAAAGATACAACTACTGCTCTTGCTCTTTCAAGGCTAACAGGATAGAAATATCGAGCAATACTTTTTGGCAATGAATCTAAATCGTATACAAATAGATATGCTGTTGTTGAGAAAAATATTTGCATTATTCTATGTCTTTCGACTTCTTTCTTTGCTATAGTTACCAATTTTTTAGATCTAAGTATATTCATATGATAATTAAGAGAAGCTGCTGTCAACCCCAATTCATTAGCCAATCCTGCCTGTGTCATAGGCCTTTGCCTGAGTAGACCTAGAATAGCTCTTCGCATTGGATCAATGAGGTACTTTTGCAATTTTTGCATCATCTACAATATATACTGCTTTCATTTTTTTAATAAATCACTCATTTTGCCATAATCTTTAGTCTAAGTATTATTATTATTATTAAGTATATTGAATCAGGCAGATAAACCTAATTATTAGATCTAATGTCTCATCCATAGTTACCTCTCTAATACCTAACCCAGAATTGCCACCGCTGCAATATATAACATCTGATATGTCGCTTGCAAAGTGTTCTGTCCATTCTTATTCCTATACAAGACCCAAAAAGCAATGAAACCAAAAGTACCAGCCTTGTTAGTAGCACTCTGTCAATGTTTACATCTAGCATATCTTAGAATGTGACGTGATTATGATCAATATAGTTTTCCTAGTCAAAGATAATCATCTTCCTCCTATTCAGAAAAAGAGTAATACGAAAAGAAAATCAAAAGTTCATATTAGAAAGATGAAAAATTATCAACATCGATGGCCTTTAACTACTTGCTTATTATCTGTCCACGCATGAATGGGTGCAGATACAGCTGTAATCAAAAGTGCCTGTCTTATCAAAGACATGTGTAAAGGTCTTACCAGGACTCATAATGCTGGAGTCGAACAAAGTACCTACTTCACCTTGTTCTGGAAGACCTGAAGTTACTGTATGGATAGTAGAATCATTATTTGTCCATGTGACAGATGTACCTGGCTTTATTGTTAGGGGTGACGGATCGTAGGGTTTAGAAATGCTAGGAGATGAAGCTCCATTAACAATCGAAACAGATGCACTCGATTGTGCATATACTGATACTAGCTCATACTTTACCCATCCTAAAATAATGCCAAGCGATAGTATCAAGACGGCTGCAAGGTATGTTGCTTTTTTCATTGGCATTAACAATATAGAATACTGTTAAACTATTAGATAAACCTAATCTTCAAATATATCCGGTTAATTTATGAATGCTTCATCTCATAATCTTTTCTCTAGATTATTGTACATTAGCTTACCTTGAGAGTAGAGAGTTGATGCTGATTTCCCTTATCTTTCAGTATATTGCTTCTATATATTTCATAAATAATTCTCTCATCATTATAGTTATACCAATTAACATAAGTATGCTGACATTCTTTTGACAGAATAGCCATATTTTTCAGACAGGAAGAGCTAATTGTAGTAGCATTGTTCGTGTTCTTTAATATATGGCGTTTAACAGGAGTAAATTAGTCAACCTTTACAAAAGGGAATCAGATCCGAATGTGAAGGAGATGTTGTTGCTTGTCTTGAAGGTCGAAGGTGATGGTATGATTCCAGCTCGTGTAGCAAAGGAGCTACGTAGAAGTAGAACATGGGCTTCGGATTGGTTACCAAGATATGATAACTGGACATACTTGTTGTGTGTGCTGAAAATGTGACAAAAATAGCAAACAATAAAAATAGATAATCAACTAGTTATTATTATTCTTGGATTTTTCTTCACAAACTTTGATAGATGAATTATCATCGTGCACAGTACTATTACCTCCTTCAACAAATATCTTCTTGGCATATCTTGTAAGTCCAACATATTGTATGATCAATGATGAAAGAACTACGCCAAAGGTTATTGTAGCAATTGTATGCTTAAAGCTGGCTTCAGGCAAGGTCTTTTACAGCATCATTCCTCCAAGGTACCAATACGTTCCAATATGGAGAACACATGGGAGCTACAGCAAACAGATGAAACGTGATTATCTCAAACCATTATACAATCAACGTAACAAGGATGAAACCATAATGTCTATCATAAAGAGGCTATTTGGTAAACATATTACTTCAAGGTGGTAAGAACACAGAATAGAGAACTATCATTCAGATGCATCGCCTACAACACGCTTAGAATGACTAACCTTTTCTCATTGGTGATGATTTCTACTGAGCCTTATCTCACAGATAAGCAGATATACACTAATAAATCGCTTGTGGTTGTACCTGTAACGAGAATATAGCATGTCGATCCACCATAGTAGTGGCTGTAGCTGTATCTGCGTCATAAACTTTAATCTTTAGATTTGTTAGTTCTGAATTTGATAGATTGGACTTGCCGGTAAAATCCTCTTTACTTGTGTCTCTGCATCAAATGTAGTATTTATCTTTGATTGTATGGCTGTATCTACTGTTTTCAATAGCATTGAATGCGGAATCTTTCCAGAAGTATCATTTAGAATGGAAAAACTGATTTTATCTACGACTAGCTTTTGTGGAGGAGTTGTAGCAAAGGAATTGGTTGAGTAAAATACACGTACGTCAAGCAAGTTAATTTGGTCCTCTGATGCCAATGCTGGGGGCTGTAAAGAAGGAATAATAACGATTGCTCCACCGCTTGATAAGGAACCCGCTATTCCATTGTCAAGCTGAACCAGTACAGTCATAAATCCCTCTATCAGCTCTTGTCCTTTGATATCAAATAACTTTGTGATATCTTTTCGAGCTTACTCCTGTTGATTTTTGGGGCTGTATGATCTTTATTATCGAATTAGCTGAGGAATTACTATTGTTGATTATCACATTCAATAGCACTGTGATTGGATATCCTTGCTTATTGAAAATGCTTATATCAGTGTCATAATACCCTGGTGAGAGTAAACCATGATCTTCAAATATTGCACTGCATTCAAATTTTGCAGTATAGGTTACGCCGCTGATCTGTTTTTTGTTATTATTATTATTGATATCAAGTTTGTCTGCTAATAGAGCAATATCGTTGATGGTGTTCTTTTCAAAAATAGTATTATAGTTTAAAAAATAAATGCCCTTTAAGTGCTTTTGCACAGGGGTATAATGAAACTGCCAATCGGATGCTTTGCTAATAGATAAAAATGAACCCATCAGAATAATAGCTGTAACAAATAAAGTAACAGCAAGTAATAATTTTCTTTTACTTATCTTTTCCATATTTTCTACTTGTTACTGATTAATTTAAATTCAATTCTAAATAGCCAAAATATATACTAATAGCTATGATATTTAAAAGAGTGCAAATGCACAAGCAGACCAATAATAATAACTTCTTCTTATGATTTATTCATAATTTGAGAATTAAATGGCTTCTTAAAATCAATTACGCACCAGAGAATATGAAACTGCGGCCGTTTTTGGTAAAATTGTTTGATATAGATGGTAAAATTTTATTATAATATCTGAATACCGACGATTTTCCTTATGTAGTTGACATTATATTTCGAACCAAAAGTCGATTAAGTTATATGCATATATTGACTTAGCATTTTTTAAAGAAATTATATTTGTTGCTAAAGAACGCAACAAGAATTTTTTGGTCATTTTTAGGCTGTCTATTTCTTTATTATTTACCGCCGAAAATCTTTCCTATTATCGGAATCTTGGCTAGTGGGTTTCCATTATTATTCCCAGTTTGATTTGCTGATTGTTGATTGGCTGCTGTCGTTGTTTGATTGCCAGATTGCGTTGCATTTCCAGAGCCAGCAATTGCTCGCTGCCACCTGCCATTGAATTGTTGCCGCCTGTTTGCGTACCCGCTGTTTCATTTGCTGCTTTGGCGCTACTTGGGCTTGTCATATTGCCTCCTCCGACAGCGCCTGGTGATTTGGTCGCATTTGTTGGATTCGTCATATTACCTGTCATAGAAGAAGAAAGCTCCCTTTGCTGCACCTCCAGGCTGCAAAGTAAATGTCATCAATGGAGTAGATGCTTGTCCATTTTTGTTTACCTGGTCTGCAACCTGCATCACTGTGTTTTTAGGCAACATAAAATGAATTACATCTTTTTGAGGTTTGCTGTTATCAAGCACAAGATTTTTTGTTACATCGATTCCATTTACTGCACCAGAATATGATGCCTTTGCAGTAAATTCATTTGGCTTTGGAATGCTTATTTCTTCATGGACAAAAATCTTGACTTTGTTCAATCTACTTAGATCCCAATCAAAGGGCATAACAAGCTTCATTTGCATGTCTTTATTGTTAAAGCTAAAGTCCTTTAGCTTATCATAATAGGAAATTATCGTAATTGGGATTTGTTTTCCATCAATGGCTATGTGCTGATTTTCAGTATTCCCCACACTCAACCAGCCATCATAAGTTGGCTGCTGATTATCAGGAATAAGGGTTCGATCAAAGTCTATTGTTGATATCTGTACTTTGAAGTGATATAATCCACCTTCCAAAAAGATTGGGCCTGCAGCAATTACAGGACTTTCGGGTGTCCCTGTATAAGCATTCAATATGGGATCTTGCTCTCCATAAACTGTGATTTTACTTGTGTTCATTGGTTTCACTTCTATTCGTAAATCTCCGCTATGATCATGGAAAGTATCAGCAACTAATTTTTTATCTCCTTTTTCCATGGTTATAAAATATGTTACATGTTTGAATGTTTGATTTGTACTTGGATCAAATAATCGAAATTGAATAACCGGCTTTTGACCTTGTTGGGTGATTGTTTCAGTTGTAACTACAGGAGGGGTCATTTTTATAAGTAGATCAGCCTTCCTATTTCCAAAAGAAGCTGAAAGTGTTTCTTGAGTTAAACCATCACCAAAGGCTGGTTTTACTGAAAATAACATTAATAATGATAATGATGATGATATTGAAAAGGCAGATCCTATCAATGCGGTGGTGCAGATTAAGCCCACTGTAAAAGATTTAGGTTTGCTCCTATGCATTTTATTATCATAATAATAAGATATATTTAATCGTATAGATAAATAAATCAAATGTCTTAGCAAAAAAAGCAGTATTTTAGTTATAAGATTTATAAAAATATACAATAAATCTAAAATAATTAGATGTATTTAATAGTTATGTTTATCTGATATGTCTTATTAAAATAAATGAATATGTTAAATTCACAAATCCCTTCTCCTTCTAAGATACTTGCAGGCGATCAATTACTAGTAAGGATAAATGGCACTCTTCCAGATATTTCAACAATAGGTAGTGAGGAAGAATCAGAAAGAGCAGCAGAGATAAAACAAAAAGGTATAAGTACAAACACTTCTTGCTCTTTGTTTGCTGCAGATAAAACAGATAAGATTTTTCATGTTCTTGTTGATGTGGGTCAAGGAATAGTTAAAAGTATTGAAAAAGGCATCTCTGAACTTGGATTTAGTTCATCGACATTATCATTATCGCCAGCTATTCCTGATGCAGTATTGATAACTCATTCACATGATGATCACATTAAAGAACTGCCTTTATTGATAAACAAGGTCGATAACGAATCGTCGAAGTTAAAGATATTCTGTACTGCAGAGTGTTCTGAACAGCTTACCAAAAGATTTCCTGAGCTTTCAGAAGGCAATAATAATAATAATAAAAGAATATCGTTTAACACAATACAGCCAGACAAATCCTTTGAAATAGGTCCTTTTTTTATAACACCAGTTTTGGCTGACCATGGTGACAATTCTCCATCTGGGTCTGTCATATACATGGTGAAACTTGCTAATCATAAAGTAATAATTGGATGGGATTTTCTTTCATTACCCAATGTGAATGAAAATTTGTTGTGGAATCCAGATCTTGTTATTTTAGGTACACAAAGCTATAACCCTCATCCTCAAACTGGAATGATCTCTGTAAGCGAAGCATTCGAACTAGTGAGAAGATGGAATGCCAAAGAATGTTATATAGTTCATTATAGAGGTCTTTTAGACTTTGAAGAAGCTACAAACCAGTGGTTTAGAGGTCCTGTTAAAGCTATGACAACAGATGAACTGCAAAGAGTAATAGATTCACATCTTCAAATTATAGGAAGCGAGGGCAAATTCAGAATAACTGTAGCTAGAGAAGGAATGGTGTGGGATAGTCGAGGTTTACAAAACAAACAAGAACAAAGTTTACAAGAATCTTCTTCATCTGTATCCTCTTCAAATCAAAGTGCCTCTTCTTCTGCTCAGTTAATCGAAATAGAGAGTCTGGAGAAATATATTATGAGGATTGAAAAAGAAGCTGGCAAGCTTAAATTAATGATAGAAGATAGAATCAACAGATTTAACTTAGAATTTGATAAACCTCGTAAACGCCCAAACACTACAGATGATGATAACATTATTCTTGAAGCCCAAGGTATAAAAGGTATGCTGGTTAAAGGACCAGACTTGAGAATAGAGATAGTTCGCAAGGCAGAAAATGAATACGTCATTAAGGTAAGAGCATCCAAGGGAAAAAAGAAGAATGTATTCAATGAAGATATACTTGTAAACAATACCGATGCACAAAGACTAAAGACATATATCAAGGAAAACTTTGCAGAAGCCAAATAGTTTGTTATAGACGTACATACTTTTTCATATTGGTTAATATAACTTGTTTACAACTAGACATATATGATGCTGGGATGAAGCAAACTTCTAATGTTACCATAGATGAAGAGGCATTTTCATCATATGCCCATATCATATTTGAATATACTGATGGCTCAGTGGATTCTATAATAACAATTACCTCATAAATCATAACAATAATTATATGAACCATAAATTTTTTCTTTTTTCATCTCTATTATTATTTTCTTCTCACTCTTTCTATTTTTACTAGCTCGATCAATTCATCATTGTCCTTCTTCTTTTATAAGAAAATCGGTGACAACGATGATGATAATAATTATTCTTCTTCCTATTATTATTATCACCTTGCATATGCCGATTCTTCCTCTGGAGGAAAGTCATTTAATGTCACAATACCAAAAGGCTCAGCAAATCCAGAGGTCGATATTACCAAGCTAGGTCCAAGACAATGGTATTTTCCAAGACAGATAACAATACATACAAATGATACCATTAAATGGATAAACCAAGACACAGAAGCTCATACTGTTACAAGTGGAGTTGGCGCTGGAATAGAAAGCTTGATGAATAATAAAAGGGGAACATCAAATGGAATATTTGATAGTGGCCTGTTTAAGACTGGGGAATCATGGATACATACATTTACTAATCCTGGAACATATACTTATTTTTGTACTATTCATCCATGGATGGAAGGTGTAGTTTCAGTCCAAGGTGTACAAGCACAAAATATTCCAAACTATCCTGTTGACGCTTCTGGTAAAAGGATAAGCAAATTTCCAGTTTACCATTTTACAAGTGATGGAAAAATTGAAGTAGGGTTAAGCTGGGATCCTCAAGTTCTACTGACAGGTAAGGAAATATCCTTCTTCGTTGTTTTCTTTGATCTTGCGAACAATAAACCGAATCTTTTGCCATTTGATTTTATCTTGATGCAAAATGGAAAACAACTTGAACGTGTGCCAAGTATTTCACAAATTGGAATGAATCTTCAGCATTATGTATTTTCAAATTCAGGTCCTACAACTATCAGAGTTGAAAATGTCGGTGGTGCAAAAACATCTTTTACTGTATTTAATACTACTGTATACGATAATCCGAGTATTTCCTCAGCTGCTGCCAAATCAACTAGCAGCGCAATATAAGAGTGTCAATAATCCATCTAATCCTTTCAAGGTAAACCCTATAACGCTTGTTTATATAGCATATGCTGTTATATTTGGGATTCCCGCTGCCTGTAGCAGCTGTTTATTTTCTGTATAGGAAAGGTGTAATTTAATATATCAGCAATAATAACAATAGACAGAAAATTTTTTATCCTTTCTATAACTCCTCTTTAGGTTTTAGAAATTACCACGGTTATGGTTATCATTATTCTAGACCTATGTATGAAGGTTTCTTTCCAAGGTTTTTTTAATACCGGCTGATAGGAATCATATCTGCTTGGGCCCATTACGTAAAAGGGTTCACATATAACGGTCATATAGTCACGTCATCTTTTGGATTGATGTAACAAGTTATATAATTCTGTATTTTTATAGTGCAGGGTCTCTTCAAGCTTCAAAGGCTTTATGCCTGTTTCTCTTGCTCTCTCTATTGCTTTGTGAATTATGCCATCAAGGTATTCTAAAGATGGTTCTAACTTTCTAACATCATTACACTTTAAAACCCATTGTTTTATCTTACTAAAAGAATCAGTATCAGAAAGCTTTTTTATATTTACAAAATACGGCGCCAGTATTAGAGATATTGAGATCTTCCGATAATCTTTCAGCGACATTTCGAGGAGTCGTTCCACATATGGAATTGTATTGGTTATAGGAATCGGGCTGAATCTAGAGTGCCTCTTACTTCTATTTTCTTGCTTAATTTCTGCTTTCAACTTTTGATCTACAAGGAATGTCTGAAACTCAATTAGTAAGTTATCTATGTTTGGTAACGGCTTAGAGCTGTCCAACCTCTGAATTATTTTGACCTCTGCGTCTACCCATTCACCAATACATTTAGAATTAAATGTGTATGGTACTCTAAGCAAACAGGATTTGAAAGACGGATTGTTTGCAGGATCGGCTTTATTAAATGATAAATGGCGCTCTGCAAATTGTAAAAACTCTTTTGAAGGTTCGCTAGTATATTGTGCGAACTCCTGAAAGTGTTCTAATGCTTCTTTGCAATTGACGGGAATTACAACATGATAACCATGGCCGGACCATAATACCAAAGGCTCAACATCATGTAAAAGATAAGCGATATTCTTTAGAATTTGGTTTAATGAATGTTGAAGTTCTTTATCAGACTTGAATCTTTTTGCATCCAAGTCAATGAAAAGGATGTTGGGCGCAAACAAATTCAGGTTGATTCCTTTTTTGAAATCTTGTTCCTCAGCCTTCGATAAAAATGTTGGATATGCATTTATTCGGCAGTCTTCATAACCGGCAATTTCAAAATAATGCACAACCTCCTCCTTGCTATTTACTACAATTTGCCCTTTGGTGTGTTTTGTCATGATGGTCCTTGGAAATAATCTTTGCTGTACGACTGCAACAAAGAGTGATAAAATAAGTTCTATTCCTTCTAATACCAGTTGCTTCATTTGTTTCTGTTCAATGGTAACCTTATGCACAATCTGGTTTGTAGCTATGGCAGTAGCACTATTAGTGACATTGGTAGTATTTAAGTGACTGCTCTCAATTAATTGTGTTTTATTTACATCTAGTAAATCTTTCTCTATATCATAACGCAAAATCTCTAGAACATCTTTAACATTATTTACAAACATCTTTTTGTAAGCGGCGTAACTAATGTCCTGTGGATTCTCCGACTCATAAATCCTTTTCAGCACATCTTGCTTCTTCTTTGAATCATAAACAGTCTCGACTATGTCACATTTATAATAGACAAGAGTATCGCCTTTGCGTAATCTAAGTTTAGAGCCCAATCTGCTCTGTTTACAAACCTGATCATATTCCTCTAGATTCTTTCGCATAACTAAAGATATAGCAAGCAGTTCTGGAGCAATTTGTCTATTTTCTAATTGATATAAGGCTTGCTTTAATTTAGGAATCGGACTAACGCTATTTTTGATGGCCTCTACCAGCTGTCTGAACGCCCTATGAATAAATTCAGGCCTATCTGATTTTATCCCTTCCATTCCTTTGATGATCGGCTCTTTAGTTGGATCAGACGGTATTCCAATGTAGTGCTTTTTGCCAACAAGGACTAATTTGCTGAACATTTTATCACGGCTGACATCAACCTCCAACTTTGACTTACATTCAGCAATGAACTTGCTGCTCTCATCAATGCTTTTTACATTATTTACAAATAAAGAATCAGTATCACCATAAAGAGTGGAAAAACCACTCTCATCAGCTAATGCTTGCATCTTATTTAATGTATATCGACCAAATGCTGTTACCAATTCCGCAACCCTTGGATCGTGGTATTTGAAGTAAGGATTACCAAAGACACCATATCCACTATTAATTATTGCTTTGATTGCTTGACTTTCAACTTCTAAACCCGCATTTTTGTATTTGATACGCTGCTCTGTTAGTTCTTGTAAAATTTTTGCAAATAATCCTCTTCGTCGTTGACATATCCAATAAAGACCTTCATCTTTTGCTGGTATATGACTGCAATCCTTCAGAATCTCTGATGTAAGTTTCTCTTTGGCTTTAGGTTCATTTTTACAGCAGGAACAATTAACAGTCTCAGGAGATAGATTATATTTTATTATCATCGTAGGATATAGGCTGGTAACATCAAACAGGTAAACATCACGATGAAGACCTCTTATAGGTTCCAATACTATAGCACCTTTGTATTTGCGATAGCCTTCCTTCGCATGATATTTTTGTTGTCGGGGAGTATCTCCATAATAGTCACTTACTGTTTGTTCAGAATGTTGATTTAGTTCATCTTTTTGTTCATCATCTCTCCCATACTCGTCATCCTCTTCCTCTTTCAATTCTAGTCTGTATCAACACTATCTTTACTCTCTTGATACTCTACGTATGATTGGTTGTGAGAATATAAGGTCTCTCGTTGAGTTCTCATATACTCTGTCGATAAGGGCATTGTGTTCATTTGTTCATAAGATGACGATTATTATTATGCTTACTTACTTACCTAAATAAAGTAACTATCATTGTGTTGGCATTTCCATTCAGCGCAGTTGTCTCCAAAACTGCCTTCATGTGATTTATTGCAAGCAGGACAAAACAAGAGCATATAATTACGCTAAGAGCTGTGTCTTTCCACCACCCCATTGAACGAAAGGATAACAGAGGCATTTTATCTTGTAGAACATGAATGTAGTAGTTTCCTTCATCAGGTTCAAGTTTATCTTCCTTAGGTATAGAATACCAACTTTCATTTCCAAGTACGTGTCTTACAGGAACAATATTTATGTCGCCACTCAATAGACACCACTGGGTGTTCCAATGTCTATGTAGTAATTTGAGAAAATTTCGGATAGCCTCTTGTACATCACGAGCAACACCAGTCTGCCAGTGATGACCAAATTTATTATCCATAATATCGGTAATAGATACAATGCGTGCCCGTAAGAAAAGAAACACACGTCTTAAAGAACACGAGTATAAGAATAATAACTCTAAGAGAATTACATACTAGCAGACAAAAACCGTTGTGATAATTTCTTTTAGTGCATTACACCTCTAATCATAAACTGCTGAATGATTTTGCTTTGATTGACCACCCGTTATTCTTTTTGATTTATAATGTAAATCTTTTATCCTATTCTTACTCGAATGTTTTCTAATAGAGTTTACATTGTCATTACTACTACTACTTCCTTCTTTTTTGAATCTTTGGAAATATTGTTACTATCAGCAGTAGTCTCATATGAAGCAGAACAGCATTACTTTTTTTATCTATGGCTTGTTTACTGATAACGTATTCACTTATAAGACTGCACATGGGCTTGATTTTTCCTTGGTCTCAGTAAGTCAGACGTCATGTAACCTGATATAGTGCATAACATAATCGATCTCTATAGGAAAAATCATGTTGAATATCACTGGACAAAGGAGGACAGAGAAGAGCAGAAAGTCCTGTCCGTAATTCTTGGCATAACAGTTTTGACACTATCGTTACTATCAATAAGCCCATATATCCTTCATTTACCTAATGCAAACGCCCAAAATAATGATAATACTATAAACCTTCAAAATCAGTCGCAAGCTGATAAAGTTACAATTGCAAAAGTTTTGGCTAATAGCTTAGGTCAGAGTCTAAATAACTCAGCAGCACCATCTCAAGGTAACAAGTATGTTACCACAAGTAGGTAATGCTAAATATGCTGATAAAATCAATAGTAGTCTACATGGTATTGCCAATGATATAGATGTTGCGAAAAGAAATATTGCAGATGCTATTTTGAAAGCTGATGATGATTTTGCTGGAATATCTTTCCTTCTTCCCAATGGAGATATGTACATGACAGACCCTATTGGCGCCAACTCAATCTTACACAAAATAATTTCATTTAGAGACTACCATAAAGGAGCAATTGAAACAAAAGATGCCTTCCTTGGAAATATGATTGTATCCAAGGCTACAGGAAAGAGAGTATCAGTTATTGCAGTGCCAATACATTCTGACAAAGATGGATCTTTAATAGGAGTATGGGATGGTGCACTAGAATTTAGCGTATTTGACAGATATCTTCAATCTCTTCATCCTTGGAACGTATAGTATACATTGATAGCCAGGGTCAGAAAGTGGCTGATTCAGATTCACAACTTCAAAGACTCCAGAATCTTTTGCTAATCTACAAAGTTTTAAAGATGCTATCTCTGGTAAGTCTGGATACAATATTGAAGTAGTTAATGATACAAAGATGCTTGTTGGATATTCTCCCGCAAAAATACTATCCAACACATGGACTGTTCTACTAATGGAACCCTACTCTCAAGTGCAATAAGTGGAGTTTCATAACTTATACCTGTAGTCTACTTACTACAGTCTTTGTAGGAAGGACCAACGGATTTATATTTAGTTAATGGTGCACGAGGAAAAATCGTCTATACTTCAGCCTTGGTGGAACCAACCCAAAAATGCAATGCAAATAAAGTTATGACTATTATATTTATTCTGTATTCTCCGCACCATCTGGATATAGGCTGAGTCTGTCGGATAAAAATAGTCCCCGTTACTATGTGTATTCCCACGATGGCAGATATCAACGACAAAACATTACAGGAGATATGAACATACTACTAACAAAGTCAATTGATCGATAGCATGAATATAGTAGTAAGGACTTTCCTTTCTACATATGCAAAAGTAATAATATTATTGTTTTAATGAATATTACATCTTGACTACTAAGGTTTTACAATAGAGATGCTAGGAGAATAGGTGAAGCTCCGGTATTGACTGGAGTAAGTTTGATACAGAACAGTTTAGAATGGGACTGAATGTGGAGTTAGAAATGAAGCCGTTATTGACAATAGAATGTGACTAGTGATGACTAAAAAATCACTGAAATATTGCACTTGCACACCTAAATGAATTTCCAAATTATTATACAATATTACAAACGATAGAAAGCAAAGCAAAAGAAGAACATGAAAATATCTAAAGCATTTGCCACATAATATAACCCTATCATACTTCAATTGAAAAGGCAACTTATAAGTCTTTGGTATCACGTTATAGAGCCCTTAATGCAAAGCAATGAAGGTCCTCTAATGGCTAAGAAGGAATACGAGGGTATTAGTCTCAAAGGCAAGTTGAAGAGCATTATGAAGAGTTCGATCCATATATCACAACGGAAGTAAGCCTTAGAGCACAAGATACAGCATTTAAACTGTAACTCATTTGATGATAATTACAGCATATGTGTAGAATTAAAAACAGATTTAATGGGGGGGGACTGCCTTATACCATATCTATTGCAGGGCGCGCATGCATTAATTGCAATATATGAATATCATCTAGAACTACACATTTCCGAATAATGACTACAAGAAGACATTGGTTTCATTGATATGCCAAGTAAGTCCTGCAAGTTTCAATAATCTTACTTGGAAGTTATTTGCTGTTATGATGAGAAGAGTAGTTAGAACGAGTCTATGAAAAAAGAATAGAAAATTTAAGGATTAGATTACCGCCTATTATCATCATAATAATACTGCTATAAGTTCGTAGGCGTAATCTTGGTAATTATGATGATTACTGTACCAACGACTACAGGTCCAACATATGGTGCAAGTAGCAAAAAACCAGGAAGTTCCAGGCGATTTTCATCATCATCAGGAAGCCATGTAAAGAAACCAGGAGTAGGGGGAAGTGTAAAGCCAACCCATCCATCACTAAAGCCAACTAATCCAAGCGTAGGAGGTACACTCACTATTCCAGGAAGACCTCTTTTGGAAGACTAACGATATTTTCTTTTGTAGCACAGTCTTTACCCGTTTGTGACAGTCTTTCCTATTTTCATACCACTATTCATTATAGGAATGAACAGCGGATGCAATTATCTGATAGATATGGTGATTACTTCGGCAGCATCCTCTGACCCATTAAATCGTTCATA
>CAWGVG010000030.1:0-12614 GCA_963825865.1 uncultured Nitrososphaeraceae archaeon | reverse complement strand
TTCGTATTACTCTTTTTCTGAATAGGAGGAAGATGATTATCTTTGACTAGGGAAACTATATTGATCATAATCACGTCACATTCTAAGATATGCTAGATGTAAACATTGACAGAGTGCTACTAACAAGGCTGGTACTTTTGGTTTCATTGTTTTTTGGACTTGTATAGGAATAAGAAATGGACAGAACACTTTGCAAGCGACATATCAGATGTTATATATTTGCAGCGGTGGCAATTCTGGGTTAGGTATTAGAGAGGTAACTATGGATGAGACATTAGATCTAATAATTAGGTTTATCTGCCTGATTCAATATACTTAATAATAATAATAATACTTAGACTAAAGATTATGGCAAATTGAGTGATTTATTAAAAAAATGAAAGCAGTATATATTGTAGATGATGCAAAAATTGCAAAAGTACTCATTGATCCAATGCGAAGAGCTATTCTAGGTCTACTCAGGCAAAGGCCTATGACACAGGCAGGATTGGCTAATGAATTGGGGTTGACAGCAGCTTCTCTTAATTATCATATGAATATACTTAGATCTAAAAAATTGGTAACTATAGCAAAGAAAGAAGTCGAAAGACATAGAATAATGCAAATATTTTTCTCAACAACAGCATATCTATTTGTATACAATTTAGATTCATTGCCAAAAAGTATTGCTCGATATTTCTATCCTGTTAGCCTTGAAAGAGCAAGAGCAGTAGTTGTATCTTTGCTTATGTTGAATAGAAAAGTCCTGTCATCATCATCATCATCATCACCCCACCACAATCTTCAATGTATGCTATTGACCAGACTCCAGAATCTATTGATGCGATATCAGAAAACCTATCTCGTTTTCTTGTTAAAACTGCTAAGTCTTATGAAGACAAGGTCGTTAATCATGGTGATGAGAGCATTATTTATGAAATTTATTCAAAAGCATTAAGCAGTTTCCTCAAAGAAAAAAATATCAGAAACTCCCTACTAGTAAGAAAACCGAGATCATAGACTAAGCCAAAAAACAAAATCTTGCATGTCATTTTTAGAGTGAGCGAACCTGGAAATGATGTCTACCAGTTAACATAATAGATAATAATACAGAAGCAAGATCACAGAAAGAAACATCCATTAATTAACCAAGGTTATTTTATTCTATATGCATTTACATCATTATTTATTTTATAAGAATTGCGGTGGTTAATAATTCTGATATCAGTTACTTACAGGTGCTTTATAATTGGAATCATGACCAAACTTGATTTTTTGAAAATTGTAATAAAAGAAAAAAAAGGATGATGTCCGCAGTTCATTTCTATAGTTTCTACAAGAATCGGTATACTATTGGACAGTTTACAACTATGCCAGCTGAACCATATGGAGATCCACTAGGGCCAGTTATCCATCCTTTCTCAACAAAACCCAGAATCTGGAATTCCTCTATCATTCTGGAGCGATAGCCGTTGTCGATGGCTTTCTGCGTCCACTGTCCTATATTAAGATCCCACATTGGACTATAGTCTGTGGCAATCGTCGGTATACCTCCTAGAACATTTAGGGGCGACAGACCATCAGTTAGAGCACTATTAAATCCTTGTCTTTGTGGATTATCTCTACCTGTAGGGCCATTTATGAAGGCAAAGATTCTTTCTACCGCACTAAATGCACTGTCATCATGTCCTGTAGCTATGGCACCAAGCTTGATTGAGAATGTGGCATTTTCCATAGATGCCGCAAGAGGGTTACTTGCATCCATGCTCAAATAAAGAACTGGACGAGCAAAGCTAAAACCAGGCGTTAGTTTTATAGTTACGGTACCTTGCTCAGGACAGATCTTTACGACCTTATCATGTACTAGGCGATAGTCTGGGTTGCCATTACAAAATGAGTTCAGCTGTTTGGCATTAACGTCAAAAGCTACAGCAGGCGCATTGTAAATATGATTTCCAGCATTCTCTATGCGAACAAGTGGAGTGTAATCCTTATCGCCTATGGACCCTGGCTGAAGAGCCTTAGGTGGAAAGGAATTTGGAGCATTGCCAGGTGTTAACATATGAGCAGGCTTGAAATCTACAGTTCCTCCGTTGAATGTCAGAGTAGTATTCTTTTCTAGTGTTGCATTTCGTGCTCCGTGAGCTGCGTAGGTCAGCTTTGGAGACCAGTTAAGACCTAAGGCATCAGCGTTACCTTTATCGTCTGTATCAGTGAGGATATACCATACTACTTTGTTTGTTATGCTGCCCTCCTGCGTCATTAACCTTTACTTGTCCTTGGTAAAGTGGAAGTGTAATAGTACCAGCATTCAAGTCAACCTGACCTGCCTTGAGCAGTTGATAAGGACCAATTAGTTCACGTTGGACCATAGAAGGAGCAGGTCGAAAGTAAGTCAGTGGTACACCAGCTCCAATAGAAGGTGGAGCAGGCGCTACATCAACGGCAAAGACTGACGACGATACCAACAACTGCTGCCATTGTAAATAAAAATTCAGTATCGCAGGAGTATCAAAAATTCATTTCCATGAATGAACAAGATAGAATGAATGCTCGCTAAACAGATGAGTCAAAGGGAGAAAAATATGGTTATGATAGGAGCTGGTCAGATAAACAATACTGTTAATGCCATGACTCCGGGAACAATCAAACAACAACAAGTCAATGCAACCATCACCTCCAAAATATGGACGGGTTCTTTCATCGGAGCTGGTGACGGATTTCACAATGCAGAAGGATTAGCAAAAGTAATTCCCTTAGGAGATGGAAAACTTCAAGTCTACTAATGGACCTAATGTTCATCTTTATCTCTATTGATAAAACGACCTCAAATTTCATAGATCTTGGAAGGTTGAAAGCAAATAACGGGAATCAAAATTACAATATACCTGATGGAACAGACCTGGCGAAATACAATATGGCTTTGATATGGTGTAAAGATTTCTCTGTACCTGTTTGGAAGTGCAGAGCTAAAGACATAACTTGAGAAGAAACAGGCTACTCCATTATAGAGAAGAGAAATGAATACGCGAGAAAAAAAGCTGCACATAGCTGTAGATGAGAAGTCAAAGAAGGTAATGTCATTTAATGCATGCTGGATTGAAACTTATGCTTTATAACCAGTATATGAAGTTGTAAAATTAAAACGATATAATATCCAAATTAAAATAGTATTGATAGTATCAATATGGAGTTAAGTTACAGAACATATGGGATAAATTTGGACGTAATTTGGAAAAAAGCATATTACAGTAGAGCCAATATATGTTAATATGAGCGAAGAGAAGATTATTATTCAAGCTAACACAAAAACAAAAAACCTGCAATTAGCAACACTTGCTCGGGCTGTTTCTGGGGAGTCGAAGAGGCTTTCCGTAAGATAAAAGGTGTAAAATCAACTATGGTAGGTTATACTGGAGGACGGTTTAACAATACAACATATAGAGATGTGTGCACAGACAAAACTGGTCATGCAGAGGCCATACAGGTACAGTTTGATCCAAATGAAGTTTCCTATGAATACCTCCTCAGTGTATTCTGGTCTGTCCATGATCCTACAACTAAAAATAGACAGGGCCCAGATATAGGCTCGCAATATCGCTCGATGATTGCATATCATACACAAGAACAGGGACTACTTGCCAAAAAGTCAAAAGAGGATTTAGAGAGATCTGGAAAATTCAATGGAAGAAGAATGATTGTCACTGAAATCGTACCAGCCTCAACATTTTACAAAGCTGAGGAATACCATCAGAAATATTATAAAAAGAGTGGCGTGGATGGCGGAAGCTCGCTATCTATAATATGATATTAGGTATTGGTGAAAGCGGTGATAATATAACAACATGGTTGTTGAACGAATAGTCGACAATAAGTCAGATGAGCAATGGAAGAGGCAGCTAACCACTGAGCAATATGAGATCTGTAGAAGAAAAGGAACAGAACTTCCTTTTTCAGGAGAATACGTTAATTCCAAAGAGAAGGGAATATACAAGTGTATATGCTGTGGTAATGAATTGTTCAATGCAGATGACAAGTTTGATTCAGGAACTGGTTGGCCGAGCTTCACTCAGTCAATCAAAGCTGAAAATGTTGAAAAGAAGTTAGATTTGAGTCATGGGATGATCGGAAAAGAAGTTAAATGCGCCAAATGCGGAGCACATCTAGGACATGTATTTAATGATGGGCCCGCCCCCATAGGAAAAAGATATTGCATAAATTCCGTGGCTTTAAAATTAGATAAGCATAATTCCTAATGTTATTTACTTTTCTTTCATGTGATTAGTGTCTTTCATGATGAAAGCAACTAAACTCCCTACAATAGTAACAAAATCCACAAGAGAGGCATATTGGTTTGTGGCCTACATGAATTACAAAATGAATTTAAATATCTTATCGCTGATGTACGTTCTGTCTTAGATATATTGCTGTTAACCTATGAAAAGATAAAACACATAGTAGAAGTAGACGAAAAGATATTGGCTGTTTTTATTGTAGATTCTAATGGGAAGATGTCTGATTTATTTATTGCTCCTGACGCGAAGATTGATGGTCCATTTATTGAAACTATAATATCAAAATTGAATCTTAAATTTGAAACAGTGGAAGAAACTACAGAAGAAGAAGTAGAAGAAGAAATACAACCATCAACAAATCTTCTTGGAAGACACTTTTGGGATATTTCAGAATATGACAAAATAAAGGTTATTAAGATTCATGAATCAAATCGCATGATAGTTGTATTAGCCAAGAGTCATACATCCCCAGGCGATGTTGCTGAGACAGTGTTAGGCTATCTTTATGAATCTGATGAAGAGCAGCAACAACAACAACAAGAACCTCCATGTTTGTTTTAATTAGTTGTCTTATTCTTAAATTCCTATAAATATAAAATACATATATTCCCATGCAATAACCAAACTTTTAAGACAGGGGCTGCCCTTCCATTATGAATCGATAACAATTATTGGTGGTATCTACCGCAGCAGAAGGAGCAACTTTTCTTCACATTGTGCTTTCACTTGGTATATTGTTATTTGCCTCAAAGTTATTTGCTGAACTTTTCCACAGAATAAAGATGCCCATTGTATTAGGCGAACTTTTAGCTGGGATTGTTGTAGGTCCTTTTGCATTAGGTAGTTTTCCTTTTTTTGATGGAAAGCCTCTTGTAGTTCTTGATGAAACTATGCGGAATATAGGCCAAATATCAGCCATAGTTATTTTATTTATAGCCGGCCTTGAAATTACACCTAAGGAATTTTTGAAGGGAGGAGCTGCTTCTTTTACTATAGGCTCAATTGGCGTAATTGTACCGTTCTTTGTTGGTTACTTTGTATTTGTTGCATTTGGTCTAAAAGCAATAGAATCTTTACTTGTTGCAACCGCTTTAACAGCCACTAGCATAGCAATATCAATTCAGGTGCTAACAGAATTAGGAAAGATGCAGTCAAAAGAGGCTAGATTAATTTTAGGCGCTGCTATAGTTGACGATATTCTTGCTATTGCAGCATTATCTGTTGTTATAACTATGGTACAGACAGGAAATGTATCCCCAGATATTATAAGCATAACACTCCTTATTTTAAAAATACTTGGACTTTTTGCAGCATTGTTAATAGGAGCTGTTCTCATAGTTCCAAGGATTCTACATGTAGAAAAGCTATGGAAATCTAAAGGCAGTATAGAAGGCATTACGACAGCAGCCTTCTTTGGAGCAGCAGGTATGGCAGCATTTATGAATTTATCTCCAATAGTGGGGGCATTTGCAGTAGGTATGGCTGTATCAAGTACCAAAATAATCAAACGTGTAGAAGAATACGTTGAAAAATTACAAATAATTTTTGCGCCCTTGTTTTTCGCTATAATTGGAGCTCAAGTAGATCTACGTGGAGTTAATTTTAACGTACTTTTGCTTTCAGGCGTAATTGTATCTATAGCTATTGTCACAAAGTTAATTGGCTGTGGTCTTCCTTCAATGATATTTCTAAGAAACAGGACCAAATCAATGAGAGTAGGAATTGGAATGATTTCAAGAGGAGAAGTAGGCTTAATTGTAGCAGGAGTAGGAGTGACATCCGGAGCCTTATCTGCAGATATCTATACTGCCGTAATTATAATGGTAGCAGTAACTACAATCATTACTCCTATATGGCTTAAGAAATCTTATAAAAAAGAAGATGATATGTTGTTGTCATCATCATCGTAGTTGTTATAGATCTTAGATGATCTCCTTTCATTACTGCAATAACAACAGTAATAGGCTACTTTATGATATTAATGATCATAAACGAAAAAACAAAAAAGGTTATGTATGTTTCTGAATAGAGGTGATAAAACTGATAAGAACCTTGTCTAGTGATATACTTCTATGAAGTGACAACAGAATTTTCCGGAAAATGTGATAAGAAAACAACTGAACTAGAATAAAGAAATTAATAGCAGAAGGCGAAAAGGATGCAGAAAGAGTAATTAGTCAAACAGAAAGAGACAAAAAGCAATAACTCTAAAGAGGGAGAGAACAAGTCTATAATTGGCAGCGTCTTTATCCATTACTTCAGGATGGTACGTTGGACATATTAGCCAAAAAGACTTTGAAATCTTTGGTAGATTACCCGGTATCTTGTTACAGATACCTCATTAAACGCGTACCATGCAGTAGTATTGCCATAATCAAATTTAACAAAGTTTCGAAATTTAATATCACTGCTACAATATTACATACGTTGTTAGCATTCAACCTTGAGTACAAGCAGGAATGTAGAGTTTTTAATAGTCTTATAATTAAATAGTAGTGAGTGCATTCAGGCTCAACTATCTTTTATTCTAGATTATCAATACTTTTTACTACTAACCAAATGAAATATAGAAGCAGGAATGAAACATGAGATCTAATAGATTAGACAGCAGGTGAAAGTATAACTCTTATTATTACTATTTGTATGCTTGACTGCTTCATTCTGAGGAAGTAACTCAACAATCAATCAATTAATAAACATGTGAAAGTGAAAGTGCGCTATAAATAAACCAATTAATAATCAGTTTTTGCTATATACAGATTCAGTTAAAGCACTACGAGAATTCAGAACTAACTATTATAATTTGATTTTACTTGATATTAAAATGCCTGTACTAAACGGATTTGAGCTCTGTAAAAAGGTAAGAGAGGTTGATGAAGCAGTACATATCATCTTTATAACAGCTTCTGAGGCATATTATAAGAAGTTTAGAAATGAGTATTTTCCGGAACTAACTAAGATCAACTATATTCAAAAGCCAATTAGCAATGATGAGTTAGTACAAATAGTAAATATGATAATATCAAATTCGGTAACTATAGATTGACTAGATAATTAAAGTAAATTTTCCATAAGGATATCCTATCAATTAGATTAATCTGTTATTATTATTTTTGTTCTTCTCGCTTGAATCAGTTGCAGATGGTATTTATGAAAAGAAGCGTATGCCTGAACCCACAGTATGTATAATAACAAATACGAATTGAAGTTACAGAAAGATAATATTAGCTTCTCTTTAATCTCAATATTGCCACTACTATTATGACTAATCTAATTCAGACTTTAGTCTTTTAATCAAATGACTTATTGTAACTGGCTTTTTAATAAAACATCCTAAGCTTGATGTATGATATATTTCCCTTAAAGCTTCTATATTTGTGTCACCAGCAGTAATAAAACAAATCCTTACGTTAACATCTATCTTTAATATCCTGCTGCATAATTCAAAGCCATTCATTTTTGGCATATTTATATCTACTAATAATAGATCATAAAAATGAGGCTTGAAGCTTGATAGCCCTTCTAGGGGATCGGTATATGCATACACTTCAAATGATGTATCATCTTCTAAACCCACTTTGAACGCTAGAGTAATGTCAGGATCATCGTCGACAAGAAGAATCTTTTTTGGATATAGTATTGATTCATTTGTTGTTCTTCTTCCTCTTTCTGTAAAAGAGACATCTGAATTTGATTCTTGATCTTGTAAATGACGAGAGAAAGATTCAGAATTATAATCCTTATTATGTACGATCATCATCTTATTGACGAGAAATTTGTTCGATGACGTTGTTAGTGACCTCTGTGGTATCCAGTCGTCTATCAAGCTATAGACTAACACCGACTACATACAATATAGGGATGAGTCCCGGACAGGTAAAGCAAGTGCTGACAGAAACGACTAAATCTTGATGAGTGTACAGAAATCCATGTGGATCCACCCAGTCCACTAATCTAGTGCGGTAGAAGTACTCGCGTCTTTTGAACTCATTTTAAAGAGATTGTTAACAATTTTGAAGGTAATTTGATCTCTAATGACGCCAAATTGTTAACAAAAATGTTAACAAAAGGATGTTAAAGGCCAACTTCTTGTTAACAATTACAATTTTATGTTAACAAGGAAAATTTTTTGTTAACAAAAACTATTCTGAAATGTTAGACATTCTTCCATTTGATATTTTTTTTGTATTCATTAGTTCTAGCAATGCCCCTTGAACTTATTTTTTGTTAGTTAGTTATAGATAGTCAAACTCGTTAACATAAGCCTTGTTTGAAACTGACCTAGAGGGAATTAAAACCATGAGTGATGCATTTCTATTGTAATATATCATACTAACAAAGGGAATATACAGCTGACAATAAATTACTTTTAAAGCCTATTTTGTATAAATTTAGTTAAGTTCTCATTTTTTATAAGGAAATGTTAGAAGGCTATATTGTGGTAGCAGAGGATTTTAAGAGGTAGCATGAAGAGGGCTTGAAAAATTGCAATATGAAAAAAAAGAAGCTAGTAGATATGCGTATTTAAAAGTGCCAAGTATGCTATATCATACACAAAGCGATAATTCTTTTACTTCTTATTTACGCTCAACTAATAATTTACTTGTACTATTCCTCCTCTTTTTTGTCCAACTTAATCTCTACAATAGTTTTAGAAAATGGTTTTAGGTCTATATGTGATTTGCCATAGTCTATATACTCTATCCTAGGAGACCATAAATTTACCATTATGATACTCCTTAGTTTTTTGGATTTGTCTTTCTGTATAGAGTAGCCATATTTTTCCAAAAGCTGTTCAACATGGTATGCGAAGTTTATCCTACCACCCTTAGAAGTCCAGACAAGATCATCATCTTGCAGAAAAGAATAGTAGTGTTTTGGTGATGCGTTGATACCTTCGCAATAAAATAGAGCATATGGAAGATCTGATGTACGAATAACAGCAATCTCTACCAAAAATGGAAACTGTATATGAGTTGTTGATGAGGGGGTTACTTCTTCTGGATTACTATTGCTCTTAGGTGCAGACGAAGAACTATAATATCCAACTTGTGCCTTGTATTTTATATATGTAATATTATATCCAAGCTGTTTTATTCTCACCAGCTAGTAGATTTGGTATGCCAATTTCAAATTGTTAGACATTCAACACCAATCAATACGATAATAATATCTCAGATAGATAGCGAAGAATCAATCCTTTCTTTGCTAGGAACAATTTTGATGATAGCAGAAGAGATTACTGAAGGCACCTTGACTATAGTCCTACTTGTCAACCTTAGCATAGTGTCATACGAAAGATATAATGAGATTATTCCCAAGCGAATCCAGTTTCTATTTAGAGCCCTTGCTAAGGATTCGCATTCTTCGTCACAAAATAAGGAGAAAAAGGAATCTTTAGATAAAAAGGTACGTATCATAGAGAAATTTGCTGACGAAACTACATTGCTAATGCCAGGTTATGCAAAAAAGCTTGCTGGTGAAATATGGAATTTAGGATTCGGCTAGATGGGATTTGAAAACATCATAATGTGATTTTTTGATATACCAAAATGACCTACCTACCGCTCGTAAAAACGATATATCTGTCTATCTATCCAGATATAAAAATATAAAAATATAAAACAGGGAAGTAAAAATGGTAACACAGTTACCATCGAGGAATTGATACATCAGTTAATGAATGTCAAAACCTTAGCCATAGAATATGGTGCACCGCAACCAGCAACAATATCTCCAGGCCAACGTGCAACATTTGATATACTGACGGGCAGTGGATTAGATGCAGTCAACGATCCTAGTGAGATAACTGCAGTAAAATATCACCTAGGTTTTTAGTAGACCCGGGCTTTTCCCGAGGCTAGTCTGAGAATTATTAATTGCCATCTATACTCAGCCAAAGCAATGAGCATGATTGGAGCTAAAACAATAACTACTTACTAAATTGGATAAAGTCTGTCGCCATATATGCCTGACCCAACGTGCAAAACAGATTCATGAGTACCGAACTCCGACAGTACAGTGGTTAGAGCAAAAATTCAAAGACGCATTTAGCTATATCCATTGGTTTAACAATCAATCAAGAAAGTAACGCAGTGCTAAAAGCGGAGGGCTTTGTATCAGATGAAGGTTCTGAAGTTGAAAAGCTAAAGCCAGTCTGCTACTGCAGCAACTGTAATGAAGCTAATATCAAAAATCTCAAATGATGTTCAGGTGCAGCATGGTTGTTTTGTCATTTTCCGGCTACCAAGAAACGCTTAAAGAACAAAAGCACAAAGACGAGAAGAGAAAATTGACCTGATTGAAAAGAAGCAGGCTTGAAGTACAAAGCAATCAATTAAAAGCTTTGATATCTGCACTAGGAAACATTAATGATCAGAGCCATGTTAATCAAATGGCACAAACATTATACAGTTCTGGTATTTTGAATGTATCTCAGTAGTCATCAAAAAAGCATGGGAGCAACTAATGAATCATTATTATAATCAGCTTTTGAATTAGGGTGTCTTGTGGTTGTTTCAATCCTATATTAGTCAGATACGACTGTTAACCTTAACACAACCGGCTCAACTCACACATCTGATTCTTCGAGTTTACAATCCCAGCTTTTTCTTCATCTTTGCAACAGGAAATGGAGGCAGATTCTTTCTGGAATTTCTTGCGTCTGTATTTTCGATATCCTTAAAAAGTTCTTTTAACACATTTCTACCCTTCTCTGTTTTAGCTGCCTCTACGGGAGTCATGTTGTCAAGTGCAGGTATTTTCAAGTAAAGCCAATTTTCATAGTATTCTTCAAAGTAATTATCGATTTGCTGTTTTACTTCATTAGGGAGTTTATCTTCAAGAACTTCTTGCTCGGTATAATCTTCTTGTACTCCTCGTTCTCTTTCTCCTCATCCTCACTCAATCCATGCTCATGTTTTTCATATTCCATCCAAGAGTCCTGTCTTATACCTGCAGTATTAGGTGGCATCAACTCGGAGTAACTATCGCCAAGGTGTATGAGATGTTTGCTACCAACTAGACGCAGGATTGTGTCATTGCACCTTTCGAGTAACCTGTCTGATAAGCACTCAACTATTAGTGTCTTTGCTGTTAGTGATAGATTTCCAAGGACTCGATAGGGCGTATATTGTTCTCCTATTTTGTCTTTTTTGTCTTTTTTGTTTTTGCCTTTGCTGCTTGAATGCAACGAAGTATCTTTCTCCTCGTTAGGCGGCAACCACAGGATTGTCCTGAAGGTCAGCTTTTCTGGTTCTGATACATAGTCTGTTTTCTGCTCCCCTCTGCGTGTGCCTGTGTTTACATCCTGATGATGATCACCATTTTCATAACCAAATTGTTTGTTATTCTCTAATTCTTCAATCCAATCATATCTTATCGTTTTTCCTTCATTTTCTAAACGCGCAAACTCTTTTTTTGAAGAGTTTAGTGCTAACAGAACGCTACGCCTGTTTTTTTTAATAGCAAATTCACTCTTACAAAATACTGAAATATCGCCTTCAGGAGTCATGACTGTTGGACTCAATTCTTTTAATGAATCCAAATAATGTATAATTGAAAGACTTTCATTCCTTAAATATGTGTCAAAAGCTAGATTTCCCGTATTATCGTTTAACTGGTGAAATTCTCTTGAGATCCGAAGGTTATACAAAACATATTTTTTAACATGAGGCAAAAAATGATGAGCCAGTAAAATCCCGCTTCCTGCAAGTCTAGTTATATTTCCTATAGGATATGGTCTTGAATATAGAATGTCATACTTGTTCAAAGATTGAGAAGATGACCTATCATGTCCAAAAAACTCATTGGTTTCATTGAAAATATCTTTTACCTTATAACCTACTCCTCTTCGAATCTCTAAAATTTCTAAAAACCTCGATACAGAATAGACCCTTCTTTGACAGTATCTTTTTCTAGATCAGTAAGAGTGCTTTCATATTCTTTAGTAAATAACTTGATTATAGTATTATTTTTGTTAGGTACAATGTAATCGTGTATATACCAATCATAAAACAACCTTCTGTCAGCAAGGTCGCTATGGTTATTCACGTCTTCTTTTCCATCAGCTATCAAGGCATCTTCTCTGTCGAAGAATTCGTTACAGTATTCGTTTATTTGTCCCCTGAGTCGTCCTCTGAATCATCCCATCTCGATTTTTCCTCGTCCAGACTAAGACAACAATGTTTGTATTTCTTCTTGCTACCACATGGACAAGGAGAATTTCTGTCCGATTTCAACCTACAAGGAATAAATAAACACAGCAATGTGAAAAGTATTTCTGCAAGGTCAAAGAAAGAAAGACTGAGTGAGTGAGCTCTTCTCACTTGGTTGTATGAT
>CAWGVG010000029.1:0-190544 GCA_963825865.1 uncultured Nitrososphaeraceae archaeon | reverse complement strand
TTTGACTGTGCCTCGCATAATTCCGTCAAAACGCCATTTAGAGATTTTGGATGGATAAAAGTAACCTTTCTACCATATGAACCTGAACGCACTTCACCAAGTATTCTCATTCCATTTTCTGATGCTCTTGCAACATCTTTTTCTATATCCTTTGCGGTAACGGCAATATGATGTATCCCTTCTCCGTGTTCGACTAGGAATTTTTTAATAGGGCTATCGTTACCTGTGGGCTCCATTAATTCAATTCTGGTATCTTCTAGGTCTAGCATTGCAACTTTGACTTTTTCGCCTGGAACTACTTCAATTTCTAGACGATCTATATTGAATACCTTTTGATAATTTTTCAAAGCCTCGTCAACATTGTTAACGGCTATTGCAACATGGTCTACTCGCAATTTATTTCACTTTAAATGAATAATCACGGTGTGATATATATATATATAAAGGAGCAATCGGATAACAACTGAATTTATTTGCACTAGCAATACCATTAGCCCTTCTTATCACCTGATGTATACCAGAATAGCATAAAAATACATCCCTATAGTTCCATGGCATATACCAAAATCTCGCTTTTCCTTATATCTATCTCGAGCTAAAATGATACCTTTGGCTCATACTTTCCAAAGATTCCACCAAATGTTTTACTTATTTCTCCATGTAACATTACTCTTTACCGCATGAATGATATGAGGCATCAAGTTTTCGTCCTGCTTTTCAGCCTCCCTGTTGCAGTGCATCCAATGCCTGCCCAACTTTTATCTTGTCACGGGAATTCTTAAAATCCATTAACCTAGAGATCTGCCTTCCTTCACCCTCTTTATCTATCATATTCAGCTTTGGTTCGATGTCATGTGGATCTTGGAATTTGTTGACACCGACGATGACGCGTTTATTTTCATCTATCTCCTTTTTCAGCCGATAAGCATTTCTCCTGATCTCCTCTTGGAAAAAACCCTTTTCGACAGCTCGCCAATGCGCCACCTATCCGGCTAATTTTTTTCAAGTATTTTTCAACTTCTTCTTCAATTCTGTTTGTTAAATATTCTACATAGTAGGAACCGGCTGTTGGATCTACCGTTTTAGTAATGCCAGTTTCCGCACCGATCATATGTTGAGTTCTAAGTGCGATTTTTACAGATTCTTCTGTGGGTAATGCCATGCTTCATCTCTAGAATTGGTATGTAAGGATTGGCATCCACCTAATACTGCGGCGAGTGCTTCTATTGTAACCCTAACGATATTATTATCAACTTGTTGAGCAGTTAATGATTCGCCACTGGTTTGCACATGGAATCGTAAATGCCATGACTTTGCATTCTTAGCATGGAACCTCTCTCTCATTATTTTAGCATAAATTCGCCTAGCGAGCTCTGAACTTAGCTACCTCTTCAAAAAACTCCATCGTACAGCAGAAAAAAAATGATAATCTAGGTGCAAAGTCGTCTACTTTTAACCCTTTTTCAATACAGGTTTCGATATATTCTATCGCATTGGCAAAAGTAAAGGCTAACTCTTGTATAGCATTAGCTCCTGCTTCACGCATATGATACCCCGAGATACTTATTGGATACCACTGCGGGACATGTTTAGAGCAGTATTGTATCATGTCACCGATGAGCCTTATTGATGGTTTTGGAGGATAAATGTATGTATTCCTTGCGATATATTCTTTCAATATGTCATTTTGGGTTGTACCCCTGATCTGCATTGGAGAAACGCCTTGGATTTCTGCTACACTAATATATAACGAGAGTAACGTTGATGCCGTCGAGTTAATTGTCATGGAAGTACTAACCTTATCCAATGGAATATTTTCAAAACAACTCATCATATCCCTAATCGAACTAATTGCTACTCCGGTTCTTCCAACCTCGCCTTCAGATTGAGGATCGTCTGAATCGCGGCCTGTCTGCGTAGGCAAATCAAAAGCCAAGGATAATCCTGTCTGCCCGTGTTCAAGCAAAAATTTGAATCTGTTATTGGTCTCTTCGGCACTCCCGAATCCGCTGTACTGTCGCATTGTCCACAAGCGTTCCCGATACATGTTAGGATACAGACCGCATGTATACGGAAATTTGCCTGGTTCTTCATAAGACATATCGGATTTTGAAAGATCCTTCTTTTTATGAACCCTTTTTACTGGTATTCCTGAATCCGTCTTAATAGCATTAGATGGCATTGCTTTCTCTTTCACCTCAATATGACTGCGGCTAATTCTTCTGCAGCATGGTAAGGATCTATCTTTTTGCTTATTAGTTCATCAATAAAAAGAAAATATTTCTCGTTTTTATCTAGCATAATTGAGACTCTTTGTTCAATCATATTTAAAACCATAGCTCTTAATTCTGATTCAAGCATTTTTTTTTCTTTCTCTTTATAATTACTACTTCTCACCTTTAGTAACTTATCGATAGTCGATACTAATTCTTTGATTCCTTTGCCCGTCTTTGCTGACGCTTTCAATACGGTGGGTTTCCTTTCAGTATCACCTATTAGATCTAAAATTGAATTGAAGAGAGTTGACGCGCCATCTAGGTCTCCCTTGTTTATTATATACACATCTCCAATTTCATTCAAGCCAGCTTTGATTGATTGAATGTTATCACCTGTGTTTGGAGTAAATACTACAGCAGTCAAATCCACAATATTTGAGATTTCTACTTCAAGCTGGCCTGCCCCTACGCTTTCAACTAATACAAGATCATAGCCAGCTGCATCTAAATCCTAATTACATTTCTAAGAGATTTAGAGACTCCTCCAACCGCACCTCTAGACGCTATGCTTCTCATAAACACATTGTCATCATCCATAGCGGTCTGCATCCTAACTCTATCACCCAAAATTGCTCCTCCAGTAATTGGACTGGTTGGATCTACTGCAAGAACAGCAACCTTGTATCCCAAAGCCTGAAAATTGGGAACTAACTTTCCTATAAGTGAGCTTTTTCCCCCTCCTGCAGGACCTGTAAACCCTACGGCTCTCGCTTTACCAGTTTTATCAAATATCTGGCGTATGATTATTTGGGAATCATGATCGTCATTATCAATAATAGAAATTGCTCTTGCTAGTGAGCGTCTTTCTCCTTTCAGAATACCCTTAACTACAGGTAGCATGTCACTTTATAATATTTTGTCAATATTATATACTTCTTTTTTAATATTAACTATCATATTAGCATTGTAGTATTAATCCCCGTTCCTCCGTGTGCATGAATGGTGTGGATGAACATCTACCTCTTATTATCATCTTTAAGGTCTTTCAATAACCTTTTACCAGTAATGTTCTACATATGCAAGACTATAGCAAACATTGGCCTGGTTGTATATGGTTTTTCATTGAATCGTTCCACTTCTACCGACCGTTAATTCTTAGCATCTGAGCCCAATTTTCTATGCCATCTAATGGTTATATGATTTAAGCAACTTGTGGATTGTCATCATCTATTAGATAGACATAGTCGCTACACACATATCAATATAGCATAGAATAAAGATTTTAAACTAAGGTGTAGATCTTCGGTTAATGTCGGCGCAACAGAATCAAAAACGGATTAGGTACTCGTTTCAAAGCTAGGATTAGACGGTCATGATAGGGGAGCTCTTGTAATATGTAGGGCGTTGAGAGACGCAGGTATGGAAGTCATTTACTCAGGACTGTTTTGTACACCAGAACAAGTCGCAAAGATAGCTATTGACGAAGATGTTGATGCAATAGCTATGAGTTTGCTAAATGGAGCTCATTTAATATTATTTCCAAAAGTTGCCCGATTGTTGAAAGAAAAGGGAGTAAATGATATCTTAATTGTAGGCGGCGGGATTATTCCAGAAAGCGACAAGAAAGTGCTAGAGAAAGAAGGAGTTACTGGAAATTTTGGACCAGGAACACCTTTATCTACTGTAATTAATCACATTTCAGAAAATATAAAAAAATTGCACTTGAAACAAAATTAATAGTTATATAAAATCTGTTATACAATATTACGAAGAATCGTAAATGATAGCACAAAAATTATCTCTGGTACACTTTAGCATATCGATATCTGTAGAAATACCAACTCAAAGTTGTTTGTTTGACTGAGTCCATAATAAAAAGAAGATATAATATTAAATTATGTTCTAACTTAATCTAAGATAATCTACAGACGAAGATAATAAAGGAATAATAATCGATATTATATGCAGCGGAATAAAAAGGAATCACTTGCACATATTAAGAACTGCCAGAGGATCTGACAGGTGGTTAGTAATTTTAACTAGAATATTACTGTCATCATTGATTAAATCTCTTTCGCATTTGGCCACATCATTTCGCGCATGCCTTTTCCAACTTTTTCAATTTGATGATTTTCAATCTCTTTCATATATCTATCAAACGAATTTTTTCCTTCTTTCTTGTAAATACTAACCCACTCTTCTGCAAATTGACCTGATTGAATTTCTTTCAACGCTTCTTTCATCTTTTCCTTTAACATTTTATCAGCTACCCGTGGCCCCCTTGTAAGACCACCATATCTAGCAGTTTCGCTAACACGTTTATACATTCCGCTAATACCGTACTTGTGTATAAATTCTACAATCAGTTTCAGTTCATGAAGACATTCAAAATAAGCAACTTCAGGTTGGTATCCTGCCCCAACTAAAGTTTCAAATGCATTCATTATCAATGTATGGGCACCGCCACATAAGTCAACTTGTTCACCAAACCAGTCAGTTTCGACTTCTTCTTTAAAAGTTGTTTGAATTACACCAGGTCTGGTGCTACCAATACCTTTTGCCATAGCCAATACTCTATCCCAAGCCTTTTTTGTATAATCCTGATATACGGCAACTAATGATGGTGTACCAAAACCTTCTTGATATAATTCACGGACTGTCTGTCCAGGACCTTTTGGTGCTACCATTATAATGTCAATATTTTTTGGAGCTACAATCCAATTCCAATGAATGGCAAGCCCCATGCGAAAAACTTAATGCCTTACCTTCTCTAACATATGGTGCAATTTCTTTATTGTATGTATCTGCCTGTTCCATATCAGGAATTAAAATGTGAATGATATCGCCATTATTGGCAAGCTTTTGACACCTCCATTACATTATGTCCATCACTTTCTGCCTCTTTCCATGTTTTTCCATCTTTTCTCAAGCCAATAATGATTTTCAAGCCAGATTCTCTCATATTAGTAGCTTGGGCACGACCTTGAATTCCATAACCAATGACTGCGATTGTTTGATCTTTAATTGTATCCAATTTTACCTCATCATTTAGCCATTTTTTAGCGGACATAAGGGTTGAATAAGAACATGATACATATATGCGCTATTACTAACTTGCGGTCGTAGTTAGAAGGCTGTTCAATTCAAAGGCTAATTTCTACCAGAAATATAGTTTACAATGCAAACTATTCAAAATAATAATTAATCAAGAAAAGTAAATGTAAATAATATTGAATAACATTTATCGTCATTGACAGTGTATACTATTGTATGTCTCATTACTTTAAATCAGTTAATTTCTTACTAGGTTCCTTTTTTATTCTAAATAGATATGCTAGTAGCGCAATTCAAACACTTTACAACAACGTCTTCTCGAAAATTCTTGATCATCTGGAACTTCTTCGACCCACAAGTTGGGCAAATTGGACAGCGTCTCAGACCCTTCACCAAATTGTTACCACTGCTGTGGATTGCTATCAGATTTTAATAAGGTTTTAAGCCTTGTAACTCCACCTATTTCTTCAATTATTCTAAAAACAGCATTTGGTACCAAATTTTTCCAATTCTGCATTCTTGCCATTTGTTTACGAATATTTGTTCCATTGTATTCATTCTTTTTTGCGAATAATGGCTTTTTGATTTTAATTTCTTGTGATACTAGATTTGTAACGAATTCGTTGCCAGAATATAAGATATTAAAACTGGGAACCATAGATTTCAGATGAGCAAACCATCTTGCATTATTTTCATCATTTACTATAGGTATAACATAACACCTTGTAAGGTCAATTTTTGATTCTGATAATGCAGCATGTATCATTAATACCCTTTCACCAGCAGTAAAGGGATCCTTGTAGATATAGTTAAATTGTGCACTGCCTATGGCAATTATTAATTCATCACATTCTTGAAAGATTTGATTTGAAAGATAGAGATGTCCTTTATGAAATGGTTGAAAACGACCTATCATTAAGCCACGAATTATTTGATTATCCACTTTGTTTTCCCATTTTCGTTTTCTGCTGTTCGATTTCCTTTGACTCAATATTACTGAATAGTGGTTGTATGTTACCAAGAATATGGCCTGCAGCTATTTTCATTTGTGAGGCGGACTTCCACTGCTGTTCATGTATACTACCAGACATTCCTAGTTGAGACCAAATTTTTTCACATGAGGAGGGAATGAACGGCTCAAGCATAATTGCTATAGATCTTACACCATTTACAGCGATAAATAGTGTTGTACTAGCAGTTGTTTTATTACTCCAGGGTTGTTTTCTCTGAAAGTACTGATTAAAATAAGTTGTAAACTTTAAGATTCTCTTTAATGCTTTATCCAACTCATTTTCAGATAACAAACAACCTACTTCGTCTGCTATTCTTTCTATCTCTGAAATGCAATCCTTATCTTCAGAGTCATATTTTGATGGTTCAGGAACTCTGCCCAGAAATGTTTTTTGTACAAAAGACAGTGCACGATTTATAAAATTACCAATATTTGCTATAAGTTCATTATTTATCTTTTCGGCAAAGGCATTCCAATCAAAGTTCATATCTACTTGCGAATATGTGGTAATGGATGCTATGTAGAATCTCAGATAATCTGGATTGAAGGCCGATATAAAGTCTCTCAGGCCAATATACCAATTTCGACTCTTGGAGATCTTTTGGTTATGAAGCATCAAGTGACCCCTACTCGGAATCTGATCAGGTAGTTTGTATTCTTCGCCTATGCCCATGCGTACAGCAGGTAAAAATAGGTAGTGATGGTAAACTATATCTTTACCTATAAAGTGATAGATCTCCGAGTCGTTCCAGTATTTTTTGCCATCCTTGCCCGATTTTTTGATATGTGTGATCAAACTAGAGATGTAACAAAGATGGTTGTCAAACCACCCATAGAATACTTTCCCTTTTGCATCAGGCAATGGAATTGGAACTCCCCACGACAAATCTCTTGTTATATCCCAGTCCTGAAGACCTTCGTTAATCCAATTTATTACATAGTTCTTTATGTCAGGTTGAAGATTTTCATTGTTAGTCAGCCAAACTTCTAGTTGTTTGGAGAAGTTAGAGAGTTTAAAGAAATAATGTTTACTGCTTCTCTTAATTGGAGGTCTGCAACAAAGAGAACATTTTGGTTCTAATATTTGATCAGGAACTTTGCCACATTTCTCACATAAATCAGAATACTGATTTTCTGCTCCACAATTAGGACATTTTCCTACAACATACCTATCAGGTAAAAATTTATCATCAAATTGACAATAGAATTGAATTACGTTGTGTGCATAAATATGACCATTTTCATAAAGCCTTTTAAAGACATATTGAACAAACTCTATATTTTCTTTTGAACTCGTCATATAGAAAAAGTCAAAAGAAATTCCAAATGACTTAAAATCATCATAATCTCGTTTATTCCATAAATGAACATATTCTGCAGGAGATTTGTTTTCTTTTTCTGCTTTGATTAATACTGGAGTTCCAAAATCATCAGACGCACAGATATGATAAATTTCTCTACCTGCTAGTCTTGAATATTTTGTGAAGATATCTGCTGGCAGATATGTAGAAGCAATGTGGCCGAGGTGAATTTCACCATTAGCATAAGGAAGAGCGCTTGTAACTACAGCACTCTTTTTCTTCATTTCATATTTATCCAGCATTAGAAATTTCACATGTTCGCACTAGATTTTAAGTTATCCCCAGACTGAAATCAAAGTCTAGACATTTTTTGAATACACAAGGATTCGCAAAATATACAGGAACAGGTGAAATGCAAGAACTTAAAATGAAGGCAAACCTGACCTCGTAAGTGTCATATAACCTTTCTACTTCACGTGTATTTCATTTAGTATAAGACAGCATATATTCATTGATTCATTATCATGTTTGTAACAGAATGTCAACTACTTATCATTAATAGCGACAATGCCGTTTCAACCTAGTAGCACATGATCTATCACTTTCCGAACATGCCATATTCCTGCTGAGTTTTTTGCTTATAAATGATATTTGATTCCACTTTCAAAATATGATAAGTTTCCTGGGGGAATCTAACTTACAATATAACATTTTATACTCAAAATAACCACAGTGTAATAAGACTACAAGATGGTTTGGCTAAAGATAGCCCATAAAGATGAAATCGGTGAAAATAGGGGAAAAGAAATTAACGTTAATGGTACTAGAATTGCATTGTTTCATGCAAACGGTAAATATTATGCCATAGAGGCACTTTGCCGTCATCAGGATGGTTCATTGGCCCCGGGACATATTGATGGCGAAGTTGTTGAATGTCCTTTACATTCATGGCACTATAATATTAGAACAGGCGAATTGCTAGACTATCTTGAGGGTGTCAAGTTAACAACATATAAAATCATCATACAGGGAAATGATATATATCTTGACATGTAAAATAAGCTCGTAATACGGAACAGTCATAGAGAATTATGCACATATATATATCACAATATTCTCGATAAAAGGTATTCAAATTTGAGAATATATAATACCCTGACTAAACTCATAGAAGAAGTAGATGCTACCAACAATGTGGTTCGAATTTACCTCTGTGGTATGACCGTTTATGACGATTCTCATATTGGACATGCAAGAACTATAATTATCTTTGATATTTTGCGTCGATACCTTCTTTCCAGAGGCTACAGGGTAAACTTTATCCAGAACTTCACAGACGTTGATAACAAGATAATTGATCGAGCAAAAAGAGAAGGGTTAAAGGCAGAAGAGATCGTGGCAAAATATATTCAGAGTTATTTCGAGGATTTTGATCATCTGAATGTATTGAGAGCAGATGAATATCCACGAGCTACTGAGAATATAAAAGAGATGATCGATTTGATTGATGGATTAATTAAAAAAGGTTACGCGTACGTCTCACTTAACGGAGTTTATTTCCGCATAAAGTCATTTCCAAGATATGGCAGGTTATCAAAGAAATCTGTTGAGGAATTAGAGTCAGGATTCAGAATTGAAATTGACCCTTCTAAGGAGAACCCGCTTGATTTTGCCCTGTGGAAGTTTTATTCTGAATCACCAGTATGGGAAAGTCCTTGGGGTAAAGGTAGGCCCGGATGGCACATTGAGTGTTCTGCAATGGCATTAAAATATTTTGGTAGTCCGTTTGAAATACATGGGGGAGGACAGGATCTGGTATTTCCACATCATGAAAATGAAATAGCGCAATCTGAAGCCTTCGCAGAAAATCAATTTTCCAAGATATGGGTACATTGTGGAATGGTCACCATCAATTCAGAAAAAATGTCAAAATCGGTTGGCAACATTGTACCAATAAAAGAAGCTCTTCGACGTTGGGGGATGAATACTTTAAGAATTTATAGCATGTCTATCCAATATTCAAAGCCACTTGATTATACAGACAAATTGCTTACAGAATCCATGCAAAGATGGCGTCAAATAGAAACATGTGCATACGAATTAAGATTTGCCAGTAGAAAAGAGGAAGGAGATATTAAAGCTGTAGAGAAATTATGTGATGATTCTATGAAAGCATTTCAATTTGCGATGGATGACGATATGAATACAACCTTCGCTCTAACAATATTTATGAAGTTCGTTACAGAAATAAACCGTTACGTGGCGGCAGATAAACTTACACAGGCTATGTCAAATATTGCGCTTGTCGTTTTCAGTAATTTCATGGATATATTTGGGCTCAAGGTGATTGAAGCTACAGATAGCGAGAAAAGACAAATTGAAGAGTTAATACTTATCAGGAATAAATTGAGAGCGGAAAAAAAATTTCAGAATTCGGATGTAATAAGAAAAAAACTGATGAATCAATACTCTATTGAGCTAATGGACCATAAAGATAGAACTGTTTGGAAGAAAGTTGAAAATCTCTCTAAGGAAAATATTTTATAAGTAATATGATTTAAGTCTACGTGTAGGACTCCGATTTCTGAATAAATTTTGAAAGTCGCTCGATTGCAAAACATAAGAGTTCTTGACACATGCATTTAAATCCTGCTGGTAAAATCCACTCTAATATACATGCCTTTATTTAAAAACAATATCAAGATAACTCCGTTTGTGTAAGGAATAGTGTTAATGTAAACCTAAAAGGTCATACTTCTTTCTGTCTATTCCCCATATATACAGAAAATGATTTAATGTAAAAGGGTAGGATCTACTATAACCAATGTGAATCACATTTTTTTCTAAAGTATGAATTGGTCTAATGCATTTATTGTCAATGCCTATATTTTGGGAACAATTGTGCATTCACGTGTAACTATAATAGGAATAGATAATTGAAATGGCTGTGATCTTGGATCTTTGATACATTGATAGGTTGTAATAAACATGGTAATCAAACCCAACGCCGATGACGATTATTAAAACGGCAATCATAGAACATAACAAACGTTTGCGTTTTACTGCTCCGTCTTCAAATGGCATTACCTGAAACAAATACATTGGCCGCTTTTAAACAGATTACTAATTCTTATATTATTACTTGGTAAAAAACACAATATTATATAGGTTGATGATGCTTTCATTAGTAAAATTCTCCCTTCAATTGAAAATCCATCCAAAATATTGTTACATAATATTATCTAAAACGAGCTTTTCAACCTTAAATATTGATTCTTCTATTTTTTGTTGTTGCAGATCCTGTGGATTATTAGTACTGTTCTAATATTATTGATTGCTATAACCCCGATGACAAATGCAAACTCATTAGCAGAACAACAATTTACATTTCAAAAAACATCCTCATTTATTGATGAAACCAAAATTATGCATGTATATGGTGAAGTGAAAAATATATCGAACAAGGCCATGAGAAACGTAGTTGTAAAAGCCTCTTTCTATGATGCATATGGTAAAATGATAAATGAGTTTAAGCGATCGTCAGAATTACGAACAATCAACCCCGGAGAAATATCACCATTTGAAATATTATACATTGATACCAAATCGGTTGATACTGTGAAAAATTATACTATATCTGCAATAGGACAGGAGACTGAAAGAAAAGTAAGAGCATTACGGATTGCTTCTAACAACTCAAGACTAGATTTAATGGGTGTCTATTATATCATAGGCAGAGTTATAAACGAAGGATCACAAGACGCAACAAATTGTATGATTATCGCTACATTATACGATAAAGATGGAAGAGTGATTACCATTGGGAGGGCACAAACTGAACCCGTTAACATGTCATCATACTCTGAGTCTGCTTTCGATTTGCCAGTAACGGAGAAATTACAAACATACAAGGTGAAAAGTTATTCTCTGATAGCAGATTCTGACCAGTACGTTACTATTCCTGAATTTTCCCAGTTAGAAACAGTATCATTATTATTATTTCTGCTGTTTGCAGTAGAAACGGCCATAACTAAACTAAAACCATTGAATAAATGCTAACAAACGATAAACAGCCAGCCTATTCAGCTTCGACTACAAAATAACAAAGCAGGAGGAAAAGGACTTTACAGATTTGTATATATCAAAAAATGTTTGGTATACAATAACATAGTATCAAGAGATCGGTGCTTAATACCTTTACAATGACTCTCCACGATTAATTATGAGAAATGAAGTCTTCTAAAGTAATAATGACTGAACAATAGATCGGATAGTTTCTTTGAATTAGAAAAAGATAGTGTGAAAAAGAAAGAATCTATTATATATATTTGTGCACAAAATCTGAAGCCTCCTTGTAGACGAATTAAAAGAGAAAGCAAATGAATTACAATAACTATTGAGATTTCAAGAAATTGAATAGCATAAAAAAAGCAGTTTTAAAGAGAGATAATTACAGGTGTCGAGATTGTAATATCTTCAATAAGAAATTATTACAATTCATCATATCAAGGAGTTGAATATACATCCAGATTTGAAATTCAAATGTCCCAATTTAGTTACTCTCTGTCAAAGTTGTCATAAACAAAGACATATTAAAAGGATATTATTATTACAATATTGTAAGATAACTACATAGTGTAAAAATGAGTCAAATTTATCTTACATATTACCGACTCCACATTAATAGGATTTTATTTGAATATTCCGAAAACTACTGAATAAATAATTGTCAAGGAATTTACTCGGTTTCAACTATCATAAAGAGATCCCATCATATACAGCAACATCTTTAACACTTGTTTGTTAGTATATATATAAAATACCATTTGAATAACTCCACTTTTATTCTGATAAATTAAGTATGTCATAATAACAATACCAATTGTATTGGTTATTTAGTGGCAACTGGAATTACTACTGTATGCTCTTTTGATTCAAGATTATTATGACATTTACAACATGTTTTATCAGAATTCAACTAATTATTTGCTTTCTTTTCATCACTTTCGTCAGTAAGAGTCCATGGAAACCACTTTCCAATAATTCTAGCCCAATCAATTTTTAAAGATAGGTATAGTATGATGCCAAGAATTAGTGCGCTAGCAACCACTATAACAATAGGATAAATTGGATTGCTATAATTCGAAATAAAGTATATTATAAAGGGTCTTCCTAAAAATATTGCTACCCATACAGTAATTTCCTTTAACAGGAATTTGCCGGCAAAAGTAGCAGTTACAAATCTCCATGGACTATATTTTGCAAGACCCAATGTAATATATACGAAGTCATCAGGAATTGGAATTGATGCAGCAGTAAAGGCCCCAAGCCAACCATATCTGCTTAGAAGTCTTTGAAGAGGATATATTCTTTTTTTAGTTGTGTCGTTGAGCATCTTGCGACCATAATAACTAGTACAGAAAATTATCATCTTTCCCATAACAGATCCAATTGCACTAGAAAAGGAAATCAGATGTGGATCTAAATGCTTGTCAAGTGCTGCTGCAAATAGAACCTGGGAAATATGGGATTGGAACAAAAATGATAATGCTTCCAATAAAACTGATTAATAAAATACCTAGGTATCCAAAGTTGTCGAAAAATGTAAAAAATTCATCGATATTAATCAAACAGACTAACTCAGATGCCGTATACGTTTAGTAGTTATTAAATAATCGACAAGAAGGTCTTTTTAACTGGCATTTTAGCTAATTAATAAATATTTACTCCAATAATAAGGTGTGATTAAAGAGTAATCATCTATTGCATATTCAAAATTGATACTTAAACGTCATGTTTTTCCAGCCGTTTGTTAAAACAATAATAATGTAATATTAATGCACTCGGTTCTGTCTTTAATCTGTTGAATAAATCTTTCCACAATATTCCCGAGATTCTGTTCAAAAATAACATACTTGAGCCTTAACCATTTTCATGCATCGTTATACCAATAGTGCACTATCTGTATCGATTGGCTTGTTTCCAACCTTGTTCTAATCTGTCTCCTAATATAGTGTGGCTGAAGATAATTAAAACTCGCAAAAGATAAATCACAGCATTCTCTTATAACTAACAGAAATGTTAACAGATTATTGGAAACATGAGTAATTCAAAAGGATCCTAGACGATCTTGTTTTGACGAGATCATAAAAACATGATGATGCAACTCCACTCTTAACCTTCTACTACCACTAACAAAAGGGTATTCTTATAATCGTTCATTATTAGAGCTTGCATTAAAGACTATTCAAAGGATGGTGCTTTAGCAAATTCCGAATACTGAGAAACTCTTATTTTTGACTACTCGGAAAATGATTTAATGCATATGTATATTATATATATATATATACATTATACAGCTGAATTTATAATATAACGGTGATAAAAGTGAGTTCTAAATAGCCTTGTATGTATTAACTATCCAAGCGTAACAGTTTTTTTATGGCTATACTAAACATCATCTTATTGTCTCCTCCCTTTGGACTTTTCAAGAAGAAAGATAATACTTCACAAATAAAAAATCCGGACAACAAGAATCAATTACATGCTACCAATACATTAACTATTTCAGAGGCGTTATCACTTCTACAGCATATTGAGTCAGAAAAGGTAAAGAACTTGTCAAATAATCTTTCTACTATCAAAGACTCAGTTATGAAATCTCTTGGGATTGTACAAAAAGTGGCAGATGACTTGGAGCGGGACAAAATTAAACTTGAAGAGTTAAGATTCAAATCAATTGTAGAAAATTCAAAAAGAACTGTAATCGCATCTTTGAGAAGAGAAGTCTCTTCAGATTTACCTTTGCCACAATCCACACAGGATGCTAAAAAGTTCAATGAGAGGTTGGAGTCTATGATGAACCGTTTTGGAGAAGTCACTGGCTCTCACAGCAAGGTTATGAATATTTTTATGAAAAAATATGCAGGAAAATTAAAGGGTGAATTTGAAACGCTTTCATCTTTACTCAAAACAACAAAATCAATAATGAGTGGATTTGAGGAAGAAATTGCAGATATAGCAAAGTGTGTCAATCTTTTGAATATGGTATCTCAAAAGAGAGCATCTATCAAAATAGATGAAGGCGAAATTGAAAAGACTAATAAAGAAATTGAAAAGTTAAAAAGTCAGATCTATGAATTAAAGAATCGATCAACCAGTTTAGAAAACTCAACTCAATTTAAAGAATCCTTTCATAATATTGAAGAAATAGACACTATAGAACAAGAAAAAGAAGAATTCAGCAAACAGATGCTTGATCTTTTCGGCCACGTATCTAGAGCATTTACAAAGTATTCTTATGGAATGACAAAGGGTACATCAGAACAGCTTAAAGTCTTGGTCGATGAGCCATGGAAAATTTTTGAATCAGATATTTCATCATATACTTCACTTCTTATTGAAATTCGAAAAGCAATAAATTCAGATAAAATTAAGCTTAAGGACTCTGAAAAAATCTTACATTACTTTGATATTATTTTGAAATCTTTACCAGAATGGCAAGACAAGACAAAAGTCATGCGGAGCAGACTTAATGTACTGTATAGAATGGAAGACGGAAAAATTTTAAACAAGTCAAAAGAATTAAGAGGAAACATAGTACATCACGATAAACAGATAGAAGATCTTAAACAATCCTTAGATCAATTGAGAATAGAGATGACAGAAAAGAATAATGAGATCGGACCTTTGACAAAACGAACAGAAGAGTATCTCTTCAAGGTCACTAAAAAAAAATATTTCTTATTGATTTGACTTTGTTTCTTCTCTCTCGCTCAAAGAATATCATATTGGCAACATCCATCAACTAGTTTTAGATAAAAAAACACATAGAAAACCTAGCGCCAGAAAACTGAAAATACCCCTAATCCAGCAATAGCTAGTCCTCCATAGGCGAGAAACATGACTCCTAAAGAGAATGCTCCCACAGCTATACCTATACCGCATGCTATCATAAGTGCTTCTCCGACTCGTCTTTGATTTCTCATGAATGTGGAAAGGATATAAAATGACGGATAATAAAAGCATAATGTATATAGTAAGGCGTTTTGAGTTAAAAGATATCGTTTTTTGCCTGATTATTCTACCATTAGACAACTCTGATATATTTTATGCTGTAGGCCCCTTAAGTCTAACAAATACATTCTTAAATAATTCTATTGTATTATAATGCATTGATAAGTGAAAAGGACAAGAATGCTAAATCTTTGTTATCACTTGCAGTTTCATATATCCTACATCCAGATGTTGTAATACTGGACCAATTCCAAACTGCCGCGGATGCTATCATTGCAATGAAAGAGCATTCTAGCCGTTCCGTTCTTATTTCAGATAGAAAAAAGCAAATCATAGGATTGGTATCAAAAACTGATATTATTTATAAAGTTCTGTCCTTACACAAACATAATTCAAGAGTAGTGCTGGGAGAAATAATGTCCTCACCTATAATTTCTATACCTCCAGACATGTCCATTGCTGATGCTCTTTCAGTAATGGAAAAACATGATATCAGACAGGTCATTGTAAGTGAGAATTCTAAAATTTATGGTCTTATAGATAGAGAAGACATAATTATGAAGATGGAGAGAGCAATAGTTGAAACTACTAACGCATTTAAAATAGATACACCGTTATGCATAATGGACCCCTTCGCATCGGCCTCCATCTCAGAGAACAAATCGATACTTGTTTGCCCTCATTGTCAGATGGAATACAAAGATAAGGACCTACTATCAAAGCACGTGAAGGCAATTCATAGTTCGACTAGGATATAGAATAAGTAATTAGGCACCACTAATGTATAAGAGATAACTTGTTTAGCGTAACAAAAGAACTTAAGTTATCTGTTAACCTTGTTACTACAGCATTGATATTCATAATAACAACAAGATGGAACTATATATTTGACTTGAGTAAGAACAATTTGTTTGAACAGTCGCTTTGAGAGCAAATATAAAAAATGTGTAAAGTTAAGGAGCCTAATAATAACCCACAAACAATAGATAAAAAATTTCTTGATGCATTATTTGAATTCATACATTCAGTTGAATCCGAAATGGATATAATGCTGCCTGAACCCGCATCCTTACAATTCCTATCATACTGCAAGATAATAGACTACCTGATATCACAGAAACTTAGCAAGAATATCGTCATCAGGGTGTTAAGCCCTTTTGATGAAAATAGTAGGAAGCTAATAAAACACACAGTCCCTTTTATTGTATACAAATCTATAAAATTAAAATCTACTAAAACAGCAGCAACGTCAGCAAATTCATTGCTCTTTATCAGAGATAAGCATGATATTTTTTCCTTTTCAATTGATATACAACAAAATGATAAAGAAAATAAAGATGGTAATGAGAAGAAAAATAAAAATAGCATTTTTTCTGTTAATGATTGGCTGTATTCAAAAAATGGCTCTGTAGTCAATAATGCAGTTTCTTGTTTTGATGTTATATGGGAAGAAAAAGAAAATTATGATAAAATGGTAGAAGAAAAAAAGCACTCTGAGCTTTTGGTTGATTTAATCACACATGATATAGGGAATTATCATCAAACGATACAAACTAGTTTGGGACTTGTAATTTTTCTTTTTGGGAAAAATAAAACAGATGTTTTGCCATCACAAGACAGCGAAAAAATTTTTTCATACCTTACTACTGCAAAAAATGCTCTAATGAGGAGCCAGTCACTTGTAGACAATATACGTAGACTAGAACGACTGTATATACAAAAGGATATAAAATTAGTATCAAGGAACATTGCAGATGCAATTAACAATGCGTATTCTACAGTAGAGCAAACGCTATACAATAATAATCCTCATGGTAAAAAAATCTCTATAAATATGGCACACTGCCATCCTGCTGATATAAATATAATGGCTGAGAATTTGCTTGTTGAAATTTTCATAAACTTATTTTCTAATGCTGTAAAATATACAGATTCATCAGAAGTAAAAATTGATGTAACGATAAAGGATTATTTTATTGGTGAAACAAAGTATTGGATGATAACCATATCTGATTATGGCAAAGGTATACCAGATTCGATGAAAAAAGAGTTGTTTGAACGCTTTTATTCTAAAGCAAAAGGAAGCGGATTAGGATTATCTATAGTAAGAGCATTAGTTCAAAGATACAGAGGAAAGATTTGGGTTGGAGATAGAGTATACAGAGATTACACTAAGGGAACTACATTTGGATTGATTTTTCCAGCAGCTTAATAATATAATAATAATAATAATAATAATATAATAGCATTATATATAATAGGATTTTTCTCTTTATGTCTCTATATATAGACTAATTATATTATGTTACTACGCTATTAATATTGTATCCATATTGGATTATGATGTTGCTGCAGTAGTCTTATTTGCTCTAATGTCATATTATCGATATCTCTAGAATCATATGCACATATGCCAATAGCAGGAAAGTTGAATCTTTGTTCCAAACATGATTCATAATCGAATAATTCTTTGCTAAATCCATTCTTAAAAAATGCTCCCATATCTCCAACTACTCGTATTCCTCTTTTACCTTTGTTAAGTGAGTTTTCCACTAAAGTAGACCACAATGCCATTGTTCGCTGAATATTTGGTATACCATCGGGGAAATACCATTCTTCCGTAGTTCTAATGACAATATCGCCTTTTGATTCAAGTTTTGTAACATCAACTTTCCATTCACTTCTCATCCTAGCACGGATTTCATCTTTTGTAAGATCGGTAGTTGTTAGCACAATAACCTCATTTCTTTGCAAGCCATCTTTTAGAAATGCAAAGGCTTCATTAAATTTTTCTTCCTTATTAGGGTAAACTGCAATTACGTGATTTCCTACCTCAAGTGTCTGTAATCTCTGTGCCATCTAACTAATTAATATATCAAGGTGTAGGATATAATAATTGTCCTAAAATAACCTTTTATAGCAAAGGCTCCCTCTTACCAAAGAATGCCTATGATTTAGGTATTTTGCTTGTTCATTATTTATTGAATAATGTTATGCAATGTGCCAGTTTAGAATTGTGGGAGATGTGCTAGTTCTGACTCAGATATGTCCTAACATTCCTTGTTAAAAGTGTTCACATTTCGTTAGCGACTGTAACGATAGAATTAGTTACAATCACATTCAAATTTTTATTATTTTCGCAAATTTAGCACTAGTGTCAATTTTTATCAATCTTTTTATTAAAGACATGCCCCTTTAGTATTAAATGAAAATCGCAGTCGTCGGCATAGGAGTTGCCGGGGCGTATATCATGAACAGATTAAGCAATGATCATGATAATCATGTAGTGGGTTTTGAAAGAATGCCAGAAACGCAACACGACGCTGTATGTGCATGGGCTACATGCAAAAATATAATGTCAGGTTTAGCAAAAAACTGTGGTCTACATTTTGATGACTATATTTTGCATGATGGAAAATATATGAAGGTAGATCTTGGTAGTAGAGACGATAAGAATAATAGAATTGATATTCGTTTGAGAGGAATGGTCGCCTATGACAAGTTAAAGCTAATTCAGGATATGATAAGAGGCACTAATATTGAATACGGCAAAGCACCAAAAAAGGAAAATCTTGAATCAGATTTTGATATTATAATTGATTCAACCGGCTTTCATAGAAACTACCTTCCAAAGTTGGAAAATGAAATGTGGATACCGTGTGTCCAATACAAAGTAAGATATGATATGGATAAGGCTCCGTTTGACGATTTCTACCTAAAGGCATTTCCTTCAATGACGGGTTATTTCTGGTATTTTCCTCTTGGTAATGGTTATGCTCATATAGGGGCAGGAGACTTTGAAAGAAAACAGAATAATAAGTTTGTCGATGGATTTTTAAAAAAATACAACTGCGAAGTAATAAAAAAAGTCGGAAGACCCGTTCGAATAAGCCCACCCCTAAACTGTGAGCCATTTACTGATGGTAGAAAATCAGTTGGTGTAGGTGAATCTATAGGGACTGTGTATTCATTACTTGGTGAAGGAATAATTCCTGCTACTTGGTGTGCAGAATTATTCATCCAACATTTGCACGATATAAAATCTTATAGAGAAGCAGTGATGAAAAGATTTGAAATATATGCACTGGTATTCAAATTTATTCAATTGAAAATAGCAGGAAAGTTCAACATGCTAAGACATTCATATGATTTGATAAAGATATACAACCATATGAAAAGTGAAGAGAACCGTTACGGAATGCAAATCAAAATGGCAGATATGATTAAGGTATCAAAAGTTTAGTGGCGACTAACATATATAAAAAAAGAAAAAAAATAAATAATGTAACAATTAATAGTTGCGAAGACTTTATAAAAATATCAAGCACCGAAGGTAGTTTAAGCTAAGCCAAATTATCCGAGTTATGCGTTGTGACATGTTGCTCTATTCCCTTATTAGAAATTGATGCAAGTATAGCAAATGTTGGAGTATATATGGCAATAATTACTATTAAATCTTAGATAACCAGTGGATATTTTTTATTTAATTTATTTTATTAATTTAATTTAATTTAAAGACATAACACGTTAATAGTTTTTATTAACAATATCTCAACTATTTTACGATCGTCATTCACAGATCCATATTAATATCATAGTACAACATATCATACACTAAACCTGTCAGCATTAATAATGCATCAACATAGATAACGGATCATAGTAAGCAACAAATGCAAGAGATCGCTAATCATAACCAAATATCTGCCGATGAACTTAAGTAAGGTGTTACTTTTTTTCTATCATATTATTGTTTATGTTTCATTACTAAACGTAAGTTTCGAACAACAATAAAGAGAGATAATAAATTATCTACACACTAGTATCCCAAATTAAAGTTCTATCGACAATATTACAGATACATGGTTGGTAAAACAAAAATGGGTCGCTCAAGGCGAATTTCTGCAATGAAAGAACCACATATAAAATGTTGTTGCAAAAGCTGCTTCAATAAAACATGTAATCTTTTATAAAACAATCCAGTCATTTTTATCGATCAATAGAATAGATCCACAACTCACACTATCACCATTGAAAGGGTTTTACTCACTACCAAATTAGTAAATTACAAAGTAAAAAAAAGAATGATTATTTATCATCCTTAGCGGACTGTTGAAGCTGATGCAACAGCAGTCGCGGCTGCGGAAGCGACGCTGGCTGCAGTTGCACCAGGAACAGGAGCTGCTGCAGTTGGCAGCGGCGGATGCGGAAGATGCACCTGCAGAGGCTGCCCGCTGCTGCGGAAGCTGCAGCTCCCGTTGCTGAGGCGACTGCGGAAGCGGCTGCGGAGGACGCACCAGCGGAAGCGGCTGCGGAAGCGGCTGCGGAAGCGGCTGCGGAAGGTATGATACCACGGGATGCTGCTGCCGCGGAAGCGGATGCACCTGCAGCAGAAGCAGAAGCGGCGGCTTGCGGAAGCGGATGCACCTGCAGCAGAAGCAGAAGCGGCGGCTGCACCTGCAGCGGCTGGCAGCAGTTGCAGCAGCAGGACCTGTGAAGTGTTTAACACTTGCAGCAGTGGCGACAGCCGTAGATATAGCTGATGTAGCACTTCGTTGACCGCCTGCTGCTGCCGCGGCTGGCTGCTACTGAGAAAGCCGATTTTCCACTGAGCAGCAGCGGTTGGCAGCGGCAGAGCCTGCAGCAGCGGCTGCGGCAGATGAAGCACCATTGCCATAGGTTGGCAGCGGCTCGCTGCTGCTGCTGCCGCAGCTGCACGTGTACCACCAGCAGCTCGCTACCGCAGAAGCGGCTGCAGTAGCGGCAGGCCGCTGATACCGCAGAAGTTGATTTGCGGTTAGCAGCCGCAGTTGCAGCTGCTGCGGCTGAGGCAGATCCGCCTGCAGTAGCGGCGGCTGGCTGACACTGCTGAGGTTGATTTACTTGACGTTGATTTAGTAGTAGCGGCAGCTGCACTAGCCGCTCCTGCACCTGGTCCAGCACCAGCAGCAGCTCCTGCTGCCGAGCCAGCTGCGGCACTAGCCTGCCGTGCTGCACCACCACCATACGCAGCGACAGCTGCAGAGACGACAGCGGATGACTTGCCAGCAGGCAGCCGGCTGCACCAGGCAGCATTTGCAGCTGAAGCTGAAGCTCCTTCAGCAGTAGCAGCGGCTGCAGCGGCTGCAGCTGCAGCGGTGGATGGTGAAACGCCAATAATAAAGGCGGCTGCAGCGGCGGCTGAAGCGGCTACGTCAGTAACTGACTTGCCATCTGCCTTGGCTAGTCCAGCAGCAGCTGTAGCAACAGCTGAGGCAGAGGCGGCTGAAGCGGCTGCTGAAGCGGCTGCGGCAGAACCACCCCTAGAAGCAACTGCTGAAGCGGCTGCTGAAGCGGCTGCTGAGCTAGCGGATGAAGCTACGCTAGCGGCTGTAGCACCGGGGAAAGCAAGCGGCTGCTGAAGCGGCTGCTGAAGCGGCTGCTGAGCCAGCTGAAGCGGCTGCTGAAGCAACAGCGGATGAAGCGCCACTGTTTGCTATGGCAATGGCAATTGCGTTATTGATAATCGTGTTCTTGTTAACAATGGTAGTTTTGATCACGGTTTTTTGACTATTATGTGAGGGCTGTGGAGTTGGATAAGGAGTTGGGTAAGGAGTTCCTGTAGGAGTTGGAGATGGTGCTGGTGTTCCTGTAGGAGTTGGAGATGGTGCTGGTGTTCCTGTAGGAGTTGGAGATGGTGCTGGTGTTCCTGTAGGAGTTGGAGATGGTGCTGGTGTTCCTGTAGGAGTTGGAGATGGTGCTGGTGTTCCAGTAGGAGTTGGAGATGGTGCTGGTGTTGGAGATGGAGTTGGAGATGGTGCTGGTGTTCCTGTAGGAGTTGGAGATGGTGCTGGTGTTGGAGATGGTGATGGTGTGGGTATGTGGAGAACACAGTTAGGAAACACTCCAGTAAACGGGAATTTGCAGGGAAGGTTAAAGATCAAAGAGTTTGGTGTTGGAGATGGTGCTGCAGTTGGAGATGGTGCTGCAGTTGGAGATGGTGCTCGCAGTTGGAGATGGTGCTGCAGTTGGAGATGGTGCTGGCAGTTGGAGATGGTGTCGCAGTTGGAGACTGGTGTTGGAGATGGTGCTGCAGTTGGAGATGGTGTGGAGTGGTGCTGCAGTTGTTTCACCAGGTGTTGGAGATGGTGCGTGGTAGTTGGAGATGGTGTTGTCACCAGGTGTTGGAGATGGTGGTGGTGCTGCAGTTGTTTCACCAGGTGTTGGAGATGGTGGTGTGGTGTGCTGCAGTTGTTTCACCAGGTGTTGGAGATGGTGGTGGTGTCGCAGTTGTTTCACCAGGTGTTGGAGATGGTGGTGGTGCTGCCAGTTGTTTCACCAGGTGTTGGTGGTGCTGCTGCTGTTTCACCAGGTGTTGGTGGTGCTGCTGTTTCACCAGGTGTTGGTGGTGCTGCTGTTTCACCAGGTGTTGGTGGTGCTGCTGTTTCACCAGGTGTTGGTGGTGCTGCTGTTTCACCAGGTGTTGGTGGTGCTGCTGTTTCACCAGGTGTTGGTGGTGCTGCTGTTTCACCAGGTGTTGGTGGTGCTGCTGTTTCACCAGGTGTTGGTGGTGCTGCTGTTTCACCAGGTGTTGGTGGTGCTGCTGTTTCACCAGGTGTTGGTGGTGCTGCTGTTTCACCAGGTGTTGGTGGTGCTGCTGTTTCACCAGGTGTTGGTGGTGCTGCTGTTTCACCAGGTGTTGGTGGTGCTGCTGCTGTTTCACCAGGTGTTGGTGGTGCTGCTGTTTCACCAGGTGTTGGTGGTGCTGCTGTTTCACCAGGTGTTGGTGGTGCTGCTGTTTCACCAGGTGTTGGTGGTGCTGCTGTTTCACCAGGTGTTGGTGGTGTAGGATAGTGCCACCAGGTATCTGGTGGTGTAGGAGTAGTGCCGCCGGTATCGGTGGTGTGGTGTTACCAGGAGTTAGTGGTGCCGCTGGTATCACTACTGCCGCCTTTGCCGCCGGTATCACCACTGCCGCCTGTTGCCGCCGGTATCACTACTGCCGCCTTTGCCGCCGGTATCACGTACTGCCGCCTTTGCCGCCGGTATCACTACTGCCGCCTTTGCCGCCGGTATCACTACTGCCGCCGCCGTCACTACTTTTTGCATAGACTTGGGGGATCCTTCTGATAACAGTACAACAACAGCAGTTATTACCGATGAAAATAGAAGAAATGACATCATCAAAGCGATTATTTGCCTATACATAGAAAAGAACACTAGTTAACCAATGACGTGCTTTTATTTATTTATTTCTCAACAAAGGCAGCATTTCTTTTAATTGGTTACATTCATATGCTTTGTAAATGTGTATATTTGTTTTTTTACTTTGGCAGCATATGAATTGTAGCATGTTCAATTTTGGCATACAGCTATGGAGTATGAATAAACTGTTTCTTGATTATGTGTGACTTTACTATTTTTGACCGAAGGTTCTTGGAGTTGCAGCTAAAGATAAAACCTGCAACATAAATTAAAATTCTTTTCTTATCTGGATACGTCAATGTCTAAAGCTACGTCAATGTCTAAAGCCAAAAACAACCTATGAAATCTGACCTAGTAATAAAATGTCGAGTCATTAAAGAATTAACTGAAGAGTCCAATAATCAGTTTTTAATACTGTTTTAGAAAGCCTTCCGATATCAGTATTATGGAATCATTATTATAACTAGCATGAGAGATTCTTCATAAATTTAAAGTAAGGCATGGATATTAGAATACTAGGCCCCTACGAAGATTCTGAGGTATTAATTTTTTGTCGATTTCTGTTGGTACTACCACAATTATTTTTTAATTGAACAATAATAAATGACAAAGGATTAAACTTGCTAATTTCCTTTATTATTAGCATTGCCAGAATGGCAATAACTGAATATAACAACAACGTAGGCATAATTCCCAATTTACAAAAAAGGTAAATATCATAAGAACAAGGAGCAAGCCCGTAAGTTGTCCAATACCAAGACGTATAACGATATTGTTCTGGTTGGAGATGAGAAAGATAATCAGAAATCAAGGCTTTGGTATGCAGAACAATTGGAGAATAATAGGGATTCCATGTCATAATGCTCATATAATTGACAGATTTCCATAATCCTTCTATTCTCCAACCATAAGTATATCCATACATATACCAAACAAGTATTCCAAGCAAATTAACATAGAAACCAGCAATACATAGTATTATTACTGAGAGTTTCAAAAATAATGTTTTTTTCAAAAATAATGTTTTTTTCAAATGTAGCAATAATGATCCAAATACTATCGTAATAAATGGTAACACTGGTATCAAATATCTTGGACCCCATGCAGTGGCTCCGCTCCAATCCCTCGATCCTTCCCCATAAGATAACGTACCAACCCAGAACCAATTCACAAAAATAATATAAGTAGCAAGAAAGAACAACCCTTTATTTTTTCTATACATATGCTTTAATGCTAGAGGAAGTAAAATTGCGATTGGGAAATAGAAAATTAATCCAAACCCCGGACTTACCAGCAGCCCTATTAAACCCGTCCATCCAGCATGAGCTGACAATGAGCCATAGTAACCATATCCAAACTCTGTAAATGAACCGAATCTCCAGTAGTTAACAACTCCTACAAAAAATAGGATAATACCCAGTATTATCAGAAAAGAAAAAAGGCTTTTTCTATTGCTCTTCATTGAAAAAATAGAATATACGATAAAGCCGGGGATTACAATAGCGCTAGTAGGATGAGCAAATACTGACAAGCCGAGAAATAGACCTCCTAATCCAGCAAAATAAATTCCTTTATTCTTTGGTCTACTATATTGACATATAAATGAAAAGTGGTGGTGTAGTGACATATAAATGAAAAATGCTGATGCAAGAATGCAAAGTGCCTGTAAAGGCTGTGGCCATAAACTGGTAATGTATGGCCAAACAAAAGAACATAGGCCAAAAATTAGACTTAATATGAATGCTATTTTTTTAGAATCATAAATCTCTAACGAAAAACAGAATATGAGCAAAGAGGTTAATGAAATTATCAACGAATTTACTAAAATTGCTACTAATGGAATTGGAGCGATTGAAAAAATTATGGCTGCATAATAAAAAGGGACTGCTACTGCTGAGAGGAATAACGATCTAAGTGTATAGACAGGTTCAAGTTGCATGGTGTTATAATTGTAATTTTTTCCTGTTTGGAGTTCCTTATTAGCCCACACGGTATAGCGTATATTGAATAAGAGTTTCTCTATGCTAGGTACATCAGGGTGTAACTTGGCAGAATGTTTCAGCACCATACTTTCAGTAACAAGAAACGTCTCAACACCATCCCATTGGTCAAAATGACCACCATTTGAGGCAAGATTAACTATAAGGAAAAAGCTAAAAACTAAAAAGATTAACCTGGTATTATTATTCATCAGTTTAATGATTTTTACAATTTAAATTGTCACTAATAAGTCCTGCTTTTTGGATATTGAATCAACCTTAATTTAACGACTTTCACTTCCGTTTGGTTTTTTGGTGTTTTTTGCTGCCTGCTCATTAATTTTGATCTCCAATTAGTAGAGGAAAATATGCAGTGGTTGAAAGCGAATAGAACCAGAATTGTTTGATCTGCCACACATCTCTAACCCCAATTATTTTTTCCTCAGAGATCTACTTACTATTTTACCCGTTGGTATAGACTACAATAACAAATGCTTCTTACCTTTGAATATATTATAACTGTTATACCCATTACAGGTATTTTTCTTTTCAATAATTTTTTTCAAATGTCCTAATGTTCTCCAAATATTGTCATTAAAGGGGAAAATACGTTAAAACTGAGATCTAGTTCAGGTTCACTGATAGAGATAATAATATTTCCAGATATTGCAATATGATGATGACGAGAACTGCACCAAATGTTAAGTATTACCTATCTGTTCTAGGAAGGAAATAGCAAAAGATTATATTATTATTATAAAGCTCGACAATATGAAAATTTGTTTTGAAATATTTTTTCAATAATCTAGTATGATGATTGTCATGATGTGATAATAATATATAACTGAAAATAACAATTTTATTCCATTGTGTTAATTCGGGGTTGAAGAGTCAAGTATAGAGATATGTATAAAATGATGACTATGATGATGATACCTAATCTGAAAGGCTATCTTCAATGTACAATACTACCTCTAATAATTCAAAAATTTGTAACGACCTATCTTTGCGCCTAGGCACAGTACTCTGTAACTGGCGGTGCAGGCTTTATTGGAAGTCATATTGTAGAGAATCTTCTTTCTAAGGGCGTTAAAGTCAAAGTATTAGATAATCTTTCTAGCGGTAGCATTTCCTTCTTGTCTAAGCATTTTGATAATGAAAGGTTCCGTTTCCTACACAAGGATTTAAACGATCCAGAGAGCACGAAAGAAGCTTTAGAAGACGTAAAGACGGTCTTTCATATGGCTGCATATCCAGAGGTTAGGACCGGATTCGAAGACCCAGAGACCCCATATAATAATAACATAAGAAATACGTTTAATCTTCTAGAACAAGTGCGCAAGTCAAAGGTGGAAACATTCTTGTTCCCATCCTCGTCTACCGTATATGGTGAGCCTGAAAAAATACCCACATCAGAAAATTATGGACCACTTCTACCTATTTCCCTATATGGCGCCTCTAAAATAGCATGTGAGGTTCTACTATCATGGTACTGTTATAGTTATGGCATCAACGGGTACATCTTTAGGCTGGCCAATGTTATAGGATCTAGAAGCAGGCATGGAGTCATATGGGATTTTATCAAAAAACTACAAAATAATAATAATAGGTTGGAAATCATGGGTAATGGGCTGCAGTCAAAATCATATATATATATAGTTGATTGTATAAAAGGTTTTTTCTTCTGCCTAACGGATACGCAAGTCAAACAAAGAATTGAGATATTCAATGTTGGAAGTGAGGATAGGTTGAACGTTATTTCTATCGCCAAAATTGTTTGCAATACAATGAATCTCCGAAATGTAGAATTAGTAACACAAGATCCTGTATCTAATGACGGAAGAGGTTGGATAGGAGATGTAAAGCATATGCATCTGGATATATCGAAATTGAAAAAATTAGGATGGAAGCCACAATTTTCCAGCATGAAGGCTGTGACATTAGCTTCCAAAGAACTTGCAGATGATCTAAATAATTTGAATGTATCAAAGAAGCAAATAAAGAGATAACATAGAAAGTAGACTATGTTAACCTAAGCTATTCCTTTTATTAGTGTAGTCTATAGTTGAACATACTCTATTTACTTCATATGATAAATAATAGCATGAAACGGGTTAGGATATCTATCTATCAGGATGACAAATAATATACTAGCGCATAATTGAATATTAAATCAAAACTGGGATTCGACTCCAGATGAATAAATATTTAGTATAAAAAGTAGAATGGAACTTTCAAGTCAACCTTTTTATCAAAGTTCACAGATTGCATAAGTGGTCAAAAGATACATATTATGGTTAGCATCCCTAAAGGTAAAATTGTTTATTATTCTGGCCATGAAAATTTAGAAATTGTATCACAGAGCAATCGTTTTAACAATTGGATGTATAATGAGATATTGCCGGGTTTGAAAGGAGATGTTCTCGAAGTAGGCAGTGGCATAGGCACCTTCTCGCAAAAAATAATTCGTGATCTTCCACTTTCGCATATAACACTAACAGATATTTCTTTACCTTATGTTAAAAAATTAGAAGAAAGATTTTCTAAAAGCAACAACAATAACACTAATAATATTTCAACATATAAGTTGGATCTAAATTGTAAAGCAGATTATGAAAAAATAGGCTATGAAAGATTTGATTCCATAATAGCAATTAACGTTTTAGAACATGTAGAAGACGATATATTTGCTTTACAGCAATTATACAAAATGTTAAAAAATGAAGGAATTCTAATTATTTTAGTCCCATGTCATAAATTTCTCTATAATGTGATTGATACAAACGTAGGTCATTTTAGGAGATATACAAAAAAGGATTTAGAATTGAAAATTAGAAAAACTCGATTTAGTATAGAGCGAATGTTCTACTTTAATATGGTAGGAATCATAGGTTGGTATGTAAACGGAAATATAGCCAAAAATCCAAAAATAAATAGTAATGCATGTAAACTATTCGACAGAATAGTTCCTTTATTAAAAAATGTAGAAGAGAAGACAGGTAAAAAAATAGGATTATCTATTATATGTTATCTCAAAAAGCATTCCTAGAGACTTTAGTATAATTTCATAAAGATAAAATTCAGTAGAGTAATGCTTTGCTGGATTTCGTGTTCATTTCATTTACTATTCATACGATCCAATCACAAATTCTACGCCAAAACAAAAGTTGATCCATATGACCATAATTATACTATCTCCTGTCACCAATTTGGAAGTTGTATTATAAAGGTTGAAATACTTACTTATTTAATTTGTTCTTTGATCTTCATCGGTTGCCTAATTGCAAATCTTAAGAGTTTTTGGTATTGAAAGAGATATTTTAAGTTATTCCAACCATCTCTGAATGTATCAATTTTTTGTGTGCCTATCCTCTTAGAGTAATTACCCTCTACTTCAAGGGATTTGAAAAATTTAAAGGCAACTATTTTTATTTCTTCTGATATAGGCATGCCGTCAGAGTTCAAATTAACTCTATCAATGAAGTTTTTTTTTCTCATAATCCACATTCCAGATTGAGAGTCTTTTAGATCAACTGAATACAATAATCGCATGGCAAGTGACAACATTTTATTTCCAATTCTATGCATAACACTCATTGCACCCTTTTCCATTTTTGAGAATCTATTTACGGAAATAAAGTCTAAACCTTTTTCTTCTAATTCCTGTAAATATTCTGGGATAAGTTCTGCAGGATACGAACCATCTGCATCTATTGTAACTATTATGTTACCTCTTGCCGCATCTATACCTGTCTTGAGGGCTCTACCATAACCCTTTAGTTTTTCAACAATTACTTTTGCGCCTAGTTGCAATGCAACATTTCTTGTCAAGTCAGTCGAATATCCATCAATTACAAGAATTTCTAAACAATATCCTTGTTCATGTATTTTCGATATTGGAATAGAAGTTATTGTATTTTTAATGCCGGATTCTTCATTGAGTGCAGGTATTATGATAGAAACCTTGTTATTATTCTCTGCAGAGGCGCACATATTTTGATATAGTTTATTTTTACTTGATATATTAATTTGTATATTAACAGTATTGAGTTCCGCTTTTCCCAGTCAATTACAGGTTTTTGACAAATAATATAACCCAATATAAGATAACGAATATATTGAAAACGGTTCAGTAGAAACCATCAATATTACAGCTGGCAAAGGTGAGTTAGTACCTTTGTCTTTATCAAACATCTTTGCAATAAATTCAATCTCACACGTTTTTTGCATTTGTAAGTTTTAGTAATATAGCAGGCATATGCGCATATCTCAATTCTTCTTCATATGTCAATAGAAAAGTTTAATCGCTATTACATTTGGAAAAAACAAATCATATACTGATGAAGTTATTTCTGAATATATTGAAATGGAGAGGGTCGTCCTTGGAGTGTTGCCTTTAAATCTAGCATATGTCCGTCTCTATATATTGTTAGCGTCACATTGTTACCAACAAATTTGTGGTCTTCAATATAGGATATCAAGTCTTCAATTCTCATAACATCGTGTCCATCTATGGCTGTTATTATGTCTCCTCCATGTGTTTTAGAATACTTGTCTATGGTAATTCCTAGTACTCCAGCTTTATCAGCAGGGCTCCCACTTACAATTGAGTTTACTAATATTCCTTTTAAATTTCCTGGCAAACCATTTATGGTCTCTGCTAAATCAGAAGTTAGAGTAGCTCCGGCAAGTCCGATATAGGGATGTACATAAATCCCTTTTTCAATTAATGTAGGGTACTATGCGTGTTATTGTACTGAATGGGACTGCAACCGTTAACCCGGGATATGGTCCAGGAGATCCGACTGGGCCTATTCTACCAATATTTATTCCAATAACTTGTCCCTGCATATTTAGCAAAGGACCACCGGAATTGCCAGGGTTAATTGCAGCATCAGTTTGAATTACATCTGGCGTAAAAACTCCAAGCTCTGGAATTGACAATAGATACCTGGTCTGGCCTATTATGCCAGCTGTCATGGTATTGTCAAGTCCAAATGGATGACCAATAGCAATTACGGGGTCTCCTACTTCAAGATCAGAAGAGTTTCCAATTACAAGCGGGTTGAAAGGCTGAGTACTATTCTCAATAATCTGCAATACTGCTATATCGCTATAGATGTCATTACCTATCACTTTTGCAGTATATCTATTTCCATCTACAAATGTTACATCTACTATTTTGGCATTACCTACGACATGATTATTAGTGATTATCCGTCCTAGCTTATCGTAGACAAAACCAGAACCTAATGCAGTAGTAGCATTTGGTGCTTGTGGATTCTGTGGGTTAGATGGTGTTGGACTCTTACTTGTTATCTGAACAACAGAGTTCTCGACTTGTTTGAATATAGTATTGGGAGTGGGAGAGGCTAACGCTTTAGAAGTTAGTTGTGCAATAACTGAGTGTTGAACTGTTAATACACTTACTATTACTATTACAAAAATGACTAATGTCTGTATTCTAAATATGTTTGATCTTCCCATTGTTTTAATAATAACATAAATCTTATACGAGTTGCTTCTCAGTATTTTCCTTTATTGATTAATATATATATAGATAATAATCTGCTGTATTTATTTATTGAGTTGGATCGTGGCCATGTTAACTTACTCAATATCCTATATCAACTAACTTTAGTGTCAAATCCATTACGCTCTTCTCCTTTTCATGGTGGATGTATATTCCATGCAGTTGATATTTATATAATTACACGAGCTTGTGAATACGAGACTGTCAAAGGAAAATATTTCTTACACAAATCGAAATTGCGTCTTTAATAACATACTATCTAAAATACAATAGTTCATATGCACAATTTCACAAAAATATGATACTTGGGAATTCACAGATACGATGTATATAAAACCCCTAATATTGGATTATTCGTAAGGACTAATGACAAAATAATAATAATACCATTTGGTTTTGCAGAAACAAAGACTACTAAACTGATGCAACACCTCCAAGTCGAAGAGAAAGCCTATGCATCTATAGCAGGTACAAGGCTTATCGGTCCAATGACAGTAATGAATAACAATGGAATTCTAGTCCCTTCTACCGCATCAGATGAAGAAATACAGATTCTCAAACAAGCAAGTGGTCTGAACGTTGATCGTTTGAATAGCAAATTTACTGCAATCGGAAATCTAATTTCCACTAATGATAATGGAGCAGTAGTATCTCCACTATTCAAAGGCGAAGTAGACCAACAAATTCAAGACGTATTGGGAGTACCAGTTGCCTCCATGACGGTTGGTGGATTTATTCAAGTAGGATCAATGGTAGTAGCAACCAATACAGGAGCTGCAGTACATCCAAAGGCTACAGAGGAAGAGATTAAAGTTATTTCTGAAACATTGCAAGTAGAGGTTGAACCTCTAACAGTTAATGGAGGAATTCCATTTTTATCTTCTGGCATTATTGCAAATTCAAAATCCGTAATTGTTGGAGGTTTGACCAGTGGTCCTGAATTGATTATGCTTAGCAGAGCATTCAAAGAGTGAGCGTATCTATATACATATTCATATGTATATACTACCATTACTTTACTTTAAATTATTCCAGCGAGTTTTCTTGTTTTGATTCATAGACTTTCCCTATATCAAGTACGCTAAACGGCCAATACAGTGGTTAACAGTTCTTCTATAATGTCATAAACTTGATAAGTGGCTAAATAGTTTTTATAACATATTGGTTCACATAGAGACTACCGCTTCACTTGAAAATTTTAGAAAGTTTATCATTATTAGTACCTGCAGATCCTTTATTCCTGAAAGTTATCTTCGTGACTATGAGGTGTTTCCAGAGCGAGAAGAAGGGCCAGGTGCAATCTATATTGAAGCAGCTGATAAAGTAACGTTAAAAAAAATACGGGAAATGACATTTGTAAATGCCAAAGAGATTCTTGGAATAATTTATTCTTCAAAGAGTGGTAATACACAACTGAGATGGAGACAAACTAGAAAAAAGTCAGGTAAGGTGCATGGCAATGCTTCACCCAATGCATTAGTAAATTTGGTAGAATCAGGAGTATAACACAGGAATGGGTTGACAATTATATAAAATCAGCACAGGCTAAAGAAGAGCACGATTCTTCTTCCTCTTTGGCTAGCGAAAAAATGGCATAACATAATATCAGAACAACAATACAAAATTTACGATCTCATGATTATTAAAGAAGCGAAAGGAACTGCCGGCAAAGCTTATTTTGTCATTCCTGAAGACGCAGATGATCTTCTTACATTAAGGAGATTAATAGAAAATGAAGATTATGTAATCGCTGATACCACCAGAGTCATTAAACAGGTAAAAGAATACGCTAGACCGGACAAAGGAGAACGCATTAAAGTTCGGGTTTCACTTAAGGTTGAAAACATAAGCCTTGATAATGTAGTCGATAGGCTAAGGATAGCAGGCCTTATAACAAACACCGATAATGAGCTCGTACCAGAGGAACGTACCATTCTCTTACTGTACAGGTAGGTGATACAATAACAATTGACAAGGATAGAAAATGGAAGGATTTCGAGATAAACATTTTAAGGAAATCAGGCAACAATGAAACTTTTATTTTAGTTGCAATCGATGCACAAGAAGCGAGCAGTAGCAAAGGTTTCTGGTACACATTTAAAGATAATTCCAAACATCTATTCAGGACAAAGCGGCAAACGCTACCAGCAAGCAGCAAAAAACAATCCAAATATAGCGACATTTTTTGAAGACATCGCAAAGACCATCCAAAGCATGCGAAACACGTTTACTGGAGAAAATGATAGCAATAGAATAATAATATTCGGTCCTGGTGAAACTAAACGCAGGTTTTACAATTTACTTGTCAAAAAAAACCAATTTGAAAAAGACAAAGTGTCAGTAATCGATGGAGTGGACGTTGCTGGTGAAGATGGAATTTTTGTGTCTCTTCGTTCCTCTGCTATTAAAGAGTCAATGGGTTCGAGCAAACTCGCTGCTGTCACCTCTATTCTAGATGAGGTAATGTATCTAGTCCATAAAGGCGAAGCAAAGTATTCAATGGGAATGCAGGAAGTATCGAATGCTCCATCAATGAAGGCCATAGAATGCCTAGTGTTCTCAGACTCTATCTTCAAAACCATCGATGAAAATAGTATTGTAAAGCTATTAAACTCAGTTGAAAGTCACGGAGCAAAAACTTTTGCAGTAGATTCATCTACAGATATCGGTTTACGAATTTCTTCTCTAGGTGGCATAGTAGCCTTACTTCGCTATGCAATTCGTTTATGAATTACCTATGATGAAAGATTATAACAATATGGTGTTTTTTTGTTTTTTTTTTGCTTTTATGTTTTTGTTGTTACTTCCATCATCCACGACATATCAGCTTTTGGAAACATCATTCATTTTTAACTCTACTATTTCTGGCACTTCATAAGGATGCATTTTTTTTATTTCTGACTTTAGTTTATTTGCAGATAATTTTGTTGTTTTGAAGAATGCGATGAATTCTTCCTGATCTTCAAGTGTATTCTTCCAAGAATACAGAGATCTAATCTTTGTCAAATTTATACAGGCGCATAATTTTTTGTTAACAATCAAGTCGTTAGCTACTTTTAAGATTGATTCTTGATCAGGGTAAGTAGATATAACTATAATTCCCGCTTGTCTCTTTTGCTTTACTGCCATTGGAAAAGGTTAATTTGAACTCTTATAATAATTCAACATAATTCAACAGAGCCTAATTCTCTTTATGTCAGAAAATATGTTTCAATATTTGGGTGGTCATATAATTCTCCTTCCAAATACCACTGTTTTTTCAATAATTATAATAATCCGGTTCTGATCATGTTTTCTCATCTTATATCGTATCTGTGTGTAATTTACTGATATAGAAAAGTAATGTCAAAAAATAATCGAATTTATTATTTCGTTGTATATTAATTAATTGTAGTATGTATATATAGCATATCCATATTACCATTTTTTAGATGCATTCTGACGCATATAATAGTAGAGGAACTGCTGGGCGTAGCCAGAATATTTTCCAAAGTAATTTCTAATGGCTTCTGAAAGAATATTGTATTGCTTGAACGTTATTTTATCATCCATTTTCTTCTCCTTTTTCTCTTTGTTTTTATTTTCACTGAAAAGCCAACCGTAATAGGAAGAAAGTGCTCTTGCGATCCATACATCTATAGGAAAAGATTCAAGTTTCTCTAAAGAGAATAGTAGTATGCAATCAGCAATTTTGTTTCCTATACCATATACCTTCAATAGTTGTTCTTTTGCATCGTTATAACTGGCGTGTGTTAGCTCCTTGATGTCAAGTTTCCCTGAGGCAATACTTTCGGCAACTGCTTTAATTGCTTTTGCTCTGTACCCAATACCGCACGAAAGCAACTCATTGATGTTTGCTTTATTTAGGCTATCTACCGTAGGAAATGTGAAAAATTCTTTTCCATCGATTATTACTTTGACACCAAATTTTCTAGATAGGTTCTTGAGCATTCTTCGAATCATAACTATGTTAGTATTGCTAGCACATACAAAGGAAAACATACATTGATGAGGCTGTTGCCGCATTAGACGTAACCCTGGATATTTTCTTATTGCTTCTGATACTACAATATCATTCGAAAAACCTGCTATAATTTTTTCAATATCGTCATCAAGCCTAAAAACTTGTTTCTCCCATTCTTTGATTTCAGGAAAGGAAAAGAATTCAACGTTGTTATTATTATTATTATTGCTGCTATCATCATTATTTACTGTTGGAGTGGAAAATTTAAGGATATTATTTCCATATATACCATACCAGGAATTATCGAATTTTTCCCATAGAAACATTTGACCGCTATTTATACTGATTTGTGGATCAAAGAGAAATTGGTTGGAGAATGGAATAGTAGAGAAAGGCTGCAACACAACAACAATCCTTGTAATATCTCCCCCATAATCCTTATTGAACTTTTTTGCGTTCTTCTTCTTCTTGTCCTTTTATCTTTGCTAAATCATTCTGTAAAATTTCAATTGTTTTAGGGATTTCCTTTTCAGCACAAGAAAGACAGATCTGCTGTAAAGACAGGGGATAAGTAAAGTACTTTTTCGTTAAGCGCAATATTCTTCTTGCAGGTTACACATTTTTTCAACTTATATGGATCGGTATTTTTGATGATCAAAGTGTTGTTGTTAGGAAAACAAAGGACTAACGCAATTTATACGTATGATATTATGCTGACAGATTGGGAGATTCTTCTTATAGTTGACATAGTTTTCTATAAAGAATTAATATTAACTAGCATGTACTCTTCGCAATATCCCGAAATTGGGCAATCAACAAACACACAGGCATTTATACATTAAATAAACTCTCTTTTTTAATTATCATCAAATTTCGATAACTTCTCCTGCATCTGGAGCCTTTGCATCATATCCATATTTTTCCCTGATCTCTTCTGCAAACTTTATGCATGAATATCCGTCACCATGAACTGTAAGTATTTTTGGATTACCCTTTAAACGATCGAGTATTTCAAATAACTCACTTCTACTATTATGCCCTGAAAATTCGAAACGTTTAACATCTGCTAGGCACTTTTTTATTTTTCCATCAAATGTCGTAACTTTCCTCTCAAGCATGCCCGACCAGGTGTGCCTTCGCCCTGAAATGATACTAGTGCAATACCGTTTTTGTCACTTTTTGCAATTTCTTGCATATAGAATACTGCAGAGCCCCCAACCAACATTCCTGCAGGAGAGATTATTGCACATGGTTCGTTTACTACTCTCTTTCTTCTACTCCATCCGCTAATCCATTCGGCTTCGCCTACTGATTGTTTGAATATTTCGGCATTTTTGAGGAAAGTAGGGTGCCTCAACATGATTTCATTTGCTTTAAGAGCCATTCCGTCCATTACCACCTTGTGCCGAAAATTGTATGTTTTTAAAACACAAGCAATTTCCTGGGCCCTTTCAACAGAAAATGCTGGAATAAACAATGTACCTCCTCTTTCAATTACTTCATAAGCATATTCAATGAGCTCCCTTTCAGACTGTTCTCGTGGAACTTGTTCACTTTGAGAATAAGTGCTTTCTATAATCATTAGATCAATTTTGCCAAAATCCAAGTCTGCTGGTCGGAGCAGTTTTGAACCTCTTGTATTTATATCTCCAGTATAAAATATGCGTTTTCCATCATGTTCAGCGATAACGGTAGCACCACCTATAAGGTGTCCAGATTCGTGCAGTGTCAGCTTGACATCATTTATCATGTATGGTTCCCTGTATTGCAAGTTTTTTGAATGTTTCATCATTGTCACAAGGTCAATGTATTCAAATGGCAGATAAAATCCTGATATTTTGATCATATCTTCAATAAGCAGTTGCGACAGCTCAAATGTTGGCAGCGTGCCACAGACCTGTATCCCTGCTGATTCTGACAAAAACAGGGATGGTACAAATCCTGAATGATCCAAGTGAGCATGGGTAATTACCGCTGCATCAATATCTTTTGGCTTGACATGCATTGGAAAGATCGGCTCTCTTTTCAGAAGAACACCATAATCCATCAAAATGCTAGTATGATTACTATTTACCAGGAATGCGGAACGTCCGACTTCTTTTGCTGCACCTAAAATTGATACTTTCAATGTTTATTCTAAAATTATTTTATTAGTTAATGCTATAAGGGTTTCATATTGGCTTTAATAATGTTGTAGTAGCCATCACCGACTAACCATCACTATTAATAAATTGTATGTCCCACAGACGTTCTTTTTCTTCTTTTTTAGAAGTAAGATCTTGTAATTGTTCTAGATATCTAAATCCACATTCATCTAATACACCTTCAAAATCATAGCGTTTGTCGAAGGACGACTTTTTTTCTTGTTCAAGCGACTGGATAAGTGCTGATTTTATGGCTTCAGATCTGCTCGGTTTGCTACTATAAACATACCATAAATTGTGTGCACCTCTTAGATTGGACAGAGATTGTAGAGTCTCATTTGACATTTTGGTATAGTAGCGATTCATAATTTCTGTATTGACGTCTTCCCACGATGGTGTTCTCCATGAGGCAATCCTTTCAAAACCATGTCCATCAAATTCTGCCGCTAAGCTAATGCCTTGATCTAAAGTTGTTACAATCACGTCGGTTTTGGCAGCAACTATATCTCGAAAATCTACTCCAGGTTCCATCCAGCCGACAAAAATGATATCATATTTTTGGTCGATTCCCCATCGCGCATCTGCAATTTTGATATAATCTGGTTTGGATATATTACAATTATAAAAAATTCCAGCATCCTTTTCAATACCTAGTGCATTTGGAAGAAATTCTCTTATCTTTTTTAAAAAGTCTCCATAACCGCATCCGACTTCTAAGTATCTAGGATTATTTGAAGCAGTTTTTGCAATCGAAATTACGCGCATTACGTCAATTTTTCTATATGCAAAATATGTACCCTGTAAAAATGGGAAGCTATAACGCTCGTGATGGGGTGAAGCTGAATATGCTCTGAATTGCTGTAATGATATCATCGCCTTTAAGACATCTTCTGTCTTAAACTTCATTTTCTTTATAATTCAATAATACAATTAACATAGAGATTAATTCTACCTTTCGTTATATTGGAAAGGATTTTGTCCTCTGTAACTTACTTACTTCCTCGTTCCTTCTAATTCTTCAAGACGTCGCAGTCAGCTAATAAATAACCTGTATGACATACTACACATGAGTATTATTGCTAATTTGTTTTTTATTAGTTTAGATAAAGAGATGTTTAACAGCCTGCACTATATACTGGACAGCAATTGCTGCCAATGAAAACTGCAAATACTCTTGTAATTATCATAGAACCGCGCCTTCCAAGTACGTTGTAAATAGGATTTATTAATCGCAAGACTAAATACGTAATACCGATTACAATTGCAATAGATAGTATTGTTACTATTAATCCAGCAGTTTGAAATGAAATTATTACAGATGTGATTGCTCCAGGGCCAGCAAGTAAAGGAAATGCTAATGGAACCACTCCTGACTCACCGGGAACAGAGCCACCTCCTACGCCAAACCTCCATGCGCCGTGTAACATTAATTCAATTGATACGATAAATAATAACACCCCACCTGCAACCATAAAGCTGAAAACAGTAATTCCGAAAATAGCAAGTATCTGTGTACCAGCGACTGCAAAAACAACAAGCAATGCTGCTGCCAGTAATAATGGCAACCTTTGAAACTGTCTTTCGTTCCTCCTTTCCCATTTTTTCAGTAAGTGCAATAAAAAGAGGGACGCTACCAATAGGATCAATCACAACAAAAAGAGCAATTGTGGATTTGATGAGTTCACTTACGAAGGATGTATTTGAAATTGCACTAAACGAGGATAATAACTCTCTCCCTAGAACTGCAAAAATTTCAAAAATCATTGTATATATCTGGTATACCCTTGGCTACAGGAAATGTTTATTTGTATACACACAAATCGGTATATAATACTGGTTTATTAGATGGATGATGAGAAGCATCTTCTTTCTATCATCAACAAACAACAAATACCAAATACCTCTTCTTATGCCATTACTACAGAATATAACTTTGGACTGGATTGAAAGTGATTCACAACTGTTATTTGATCGAAAGGTTGATCAAACCACAGCAGGCTTAGGTTCACACTATCAGAGCCTAAAAAACAACGTGTCAAAGGAAAATACTCTTGCTTTCATTTTGTCCTTGCTATGAAGTCAGGAGTTAATCTTTCAGATCATTATAGAATGCTAATTATTAGTGCTAAGCAAATTCTCTTCCTTCCATAACAATCAGAAACCTTTTAGTGAGGGCTTTTCAATAACGTGGATTAACAGCTATGTAAACACACGCGTAGTTATTTTCTGTAAACTATGACTAGTTATGTTCTTGTGCGTGTTATTATAATCCTCGGTCCAATCCGATACTGCCTGTCCTATATCAGACTCATTTCCAAATGTACTGTTATCGATGGCTTTCCTTTGCATCCACATCCATCTTACCTCTATCATATTGAGTTCTGGCGATTTTGTAGGAAGGAACACAGGCACTATTCTTGGATGATGGTGTGCTAACGCTTCTCTTGTCTTCTTGGATTTGTGTATTATGGACGCGTTGTCAGAGTACCATGAATATTCTTTTGATGCTTGAATCATAGACTGAATCCACTTTATTCATGAAATCGATGAACTGATTACTTTTCTTCTGTTGTTGGTAGCAGTGCGTTAACAACATTCTATCGTTTGTATAATCGTAAATGCCAAACACGTTCAACAAACCTTTTACTTTCTGATCATGTTCTATTTTGGTCTGAGTAGAACACCATGAAGAACCACCATATGTTTTAATACTGCTATGGGTCCCTTTTTCATCCTGAAATAACAGTACCTGAATATGCATTGGAGTTATTCTTCAGCTCTTCAATATGCTTTTTTTAAATCATAATCTGGGCCTTTGCTTTTACTACCTAGAACAATCTTGGAATGTCTCCACTCAATACCGTGTTTTAAAAGTACATTTCTTATTTCAGCATGACTAATGCTACCAACTATTTTCTTTTCCATAACGTACCCTGCTAGAACACGTAATGACCATGTAGAGAATTTCAATCCTAGTTCCCTCGGGTTAGCCGATGCTATACTTACAATCTCGTTTTCTATATCATCTGTTATATTTAGAGCATCATGATCATGTTTCCTTGATGATGATACAATGCCATCAATAATACCATGACCGTTGAATCTGTGTATCCATTTACGTATGTTATATTATCATGATGATTGGTTTTCCTTCTTATCTCAGGTACCGTATATCCTTCATTCCGTAGAAGGATAATCTTGGCTCTATAACCTGCACCCTTACTACTATCGTCGTCAATCATGGCGTATAGTCTGTTCTTTTCTTCTTCAGTGATATCTCTGAGATAGGTCGGTCTCATAAAATCTTAGAATAACATGTCAGCTAAAGTTATTACTACAAAAATAAGCTGCTGATTCAATCATAATGTCTTTACAACATTAACATACAGACCGTTTTACAATGCTATTAACCTAGTTGATTCATGGCCGTATTTGCTAGTTAAAATGGTAGATGAGGAAAAATCGTAATTATCATTATTACTATTATCACTATTATTAGGCATATCGCTTCTCCTTGTTCTTTTCATATGTTCTTAATAACAACAATCTTCTTCTATTTAGTCAAATATTAAAGCACATTTGGAACTCAGTTCCAAGTCATTGTAACTACGTTGTTATAGTGTTATTATAGTTGCAATTCATTCTTAATTGTAGTGTAATATATGACAAAGAGATTTTCAATTTGCTGCGTTCTGGTTGCATTGATAATATTATTAGCATGTGGCATATATCACTATGACAACTCCTTTTTTTGGAACAACTACAAGCCTTGTAACAAAGGCATCTGCTCAAGAAACAGCTGAAGAAAGGGCACAGGAGGAAAATAAAAATGTACAAAATGGATTTTCATCAACAAATCCTGAATTGAGTAGCAGGCAAGCAATAAATCATTCAGAAAATGTAAAAGGAGGTTCTATCAATCTTTCGCCTCAAAGTCTGATTCATTCAAGCTCTCCATTGTTAGGCAATCCATCTGCTCCAGTTACAATAGTAGAATTTGGAGACTTTCAATGCAAATTCTGTGATAGATTTGCTAAAGAAACAGAACCTAAAATTAATGCAACCTACATCCAAACTGGCAAGGTTAACATGGTATTCAAGAATTTTGTAACTCATGGCCCTGATTCAATCACAGCTGCTATGGCGGCACAATGTACAAATGACCAAGGAAAGTTTTGGAATTTTTATGACATATTATACAAAAATCAAGGTGAAGAAAACTCTGGTTGGGCTAGTGTAGACAATTTGAAAAAATTAGCATCATCACAAATACCCGGATTAAACATACAAAAGTTTGATTCCTGTCTTGATAGTGCAAAATACAAATCCTTTGTAGATAAAGATAACGCATTTGCAATTTCATCAGGCTTCCAAGGAACACCTACATTCATAATAGAAAGGAGTGATGGTTCTAAAGCAGAAACTTTACTTGGAGCCTACCCTTTTCCTTCATTTCAAGCAATAATTGATAAGAAGTTAAGTGATTGAGGTGGTTAAGGCAATTGGAAAGAGAGAATAAGAAAAGTAAATCGATAAGAACATCCACCTCACTGAGAACAGGATTGTTATTATTATTGCGACGACCTTTCCTTATTTTCTTTTCAATAATAAAAATGGTCTTCCTTTCGAATTGGCTATACATTGCTTTGGCAGCAGTAGTGTCGTCAATATTCTGGATTATATTTAGTGTTTTTGACCAACTACTCTTTTTCACCCCAGTCTTTGTATTTTATTTACCTGATGATGCAGTATTAGGATTCATTATTTCTAGTATAACAGCAGTCCTTATGGGGATGATTGTAAGCATGAATGTATATGTATTGAAACATTCAAGAGGTTTGAAGATAGGTGTTGGTTCATTTTTTTCAGGCTCGACTTTAAGTGTGATTTCAAGCACATGTGCAAGTTGTTCATCAATTGGTTTTCTCCTTGTTTCCACATTTGGTGGAGTAGGCGTAACAGCATCGACCTTTCTCTCAAATTATCAGACCCCTCTGCGTATTGTTTCCATAGCTCTTTTGGTATGGGCACTATATTCAATAAGTAACAAACTGACTAAGAGCTGCACAATAGACAAAAAGACAATCTAATTAATATTAAACCTTTATAATTTAAGATCAAAGTACTAAAAATGCAGATAGAACGATCAGTATATGGTGACTTTATGGTCGAAGTGACTGGGCTTGCTCAGTAGCCATATGCATAGGGACCTTCAAAGAGGCTACAATGGGTCTTGACAGGAAATGATTCAGCCTACAAATAAAAAATTCCTTTTAAGAAGTACTTATCCTTAACCTTTGTTAGGATTTATAAAGTCAGTAAAAATTAGATACAATATCATAGAGATATAATAATGAAATCAGGTTCATGAGTATAGTGAGCAGAAATCTAATGATCATATTGCATATATAGCATTAAACAACGTTAGAGCGCTTATCGCTTTGTGCAAGCGAGCTTCTTGCTGCTATTGATTTCATACTTTCTGTGCTGTCGCTAATTTTCAATCCAAAAGCATTAGCAAATATTTGGCGAGCTTCTTTGCTATCTGGAATATTCTTTACTCTGAAATAATCATCATCATTTTTGTCATAAAAAATCGCAAACAATCCAGAGATTGCAGCTCCGGCAAATACTGGTTTTTTCTTTCGATTATTGTTATTATTATTATCGTCATCAACATGGATACCTCTAAGTCCATCTAATCCTTCCTTCTGCTTCTTTCTGTTGAGCTTTATTCTGCCGTTATCAATAAAATTCACCACTCTATCATTATTACCTTTTACGCTAGTTTTAATATGAAGCTCATCTAGTAATGGTTTGCCGGGCAATTTCATAGATCGTGTACAATCACAGAATTCACACTCCATAGTACATTGATCTCTAAGGCGGGCATCCTTTACTTGCACAATATCCTCAAAGTTTTCCTTCAATACAGGGATTTCCATTGCCATAGGATACAAACCACCTTCCAAACAATAGCAGATCTCAACAAAATGTACTATATCATTTTCATCTATTGTTGCTTCTCTTAATGCATTTTGCATTCCTTCATAAAATATTTCCCCTTTTGCTAAGGCGCCCGAACTTATAGATTTGGCTAGTCTTTGTCTTTGTTCAGGATTTAACTTGCATTTAATATAATAACGCATGGTTTTTAATTAATATCTGATTCACAAAAAGACAATTTTAAGCTATTGGGATTGATCTTACGATTTAACAAGATATCAAATTTAAATGAGTACATGTGATCACCCTACGGTTGGATTGGTAAAACACCTGCTGAAGTATCAGGAATTAGATTTGGAGATATAATAAATGTGTTACAATAATTCAGAATGCTATCTAATGCTATCTTATCTAATAGTTAATGTACGTCCGCACATGACACAATATCTCGTATTGCAATCACTACAATGTTTGCATGTATGACATATAGAACCTTACTACACTTTATACATCATTTGTTTTTGATATTGTCTTCAATGCGGTTGCTGTAATAAACTGAATGAGTTTTTCAACTTTACAATCTTCATCTGATACAAAGCCTTCAGCTTGGCACTGCATTACTTTCCTGGTTGATCATTAATCAATGAATCATTTGATAAAGTTGACTTAATCAGTAAATGCCATAGATATATATATAATATACAAATCATCAATTTTCACACGTTTATAAACTCATTGGAATAGACTAACAGGCAATTTTAATCAGTTACCTTATTTTGGATTTTGCCATCATTAGTAACCATTTAATGTATTGAAAGATATCATCTACACTATGAAGGATTACTTTGGTCCCTATAACCAATCTCTAAATAAGAGAGCTCCTCGATCCGCCCGCCGGGCACGCAAGCCTCTGCAAGATGATTGGATAAAGGGCCCAAGACGAGGTATTTGGATCAAATGTACTTATGCAAAAAAATGTGCTTTTGAATGGCAATACTTTGGTGGTCGTCAATGGGCTGAATGTCCAATTTGCCATAGTGCAATGAAAGTAGCCATTGCAAGAAGAAATTTTATACAAAACAAAGAAGATCTTAAAATTATAAAGAAGAATGATAGAAACACAACGTTCTCCAGGTAACGGTAACGAATCACTATCAAATAAGTAAGTTCAATATCCTCCCTGGTTCGTCTAATACTCACCACACTCAGGCTGCGATATCAGCAGGAATTTTGGATATATCATATCTACTATCCTAGTCTTGGACCTATGCTTAGCCATGTTTAAATGAACTCAAACTTGTTTGGTGACGGTCATGTCAATTTTCCTCTATAAAGAATGAATTCTCATCTTCTGCAATAATCATATTAACCGAGTTCTTATTTTTATCATGCACTATCAAAAGTGCTTTTTTAATTTTATGCCTTCTCGGGAGTGTTTGAAGGTAAAAATTTATCGTAGAAGTATCTGCAAATGATTCTGATTCAAGCAAATTAAGAGTATCATCATCGTAAAGGCTCAGTTTAATTTCATTGTCTGACTTTATAATTTTTACAATATTCACAGATTTTCTAAGACTGAAAAGGACGTTTTAAATGATACGGCGTTGTACCTCTTATTTCTTTAATATATTCTCGGACTTGTAAGGGAAAATGTCGGGAATATTGTGGTATCATGGGAAAGGGAAAAGATTGTTGGATTTTTAAAAAGTAGGATGACCATAGTTGTCAGGCAATTTCCTATAAAGATTACAATATTTTCTACAATTATTATTATATATTATGGATTTATTACACAAGTGATAATATATACATATAACAAATTAAGATATTTCCTTATTCCTTAACCTGCGGACTAGCCACCAGCAACAATATCAGATCCAATGTGACCCCATCTACTTTCCTGGTAAATATCAATTAGTTCGTTTATAACGTCATCATAATTAATATCGCGTTTTTTATAATGCATAATTTCGTCAAGCACAGCGGCAAGCCTTCTGTGTGTATGCTCTTCAATACTCAGAGTCTTCATTACTTATGTTAATTTTTTTACCTTGATATTTACCTATTGAAAATTGATATAACAGCAGCAGAGCTAGCAGTTGCAATAAAAACTAAAGAACAAAAGATATCCGGCAGAGATTATGATGATGAAAAAACAATAAGCCATACATTGAACCAGTCCTTGCACTACGCTATTTTTTTAATCTTCTTTTGTTTTTTCTTTATTCTTTCTTAATACAAAACTTACTGCCCTTGAGATAATACTATCACCTTTTCCTTTTGAGAGCGATTGAGCTATCACTGCAAATAGTATTCCTAGTCCTGCCACTGATGATGTTAGCCATACAATATAGTTATTTCCAACTGCCAGTAGCCTACCAGATGATATCTCAGACGCAATGTGAAAGGCAATAGTGAGTAATCCTTGACCTGTTCCAACTGATAGCAAAAACTTCCCAATGTTTACTCTTTTTGCAGCAAACAATGCTGCTCCCATAAGTACAGTAATGCCTCCAAGCTGGCTTAATATAGATAGAGTTCCAACTGGGACCAATATCAACATCCAAAATTGTGTGGAAGTGTGCATCATAATTTCTTGTTGAACTAAACTATAAATTGTCAAGGTTGCCTTGTATCCTGAAATCAAAAGGAGAATTCCTGAAACAAATGCAACTCCTGCTGCTAATCTATTCCTAGTAGTACTGTGTTTTAGAGTCTGGAATCTATCATAGAATATCCTATGTTCTACATTATACCTTGAAATGAATCCATAAGTAGAAAGGAAATTTTTCATTTTTGCATAGGAATACTTTGAATGTGCTTCATAGGCTGTAATCTTTAATTTTATACCTTTTTTGCTAACCGACTCAGCAAGGGACTTTGGGATAAAATACTTTGTTAAGTTGACGAGTCCTCGTCCTACGACCATATAATCTGAGGATGTTTTTCTAAGAAATCCAAGCTTTTTTTCGTCAACAGAGTACACTGGTTTGTGTATAAGAACTGTCCAGTCAGAGAAAGGATCCTTCTTGTCGTCGTCTTCGTCATCATCTTTAGTAGCCACAGGATATGATCAGAAATGGTTTGCCAAAGTATTATTGGTTATAGTGTCGACATGATATAGTAAAATAGAGAATAACTAATAATAGAAGAAGTGTTGTTCAAAGAAATAAAAAGTGGATCAATGGATAATAGATCAAAGTAGATGGATGAATGAATATAAATCAACCGTACGTGTGTGCTACCACTATCTGAGCAAATGTTGATCATCTTAAAGCTTCTGAATTAAATGGTTCTTGTAGTGAATGCAACGTGTATAGCATCTTCTTTATATAACTCCACTTTAATTAAAATTCAATTAATTTTCGCTGACAAAAGTCAATTAAATGATCCGTGAAACACTTTACGTCCTCTTTAGTATTTGATAGATAACTAGTATCATTGCATACCAATACTCTATTAATGCATTCTCTCCATATTTTCCTTCTAGTTCTAGTAGGAACTGAGTTAGAATGACACTTTCTGCATATGCGCCATGAGTTTTGTGCATGGGACTTCTCTATGGCATGACCACATCTTGCTTTCACTCAATTCATTATATTATGAATTAATTCTGCATTTTAAATATTAACTTAATTGTGACTGCTCCGCTAATTTAAATTGAATTATGACTGGAGATTACCTAATATACCATACATAATAAGAGCAGGAAAATGAAAATGGAAGAATTTCATCTATATCTTTCATAGTCAATAACTTATCATTGTATTGTTGTTAGGAATTTGCCAAAGAAGGATTCAATGACAGATTATTTGGGATATCTTGAAATTATCAAATTTCTGCAAAACTTAATCATTTCCTTATTTTTTGTGTCTCATTTTATAATGATCTATCACGCATTCCTTTGAACAAAACTCTGCATGACAATCCTCTTTTGAACATGGAATAGGATCAATATGATTGAATTTATTATTACAATAAGTACAAAAGGATTCTAATTGAGGATAATTGCGATTGATATACGTATAACCACAGTTCCGTTTTTCTTTGAACCACAAAATGTGGAGTTTTAACTTCTCTGCATAGGTTGCAACCGTATCATATGCTTCATAAAAACCAGGTGCATAAAACTGTCTTATAAAAACAAATGCTTCTGGCTTCTTCTTTGAATTAGGGTTCTTAAATGCTACAAGCCATTTTTCAGATGGCAAAATCCTATCTTCGTTGAGCGTAGGTTTCTTCTCCTGGACCTTTCTCTGTTTTCGATTTTCACTCAAAATATACTATAGTATTGTTATAGTTTTTCAGATTAAACTCTTGCGGATAATGCCTTTCTACTAACTACTACTAGTAATTCTCGAAATTGTTTAGGTTATATGGAGCGGATTAATGTTAGTAAGGGTTAGCATTTCCTTTTCTAGGTATGTTATCATCCAGTGCGACCTGTGAAAGTTGACATCATAGTCACACTTAAGCTCCAAGAAGTTTGGGAGATACATTTCATATATCTCCAGGTCTTGCGACACTATTCTTCTACATTATGAATGTATATATCCATCAATATCGGAGTCTCAGAAGTATATTCTTGTTTCTTTATTATTGTTAAATCCAGCGAGCCTATTCACATTTGAAGAGCGTTTTGCAAAAACTGCTGTAATTCAGACACTTTAATTCTTTCCTGCTGCATTGTATCTCTATATCTAACTGTAACAGTATCATCTTCCATTGTTATTTTATCAATTGTTACTGCAAAAGGCACCCCGATTTCCTCCAATCTTCTATATCTTCGACCTATTGATCCTGATTCGTCATAAAAAATATCAAATTCCCTTTTAAGATTAGAATAAATTTTTTGCGCCTTTTCCCCTAATCCTTGTTTTGTCATGAGAGGAAGCACTCCGACAAGCATTGGAGCAAGGTAAGGTTTGAGCTTTAACACAATTCTATCATCATGTTCTCTATCCTCATAGTAAGAATGTTCCAAAATCGCATAAATACTTCTATCAATCCCCATTGAAAGCTCAAAGATGTGCGGCAAGACCTTTGTCTGATCAGAAGAGTCAATTACTTGGAGATTCTGTCTACTTGTAGCAGCATGCTGTTTGAGGTCATAATCTGATCGATAATTACATGCAACAAGTTCCAACCACCCTATACTTGTTTCAGCTTCATAATCAAATGCAATTGACGCGTAGAACGCCTTTTCGATGTCAGATAACCGTCTCAAACGAGTTCGTCGCATATCTATCCCAGTTTTTGCATAGAATTCACTTAAAAGAGCAAGATAATATCCAACTAGCGTGTTTGGTAATAGGCCCTTTGCTATAGCTTCAGCTGCTGTTACTTCAATAATTGATTCTTGGTCATAAAATCTTAATACAACATCTTTAACTTCTTCAAACCTTGCCAGATTATTTAATTTACTAGGATTGCAAAACACTTCAATCTCTGCCTGATAAAATTCTCTTAGTCTCAGCAGACTCTGCCTTGGGGCTATTTCGTTTCTAAAACTTTTGCCAACTTGGGCTATTCCTAAGGGTAATTTACCTCGCATAGTTTTGAAAATTCGAGCAAAATCAACAAATATTGTCTGGCAGGTTTCTGGTCTAAGATATGCCTCTTCTGAAGCAGGACCAATTCCGACTTTAAACATCATATTAAATCGACTAACGCTACCAAATTCTCCATCACAATTTGAACACTTCAACTCATGTTTCTTGATAATTGCATTCATCTCTTCGTCAGACATCCTTTCGGGAACGTTCTCGCCAGTCTTTTCTATTATATATCTGTCAGCTCTAAAAGTCGAATTGCATTTAATACATTTGATAATAGGATCTGTAAAGTTGCCAATGTGTCCAGAAGCAACAAAAACACTCTTGCTCATAATTTGAGAGCCATCAATTTCAATCATTCCGTCCCGTCTCACAAGTTCCCTTCTCCATAGCTCAATGAACTTGTTCTTCATGCTGACTCCTGTTGGACCATACTCCCAGAATCCCGCTGGAGCATCGGCATAAATTTCACAACTTGGGAAGTAAAAACCCCTTTCTAGGGCAAGTTTCATTATATCTTCATAACTGCTCATCTTCTTATAGAACGTCCTCAAACATATGCTTTAATTTGCAGAAGATGAAGCTCCCTTTAATTCTATTGTTGTGTTAAATTATAACATAGTCAAGGAATAATGTTAATTTTTTTAATCTTATTTTTATTATTCATCGCCCCCTCCCTAATGTTCTATCACATTAACCTAGAAACAATATATATATGACTTTTTCGATAAATATTCTATAATGTATTACCATGATTCCTTAGACGGAGTGACTCCAAGTTACTCCGGAGCAGGTGTTTAGGCCCCACATAGGAAGCAGACATCAATGAAAACGCAATGGAGATGTCCTAATTGCGAGATGTCATCTTCAAGGCACTGGAATGTACTACGCCATCTAGAAAGAAGCCATAATGGATTTGGCCAGCCTGTCAGCGACCAACATACAATACAATATCTTACAAAGATGAATCCACAAATTCCCCATTTTCCTCTGTCTTATCATCTTCCTCCTACTCCGCATCCGTTCTCGATGTCCTTTCCGCATCAAAAACAGAAGAACTCTCCATACAAAGCATATGATTTTGTCGACCGTCTTCTTGAACCACTTCGGAAAGCAGTCGAATTTAAGAATTTGTTAAGCCAAGTATCTCGTCCTGTTTCACATCAACAACAGCATAATATTGCAGGCAGCAGATACTACATACGCCATCAGCGAGCAACATTTAACAGTGGTGATTCTAGGAATATCATAAGCCATCAACCACGATTGATCCTAAGGACATTTTAGGCTATAGGGGGATGGTATGCAACGATTGCCTGGATATAGAAGTAGAAGAAGTCCGTTTTTCAAAATATGTTGGAAAAGGAGGAATACTCAAAATGAGTCACATATGTGATCCCAAAAGAATAGTGGAAATTCATCAACATAATAATAATAATCCCATAGACAAGTCCATTCAACTTAAGAAATTGGAAACTCCACTCATTTTATGGCTGAAGGAATTAGTGGTAAATAACTGGACGAAAAATAAAAATTATCTTTATGCAATTAAAGTACCAAATCCCCCCAAGGATTGTATTGACCTAACAATACCTGCTGCTGACGACGACCATTGGGCGGCCCGAGCAATTAAAAATATCCACATACTTCTAAGTGATGATGAGTTCATAAATTTTCTACAAAAAGTGAAGAATTCGACATTCGCAGTTTTTAGGATCAAATGGCAAGGATCTGTAATCTATTATTGGATGGGTATTACCAATGCACCACTAAATAAACTTCCAAATAACAGTTTTGACAGTTCAAATCAGCAAGATAATAAGGTTAATAATAAGTGATTATTTGTCTCTTAAAATACGGAGTCTGAAATTGCCTTACCTCTTCTCAATGAGGAGGTCAAAAAACCACTGTTAAAGAACTTAGATTAGACTTGCAGCGCATAGTCTAATTCTACTGTTTATTTTTATCTCAAACTTAGCCGCTGGGGTGACCGTGACTGCCGCCGCTGCTCGCCCTTGCTGGCGCTGCTGTCCTTGCTGCTGAATGATTTATCATTGCTGGCGTCGTGAGGCCAGAGAAAACAGTAGAACTCCTGTGATGAACAACTTCTTGTGACCGTAGATATCCCCCCACGCCCACTAAGCATCAGAAAGCCTGCCAAAGCCAAGCCGTAAGCAGTAACTATCCATTGCAATCCATTGACAGATACACCAAATTCTCTTCCAATTGAGGGCAAGGCAACCTGCACGATCGTAGAATCTACTATTACCATGAACTGCTCCAAAGTCACGATAGCTAATACTAGCGACCGTTGCGATGAACCAGCCTTAGTTGTTGTTGGCGAGTTTGATTTTTGATCTTCCAATCTAGCTTCCGTTGTAGCCATTGTTTATCTCTCCGTGGTTGATTTATGCTGCTTCTGTTATTTACGGACAAGGTATTTTTTGCAACGAATTGCAGCAATGAAAACTTCTAACACGGTAGCGTCCAACATCACCATATTATGTCGAGGAATTCATCCTTCATTCTTTCATCACGGAATGAATGTGTATGAGGCCTCCTAGCCATATCGCTTGTTATCTTGACGACCACCCTGGTATTGTTCGTCGCTGACCTTTTCCATCCAGTCGGCCGTCTTGCCATCGAGCTGTTCCTGAATGGCGATATGGGTCATGGCCGTTGTCGCCGTGGCACCATGCCAATGCTTTTCACCAGGCGGGATCCAAACCACGTCACCCGGATGAATTTCTTCGACCGGGCCATCCCAGCGCTGTACTAGACCGCAACCAGCCGTCACGATCAGGATCTGGCCCAGCGGGTGGGTATGCCATGCGGTACGGGAGCCAGGCTCAAACGTGACACTGGCGCCGACCGCCCGCGCTGGATCGTTTGCTTGGAACAGGGGGTCAATGCGCACGCTGCCGGTGAAATACTCAGCCGACCCTTTGGTGGAAGGCTGTGAACCGCTTCGTTTGATGTCCATTTTCGGAGTCCTTTGTTTGGCTTTGAACGTCATCTTTATTATTTGTTGCAGTGTTGGCTGATGAACTGGTTAACGTCAAGTCACGTCAAGGGACTAAGCGAATCTATCATATGTTGTATAGCGGACCCTGGCTGCGCTTGTGCTGCTGAATTGACATTAAAGGGTTTTGATGTTTTCCTTTGTTCTGCTTATGCACCAAGCCATATTAAACCCATCTTAGAAAAAGGCGGTTTGCAATATTCAGGGAAACTTGGAGAAGGTTTTGTTAATCTAAAAGCAACAACGAATTTGGAAGAGGCTGCAACAGATGCAGACATAATCATTATTGTAACTCCTTCATATATACATGAAAAATATTCTAGGCTACTAGTACCTATACTAAATAAGAGAAGAAAGAATAGCACATGATTTTGCTCAATGGTAGTACTAAAGGAGATGCACTTTTTGTTTCTAGAATTCTAAAGGAAATGGGTTCGGGACATCAACCCTTTACAGCGCAACCAAAGCCACAGTACGGTCGTTCGCTCGCACCTGGACGGTCGAGCTGAAACAACGCAAGATCCGTGTCAACGCCATCAGCCCTGGCCCGATAGATACACCGATCTTGGCCTTGGTACAGACTGACGAACAGATCGAGCAGTTAAAGAGCCTCGTGGCCAGGGTGCCAATGGGGCGGATGGGTAGATCGGACGAAGTCGCGAAAGTCGTCTCATTCCTCGCGTCGGATGACAGCAGTTTTGTCACCGGTATCGAACTGTTCGTCGATGGGGGTCAGGCACAAATCTAAGTAAGTGAGCTTGGACAAAAAATAATATCCTACTACTATCACCTGTCACTTACTTAGTACCTGTTTCCAAAGAATTTGAATAGCTGGTCTACTACAAAATCCGGCTGCTCTTCTGGAATCCAGTGTCCTGAAAGTGGAGCTACGCCGCCACGCACATCTGTAGCAAGCAAGCGCATTGAATCCAATGCCGCAGTGCCAAAGCTACACTTCCCACCCGAGAGCTAAAACAGGCATGGGAAGTTTAACCCTAGAGTATTCTTTATTTTGTTTTACATCGTCAGATAAAGCCCTATAGTATTCGAATCCGGCTCGCATTCCACCAGGAGCAGAATAGTGACTAACATATTCATCAACATCCCCTTTCGTGATTGCAGCAGGATTACATGCACCGTTCCTATAGAACCAAGCAAGGTATTCCCTTTCGTGTCCTTCAACAAGCATTTCTGGAATATCCCGTACCATATGGAATGGAATCCACCATAAGCCTGTAATATTTTCCCCGGGACCTATACCAGGTATTGGAACATCAAGGATAACCAAGCGTCTAACGTCATTGGGATGAGCAGCAGCATACGAATACGCTACTTGTACACCAAAATCATGACCAACTAAGAATATGCCTTTAAAGCCTAGTTGAGATACCAGTTGGAAGATATCTTCTGCGGTAGTCTTGCCGTCATAGCCTGTAACTGGCTTTGAGGAATCACCTAACCCACGTAAATCAGGTACAATGACAGTATAATTCTTAGCCAAAGCTGACATGACATGGCGCCATTCATACCATGTCTGTGGCCAACCATGCAGCAAGACTATTGGATCTCCTTGACCACCTATCACGTAGTGAAGTTGAATACCATTAACAGATGCCATATGATGCGAAAAGTTCACGTTATCAATAACAAAGGATATGCCTTTTGAAACAAAAGGCTGTTGTTTAGCTGGAGATAATAGCGTTTGATTACTACTATTAGATCCGAGTAATTGCTCCGCTGTTGCTGTTGTGCTACTGCACTCTGATTTTGGTTTAATATTAATGAGCTAGCAAATATGCCGGTTGCAACAATAATAATCGTAAGAAACATTGCTGTCAAACAAAATGAGAGATAAAGCGAATAGTTGTCCTTTTTTTCATTCATTACGAAATCTGATTACACTGACTCACATATATAATGAAGGTGATCCAAGATGTGACCAGGCAGCAGGTGAGTAATGACACACACTGACTGAGCCCAGCTGAGGCTATAATAACAGTAAATGGGTGACAAACTTCTTTTAAATACTATAGCAAGAAGTCAAAACTTCACAGCAATAATCAAAAAACCTGATTTGTCGGTATTTGCCCAGTTTGCTCTTCTTGTTTTTCTTCCTCTACTTTATCGGACTTTTCATCATCGTCATCATCATCATAATCAGGCTCCTTAGATTCTTTATCCTCTTCATTGCTACTATCTAAAAAAGAAGAAGACGAACTTTTTACTTGATCTTTGGCTTTATCTTTGAACTTTTCTGATTCTGATACAAACCTGATAGCGTCATCAACTACTGTTGCGTTGGTAAGCAAATCCAACTTCATCAAATAGCAGTCTTTGGCCAATGACAAAGCCTGTATCTTTTCTCTCCTGTCTTCTGTCTGCTGCGAAGTATTCCATGCTTCTCTTAGAATTGCAGTCAATCCAACAAGACATTTCTCGTATTCTTCTGGCAGCCGTTCGTCAATGTATCTTCTGAATTATGCCTAGATTGTTGTCTAATATGTGCGCAATATCTCTAGATATGATAGACCTATCTACTTGCAACACTCTTGCAATTTCAGATTGATTGTTTTCTCCTTTACTTAACAATTCCATTACTTTGGTTCTACGCCATTCAATTTGTTGTTGTTGCATCTTTGAACTCAAGTGTTGCAATTCACCGTGCTCATTTCTTTTGAGTGTTGCAATTTCAAGCTAGCGATATTTAGTGAAAGTCATCTTTATTTCTTCTTCTTCCTGATCACCTAATCAAGATGATTTTGTAACGTTATCAAACTGTACTAACCAGAATCCATCTCTTTATAAACTAACATAACGTAGGAAGCAGGATGCTGGTTCAGATTCAAGAACAGAAACAGAAAGTAAAACTTTCACAAATACTGAAAAATGCCACTGAAGAACAATGTTTTGGACACTTTATGAAAATTTCCGAAATTACAGATCTAGATGAAGATCATCAAATCACATCAACAACAAAATCTATGGTCGAGGTATGTGTTAACGGCTTGCTGATGTCAAAGGCTGGAATTGGAGATGAATCATCGACGACCTTATCTGTATATGAATACGTAGCTGATGATGACGATATTTTGAGGGCATATAGAACTTTAGGAGTTGATCCATATTATAGAATTAAATGCAACAAATGTAATCTGCTTGGTGATGGATATCATCTTTGTCGTGTCCTTGAACATATGAATGACCATCATCGGGCTTCATTTAAAGAAATAGGATCATATCTTGAAACAGTAGGACTTTAAATAAGTAGTAATCAGAGGCCTAATGATTGGTCTTATGAATCACTATCCAAAATCACCTATCTAAAGGCAAGTAAGTAGAGAATCAAGAATAAAGAGAAAGAGAAAACAATATTTATTTTTTATTTTCCTGGTTTGCCGCCACCAACTTCATTACGTTAATGTCGACTGACCGACTTACTGCTTTGGTTTTGCAACCAATCAACTGAACACTACAATAGTGACAAAAGCCACAATAAGGGCAGATTGGGTTCTGAAGCGTTGGATAAAATTCCAAATAACAGTCAAAACATTTCAATTTGGTAAAGTTTAAAATTCACAAATTATTTCTTTGGTTTAAGTTTTTATAGCGTTAGAGCTTTTTTGATATTTTTCAGCAAACTGCTTTATTCCATCTAAAATTTCTCGCCGCGGCCTAGGAAGGTTATCACTTAGCTTCCAGTACATGCCGTTGTGATAAACTAAAGGCTTAATGTTCTCGTCAGCTGTGATTTCGATTATCTCACCAACAAACATTATATGATCTCCTATTTTCTCATGTGCTAGGAGCTTGCATTCGGCATTCATTGCAGCACCTTTTATCAACAGTGCTGCTTGGAGTGCTTTGTTCTTCTTCTAAAGCTGAATATCTAAGGCCGTTTTGGACATCTTGCTGTCTGTCAATAAGACCTCCCTCATATCCCATATCATAACAAGTGGGATAATGGCCTGCTTTGTCGCAGTAACTTGGGTCTGCTGCTGCAATACCAGAAGACGACTGTGTTACATAGGCAAAACTAGTTTCAACCTTTATTGTTGTTACGCGTAGCATCAGAACGGGAAGAAGAAGAATAATAATCTCTGCTGATATTAGAATTATTAATTGATGCTTTATAGTATAGTATTGTTTTCTCTCTTTTTTACCCTTGTCTGAAACAATTTCACCATGAACTACTACTACTAAGACTGAATGTGAAGAATGGCAGCCACTTGCTATTATTTCTTTGATATATTATAGCATTCATGATTGATTACATTATCTTCCAATGCCTTACCACATAGCCCACAGTAGCATATGCCGCAAGTAATGCAATGAATGAAAAAACTGTTTGTTTCTTTAATTCTTGTTGTAATGAAGTCATGCTCGTGAATTAGTTTGCTCTCAGATTGTATTGCATTATTACTTGATACATCAAAATCTTCATGAAATATTATTCCACCTTTAAGTGGTCTAGGCGCCTTTATGGATTGACTACTACTCATATCATAAGCAAAGGAATAAGCTCAAATTAAGACATGCTAAACCATGTAAGTTTACACTGTTAACTGCCAAGTAAGGTAAGGACATATCTACACTACGATATGGCAGTGATTTACTTGTTAATCTTGTAGTAACGTCAAGCAAAATAGTTTGTTACTAATATATACTGAATTGAATTAACCAAGTTAATCATTGCCTATATAAGACAAAGTAGAAGAGATACAACAGTATATTTAGACATATGTCAGATGATGATAATAATGATTATGATAAAAAAGAACAACTCACTACTGTATCCTCTTCTTTTTCCCGATACAGAATACTGATCCTACTCGATAATTTTATCGAACAGATATTCCAAATCAGAAAAACACTCCTAGGAGTATCTATTTCTGCATTAGTATTAGCTCCTATTGCAATAGGACTTTCGGTATTCTTATTACAGCACCCATCGTTTTTCGCAATTCTTGATATAGAAAATGAATTTGGAGATATCCTTGCTGTGCTCTTGGGAACGATTATTGTTATTTCTTCCATATGGCTTGTAGCAGGTATAAGGCAGTATCGGCTAATTAGTTCTTGGAAGAAAAGATATGGAGATTATATCAGAGAAAAACAAGAAATGGATAGAAAGATTGCGTCACAATATAGTGAAGATACTAATAGTAATAGTAATAGTGATTGTTGATTGGTACTTTTTTAATTAACTGGAATTTGTTCTGTTGCCACTAGCCGCAAATGCTGTTCTTCCTGTTGATCTACTTCTTCTTGAGGACAACTTAGTTGTCTTGCTGGTTTCTCTTCATTACTATTGCTATTATTATATACAACAGACTCTTTTCTTCTCGGAAACATTCTCTCATATGGCTCCAATATACTTCTACAAAATTCTATTCCCTTTTGTGTGGGCTTGTAGATTGCAACAATTCTTTTTCCAAATGGTAATTCGCTTTTGCTTATGAAACCATTTACTTGTAGCTCATCGAGTATGCACCTATGTTTTTTCAAATTCAATCCACAAAAGCTAACTAGTGCAGTCTGGTTTAGTTCGCCATGCTCTACCAACTTTAGTATTATATCCTCGACGATGTAAATTCTATCACGATATGATATTGGAGAAAGAGACATATGTCGATTATTTACCAGCGTCATACACAGTATGCAATCAGCACATTATTATAATTAAGTTAACTATGTTAAGTAACACACTTTTTTGGTGTATCATAGGCATTAACAGGAAGAAAGGGTTTAAAGATGTTTTAAAAGACATAGATGGGAGATTAGAATCAGCAAATCAGAACTATCAATTTTTTAATGAAGGTGAAATAGATCTAGAGATCATTCTTTCAATATTAAACGCAAACACAGACTACAAGGATGCACTAAAGGAGGTAGGTCCATTTGCGATTTATTTAAGCACTGAGTAATAAAAGTTAGTCATGATTGGTAAGTACATATACATTGTTTCTTTGACCTTTTTATTAAAATTGAAAATGAATGACGAAGAAATATCAATCACTGATAATTTCTATTTCATTATCGACATCACTTTCATCTACTCTAATTGAGACTTTACCATTATGTTGAAACAACCTAAGAGAAAACAACAGTATAACGACATTGATATTTAGTCTTATTAGAAATCGAACGGGCTTGAAGGACTTTACTAGATGACCAATTGAATTACCTCAATACATTCAGATCATTAGTTGAACAACAAATGTTGATATTGTCTAACCATGAGATCCGTTGGAAAACCTTGTGATGGATGTCCTCGTAGAAAATTGAACAACGAAATCATAAGTTTTCATTTTTTCAAAAATAAACTTATTAATATCATGGAACCAGTTATAGGAAGAAATGTTAACAGTATCATGCAGAGACGTAGGAATGGATTGTGACTATGTATGCAAAGGCGAAACAGAACAAGAAATTATGAAAAATGCAGAACAACATGCAGTACAGGATCATCATTTTAAAGTGGAGGAGATAATGACACCAGAATTACAAGAGAAAATAAAGTCGCATATTAAAAGATCTTAACAACCCTATCCCTAGGTTTTATATATAGTAATGCAAGTGCATCCAAAAGGTTGATAAGCGCAAGTTTTTTTTGCAAGTATCAAATGGTACATACAGGTGAACAGTTTCTCCTGCAGAGTCCGAATAACCTACAGCTAGCTTTGGAGGCATACCTTTGGAAAAGTCTAATGGATTGGTAACATCAATTACAATTTTTCCTGCAAAATTTGTGGGATCAGCCATTTTTATGGCGTTAAATGTCCCATCCCATGATGTTGCTATTACAATCATCTCTCCAAATGATGCGGCTTCAGTAAAAGTTCCTGCTGAAGCTTTACCCTCTTCTCCGCCGTGGTTGCTAACCCATTGTACAACTTCACCTTTACTTGGATCACGTGTTCCAATTTTGACCATGTGACCAAGTTCTATGAATCCATCGCCCAATCTGCGTCCGACGTCACCAGATCCTAAAATTCCAGTTTTCATGAATGCTTAAAATAGAGATTAACGATCCTTATAACTTATTTAAAATTTATTTAATTCCTGGTAAGTAAGTCTTCAAACAGTTGCTTGGATTAGTCAGTCAAAAAAAACAATGAACTAAAAATAGTTCAGAGGCCTACTTATAACTGTCTCATACAACACTTTATTTCTTCTTGTAATTTCCATTGTTCGCACCTTTAGGTCCCTTCTTTTATCTTTATCTCTGCATTAAAATCAAGTCTTGTTTCTAGTTCGCTATACCTGCCTAAACAATCCTTTATTACAAATGAAACCTTTGGCAGCTTTTTTACATTTAGTAGATTATATTATTGAGAAGAGATATTTGGCGGTATGTAGTTTGCTACAGAAGAACCGTGGTGATGAATAAGCAACCACTGGTTTAGTTCATTTCGCTCAAATACATTGGTGGCAATAACGCCAATCTTAATCACTTGTCCATTAGCTGAAGTTTCTATATTTTCTAGGCATACAACTACTGCTATTCTATTATTATCAAAGATTCTTACTTTTGTATTTGTAAGTATAAACCTTATCATCTCCGTATTGCTAAATATTGTTATCCAACTTTCGCGTATTGCCAACCAACCTGTGAATAAATCCCAGCCTGGATGTATGCAAACAACATCTTCGTCGTGCTTCCACAACTTATCCATCATTTCTATAGATAGGCTTTCAAAAGCATGATAGAACTCGGCGTTAACCTTATTCACCTCCTCTCCTACAATATCATCGTCTTCTTGCATTTCTATGATATAGCGCATTTAAAGTATATTATTACAGAGATAAGTATTACAGCAGCTGTCTGGAAATTCTGATGCTTTATTTCTGTCAACGTCTGAGAAATGGACGGTAGTAGACAGAGTGAGTCATGCCTCTTATCGTAGGGGAAGAGAGAAGATATGGAGGGTCTCCATCTGCGTAGGAAAATTGAGTTGCGGAGTTAACAAATAAAGGCTATCTGTCGGGGCAGGGAGAGAGGAAGACGTGACTTACTGCGAGTCACTCAACACAGCAAGGAGTGTACATCACCATCATAGATAGAGTTAATTGAGATTTGAAATTAATGATTGCAAGTATGCTATTGACCTTAGAGTCCAGCGCTAGGCTCAATAACGGTGTCGATATTCCATACCTTGGCCTTGGAGTCTACCAGTCACCACCTGGCAGGATAACCCAACGTATTGTGAGGTATGCGTTAAAGATCGGATACCGGCACATAGATACCGCCATGGTGTATGGTAACGAGGCCGATGTGAGGTCAGCATTGAGGGAAAGTGGAATCAGAAGAGAGGAAGTGTTAATCACTACCAAGCTGTGGAACAGTAATCAAGTAGGATACGACTCTACTCTGCAGGAATGCGAGAAGAGCTTGCGACAGCTTGGGATGACATATGTGGACCTATACTTAATCCACTGGCCAGTGCAAGGGAACAGCAACAGCATCGAGATATGGAGAGCAATGGTTTGGTTGTTGCGGCAGGGCAAAGCCAGGGCTATTGGGGTGAGTAATTACACAGTAGACGACCTGAAAGAGAATCCTACAAGACTCGGATGTTGTGGTGGTTCCTGCAGTGAACCAGATAGAATTTCATCCTTTCCTATACCAAAAGGAGCTATTGGAATTCTGTGAGAAGAATACAATCCAGCTAGAGGCCTATAGCCCATTGACCAGAGGTAAGAGGCTTAACCACCCAACTATCTTGGCGGTAGCAAAGAAATATGGTAAAACGCCAGCCCAGGTTCTAATACGCTGGAGCTTGCAGCACGGCTTGGTCGTGATTCCAAAATCCATACACGAGGACAGGATACTGGAGAACAGCCAGGTGTTCGACTTCCAGCTTGCACCTGAAGATATGAGACTCTTAGACTCGCTGAACGAGAATTTGCAGACAGTCTTCTTGGATTAGCGATTGATTGAGCTGTCCATGCATCACCAATAACAGTAATCGATCTGATAACACAACACATACTTGATGACAGAAAGAGGGCAAGATCTTTTGAAATTGAGTATGCCAAATGAGTAGTCTTTTGGTTGTTGATGGCTCTGACATTACACAGTAGCAAAAAAACTGTTTCAAAATAAAGGAAATAAAAGAGAAGGAGACTGGTAGTTTGACTATTAGTCTAGTGGTGGATTGATCTGGTATGTGGTTGTCTTTGATCCAGGCTGGCTGGAGGGATTGGAGGCTTTGGAGGCATTTTGCATATCTTTATGTAGGAGGTGTTGACTTTGTTTTTCTTACCATTGGTTGGAGCTCTGCTTATTGTGACATCAATTCCCAATCCTTCCAGAGTAATGTTGTCATTGAAGTAGTAGCACTAGTCATCGCCGTGGTACTGACTAGATGATAATCATTGTTATTATCAGTCATAGCAGTAATAGTGGTAGCGGCTTTTGTCGCATTCGTAGCTGCTGTCGTCTTTGTCCCTGACTTTGTTGCAGCAGTCATAGATATTCGGAGATGAATGAAGTATATAATGATGTATTCTATCCTGCATTACAGCAAAATAATAAATTATTCCAAAACCAGCATGGCAGTTTTCAAATTTAGATATTGCTTTGGCGTTAGCATATACATCATACCAACGAACAAAGTACTTATACAATTAAAGAATGGCTTGCAAAATATAAAGCTGTACTCTTGAACATACTTTCAAAGAGGTATTAAAAAAGATGTTAAAGTCAATATATCAATACTTTAAGCCATTGTAAGATTTTACAATGGTATTTTTATTCTAGTATAAAGAAGATAGACTTGCTGTCAATATTTGTCTATAAAACTTGGAACAGGAGATCTAGCAAAGTATCCTTTCCTAAACGAGGCCTCAGATTACATTCGGGAAACGCACTTTGATTTTGGAGAATTTAATCGGCCTGAGATGAGACATATTATTGACAGGGCAGCTGAGAGGATAGAAGTAGAAGTAACCAGTGGAACAATCTATGAAAAATTGGATAAATACGAAATAGAGATACTTACTTTTCTTGTTGCACTTATAATGGCAAAATCCATAGGAGTAGAACCGATCCTAAAGAAGCATTCTCTTTTTGAAGCAATGAGGGCAGAAAAATTTCTAACTGAGGATCTAAAAAAAGAAAAAAATGAACAAAAGAAGCGCCTGCTTCTGTTCAAAATTTTTGGGGAATTATTTAGAGTCAATGTTGATATTGACTCCGAAGATAATAGATTATTCAAAGTCAAAGTTACTGACTATCTTACAAGAGCCTCTCATTTCCATGAACAAGAATGGAAATTGATTAATAGATTAGTGCATAAGGGTTACGTGTACCTTGACGCTGATGAAACTGTAAGGCTCATTAGAAGTGAACTGAGTGCATTAATCTACAATAGGGTAAAGTCAATGGCGTTATCAACATTGCCAGAAACAATCAAAGCTAAAGTCGATGAATTGAGGCCTAAGCTTGCATCTAATTATGAGTATCGCATACATAAAATAGTAACAGATTATCCTCCATGTGTTGAACATGCATTACAGGTAATGAATAATGGAGAAAACCTTCCGCATTCTGCAAGACTTATGCTTGCAACTTACATGCTAGCGATTGGAAAAAGTATAGATGAGATTGCGGTATTATTCCATAATGCACCGGATTATAATGAAAAGGTTACAAGGTATCAGGTAGAGCATCTTGCTGGCATTAGAGGCGAGCCATGTAAAATATTCTGTTCCTTCGTGTGAAAAACTTCGAAACGAAAATCTTTGTTTTGCGACTGAAAAATGTAATGGCATAACAAACCCAATTCAATTCGGGCGGAATTTAGAGAAGCGTTATGATTAGCACTAAATCTGCAGAAAAAAGTACAGCACTTGTTAGGAGTGTATTCAGAGAATTTTATTTCAAGTATAGTAAAATTATTGAGGTTCCAGAACGTATAGAGAAACGTGAATTTGGGTACAGGCAATTTGGATCAGGAGCAATGTTAAGACATCTTGCATTTAGAAATATTGGCGAGCTTTTGGCAACTTTGATTAAGGATGTTCCTTCTGATGTTTACTGTTCAAATGCATATTACAGATTTCCTACATATAATATGCAAGAAAAGCAGTGGATCGGAGCAGATCTTATTTTTGATATTGATGCAAAGGATTTGCATTTGCTATGTGAGCTAACACATTCATACTTTATATGCGCAAATTGTGGAAAAGTGCAAAAAAGCAGGTCTGAATTATGCCCATCATGTAAAACTGGAAAGCTAAATCATATATCTCTAATATGTAACAAATGCAACTATGCTTTGAAAAAAGAAGTAAAACATCTAATCGAGATGTTAATGTATGATCTTGGTATCATGGAAAAGGCTATTCAGGTCTATTTTTCAGGTAACAATGGGTACCATATTCATATTTCAGATAGTGAATTCCATCCTTTGGATTCACAAGCTAGGTCAGATATTGTAGGTTATCTAATGGGCAACGATATGATGACAGAGGGCATCGGTGTAAGAAAAGCATTCGATGGTTTCTTTATTAAATTTCCTAAGAGCGGGATGTTGTACGGCTGGCGTAAAAAAATAGCAGAAAAATTAGGAATTGATCAATCGTCGACAGTTAAGTTAAGCAACATAGTTCAACAGAAAGGAGGATACAATGGCTTTAAGACAGAACTGGTCAAAGTTACTAAAGACGTTGGAGTCAGAATCGATCCTCAGGTAACAATGGATATTCATAGAGTGTTCAGAATGGCTGGTAGCCTAAACAGCAAAAGTGGATTGACTAAAATGAGGTGCAACGATATGGAATCGTTTGATCCGCTAACTGATGCATGCCTTTTAACAGACAGGGAAGTTAACGTAGAGATAAAGGCGCCAGTAAAACTGAAGCTAAAAGGTCAGTCATTCAATATAAGTAAACAAACTGCAAGATTACCTGTCTATGCAGCGGTATACCTGATCTGTAAAGGACTTGCAGAAGTAAATTAATGCACTCGCCGAAAATATCCCTAATGTAATCTATCTAATAAAAAGAATCATGGGTGAGTTTGCAAAAAAAATTGATGTTTAAAATCGATATCATGGAGAGTGGAAGATAAATATTTTCTCTTTGTTATAGATATATCCATTCAGTTTGAATTGCAAACCCACATTGCCACCTTTTGGCAAAAGGATCGGCAGAAAAAAATTGCTTTGTTTGAAAAAAGGAAGAAAGAAATGATGATAATTAGCCTAGATAAAATAGGCTAAATTGTTTGTTTTGGGGTCGGTTGAGTCTTCCTTAGTCTACATAAGCAAGGAATACAGTCAACAATCCATAACAGTCACTTACTCTAGGACACGACAACCTTACCTACCATCGTAGGGTGAAGTGCGCAGAAATAAGGAAGTTCTCCTGCAGTAGTAAACTTGTGCTGGAATGTTTGCTTTGACACTAGCAATGGATTGAAATTGGGTGATGAATTAAAATCTTTTCCCATCTTCGGATCACTAGACCCTGAACCGGATACAACTGTATGAGGTTGACTGTCGTCATTAGTCCATGTTACAGTATCTCCAACTTTTACATTGACTGGATTTGGTGAAAATGCTTTATCAGCCATCGTAGATGCTCCGGATACTATTGAAACCTTGGTTTCGCCCTGAGCTGACGCTGAAGTAACAGCAAAACCGCCCAGCGTTGTCGATAGTGCAAGTGCTGTAAGAAGTGCACTAAAGATTGCTATTGTTTGTTTTCTAGACATAATATTGTGATTATAGAACATATTTATAAGAACTTCATACAAGTATATTTCATAATAATACTTTAATTATCAAAATATTAGTATGATTTATTATCTTTAAATATAATTTATAAAAAAGTACATGCAGTATTAGTAAGATTTTAGGCATAGATAGCCTGTTGAAGCATCAATCAATTTGGATTAAATAAAGAGATAGAGCAGAAAGTAAATTTAAGGTGATAATAATAGCATTGCTTTGGCTTAGAACTCTAATTTCAGCAGCAAAAAAATTGATCGGTTTCAATCATTTCACAAAAAGAGGTCATTGTACTATATAGAAAAAATAATAACTGTCTTAAATTATTTTGAAATTTGATCCTTGCTGCTCGCATGACATTCACTATTTCAAGGGTTGCTGACACCTAGTTACGATCGCCTCGGCATACACACATACATACATCGGTCATGGCGGTAGCATTATACCAAAATTACTATACTTTTGTTTAACCCTATCATTACAATTGAAAATTAACCTCAGATGGTGGTCGAGCTCAAAAAAATCAAGTCCATCGTAAATGTCCCTTAAAAAAACACATTAAAGAGACTTTAGGATTAATTAGCTCGCTTTGTTGGATGATACCAAGGCAGAGTATTTGAATAACCTTAGAGTTGGTGATAATGTTCTCTATAGATTAGGGGACCAAGAAGTTTACTTCATTCCAGTTTATACAGCTAGTACTGCGGATAGTGGTGGGGGTTTTGCAACGCATTTAGGTACAATTGCAACAGTCGGTGCTTCTGTAACGGGAAACTTTTACGTTGGACTAGGCAACACTACTCAGCAATCTTTTCAGAATTATTTGCTAAAAATCTCTGATTTGTCTGCAGCAGAGCAGAAGAATAGAAATGGGACTCTTCTGGATAAACCCAACAGAATTGAAAAGCTGGAAAAGATTTTCACAGCCTGCTGGATTGACACTGTCAAAACCTACTGTAATTTCCTTACCACTAGCCTTTAAGGAAGCAGATGCAGATTATCTGTCTGATTCTGACTTTGCCAAGGCAGAGACAATAATTTCAAAGTTCATCAAAGGTAGTAATGGTGATAGTGGACGTATATTCGAGTGGCAGACTGATACCAAAGTTAACTTTGGGATATTAAAAGACGTAAATGGAATCATAGAAAATCATTATGTATCGATCGAGGTAGGATAAGTCAATTGACAATACTTGTGGTAGATAATCTTTCACCGTTTACGCCAAATATATTGGATTGTCTAGATAAATTAAGAGCGACATATATCTGTAAAAGATTTTCGGAAGTAGGCAGCAGTAATGATAAAAATAATCAGTATGATAGGGTGATCCTTTCTGGGAGACGAAAGAATAGCAAAGAGATCAATGTCATAAATTCAAAGATCATAAAATATTGTTTTGAAAATGATATGCCAATATTAGGAATTTGTTATGGTGCAGAAATAATCGCATTAACACTTGGAGGATCAATTTATAGAATGAATAATCATGTTCAGGGTACAATATCTGTAACCATATCAAAACCAAATCATTTGATACCTGATAGAAAGTCAGTTAGCGTTTATGAAAGTCACAGATATTGTGTTTCAAAATTACCTGAAGACTTTGACTCTACTGCGAGTTCTCAGTTCTGCAAACATGAAGTCTTTTCCCATAAGAAAAAGAGGATTTTTGGGATACAGTTTCATCCTGAAAAAAGTGGCACTGATGGCTTTATCGTGCTATCAAACTTCCTAACAATATAGCAGCAGAGATGATAAGAATGATTTTTATTTCCATGAAGTTTCTATAAATCCATCCTTGCAGGCCCAGCCAGATCATTTTATCAGTTTGCCATTAGTAGATGAGAGGGATGAGAACATTTGTCTTCCTCTAGTAATTAATGTAGTTTCAAAATACTGGGGAGAAGAAATCCCATTAGAGGAAGCAATAGAGATAGCCAAGAAATACCCTAAAATGAAAGGTTCTATAATGATGGAAGGAATAGAGCTTGCTGAAAGACATGGCTTTGTATCATATATCTACAAAGGTTCAATAAAGAATCTTAAAAAGAGAATAGATCAAGGAATTCCTCCAATAGTTATTCTTCCCGGCATTCGCGATACTGTACAACATGCAACCATCGTATCGGGGTATAATTCTGAAGAACGCAGAATCCTTACGTACATTCCAGAACCTGATACAATAGGTGCAATTCCTGAAGCAAAATTTGAACACGATTGGGAACAAGATGATATGATTACGTTAGTACTCATTCCAGAGGATATGAAGGATCTTTTTAAAAATGAAGAACTCAAATTTAAAGACTCAAATAGGATATGTTTTGAAGCAGAAAAATTGCGACAGCAAGACAAGATTTATGATGCGATAAAAAAATTACACAAAGCATCAAATTCCGATGATGAAAACCCCCAAGTTTGGTGCCTGCTAGCAGGCATGCATAATGAACTCAATTCATCAGAAGCAGTTGTTTGTTATGAAAAAACAGTTAGACTTAATCCAAAATATTACCTTGCATACCGTGGTCTTGGAAACTACTATTTAAAAAGGAAGGATTATTCTCTTGCCGAAGCGTATTATACAAAAGCAATCGATATCAATCCTTATAGATTTGGGCCAATATACAAAAATCGTGCAGTAGCAAGGTTACAACTTAACAACAATTCTGGTGCGAAAGAAGATCTGACAATGTACCTTGAACAAACCCCGAATGTGGCAGACAGAAAGAATATTGAAGACACTATAAGCCAACTCTAAGAAGATAAGACTGAAAAATGATATCAAGGCAGATATGATAGGAAACCAGAGTTACAAAGAACAATAGCAAACGGTGATTAAAGGAGATAGATGTGTACCAATTACCAAAAATGGCAAGATAGTCCATAATGTCCAAAGTGCCAAGATCTGTATTGTTATTCTTTATCGCATGCACAGTTATTATAATATAAGATATGTTCATACAAGTCCTAATATTCAGATATAATGAATACAAAATTTCATTATAACTTATTTACTGGTATAAATTCCTCGATTAATATTTTTCTGCTGTTGTTGTTGTTGTGCGAAAACACCAGCTATAATTAACCGAAGTTTGAATAAGAATCATTTGAAGAAAGTTTTAATAGTCTTTCCGTCTGCTTTTTCAGCAAACAGGAAAGATAGCCTAAAAACTGTTGTTAAAGAAAAGCTTGAATTAATACATGTTAAAGTCAATAAAATTATTTCTGAAGAATCATGCATTGTATTTGAGGTCACCAATCTCGTAGAAGCGGCAGCAAGTGTAGTAGAAATGTTCGGCATAGACAAAGTGGCTATAGCAAAACATGTCACAAATGGATTTACTGATATTGTAACTACAATTGTCAATACTGGAAAACAGATAATATTTCCAGAAGAGAAATTTTTTGTTAAAGTTCAGATGAGTAGTAATGCAAAAGTAAGTTATATCGGAAGAGACATAGAGTTTGTTTCGTCGGGTAACCTCACATCAGAGCTATCATCTATTGCTGCAAAACCAGCGAAAAATGAATACGAGGCCAACAAAACAATTCTATCATATATTGGTAAAGATTCAGCATATGTATGCATTCAAATTGACACAGCTCTTGGTGGTCTACCATTTGGTTCTCAAAAGGAGAAAGTAGCATGCAGTATACATAATGTTCTATCTACCGTATCTTGTCTGATAACTGTAAAATGTGGTTTTGTACCTGATTTTTTGATTCTATATACAAACGATGATGATCTTAAGGAAAATGCAAAGTTATTTAGTTATATAGCAAATAAAATGTGTATTAAAAAACATAAAATTCGGGTAGCACATATCGATCTTCCTGACAAGTTAGATCATAATCTAAAACTCATGCTACAAGAAAGCATATCTGCTAATATCTTGACCCTTTTACCGGAAAATAGATTAGTTATACCATTAAGTACAGCGATTCATCCTACATGGTTTGTAGAAGCAACTATGAAAAAAATTGTGTTTGCAGGAAAAATGCCTTGGTTGCCATTAATGCTTTTGACTGACAGTATTTATCATAATACTAAAGAAATAGGATTGGAAGATAAAGCAACATCCATTGATGCTTTAGTCAAAGAGATGACATTTAAAATAGAGGAATATGAAAAATATGAAAACAAGATTGAAGCTTTGTCAAAAGCAGCCATTAAAAATATGAAAACCATCTCATTAAAGATAGGACCGAACTATCTTCACGACATTATCGATTCCATCTAGTTTTTCAGCTAATTTCATTAGTTCATATGCCTTTTTTTGATATCTAGAATCATCGAGTATCTTATGAATTGCATCAGTAATCTGATTTGCTTTCAATTGTTTTGTTTTTAGAGTAACACCTATACCTATTTCAGCGATTTTTTCAGAATTACCTAACTGTTCACCATGATTTTCTATAGGTATTGTGATAATGGGCTTGCCAAATTGAATAGCCTGTGATATAGCCACGTGCCCGCCACGCAATACCAATAAATTGCTCATTGCAAAGATTTCGTCGCGTAAAGGACACCATTCATAGTACCATCCTGATCCTGCAATCTTTTTAGGTTCAAGATCTCCTTTTGGTCTTCCTTCAGAAATTATGTACTGAATTTCCTGACGAAGAGATTTACATGCCTCTATTGCAGTTCGGATAAATGGCATTCGTGTTTGTATTGGGCCACTTACATGAATAAATACAATTGGCTTTGATCTGTCTAAACCAAGATACTGCGCTACTTTGCTGATTTGTTCTTGGGTGACATATAATTTTGGTACGGTAAAGCCAACATATTCCAATTTTGCCAACACAGAACTTGTATCCCAAATATTATGTCCTGCTATTGTATACGGGGGAGGTAGATCAGGTACTAGAATTCTGTCTGCTACTGTCCACATACCTCCAAGAATTTCACCGGTTATTTTTTCACAAAGTCTGGCGATCCTAAATTCTCGAAGGCGTGGCGAGAGTAAAAGTTTTACTTGATTCAAAATAACTACTGACGGTATTCCCAAAAATTTAGCTGTTACAAGTGAAGATAGTCTTGAATCTGAAATTATAATATCTGGATTATACTCTATCATATTACGAGTCTCATTAACGAGCTGTCTTGAAAAATTTGTAAACCAACGCGGAATATTTGCGATACTATACTTTATTGAAAATTCCCCCTCTATGCTCCATGCGAATTCAACAGGAGGTACATGTTACACACTCATATCCTTGCATTGAGAGATACAGTGCTGCTTCTCCAAAAGAAGAAAATCTTATAATCACACCTGAATTTTGAAGTTTCTGTGCAACCATCATTAGACGACTGGCATGCCCAAGACCGACTCCATAGGGTGTGAAATAGGCTTTTGCCAAATTACAAGATTGTAAAAGGTTTGATTATATATTATTAAGGAGCACAGGTTCCTTTTTTATTATTAGATAAAAAAGCGCAATGAGTGCGCTAAATGACTGTTACAAATGCAATGAGTTTCCCGAACATCAGCTATATACTTTCCTTTATCTTCAAACCCTTGTACAAATATGTCATATCATGATAAGGTGTTAAACAACAAATGAGGAAATAAAATATGTTAGGTGAACATCACCCTCATAGAGACGAGTTATAAAGGAAGTCTTTCCTTATTTTCTCTGCAGTCAGGGTACTCCTTAATTGATTCTGAATACATCACTGAAGAAAAGGAAAGGGTGATGATGAGAATGTATTATCGTTTCCTTTTGTTGTGTGTTCAGCTGTTGCGTGTTGTAGCATTGAAGTTGTTGTTGTTGTCGTTGCTTTTAGCGTAGCTTTATCTTGAACGTTGAACATACCCATCCAGCCTAAATTAGTAAATTCGTTCTTATGAGCATGGAACATGTACATACCTGGTTTATCATAAGTGAATTCCAACATACCTCTATCGCCTTGTGCCAGTGTAAGGATATCTGTGAGATAGCTAGGGTTCGTTCCAGTTCCTGCAGGATAATATTCAAACATGTTTCCATGTAGATGGAATGAATTAACCGGATCAAACTCTAACATGTTTACGAGATAGATTCTGTATGGTTGGCCTGTAACGAGATCAATTGGGTGATCTCTATAGATGAAAGCTGCACCATTTACAGTATAGATTTGGTTATCTACTCCTTCATCTGGTTTGGTTGCGTCACTAAAATTGGCACGTAATTCTACAGCTGTGGGTGGGTGAGATGGGGTTGACATGCTCGGCGCATAATCATCTACAAGGTTATACCCATTCATCATCATTACCATCTCTTTAGCTACGGGTCTGGGTGTTTTCGGGTCTATAATCATCATACCATACAAGCCGTGGTTGATGTGCGATGTTACCGGCTCCACATGGCAATGGTAAGGGTAGACACCAAACGGCGATGCTATAAAGTTGTAGGTAAAATGCCCACCAGGAGGTATAGTACCAGCAGGCCCCATCATTCCGTCCATTTCTCCCGGATGAATGGAATGCATATGTAACGAGTGGGCATGTGTCGAGGAATTGGAATTGAAGACTGTGATCTTTATGTGGTCACCTTCAGTCATTCGCATTGTTGGACCGGGATTGTACCGTTAAATGCCCATGCGTTGAACAATACAGGGTCATTTGATCCAACGTCTGAAATAGGAATGGTATTATTCTCAGAAGTAATCAAACTAAATTCTCGAAGCGTTTTACCATTTTTGAATGTGTTAACGTGTCCACAGTTAAAGTATGTAAGGTATTCGATCGCATTTGGCTGCTTACTCAAATCCGTTGCGCAGTTCTTTCCTTCGGGCACAGAACTTAAACTACTGTCAGAGGGAGTAGATGGTATCTGGGATTGTGTTGATGGGGTGACCTGTGTCGTCGGAATTGTGGGTTGTGTTGAGGGTGTATCTCCCGCCGTATTATCTACAATATTGTTATTATTATTAGCTTTATCTCCCGTGCCGCCTAACTGAGATAGCTGATTATTATTATTATTATTATTATTGTCTGCTTTGTTATCTTTATGATCTTTAACAGCATATACCAAAGGGATTGATGGATTTTGGTTGAGTAAAACAACTGAGAATAAAAGTATCGTCACCATTGTATAGACAGTTACTGTTCTTTTTTTGTTAGAAGTTACAAAAATATTTGTAGCAATCGACAAAATTCTAGCCATTAAAATAGCCAGAGAAGAGTGTGAGTTTTCCCGATAATTTAACATCTCAAGAAAAATGCTTAATAAACTCCTTATAAGAATGTACATATCTATCAGGAAACAATTACTAATAAAACAACTGTAATATAATTTAGATAAATCTTACTATTGATATATTGTTATAGAATATCGAAGAATTTCACATTCTTCTTGTAGATTATCAAAAGATGAATGTTAGAATTATAGATGTCTACATTGAAAAATTAGCGTTGACTAGTTGTTTATTCTAGAAGTCGTGCGGGGGATGAGATAAACCATTTTTTAACCATTAGACAATCTGATCCTGCTTTAGAGTTCGAATACTATAATAGCCAAGTGTATAACTGAAATAGATATACATAAGCAAGGTATAAGATTATGTTGTAGTTTACCAATACAATTCTCATAGGACTATTTTTTCGTATTTGCAGCACTAGAGATTTTAGCCTTTGCAACATATAGAAAGTTCTAAAAGACAATACTAGTACTTTTAAACTTGTCAGCTTCTCTATAACTCGAGAATTTCCCAATTTTCAGATAGATTATGTGGGTTATACTGATATTCTTCTTCATGATTGTACCAAAATGAACCGTCTTTAAGAATAACAATACCACCATAAAGTTTGTTACGATTCTTGTTCTCTCTTTTGATATAGATCTGTAAACCTTCAGCCCGCAATTTAGCTCCTTCTGTTGTTGCACCGCTTTTTGTATCAAAAAGTCCTATGATTCCATTGTTAAACATAACAATAAAATCAACATAAAATGCTCGCTCAAAATCATTTTCATCTTTGTACAAGATGGCAAAATATTCTATGTCATTTTCTCCATTTTTGAACCACCACCTTACTTTGTGTGAATTGGCTAATTTTTCCATAAACTTCTTTTCTGGTTCACTTGGACTCTTCAACAAAAGAGGTTCCATTATCAATCCTTTGTATTCTAGTTGTTTGTATCTGCTATTGTAACTGATCATTACTGGAACTTCCCAATCTTTAAGGGGGAGTTCTCCATATCCTCTTTTGACCACGGGTATCAATCGGTAGAATTTCAATTTGATACTTGGTGTTTGTGCTTAATTTGTCTGTTTTTGGATCATAATAAATTGGATAGTATCTTTTTGAGTCTGTACTAGCAAAGCTATCGGCTCCCTCTTTTCTAAGATTACGTTCCTCAAACCATTTACCATTCTCATCTGGTTTGTAGATGTGAGTTTTTTTATCTGGTGCTATAGAAATTTGGGCAACTTTTGCTGATGGTGACCTCGAAAAAAATAAGGCATATTCGTGTTGTGCAGCTACCTGACGATTGGACATAAATCCAGCTCTATTTTTTGCAAATATATATTGATGAATTAGGCTAAAGCTATCCTTTGGATGTCTGAATTTGTGATGACATATAATAAAACATCCTCAAAGGACAGCACATGATAGTTCAGAATCCATCCTTATTGGTATTCTGTATTTGATAGGCTTGATACCATGGCCAGAATCACAAAAGATGAAAAAAAGAGGTAGACCATACGTCTATTCTTCTACTGTCATACTACGATGTTTCATAGTCAGATTGTGGTTTAGAATGGATTCTAACAACGCATTACATGAATTCCTAGGAATGGATTACCCTTACAATAAGAAGATAATGAAAAGATGTGGTCTTACCCAAATACCAGATAGACGAACATTTGACAGACGTCTTAAGACCATATCCATAGACATCAAGGAAAGGATTGCTACTATGACTAGTCTATTAGTAAATGGGAAGATAATAGACCCTTATATTGTTGCAATAGATAGTACATTGCTCAAAGCCAGAGGACATGTTTGGCACAAATCATCTATGGATAAAGGAATAGTACCACGTTCAGGTATAGATACAGATGCCAGGTGGGGATTCAGTCATACCAGAGGTTGGATATTTGGTTACAAACTACATTTGATATCAAGTACTGGTTCTACCATAGTACCTTTAGGAGCAGATTTTACAACTGCTAATGTACAGGATAATCAAATGTACAATCCTATGATATCATCATCATCATCATCTCTGTTCCTAGAAACATGTTTCATGATAGGTGATTCTGGGTATGACGACAATAAACTATATGATTTGAGGTACTAAAAGAGGATTTGAACTGGTATGTCCAGTACAAAGGTACAAAAATACCCCAAAGAATAGACTAGAGCTGATACAATTCTATGAATCTGAGTTAGGACAGGCTATTTACTCTTGGAGAAGTAAATCGATAGAACCACTAATAGAACATATTAAATCTATTTTTAGAATAGACCCATTACAGGTAAGAGGCTATCAGAAGGCTGCTGGAATAGTACTTCTGTCAGTACTACTGTATCAAATCCTTGTCTACTACAATTATAAAACCAGACCTAGTCAACGACCAAAATCAATCAAACACATGTTATGTAGTTAATGCAGCACTAAATGATAGATAAAAAATATAGAAATGAATTATGCCCATGTCTCAGATAGTTAAGGAAATGAACAGTCACTTCAGCCAAGCAAACACATCTCTTCAAAAGCTTAAATGATCTTATATCATAATTTGAGAATGTTTTGGGACAATCTTCTGAGAGTATTAAACAGAAGTCAGAACCGAATTCACTAGTGGGAATGATAATACTCTTGGATATTCTTCGGACAAAAATATACAGTAAATTTAATGATCTCAACCAAGACTTGTCAACATTAAAATGATATTCAGACAGTTGATCAAACATGAGTTGCTGCTCAATTCAATGAACATAATGCATGCCAATTTTCATATGTTAAGTTGGAGGTTTTAGTTCTGAAGTACTCACTAATTTGGTTTGTAAAATCAGCAAATGACTGATAGTATCTGCAAATGAGAAGATCATTCTTTGATGTATTCCAACATTCTTCTAAGGACATTCCAAAGACTAGTTATGGATGAAATTACACTGGCAATATAATCCTCCCATATTGTGAAAAGTATTTAATGTGATGGTGTAAAATAGCTTAATTTTGAGGAAATAAAACATTATCATTTGAATAATATCCCACATAAATGGACTAAATGTTGGATATTAAATCTATTACCGCAATTTTTCTTTAGTACAATATAATTAAAATCAGTTTATGTTAAGTAAGCGGCTTCATTTACACCTGTGAAGTATTATCTTTTAATTAGGTAATGCTTTTAAACTAACATTTTTTTTGTATATACGGGATGGCTAGAGTTACTGAGTTTAACAAATCGAAAGAGAGTTTGATTGTACACATACGAAAAAGAGATGGAAGAATAGTCGATTTTGTGCACTCCAAGATATCAGATGCAATCTATAAGGCACTTGTAGCAACCAGCAAACCAGATTATCCGTTGGCTGAAAGACTGGCAAATAAGGTCGTGCAGAAGATAATTCATCAGGGTTACGACTCGACTGAAAAAGATGCCATTCCAAGCGTTGAAGATGTACAGGATATAGTAGAATCTATACTCATTGAAGAAGGTTTGTCTGAAACCGCGAAGTCTTACATTCTGTATAGACATGAGCGACGCAAAGTTCGTGACGATAAGATGAAGATTCTAAACAAGAAAGACCTTGATGAAGTAGACAAGGCGCTTGATGTTAATTCGCTTAGGGTATTAGCAGCACGTTATCTACTACGGGATAGCAATAACGAAATTATTGAAGGTCCAAAACTGATGTTCGAAAGAGTTGCAATTCTAGTAGCAATTCCAGATATTATACACGATTCACGATTGTTCAATTTAGCAGGTGGGCATATTCAAAATATTGAAGAAGCAGAAAAATATTATGCCAAAGTTGATGACTTTGATCTAAAGTTAAAGATCAATGACTATTATCTGAACAAGTATCATTTTGAATCTTTGATTCGACATTATATTTACCTCGCAAAACATGGACAGATGAAAGTCAGCTTTAAGGAACTACTTAGATTCATGGCTGAAGGCAAGTTAGCAATGTACGAAGAAAGGATTAAAGAATATTATAATTTGATGGTATCAAAGGACTTCCTTCCAAACACACCAACATTGATGAATGCTGGCGCAAAGCTTGGTCAATTGTCAGCATGCTTCGTTCTTGATATGCAGGATGATATGTACAAAATCATGAAATCATCTACCGACGCAGCCATGATATTCAAATCAGGTGGAGGAGTCGGAATAAATTATTCTGACCTGAGACCAGAAGGCGACATTGTTGCCTCAACTTCTGGTGTTGCATCGGGTCCAACCTCGTTTATGAGGATCATTGATGTCGTTACCGATGTAGTGAAGCAAGGTGGAAAAAGACGTGGAGCAAATATGGGTATTCTAGAAGCATGGCATCCAGATATTGAAAAATTCATAACTGCCAAGACAAAGCCTGGCGTGTTTGAGAACTTTAATGTCAGCGTTGGTGTCTGGGAAGATTTTTGGCAATCCCTTGTAAATAAGGACAACCAAAAGTATGCATTGCGCAATCCTAGAACTAGGGATCTTATAAAACAAATCGATTCACATCAGTTAATGGATTTGATTGCATTAAGTGCTTGGAAGAGCGCTGAACCTGGTGTTATTTTCTTTGACAACATCAACAAATACAACCCATGTGTCAATGCAAAGGGTGGACCATTACGTGCAACGAACCCATGTGGTGAGCAATCACTATACCCATATGAATCATGTAACCTAGGTTCAATCAACCTTGCAAATTTTGTAAAGCGTAAGGCAGATGGAATGTATGAATTCGATTGGCAAAGATACGAGCAGGCAATTAGACTCTCATCGCGATTCTTGGACAATATAATTGATATGAACAAGTATCCTGTAGAAGAGATAGATATCAACACAAAACTGACAAGAAGAATTGGTCTTGGTATAATGGGTATTGCGGATTTGCTGTTCTTATTGAGGATCCCATATAACTCTAATGATGGCTATGATTTCATGGATAAACTTGCAGAAGCAATGTCATACTACAGTATAGAGGAAAGTGTTGCTATTGCAAAGGCAAGAGGTCCATTTCCTCTGTTCAAAGAGACAGATTATGTTAAGGGCAAGATTCCAATTGCAGGATACTATGATTTACCAAAAGAAATGCATGCATATGATTGGGATTCGCTAATTGAAAAGATCCAAAAACATGGGGTCAGAAACTCTTGGACATCAACAATTGCTCCCACAGGTACATTGTCTATGATTGCAGATACCTCAAATGGTGTTGAACCCATCTTTGCATTAGTTTTCGAAAAACGTGTAACAGTTGGGAGATTCTTTTATACCGATAAGATTTTCGAAAATGTATTAAAGGAAAACGGTTTATACAACGATGAAATACTGACCAAGATTGCAAACAACTACGGTTCAGTACGTGGGCTAACTGAAATTCCAGAATGGATTCAGAAAACCTTTGTTACTGCAATCGACATACATTGGACTGACCATCTGATGGCCCAAGCAGTATGGCAGAAGTGGATCAGTAATGCGATTGCAAAGACAATCAACATGCCCGGAGATGTAACTGCAGAAGATGTGAAGTGTGCATATCTGCTATCGCATGAGTTCGGTTTAAAGGGAGTCACAGTATATAGAGACGGCTCAAGACATGAGCAAGTCCTGCACATTACTGGTAATAATAAAGAGGAAAAGAGATTCATTGTAAGACCAAGCAGATATGTCATTGATTATGTATATGCAAACGTTACAGAGCCATATGTCCGAGAACAAATAGAAAAAATCTTTAAGGAAACAGAAATCCAGCGTGAAGCCATTGGAAGCGTCTTAACTGTAGAACAAACTGGCACTACAAAGAAGACAATGCAAGCTCCCCAAACTGAACTAAATGAAGATGAAATCTGTCCATCATGCAAAGCAAAATTAATAATCACTGAAGGATGCAATATGTGCATTGAATGCGGCTTTAGTACTTGCGCCTCGGGCTAAACAAACAATTCTCTTATTTATACTCATTTTTATTCTATGATGCCGGTAAGGATTATAAATGTAAATTAAAAAGTCGTAGAAGAAACTTTGCAGTTTGTTTATCAACGATGATTTGTCTATATTCTGAGATTTTCATTTAGATCGGATTTTCGTTTAACACTAAGGCAAGAAGAGCTGCTCTCAATTCCTTACCGTATGCGGCCTGCTTAAAATAAATTGCATTCTTTGTACCATCGATAGAATGTGAAATTTCTTCTGTTCTAGGCATTGGATGCATTATGGAGACATCTGGTTTTGCTTTTGCCAGAGTATTCATATCGATAGTATACGTACCCTTTACTTTTTCATACTCTTGTATATCGGGAAAACGCTCTCTTTGTATTCTTGTAACATAAATTATATCAAGTTTAGACAAAATATCGTCATCAAGCTGACTATGTTCATATATTTTCAGATTGTTTCGTACGTCATAGATCGATTCTTTTCTAATACATAATATAGATGGTGATATTAGATGAATATCTACATTATAATTTGCCAAACCATATAATAATGAATAGACTGTTCTGCCGTACTTTAGATCTCCAACAATGCCTATTGTAAGCCCGTCAATTTTTTTTTTCTCTTTGATTATAGTATAAAGATCAAGCATCGCTTGTGTAGGATGTTCTTCACTTCCACTACCTGCATTGATTATTGGATTCTTTGATAATTCACCAGCAAACCTGCTTGAACCATCAAGCGGATGTCGTAAAACAATAACATCAGAATAAAGATCTATTATTCGAATAGTATCAGCAAGACTCTCACCTTTTTCAATCGAAGAAGATTTGGGATCAAAGATTCCAATAGAGCTTCCACCTAATGATGCCATAGCTGATTCAAAACTCATTCTGGTCCTAGTGCTTGGCTCATAGAAGATATAACCTAGAGTCCTGCCTTTGCCAAGTTCACTCTTTTCATTTGGTCTCAGACTGCTAATTATATCTGTCGAATAGAAAACGAATTCGAGATCTTGCTTGCTGAAATCCTTGATTGAGATTATATCGCGATTGTATAGATGGTTGTTAGACATTTATTGTCTGGCCATCCTTAGTTATTAAAGATCACATAATAAAGATTAACGATGCGGAATGGTATGGGAGAAATCTTTCATATCCAGTTATGTATGGGTTCATATTGCTAACTTATGGATCTTCAGAAACAAATAGTCAAACTGGAGTCTAATAATTAACCACACATTTTGGATATTCGAACAGTTGTGGGATTGACTCATTATTTTTAAATGGGACTATACGCTATTTTTACATTAGTTGTTTTTCAATCACTGAACATATTGCTAACATAAGCAGATAACTCGTCTCTTAACTCGATAACTTTTCTTCGCTTATCCCCATCAAGGTTAGTATGTAGTAACGCATCTAATCCTTCTACAAGGTATTGGATATTTGACCATGTTAAAAGAGTCTTAGTATCGGATTGACTTTCGTCTTCTTTCAATGTAGGGTTTCTTTAAAAATCTCTAGACATTTTACGTGCAGTTTTCACACGCTGATCTTTTATATCAGACATTGGTTCAGGTCTAGGCTCTTCTCCTATTTGTCCATTCGTGGCATCATTCAATGCTTGATCACGCTTTAAAGGGTTTTTCCTTTCAACATTCATATACGTTTAGAATATACAATATCGTTAATATTGATTAACATACTTGGATAGACGCTTTAATAGTAGTTTTTTGTTCACTACTGCATACCAAGAAAGAAAATGCAGAGAAATATTATTAATCAAATATCTGGAGATAATTCAAACAATCAATATTATAGAAATTTCATAAACTCATGCAGATCTGAAGCTACAAAGCGCGATTATCGTAAGAGCTCTGAGCTACTTCATGGACTATATGAATATTGAAGCTGAAAGATTATGCCAAGTTGATTGAAGGTAGAGATGTCAGGATTATTCAAGTTGACATAATCAATTGGATCACACATATGAAAGACACAGCATTAATGCACAGAATACAAAGCGGCAAGAGTTTGATCGGTATTGTAGATAAGGAAAGCGATGGTGGCCTATTCTTAAGGTTGGGTCCTGCTGTATTGGCAAAAGGTGCGATATGTGCCATTAACGAGATTGGTTTTATGTCACCAGAAGATCAAGGTCATATAACTGACATTGCTGAAGAGGGTAGGACAACATTAACCAAGTATGCCACCCATTTTGAACTAGATGCACCGACAACCATCATATCGACTGCTAACCCCTATAATGCAGAATGGAATAGTGTCAGCAACATCTCAAAAGACGAGATTCCTATACTAGGGAGTCTGATAGATAGGAATGATCAGCTATATGCGTTCAGGGACGCACATTCAGAGCAAGAGCTTATAGAATATACTAGCCAAAAGACCAAGATAAGGAAGCGCAGGCTGCATAATTACAATTTCCTTAGGAAAAGCTGCTGATGTACTCAAGAACCATTAGTCCCGAAATGACCAATAAAGATAGTTCTGCGAGCAGAGTATAGACTAAATGAGTTCTGGACAAATGCCAGGCTTAAACATATATGATATGTATTGGCATCAAAATAAATATGATGAGAACATTGTTCAACATTGTTTTCATGGAGCTTATTAAGTAGATAAAACAAGAATAACAAAGATGCTACTAATACCAATAGTAGTAGGACCGTTGATGATATCTGTTCCTCCAGCGCGCACTTATTATTATCGTATTATAGAAGCGCCAGCGCTAGTCTAATATTGATTAACATTGCTAAAAAGTTTAGTTATTGCTATGAACAATTTAGCTGTAGTTCCTTCTTATGCAATTATTGGTAAGATGGGTTTTTAGTATTCATATATATTTTGGACCGTCAATTGAGGCTATTGTTTTTCCATCATCATTTCTGTTTGATATCTTTTTTTCTTTCTTCCAGTAATTCATCATACCATTTCTTTTTCTTTCTATTATTCCTAGGATTTTCATAAACAGCACTATCAAAGCCAAAATATCCTATGACTGTTTCTGCAGCATCAAGAATCATTTCTCTGTAATTATCCTTGTCGTAATCGAGTTTTACCATTGACCTTACCGTCTTCTCTTTTTCTCTTACTTTTTGTAAAATCTCTAAAAGGTACAACTCTGCAAGGGGAATTTTTGTGTTGTTCTGTATAAACTTACAGATCCTTAAGGATCCTTACACTGTTGGTGTCAGCATGTTAAGCGAATAATAGTATGTTCTGAAACCAAGTTAAAACAAGTAAAAGCGTTTGCAAATAGATTTTTATTCTTGCGCAGATGCAAAAAAGAAAAAAAGTTGTGGTAGTAATAAAGAACTACCAGTATTTGCTCATGTCATCCATTTTTTTTGGATCGTCGTGGCGATCCTCGCCGTCGTCGTCATCACTTGGAGGTGGTGGAGGTGGCGGCGGTGGAGTAGGAGTTTGCTCTACTGTACAAGAGGCGCTTGGATGGGTGCATATCAGGTTTTGAAGTTCTTGATTGAATGAGTTATCAAATCCACTTACATATGCTTTTTGCTTGGCTATCTGATCGGTATCTGTGTTACCATTACCATTTCCTCTACTAGATGCAAATGCAGTTATTGCTGTTGTTGTTGTTGCCAGCGTTACTCCTACTACTAATGTTGCTGCCAAGATGGCAGCTATTGTTAGAGTAGTTATTGCTGTGTTGTTCATTTATATTCTCAATACGATGTCATCTATATATTTGACTTGGCGAAGTTACTGCTGATTTATCTAATATGATTTACTGCTAATTTATTTAGTATAACTATTGAGTATATCAAACGTGGTATAGTAATTGATTTACCAATCTATAGTAAATATTCATTATAACTTATTTATAGATGAAATGAATAATGTATGTTACTGCATCTACACCACTTTTAAGCGGTTAATATTTTTTTGCTTATCTTATTGGTGATTGATTAGTATTTGACGATAACTTTCCAACTTAGTTAGTTCTTTTTTATTAATTCTAGAATTGAATATGCACTATGGTTATTATGGATACCCTGACGGATTCAATACTACTAGTGATTTGAGCACGATTTACTAACAAAAATATGTATTTAGCTAATCCGTCAGGGTTGATTTTTTATAGTGAATTAAACAATTGAGAACTATTCTATGGTATTCAGTATGGTTTCACTGTGCAGATGCTGAATGGGTGTTAGTTATAAGAAACACTGATGTCAATATTACAGATATTAAAACAAATGTAGTTAACCTCTTCATTGTAGTTACTGCGGTCATAGATCTAATACCGCATTTAGGATATTTATGATCGACGTAACATCATAATTCTTTATCTATTGTTTTAAGAATTTGAAGAGTTTACTGGGGTCGGCCGGATTTGAACCGGCGGCCTCCAGCGCCCAAGGCTGGCATCATACCAAGCTAGACAACGACCCCCCGCTCAATTCCAAAGAATTATTTCCTTAATGTACTATTCATCAGTATAATTTTAAGCTTCGTCATGACAATATTTGTATATATATTACTAGCTTCAAGAAGTTTTTAGCGTATGAATTTTTTAGATTGCTATAAGCAGGCCGGCAAGATAGCATCTGAAGTACGGGAAAATACACGAAAAAAATATTATATTGGCTCCACCCTGCTTCAAATTTGTGAATCAATAGAAGCTGAAATTAGAAGAAAGGATGCGGCACCTGCCTTTCCGGTTAATGTTAGTTTGAATGACATAGGCAGCTCACTATACAGCAGAACCAAATGACCAGATTATGGTAAAAGATGCTGATGTTTTAAAGATCGATATTGGTGTGCATATACAAGGATATATTGCTGATACAGCGGTGACTGTTTGTTATAATCCAAAATACGAAACACTAGTAAAAACTGCCGAGAACGCTTTAAGCGAAGCAGTCAGGATTGCTAAAGCTAATACAAAAGCTAGTGATATTGGAAAGGTAATCGAAAATACGATTTCAAAGCAAGGATTCAGACCTATTCAGAACTTGAGCGGTCATTCGCTAGAGCAATACACTATTCATGCAGGTAGATCAATACCAAATATCTGGACTATTGGGTCATCATTTATCCTAGTTCCTAATCAAGCATATGCTATCGAACCTTTTGTAACCACAAAAGATGGTCAAGGAGTAGTTTATGAAGGCAAGACTCGCAATATCTTTGGCATAATTTCTCGCAAACCAACTAAAGAAAAAGAGGTAGATGAGTTTCTTGAACATACGTGGAATAGATTCAAGACTTTACCATTCGCTCTCAGATGGATGATGGACAAATACGAAGAGAAAAAGGCGCGTCAATCTATGGAAATTTTAATAAAGAAAAGGAATGTACATGCATATCCTATTCTTGTTGAAGGAAATGGAAAAATAGTTGCTCAAGCCGAACATACACTAATTCCTTCAGATACTTCTATCAACGTTATTACATTGTGAGATACTATCAAACTAGATAGATAGTTGAGAAAAGTAACTTACTATCAATACATATAGGTTATAGTGGTAGTCAAAATGTCTCGAGGCATTATTAACCATCTTTATAATACTAAATAAAGGTAATATAACGCACCATAAATAACTATATGATTAGAAACCTGATACTTTGATACCACCATTTTGCGGCCACTCCATAACTTACAAATTGTTCAGCGATCATCATGTTTCTTTCTATAGAAGTCTGAATGTCAAGGATCATCTTTTGTTTTGATTCTAGGAATATGGAATCTTTGCTAGTATTGACAAGTTCTGGGAAAGAATATAAATGAAGTAATAACTGCTCTGCATGAGTTAGCACCTACAATGTCTTGCACATTGAGATAACAACAGCTATTTTCTATCATTTTGTAGTAGGCTGAATCTCTCTTACACTAAAATTCTTTATATCTACTTCATTTGCTCCATCCCATCTAAAAGTAGCAACAGGACCCCCCCATGTTATAATTTGATCAGGTCTTCCTCCGCAACGTCCACCATCTTTTCCCCAGCCACCATCATCAATTTTCTCATCCACCTTTTTCCATGTTTTACCGTCAGCATTTTCATTGATCCAGTTTTCCAGCTTTACAGACATAGATCCATTCTTAAGTGTAGGGGATAAGTTATACATTGCAAGTTTAAAGCCAATCCATTTTCCTTTTAGTGGAGAAGTTACATTTATCTTTTCATCTGTGCTAACAAAACCATTTTCATGCCACTGCTCTTTTCCAAAATCGGAGTTGCCAGAATAATACAAATTTCCTTTATAAGCTGTTCCTTCACATCCTTTATTTGCATCCGTATGTATTCCTCCTCTTGCATACCAATCAAAATTTTCGTCAGCCTTCTTACCTCCATTGTATTTTATATAACCTGTAATTTCGGCATTTTTCCAATCATCAGGTGATTGCATATAGCCTTTAGGAGCTAATTCTGATTGATTGTAAGTAGTCATTTTACTCTGATTATAACCAGTTGATGTATAAGCTTCCATTCTTACCTTTGGTGAAATTACCTTCCATGAGCCATCGGAATTCTTGGTAAAGTTAAATTTTGAAATAGAAGATTTTCCTACATGCTTATATGGATTATTAAGGTTAAACCTTGGGTCGCTTGTAGGACTGCTCATATTCATATACCATTGTTCTCCATTGGGTTTTGTAGGATAAAGCATTGCAATACCAAATTTATCTACTCCTTTATGAGAAAGGTTTGTAACGTCGATAGTTTTTGTTTGTGATGGTAAAGATTCTGGTTTTGTTGTGTTTGTTATCATATTTAAAGAGTACGAAAATGAATTGGTTGCTCCAGGGCTTGGTGGATGATGTGCTGCTATTGTTATTATTATTGCCATGTGTAATTGTATGATTTTTCTCAGATACTGCTGCCTTGATCTGCTGGAAGAAAGGGTAGTTGACTAAAAGATACATTTGGTAAATATGCTGCTAATATAACATATGCTGATATAGCAAGAATAATAACTGCCATTTGTTTGGAATTTATCTTGGGCTTTGACAATAGTAAATATTATCAGTTAGATTTAAGAATATATAAAATTTGATTAACATTGCATATTTTTTCTATATAGTATTGGAAAGTATTATGTCAATAGCAGCCTTCCTATTGCTGAATTCAGTCCACCATCAGAAAACGACTCTGGCATATTAGAAAACCTTGTGATAGTGGTAAAAAAATTACATTCTCAAAACACATCTCTAAAACAGTTTGCTGATTCACTAGTTTCATCCTATAAATCGAGCTTGCAGAATTTTCAACTAATTGAGTTGAATCCATTAACAACTCCTGCTCTTAACTCATCATATAAAATCGAATATACACATAGTGATATGTTGATAATCAAGACAATGGAAGTTTGGACAATAAACGGAGGTATAGCAAATATGATTCATACAATGCAGATAGTAGTGATTTTTCAAATTACTTACCTATTATTTAAAAAATGATAGAGTAATTTTGGATCTTGGCCAATACTATCTCTATGAATTCTTATACTCCATGCTCGTGCCTCTGGATGAGAAAGAGTATTATCAATTATATCGTATACCCTAGAACTTCTGCTAGAAAAGTAACCAACTGACTTACTTCTACTACTACTGTCATAACACAATTATCAGACCAACTTGTAGCTCTATCTACAAGGTTGTAAGAACTTGAGGAAACAACAAGGCAGCAGAATGGAAGCTTCTTTTCTATCAGAATCATTTTCGATCAAAATATGAAATGACACTTACAATCATTCAACTATAACTGGATTATACTAAAAACGCTCCGTCGACGACCTTTGTCGGATGTGTCCTAGCTTATACTCACCTCGACATAAACAGCAGCACGAGTTCCATGTGACCATAAAGGTACCATAAACGGGTCGTTATCAGCATATTGTTATCCTGTATAGTTTAAAAAAATTCCTATGGCAACTTATTGTCTAATTTATCGCTAGCGATAGATTAATATAACGCTAGCGATATTGCTAGCGATATGAAGTCTTGAGGATAAGAAAACATCTTCAACATCAGCACATAAGACCATATTAGTGCTTGATGACGAAGTGGATATTGTCACACTCATCAAACATCTGCTACAAAGGCATAGATACCGCACATTTGGATTTACAAACCCTTTGTTGGCCTTTGAACATTTCATTCTCAATTCTAAAAATTATTCTCTAATTATTTGCGATGTAAGGATGCCGGCGATGAATGGATTTGAATTTGCAAAGAAGGTGAGGGAAATAGTTCCGTCAGTTAAGGTAATACTAATGTCGACATTTGACATCAATGATCCATGTATACACGTTTATCATCTTTGAAAATTGATGGGTTTATTCAAAAACCATTTTCTCTAAAGGAAGTGATATCTACTATTATGAAGCAACTTGACAAATGAACAAATATCGCTTTGTGAAAAATAAAAGATAAGATCTATTAAACCATGAGACTTTGCCAGGCCAAATTGATATTACTTATGACTAACCAAAGTGCAAGTTATCTTTCTGACTTTTATGTTAGTTATCTGACCTAACTGACTTATCTGACCATGTTTTTATTGAATTTTTAAATCCTGTATGTTATTCTGATGTAGTCCAACTCGGTCAGTTGTACAATATTGTTAGATGAATTGAATTGTCTAGATACAGATATGCACCTAGGCATGCATTAACCATTAAAACATTCATTGCCAAAGTAATGGAGATATTTTTGTGGCATCTGTGATTTCCAGACCAGCCAGCATGCTGCCTTAATACATGTTTCAATATTTTTGATTTGTCTGTCAATGCGGAGTGTCTTCTAATATATGGGTTCCAAGGCTTCTTGAGTAATTCTTTAATCTTTTGCTTGTCTTCAGGCGGAACGTTTGGATTGTTTTCTAATAATTTAGGAAAGTATTCTTTTTTGTATCTATCATATATTTGATACAGAGTTATAATAGATCTCTGCGTAATTAGCAGCGATAGTCTAACACCCTACTTGTTTTAGCCGTCTTCTTAGATTGAAATGCTGTCAGACTGTATAACTCTGAAGTTCAGGAGACCGGATATTATATCAGATACGTTATTCGTACTTCCTTAATCTGTTTCTAAATTTATACCCATTATTCCAAACTTTTTGATTCTACATATGGTATGTTCTACTATGATCCTTAGCCTAGAATGATTCTTGTTGTAAGTTCTTTCATCACATGAAAGCAATGTACCCTTTTTCTTTTTGATACCAAGTACAGATTTACAGTGGGAAAGTCCTTTTCAATGCCAAGATAACCAATATTAACTATGTTTTCAACTTGTGATGGAGTTATAGAATGATTGTGTTTGTAAATGTCATAATCATGTTTTCTTCCACTTCTGTGACCTGTCTTATGCAGTATCAATCCTTCACTGGTTTACCATCAATTGTGTCTTGACAGTATGTTTCTTCTTTCTACCTGAATAGTAACTCTTCCTTCTTCTTTTGTTCTTAGGTCTTGGAATTTCTTGTTCTGTAGAGTCTATGAAAGCCTTGAATCCAGGAAAGTACTCTTCTACTTCATCTATAGTTCTTAATCTCCTAGGACGTTTGTATATCTTCTTTGGCAATGGAATACACTCCTTGATAAGTGGTTCCATCATTGATATATCTCTACAAACATTGCTTCTGATCAAGGTCAAACAGAAATCCTGATAATGTATATGTAATGTATAATCTGTAGTATACTAGAAGCATAACGAATCTTTCTTTAACTTTAAGCTTAAATGGTCTACCAGCACCTATATCCCGTATTCTCATCCTTGATAGAAGACGTCTTCTTTCGTGCTCTTCGTAGTTATGTTCAATTTCGTTACAAATGGATTCAAATTCAGATACAGTTACTCCGGTAAATGACCTGAATATCAAAGGTTTCTTACATAATTTGCTATAGGACATCAAAGAGCTTGTCAGATAGATATCCTATGTGAAGAGGAATATAGCTCTAAGCTTCTAATTACACAAGAGATATTAATGCCTAGGCTCTTACCTATGCTCTTGCCATTTCCACAGATAAATATTGAATTTGGATTTCCACTTTGTGGATGCTCATGATCCAGATAGTCCTTTACAAAGGGAATGGAATTTATCAAAGGTATATGTCTGTTCCAGTTTTCCCATTAACTAGAACTTCTGCATATTGATAATTACCTGCAGTTTTAAACACAATATCTTTTATCCTTAATTTCAATATCTCATGGGGCCTGCAGCTCGTATCCCTTGAGATAGCATGATAACATTTGATTCTCTTTGACGGACAATATTTTAAAAATAATATGTCATCTTCTTCTGACCACAAATCAGTTGGCTTGTAAATGGAAGTTTCTTTTCTTTTAAGCCGTGCAATATTTTCAATAACTGATGGGTTTGGTCTTTTCTTCTGTTCTATATCCGGATAATATAGCCACTTGAAAAATCTCATTAAATGCATTCTATATGTGTTGTAAGTGCCTATCCATTTATGGAGTAGATCTGAGCTTTCTGGCTTTCTATAACTATCTAAGAATGCAAGTATGTCTTCTCTTGTTATAGATTTGAATGGCTTTTGATTTTTATGAAAGATTGAGAAATTACTAAGCAGAATTATTACGTCTTTTCTATAATGGTCAACTAAATTAATTTCTGACTTCATAGAAGAAATATAATCACAAATTGTTAAGGCATTACTTTCTGATGCTGGCAATATTTTATTATATAGAAAATTAAAGCAGTTAGCAGAAAGTCCTTCTGTAATGTTTTCTATCTTACTGTAGGCTTTCCTTATCAATATTGGGAGTATAGCTAGAAGAAGTAGTAGAAATGGTATTACTAATAATGGCTTCTTTTGACTTTAATTTTGACTTAGCTAATGAAATTTTTGCATTATTTATGTTATTCTCAGCAATATCTATATGATAGACTTAGATATAAGTTAGTATTCTATACAAACTATCAAACTAGTTAGTTAGTCTTTTATTGTGTAAGTCCTCTATAGTTGTTTTTGTTTTTGTTTTTTCTCTGATGGATATTCGCCATAAATTGCAGTAATCATAGCAGTTCCAGAGCACTTATTACATCTTGAGCTGCTTTTGTAAATATAATCACTATCTTGAAAAGCTCTCCTGTTCTTTTCGCCACAACTTTGACATGCTTCTTCAGTGTAAAGAGTTGGAGTCTCTTCTTTTTTCTTCTTTCCAAAAAACAACAATTACTATTGCGAAACTCCTAATGTATTTCCAATGCCGATAATTAAAACTGATTGTCCCGCAGAAGTCTTATCTTCAATTACAGTGAGTACTGTCTTGCTTACCTTATCAAACGAATCAGAAATCTCTTTCCGCATAATCGTAATTGCATCCTGGATAGATTGTTTTACTATGACTGCGTAAACAGGAATATTGAACCTTGTTGCAACTTCTTCAATCTGGTATTTCTCAACGCCGATGCCACCTATGGCAGCTCCAATACCTTCAGCAATGGAGCCGGTTTTTTCGCCTTCCAGCTTCATTGCAGCATCTATCATTATGATGGCATCAATTTTCAATCCTATCTCTCCAACTATCCTTTGAACCGCCTCTCCAGGTCTACCTACCGTACCGCCTGGTCCTTCTGCTTTGAGCAAATATAATTTTCTATCCATATACTCGTCTTCGCTGTAGACAGTTTCTCTTGCGATTACTTTCTTTTCCTTTCCAATCATCATTTTGCCAACAACCATTGGACCTATGCTATCCCCAATTGGTAGACCCTTTTTAAATGCACTTATTGCCTTCTGCAAAGCCTCTGCTTCTTGTAATAAAAGCGGCATCACCATTTCCAGCTGTACAAGTACAAACATGCTTGTAGTACGTTTACCCATGAGGTAAAAGTGCCTTACGACCTTGTAAATCATGTTGAGAGCAGTTGCAGCCTCTAGAATGTTTTCCATACGAGAAGCATGCGATTCGCTCATTCCATCAGCCATTCTCTTTATTTCAGATCGAACCCTTTCATCTCTAGTTCTCATTATGTGATCAAGCTTTCCTATAATCCCATTCGGATCAAGGTCAACAGGCATAATTGTAAAATATTCTAGAAATTTGTCAATTTTTTCACATGGGTCAGTTGAAGGCTTAATTGATGTTTTAACATACTCTATTGCTTCTTTCCTCGCCGTTTCTTTCATAGTCTTTAGCTTGGTTAAGGATTTTGAAATATCGCTGAGAATCATCCATGATTGAAATTTCTGACCATACATCATCAAAATGAAGATAGGTGCAAACCAGAGAATATATGAAAGAGGATTATTACCTGAATCAGATCCACCTCCAGGTCCAAAAATGCTATTAAGTTGCAGTAGGAAGAAACTAATCATATTTTCTAGTCTAATCCGAATTGAATGGATTTTTAATCACAATTAAAGGTTACTTTACAAAAGATCCAACAATAAGATTGGGGACCTTAATTAGGTGATATAATAAACAAGGCTAGCGTGATAAGTTACATTGGTGCAACAAGTCCGAGCGCATCAGAGAACGCGGATACTAAAAGGCACAAGGAAAATAACAACTGCAGAAATAAGAGAAATCATTCCCTCTTATAGTATTACTTTTTTACGCTTTATACTCTTCGATATAATTAATACAAATAATAAAATAAGAGCAAAAATTGTTATCTCTCAAGTATATTGAATACATTAATTTATTAGTATAGGATTTTCAATTTGAAATACTCAAAAGGTATTAAACATTAAAACTACCGATTATGACAAGTCATAGTAGAATTTGACTTCAGATGATTATGAAAAACAAAAAACAAAAAGCAGGATTGCAGTTGCAATACTTAGGATGCCAGATGGGAAAGAACATGAAATACCACTACCGCCCAAGACATTTAAATCAGGTAGAGAAGGGTATTATGCTCAAGTGCCATCATTTGTCTATGAAAATGAGGTATATGGCGGTCAAATACAGATATGGAAAAAGGGAGATGGAAATAAAAACGAAAATAGCAAATATTATCAAAACGAACAAATAAAATAAATGCTGTAGTTGTGTCTAAAAAAGATTTTGACTTCAAATTTCATTTTTCTCTAACTGTACATCTCTATGATAAAGATCAACTTTACCAAGAATACCTGAATCTTTATGACGTATTTTATAATCTTGGAATAATAATAATAATATTCTGTTCAATTTTCATAAAGATCTGAAAGTCTTCGGTTACCCAATGTATATCTGGTTATAGAAATCATATACAGTAATACATTCCAACTGGATGTGATTTGATTTGATTTGCTGCAGGCGTGCTTCTTTCATAAATAAAAGATACACAGGAGGGTTGTCAGGATCATTTTTACGCTTTTAGATTTCTTTTCTTTTCATCCAGCAATAAAAATTACTTGAACGTGTGTCTTCCGATATTTACTTTAGATTTCCTCTTTTACCACAGTTGTAACGCCAAAAAATGGTTAATTGCCAAATTTTATTTTCAGTAACATGCACATTAACGCTTTTTGAACATGCAGTCTGTTCTCAGCCTCATCCCAGACAACAGATGCTTCTCCGTCTATTACTTCAGAGGTCACTTCTTGACCACGCTTGGCGGGCAAACAGTGCAGAAAGATTGCGTCTTTTTTTGCCAGTTTCATGAGATCAGAATTTACCTGATACTTTGGAAGAAAAACTATTCCTCGACTAGTCTTTTCTTCATCTTTCCCTATTGAAATAAATGTATCAGTTACTACAGCATCCACATCTTTGGCAGCAACAACTGGATCGTCAGTAATAATGATCTCGGCTCCTGTATTTTCTCCATCCTTTTTTGCCAGTTTTACGATCTGTTGCATTGGTTCATAACCTCTGGGGCACGCCACCGTCATATTTATGCCGGTTTTTGCACAACCTAGTAACAAATCATTGCAAACATTATTGCCATCTCCAACCCATGCAAGTCTCAATCCTTTTAGTTTTTTCTTGTACTCTTGAATCGTCAGAAGGTCGGCAAGTATTTGACATGGATGGAAAGTGTCAGAAAGTCCATTTATAACAGGAATAGAAGCCCAATAGGCTAACCTTTGAATATCTGCGTGATCATAAACCCGGCCTATGATGCAATTGAGATATAGTGATAATGTTCTGGCCGTATCTTCTATTGACTCTCCACGTGATAAGTGGATATCGTTGACACCCAGGTATACAGTGTTTCCACCCAATTGAGATATTCCAGTCTCAAAACTTACCCTTGTTCTAGTTGATGGTTTTTGGAAAACCAATCCAAACACTTTGCCTTTCAGTAATAACAATGACTTTCTGTTCTTCAGTTCTTTTTTAAAAGTATTAGCTAATTTTATAATTGAAAGAATTTCCTTTGAACTTATGTCTTGTAAACTGAGAACATCTTTGTTACTTAAGAAGGTCATCAATATCATCATCTGTAATATATACTACATCATCTTTTCCTTGTTGCTGTTCTCCTTCTTCATGCTTCTTTGACTCTTTGCCTTCTATTTGTATTCCATCTTCTGCAGATTTTGGCAGTTTTTTTGCTTCTCTCTCCTCATCTTCATCTTTCAATCTCGTTTTTTTGTCTTTATTTTTTCTACTAAACAATCCACCGAAACGACTCTTTGCCTTCTTTTCTACCTCTAACGGTTGGTTTTCGTTTGCTATAGGAGTGGTCTGTGTCGAAATTGGTTCAGATTGATGCTTTTCTAAAGACTTTTCAAAGTTTCTTTCCGTTTTAGGAACAACAATGGGCGCAGATTCTGAGTTATTCGATGCTTTAGATATTATTGCAGATGTCGATATACGTGGTGTAGATTGTAGTTGTTCTTCTTCTTTGGAGGTTGTTGTTGTATAATCACCTAATCTATCGGCAGTCCTAACTGCCTCTGGTTTTTGTACTTCTATTTCAGAGATACTGACAGGGGTTCCAGATTCTGCAATCGGTTCATAAACTGTTGTAGTAGTTATATCATCATCGATTAAAGAAGAATTGCCAAATATTGATTCAAGGAACTTGACGGGGTCAAAAGTGATTATATTGTCGTATCCCTGTCCAACTCCAAGATAAACTATTGGTTTTGATGTGATATAAACTATAGAAATTGCCAGCACCGCCTTTTGCATCTGCATCTGCTTTAGTTAAAATAGCACCATCAAAATTGGTATATTGGAAAAATTCTTTTGATTGACTGATCGTATCGTTTCCAGCCAGCGAATCGCCTATAAATAATTTCATATCCGGCTTTACTACTCTGATAGTTTTACTGACTTCATCCATTAGATTTTTGGCAGTTTGCATTCTGCCAGCAGTATCTATCAATACTGCATCAATGTAGTGTTTTCTACCATAATCAACTGCGTCCCTGCCTACCGCTGAAGGATCCGCTCCATACCTTTGGGAAATAACTTTTAATGATAATTTTTCAGCATGTTGAGTTAATTGTTCGATTGCACCTGCACGATGGGTATCTCCAGCTGCCAAAACTACGGAAATACCATTCTTACGTAGTAGATGAGCTATCTTTGCAACCGTGGTTGTTTTACCAGTCCCATTGATTCCAAGAAAAACAATAACAAATGGTCCACCTCTAGCATTTCTCTTCACTTGAATTTTCTGTATCAGATCTATTTTTCCCGCTTTGGCAAACATTTCTGCAATAGCGCTTTTAAGTTTTGATCTGATTATATCCTCTGCTGTCTGCTGTCCTTTTTCCAGTTTTAGTCCGAGTAATTCATTTTTCAACTTTGTAGAAAGATCATCGATTACTTCTTGTGCTACATCGCTTTCCAATAATACAAGTTGTAAATCAGATAAATTGTTATCAAAATCTTTTTCAGAAATCTCTTTTTGACCAATGCTTTTTATTGCTATACCGGAAAAGGCTTTTTTGAGCTTGTCAAACATTCATGTTCCGCCTAATGAGGATGTGGTTGTCCACTGTCATATGCATGTGTACGGGTTTGTGATTTTGCAGTAACGCCAGCCTGCTGTAACATCTGGTTAATTTGTTCTTGAATCTGCTCCATACGCGTTGCTATTTGATGTTTTTGACTAGCAAGCTGTCTCAATGCAACTTCGAATTCTTTAAGTCTAGACTCAATATAATTGATAGTATCTTCTCTGCTTTTTTCTATAGTAACACCTGCGCCTACATTTATCAGCAATTTCTTCATAGGAGGAACTAAAGCCTTCATATAAACTCCAATTCCAACAGGCATTAATGATTCGACTTCTGACACTTCTGTTATACTTTGAACAGCAGAAGAAGCAAGACGACCTTCTTCCATTAGCCTTGAAACTGTAGTCTCCCGGGTAATGATGTCGTTCATGTAGGCCTCAAGGATTCTTGACTGCTGAACCATTTCGTTGATTTTCTGCTCCATTGCATTTTGCTGATGATCGCCAATTTCTTTGCTCATTTAAATTCAATTTTCAAGTCTTTCTTATAACTGTGACTAAGTGAATAACTTTACCAGCACTACTTTACAGCAGGGGTCTCTTTCCTAATAAGTAGACTACACTACTCTTATTGTTTTGTCTATTGATGGATGGTGATGCCACATCATCATGCCCTAATCATTGCATATTATGATTTTTTACAACAGTAACTTTAAGCATGACCATTCATTATGATGTCTGCCTAACATGTATCTAATTTTTGTAACAGCTAGATTCGTTTAAACCGGGTAACTTTTGAACGATGCCATGGTTTTGTCCTTACTTTTTGCTTACACTCTGGACATCGCACGATCTGTTTTGAAAGTTTCAGGCCACAGGTAGAGCAATAATTGAAAAAATTGTAGTCCACTCTACTGCGTATTGGTTTTAATGATAAGTCCTGTCTGGCAACAACTGCTAGTGTTGTTTTCATATGTATTCAGCTTGACACCTCTTTCTATGCTTATAATTAGATAAGGTTTGGATCGCTAATAGCGGTAGTTTTCCTTTTAATCTTTCCAAGCGCAGTTTCAAAGTGTTTCATTGATATTTTTAAATTCTCTTTCTTTTTATCCTCTTCTCCGGCCATTGCTGTTGTTTTATTTTCTCCTTCTCCTACCTGTTTCTTGTCTCTTTCATTTATAGCAGCAACATGCTCCTTAATTGCCGACATTGCTGCTGCATTTACTACCGCAGCAATATCAGCTCCTGTATAACCTTCAGTTAGTTCTACTAGCCTGTCTAAGTTTACGGTAGAATCAAGAGGTTTCTTTTTAGTATGAATCTTGAGTATTTCTTTTATTGCCTCTTTGTCTGGAAATGGTAATTCAAGTATTCTGTCAAATCTTCCAGGCCTTAGTAGCGCCTCATCTATGATGTCTGGTCTGTTTGTTGCACCTATCACTACAACACCCTTAAGGTCCTCCAAACCATCCATTTCAGTTAACATCTGGCTGATTACTCGCTCTGTTACATGTGCATCACCTTCGGATCTTCCTCTACGCGGTGCCACTGCATCCAACTCATCAAAGAAAACAATACACGGGGCTGCCTGTCTTGATTTTCTAAAGATTTCTCTTAATCCTTTTTCGGACTCTCCAACCCATTTAGATAATAGTTCAGGACCTTTTATACTTATGAAATTAGCTTCAGAAGTAGTTGCAACGGCCTTTGCAATCATTGTCTTTCCTGTTCCCGGTGGTCCGTAGAGAAGCAGCCCTTTTGGAGGTTTGACATCGGCTTGACTAAATAGATCTGCGTGTTTAAGAGGCCACTCTATTGCCTCTGCTAATTCTTCTTTTACTTCTGTTAATCCACCAATCTCATCCCATTTTATATTTGGTCTTTGTATTTGTACTTCCCTCATAGCCGATGGCTGAACATCTTTTAGCGAGTTCTCAAAATCCTTGTTTGTAATCTTGATTTTGTTTAAAACTTCAACTGGAATCTTGGATTGTTCCATATTAATTTCAGGAAGTACCTCTGCGAAGTGAATCTCATGGCTGCTTCTTTACTTAGTGCTTCCAAGTCAGCGCCAACGAAACCATGGGTAACTTTGGCAATCGATTCTAGATTCACATCTTCAGTCAATGGCATTCCTCTTGTGTGAATCTGTAAGATATCATATCTACCTTCTTCATCTGGTATTCCAATTTCAATCTCTCTGTCAAATCTACCTGGACGCCTCAATGCAGGATCAATTGCATTTGGTCTGTTAGTAGCACCTATTACTACAAGTTTACCTCTAGCTTCAATTCCATCCATCAATGTCAGCAGTTGGGAGACTACTCTCTTTTCTACATCTCCTGATACTTCTTCTCGCTTTGGAGCAATGGAGTCAATTTCATCTATGAATATTATGCTTGGGGAATTTCCTTGAGCTTCCTTGAAAGTTTCTCTTAACCTCTCTTCACTTTCTCCATAAAATTTGCTCATTATCTCAGGGCCACCTATGGAGTAAAAGTTTGCATTTGTCTCATTGGCTACTGCCTTTGCGAGTAGGGTTTTTCCAGTTCCAGGAGGACCATACAGAAGTACGCCTTTTGGTGCTTCAATTCCAATTCTCTCAAAAATCTCTGGATGCCTTAATGGAAGTTCAATCATTTCTCTAACTTTTTGGACTTCGTTTCTCAAACCTCCAATATCTTCATACGTTATCCTCGGGGCAGCACCTTTCTTTGTAGTTGCGTTGGGTACTGATCCAATAATGAACTCTGTAAGACGACTGTCAACCATGATGCTGATGCTGCATCTGATGATGGTGATATACTAGTAATCACAAAACCAATTTTTCTTCCCATTATATTAAGTGGAATCATATCTCCTTTAGCAATGACACGCCCCTCAAGCAATCCTGGAAGATGTTCTTCAAGACCTACAATATTCAATTCCTCCGTAGGTGATAGAATTATTTGCTCTGCCTTTTTTATATCACTAACTTTTTGAATAGTTACTCTATCGTCAATTCCTACACCGATATTGTTACGGGTATAACCATCGACTCTAATCAAGCCATTACCATAGTCAGTTGGTTGGCTAGACCATAACAAAACATAGCTTTTCTTTCTGCCTCGAATCTCAATTACATCGCCAGTAGATAAATTCAAATCCTCCATTACTTTTGGATCAACTAGCGCTACCCCTCTGCCCACAAACTTGGGGTTAGTCTCGGATATTTTTAGTGTTACAACACTATCGTCTTTATTTTTCATTTCTACCTTACCGCCTTTTACACTGTCTTTTGCATGTGATTTTTTCACTCCACCTTTATTTCCTTACCATGTGATTTTAGAGCTTGTTTTAACTTGATCTTGAGCTCCAATATCCCGTTTGAGTAGGTTGCTTTTGCAGAAGTATCGTCAAGCTCAACATCAACTGGTATATCTGTATGATATTTCTTGTCCCCTTTCCCGGCATGTATTGTAACATATTGGTCAGCCATGTTAACTTTAATATCCTCTTTGTTGATACCAGGCATCTCTGCAGTAATAGTAAGTGTATTTTCCTTTCCATCGATTGCTGTATCAAACAATGGTTGTCTTACGCCAGCCTGTTCTATCAAACCTCTAGCAGATGGCTTTATATTACCAAATTTTCTGACGCGTGGTTTGCCATCAGGACCCATTGTTATTTGGTAGCCATAATAATACGGAGAGTTTGCGAGCAACATCAGATGGACTTATTTCATGCACTGTCCTGAACATTCTATTCATCATCTCTTCTGCTTCTGCAAATTCTTTATTCATCTCTTCAAAAATCCTACTTCCTTTAAAACTCCACCATGGATCTTTCCACATGTAATATCCCCACAATATGTAATAAATACTACAATATATATATTTTTCTTACATTTAAAAAAGTTTATTATTACTTACTTGTAATTATAACACATATGTATAGCGGGTCGATATCGGTTCCTCAAGCTATAAGAACAGTATTATCTTCTAACAACCTATATCTTCAAGCCCTTGTATCTGGAATTGCTAATTATACAGCTTTAGCACAGAAAATCAAACCAGACGTTGAAAAAATTACAGGCTCTTCTAATGTTAACGTAGGCACGATTGTGGTAGCGATCAAAAGATTTACGGATACACTAATAGAAGAAGAAAGAGAAAAAAAACCGATCATCAACTATTCATTCGAAGGAGCTAGGATGTCATTAACAGGCAGTATTATTGATGTTGATTTTAATGATCAAGAGTTTGACGAGCTTTCAAATATCCTTGATGAAGTGCTTGAGAAGGAAAGTGGTTACAATCTTTTCCAGACAAATAAACAACTCCGATTGTTTGCAGAGAACATTGAGGAAATCAGAAACATTGTTTCTACCGCTTCTAAAAAATTTGATGGTAGAATAAAAGAAGGGCTTTCAAAGATAACTATTACATTCCCTTCTTCCAAAGACCACCAAGAGCAACAAAATCCATATTATAATTTGTTATCTCTAGTTTCAGACATTCTTTACAATAATCAAATTCCATTACATAATGCTTTTTTTGCTCCTAATGAAATTGTGCTTATATTAAATGATAATGATGCTGGTAGAGCTTATGAATTGCTGAGAGCAAAGATAACAAGATAGGTTTGTATAGATATACAAATAAAAATAATGCCATAACTTTAAGCCATTTGTGAGAGAGGACGTCGGCGACTCGAAAAGCATATTTATTGCTGTGAATACAAAAAATATTTCAACACATACTATACTACAAGATAGGGCATCTTTAGAAACTTTCACCAAACCAAGGAAGAGTTTAATCTAAAAGAAAAGGCAATTTCAACAGGAAGGGAAGGTGCCTATAAATGCAAGCCGCGTGCTTATGCTTACAATAGGTGCTGGTACAGCAATCATGGACTTTGTTTAATATTGGTAATCAAGCTACGTCTTTATCCATTCATTCGCATATAATTGTCGCATTCATTCGCATGCAATTTGTATTTTGTTTGGAATGGATTATATCTACTATCTAATTGCTCGAAGGTTTTTGAATGATGAAGGTAGATAAACAGTAACAACTAGGTTGTAACAATGATTGGTGAAATAATAGATTCTATAGTCCATAACTCGCTTTTCGTAAAATATGGTCTAATCGGTCTTTTCATAAACGGGCTTCTTTCATCAATCATTCCAATTCCGACAGAATTGACGATATCAGGCTTGTTATTGTCTGGTCATAGCAAAACTATTGTATCTCTTATTTTGATAGTCGGTTCAATAATTGGGGGATTTATTGCTTATTACATAGGTTACAGCGGCAATAAGTTTTTAAAAAGACTATACAAAACACCAAAGAAAGAGCATGAAGAAAGAAGCCTTTTATTATTAGAAAGATATGGTTTGGCGATAATCTTTTTTTCTCCTTGGATACCGATAGTTGGAGACTTTATACCGTTGATTGCTGGTGCAAAAAAATATAATTTTAGAACATTTGCTATTGCTATTGTCTCTGGCAAAGTAATAAAAGCGATCGCAATAGTTTTCTTTAGCAGCTGGATCTTACCAATGATTTCACCTTAGAGTGCTAACTTTTCCCTCTTCCAAGTCTTATTTTAGTATTATAAAGTATGTCATTATATACCAAGGCGTTCTTCATTATCGTAGTTTGAAAAATTTATTTTGAACAAAAAATATTGTTAGATTATTATTATTATTATTATTAATGGGCTAGTAATAGTTTGTTATGCATATATTACTGCAAAGAATGCTCTGATAACTAAACATGCAACAAAATGGTAGAGGATAATGAGTTGCTTTAACAATTACGCATGACCAATTACACTACAACATAAAAATAACCATCAAGCCAATTTTCTTGATATTATAGAGAAAATAGGTCTCGAATGCAATGACGAACAGATGAGGCAAGAAGGAAAATTTTGCCCAGGCTCATGATAAACACGCTCCATTGGTCATGTCTAGTAAGACACTAGGTTTAGGCCCTGCTTTTATAAATTAGTCTGTATGTGGATAGCTAATCAAGTCATTCGTTTCATAGTGTTTCGTCCATATCTAGGTCAGTTTCTATAATGAGCTGATGCGCTATATAGCGCATCAAAAATCTGTTTCTGGACATCTATCAAATGTATCTTTTTAGATGATACTGTATATACGCGATCGTTTCAATCTTGTACGAGAACGTATTACCATTATATAATGAAAACATGCTCTATATAGATATGTGCAGATGGATATAAATATATCCAATCTAGATATCGCATTTTCAAGTCCCCTTCCTGCTGGGTCTTAAAACCCTCTGCTACCATTATCCCTTCCGACACATCCTTACTTTAATGATGAATTTCACTAAATTTAGAAAAAATAGGCTTTAAAAAGTAATTCAATAGACCTATTGTCAGCTGTATAATCACTTTGTTAGTATGATATATTGCAATAACAGTACTTGCTCGAAACCTGTTTGCCTGGGGTTTTCGGAAACAATATTCTACTGTCTACTGGGTGTCCAAGCTTCCTCCTTCTGCTACTGTTCAAATCTATAAAACTTCATAGCTAGGCGAAAAGCATGAATCGTTATGTGATGTTGCTTCCTTGTCTAGAGTTCGTTCATTATCCACAGCTGTTCTTAAGGAAGTTATCAGCTTGTCAGACCTTTTTGGATGTATTGCAAAAGTCCATCATACAGCAGCATCTTGCAGTGTGCAATCATATCTTTATGCTATCTAGCGAAAGGTACTGGAATTGCTGTCATATACTGCTCCCAATCAGTAAACACCTCTGACTTTTGGTATTTCTGTATTTGCTCTTTATAGTAGTCCTGGCGCTCACCTATCTGGATCTTCGAGGACCTGATAAAGGATGGATTGACAGTTCATTATATCATGAAAGCATGCCCTTCTTGATATGGATATAAATATATCAAACTTAGATATTGCAATTTTTCAAGTCATCTTCGTGATACCTCTTAAGGCCCTCTGCTATCAGATAACCTTCTAACACATCCTTACATATTTTGAATATTAAAGTAAATTTAGAAAAATAGGCTTTAAAAAGAATCGTCATTAGCTGTGTTATCCCTTTGTCAATACGATATGGTACAATAGAAGTATAGCTTAGGGTATCGACCCCGTCTTACGCAATTTCTAACAAAGTGAGTAGGTATTTGTCAAATGCAAAAGTACTCCTAAGATACGCACTTCTGTCTGTAACTGAATCAGCAAGAAATAACCCAGAAAGATATAGATTCACAAGAAAACCCATCACAGGATGATGCTGAAGATATTCTACTATCTTACTATCGACGATACGGTCTATGTGAACCTCTTCAACAACACAGTACAACGAATCAAAGATGATACAACAAAAGAAGAAGAAGTAGATGAATTAGTCTCAAGCATCTTAGGCAAATATGGCCGTATTCACATATCAAACATCTATATAATAGGTATGGTCGTAGGATTAGCTCTTGTTAACAGTCTATTTGTAATTCCGCTGCATGAACACTGTAGATTAGTCCAGACACTAATTTTTTCACAAAATTGAAGATTATATCAATAATACGAATATCTTATGGGCAGGCCAGCATCAAATATTCTACTGAAAGCAGATCCAAAGGACCCGTATATAAAATCCAGAGTAACGCCGTTACCGGCCCTGTGTGAACCTATTACTAACCAATGCTGTATATTCTGTAAATCGTTTAATATTGTCAGAGATGGTGTTAGGCACAATAAATACGCTGATTTACAAAAATACAATTGCAGACAATGCAATCATTATTTTACAATTAACTTAGGATTCGAGAAAATGCATGCTACTCCATAAATGATAGCCTCTGCAATGCATTTGTATTTTACAGGCAAAATCGTTTCGTAATGTAAAACAATTTTTGAAATTGCAGGGAGTAAAGATGAACCATGTTGCTATTTACAAGTGGATTAGAAAAATATGTTGGATTAATGGAAAATTATCGAGAAAATTAAAACAAACGTAGGTGATGCATGGAGAAAAGACGAGCTATTTCTAAAAGTCAAAGATGACATGAATATCTATATGCTCTAATGGATGACGAGACAAGATTTTGGATTGCTCAGCAAATCGCTAACACAAAATACACAGCGAATATAAATCTAATATTTCATAAATGAAGGGAGGTAACAGACAAAAGACCTAACACTTTGATTAGTGATGGAGCGCCGAATTTCAATGACTCGTTTGACAAGGAATTTTGCACAAACATAACACCGAGAACTAGGCATATACTACCTATCAGGTTACAAGGCGACCACAATAATAACAAGATGGAACGTTTGAATTGTGAGGTTAGATATAGGGAGAAAACTACAAGAGGACTAAAAAAGGCTGATACGCCAATACTATCAGGTTATCAGATTTTCACAACTATGTTAGACGGCATGAAGGTAGTATAGTAAAACACATTACTAGAGAAATTGTAAATGTTAAGACAAGTTTTTAAGAACGATCTAAATTTTTCAACATAGTGGAAATATAATGATCGTTAATAATTATGACGATTTTTCTAAAAATGACCTTATCCAAGAGATAAAGAAACTAAAAAAAAGGAAAAAATTTGGATTGGTTTGGGAAGATAAGCAGGAAGAGGTAGTTGAACAGTGTAAGACAAAATTGCCAATATTAGAAGAAGTTAAAAGTAAAGAAATAATGACAGACAAGGAAAAGCCTGTAAATATCTTGATAGAGGGCGATAATTACCATGCTCTTTCTGTTTTGAATTACACGCATAAAGGAAAAATCGATGTAATTTATCTTGATCCTCCCTATAACACAGGAGCAAAAGACTGGAAATACAACAATAATTATGTAGATGCTGAAGATCCTTACCGACATACAAAATGGCTTTCATTTATGAACCACAGACTCGGATTAGCCAAAAATTTACTAAGTGAAGATGGAATAATTTGTGTAACTATAGATGATTATGAAATGCCGCGGTTGTGGCTGTTGATGGAAGATATTTTTGGAGAAGAGAATCATTTAGGAACAATTGCCATAAGAATTAATCCTGGAGGAAGAAAATCAAAAAGGAAGGTAGCTGAGACATGGGCATAATTCAATTCTACATTTTTCATCTATCATTTAGTGATGTATTAACTACATAACATGTGTTTGATTGCTTTTGGTCGTTGACTAGGTCTGGTTTTATAATTGTAGTAGACAAGGATCTGATACAGTAGTACTGACAGAAGTACTATTCCAGCAGCCTTCTGATAGCCTCTTACCGGTAATGGGTCTATTCTAAAAACAGATTTAATATGTTCTATTAGTGGTTCTATCGATTTACTTCTCCAAGAGTAAATAGCCTGTCCTAACTCAGATTCATAGAATTGTATCAGCTCTAGTCTATTCTTTGGGGTATTTTTGTACCTTTGCACTGGACATACCAGTTCAAATCCTCTGTTTATGCTAAATCATATAGTTTATTGTCGTCATACCCAGAATCACCTATCATGAAACATGTTTCTAGGAACAGAGATGATGATGATGATGATATCATAGGATTGTACATTTGATTATCCTGTACATTAGCAGTTGTAAAATCTGCTGCTAAAGGTACTATGGTAGAACCAGTCTTGATATCAAATGTAGTTTGTAACCAAATATCCAACCTCTGGTATGACTGAATCCCCACCTGGCATCTGTATCTATACCTGAACGTGGTACTATTCCTTTATCCATAGATGATTTGTGCCAAACATGTCCTCTGGCTTTGAGCAATGTACTATCTATTGCTCCTCTGTTGCATAATTCATTAGGATTTTAGGTTATGCAAACCGTTAGCTAGGTCATTCGATTGAACATGTTATACAGAGCTCCCTTTAGGAGGATCTCTTTTACCATGTGAGGAAACTTTCTAGCTGTTACATGTTCACCAAATGTTCTTTTAATGGAAGAGAATGCTGTTTCTGCTATCCACCTGTACCCATAGCTCACGCTACGCTTCCATTTTTTGAGGTTTGCTTGTTGTCTTACTACAGACATATTCCTAGCATGACAGTTAGTTGACTTGACCTTGGAATTACTTCTTGTCTTTATACCAGGCTTAATGTGGTTCTTTGATAGGTATCTAAAATTCTTATTGCTGTCGTACATACCATCTGCTAATATACCCTTCAGATTATTATTTTCAGAAGCATTGTCTACTAACTTCTTTAGCATCTTACCATCATGTACCTCTTCACTTGTTACCTCCAGAGATACAATTCTTTTCTTCTCGATATCAACTGCTATGTGTATCTTTAGATATCCTTTTCTGACATGCCATTTGTGGTGCATCCATTCCCCTCGATTACTACCTTAATGCCGGTGCTGTCTAAAGCAATGACAATATCATTTCCTAATTTTTCATCGATTTTAATCTCTAGCCTGTTTATACGTCTATTAATGGTCCTATAATGTGGTGTGTTTGATACTTCTTTACTTGCATGAGCTATGACTACACCCTGTGTTTGTCTATATGGTAGATGGAAATATGCTCTCATGTAACCTAGAAGCTGAATAAATGAATTTGGGTAGCAGTAGGGCTCACCAACCTTACCAAGGTTCATTTGACATAATTCATGATCCCATCCATCAAGTACATCAAAATCCAAGAGTACTTGACCACGCCTAACTAGTGATTCATTATAGCAAGGCCAGTCAACCATACCAGAATAATTAATACTAGCAAGCTAAATGGTGAGTGGTCAAATAAGTATCACTTACAAGATAATTAATCATGCAACAAAGCATCTATTGCAACAATATAAGGGTCTATTATCTTCCCATTTACTAATAGACTAGTCATAGTAGCAATCCTTTCCTTGATGTCTATGGATATGGTCTTAAGACGTCTGTCAAATGTTCGTCTATCTGGTATTTGGGTAAGACCACATCTTTTCATTATCTTCTTATTGTAAGGGTAATCCATTCCTAGGAATTCATGTAATGCGTTGTTAGAATCCATTCTAAACCACAATCTGACTATGAAACATCGTAGTATGACAGTAGAAGAATAGACGTATGGTCTACCTCTTTTTTTCATCTTTTGTGATTCTGGCCATGGTATCAAGCCTATCAAATACAGAATACCAATAAGGATGGATTCTGAACTATCATGTGCTGTCCTTTGAGGATGTTTTATTATATGTCATCACAAATTCAGACATCCAAAGGATAGCTTTAGCCTAATTCATCAATATATATTTGCAAAAAATAGAGTCTGGATTTATGTCCAATCGTCAACTATCTAGTATTATCTTGCAATTACATAAAATGTTGTTTTGTTTTCAGTTGTGAAGTTGACAGGCATACATCATATTCATTCTTTTCTGCCTGTTGGATGTTGTTTGAAGGATAAAATATTTTTCTTTGCATTATATAAACAGAGATTGAGTGATTACTGGTAGTGTGTGTAATCATAATTGGAAGAGGCTTGCATAATACTTATTTCACTACCATTACAGGACATGTTGCATAAGTTACTACCCCTGATGCAACACTTCCAACCAGCAGCCTTTTAAAACCCGACCTTCCCCTTGTACCTAATATTATCAAATCAACACCTTCACGATCGGCGTATTCCACTATTGCCGCTTCAATAGTCATTTGACTATCAATGAGTTCTGTTTTTAATTGAACATTCTTTTGTTTTGCGCTTTGATTAAATTTATTAAACCATTGCTCAGCTTCAAGTTTATGTCTTTCTTTCGCCCGCGTTAATGCATCTGGGGACGGTACAAGACCATATGCTGATAACGAAATACGTGAGACAGTTAACGCAATTAGCTGAGCATTATTCTTTTTTGCCATTTCTATAGCATAGTCTGCTGCATCCATTGATGGAGCTGAGCCATCGATGGCAACCAATATTCTGGAAAATTTTCCCTTTGTATCAGACAACCTACCCATTTGTAGTCACAAGACTTTAAAAAGTTTGAATTAACCATACCACACTATTCGTTAGATGATATATCGCCATTCTGGTGTCAGGATCTTAGTTGAGATCGTGGTCAAGCTAAAAGATAAGGTGCATAAATTATTAACAACAGGATAGGACTCTACGATAATTAGATATCCATTCTATTACCATATTGTTTGCAAATACAAATATTATTGGTTATCGGTCAAATTACCGCTTCGTTCCATTCTCAGTCTATTAAAATTCTTTAACAGTTTTAGTAGTGAGGATTTTATTTAGGTATCTCTATAGATAATAGTCACTACACCTACTTTTGTAACATGTTGTGAAATAGTCTTTTCTGTCTGATAATATTCTATTCTTATAGGTGTTTCATGGGAGTAGACCTTACGTTTTATTAATCCTAAATTTTCCATTTCTCTAAGTCTCATAGATAGAGTTTTTGGGTTACCTTCTTCAAGGGAGGTTTAATAACGGGTTAAAGCTATTCTGTTTGCCGTTTATCATATTTCTTAGAATTAACACTGTAAATTTTATGCCAACAATTTTGAATGTATTATTAATAGGACATGACTTCATTTCGATATTGTTACTGCCAGTCTGGTTTATTGTTTGTGAAGTTCCATTGGAGATATGAGCATGAAAGAGCAATCGGTTGTTAATAATGTTTATTTTCAAATTGTAGAAAAGACATACTTCTCCTAAAAGACTTTGCCATTGATCGATTATCCAGCATAGATAATTTTTAAATTTAAACATTGGTTCCGTTACAATAGCATATTAGTCGTATATTCATTTAACCTTAATTCTAGTTCTTCTTTAATCATACATCTTCTTTAATCAAATTTTTCCATCATAAGGAGTGCGTTATCTTGATAGAATCTGCCTGGTGGAAGCTAATTTTATTTGAAGTTGTATCATTGTGTTGCTTTTCCATTACATCTTTGTTTGAATATATCTATTGCCAAGGCTTTCTTGTCGTCATCATCATCATCATCTGCTTGTTGTTTTTTTGTTGTTGTGGTTGTTGTTCTTCTGAATAGTTCTGTCTTGCCAATTGATCGGCCTGTCTTTTAAAATCCTTCTTAAACCCATTAGTATCTTTTTTTACATCTGGGTTTATGACAAGTTCTGCTACTCTAAGGTCATTGCAAAATCTTTGCCATTCAATTATTAGCTACTGTGGTGTTATTTATTAACTATAAACGAATTGGTGACAAGTAAGGCGACTTGCAAAATTCGCACTTTTCAATAGAGTGTGTTCTTGCTCTTTTACCACATGTGTTACATAACATAAGTTTGACGCTAGGGCGAAAAAATTGCAGGTCTGACGCAGCTTCTATTGCGTTCTTTACTTCCATATTAGAAGGAAGATCGCTCACATCAAGCATTACTGATAGTCCACCATTCAACAATTTGTCAATTGAAATACATTCTTTAATTACAGAACTAGAATTATTATCAGATAACAATAAGTCTTTGCCATTCAACATTAGTCCTTGTGAATAAGTAGGTGTATTTTGTTGAGTTGACGATAAAGAGATCTTACCATATTTATCAGAATCTAGACTTGCGAATCTCTCAGCGCTATCATCACATATCATAGCAATTCCTACAGAATCTTCTCCAAGGTGTTTACCTTGTTCTGTAGCCACGTCTACAGCAGTCTTCAATACTTTTTGTAAAATCTCTATACCATTGTTGTTAGCACCATATCCCAAAATATTATAGACTGATTCTTTGGCCCCTGTGAGGTTAATCAAAATGTTAGTCGTCACAAGCTGCATAAAGTTGGTACTGTTGGCAAGTGCCGGAACCATACCCTTTCTAATCAGATCTGCAATGCCTTTCTTCCTCATCGACATTGCGGCTAGTGCCGGCTTTATCATCAGAGCAAGCCTTGCTCGGAAATAGGTTTCATCCTTATTCGATTGATACGCCAGTCTTGGAAGATTAATTGACAATGATTGTAAAGTCATAACAGTACCAAAACCTTTCCTGTCTATAGATTTGCAGGTACCATTGCTTCCCCTTGATCCATTTTGTAAAATTGAGATGATGCCGCCAGCACGTATTATTGGGGCAATACGCTCTGAATGATCCTTAAGATTGCCATTATTATTATTATAATTCAACGATATCCCTATTCTAGGGACAGGAGTGGAATCTACATATTTTCCATAACCATCTAATAATGCATCGATTACTTTAGCATCAAATTCATATGCTGGAAGACTTATTGTAGTAATCGGGAAACCTGGTAAAGAATAAGATGGAGCTACAGAAGACGCTAGCAACGCCCTTGTAAATTGTGATTCAATTTTCTCTGGTTTCTGCTCATGTTTTAGCAGCTGTGGAATAATTGTTTCCAGTATAATTTCTGTCGATGCTTCTCTGCTTAGAAGGGAGATTAGTATGGGCAGAATAGTTACAAAGTCATCAGAATTATTTAACGTAGGTAGCCTAGAGACATTCAAAAACTTGCCTTTGAGGTCAAGGCCATCTTCAGCAAAGTCGGCTATGTCTAGAAATATAGTGTCAGGAATCAGACCCCACATACCACTGTTAGAGATATTTATCTCACCAGCCAAGTGCATGTCTGCAATGTCTTTTGGGAGTGTATTGATTATTAGATATTCTGAAAATATCGAATGAGAAGCTTTTGACAATACACTGTCAACTCCATTCTTGGCGGTATCTATATTATTTAACATCTCTACAACATCAGATGCAGGCAGTCCTAACCTGGCCATCTTGTTTCTATATTCTTCATGTCCGTGTTCAATTAGAACAGAATTTACAGTTTCCCTAATCAATGACGAGGTTAGATATGCTGTCTGGAATTTGTAAATCTTATTTTCAACTTCTTCAGTAATTTTATGCGCCTGTTCAAGTGGCATATTTGCCTCTCTTACAAGAGATTGAATTATCTTAAGTGAGTTAAATTCTTCAATTGAATGTCTGGTTGTCCTAACATACATTTTGCCACTTTCAATTATTGATCTTTCTTCTATCTGTCTGGCAAGGCTTAACACCAACTTGCCCAAATTTGTAATTGTGTAACGGCGCTCTCCCTTGTTAAGAGCAACAAGCGACTGCCTGAGAAGTTTTCTTAAATGATATGCAAATTTGCCAGATTCTTTTTTAGATTTAAATCCAGCAAGGGCTTTTAGCTCAGAATAGGTAAGTGGTCCTTTGGAATTTAAAATACGAAGAATATCAATTCTATTAGGACTAGCCATAACAGAAAAAATCATCCTGACCCGCTTTGAGGCAGATTCCAAAACTCCATCTCGCCTAGATTCTGGTTGGGAGGAATAATCATGACTCAACTGTTCCATTGCACCCCATATTTAGACCAACTGATTAAAACTACTTTGTATATTATTTTTAACTAATAGTGTAATAGGCCCTACTCCAGGCAGTTGAACAACAGATTAACAAGTTTAACCTTCAACCATTACACGATTATCATCCATTACTTGTTCCTCTGTTTCTCGATTCATTTTGACACTATGAATAGTAGTTGGAACCTCTGGCAGCTTTGCCTTTGCCTCATCTTCAAGTATTCCCTCGACCTCATTCAATATCGAAAGAGCATCTGTACTCACAGGAGTTGAAATTTTGTCTACGTCTGAGCTAATGTTAGAATTAACTAAAACATCAGATGTCATTGACGTCATTTCTGACAAGACTTCATTAGCCGTTGGAACAGCCTTTGAAACATCTTTTTGAATATCCTTGATCATTTCAATCGTAGGATTGATCGTTTCCAAGATCATTGTAAATTCGTTAATTGGTACTGAAGCGAATTACCACCACTTCGAGTGCAAGGCTCATATTTTGAGTAGTTCGCTGAACACGTCGAATGTTTGATAGTTCATTTGCAAAAGCTTTTGCACGAGCATTGTTACCGGACTTTATATTAACAGCCATTTGATGGCGCAAATCAGTATCCATTGCAGTAAATTTTTTATCAAGCATCCTTAATCGAGTGAGCTGATTATTCACTACTAGGCTGGCGTTTACAATATCACTCTTAAACTGCTGATGCGGATGCCTATCCATATTCTAGACGGATTTTTTAAATTTAAGAAATGTTAAGGGCAATGTTAAACTCTGTATACCAACGGATACTATAAAGCTAAGCTACAAAATTCATAGTAGAAGTTATTACAAAACACGATCTATACAGAATTTCCGTTATAGATTATCAAGTATAATTCAACGTTATAAATTAGCAGAAGCACATTACAATTTAAGCAGAGACGGCACTTGCTATAATTACAGTAATTGAAAATAATGCAGATATCAAAGCAAGATATATATACATATATATACTCTTGGGGTAAAGGAGTTATGGTGTTTGAGCACAATAATATATATCAAGATAATGCAGACAGAAATGATGTTTCAACTTTACCTAAGATATTATCTAAGTTGGAGTACTGCATAGAAATATACAGAAATCTTCCATCATAGATTTATTGCCTCGAGGACACTACATTTCTCAGCCTATGAGTAATGGTAATTCATACTTTGCATTCGAATATAATTAAAGTAGAAAAATGATAATGGTAACTGATTGATTTGGAATTTACTTACTTTCAGACTATCGTCTTTTTACCGAAACTGTAAAATCTCCGGGATTCAATATCGAACCACAAACGATACATCTACCATTAGAGGGACGTAAAACATCTCTAATAGACTTTAGTGTACGCATCGTATAGATTATTGATCCGCATTTCTTGCAAACCACGTCTACCGATGACAGGGACATCAGGAATATAATAAAAATATAGAATAATAAAAGTGCTTTTAATGTTGTATTACAAAATGTGCAACTGCTACAAAGCAAATATTAAATTACAGTTTTTGTAATAACAGACCATGTTTTGGATCGAAACCAGCTACCTTGACTTTTGCCCCAATGGGTAGATCCTTAGGTGATTTAACACCAGAAAGAAATCCTGATGCTCTAAATGGAGCAGTGTCTACTTTAAAAACAGCCCATGCATATGACTCAGTATCTTCAAATCCTTCCGGTGCTACAGCTTGGATTGTGTAAGTTACAATTTTGCCAATGCCTTCAAATTCAACAGGTTCAAATTTGCTGCCGAAGCATTTATCACAAAAATATATTGTCTCAAGCATAGCATGGCCACACTTTAAACATTTATTGGCGAGTATCTTTCCTTTATTGGCAGATAGGATAAACTTCTCACGTGGGCCCAAATCCTGCTGCTGTTTTGTCTCTGACAATTCTTCTATTCCACCTTCCTAAAGATATGAACTGCCGCGCTTGCGCCAGTGGCTCCAAAGTTATGTGTCAGAGCAATTTCAGCATCTTTAACCTTTCTTTCTCCAGCTTTGCCAGTGAATTGTTCGAAAACTTCTACGACCTGACCTATGCCCGTTGCCCCAATTGGATGGCCCTTTGATTTTAAGCCACCAGAAGGATTAATGGGAATCTCACCATTTCTGCGAGTTGCTCCTTCCCGGACTGCCTGGGCAGCAGTTCCTTTCGGAAAGAAACCGAGATCTTCAATATCAATTATCTCTGCGATTGTAAAGCAGTCGTGAACTTCAGCAAAATCTATATCTTTTGAAGTAATTTTAGCCATTTTGTATGCTTGCTTGGCGGCTGCTACTGGTACTTGGGATAGTAGTAATGTCTTCACGTGCCTGAACTGCAGCCGGTGAAGCTCCTCTGCCTGAACCAATAATTTCCATATAAGGTCTTCCACTCTTCTTGGCGAATTCTTCATTACAAAGTATGACTGCGGATGCTCCATCTGAAAATGGACAGCAGTCATAGAGTTTCAAAGGCGAAGCCACGACTGGCGATTTTAACACGTCTTCAATTGTGATCCTCTTTCGAACATGAGCCTTTGGATTAAGAATTCCATTTTCATGGTTCTTTACGGCAACATGAGCAAGATCTTCTTCATTAGATTTGTATGTATCCATGTAAGCCCTAGCTATTGATGCAAAAAGCCCTGGAAAAGATGCACCATTTCCTCCTTCATAAAAGAAATCAGAACAGTAGGAGAATAAGGTAGTGCTTTGGACAGTTCCTGTATGGGTTATTTTCTCAACACCCACTCCCAAAACACAATCATAAAATCCCGCTCGCTATATTGGCATATGCTTCTCTGAACATTACTGAACCCGAGCCACATGCAGATTCAATAGTGAGTCCCGGAACATATGGAATTCCTAGGTTGCTCATGATAACAGGGGCTATATGAACTTGCTTGTCAGTAACCCCAAAGACATTTGAGATGTATCCGGCTTGAATATCCCTAGGTGTGATTCCCGCGGAATCAATGGCATCCTTTGATGCGTTTAATGCAATTTCAATAACACTTTCGTTTAATTTGCCATATTTAGTACCTACCTGCACCGAGGACACAGACCTTATTTGTCATTTGATGAAAAATGCTTTTTGTATTATAAAAAGTTTAGACATGGGATGCATAGAATAATCACAGTTAGTTATTTATCATATTTAAATTAATACAGTTTTTGGGCTCTGTCGAAACCATCTATTCTTGATAAGCCAAAAGCTATGTAACATTGCCATATCATACATGTGGTGAAAGAATCAAGATATGTCAAACTAGCACATACTATGTTATCTATCCTGAAGAATGCCAGGATGCCACTATTCCTTCATAGGAAGAGCAATCACATTTTCACAGTCTGGCAGCATCTTGTTCTGCTTACTATCAGACAGTATGAGGGTAAGAGTTATCGTATGTTTACAGAATGGTTGGTAGAAGCTTATTATCTCAGGATGTTCCTCAATCTATCCAGAATACCTCATTTCACAACATTACAGAAATTTACAGATAGAATCACAGGTACCATTCTGGAAAGGATAATTTCTTCTTTCATTCTCCTTACAACTATCAAACAGATATTCTTTGGAATAGACTCATCTGGATTCAAGCCAAGCCATGCATCACAGTATTACACTGAAAGAAGTAGATTGAGAAAGAAATGGATAATAAAATTGTCTGTTGGAGATGATGATATGTTAAAACAGATTATCTGCACCATCAAGATAAGGAGAGCTCCTAAAAGGCACGACAACATAGATTTTCAACCAATCATAACAAGAACATCGGAAATTAGGCCATTGTCAATAGCAGTATATGTGACAAGGGCTATGACAGTAAAAAGAATCATGTATTAGTAAGAGAAGGTCTGAAAGCATATAGCATCATTCCTGCAAGATATCCACACGTTCCGGTATGGAGGACGCATGGCAGGTACAGGAAACAGATGAAACGAGGTTATTCCAAACCATTGTACAATCAACGTAACAACAAGGATGAAACCATAATATCTGTTATAAAGAGACTATTTGGTGAACATGTTACTTCAAGGTTAGTTAAAACACAGAATCGGGAATTTATCATTTAGATGCATAGCCTACAACATGCATAGGGTGACTAATCTTTTCTTATTGTTGATGATTTCTACTGAGCCCAGTTTTTGATAAGGCTTACAAAAAAGACCACGCTTGACTATTTTAAGTCGTTTGCTTAAACGAAAAATAGGATCGGTAGCCTGTCGTTTATCCTTATCGCTAAAGGCTATGCTAACAAGCAGTAGATTAGCTATCTAATAGTGACAACGCATCATTTCCATTTACATGGTAGGCCGTTACCTTCCACAAAGATTCTGACCAATGACAATCGTTTTTCTCTTTTGTCAGTCTCCAGTTCTTTTTTCAGATAAAATAAGATTACTTGTTTATTAACAATGTGTAAAAAAGCCGAAGAAGGTTAATCTCTGCTTAATTGCCTTGCTTTGACATTACAACGTTTACATGTTAATTTCTACTTTCTTCCTTTCCTTTATAGTAGACAGAGTTTGAAATTAGAAAACATGTTTTAGATCTTGATCATTTTCAGAGTTTGAAAAAAAGGCATGTAATTAGTGTAGATGACCTATAATCAGTGTTATTTTGCCTATCCATCAAAATACCTGTGGAAATCTGCATTAATATTCAATATCTAGCAAAAAGGGACAGAAGAAACCTTAACTAACTAAATGCATTGATGTTATCTACATATACATCAGTTCGACGATTTTTTAGAAGTGGAAGTGACTCTCTAACCTTTTGGACTCTAGACTTATCAATTTCAACTACATCTACTCCTTCTCTATTTCCCATATCTAACAGAATTGCACCAAATGGATCTACAACCATGCTTCTTCCTGAGTAGATATGACCAATCTGATTCGGCGCAACTACATATGACCCATTTTCAATTGCCCTTGCTTTGAGCATTGTTTGCCAGTGTTCTTCCTTCATAACTCCATGAACCCATGCTGAAGGTGCGATTAAAATTTCTGCACCATTCACAGTCAAAATTCTAGACATTTCAGGAAAACGTATATCATAACAGATCATCAGGCCGACGCTTCCGGCCGGCGTCTTTGCGGGCTTTTCAATTATATTACCAGCTATCATCTTATCAGACTCCCTGAAGCCAAGAGCATCATATAGATGTAATTTGCGGTAAACTGAATATATCGAGCCTTTGCTATTTATAATAACTGCGGTATCATATACACGATTGTCAGATTGATTGCTACTTCTTTCATAAATTGTTGCCACAACGCTAATTTTATTTCGTTTAGTCTGCTGTACAGAGCATAGAGATGAAATTGCCATCGTTTACTGACTCAGCGAGTTCTGCCAGCTGTTTTGCAGACTGGTTAATGGGTGAAAACGCCATTTGAAATTCTGGAAAGCATATTAAGCTTGCTTTCTTTTTTGCGGCTTCTTTGATGAAATCAACTGATAGTTTCAGATTTTCAATTTTGTTTTCCGATGCTTTCATCTGTACCAATGCAATAAGAGAAACCTTTTGCATTTTTACTATCTGGCATTCATCAAATCAATAAATAAAATGGTTTGCTATTAAAGTGATTCGCCTGAAATAAACCAGTGTTCCTTGGGCTTTTCATCATATACAATAATTACATGCTCAGCTTTTGTCTTTAAAATTTGTACAGCTGCATTGGTCATCGCCTTTGCAAATTCTTCTTTCTGTTCTTTTGTTCTTCCGGGATACATTGAAACTGAAATCAGAGGCATATATAGAGAATTTTCCCTTTCAGAGAATTAAACCCTTCCTCTCGTTCCAAATATACCCAAAAATAATCGGTTATCAATTCAATTAAAAAGTAGAAGATAAAGGGCAAGGATTTAATCTGAAGTAACAATATCTATCACAGGTTAAAACTAATTCAATGGTAAACGATAATAAAACTGGCAGAAATAACTGCTCCTATTATTGCGCTAAGAAGGTTAACCACATTATTATCCACCAATGATATTCCCTTTTCTTGAACTGTAAGAAAATTACAATGCATTGCCCTCTTTTCTAGGTATTTTCTGCAAGTTTCACATCTATATTTTGCTTGAATTGTTGCTCCAAAAATACTGTCAATATTTGTAGATATCATTCCCCCGGTAACAGCTGCCTGGAAGTATAACATGCATGTATAATAATATGTCTTTTGGTATCAATAGTCCACACATAATTCCTATCAATAATGAACCTGTCAATGCAGCAATTTCTCCTTGAATAGTAACCCCGCCTGACTGGCCTGTATCAATTTCCTTACCTGTTAATATTGATCGGGGTTTTGCCTTGCTGAGCAAGCCAACTTCGGTTGCAATAGTATCTGACAACGCGAAACTGAGTGATCCAATAAAAGATAGTATAAAGACTGGATTGTTATGTGATAAATAATACAAGATGGCAAGTACTGCCGCCAGGCCTCCATTTGCCAACACACTCTTCCATCCTCGTGCACCATTATTTTCTTCAGCTAGTTCCATTTTCCGCTTTTGTTTGTATTTGTATTTAGTAAATAGAGACGCTATTACGAAAAATAATAACAAGACAAAAAACCATGAAAGTGAGCCAAAATATAATATAACAAAACCTATCGGTAAAGCAAGCTATTGCGCCGTATCTATCAATTATCCGTGTCCTGTACGCAAAAATAGTCATGACCACCATAAAAGAAAGCCATGCAAGAGCTTGCTCTATAGGAAGCATCTATTGTATGCCACCTAAAATTAAGTTATTCAGTGCCTTTTTTCCTTCAAATTCTGAAACTGGAATTGTTGATATCGGCGTTGTTTGTGGTATCATAGCAGCACATTGCATTATTCCAGATTTTTTTCTAACTCTTATTAATTTCTGTATATGTTTATTACTGATCACAACAGAGCCGGCATTACAAGTTAACTGCTTATAGCTACTGGGAATAATATTCTGTATATTAGACAACCGTAAAACCTAACGTTAAAGAGGAAAATAAAAAGATTTTCTTATTTCTAATTCGCAAATTCATTTACATTTGGTACCATAATAAATCCATCTCAAGGATTACCACTATCAATCATGGTAATGATGTCTTATACCTTCTTTTTTCCTCCTTCGTATTTGTCGTTTTTCTTTTCACGTTTTACTTCTTTAAATTCCAGCTCACCAATTTCTAAATCCCTGTTCCTTTGCTTTTTTATTGAAACTTTTTCCATTAGCATTCGATTCATCCTCATCTACCTAAATTTCTTATTCGTCTACTTTCGATGTTAACGATAAAGAATTACAACATCACTTATTTATCTAAGGCTTTACAAATTAATTTTTCTCCTTTTTCGTATTTGGACCAACCATTAGTTTGACAGTATATCTATTGCAAATATTAATATACTTCATATTGATGTCTGCTACTTATCATACCTTAATGAATTGCGCCGCAGAACATTTGCTGCATAAACTCAATAAAAAAGTGATTAAATGTACTTTGTGTCCCCGTTTATCGAGTTACATTAAGCAAGTTGGGCAGATCAAGGTAAGTAGATTCATAGATGAAGTTTATTGGGCAAAACCTCTCCCAAGCTTTGGAGATGGAAAGGCTAAATTATTGATTATTGGATTAGCACCTGCTGCATCATGGTGGTAATAGGACAGGTAGAATGTTTACAGGAGACAGCTCCTAAGATTGGGTTGCAAAAGCAATGTTTGAAACTGGGTTTGCAAATATGCCTACAAGCCAGTCAAGGAATGATAGATTCGTATTGAAAGATGCATACATTACTACTGTTCTAAGATGTGCTCCACCTGTTAACAAGCCAAGCCTATTGGAAATATTAAACTGTTCGCAATATCTCGTGGCAGAATTAAAAATTTTATATAAAACGGCAAAAGTCATTCTAACGCTTGGAAAAATTGCTTTTAATACATTCTGTATGACAAGTAATTTGAACGGATTGGTATTTTATCATGGCGCTTGTTATAGTATTGGAAGTGGCAAAACTCTTCTGGCTTCTTATCATCCAAGTAAACAGAATACGAACACAGGCAAATTAACATGGCAAATGTGGATCAATATTTTTAAAACCGCAAGGTCAATAATAAACGCGTAAATAATTTGCCCATTCCCCATAAATCATAATAGTAGAATGACAATAGTGTTAACTGTAGTTCCATTATTATACTGATGTAGTCTATTTTAACTGACTTAGATAGAAAGGTCTATACCACATCAATTGCAAGAATCGATAAAAAGTCGCAATAACTCGTAATTCTAGAACTTTTATCCACCCTATTCATACTTATTGTGTAAGAAAATAGATATAGATAGAAAGACAGACAGATGTGCTTTAAAGAATATGCCTTATTATTTTGCTCAATTCAATACTGGGTAATTCCTGCAATCTTTTTCCTTCTCTTTGTTCTTTAATTTCTGCACGTTCTAGCTTGGATAATTTATCATAATGATAACGTTTGACTTTATAGAGATTTCCCCGTTTGTCTTGCCTTAATTTTTGACAGTTTGCTTTGAATATTAGTTTTTGACATAGTGGACAATACAACAGCCTATGCATCCTGTTTTTAGATTCTAAAATGTGTCCGTTACTATCTTTGAACCAAGTCATTTTCTATGATATTTCTAATAGTTACTAGCATCATCTATTTTAAAAGACCTTTGTCTCTTTAGCTAAGATGATGTTTCTCGAGATTTTTACCAACTATTGTTCTGGTTGATGCAAAAGCACTATTAAAATCTTCAATGAAAGCCACTTCTTTAGATATTTTGATCAATCGGCTCTTCCTTTAATTGTTCCAGCAACTATTCAGGTGGTCAGAGTATTTAATTATGTATATATCATCAATAAAACTTTAATGAACTAGAATTAGTAACTAATTCATTCAACGATGGTTTGGCTTTGCTCTCGCATAAATTGTGTCAGATAATATGGCCCTCCAGTTCCTTTGCCTGTTGTACCCGATCCTTTCCAACCACCAAATGACTGGCATCCTACCATAGCTCCAGTCGTAGCACTGATATATCTATTAACATATACTACTCCGCACTCAATATTGTCAAGGAACCTGTCAACCTCTTCTTTTTTATTACTATAAATTCCTGCTGTGAGCCCATACTCCGAATCATTACAGAGTTTAATAGCCTCATCGAATTTATCATAATCCGCTATACAAAGAATTGGGACAAATAATTCTTCCCTAAATAATCTATGATTTTTAGCCAGTCCATCTATAATTATTGGTTCCGCATAGTACCCATACTTGAAATCACCGTCTCTTTTAACACTACCACCTAGCAATATATTGCCATCTCTATACGCTAGTTTGGCATATTTTTGATAATTCTTATAAGCTTTTGAATTAATTAGAGGACCTATAAAAGTATTAGATTCAAGTGGATTCTCTACAGATAGATTTTTGGTCCTCTCCACAAGTCTTTCAACAAATTTGTTTTTTATACTTTTTTGTATATATACTCGGGAACATGCGCTACATTTTTGTCCTGAATAACCAAATGCTGCTTTAAATATTCCTTCAACGGCTTTATCAATATCTGCGTTTTCTGTAACTATTGCAGGATTTTTGCCTCCCAGCTCTGCAATTACGTGTCGTAGCTTAACTTTACTAAATTCTTTTGTCATTCTGTGGCCTATTTTTCTAGATCCAGTAAATACAATCCCTGCAACATCTTCGCTATTAACTATTGTCCTACCAATTTTATTTCCAGAACCGGTTACAAAGTTCAAAACGCCGTCAGGCAATCCTGCTTCTTTCATAATTTCAGCAAATTTATACCCTATGATTGGAGCGTCGCTGGCAGGTTTCAAGACTATAGTATTACCCGTAATCAAAGCTCCAATACTCATTCCAACTAAAATCGCTGCAGGGAAATTGAATGGAGCAATTACTCCCCAGACCCCATATGGTTTCATTACACTCTTGTTTTTTTCATTGGGATGTGGACTTTTAGTTTGAATTATAAAGCCATTATTCTTTTCCATCTCTTTAGAATAATATCTAATAAAATCGACAGCCTCATCGATATCACATATCGCTTCGTATCTATTCTTACCATTTCCATAAGAAAGCCATGCTGCTAACTCAAACTTACGTCTGTTCATGATATCGATAACTATTCTGCAAAATTCTACACGTTCCTTGTAATCAGTTTTACCCCAACTTTCAAATGCTTTCTTGCCAGCCTTGATTGCCTGATGTGCATGTTTAGCCGTGCCACTTGGAAAATATGCAAGTACTATCCGGGTATCTATAGGAGAAGTATGAACAAAACTTTCTGATGCTTTGACATTTTTACCACCAATAATCATGGTATATCTTCTACCAAATTCTGATTTGATATTTTCGATTGCCTCTTCATATCTGTCATGAAAGGCCTCCTCTCCTTTTGACGTTATGAATCTGTGGAGAGTATTTTCATTCTCATATAATGTCATCAAATAATATTTATCTAAAGAACTTAAAAAATTATCAGTTTGATTTGACTTTGAGCAACATAGCCTTTACTAGAGCGAAAACAGGCCGATTTTTTACTAGGCATGAATAACAATTGTTAAGAAAAAACTTAACCAAATCAGAGCTTTTTATAATTAAATAATAACTCTTCTTATATATCTCAGGACGGTCTAATGTCTTACATGCCTTGCAACAAGTAAATTAATGTTAAAAACTCTGATAACGTACGTCCTTAAAAACAGCTCAGTATATTGAAAACTCTGGATAATTACTTGGTTCCTATGGTCATTCCATGAATCAATCATTCCAAAACCCACGGGTCGTTACATACTGCCTTTCGGCTTCATAAATGCTTCTAAATATCTCTTCATCGTCGATGTAATTACGAAGAATACGCGCTGCAGTATCTGCGCCAATTCCATAACCAGCTAATACAATCAGTGCTTTCTTACCAAAATTATTGACAAGCGATGCTACTTTCCATGCGCGGTCAAATTTGTGATTTTCGTCTATGGATAGCTTGCTTCCAGTGAGCCTTTTCATAATGGTTTTTGCTAAATCATTATCAGACCAGAAAGTTGCTGTGATTAATTTAGATCGACAGGTCGGACAGGAAACAGTTTCTGTAATTTCCCTTGTCTCTATGATTCGTTCCCATTTTCCACATCGAATACAGATCAATCTGTGTTTTGTTTTTTCTAGTCTTTCCTTTATAAGTTCTATAACCCCTTTTTCGATACTAAGTGGGGTTGCAGAGAATTTTGCTGAATGTTCAAGAATCGGTTTTGATAAGTCAGAAAATTCTGTAGTTTCAAACCAGTGAAGTTTAATATTGCCATCTTTTAAATTCCTTAAGACTTTTTGTGTTTGTATAACATCATATTTATCATGAATTAATTCTCTAATAGATTCTTTGCTAATAGGCGTCTTTGCATATCTATCGTAAATCATGCGAGCTATTTTTTTGTCATATATTGCTTCCCTGCTAATCATACCGAATCTTTTTGCAACCATCCAAACTCTCCAGTTAATATTATGAGTTCCAGTAAGCGATGCAATAATAACCGACTCAAAGTCATATATGTCATTAAAGGTGGTTTCTATATGGCTTTTTCCTATTCTTGCATTTGAAGTTAGCATAATTCTATAAGAATCAGATCTTGTTTCTACTATGTAACCTAGTTGGGATGATATTATTGCTGATAGTAATGATGCTAAAGTATTGTTTACTTTCGAACCAAATGTTGAGTGAATTACAACCATATTTCTTGCAACTGAACTTTCTGCTACAATGTTTTTTGAATCTGGAATTACCTTTAGAAATTTAAGAGTATCATCTATAATAGATGTGGAAAGTTTGATAACCTTCTTTGCAGCCTGATTACGTATGATACCCACTTCCTCTGCAGTTTGGTAGTCCACGGGAATCGTCTCTCCCACCCAGTATGGAATATTTATTGCAATGCCATGTAATGGCTCGACATTCACTTGCATTCTGCCTTCATCAACTGAAATTACTCTCCATTGCGATCCCTTCAAGACAAAGACATTTCCTTTCTCACAATAATCTCCTACAAACTGCTGATCTAGCGTCCCAATTTTCCGTTTATTAATTGAATCTATGACTTCAAACTTTAAAACATGTGGAATCATGGACAGATTCTCAAAGTAATACTTGTATGACTTTAATCTTCGTTGATATGATTTGTCTTCCCTGTCATACCTGATTATGCCGTTATTATCAAGAATATTAATACATCCTTCAATATCATAAAAGCTAACTCTAGAGAACGGATATGCCTTTGTTACTAGATCAAAGGCAGTTTCAAGTCTAATCGGATTTCTGGTTTGCATTGCTAATCCAACCAAATGATGAGCTACAACATCTAAGGCCCCTTTGTGCATTAACTGTTCTTCAATTGAACATCTTTTCATTCTTCGTATAATTGCTAGTGCTTCTATCTCATCATCTGGATTATTTGTTACAATCAAACCTTTTGCTGAATTTCTATGCATATGTCTGCTCCGGCCGATCCTCTGCATCAACTTTGAAACTTGTCTTGGCGAACCGTAGTGGATTACAAGTTCTACTGAACCGATGTCTAAACCGAGTTCCAGTGACGAAGTACAAACTACGATATCTACTGAACCTGCTCTTAATCTTCCTTCTGTCTCCTCTCGCATGTCCTTAGATAAAGATCCATGATGCACATCCACTTTGATTTCATTTTGGTTTTTCAAAATGGTGCCTATATATTCCGCCTCATCTCTTGTATTTGTAAATAGCAAGACAGAGCCTTCAATTCTATTTGATTTTATATATTGAATCACAAAGTGAGCTACGTTATTAATTGAACCTTTTACGAATTTAACATCAATATCGTATTTTCTCATGGAGTTGTCTACAATGACAGCATATTTTCTGTTAGTTCCAGAAATAAATTTGGCCGCCTCATTTAAATTGCCTAAAGTTGCTGATAGACCGATCCTTGTAACTTGTTGTAAACTTACTTCTTGTAATCTCTCAAGACCAATTGACAGATGTGCACCGCGTTCATTTGAGACAAGTTCATGAACTTCATCAACTACGATCCATTCCAGACTATTTAACGCTTCAAGCATTTTCATACTTGTTAGTATTACTGCAAGGGATTCAGGTGTGGTGATCAAAACGTCCGGAGGATTTTCGACAATTTTCTTTTTAGCGGTAGTAGTTGTGTCTCCATGTCGGATCTCTACCCTTAGATTTTCAGATTCAGCATATTTGATAATCCTTCTAAGTACATCGTTATTCAATGCTCTTAGAGGAGTAATATAGATTGCTCGAATTTTGCCTGCATACTGTCCTTTAATACTAGACAATATTGAGAAGACTGGCAGTATTACTGCTTCTGTCTTCCCAGATCCGGTTGGAGCGACTAATAGGCAGTTCACTTTCCTTGAAATAACAGGCAATGCTTTCTCTTGAATTGCTGTTAGCGAAGTAAAGCCTTCTTTTCTAAATTTTGCAATAGTTAGATGATTAGCATCAGTTTCATTATTCAATGTCAGAAGACGTTCCTGACTGCTGTTGTTGTTGTTGTTGACGATAATGTCGTTGTGTTTTTGAATTTGACTTCTCATAAACCATTATTGCAAAGAGGCCGATGATAAATAGTCCTACGGCAATCCATACATATGAATCGAAGTTTGCAATTCCTTCTACTGCCATCAATAGAATTGATTTGTTCATCAATAAATATATTTGTTTTAAATTGTGCTCTGTTGCATAATTCATTAGGATTTTAGGTTATGCAAACCGTTAGCTAGGTCATTCGATTGAACATGTTATACAGAGCTGCCTTTAGGAGGATCTCTTTTACCATGTGAGGAAACTTTCTAGCTGTTACATGTTCACCAAATGTTCTTTTAATGGAAGAGAATGCTGTTTCTGCTATCCACCTGTACCCATAGCTCACGCTACGCTTCCATTTTTTGAGGTTTGTCTGTTGTCTTACTACAGACATATTCCTAGCATGACAGTTAGTTGACTTGACCTTGGAATTACTTCTTGTCTTTATACCAGGCTTAATGTGGTTCTTTGATAGGTATCTAAAATTCTTATTGCTGTCGTACATACCATCTGCTAATATACCCTTCACATGATTATTATTTTCAGAAGCATTGTCTACTAACTTCTTTAGCATCTTACCATCATGTACCTCTTCACTCGTTACCTCCAGAGATACAATTCTTTTCTTCTCGATATCAACTGCTATGTGTATCTTTAGATATCCTTTTCTGACATGCCATTTGTGGTGCATCCATTCCCCTCGATTAGCTACCTTAATGCCGGTGCTGTCTAAAGCAATGACAATATCATTTCCTAATTTTTCATCGATTTTAATCTCTAGCCTGTTTATACGTCTATTAATGGTATTATAATGTGGTGTGTTTGATACTTCTTTACTTGCATGAGCTATGACTACACCCTGTGTTTGTCTATATGGTAGATGGAAATATGCTCTCATGTAACCTAGAAGCTGAATAAATGAATTTGGGTAGCAGTAGGGCTCACCAACCTTACCAAGGTTCATTTGACATAATTCATGATCCCATCCATCAAGTACATCAAAATCCAAGAGTACTTGACCACGCCTAACTAGTGATTCATTATAGCAAGGCCAGTCAACCATACCAGAATAATTAATACTAGCAAGCTAAATGGTGAGTGGTCAAATAAGTATCACTTACAAGATAATTAATCATGCAACAAAGCATTAAATTGATTAAATCAAATAAACAATTATACTCAAGGTTTTGCATGTTAAGCGTATAAGTGCAAAAAGACGACTGTCTGCCGATCAAAGTCAGGCAATGGCTCTGGTATAAGTTGGAGTATATAACATCTTTAAAATGATGCAAAACATGGAGTAGAAATATAAGCGGCTGTTACTGAGACTCCTTTTTGTGATTTTGAATATGTCAGAGAACGGAGTTATAAAGTCGCCGCGGAACTGGGAGCATAGCTAAAACTGTACATTTTGGTGAGGAATATAAGTAAACTTAAATGTAAGGTGACTCTAAAATGAGTTCTTATAATAGTTATAGAGACATGATGTATACGAACACATGAAAAACATTAGTTCAGACTTTATCGTTAACAGAGAGGGTATTCGGGACCAATGAAAATAAAATAATTGAGGTTCTACATAATTGAGGAAGAAAATATGATGGCAGATAAAGGCCTAAGATCTCTTCTGCAGAGTATCTGTATACTATGGATACAGAGAACGTGGCCTAGTTACGCCGGAAAACCTGATCGATATCAAATGAAAGGGGACCTTATAGTAGCAGAGCAGTTAAAAACGAGCGCTACATCAAATTCAGATGTTGGACATTAACTTTAGATTCTGCATTTTCGAAGAACCTGAGGTACCCTTACGAGAAAATGAAGAGATTTCATATACTATAATGTAAATTTATTAAAATGTTGGAAATATATTTTAGATATAATCTAAAGAATCAAATTCCAGTTGTAATTAAAAACAAGAATAAATCTTGACAAATTACGAAGAACTTAACTGATGAATCTAGAAAATCAACCAGTCGGTGAATGACTTTTGACCAGCATGACTATTTGATCATCACGCTGAATTTCGCTGTACTTAAACAAGAGAGAGGATAGAGAGAGAAATGGATGTGAAAATGGAAAAGACACCAATCTATTTGAAAGCAATAACCCTTCGAGACATCAGTGATATATCTAGTCTCAAGGACGACACCAAAAATGACATGATTCTCATTTTACGGGTTACTCCATTAGCACAAAAAGATGTTGAAGAGCTTCGCAAGGTGATAGAAGAACTTTACAGCTATGTTCAGTCCAATGGTGGCGATATTGCCAGGTTGGGCGAGGAACGCGTTGTAGTGACACCTCCAAGTGTCAAAATCTGGCGTGGAGATTATGATTTGAAATAATTTTTCTTACTATCTCTTTTGCAGTAACTTCCAAGAATGATAAGTAATAATATGAGCGGAAGTTAATTTTTTGATATTGGGTAATAACCCTCATTGAAATTGTTGTATTTATATTGCTATATTGGTTATGACAAGAGAAAAATTTAGAGTAATTTTATGGCCTCTTGTACCAAGGGGTGTCTGCGTTTGTATTTTGAACATTCTGTTGAGTGAGCTTGCTAAGTTCTGTACTTTGGTTCGCTCTCCATGGTTAACCAATACTCGTCGGAGTTTTGGCCTTAGTCTGTTTATATATGCCACTAATTGATTATAATCACTATGAGTACTGAATCCTTCGATCTTCTCAACTCGACAATTGATTTTTATAGTATGACCATTAATCAATACTTCCCGGCTTCCATCCTGAATATTTTTTCCAGGCGTTCCTGTTGCCTGAAATGACGTTAAAACTAATGTGTTTTTTGGATCTTCAGAGATCTGTTTCAGATATTCTACTGATGGTCCACCTATTAACATTGAAGAAGGAGCCAGAATTATTGCAGGTTCTTCTCTCTCAAGAGATTGAGATTCAATAATTACAAATTGTTTCGATCGGAATGGATTTTCTTCATCGTGAAGTATCATATATTTTAATTCTTTTGAAAGATATTGAGGATAAGTTTCATGTATTGAGCTGGCATTAGAAATAATCTTCTCGACCAATACTTTTGTTTCAATAATTTTACCAGTTTTCATATACATATTAATAGATAAAATAAGTTCTTGGGATAACCCAACTGTGGGTACTGGAATTAAGACCTTTCCATTTTCTGGCAGCTGTTTTGTTTATGCTATCAATAAGACGCTTATCTGCCTCTTCACGTTGTGGAAAAATGTCTTCTTTACCACCATTAGTACTTTCAATGATCATTGTCTCAACTCTTGGAAAGTTCCAAGAAGCATTTTCAAGTGAAAACATTCTTCCAAATTTCATATCTCCAGTATAAACAACATTGTGATCGCCGTTACCAATATGTAAATGAATTGATGCAGAGCCTAAAATGTGACCAGAATTGCTAAGCACAAGTTTCACGTCTGGAGAAATATCGGTAACAATCCCAAAGGTTAGAGGAATTGTATGTATTATTGCCTCCTCTATATCTTTATCAGAATATAGTGCTGTACCGCTAGTATTCTTAACATATTCTTTCTGCAACAAATTCATGAGTGGTAATGTTGGCTCTGAGCAGTATACTGGTCCTCTATATCCATACTTGAATAGAGCAGGTAAAAAACCCGTATGATCAAGATGAGCATGGCTTAAGACTATTGCATCAATATCATTAATTTCAAGTCCCGTAATATCAAATCTTGGTAAAGTGTTTAGTGAATCTTTACCTGATATATTGATCCCACAATCAAGTAAAATTTTGCTTTCATGCGTAGATAGTAGCATCGAAGACCGACCTACTTCAGCAAAACCGCCTAGCGTAATTAAGCTCGCTTCTGTTATTTCATTTAGTTTCGATCTAAAAATTTTCTCGCCAACTTCTTTGTAGAAACGAATTCGTTCATTTATAGAATTACAAAGAATTTTATTAATATTCTTAATTGTAGGCATTGTTTGAGGAGCCTTTGTAATTCTGATTTTCCAGCCTGTTTTTTCAAGAAGATCAACATTTTCAAAATCTTCACTTATATTTGTAAGCAATGAAGGCTTTTCAACAAATATTACAGCCTCACCTAATGCTTGGTCAAAGAAGGTTTCAGTTATTCCAATGTCTTTTGGGATAGTCTTGTTTAGAATTTCAATCGATTCCTCTTCTGATTTTCGTATTGATTCGTCAGTACGAACAACAATTCTTTTCTTTATTGTATTGACCATATTAGAAACGATTTGAGTATTCTGTATGAGATAGCTCGGATTTTTAGAATAAAGAGCAATACGCGGACCTTCATATTCCACTTTGGTAAGTCCTGATTCACTAGGAAGACTATTCAGTATTATTGCCATAATATTTTGGCTTGTGGATTCATGATATGGCGGTTTACGTTGCATAGGGATTTAATCACCGATTATTTGGATGTAAGATTAGTACAGAATGCACCTGCTGAAGATAATACGTCGATTTATGTGCACTGCCATTTAAAGAACGTTTCGCTTCTTAAAGTTCAAAGGAACGAGGAAATAAAAAATATAGAGGAATTTTCGGCAGCAAAACATTAAAGTTGAAATACTAAGTTGATTTATACTATCTTACTGATATAGTTTGGAAAATAGAGATTCACATACTAGCGGACCGAGTGGAGGTGGTGGCGGCTACCGTAGTGATAGAGGATATGGTGGCGGTGGCGGATATGGTGGCGGTGGCGGATATGGTGGCGGTGGCGGATATGGTGGCGGTGGCGGATATGGTGGAAGAGGACGTGGAGGTTTTGGAGGTCCAAGACCATTTAGGCCAGCACCAGTTAAAGTAGGGGAAGAATTTGATGTCAAGATTGAATCTATGAGCAAAAGAGGCGATGCAGGTGTGGCAAAAGTCGAAGGCTTGGTAATCTTTGTAGCGGGTACAAAAGTTGGAGATAATGTCAGAATAAGAATTACAAAAGTAGGAAGAGGGTATGCCACTGCTGAAATTGCAAGTCAATCTGAAAATACAGCTGAAGAAACAACAACTACAACAGAAGTTCCATCGGCTGAATTGGATGAAGAAACAACAACTACAACAGAAGTTCCATCGGCTGAATTGGATGAAGAAACAACAACAACTGACGAACAGTAAGACTCGACACTAAGAGCTAAGAAGAACCTAGCAACAGTTAATTCTCATTATTTTAACAAGAGTGAATAGAAAATAAGGTTTGAGTAAAATACAAGTTTTCAGTTTTTTGCTACTCTAAATGTTTATTTACCTTACAAAATATGGTCTATTTATTTCTTCTAATAAGAATACTACAACATTAAATATATCTCATTCCTACGGTTTTTGCATTGAGTTCACCCTTTACTCATTTGATGGAATTACCAAGGAAGATATTGATAGGGGATGACGTAATTTCTCAACTTGGTTATTTTATCACGGATCTTGATAGTAATGCCTCAAAGGTTGGCATTATAACAGGCAACATTGTAAAAGCAAGGACAGGTGCAGCCTGCAGGTCATCAGTTCTTAAATGTTCTTTGGAAGAATCTTGGTTCATTGTGAATGATGCATCTATGAATTCTGTAAATAAGTTACAAAAGAAGATTGGAGACCGTATTCCAGATGTTATAATCGGGCTTGGCGGAGGACGCTCCGTTGATGTTGCCAAAATGACTGCTTTTAAGTTAAATAAACCATTAGTTAGCGTCCCTACTTCCGCTTCCCATGATGGAATTTCTAGCCCTTTTGTTTCAATAAGAGGTACCGACAAGCCATACTCAGTCAAAGTAAATACCCCTATTGGAGTATTAGCTGATACTCATTTGCTTTCTGAGGCACCAATGCGATTGTTAGCAAGTGGATGTGGAGACCTTGTTGCAAAATTAACTGCGGTTAAAGACTGGGAACTTGCAAAAGAAGAGAAAAATGAATATTTTGGAAGCTATGCTGCCAACCTTGCATATATGAGTGCAAAAATTATTTTAGATGAGTCACAAAAATTACTACAAAAAAATAGGTTTGGTATTAGAACAGTTGTAGAGGCATTAATCAGCGCAGGAGTTGCAGCCTGTATTGCAGGAAGTAGCAGACCATGTTCAGGCGCAGAACATCTCTTTAGTCATGCGTTAGAATACGTTGCAGGTCAGGATTGTGGATTACATGGCGAGCGTGTAGGTTTAGGCACTATTATGATGGCCAAACTACATGGTCTTGATTGGGAAAGGATAGTTGAAACATTGCAAAACGTTGGTGCTCCCACAAAGGCAAAACAGATCAAATTGAATGAAGATCAGGTAATCAGATCGCTGCTAACTGCACAATCACTTAGACCTGAAAGGTATACAATTCTAAGCAAATTAAAACTAGACAAACAATCCGCATTGGAACTAGCCAAATCTGTCTATGTAATTTAAGCAGTTTTCCTAATAGGTGAAACTTTTCTTTAAGTAAAATGTATTGGGAGTTATCGTTTACTGTTTACCGATTACTAACAAATGATTTATGATATATGTTATGTCTATGTGACATCAGAAATGATATGACAGTTAGGCAGACTTATTTTCAGTAGCTTCTACCGGTTTTTCTTCAGGTTTTGGTTGTTGTAGTTGGAGTGGTGTAGATGGCTTGTGATTTTCAATAAATTTGATACTATTTAATCCAGTTACAAATTTGAAGATGTCGTTTGCCACTGCCCGCTTAATAATTTGCAATCCTTCAACCATAAAAGTTTCTTCCGGTAATTCGATTTCTAAAATTGATTCTAAAAGATCAATTTTTATCTTTTCATCATCAATTGATAATCTTCTTTTTATTAGAGACATCACTTTATCGTTGTCACTCTCAAGTTTCTTGATTATATTAACATCATATGTCAAAGTTCGACCTGCAAACCTATTATTAAAGTCAATTTGAACTCTTCCGGATCCTATATATCTAACAATTCCAGTGCGCTCATATATTTCAACTACGTCGCCTACCTTAACCTCATCGGCTTTCTCGCCTAACTTTCGCTGTGGGACCATTTTAACCTTATTCGGATCTCTTTCGCCAAAGCCTTTGTCAGGAGTGATTTCTACACTTAGTTTATCGCCTGTATTAGCACTTGCAAGAGCTTCGTCCAACCCTTTTAGAACCCAGCCTTCGCCAATAGATACAAGTCGTGGCTCATACTTGCGTGTGGGATCATAGAGGTCAGATTTTTTAGCCTCTTCTTCATTAGTAGTTTCGAAAATTTCTTTAGTATCCTTGACTTTAGCGGTATAATCCACTAGTATAAGAGAACCTTTCTCCAAAGTCATAAAATCCGCTATTGATTTACCATATATTAAGTTTGATAGATGTGTAAAATTATTATTAGTAAAAAAGAAAAGATTACGACATAGTATTATCTCCATAAGATCTCTTGTGTAATTAGAAGTTAGAGCTATATTCCTCTTCACATAGGATATCTATCTGACAAGCTCTTTGATGTCCTATAGCAAATTATGTAAGAAACCTTTGATATTCAGGTCATTTACCGGAGTAACTGTATCTGAATTTGAATCCATTTGTAACGAAATTGAACATAACTACGAAGAGCACGAAAGAAGACGTCTTCTATCAAGGACGAGAATACGGGATATAGGTGCTGGTAGACCATTTAAGTCTTAAAGTTAAAGAAAGATTCGTTATGCTTCTAGTATACTACAGATTATACATTACATATACATTATCAGGATTTCTGTTTGACCTTGATCAAAGCAATGTTTGTAGAGATATATCAATGATGGAACCACTTATCAAGGAGTGTATTCCATTGCCAAAGAAGATATACAAACATGTACTAGGAGATTAAGAACTATAGATGAAGTAGAAGAGTACTTTCCTGGATTCAAGGCTTTCATAGACTCTACAGAACAAGAAATTCCAAGACCTAAGAACAAAAGAAGAAGGAAGAGTTACTATTCAGGTAGAAAGAAGAAACATACTGTCAAGACACAATTGATGGTAAACAGTGAAGGATTGATACTGCATAAGACAGGTCACAGAAGTGGAAGAAAACATGATTATGACATTTACAAACACAATCATTCTATAACTCCATCACAAGTTGAAAACATAGTTGATCTTGGTTATCTTGGCATTGAAAAGGACTTTCCCACTGTAAAGCCTGTACTTTCGTATCAAAAAGAAAAAGGGTACATTGCTTTCATGTGATGAAAGAACTTACAACAAGAATCATTCTAGGCTAAGGATCATAGTAGAACATACCATATGTAAGATCAAAAAGTTTGGAATAATGGGTACTGAAATTTAGAAACAGATTAAGGAAGTACAATAACGTATCTGATATAATATCCGGTCTCCTGAACTTCAGAGTTATACAGTCTGACAGCATTTCAATCTAAGAAGACGGCTAAAACAAGTAGGGTGTTAGACTATAGCCGCTAATTACGCAAGAGATCTATAATATATGATTATACCAGCACCAGCATTAATAGCCGTAGCAATATGCCATATAGTATCAAATAGATGTTGAGAATATCAAATATTTATGTTTGAAATGGTGTTCTTGGGGTAGCTCGTACCTGGATTTTTATATAATAAAGCGCTTGGAGTTGGACTTGAACCTAACCTTCATATTCTTGATATTATATTATTAGCACAAAATATGTAATAATCAGGTTTGGAATCTAATGCTAATCCGGGCTCGGATGGATGTGAATCAAATTTGACATAATTTTTTAGCGCACCTTCCGGAATGGTAATTAAAATTAAGAATAGAATCACAATGAAAAGAACTCCATAAATTAGGACATAAATAGAATAGCTCTCCCTTACGGGAGATTACTATTTTCTAATGATTAAACTTTTCTGCTGACATTTATTCAGCACAATCCTAACTCGAAAAAAATGTCATAGAGTATAAAGCATGTAATTCCGTGACTCGCATAAAATTATTTTCCATATGCCATAATACTACTATTGTCAAATATGGCTTATTTCAGGTATTTAACCCTCTTTTTATGTTCTATCACAACTAATACTTTCGTAAGCAATAGGCCAGCCATGAAACCGCCAATATGCGCCGTAAAGGCTATTGAAATTGCAGCAATCGAGCCAATAAAAGCAAATACAATTTGAAATAAAAGCCAATAGTACGCTCTGGTATTTCCAGCAGCAGCAGCTATTCCTAATATTCCTGAGATTGCTCCTGATGCACCTATTAACACAGTATGGCTATTTCCTAAAATAAAAATCGCTATAACGCTATAGAACAAAACTCCAGCAATTCCTGCCAGTATATAGATAACAATGTATCTGAGAATTCCAACAGATCTTTCAGCATATCCACCAAGATATACTAGTGCTAGTGTGTTAAATGCAAGATGTACAATATTGGCATGTATGAACATTGAAGAGAATAACCGTGTCAGGCTGTCCGACGACGACTGTAGTAAGAATGGATGAGAGTAATTTGTATTGCCATTGCCTCCGTCATAAGTTAATAATAATAGCTGGTCAGGAATAAACCCATAACTACGTATGATTTGCTCTTGTGAACCTGACAGCAGCCCAAATGCAAAGATTACAGTATTTAAAATTACAAGAGATGTTGTAGCTACAGGTATGCTTGATATATTTATGAGAATTATATAGTTTTATAGATATTAATGGTTATACACTCTAATTAAAGATGGCTTTTTTAACTCCGATAACACTCTGATGAAGCCATTCAAAAAAGAATATTTTAAAGTATGAAATAGGTTTTTGTGTAAAACTATTTTCAGGGGACAAAAAACTTCAGATGATTATAGTCTATTTATAAGACCTTCTATTTCTTGTTTTTGGATATATTAGATATACGCAAATTGTGCTTTGTTGCATGATTAATTATCTTGTAAGTGATACTTATTTGACCACTCACCATTTAGCTTGCTAGTATTAATTATTCTGGTATGGTTGACTGGCCTTGCTATAATGAATCACTAGTTAGGCGTGGTCAAGTACTCTTGGATTTTGATGTACTTGATGGATGGGATCATGAATTATGTCAAATGAACCTTGGTAAGGTTGGTGAGCCCTACTGCTACCCAAATTCATTTATTCAGCTTCTAGGTTACATGAGAGCATATTTCCATCTACCATATAGACAAACACAGGGTGTAGTCATAGCTCATGCAAGTAAAGAAGTATCAAACACACCACATTATAGTGACCATTAATAGACGTATAAACAGGCTAGAGATTAAAATCGATGAAAAATTAGGAAATGATATTGTCATTGCTTTAGACAGCACCGGCATTAAGGTAACTAATCGAGGGGAATGGATGCACCACAAATGGCATGTCAGAAAAGGATATCTAAAGATACACATAGCAGTTGATATCGAGAAGAAAAGAATTGTATCTCTGGAGGTAACAAGTGAAGAGGTACATGATGGTAAGATGCTAAAGAAGTTAGTAGACAATGCTTCTGAAAATAATAATCTGAAGGGTATATTAGCAGATGGTATGTACGACAGCAATAACAATTTTAGATACCTATCAAAGAACCACATTAAGCCTGGTATAAAGACAAGAAGTAATTCCAAGGTCAAGTCAACTAACTGTCATGCTAGGAATATGTCTGTAGTAAGACAACAAGACAAACCTCAAAAAATGGAAGCGTAGCGTGAGCTATGGGTACAGGTGGATAGCAGAAACAGCATTCTCTTCCATTAAAAGAACATTTGGTGAACATGTAACAGCTAGAAAGTTTCCTCACATGGTAAAAGAGATCCTCCTAAAGGCAGCTCTGTATAACATGTTCAATCGAATGACCTAGCTAACGGTTTGCATAACCTAAAATCCTAATGAATTATGCAACAGAGGAGCAAATTGTTTACTTTATTATCGGCTTTTTCTTTCAAGAACCAATCTTACAGATAAAATAATCACAACCATAGTAACATGCAGTTGTAACATGGAATGCATCATCAGCTGAAATATGTAATTTGAAAAAGGCCTACGGGTAGATGCACCATAGATAAATATGGAATGCATTTCGATATCGATTCTCCAACTACCATTATCGCAACGGCTAACCCGTACAACGCAGCATGGAACAAAGGATTTATGATGTCAAAGGAGGAAATCCCAACACTCAAGACATTTTTGGATAGATGTGACCAAGTTTATGGATTCAGGGATGCTCCTTCTGAGGACGAAATTAAAGAATATACAATACAAAAGACAATTTTAAGAAAACGCAAACCTCATAACTATACTACATTACAAAGGGTAAATTTGATGATGGTTATCTTTTCAATAAAATAGATGAATATTCAATTGGTGATAGTTCTGATAATCAATATTCTGTATATTATATAGTAAGTAAGGATAAAAATAGCAATGATAAGAAGTTAAAGCTGTATAACAATATCCTACGAGCCTTCTTTGTAATATTATAATATTATTTACCACATAATAAAAGAATGATGGAAAGACAAGACAAGACGTTAAGAACAACAACAAATCTATCAAATCCAATACTATATGTTCCAAAAATAATGTTTTTGACAAAAGGCAAAGGCTTGCATAAAGACTATCTTACAAGTTTCGAATTAGCCTTACGTGACGCAGAAATAGCTGATTTGAATTTGGCTTCTGTATCAAGTATAAAACCATCGCAATGTAAAATAGTTCCCAGACAAGAAGGCAGAAAGTATCTAATGTCAGGACAAATTGTTTTTACTATTTTAGCTCGTTCCTCTACTAACGAACCAAATAGGTTGATTGCTGCATCTGTCGGTCTTGCTAGACCTGCAGACGATACACAATATGGATATCTATCTGAGCACCATTCGACTGGAGAAACAGCACAAAAAGCTGGAGATTATGCCGAAGATATGGCTATGGAAATGCTTGCTACAACATTAGGTTTATCAAACGATCCAACTCTTACTTGGGATCAAAGAGAAGAACAATGGAAACTTTCAGGAAAGATTTACAAAACTCAAAATATTACTCAATCTGCAGAAGGAAACAAAGAAGGCTTGTGGACGACTGTAATAAGTGCGGCTATTCTGATATTATAGGATATGTGAATAGCTTAAGAAAGTAGAAGTAGGTTGAAAGCAATATTATTTAAAGTTCTGTCTTACCTATCCTAAAGGACTGAAAGCATATTCCTTAGCTTTGAAAAGACGATCTAATACCAGCTATCCTAGGTTCATAAGTACATGAGTCTGCAGCATGTTTTGTTATCTTGTTTGTAATCTGGTCAGTGCCTATAAGAAATGGAACTTGCAGCTCTTCACAAGATGGAAAGCGCCCCAACGATCTTCACTGTGTAGACATATTGTATAATCTATTACTATCTGATGTATCTGACCTATCTGACATCACTTAATTTTTCTATTGGTATTGTCAATACTATTTTCGCTACTGGCGTCAGATGCGTCAGGTGCGTCAGATACCCCAGACAGATTATTTTAGGATTACTTTATACTACCCATAATGAGTTTTAGTGGCTCTTGGCTGTCCCAATCGAACGCAAATAGCTGGGACGCATTACAATAAGAACAACATAGAAAAAAGACACAATAAGATAAGTTAAAGACAACTGCTCTTGTTCAAGTAGTGGTCGTTAACCACCCATAAAGAAAAAGGAATGGAAGGAGAAGCATAGTCAGCAGCAATAGCAACATTCCTAAGCCATTGGTGGCGGGTAGATATCATAGGTAGTAGTTTTGCTCCCTGGCTGACCGTGGCGTATGACATCTAACACATTTTTGTTGTTTGAAAGCCAGTATAGTATAATTCTTGCGTCCTTGGGACCGCGTTCCCATATAGAGATTTCAGATGGATGGATTGAATCTGTAATGTCATAGCATTCAAAGAAATATCGTTCCGAGAATCTACCTTCAATCACTTGATTTGTTATAAAATCCTTGTATGGTATTTGCTCCTTTTGAAACTGCCCCGTGAATGAAAGGCGCTTAAGTTCTCCGTCATGTACAAATTTGATAAAACTTGTTTTTCTACTGCCACCACCATTACTCTTTGTGGCTTGTTGTTGCTGTTGTTTGTTATAAATCTTCTGCAGGGATTCCTGAATTTTTCTTTTGGTTTCTAAATCAAAGGGCTCTTGTTGTTGCTCTTTATTTTCTTGGTACCTGTTGTTTCCATTTTACTTTTCCACTTTTTTATATTTTGTTTTTCTTATCGGTCGAGTACTACTTTCCTTGAGAAAGAAAGCACTCAAGCATACTATACTGTTGATGCAACTGCAAAGCAAGCGTCGTCCTCGTCATCACCATCACCATAGCATCGTAGCGAAATAGTAACAATAACTAAAAACAAAAAACAACAACAGATTTAAATCTCTCTCCTTTTTATCATTTTTAAAAACATTCATTATTTTTTAATTAATTGAAACAATAAAAGGGGAGATTATGCACTTCATTATTATCCTGTCAAATCCGATTCGTACACCTTGAGCCTTTCCTGTAAGTGTAACTGTAAACTTATAGTACAGATGAGTTTATTTTCACTTATTTTGTTTCAATGACATTGGTCTGAGTTGCTTTGGCAGGATATATCGTATCGTTAGCAACGACCTTTAACAAATTGTCATAAACTCCATCAGCTATTTTCAGTATCTCTTATGATGGAATGACATAGAAAGATAATTTTCTGGTAATAATGCATTTACAACAAATAAATGACTAGTTATCATTGATCCAATCAAAACTAAAGATAATGCCAGCGTTGCCATTGCTGTAATCTTTGATGAGGTCATTTCCTATTCATTCGCCTGTTAGTGTAGCAATGCATAGCATTACAATCTACTCGATAACCAACCTTATAGCCGATATAGTAATTGTTAGTTGATAGCTGTAATTGAAATTATTCCAATTAATATCAAATATATTGAAGAAATTATCATAATTAAAGGGAGATTGGTATACATATTTAGTTTCATGGTCAAGATTTGAAAGAATAACGCATTTGTTTAAATAAGCGTTTCGAAACAAAATCTGATGGTTGATACTATAATGCGTACTATAGTTAAATCATAATATATCAATAATAGTTAAATGAAGAACTTCACCTCAGCTTCAGACAGGCTAAAGTCGAGACAGGATTCAGTAAGTTTTGATAGATTGCTCCTAAAAGAAGCAAATGGTGCGACTGTAAAAGATAAACTTGTTTTATTTTCCCTCAAAAACATGTATTGTGGTTTAATGGTTTTAGGCAGAATAGTTTTAGGAAAGAAAAAAAGAGATCGTCTATACATTGAAAGAGGGATTACATATAAAGGTTTCTTGTATAAATCTTTCAAACTTTTAGGAATGCATAATTTGCTATTAAAAGTTAATGTGCCTGAATATGGTTATCAGGCCTATTGTCGAAGTAAAGATACTTTCAATGATCTTGTAGTGATGGCACTGCATGAACGTGATTTAATCGAGCGCTTTTCCCCTAAAGAGGGAGATGTAGTTATAGATATTGGCGCGCATATAGGATATTATACACTATTAAGTTCAATGCGTGTTGGTACAAATGGAAAAGTATTTGCTATAGAGGCTGATCCTAGCAATTTTGAGATGTTAAACCATAACATCAAATTAAATAATTTAACAAATATCACTGCTTTAAATTATGCCGTATATTCCAAAGAAACGAAAATAAAACTCTATTTACCGGGCAAAGAATCTGGCTGTACAATATATAATACCGTAATAGTCGATAGGGCAAAACCTGAAGAAAAATTTGTGGAAGTAAATGCCAATACATTAGATAATCTATTATCACAACAAAGTGGAATAAGTCACGCAGATATTAACTGGATTAAAATAGATGTTGAAGGAGCTGAATTTGAAGTATTAAAAGGCGCTACCAATATATTGTCTAAAAGCAAAGATATCGGACTTTTAATAGAAATACACAGTCTTCCTGGTGGTGCTAATTTCTACGTACCAATAGTAGAATTCCTTAGCTCGTTTAATTTCAAAATAGAATTTGAAAACATATACGAAGGTGGCGAGAGACACATAATACTACGAAAATAACTATAAGAGTAGTTCTAATTTGGGCTTTGTTTTTTCTTGATTATTATGAATTGATATATTGAATTACATATAATTTCATTTTGAAGTCACAGTAAGTTTCCCTTTAACCTTTTAATAGGCCAATTGTCATCACCCCCTGCTGTATTCCAGGGAAGTGAAAGTGGTACTCTTGTTACATTGGGTCCAAGCACATGCTCGATAAATGAAGTAACAGTACCACGACCTGATTTCTTAACTTCTTTCTCAGGTAATTGTCCAACTGGCACCATAGCTGCCAGGCGAGCACAAGACCTGTATTATTACAAACATACAACAGGCATCACCGCCACCGCCAGGATAAGTGTGCCAACAACACTAACAAACACCAGACATGTACTATAAGAAATAGGCAAATATGAAGACAATAACCTACCAGCCCTCTATTATTTTTTAATACACAGTTATGAAAATATATTACTAAAAAAAGAGAATTGATGGAAAAGCCTCAACTTTTTTAGCACTCCCTTTACAGGACTAGACTATTTTCTACTTTATATTTACTATCACATTACTTATAACGAATCATATCTTCAATAGTCAAATCAATAACTTCACCTCGTTTGATATATCCAATACTTATACGAAATAAGTCAGCAGTAAATCATATTAGATAAATCAGCATTAACTTACCCAAGTCAAATATATAGATGATATTGTAATGCTTATGACAAAATCTAAATGAACAATACAAGAACTTTAGCAATAGCTCGCTACCTTATGGCAGCAACATTAGTAGTAGGAGTAACAACATTCGCAGTAACAACAACGCGAGCTGAAACTGAGTCAGAGAGTAGCTCTACATCATGTGTAAACGATCAGCCATGCCAGACTACAGTGTCGAATTCAAATACGACTGATTCACCAAACGAAAATCACAATAGAATCCATATGTCTACATCATGTGTAAACGATCAGCCATGCCAGACTAGCTGATAACAAAGATTAAGAAAAAAGACAATTGAAATGGTGATGGTAATAATAATATGGCCCAGCGCCATCTAGACAATTGGAAAGTTATCATCAAATACTAATCAATCACCAACAGGATAAGCAAAAAAACACTCCTGCTATTACAGCTAGTATTTTCATTATCCGTTTTAAAGCAAAACCAACCAAGAAACCTGCTATCCCACCAAAATCAATAGTACTTACAAATGGCACAAAGCTATTTGCGGTTTCTACAATCATTTTTTACTCATTCCTTTATCAAGGTAGCTTTCAATTGCTCTCCTGATGAATCGGTTCCTCGGTATATCACCACGCTTATTGTCGATTTTCTGTATAGTTGATTTAGGCAGAGTGATTCCAAGTTTTACAGTCATATCCACCGTAGAAGCAACAATAGTACTACTCGTCATACTAGTATAATGTACTACATACATAGCTAAAAGGCTTTCGATAGCAGAATGTATTAAATTATTATAGTATTATATTGTGTAATTAGTTATTGTATCTATAAGTAGTTTGTATGAAATGCATTCTTGGCAGATGTCCTTCACTGTATAAAATCCTTTTAACTGCAATGATTAATCTTAAAATCACAATAAATGAGATTCCACTTATTAAAAAGGTATAATTTCCGATTTGAATTGTATGATTAAATAAAATAATATTTTCTCGAATTATATTCTTTGAACTCTATTATATAGTAATAAGAGATCACCTTAATAGACTAATAATAGTTAAGGGAATAACCGTACCTCGTTTGATATTCTGATTAGTTATACAAAATAAGTCCGCATTAAATCATATTAAATAAGTCAGAATTAATTTCTTGAAGTCAAATATATAGATGACATCGTAATGCTTGATGACGAAATCTAAATGAACAAGTACATGAAAGGCGAACAACATAGTTACAAGAAAGAAAAACATGCTAATGGAAAGTATAACGGTAATACAGTTACCACCCAGGCAACCACACAAAATGGTAAAGTGAGTGGACGCGATAACACGCTAGAACAAGAAGCCCAAAACGTGATATGTACCTCGTCCTACTCTAGGTAGCACAGACAACACATTTGGAGGGGCAGATAGAGTATTCCGTTCTCCAGTTGGATCATGTACAAGTGAGGGCAGTGAAGGGCCAGCCAGCGGTGATGACGCCCAGGTCTCAGTTAAGGGCCAGTAGATAAGTGTCCAGTCAGTCCGAATTCAACAGTTGTGTTCATAGATTGTAGACACAAATGTCTATGATTCAACAAGGGATGATTAGGCTATTGGTACTATATTAAGAGACAAATTAAACTCCTAACACATTTTTATTTTTTTAAATTATAAAAGATATCTTATGTTCAAAAAAAATCATTATAAAATATCAGTCTATCATATAAAATATATATATAACTAAAAACGTTATCCAAATGGTATTTAGTGTCTGTCTATGTACAGGAATGGCTTTTTGTCTTTATGATGGCTATGCAACCAGTTTTAAATCCCACATTCAATATTTTTCAATTATCTTTGTATTATAAAAATACAGTCTTGTTTACAAGGTCAAAGAAAGGAGAGGGGATAATCGAACTATATGAACAACTCAACAACTCTATTCCCCTCTCTTTTTCTACTATAATAATTGCCATTTTATATTTTATAAAACCTATGATTCTAACTATAGTTATCCACGTATGGTAAATATTTTTTTAATAATGTTATCAATAACTCTTAAATAAATAATAATTTCAAATATCGGTTATATATTTACAAACATTAAAAAGTGTTTGGATTCACAACAATACTATTATGTTACCAGTTATGAGTAACATATATGTATTATTCTAATTTTCCTTAAATCAATGGCGTTGTAGGAACCTCATCCTTTCTTACATTGAGTTTATTGAAGATATCTGCAGACTGAGGGGATCGCTCCTCTGTGTGAATAAGTATTCACTTAGCGTTCTCATTGGACTCCCATATAGCGAAACTATTGTTTTCTGTATCAAGACAAAGTGCAAAGTAACCCATTCCTGGTACTGCATGTTTAGAAGCAACTACTTTACCTCCTAGCATCTCCACTTTAGATGAGTATTCGTCTACTGAATTTACATTGATATAATTAGTTACCTGATGCTCTGGTATTTGTCTTTTCATCATTCCTCCCCCTAATGCTTTGTTTCCTTTATCATCTGTAGTTGTTATCATCCAATATTCCATTGGCTGACCTGTTGCTGCAGAGGTTAGCTGACTATCATCAGTAGATCCAGGCCACTTTTCTATTTTCCATCTAAAGAGATCATTATAAAATTTCTTTGCCCTTTCAACATCGTCTGCAGGTATTTCAAAATGAACTATTGTTGGCAATTATCGATTCACTCAGTAGACAATTCATACTTGCTGATTAATAAAATTAGCAAGTCAATTTCATTCATTTTTTATACTCTGTCTGTTACTACTGCACCGACAAAACCAATAGTACTTACAAATGGCATAATACTATTCTCAATGTCGTTCGTTTTCTGTCGCTTTGTAATCAATACTGTCTATGTTTTACTACTATTGCCAAGGTATCTTTCAATTGCTCTCCGAATATACCTACTCCTAGGGATATCGCCACGCTTTTGGTCGATCTTCAGCATTATTGATTTGTAAAGTAATCCCTAGTTTTACAGTCATATCCGTCGTAGCAGCAATGGTACTACTAGCCATACTAGTAGAATGTACTACGCACATAGCTAAAAGGTTTTCGATAGCAGAATGTTTTAAATTATTATAGTATTATATTGTGTTTGTTTCTTACTTTTCTCTGCAGGCACGAATAATATAATATTCATAGATACAGATAAAAAAATTCAAGCCACCGAAGCTAAGTGGTTTATTGGACCGAATTACTTGCAGATTGTGAGATTGATCCTGTCGCGGAGGCTGTACTATTATTGCCGTTCATTGTTTGTTCTTGTTCTATAGTAGCTTGTTGTTCATTGCTTTGGCAATTAAGGGTATCTCTCCCTTAGCTTTACAACTTGGATAGAAAGACAGGAATACTACAACATTGATAAAATTGAAAGAATAGATGCTTCTTTAGAGCTATGATGTATGCCTATACACACTTGATGGGGTTCTTGAATAGCTGAATACTGCCACTCTTGTTATTCCTTATGCCTAATCCTCATTTCGCAGATACTACATATAAATTTCAAGTAGAGTGAAGAAGGCCTCATCATAATTCTTTATTGCAGTTCCAGCGTTCTACTTATGAAAAGGAAAGTCTGTATTATATGGGAAGGTACACCTTATTGTGCAAATGTAGAGAGACTATAATAATTAAAAAGGCTCAGACGATGGGTCTTTTTGTGTGTTTGCTTCTATTTGTTTAGCAATCATTGTAAGTTGTTCGTAGTGATGAAAGATAATAGATATAAAAATTGGATTTATCCTTATAGGATTAGCAATATAAGAGCAAGCTGAATTATACAAATGAGCGATATCAAACATGTTGTCGAACACCTTTCTGTCTGATTTATTCAAACTTTTGTGAAACACTTTCCATTCGTTTTCTTCCATCATTCTGGCTATTCGAAATGAAGGAATAGTTCTACCCATATGTTAAAGACCTGTTTGATGAAAACTGCACAGCAGCTAATAAAGTAGAACACGGTGATTGAAAAAGGTCGTATATATCTGCATCAATAACACGTTTACTAATAATATATCACCATGTAGACTAGGCAAGATGACTCTCACCTACCCTACGAGGTTTCTCCATGTACTAGTAAGAATATTTCGTAAGTCTTACCCTACTACGTATCCTGTTTGCACACAGATATAGTCATATACCCTTTCCACGCTTATTAGTATTCGATAAAAGTTTTCTGTAATTAACATTCGTTATTCAAATCTTGCAGATTCCAGGTTTTAGATTTCTTTTGAGGAGTTTGGATTGAAAGAGTCTCACCAGTTACCTGATTTTCTGATAATTGCTTGTGAAACATTGAAATTGGGAGATAAAGAAAAAAGAATAGCCATTTTTATGGGACGAGTTTAATCGATTAATAATACCATTTCCGTGACGCTAATGACAGATAACATATCTTCGGGTTACATCATATTTCCTGCAATACTCGTATGTAACAAGATCACGATAGAGCTTTTATCTTTTCTAGCGCAATAGACATTGCTTCTGGATTTGATTTTAACCCGAGCATATTCATCGTAGATGCAATAGATGACAGCGTTCTCATTACATGATACTTGCTGACTTCTCCCATAGATCCAACTCTGAATACCTTACCCTTCAGGTCACCAAATCCACCCGCAATAAGAACCCGGAATTCTTCTGAGAGCAATCCTCTGAATTTCTTGTCCTCCATTCCCGGCAAATAGTTAACTGCTATTACCACGTTGCTTCGTGCATTTGGCTTGGCAAATGGCGTTAACCCCATTGCATTCAGACCTGCGTAGAAAGCTTCCGCACATATCCTGTGACGTTTGATTCTTTTATCCATTCCTTCTTCTAGAACCATATCAAGCGCTTCATTGAATGCATAGAAGAGAGGAAGTGCTGGCGTGAATGGCATTTCAACATGTTCTTCATAATACTTGAAATATCGCTTTAGATTAAAATACTGGGTTGGGGGTGGATTAGACTGCATATGTTTCTTTGTTCGTGGACTAATTGACATTGGAGAGACCCCTGGTGGCGCAGCCAGCGCCTTTTGTGAAGCAGTTACACAGATATCGACATTCCATTTATCAACTGGTAATTCGTCACCACCTAGAATTGAAACTGCATCTGCAATAAAGAATGCATCCTTTCTGCTCCATAGTTCGCCTATCTTGTCCATATAGCGAAGTGTAGTACCAGTGGACGTTTCATTGTAAACTGCATATATGGCCTTAACATCTTTATTTCGGTCAAAGGCTTCCTCGATCTTTTCAAATGGAGGATTTTCTCCAAATGGAGCGTTGATTCTGATCGCCTGACCTCCCCAGCTATCAATTAAATCTGCAAGCCGAGTACCGAATTCACCGTTAACAGGGATAACCACCTTGTCACCTTTTCTAATCAGGTTAACGACAGATGCTTCTACTACTCCAGTTCCAGAACTTGTCAGTAGAATGACATCATTCTTTGTATTGAAGACTTTTTGTGTCTTTTCGACAATAGCCTTATACAATACACGAAAATCATCACTTCTGTGATTAATTATGGGCGAAAGCATTGCATTCATAACTCTATTGGATACGTTTGTAGGACCGGGTAGCATAACCAAATATTCCATGTTATTTCAATTACACGGGCATCCACCGATATTTATATAATTACTTTAAACATTCAGCAAAGATGATAAACTGGATTATACATGCTATTCTAAATAATGAGGAAAGAACGACGGTCGACTCTTTTGCAACACGCCAGTAAAGTTGGATATAATGCAGTAGCTCGCTTTTCAACCTGAAAATGTTTTCTACCTTACAGACTTCTGGGGAGAAGCAGTGGTCATTTGTACTGATGATGAAACTAAACTAATTGCACCTAAGTTAGAAGTCGACAGAGCTCAACGGTCGTCCAAAGACTGCGAGATCGTTTCAACAGAAAGAGGTAGCGATTTGATTTCTACTTTTATTTCTGAAGTTAATGGAAAAATAATATGCACAGATTGTAGCGATTATTCTACCATCGAAGCTATTCGAAATAAAACTTGTGAGAAATCATTTGCTGTTAATAATGAACCATTCTTTGAGACCAGAAGAATTAAAGATGAACAAGAAATCAAAACAATTTCGAAAACAGCCGGAATTATAGACACTCTGTACCAAATTTGCACCGAAGAGATCAAGGTTGGATTGTCAGAACGCGATTTGCAGGCAAAATTAATTTTTGAAGCCATGAAAATGGGTGCAAATCCGCCATCTTATATATCGACATTGAATCCATTGATTATTGCAGGAGGTCCAAATGGTGCTCTACCACATGCAGAAGTTTCTGACCGCAAATTCATAAAAGGTGATATGATTGTCGTCGACCTGACCTTAAGATATGCTGGCTATATAGCTGACGCAACAAGAACTTTTGCTCTAGTTTCAGCAACGTCTGAGATGAAAAAAGTGTATAGCATCATTAAACAATCTCAGCAGGCAGGTCTAAACGCAGCAAAGGATGGAGTCACATGTGAGCAGGTAGACGACGCCTGCAGATATGTAATTGACAAGGAAGGCTATGCTAAATACTTTATTCATTCAACAGGACATGGAATTGGTCTTGACGTCCATGAACCGCCATGGTTGCACATGAAAAATCAAGAAATATTGAAAACAAATATGGCAGTAACAATCGAACCTGGAATATACTTAAAAGATAAGTTTGGAGTAAGAATTGAAGACAGCATTATAGTAAATACTAGTATTAATGGGGGAAAAGTAAAGAACCTCAATATGTTCACAAAAGATCTAATCGTGCTTGATTAGTGTTTCAAAAATACAATATGAACTAGAGTATAGAAACAGTATCAATAGCATCGCGGCTGTGCCAGCCGAGTTTGATTATTCTTTACTGTGTTGGAATTAAGGGAAATTAAGCTTCTATAGCAGAGTAAAATCTTTTGGATTATCTATTTCATCTAATGCTGAAAATAATATCCAAGATATTGACAAAGATCCTAATGGTATTTTCTAGGACGCTGTAAACAAGCACATTTACGAATCAAACAGAAGTTTTGTATAAACGTTTGAACAGCGAGATGCAGATCGTTACAGAGAAGAAAACAAGTCATGCAAGTCATGATATCAGAACGCATATACAAGCACATTTTGTATCTGGTGACATATTATCATATTATATTTAGTAGGCTATAGGGTATCTTTTGAATCTATTTCAAGCGTTATAGGCTATGAATATATATAAAGCATTATGAATTTTAAAAGAAAGGATTTATATCAATAAGGGAAGTTAATACACATGGGTCTAGGACAATACATGGCAAAAGAGGTTATGAAGGAATTAGGTAATAGATCAAGAGAATTCTATGAATTTGTAATGCCGGCCATTGATATGGTAGAAAATGGAAATGATTTGATCATTATGATTGACTTACCGGGTTTCGCAAAGAAGGATATAAACCTTAGAATAATCGAAAACATATTGTCAATTACTGCAAAAAAAGAACTTGAGGAAAATCTTGGTACTGTGTATTATAGACATAGACCTACCAGATTAGACAAGAAAGTGGTATTACCGATTTCGATTAATAATGACGAAAAAGTAGTTGGAACAGCAAAGTATGAAGATGGTGTTGTAACATTAATAATTCCAATTCCAAAATCAAGCAATATTCCTATAACCTAACTGAATTGGTGCGATTAATCTTTTGGTTGTAATATAATGCTAAGTAATAGAAGTATTAATAGAATCTAGTACATCTAAATGTTAAGGGGACGATTTTTGTTAATCAATCAATATCAGTGTATACATTATAAAAGTTGTTAGAGAACGATATATTCTCAGTATATAGTAAAGCTTGAAAACTGACAGTATTGTCAAACTCATGGAATACAGCCAAACAACCAACTATTATATTGCTATATACCTATATGATTAGATGAAATTTTTCAATTAGATACAAGATATGTGGGACGACTTAACAACAGAAAAAGGAAAAAAAAGCATTCTTTCTATGCTCTTACAGAGGTTATCTCATTTTAGATTCTTTTCATAGATTAGGATCCTCTAAAGCAAACATACAATTAACTTATTCATAATGTAGTCCTAGACAGTAAATTCACAATCTGGTAATAGTTCCTGCAATGTCAATGCGAAGGAACTAGGCTGGAATTGCTCATGTCCTGACCACTTGTATAGAGGCGATATGGCAGGATTTAACTAATGGGAGATAGGGAGAAAGAAATAGAAAATCCGAGCTTTATTTTACTGTGGAAACGATGGGAGCAAAGTTTTCTTTGATGAATCTCCTCAGCCTTTGTGCATCATTATTGCTTACATATATATCGTCTTTGAATACATCCTTCTTCGCTCCTCGAGATACCCTTATTCTGATAATAGAAGATTCATCTTGCGACTTTGATGGAACTATTTCCATCCTTAACTGTGGGCCCTTAGCCATCATGCCCTTCTCTCCTTGAGCAGATAGAATATCATCACTATTTTCATCTTTACTAGGTCTAACAAATTCGAAATTAAACCTGTTAACCGTATCTTCCACCATAAGTTTCAGTTTATGATCTCTATCCACATTTTCAATCTTCAGAATATATTTCTGAAGGCTTTCAATTTCAAGTACCTTACCTACAAGGGCGCTTTCATCATAGCCTATCTGTTCTTCTTTTCCAGTCCAAACCATTCCTTCTTTGGCCACTGTTATTCTAAATTTGCCATTGTCTCCTGTGACTTGAAGATGTGAGTCGATCACACTTTGAAGTTCGTCAGTTGTCATAGCCTTTACGGGACCTCTAAACCATTGATTTGATGCCTCTTCAAAGTCAAGCAAGCCCCTATAGTGTACGATGTAGCATTCCTTTGCATTCCATCTTCTTACTAAATCATATGCATCAGATACAGAGATCATTCCTGTCTTGGGGTGGGGGTTGTAACTTTGGGTACCTAAGATAAGTAGATCTGGCTTCCAGAACAAATTTGGATTTGCATTAGGTAATGAAAGAAAATCCCAGCCAATTATTATTTTTTTTCTATCTAGCAATTTCACTATGTAGATGACAGAACCAGGCGGAGAATTATCGCCATGATCTGCTGAAATTGGCATTACTGAAAATGGACCTACTTTAAAAGTTTCGTCTGGCTGTATTATATTAAACGATATCCTATTACTATTATTACTTGTTTTTTCAGATAGTTGTGGGAACTTTTTGATGATTTGATCTTGGCATTCCACGGTACAGAATATCTTCAAATTCTTCCTACTCGACTCATCTTCCTCATTAACTTTGTTAACCAACACAGGTAGTTCTTTAATATGATCGTCATGTGAATGGGTTATTAATAGAGCATTGGGAATAAATGATGATGATGACTTAAACCCAAGGTCAGAGGCACCTTTCCCGATACTCTTGACTATGCCTTGACCTATATCAACAAGCATATGAAAAATTTCCTGGTCTGTTTCAATCTTGGCAAATAGTGAGCAAGAAGTGTTTGTACTTGTACCTTGCCGTTTTATCTCTGCTGCTCTTTCTGACTTTTCCTCACTGCCTAGTGTAGAAATATCTGGTAGCGTGCCGTTAATCCTTACCACGAGTGGTTGGCCTTCTATAATTGTTTTAGCAGAAGCAACCTGTGAATTTGACATATCAATACTGCAAAGAGGAGCCAGTTAAGTCTAATGGTTAGGTATTGCAATATATATTGATATCAGATTAATTTTTATATTTTTTATAGGTTTGATCTTAAAATGGTTATACCAGCCGTCATAGAATATAAGGAATACCGTAATCAATTTAATAAGTTATTTCGAACATTAGAAGCGGCTGACTGTTTTTCGGAGAGAACCCATCCTATTAGTCGATTTGGTAAAAACAGTAAAATTAATCACAGTTAGGTTTGTCATAGATAAATCTGGGAAACTACAATATGAGTAATTCAGAGTAAGACCTAAAGCTACCATGCTTGTAATAACCAAATAGTGGCCTTCAAGACCTAAAGAAACGAGTCAGTCTAGAATACTAACAGCAACGTATTTGTATTTCAATCTTTTGAATGTGTTGTATCTTTTACGTAGTAGCTGTAATCTTGTACTCGCATTGTGGTCTTGTACTTCATATAGAGTATTATCTAAATTTGTGATGATAAGCCTAGAATGTGGCTGCGTTCCATAAAGTCGAATTTTCTTCAAATGATGGTTGTATGATTTGTAGGGATCGTTTCTTTGTATTCTTTCTGTTTGTTCAATATCCAGGTGGCTTTATCTAAAACGGGTTCTATGAATTTCGGACAGATCTTAATCGGGGGCCTTATCGTAATGTTGTATACATCTACTATGATTTCAGAAGTTTTGATGCGTTTACTTTTAATAATGTAATAAGGTATGGTTGTTGTTCCATACTTTATTTTATCTTTCTTCTGAATCATACCGAGTAAATTGAAAAGAATCAACCATTTTTTGTATCAGTGGTAAGTATTTAGCGTATTCTCCGGGCTCTGCTTTATATGTAATGAGGTATGCCTTATCTCCTCTTAGTGCCCAAATTTGCATTGCTTTTCTTTCATTTTTCTTATTGTCTGTCGCTGTGAATACTATCTTGTGCCCACTATTACCTCCTATCTTAGATTCTGTTGATTCGATAAGTTTAAAATCAGGATGGCTTTGTGTTAAGTTCTTGATTTGTATCTTTGTGATATTATTTAATGATATGTTTTTTGATTTTAGATGTTGAACTTTTATTCCGAGTCCTGCAGGGTATGTATTTGAATGGCTTTCTAGACTTGCAAGAAAGGTAACAATACTACCAGCATGAAGTTCATGTGTCCAACCAGCAGGATAATCTATTTTTATTCCTAAAGTAGAGTCTTGGTACGTTAAGAAATTATTAGTATTGATGTTGGCTGTTGGAGATGTTATATCGAAAAGAGCTGATGCTTGTGATATAGTAGTAGAACAATTAGCGATCAAAGATAAAGAAATCATTATCATTGCAATGCATAGCAATGAAATAAGTTTGAACATATTATAATAAGAATAATAAATCTGTTTATTTAAAGTGTATAATGCAATAAATGATAATTGGACTACAAACCTGAAAAAAGTATATATTAATCCTGTAAATTTGCCAAAGTTTTCTCTGAACTTCTCATTACTAAAATACAACAGCAACAGAAAGTGTTGGAACAGGTTAGCCTGCGACAAGTACTGTAGATCTACTGTTAAGTAGCATACCAGATAATAAGTAATTTTTTGTTGCTAATTATGACATTTACTATTGCTAGCAGTCGGTCTGCGAAAAGACGATAGGCAAGGGGTCCGTTTTGGTTCAAGGGCTTTGACTAGGGCCTTGCCCAAGAAAAAGAAGAATAGATGTACAGAATAGCGACAAACTATCTTTTAACTCACAGACAAGAATAATAATTTCGATAGATTGATATTGATATTCAAAACAATTTTAAAATTATTTTAGAGCCTTTTCTGCGCCGTCCGAATTTACTACAACATTACTACGTGAACCGAGTTTCTCCTCAATAAGAGCATCAAGTCTAAAAATATCTTCATACCTGTAGCCTAGACGCTTTGCACCTTCTTGTTGTTCAAAATGGTTTTTTATGGGAATAAATATCCCAGGTGTGCCGTATACAATTGATTCATCCATGGTTGATCTTCCTGCAAGAGAAATTACTAAATCTGCTGCGTAGATATATTCATGTAAGTTGTCTACAAATCCAGCATTGTGGAATTCTGCAGAATCTGTCATTTTTACTAATGGACCTGAAACAATTATGAGATCGATATCCATCTTTTTTCTGAGTCTTCTGTATACTTCTAGCGACTTTTCGATCAGATGTCTTCCAGCATCGGTTCCGCCTATACTTATCACAATAGTCTTTTTATTAAAACCAAATTTTTTACGCAAAGTGTTCCTATCAGCACTGACTTCTCTAACTATTGGTCCAACATAAACTAAATTATCTTTATCATCACCGTATGCGGGGATAATAACATAATTGCATTTATCTATCATTTTTTGCATTATTTTATTCATCTTCTTTTCAACTATTGACGCAAGCAGGCTAGTAGTAAAGTGCGTCTCAGTTATGTCTGTAATTAAAATTCGCCTCCGATCCATCTTCTCACCAATAGCAATAGAAGCGAAATCTTCATCACTTATTATCAGACCATCGTATTTTTTGAGAAGATCTTCTGCGATCATCTTGCATTTTTTGTAATATGAAAGATATTTCATCAACCATTTGAAAGATTCTTTTAATTCTCCTGATTTTATACAGAACTTTACAGGTTCGTAAAGATTAAGCACAGAAAAACCTTTCTTTGAAATTAAACTAAATGCACCTGCGCCAGTAATAAAAATGATTTCCTTTCTCATTGCCTTTAGTTTTTCAGCAATTGCAATATCTCTTGTAGCATGACCTAGACCGACTGGGCTAGTGAAAAACAGAGGCATTTTTATGTTGTAATTAATTTTATACGGTCCATCTTTTTGTTGGACTGACATGTTTAGTCATTCTCTAATTTGATTTACATCATTCTTTACAAGGCATCTGTAGTGTCAATCTTGGTAGTACCCGTACGTTGATTAGTTTATCGTAGCCATTATTTGTATAACTGATTATTAACAATATTTTTAATAAGTGCAAGCGCGTATTTATAGATAAGGTAATAAATAAAATGACACTAGCAGCAAAAGACCACTCAGTCTTACGTGTGGTACTGCAAAAGGCAATTTCTTTAACTCAAACAAATCTTCAATGTCAAACTCTTAAAAGGATTAGAATTTTCTGTTTGATAGATCTCCTTCTTGGTCTTCTTGTATATAGTAACCGCTAAGTTAGGCATTATCTTCCTTGTTGTTATTGTTAACATAAACCTGAAAAGTATAGATGCAATGTGTAATAAATATACTTTGAAGTTGTTTTGTTTCTTCTTGATACCCACATAGAAAAGGTATGACGTCTTAAGACATAGAGATATCGACAGGGCTTTAAAGAGCGCTGTTCATCTATCTAACTAGTAGTAACAACTGTTCTTCTTGTTCCAATAATTCTGTTGATTAAATACTTTGCAGTTATAGTTGCAAGAAAAGCAGTCACTGACACAAGGACAATTGTTCCTCCAGGAGCCAAATTCATAATATATGAAATTACTATACCTATTAACACTGATAAGATGGCAATTGAGATAGATATTAATGCAGTTTTTTTGAAACCCTTTCCAAACATTATGGCGGTAATATTTGGGATTACGATTAATGATGATATTAGCAGCACACCAACCAATCGTATTGATGCAATTACGGTTATGCTTGCAAGTACAATGAAAAGGTAGTTAAGCCTTGAAACATTTATCCCACTAACCTTTGCCTGTTCCTCGTCAAAGGCAACATACATGAGTTTTCGATAAACGAAATATAATATCGACAATATTACAGCGCTTGCTACCAAAATTATTTCCTGATCCGAGATGCTTATTAGTAAAATGTTTCCAAACAGAAAACTATACAAATCAAGAGTAAAGCCACCAGATAGACCTATCAATACAACTCCGACTGCGAGTCCAGCTGACAATAATACTGCAACAGCAGAATCAGGAGGGATTTTTGTGGATTCTCTTAATTTAGTAATACCTAATGCTGCAAAAATTGAAACTATAAACGCTGTCCATATAGGATACAAATTTGCAAATAAACCAATAGCTATTCCTCCAAATGCCATATGGGATAGAGCATCAGCAAATAATGATTGTCGCCTTAACACCAGAAACAATCCTATTGTTGAGCAAGTTATAGCCACAGCTACTCCTGACATTAACGCACGTTGCATAAATCCATACTGAAGAATTTCAAACACCATGATAATTTAATCCCGAGTATTGTAGTTGTTACTGTTATTATTGAAATCATCCTTATTCAAATGTACTTGCATATGTGCTTGCATAGATGACTCTGAATAGATTTTCAACAATTTTTCATTTTCAAAGAATTCATGTGTATCACCATGAAAGAACATACTCCTGTTAATACAAGCCACCTTGTTTGCCAATTTACTTACTGCATCCAGATCATGGGAAGCCCAGATGATAGAAATCTTTTTCTCCTTATTTATCTTCTTTATCAGACCATAGAATTTATTTTGTGTTTCTTGATCAACGCTTGTAGTAGGTTCATCCAAGATCAACAATTTAGGATCATTTACCAGTGATTTTGCAATAAGTACTCTTTGTTGTTGTCCTCCAGAAAGTTCACCAATTCTTTTGTTTTTCTGTGGAGATAAGTCGACGGTCTTAATGGCAGAAATTATTTTCTCTTTGTTCTTTGAATACGAATCAGTCTTTTTTCGAGTTATCCCTAATGAAACGATTTCTTCGACTGTCGCAGGAAATGTTTGTTCAATTGATCTTTGCTGAGGTATATAACCAATTCCTTGAAGAACTTTAATATTTTTTCTGATATTTTCACCAAATATTGTAATCTGACCTTTATAATTTTCGACTATTCCAAGCATACACTTAAACAATGTACTCTTACCAGCACCATTAGGACCGATTATTCCCAATAGGTCGCCTTCATTTACAGTAAATGAAATATTATTTAAAACAAGAAAAGAAGCGTTGTAGGTATACGCTACGTTATTGACTACAACAACAGCTGCTTCTGCTGCTACTTTTTGCATTGAAGGCCTACCTTAAGGGATGATGTGTCTTGATTCATCTTATCCAGATATCCAATGCCATCTCGTTGTTCTTGTTTGTTTATACCTTCAATTGGACTTAGGACTATTACTTTACCATTAGGAATTTCTTGAGCGATTGCTTGTGAGGAACGGGGGTCAATCAAATCCTCGGAGTAAATGACATTTATTCCTAAATTATGTGCAAGTTGTACAACTTGAACTAGTCTTTGTGGCAGTATTTCTCCTTCTGGTGTTAGTCCTTCATGAATGCTATGCTGATTTAATCCATATCTTTTTGCAAAATACTCAAAGGCTTGATGGAATGCTACAAAGTCTCTTTTTTCACAGTTAGAGATAGAGAGTTGTGACCTTATAGAAGCATCTAAAGCTTTAAGTTGTCCGATAAACTTCTCAGCATTCTGATTATAGTATACTGCATTCTTTGGATCTACCTTTATCAGTCCATCACGAATATTTTCAACTTGTTGTATTGCTAGAATTGGATCCAACCAAATGTGTGGATCGGTTGGTGCATGAATATCGAGGCCATTGGCTACAAGCAAATTTATTCCGTTGCTAGTATCTACCACAAATTTTGGACTTAATTTATTTATCCATGTGGCCTCCATTCCCGCACCATTGTATGCCAACATATCTGCCGAGTTCGCATTCTGTATTTGCTGTATAGTGGGATCAAAGTCATGAGGCTCTGAACCAACAGGAATAAAGACTGATGCATCTACCCTATCTCTTCCTACAGATTTAACAAATTCATAAATTGGAAAGAAGGATGCAACAACTTTTAGTTTTGTATGATTAAAGGCATTGCTGTTGGAGATACTATTATTGGTATTTGTACCATTGATAAAAGTTATAGAATTAGCCGATGTACAAGTTGAAAGGTAATATTGCTAATATAGTAGAATAAAGCAAAATTGCTATACCTGATATTGCTATTGATATCTGTGTCGGCTGTTTCATTAACTCCTCTACTTGTATTTAATAATAATATATACTTTTGTTAATAATCTTTAATTAAATCTATATAAATAAGTTAATAATCTGAGTTGACTACAATTGAATAGATCCTAACGCTATAATTTGTTATCTTGTTACTTTTTTAAAATTTTCCTACTTACAACAAAAATAATTTATCCAAAATTTCTAGTTAAAAAATAAAATTGTCTTTTAATGTTATTAATATCTAAGCCAGAATTTATTAATATATATATTTAAACACTTATATTAGTTAATAATATCTGAGCATCATCTTGACCATCGTTAGTGTATCATTGAATAACGAAATTCTAAGTGAGATGGAGAAGTTACAAAAATTACTTGGTTTTTCAGGAAGATCAGAAATAGTTCGAGCAGGAGTAAGAAATTTGTTATCTGAAGAGAGAACAAGACAGGACTTAACTGGATTACTTCATGCTTTACTTCTAGCAATTCACGATGAGAAATCTGATGAAGAGATGACCGAGTTAAGACATGCTTATGATAAACTAATAAATACACATTTACATAGTAAGATTGACAGAGACAGATGTCTTGAGATTTTTCTTTTAAAAGGTGACGCAAACGAAATTAGAGATATGATAAAAAAGTTTCAGTCTAACAAAAAGATTGATAATGTTAAATTAATTGTAATGTAATATTACTTTTTATTAATATTTTAAGATTTAAACTTACATGGTTGCTATCGCTGCTATCACCACCAGTATCGTTTTCCATTTCATATTTTACGTACATCCCCGCTAGACCTGACCGTATAACAATATAGCTATTATCACACTTTACAATTATCAGCATTGTTCTAAATATTAGCATTCAAGAAGGAATATCTGACAATTAATTTCGCAACAATGAGATTTTATGAAATTTTCATAACGAAATAAGTTAATATGATAAAATTATTATTATCATAATATTGTGTCAATGTACATCAACTCATTATCAGGAGTCGGCTTCTCTTGAGTTATGAAGAATATTATTCTGTTTTATATTTTTAAAGCATTGCAAACGTTAGTTAAAACCAACATAATTAAGAGTTAGTATTGTTATCTCTTGCAATTTGATGATGACATCCGCTACAGTAGCGGATCAATCAGAATTCTTATATCGTTATCTTACATATCTCGCATCATCCGAGATTTTTGTAAACCTGATAGTTCATTGTGGGCTAATGACAATGATAATGATGATTTACTGTCACTTGCTACATCACTAATGGTCTTATTTGTAAGGTCTTCTACAATTTTGTCATAAAGCTCCTCAGATTCATCTAACAATATCTTCTCGCAAATCTCTTCGTTGCTGTAATCGATGACTGGGCAAATTTTGTTCATTCATAAATGGTACATAATTATAGTGTTGTTGACTCACGTCGCTAGTTGTTTTTGGTAAGGATGATGATTTTGCAGAAGAGGAGGACATATTATAATACAATGCATAAAACTTCCGGGAATCTTTTCGTAAGGAACCGACTATAGATAGAACAGCCAATTTCAATAAATGTCTGCGAGCTGTTAGAATGCTTTCGACTTCTCTTTTAACTGTCTGTTTGATTTTGACATATTCTTCATTGTTATCCCGAAAGTCTTTTACAAAGGCCCTTTATCATTGTATATTCTTTGTTTGTGTTGTCCATCTCTAATCTTCGTTGTTTACAGGATAACCCATATTGATCCAAGGTGTTGCGTGTAGTTGATATTAGATAGCTCAATTCCTGAAGAGTTCTGGCTGAATTCTGATTACCAGCTTTTAGGGATGCTTCTCTTTTGAGTTTTTCACATCTATATTCCACTGATGGTAGCTCATTATTAGCAACTGTAAGAAGGTTAACCACATCTTGTGTACTCATACGTGCCGCCTTAGACAGCATATACAACTTTACAAAAAGATAAATGTCATCTTTAATTTTATCATAAATCCGACAAAGGCTGTCAAGTTGAGTTAGCTTACAGTACTCCATGTAGAATTTGGTTACTTCAGGCTCTCTTAGGTTCAATGCAATAGCTACTTGTGCCAGAGTTTTTTTACGTTCGGAATATAGTTTGTAAGCTTGGGAGGCTAGAGACAGCTTTTGTTCTTGCTCGCCCTGTGGCTCCTTTTCTTCCTCTGCCTTTTTCAGAATTGCGCCTATCGCACTAAATGACATTCTGGCTTCTTCAGCTATCTCGCGTGTGTTTTTGCCTTGATTATGATAAAGATCTAAAACAAGCTTTTCCCTTTGCTGTCTTGTTGATACCATATATCCCTATATGGTTATAATAAATACGAAATAAAAAAGAATGATAAAGCTGCTACCACCTGCTACCAATATTATTATCCCTGCTGCCTCCTTGTTTCCATCTGCTTTCATCTGTTACCACCTGCTACTAGTTATTTTTAGTTTGAACTCAAAATAGAGGTATTGTGATTTAAGCATAATACCATGTGTGTACTATGCTTGCAATCTTTGCAGCACTTTACCTTTTCATAGCTCATAGTGCTGTTCTCTGCTAGATTTAATTTCTCCTTCATCTGCCCCTTCTGATTTTGTATTAGTTGTAGTTGTTCCCTTTCAGGGTATATCTAATATACCGACACTTCCGTTACGATAGTACCATAGTGAAGGTATTACTAACTGAATATCACTAACTAAAGAAAAAAAGTATTGCATAACTTGAGCTGGAATATACATAGTTTCGCATCATATAGAAAATCAGACAAATAATGGGCACTTGAATTCATTGCAACTAAAACGAAGGTCATCGTAGACAAGATTGATCTTAACGGAAAATCAACAAGAAAGCAAAAAAGTTTGAACTATCCAGAAAGCATGTTGCAAAGGTATACACAGTGTGGGTAGAGAACGTTCGTTTACTAGAAGTATACTCAACCCAAATTATTTATTAATTACACAGTATCAATAACAAGAGGAGCGACATTTGGAGCAAGTTCTGCCAAGGCACTTTACCCAATAAATGCACAAGAGAACAGTACAGATCAGCTTAGCAGGAATGATACCCGGGTATAACTGAACTGGTCCTCAACAACAACAACACAAAGACGTAATTGCTCCCGGACTTTGAAAAGGAATTGCTGATGCAAAGAAGAAAAAAAGAGATATCCCAACGTTCGAGCAGAATTATTGTCTATTCAACAAGGCAATAGAGGTCTTGCTGCCACCGATGTAACCGACCCCTCATGACCAGATATTGATACGCCTATTTTATCCATACGGGTTTTGGTAAGAACGCCCGACTTTGATCTTAATCCGTTAGGAAAAGATAATGAAGGTTTTGTCGAGTGGTACAAAACAACCCGATTATTTCCCGCAGATTTGAATAGGCCTTATGATTTGGACTTGGATTTTATAGATTGTGCCTTACTGTCTGATATCGACATTAGCAGACAATCTGCCTCTAATCCTGTTGAGACATTACAGATACCGACCGCCAGAGACATAAAAATAGAATTACGGGCAGTAGGAGAAGATAATTACGACTATTTTGGGAATGAACGAGCCAGATTAGGTGCGATTTCCACCATTAAGCTGCACAAATTAGCCGCATCAGTTCCTTCTCTCAAATTACCATTCTGTGAAATAGTAGTTTCTACCTTTGGTACTCCTCCTTCAACATCCAATACTCTAATACCGGTAACCTTACCTTTTGCTTCATAGATCAAGTCTCCTAACATATTTAATCGAATAATGTAGCGGAATCTTGATTTTTAAATGACTATACTATTTAAAAATAGTAGCCCGTTAAACATAAAGTTCAAAAGACTTGGTTTGTAACCGTATTTCGAGTTTGTTCTGCCTGATCCTCTTCTAATTCTCTGTTTTTGCAGTTATAATCAGCTCCTTTACTTTCTTCTTTCTTTGATGTCAACTTATCACTAGAGTGCTCAACAAACCTAATAGAATCATCTACTACTGTAGCATTAGTTGAGATCAAGTTTCATAGAATAACACTCCTTGGCTAATGATAATGCTTGTATCTTCTCTCTCCTGTCTTCTGCCTGCTGTGAAATACTCCATGCTTCCCTTAGAATTACTGTTAACCCGACCAGACATTTCTCGTGTACTCTTCTGGAAGCCTTTCGTCAATGTATCTTCTGATATTTTCTTTAGCTTGCTGTCGAAGGTAAGATAAATCTCTGTTTACCGTACCTATGCCAACTTGCAATATTTTAGATATCTCTCTTTGACTATTGCCTTGACTACTTAACTCCTGGACTTTATCTCTTCTCCATTGTATTGATTGTTGTTCCATATGCGAGTTCAAATGTTCTATTCTCCTATCCTCTTTTTACAATGGCGTTCCATTTTCCTGCTTAGGACAAGCTGCAATTTCTTTACATAGTTATTAGATAAAAGTTAGTTTTATGCATTGCGAGTAACAAGACAATGATCTTCCTTGCTTCTACTAAGACCCAAATCAAAATACATGTAATGCTAAAATAGTTATCCTGGTACTTAGCGATATGGCGACTATTACTACTGATATCCCGAAGTGGATGGTTTCTGGAGGTTGGTTTGATGTTTGCAAATGCAACATACCATGTCCATGCGAGTTCGCCCAGACTCCGACTTTTGGTGATTGCGATGGAGTTCTTGTGTACCATATACATAAGGGACAATATGGAGAAACACCTCTGGATGGTTTAAACGTATTAGCGCTGGGAAGTTTCACGGGTAATATCTGGGCAGGTGACGGAAAGACAAAAGTAAGTCTTGGCTTATTCTTTGATGAGCAAGCCAATCAACAACAGCGAGAAGCTCTGGAGATGATTTTCACTGGAAAGGCCGGTGGCTTTATGGCTGAATTCGCGAAGCTCATAGGAGAGGTCCGTGGATTAGAGTTTGTTCCTATCAAATTCGAAGTAGCAGACGATCTTGGTCATTGGAGCGCAGAGATACCAGGAAAGGTGGTTGCGAAGGCTGAAGCTTTAAGTGGACCTATGACTCCGCCTGGCAAACGAGTTATAACACTTAACCCGCCTGGAAGCGAGGTAGGACCGGGAGCAGTTGCAACATGGGGAAAAGCTGTAACTGATGAGGTGGATGCAATGGGCTTTAAATGGGAGTGGAATGGCAGGTCGAGTAAGTATATTCCTTTTGACTGGAGCTGGCCCTTAGACCTCTTATTAGTATCATGGATAAAGGCTGAAGGGTACTGAGATATTAGGATCTGTTACTATGCAAACATATTGTCTTTAAAATCCTAATTTCTCATAACATGAGCTAATTCCATATTGTGACTGGGAGGATCATTGTTTTTTATAATCTAAAAGATCGTTATTATTTCATCATCAAGTAGCCTTAATACTTACTTCTATTGCATCCCTTACATTTGGAGTAAACTCCAATGCAGTTTCGATAGTTTCACTTTTGTATATTCCACCAGAACTCCTTACATACTCCAAATAATCTAGCATTTCATTTTTGGAGACTTCTACGTTATCTGCAATAATTACAGCACCTCTCTTCAGAGCCTTGTCTTCAGCTAACTTCAGGTATGTCAAATATTCATCTTTGGCTGCATCTAAAAATAACAAGTCAAATTTCAAATCAAGCCTGGGAATTATCTCTAAAGCATTACCAACTATAACATTTATTATCTTTGAAAGGTCAGCATCAGCTAAATTTTTTCTTGCGATATCTGCAATTGATCTGTCTATTTCTATAGTTACTAATTTTCCCTCTTTCAAAGTCTTAAAGAAAGGCCGCCGGCATAATTGTTTCCATGCTAGAGCAGCCAAACTCAGAGTAATTAACCATGGTTAGGATGGCGATTATTGTATGGAGGAGGAGCTAGTAGTAGAAAGGACACAGCCAAAAGATACGCAGATATAATAATATCCACATATGAAAGCGCTTTAACACACCTGACAAACGAGCGATTCAGACTTCTTATCTTTGATGAGTGCCATCACTTTCCAGCTAACACCTATTCCAGGCTTGCTTTTTTAGATGCAGATTACAGGTTAGGATTGTCCTGAACTCCTAACTGCTCAAGTAGATGTAGGTGTTCTAGATATGATATTACGTATATGCTTGCAAAATATATTATGGGAAGACTTACGATGCGGTGAGTGAGCTAAATCATTTTACTTAACAGCTTTCAATTACGCAAGAGGTTTATTTCTACTATGACTCTGACTAAATTAGTCATACCTGCCTACCAGGACGAATATGAGGATATTTGTACGATGTGAGAGATTAAAAGAACTTAGTGTAGTGGTAGTTTACTTTACCTCACTATGCAGTAGGATAAGATACAACAACAATCCCATAAACAAAACAAAACAATAAAAAATCTTCCTATTTATTTTTCATGTCATATTATATTATTTTTCTCAGACATTTGATCCATTCAAATTATTAAAACTTCTTTGGGGTGAATTAATACTTAAAAATCTTGCTTAACATGGTTCTCTAAAAATTAATAACACAAATTAGTAATATTTCATACTAACGTTGGTTCAGTTTGGAGTTGATCAGCTCACAAAAGTGCCATCATATTGCTGTCCTAATTGTAAGTCAACTGGCTGTTTAACAGTCGAAAGACGTAGGGTAGATAACACCGACTCTATTCAAATGAAGACCTGTAATATTTGTGGTTTTAAATGGAAAGAGATATGGTCATCATACAGTCAATGTATATGGTCTTTGCAATATCAACATCGTATGCAAAAATCAAAAGTAACGATATATAAGATTTGTTGATGATGATAGGGGGCTGTATCGCCAACTTAAGAGGTTAGTAAAGTCATAATTGTTAAGTTAACACCACTGATGATAGTTTAAAAGTATCTGATAACAGTAGTAGTTCAACAGGACATATGAGCAAACCGATACATAATTTGAAATCTCGGTTAGGTCTTGACAATTTTGTTAATCAGTAGGATCTTCTATTATCATCTTAGTTGGTAGTAGTTATAGTGGCAGATCATAGGTGAGTGATATTATTATTATTAGTTATGGTAATCCAGGTATGGGTTCCTGTGGCGTTGGTGTTGTTTCTGAAGGTGGTGTTATTGGCTTTGGTGATGATGAAGGTGGTGTTATTGGCTTTGGTGATGATGAAGGTGGTGTTATTGGCTTTGGTGATGATGAAGGTGTAGGTGTAGGTGTTGTTGTTGTGACGTTTTTTATTGTTTTTGGAATACCACATATATTTGACTCAGTTGTATTAACAAACCTAAGCTTTGGGTTATTAGGATCACATAGTTTTGATTTTAGCGCCGGTGAAACAGTAGTATTAGTAGGTGATGGCGAAGGGATTGGTGATGGTGTTACTTGAGCTTGACCCCCATTAATAATTCCAATTTCCAATACTGCACTAGCAGATGCTATTGCTGCTGCTAATACAACAGCCATAGAACTTAGCCTTATAGACATATTTGTGTTGAACATAGACTTACGGTTTGCATTATTGACTAATGCATTGTATATTTAGATAATTAGACAATTAAAAGATTACTCAACAAAGTTAACTTACATTTGGACGCACTTGTAATCACACTTCAGATATCTGGATGGAGGTATATTATAGAGTGGTTCTGACGACATGGCTTTTCTATTATGCGATAGTTTGCTTTAGCTTTTTCTTTTCTTCTGCAGTTTCTAAACCAAAGACATATAACAAACAATCACGGGACCCCATAAACATCATATTACTTGCAATGGTCTGCTGAAGAGTCTATCATGTTCATAGTTAGAAATTTCCAGGTTTGTGGCCTCCTGGTTATATCGATACACCGATCTTCAATAGCGTGGTACAGAGTAAGGAACAGATCGAGCAGATAAAGACTAGCCTCGTGGCCAGCGTACCGATGGGGCGTATGGGAAGTCCTGACGAAGTCGCTAAAGTCGTCTCGTTCCTTGCTTCGGATGACAGTAGTTATGTTACAGGTATCGAACTGTTTGTAGATGGAGGTATGGCACAAATCTAAGTGATGTGAATTATTAAGACCAAGCTTACGATGTCGGTGGTACTGGCGGTAAGAGCAGGATACATTCCTAATGCATTTGGAGGTAATGTTACTATTAATTACGCATGTATGGAATGCAGGCATTAGCTGCCTCATTTTGGCTCTTTCTTCTTCTTTGTCATACTCGACGCTTCATATGGGAAATAATTCATAAGAAAATGTATGGCTCTTACACTTGACTATGTCACTAGACTTTTTCGAGAACCTTTCTAATGGAAAGACAAACGCCTTTTTTGATAGCGTCGTTGACGACGTACATTGGACGGTCATGGGGACACACTCGCTTGCTGGTGTGTACAACAGCAAAGCCAGATACTCGCGCTTCTCTGCTTCTTGTATACATCTGTTACAAATACCGCTTCTTGGTGTCTTCTTAGTAAGATCAACTAGCCCATGGCAATATATGCACTCAGCAATAAATTCCATGGGAATCTTTGACGTGGTATTATTCTTATTAGTAGTAGACGGCGTAATTATATTATCCTAAGACTATTCTTTGCAACTGTAGTATTTGACATTTTAATATTCAAAGAAAGAAAAAGGACAGAGGTTAAATCATCCAGAAATGCGATCCATTGAATGGATCGTTTCAAGATTTGTGCTTAGCTTGGTGTACTATTATTATTGCTGCTATATTTCTGCACCCGTGTAATACGAAAGCTATTATCATCTTGTATTTTTATCTCGATTATAGCATTATACTTTTCAAAGAATTCTACATGTTTCTTATGTTCTGCTATAAGTTCCTCGTCTTCAAACCTTCCTGTCTTACCATGATACCTGCATTCAGGTACACATATCTCTGGCCTCATAGTGGGATTGCAACCATATTCACCATTATCACGGTACAAGTCATGAAAATAGTAGAGTTCATTCCTCTCTTGATATCGCTGCTCTGGTGTAATATGCTTTAACTCCTTCTTTAACCAATAATCAAATTCATCCATAGTCATAGGATCATGGACAGGTAAGTAATTGTCCATGTCTTCTGTCCTCAAAAGGCCTGGCACATGTCTCTTAGATTCTTCAGTGTTTTCTAGAATTAATTTTTTTGCCAGTTTATATAACTCAAATCGTGGTGGATCTAAATTCCTTTCAAGATAATAACTATCATCTTTAGCATTCTTTTTCAGCCACTCATGATAATTAATGTTGGTAGATGCTAAAGGATTATTATTATTATTAGTAGTAGTAGTAGTTGAAGTAGCAAGGTCAGGAAACATATTATTTAGCTTACCAAAGATATCCCTAACTGATCTGTCTATTTGTTTCATTTTTATTCACTCTATTATTTTGATATCCTTCCTTGTTGCATATCTTCGACTTGCGCTAATTTCTCTTGCAATTGTTTTAGATACATGACAGATGGACCTTCCTCAATTAACTTAAAAATTGCTTCATTGCACTCTTTTGCTAATTTCATTGCGGATATCTTATGATACATGTTTAGATTTTCATCGTTTTCACGCTGATAGATATTCCAACATTCTCTAATGATATCACGGATTCCTTCAATCGAAATTTGATACATAAAAGGTAAGGTTTCTCTAGCCAAGTCATTAAGATAGTTTTGTGACTCTGCAGTCAGGAACTTGATATCCCTGGTAATAGTTGGAGGTGAAACGTTCAGCTCTTTGGCAATCTCATACCCTTTCATATTATTACCTCTTGTCAACAATGTCCAAACCCTTTCCCTTCTTTCCCTTATAATTGTCTGGTTGTTTGCAGTGTTTTTATTATCATTATCAGCCATTTTTATTAGATCTCTTGTGTAATTAGAAGCTTAGAGCTATATTCCTCTTCACATAGGATATCTATCTGACAAGCTCTTTGATGTCCTATAGCAAATTATGTAAGAAACCTTTGATATTCAGGTCATTTACCGGAGTAACTGTATCTGAATTTGAATCCATTTGTAACGAAATTGAACATAACTACGAAGAGCACGAAAGAAGACGTCTTCTATCAAGGATGAGAATACGGGATATAGGTGCTGGTAGACCATTTAAGCTTAAAGTTAAAGAAAGATTCGTTATGCTTCTAGTATACTACAGATTATACATTACATATACATTATCAGGATTTCTGTTTGACCTTGATCAAAGCAATGTTTGTAGAGATATATCAATGATGGAACCACTTATCAAGGAGTGTATTCCATTGCCAAAGAAGATATACAAACGTACTAGGAGATTAAGAACTATAGATGAAGTAGAAGAGTACTTTCCTGGATTCAAGGCTTTCATAGACTCTACAGAACAAGAAATTCCAAGACCTAAGAACAAAAGAAGAAGGAAGAGTTACTATTCAGGTAGAAAGAAGAAACATACTGTCAAGACACAATTGATGGTAAACAGTGAAGGATTGATACTGCATAAGACAGGTCACAGAAGTGGAAGAAAACATGATTATGACATTTACAAACACAATCATTCTATAACTCCATCACAAGTTGAAAACATAGTTGATCTTGGTTATCTTGGCATTGAAAAGGACTTTCCCACTGTAAAGTCTGTACTTTGTATCAAAAAGAAAAAGGGTACATTGCTTTCATGTGATGAAAGAACTTACAACAAGAATCATTCTAGGCTAAGGATCATAGTAGAACATACCATATGTAAGATCAAAAAGTTTGGAATAATGGGTACTAAATTTAGAAACAGATTAAGGAAGTACAATAACGTATCTGATATAATATCCGGTCTCCTGAACTTCAGAGTTATACAGTCTGACAGCATTTCAATCTAAGAAGACGGCTAAAACAAGTAGGGTGTTAGACTATAGCTCTAATTACGCAAGAGATCTAATATTGCAACTATTACATATATTTACACACAAATTGATAAATTTATTTCAAGATAAGCAAAAGCTATTAAATTAAAAAACGTCATTTTGGCGTTTTTGTCACTCAAGATTTTTTAGATTTACTACTAGACCTAGCCCTAGTATTATTATCTGATATTCGTGTTGATGACGTTGTTGCTCCTTCCTGTGATGTAGACATGTCCAAGGGTCTTAGGCCCATTTTCTTATTTGACTTCGACAAATCTAACTGAGCTTGTTCTATACGTGGCTATCATCATCATTTCCTTCAAAAAATAGATATACCAGCTTTAACTCTTTCTAGTTACTAAAAAATAATATCTATGTTACCAAAAGGTGATACCGATCATCATTTGGACACGTTGTCCAAATCAACATCATCATCAATTACTACAACTGCTGCTGTTATACTAGCTTTATCTTTTGCCGAGTATATGAAAATAGAGTTAGTGGGCAAATCTTCACTATTATTGTTATTAAAAATTGATATATTGCATAAGTCATCCGAAGAACAATGATTTCTTTTAACAAGAACCTATACTTTCTGTTTTTATTGACGGTTACTGTTAGCCTCACGATAGTTCCATCAATATCGTTATCATCATTAAGCAAAACTACTACTACTACTCAACTAGCATCTGCGCAATCGACAGGTGCTGCTCCTCCAATTGCCGCTACTGCCACTAACAATAATACATCCGGGCTACAAGATCCAGGACAACCTAATTTGGAACTTCTGAGTAGTCTAATTACTACGTTAAAAATTCCAACTAATCAATTGGATATAAAGATGGCACAACTTTCTACCTCAAATAAATCACAGGATATAGCTACTCTTGCTTACATATGGGGATTTCCGCTTGTTACAATGAAAAGACAATTCAATTTTGTGAGCAGTCCAAATGTTCCTCCTGCACCTGGACGAGGTCCTGTCAATACCCTAAACTGCGCTCATGAGCTTGCGAATGCCAGTTTTACAGATATTGTCACTCCAAATTCTGATACCTTATACTGTCAAACGCAGTTTGATCTCAAAAAAGAACCAGTAGTTGTTGTTGTACCTCCAATTGCCGCTGATAGATACAATACATTTCAATTCTTGGATGCATATACAAATGATTTTGCTTACCTTGGGACACGTACTACAGGATTCTAATGATGGTACCTACCTTCTTGCTGGACCAGACTGGAATGGACAGGTTCCTCAAGGAATAACAAACATATGGTCTCCAACGAATCTTGCATGGCTTATCCAAAGGATATTGGTGAAAGGACCTGCAGACATACCTAATGTGCTTGCAATCCAAGACAAGATAGTCGTGAAACCACTATCTGAATTTCAAGGAAAGGCTGCTGCTACACCAACAACAACAACACAGCCATCAGGACAGCAACATCATCGACAAATGCTTCTTCTTCAAAGCAAGTTCCAATCGCACCCAAACCTACACTCATAGCTCCTACAGGTATTAAAATATATGACGAAATGGGTGCAGCAATGATTGGCAACCCACTAAACCCACCAGATCCTGGACTAGTGACTAAGCTTGCATCTATAGGTATTGGGCCTGGCAAGACACCATCAACTGAAGCTAACGATACAATAAAAGCAGCACTACAGACTGGTATAACTGAAGGTCAAAAGCTGATAGATGCAAAAGTGGCAAACCTTGGAACAAATGTGAATGGGTGGCTTGTAAACGCCGCTGTTGGTGTCTTTGGAACTGACTATCTTTTCCGTGCTGCAGTTACCCAGTTTGGATTAGGTGCCAATATAGCACAAGAAGCGCTCTATCCTGCTACATTTACAGATAGTGAAGGAAAACCTCTCTCTGGTGCTAACAACTATACAATTCACTTTGCTCCAGGACAAGCTCCACCGGTAAAAGCATTCTGGTCTATTACAATGTATAACAACAAGTCGCTGTTTGCAGACAATCCAATAAATCGTTACAATATAGGACAGTATACTGAAGGATTAAAGAACAATACAGATGGCTCACTTGATATCTATGTACAGAATGCCAATCCAGGAAAAGATAAAGAATCTAATTGGCTACCCGCTCCTGCTCCTTCTGTATCAAATACATTGAAGGTTGTTCTGCGCATGTATATGCCACAACCACAGGTTCTTAATGGGACATGGCAGTATCCGCCCTTACAACGCATGGGATGAGTAGTTCATTGTAGTAGTATACAAGTACAAGCAACTACGTTTCAGTTTTTTTCTTTCTTTCATTGTTTTATGTAATTAAACACTATTGTAACTGAGTCTAAAACCAATTCTTTCTCTCAGGATAATATGAAGGCCTAAAAACCAAAAATCTAAAGTATGCGCATAGTAGCGTGACCTGAGAGAGGCATGGATATGTCCTGCCTTTGTCATTCAAGACTTTTTAGACTTAGACTTAGACTTAGCCCTAGTATTATTATCTGATATTCGTGTTGATGAAGTTGTTTCCGTCGATGTAGATACATCTAAAGATTTTGGTACAACAACACCAAGTTTTTTATTTGATTTTGAAAGGTTTAACCGAGCTTGCTCTATGCGCATTTGTTTCAATACTGCATCAGCTTTTTCAATGGTAGGTTTGGAAAGGACATAAGAAGTTCTTTTCTTCATTTATTTATTTGACCCTCTCCCCTCTGCTATTGGTAGTAAAAATTACTCCACCTTTATCCTCGACTAAAACACCTTTCTTATTGGGATTGTCTAATTCGAATTCTTCTATAGAATAGTTTTCTTCTTGCTGTTTCTTTGCATAATCTACATCGGTATCTTCAGCAAGGTCCATAATCTCTTTTTGAAAACATCGCCTTGCCTTCTGCAATGTGCTGAATATCCCTATAGTCTCTGGATTGTCACGTGTAGTCAAATCCTTGAAATCTGCTTCTGCTGCTGTATCTTGACCGTATATGAAAGGATAATGAAGGACGGTATAGACTTTCATAATATTATAATCATCATCACTAAAACACCATTGCTTGTTTACTACTCACTTCTTACTTCTTACTACCAGCTTTTTTCTTTGGTGGTGTGTTTACCTGTTTTTTTCTGTCAGACTGAATATTTGTATTGTTATCTCCGCCTGAACCTAAAGTGCTTGGAGGCGATTGATATTTTGCTTTACGCATTCCTTTTGCTGACATTTAATCGATATCAACCCCACTGCCAATTTTGTTTACAAGTTTGTAATGCTTCATAAAATTCGATTCACCGTTTTGTCGTCTTTCTGATGCATTTTGAGCTTGAACTGCTCTCACGATTGACGCACTATGAGCTTTCACAAAGTCTGCGTAGTCTTGACCCTCACAATTTTCAACGCTTTTTACTAGTTGCTCAAGTTCCGCTATTGGTTGCGTGGGTCTTCAATCAGGTAGTTTTGAGACTCTGCGGTTAGAAATTTAATATCCCTTGTTATAGTTGGCGGCGATACATTGAGCTGCTTTGCTATTTCATAGCTCTTTATATTACCTCTTGTTAAAAGTGCCCAGATTTTCTCTCTTCTTTCTTGTATGACAACTTGGCTGTTTGGAATATATTTGGCCATATTATGATTCTAGTTATTCTATATAATTACATGGAGATTGATAAGTTTATTTCAAAATAAGCAAACGCTATTAAATCAAAAGGCGCGAAAACTACGCCTTTGTCATTCAAGGCTTCTTTGGCCTAGGTAGGCCTAGCCCTATTATTATTATTCTGTAGCAGTATTTTCAAGTATTTCTTTAGCAGATTATATGGGTGACCAGATTTATGCGAAATTTTACCAATTCTTACTTCATTGCCATGATGCATGCGCGCCTCGTTCTTTCTACCAAGAGACGACTAACAACAGAAGGTCTGAATTTGGAGAATATAGTTTCTTAACTCTTCTTTTTGAAGTCAGGTTTGCGATAGCAAAAAAAGAAGGACGTTACTACGGATTCATTTTACAATCTCTATTGTTAATTTTGATTTCTCATGTATAGAAAATAAAAGTCGGGAAAACATATACCCTTGTTTGATTGACCAGCAAGCATTGGCTACTATTATCGCTTACCGGTTATCATCAGTTTACGCTTTCATTTTGTAGAAAAGAGGTTTGTCCTTCCAAATATCATCGTCTCCCCATAACTTTGTTCGCCATGAAGTAAATTCCACTATTTGAGAATGATCTATAAACAAATTAACACTAGGTCCAAATTGCTTAAGATACCACTTAAACACAGGTGGATCTGACGCTTCAAACATAAAACAACTAAAACCAAATTTCTTATTCAGTTCATTAATAATATCTGTCCTCCATTCTTCCGCAGGTAAATCTTCCGTTATACCTTCAGATTCTAGCATCATAATTTCAGCACCTGCAGTTTGATACAGGTCAATTTCATCTGAGATCTTCTAATATCTTTAGCTTTGTCTGATATCCAGCAATATGTGTACCTGCTCCAGCTCCGTACATCATTGATATTTCAGGTTTAGGTTTCATGCCCATTTTCTTTACTTGTTTAACAATTTCCACTTTATCTTTTAGTGGAATTGGTGCAAGACCAGAGACTTCAACTATATCAAAACCCAATGATTTGCATTCCTCTAAGTATCTGTCAACTGCCTCAGATCCTTGTACTATTACTCTTTCTACAAAGCCTCCAGTCGATACGTAAACATCATGCTTGTGGCAAATGCCTATTATCTTTTTCAATATATCTATAGTTAGTAATCTTTGAGAACCACCAGCAAACTTGAAACCATCGATATAATCTCCCCACATATCCAATAAATCTTTAAGATAATTGACAGTAACAGCAGTATAATAAGGACCCCTTATTTCTATTATTCCAGTTTGTCTTGGTTTTGTAGGTAATTCTGCGATTAGATGATAATCATATGTTGTATCTGGTAAATAAGCGGGGTGTATGTTAGTGTTAATGCAGCAAAAGCATTTGGAGAAGCATCAAGAGATACCACAACACGTTTCTCTTACTAGAAGTAGAAATAGAAATAATAATACAACATCCAAAAAAAGGTAGACGCCCTTTCTGCTAATTAAATGAATGCGGCAAAGCACCACTATCTTTTTAATTTACTTTCACTTTAAATGTCGGTATTACAAATTACAATACTAATAGCTTTACTATAACATAGTCAACGCCAAAAACTAGATTGATATTGTCTATAATATCCATAGCGTTGGCAATAGTATTAAGGTTGAGTGCTCCTCCAAAATGCCAAAACCAATTACTAGAGGAAAAAGGGGCCATGGATACAGTAATAACCGAAAATATAAAACACGAGATCCTCTCATGGCCAGGTGTTACATGTAACCAGTATTCAATAAGCTTTGAACATATACATTAAAACACTGAAATAATGACCTCTGAATTGTTCATTTGTGAGAATAAATACTACGTACGTAATCGTTTTAACAGCAAAAGTCTCCTAAAAAATAGGAAAAGCCTGGTCAAAACAATCAACTTGCTTCAAGCTGTTTGATTCAATGTTAATATTGACATTTTGATGCATTGAATGCATGATGCCAGGCAACATAACATCATAATCAAAATGAGGTAACAGGTGGAAACAGATGATAGCAGAAGAAACAAAGAGGCAGCAGGGTGTTTATAAAGAGCAACAACAGAAAGGAGATTAGAGCAGTGCAATGGTTGAATCAATTGGAACGCCTGTAGTGTTAAAACAACTTTCATCATTATCTTGAAAACCATTGATTAGTTTTGGAGCAAGTTCTGCACCTAATGCTATTATCAAGTAGTCGTATTCTAATTTATTATGATTGGTTTTAGTAGTAACGCTATTTTTAGGAGGATCTATACTTATTATTTCATCATTTAAAAATTTAATTCCTTTATCTTCTAGCTTATTCAAAGCAACTTGGGAATCCTCCAATTTTCTACTTCCACTCAGTATCCATAAATTCACAAGTCCCATCATAAAATACTGGTTTTTATCAACGACAGTAACTTGACATTCTTCCTGTGAAAGACTGTTTCGTAATAAGTTGGCTGATGCCAATCCTCCAAAACCTGCTCCTAATATTAAGACTTGTTTTGATGTAGCCACTTAATGATAATAATTGCATAGTGTATATTTGTATATGGGGTATTGGATTGAATGACCCGAAGTATTTCGCTGGGAGGAACTATAGGCTTTACTATAAACAAACTAGACGATAATCTAAAGGATTTGTTATCCGAGCTTTGTTTAAATCACCATTTCCAGTATAGTTTTGTCCTAATTTCTGAGTCTGGTGGTCTTAACTTGTCCTTAAGTGGCACAGCAATCAGGTGTATTTAATATCAAAGCCAGTACATGGAATAATACTTATCAGATTATTATTTGGAAATAAAAGTTTAAGAATAAACAAAACTATGAGGTACCCAGACAGGAAATTATCTTTGTTTTATTATAGGCTAAATTAAAACATTATGGTAAATTCTTTTATACAAATCTCTAGAATAACCAATCATTGCTAGCATCACAAGATAAATCTCCACTATGGCTCAGAGTTCTACAAGTTGTTTTGGGGGTAATTTCAATTGCGCTCTCAGTAGCCGTATTAGCATCTCCAGCATCTGCTATTGCGACAGTTATTGTATTGGTTTCAATAGTTCTCTTCATAGTTGGAATTGAAAGAATTGCAAGCGGAATATCCGCAGCATCCACTAAAATATCATCTAGCATTGTAAATATTGGACTAGGAGTACTAATAATAATACTATCTTCTGTAGCTATGGCATATCCACTACACTCTGCAGCGTTTTTGATAATATTGGGAGCAATCGCTTTATTGTTTGGTGGTATTGCAAGGTTAATGCATGGGTTTGTAGATAGCAACAACGCAGGTTGGTCAAGAGCCGCCCTTATTTTCGTGGGAATATTAAGCATTGTTATATCTCTCATAGTGTTAGCACATCCTGTTGGTATTGGCATTCCTCTTTTGGCCTTTATGATATCAATAGCTCTTATAATTAACGGAATAGAGATGATAGGCTTTGGGATAGCAGGCAGGCGAAGATTCAGTTCAGAAGCAACTGAAGAAAGCTTGTTATAATAGTCTTGCAGGAGGACAATTAATACTGGAATTTCAAATAAGGCCACACAAATCCCAGGCACTGTAACTTTCTTGAATAAGTGTGGAGATGCGACTGTGCTGGGTGGATATTTCTCAAGACGTGGCTGGAACTCGTGGTTCTTAAATGCCCTCTTATACAGCTCAGTAGACTCCCAAACCGCATAGTTGACTAACACAGAACTACCAGCAATTCCACGACGTAGCTAGAGGCTAGCTTGACTTCAATCATCAAACGATAAAGCTTGACTAATAGAGATATAACTGCGGTGATATTTCTATTATCTTTCTCATAGCACAACAATCAGCACAATCACAGGGTACAAGAACTAGGATAGAAGCATTTTCTGGGCTATTCCAAGTACTTTAAGATTAGATTTCCCGATATGGTTTTGTCAAAAAAGGGTGAATTGTTTTTCAAAACAAGATAGAAGTTCCCAGGATGATTAATATATTTTAGAATTTCTTGTGCTTGCAAATATTCGCCAGATAACAAAGGGAAACTGCATTTACTAAAATCAACATTGCCTTTAGAATCAGGAGAAGAAGGACATTTGCCTGCATCATATAATTTCACAGTCACAGTATTAAGTATGCTTCCAGATGCGCGAACATAGCCTTTCAAATATGAGTCTGTACTGTTCTGAGGAATACGGAAGTTTATCCAATAGGTATGGCCGTTACCTAGATGTATTGGTCCTGTAAATATTGTAATACTTTTATAGTTTTGTTTTTGTTGTGCTTGTCCTTGAACATATGGAAGGCAAATAATGAGAAATCCTAATGTCGTGGTGATCAATATTGTATTTTTGTACATTCTTTGCAAAACCAAGTTTTTACGCTTGCTATGTTTATCTTGCGAAAATCCCAATCAATGAACTCACCAACGATGCTGCAACCAAAGATGATGCTGCAATAACGACGAATTTTAATGTAATATTCATATACCACCACTACTGTGTGTGATTACTATAGTACCATAAGAACATATGCTAAACCATCATCCCTTTATTGCCAACTAGTAAATGGAGGATCATGAATCCATCATTGTTTGGATATATTGCCAACTCTTTATCATAGCATTCAATAGCCTGTCCATATCTCTCCAATCGAGTAAGTGAGTCAGCCTTATTATCCCATGTAATAGATTTATTAGGATTTATCTGCAACTAACTTTGCAAGAGCATTACCTTTGTTATCTAATGCATTAACATTTTTCAGGATCTATAGCTAAAGCTTTGTTATTGTACTGTATTGCTTGTGTGTAATTACCTAAATTGTTACCGTCTATAAGCATAACGTGATAGTACTTTTGGCTGCCAACCTTTGGAATCACTACATCGTTAAATCGATTTACGGTAATGCGGCCTTCTACTTCTTATGACACAAAAGACATCGTTCTTTGACTTCACGAATCACGCGCGCAGTGTTTTCAATGGCTACCTCCTTGATGGTTTCTCGCTTGAGCTCGAACCAACCTATCCAATCCTCGCGTCCGTTAGCTGCAATTTCTACTGGTGCACCTTGTGGTTTTCTAAGGAATTTTCCTCGGATCTCATTTAGACGAATATGCCTACTTTCACCTTTCGTAAGCAGCCCCACATTTCGTTTCATTATATCCAACATCTCATCCTTGTCATCTTGGTACTGCTGCTTCTGGATCAGATTTGAAGACGGGCAAAGTCTTGAGCACATTTCAAGGAATTTCTATAAACTTAAATTATTATTATTATTTTGTTAGCAATAACTTCGGCTGCAGTTATAACAGATAAAACTATTTGTTTGTACAAAATAATGTGGGCGGTATGACATTTTATGATGTCAAGGACAGAGGTCGTTCAAAAATGAACGTAGGTGCAGGTATAATGAATTATGTCCCAGAGTCTGGACTTGGAACAAAGGTTGAAGTCACTCGTTCCCAATGCAAAAGCAAATGAATATTATAAGTACAGGTTCAGGTTAAAACTATGATGATGAGGAAATAATACCGTGGATAAAAAGATAGGCGATATACACAGGGCCTTGATACTCCAGGGTGGAGGTTCACTTGGTGCATATGAAGCAGGAGCCTACAAAGCCATTATTGAAGAACTATCCTCATATCTTAGAAAACTAGGCAAAGAAAGTGAGCCAATATTTCACATTGTTGCTGGTACATCAATAGGTGCAATCAATGCTGCAATTATTGTAAGCTATGTAAAGGAAAAGAAAACATGGGAAGGCTCTGCAGAAAAGCTGGTCGACTTTTGGGAATATCTTTCTGCACATTCATATATCGAAAACATACCCTACTTTAAGGAATACTGGGACTATTGGCACAGATTAGAAGGTCGTATTGCATCAGGAGAGTCTGCAAGAAGGTATTTTAGTACCAAGGAATTTATTTATAAAGGAGTTCCAAATGTTTTTAGGCCAAAAATACCAATATCAGATAACAGATTTTTTAATCCATCAAATACATGGTATCTGTATGACAGCAAACCTTTGAAAGAAAGCTTGATAAAGTTTGCAAAGTTTCCTCTTTCTACTAGTTTTGAAAATAATGAACCAAGACTGTTGTTAGTTGCAGTAGATGTACAAGAGGGTCTTCCGGTCGTTTTTGACAGCTACGAAAAAGAAGATGGAACAAGAAAATCTGAATATGGAAGAATAGGACAACGATTTGAGCATTTCATAAGATATGAAGATGGTATCAAGGCAGATTTTGTAATGGCAAGTGCATCAGTCCCGGTAAATTATGACTATACTATGTTAAATGTAGAAAACTACTCCTCTACCATCCGAGGACAAAAGAACAACAATAATGACAAAAATGACAAAAACAACATCTCCAGAAGAATTGCAAGATCAGATATTTCAGGCGGACTTGCGTCCTTTTTGGGACGGAGGGCTATTAGCAAATACAGCACTAAGACAGGCTATTTTTGCTCATAGATATTATTGGCACAGAGTAAGAAAATTACATGATATACCACGCCTCCGTGTAGGTGTAGTGAATCTACATCCGCTTAAACTAGATAAAATTCCTTTTGAATATGATGGTGTTCTCGACAGAAAAAACGATATCATGTTTCATGATAGAACTGAATTTGATGAAAATGTTGCAGTTCTCATATCCGATTATGTTTCACTTGGAAAAGAATTAGTTAAATTAGCTGAAGAGAATGGTGTGAGCAGGGAAAAGGTGCAAAAGATTTTGCAGGAGAAGGCCAAGTCTGTTCAGTGGGATACTGGTAAACATATAACATACGATGATTTGATAAAGGGTCAAGTGGATGTTGATTTTGTCATACGAATGGAGAGGAAGAATGATGTCCATACTATTTCGAATAAGACATTTGATTTTTCAACAACTACTGTCAGACAGCTAATTCGCGATGGATATATGGAGTGTAAAGAATCGTTGATAAGCAGTGGTGTTATTAGTAGTAAAGGCAATTGATCTTAATCATTCCTATTGGAAAGACGCTTTCTTTCATGCTCATCATATTTCAATTCTATTTCCTTGGCAATGACATCAAATTCTGATACAGCCAGTCCAGTAAATGATTTGAATAACAACGGCTTTCTTGATAGGCGAGCGTAAGACATCAACTGAGTATCTAATATGAACGGATCAATGGAGAATAAAGCTCTAAGCTTTCAATTACGCAAGAGGTCTATTATTGTATACACTTGCAAATGTCATAGATCTTATTATCTATCTCTTCTATCAAATCACTGCTATCGGTAGCATCCGATCAGAAAAGCAAAAAAGACAGGCATACTGATGCTGCAAATTTCATCCTTTACAAACTAGCATACAGACGACTTGACCTTGGGTACATAGGCGTTAAGAATGATTTTTCCCACTGTAAAGTCTGTACCTGTCATTTAAAAAGAAAAGGAAAAGTGAACTCTCAGATGGAGAAAAGAGATACAATAGAAAGTAGCAAGCAGAATAATACGAACTAATGGTGGGATGTCACTCTAAAAAAAGAGCAAAACTGACCATCATGAAGAGATTTTCTTTCGTAATTACGCAATAGATCTAATGTTTTATAATCCATTATTTGAAGAAACGTATAATGCGATAGAGCACTTTCTCAACGAACTGATCAAACATTGCACAGCATTAAAATCTGATTCTACTGATTCTACTGATTCTACTGATTCATCATCGAATGAAGTAGGAAAATCAAATACAAAGAATAATAGCTTTGTCAATGATAACAAATCATTAAACACAATGGAACAACAGCAAGATCAACAGAATAAGTGCATCAAGGAAGCTGAAGAAGCTCCAGCACTTGCAATACTAAGACCACATTTTGGAGCATCGGAATCGACAACAGGAACAGGACCACCATCAGAAACAGAAGCAGGACCAGCAGGAACATCAACATCAACGACAACTACGCCATCACAACAATCATCGACTTCAACAACAACAGATGGAGTAGTAGCAGGAGGAGGAGGAGAACAGCCATCATTAGACATTAACAATCTGCAAACACCGCAGACATTAGGTGAAGCGCTTAGCATGTTAAATAAATTAAAAACTATGAAAGACGATCTTCTTGCAGAACGAGATAGGAATAACAAGTTTGTTGAGCGCTATAAAGCCAAAGTAGACAAACAGGAGCGGATGGCAACACTTCATAATCTCATACCTCGAGAATTATTCGTAAGAGAAGACAGATATCAGCAGGAATTAGAACATGTTTACAAATGGTCTGGTATTAGCGATCAAGAAATTGCAGAGATATACCTTACAAAATTAAAGAAAAGCGGAGTTAAGCGACATGGTGCTTCTTCAGTAATGAAACAACAGCAAAACAAGGATCCTTACGCTGGATTTCGATTTGACGTTCCTAATTTCCTGGACCCAACAAACAATGGCAATAATAAAGGAAGTAATGGCCATTCTAGTTCCTCCAATTCTTATAATTCTTCTACCAACGATATTATACGAGGCCTGGCCTTTATGCGAAAAGTTGCAGGCGTTTAATTAAATTGTTGTACTTACACAGATGGGTAACAATTTTGATTACCTACATAGGTTACACTTTCTTGCTTCCTTTTTGTATATGTCTTAGATTTAATTAACCTTTGTACAAACCTTTCAGAAGGAGTAAGACCATTTATTCCACCATGTTCCCTAGTTTCATTATATGCTTTGACAAACATATCATACCTTAGTTTTCCATCATCAATACTTGTTATTTCTTCAACTGTCAAGAACTCATTCTTTACAATCTTGTTATATGCTTCTATCTTTCCTTGTAACTGTGGATATGAATTTGGAATTGGTTTATCCTTTATGTTATTCTTATATAGAAAGTGTTTGAATAGTTTAGATGTAAACTGCTTACCGTTGTCATGCATAACTTTCCTGGGCTTTCCGTTATCCATAATCCACTCCTCTAGTACATTCAAAACATCAATGCTCCTCTTTCTTTCAGACCACTTGCTAGCAACTTTTCTTGAACAGTCATCTATACAGCTTATCATGTAATTTCTTGTGCTAGAACAGCGTACGTAAAATGGTCCAAGTATATCCATTTGAAGCATGTCATTTGGATGTTTCATTGCAAATCGCTTATACTTTCTATTATTCTTTACCTTACAGTTTAGAACGTTGAGAGTATGTTTTTTCAATGTCTTGTATATGGTTCTACTGCTCAATGATACTCCAAGTCTTTTTAATCTGAACCTGATTCTACTAGTACCAAAGGTCTTTAATCTTAAATCAAGTATTGTTTCTTCTATTTCTTTAGATACTTTGGTTTTGATGCTATGAGGCCTTCTAGATAGGTCTTTCAACCCGTCTATTCCGTGCTCTATGTATCTATTTTTCCACTTGTAATATGTCTTCCTAGATATTTCGTATTTATTGCAAATATCGCTAATACTATTACCAGTCCATTCATGTTCATGAATGAGATTGAATTTTGTTCTAATTTCTATAGAGATATCCACTTCCTAGCAGAAGTGTTACCTATGTCTGTAAGCTATATTGTTACCTATGTTTGTAAGTACAACAGTTATCCATTCTCTTTTTGTGGTTATTTTATGAAATATGCCTTTTGTGTTGCGTCTGGACTAAATGATATTTTCCTTCTCTAAAAGTGGAGGTAAATAGGCTTCTCCTTCTCCTACTCTATCATTATTTATTGGGTCCATAGAAGTTGTTTCCGTTGTTGCTGTTGTTGTTGAAGGAGATAGATAATTCATTTCTCTGTTCTGTAAGCACAGGGGATAGATCACATTACAGGCACATCAGCTGCGCTCACTTTACTTCATTTTTGCCTCTCAGCTCAGATCGCTTTAAATAGGTAACAGCCAGTACGGCGAATAATGTCAACTCACAGATTTATTCGGAAAGATCTATCTAGTCCTTATTGCAGTAACACCTATGCTTATTATCGCTAGTTCATTAATTAGTATTGATGGCTATTTTGGCACTTCTAAGGTTGCGTATAGTCAGTCAAATCCAGACCAAACGAATTCCAATACTACGAGTTCGGTAAACATACAAGACATACCATTAAAAAAAGTCCATGTAGGAGATATCGATATTGCGTACAAGATGTTTGGTAAAGGTGACCCTATTTTACTCTTCAATGGCGCTTCTGATAGTATGGATGCCTGGGATTCGTCCTTTCTAACGGGTATTTCTTCAAATCACACAGTAATTGCGTTTGATCAACGTGGAATTGCAAATACAACAGCTGGTTCCAAACCATACACTTATCAGCAACTAGCAAACGATACAGCTGGTTTGATGGACGCTCTGAAAATATCAAAAGCAGATGTTATGGGATATTCTTTGGGAGGACATATAGCTCAGGCATTTACAGTTAGCCATCCAGATAAGGTTAACAGGCTCATACTTGTTGCCACAACATGTGGCGGAAAGGATGGTATACCTAAACCACCTGAGTTTATAAAATTCCAAGCGGAAATTGTAAACAAATCTCAAAATAATGTTTCACTCAGTGCAGAGGATATTAAAACGCTTAATGTTGCCTCATTAGGATCAGGATGGATCAAACTACATCCTGAATCTCTTGAAGGATTTGAAAATATTACATCATTACAACAATTGAAGCCTGGTTTGCCCCCTGAAACAGAGAAGAATCAGGCAAACCTAGTTGCTTGGGAGGCAACCAACTGGAGCGGTGCTTGTGATGCTGAAGCGAAATTGGCTAAACCCACGTTGGTCATAACTGGAACAGATGATAATAACTACATGCCGTATGGAAATGCTGTAGTCATTGCAAGCAAAGTTCCAGGAGCCTGGCTTGTACAGATCAAAGATGCGGGTCATGCAGTAATGGGTCAATATCCGGCTGAAATCAGTAAGATATTAAATACATTTCTATCGACTAATACCCCAAACAATTGAATCATCCATTGAATGAAGCATGAACTGATTTCGGGATCTAACTGCGACATGATTCTATAAATTGAGACATTTTTTAGGTAGAAAATATCTTGTACTGGTTTTGAGCTCTCTTACGTGCAAGAATCTAATATATTGAAATAAATGGATATCACAAATGAAGCTACAGGGCTCAAAGGCTCAATTGGAGTAGAGTAAGTTTGAGCTCAGAATTTATGTCAAAAATGATTCACACACCCTTGGGCCCACTTTAAAGTTGTTTCAAAGTTCTAAAATGGAAAAAGCTAAAGCTGGCTTAGTTACCACCCTGTACATGTCATATAGGAGAATCACACATGTTCCGAGGCAAGGTATTTGAGCCAAAGTTAACAGCTATTCCTTACCGTATATTTATAGAAGGCCTAAAATCTGCTGTAACCAAAGCTGCATACACTTTTGCCCTTCAAAAATACATGAAATATCTTAAAATAGATAATCCTAATGATTTATTAAAATATCAAGACAACCCTAAATTTATTCAGAACCAGATAATCGATTATTTGATATCCTTGAAAAATCCGCCTGTTTCATTAAGATATGCTACAAGAAGTCAATATCTGGCAGCAATTATGACATTCTATGACCTAAATGAAGTCATATTAAACAAGAAAAAGATCTACAGATATCTTGGTGAAGAAGAAAGACCAATTGAGAATAGAGGCTATACAACAGAAGAAATAACAAAGATGCTAGAAGTTTGTGATGAAAGAGTTAAAGCATTAATTTTGTTTTTAGCTTCCACAGGTGTAAGAATTAGGGCAATAGTTGATCTCAAATTACAAGACTTGGTAAGCATCCCTACCTATGATCTATATCATGTAAAAGTATATTCTGATTCAAAAGAAAGCTATTTTACTTTCAGCACTCCAGAAGCAGCTAAAGCCATAAACACATACCTGAGCTATAGGGAAAGATATGGTGAAAAATTAACACCTAAATCACCAGTTTTCAGAGATCAATTTGATAGAAATGATCCTGTTTCTATTCATAACGTTCAACCATTAATGCTCAGAACAGTAGAAAGGCTAGTATCGAGAACTATAGAAAAATCAGGGATAAGAACAGTAGAAAGACAGACAGAGTTACATAATGAACATGGAAAGGTTAGAAAGAATGTCAGACTGACAACTGGATTTAGAAAATTTTTTGATACTCAACTAATATATGCAGATGTAAAACCAGCGATTAAAGAAATGTTTATGGGTCATAGTATAGGCCTAGACGATCACTATTTTAAACCAGGAGAAAATGACGTGTTACAAGAATATCTTAAGGCAGCTCTTCTAAGAACATTCCAAAGACTAGGTATGGATGAAATTACACTGGCAATATAATCCTTCCATATTGTGAAAAGTATTTAATGTGAAGGTGTAAAATAGCTTAATTTTGAGGAAATAAAACATTATCATTTGAATAATGTCCCACCTAAATGGACTAAATGTTGGATATTAAATCTACTACCGCAATTTTTCTTTAGTACAATATAATTAAAATCAGTTTATGTTAAATAAGCGGCTTCATTTACGGATGTGAAGTATTATCTTTTATTTAGGCAATACTTTTAAGCTAACTTTTTTTCAGTATTGTTGAGATTTAAAGTGGTTAAAAAATTAAAACATATTACAATCTCTGAGTCAAATTATTTGACTTTGAAGACACTCGGAAATGCTGGAGACTCGTTCAACGACGTGGTAACAGGAGTATTGAAAAAAATGGGTAATGTGTTGCAGTTTGATTCTGAGGTTGGTGCCTGTGATCAAACTGCAACAACCATTGCTTTAGGCCAACCCTTAGGAGGTCAGAAAAGCAACGATGGATAATTGTTTACACAAGGATATAAACAGTGCCAAAGGACATGTTGTCAAAAAATGTTGGACCGTTGGTAACAATACGATAGTAGTTATTGACAAGAGTCTGGTTGAGAGACTTGGTATAACTGAAGATAATACATTTTTTGAACAAGAATTGACAGATGCAGGGATTCTCCTTAGAATTAAAAGGTAAGTAGGAAGAAAAAAGAGGAAAGTAATTTTGTTACCTTATAATTATATTCCCAAACAGAAGGACAAACTTGAGCCTGAGTTAGTGAAGCAAATACTTGCTCTTGATGATGACGAATTCTGTAAGTGCTTTGCTGTCAGGTTAAACATACCATTATCTAAAAACCAGAAGAAAGAACGCGGAATTGTAGAAGGTGAAAGAGAGTACTGGACAAAGGAGTGCTTGATAGATGAGACTTTCTTACAGCTTGTAGGTATCAAGGAAATAGTTAAAAATGATGGTAAATGCATAAGTATATACAAGTATTACAATCAAGCTCTAAGACTTAGAAACTGGATTCCAATCTCAAAACCAACACCTGAATTTATTATCAACATATCAGATCTGACACCACGAATGATAGCTGAGTTAAAAGCATTAGATAAAAGGGCTGTTGAGTATGTATTGAACAAAGTTGTTGGCAGACTATTTGAAAACATTAACTTCAGACAGTATCATCTGAGTATTGCCCAAAAACTAAAAGTGAAGTTGGATTTATAATCATGACGAGCAACGATGCAAAGATTTGCTCTGTTTCTGAAGCAAAACGGATGCAATCAGGACATATTATAGTAAACGGAATGATCGCAAGCATATCCACATTATACTTGGTAATTTCAAAGTCAGAATGGGAATGCAGCAATTTTAATTGTAGTTTACAGGGCAGCGAAACATTCACACCACCACTTTTGGTGCCGCCTCAAAAACTGGATAACACGGCAGGTTTTAATGTAAAATGTTTTAAATGCAATAGCACTGCATTTAATGTCAATCATACATACCGTCACGCAATGACAATACAAGTAGAGAATGTCGATAAAAATGCTGATGCAGATAACATTGACAGACTTGAAGCAGTCATGTATGATGACGCATCTGCTCATGTAGTTGCAGGTGAAGTTGTTAATATTAAAGGCAATTTGTATGTTCAGCGAAAACTTGACGGAGGAGGTAAAGGAAAAAAACTTACAGGTGTGCTTCACAGCAATGAAATTAAGTATAGAAACAAAGAGGAAATTGTAGTCACACCAAGAGATATTGAAATTTTCCACAAACACAAGAAAATATGCGATAGAGCGTATACACGAGAACTTGAGGCACTAAGGCGTAATGAACCATGGAGTAAAAAAATTGTCCCCATGCAATACAAAGACAGAATAGTTGCAATGTTTGCGCCCAACATAATCGGACACAATGACAAAAAACTAGGCTTGTTAAGATCTTTAGTAGGAGGTAGAGCAGACCATGGAAATGACAATGGTAGACGCGGAAGGATAAACACGCTTCTAGTAGGAGACCCAGGAACCGCTAAAAGTTTGCTCGCAAGGGAGACGACAAAAATATTTAGAAACTCAAGATATGTGACTGCTCAGAATGCAAGCGGTAAAAGCCTGATTGCCATAGTTGATAAAGAAAATGACAGTCTTTTCCTTAGACTAGGTGCTGTAGTGTTAGCGAAAGGTGCTATTTGTGCAATAAATGAAATTGGAGCCATGAGCTTAGATGACCAGCGAGCATTTAATCGATGTCGCTGAGGAAGGTAGATGCACGGTTGATAAATACGCTATGCACTTTGAGATTGACTCTCCTACTACTATCATAGCGACAGCTAATCCATACAATGTAACCTGGAATAAGACATTTAATATAACAAAAGACGAAATTCCAACGCTCAAGACATTTTTGGATAGATGTGACCAGGTTTATGGATTCAGGGATGCCCCTTCAGAGGAGGAGATTATAGAATACACAAAACAAAAAACCAATTTAAGAAAGCGTAAACCACACAATTACAATTTCTTAAGAAAATTACTGACATATGTAAAGACTATCAATCCAGTAATTACTCCAGATGCAATGGATAGGTTTAACAAATTTTGGATCAAATCCAAGACTGATGGTACAGCAACTAACCGGACTTACGATTCAATATTTAGGTTAGCCGAAGCACAAGCAAGACTCAATCTTTCTAGTGAAATTAGTGATGAAATTGCCACCCAGACAATGGAGTCTATTAGTTTAATATTGTCTCAGTATGGCAAAATAGTTGAAACCATAGAAAGCCCAAAGGACATTACATATAGAGCGTTCTTTTATATCTTGAAGCAGGCTAAAGCGGGATTATCAGTTACTGAACTAAGTAGAATAGCCTGTGAGGAGAACAAGCATGTGGCTGAATATTTAGGTAACAGGTTTGATATGGAGCACAATCACAAAATAAAACCTATTGTGGACATGTTACTAAACTACCATGGCAAGAACATCAAAATAGTAAAGATGAAACCCACAGTGCTCGCAGTATGTAGACGACGACAGTTCTATATCTGACATAACTGACTCAACTGACACCATTAGCGGATCTAATGTAGAGAATGGTAACATAAGGAACGAAAAGACGTCAGATAGGTCAGATGATCGTATTTACCAACAATCTAATTTCGATGTTAATAATATTACTATAACTACAACTGACGTATCTGACGCAACTGATGCCAGTAGCAAAAATAGTACTGACAATGGCAATGGAAAAAACCAAGTGACGTCAGATAGGTCAGATACTACAGAAAGTAGTAGTAGCCATCATCTGATTCAAAATCCTAATAATACTAATAATAATATCAATAATAACGACAGTAAGATAACAACTACAGCTACAACTTACGTATCTGACATATCTGACATGACTAAGGAATTTGATGCAGAGAATAGCAATAGAAAAAGTGAAAACATGTCAGATGAGTCAGATAATAATAATATTAGTAGTCAACATACTCCAATACATAATAATAATAATAATAATAATAATAATAATAATAATAATAATAATAATAATAATAATAATAATAATAATAATAATAATAATAATAATAATAATAATAAGCACTAACAACATCTGACGCAACTGTCACACTTTCACATCAACAAAGTAAAAAGGAAATATCTCTTAATGAAACCGCATCAGATATGCCAGATAGGTCAGATAGCGATGAGCATATAGATTATAACAAACAAGCTAATAATCAATCATATTCTATTATAACTGATCCATCGGCAGAAAAAAATGTTGATGATGTCTTTTGGGAAAGGTTTGATGAATTAGAAAAAGAATCTGACGATAAATTAGTTGATCATCAAGTACTCAAAGAAAGCCTAGTTTCGAGTGGGAAATTCTACGTAGGAGATGCCCACTATTGTATTGAAAATATGGTTAAATCAGGTAAGATAATTCAAGTTGGGTTTCACAAATACAAAAGGAATATGAAAGAAAATCAAGCATTAACCTCTGAAAACAGAACAGATTGCATACGCTAGAATGAAAGAGCAGATTCACTAAATATATAGACGACTAGTTACTTATGTCAGATATGTCAGTTGCGTCAGATAATGGCACAGTTAATAATTACATATGGTATCTCTCATTTTGATGGCAGATAACTATAACAAAAAGATCTAGAATTGATTTTGCGCCTATATATTTGGTTTCAATCCGACCAAAGCAGATTAAAGTATTAGATTTTATTATCCTATAAAGACAGTAATATACTAGTTGTGGCTGAGGAGATATCATTTACTGGCGGTTCACAAAAACTTCCTGTGTATGTTTTATTGATATCGTGGATTCTACAATTAATACAATTGAAATAACAAATCCACAAAAAATCAAGACATATTATTCTGTATTTATAAACACAATGGCAGCTCTAGCAAGAGACTTTGACGCAACTGTAATCAAAAGTACAGGAGATAGTATAATCTACTATTTTCCTAAAACAGCTGATTCCTCTAATAAGATGTCTGCTTTTAAAAGTGTTTTTGAATGTGGTCTTACAATGATATCAGTCAATCCAATAGTCAATGCAAAGTTACAAAAAGAAGAAGGATTGCCAAACCTTTCCTACAGGATTAGTGCTGACTATGGCAGAGTTGAAGTAGCCAGATCATTAACATCTACAAGTGGAAATCTGTTTGGTCCAACCGTGAACTTATGTGCAAAAATAAACTCTAAGGCAGAACCAAATGGAATGGTAATAGGTAACAATCTATATCAAGTTACAAAGGGTAAATTTGATGATGGTTATCTTTTCAATAAAATAGATGAATATTCAATTGGTGGTAGTTCTGATAATCAATATTCTGTATATTCTATAGTAAGCAAGGACAAAAATAGCAATGATAAGAAGCTAAAAGCTGTATAAGAATATCCTATGAGCCTTCTTTGTAATATTATAATATTATTTACCACATAATAAAAGAATGATGGAAAGACAAGACAAGACGTTAAGAACAACAACAAATATATCAAATCCAATACTATATGTTCCAAAAATAATGTTTTTGACAAAAGGCAAAGGCTTGCATAAAACTACCTCACAAATACAAAAGGAAGCTGAAAGAAAATCAAGCAATAGCCTCTTAACACAGAACAGTTTTTACATAGGTTAGAATGAAAGAGCAGATTCACTACATATAGACGACTAGTACCCTATGGAGGAACATTGTATAACTACTACTATCTGACATCATTTTGTTTTTTCTATTGGTATTGTCAATACTATTTTATTATCTGTGTCAGATACGTCATTTGCGTCAGATACTCCCAGACGGTTATCTTTAGGATTACTTTATACTAACCCGTAATGAGTTTTAGTGGCTCTTGGCTTTTCTTGTCATCATTATTATTTATTGGCTATGTTAACTATCTGGTAGATCTTTAGACATCTTGCGAGCTTGATCTCTGATGTTCTGACCCTTTAGATCAGATATTGGCTCTGGCCTATGCTCGTCTCCTAGTTGTCCATTAGTAGCATCATTTAATGCTTGATCACGTTTTAGAGGATTTTTCTTTTCAACGCTCACATACTATAATATGCAATATTGTTAATATGATTAACTATTCTTTTTGTTATTATTAGTTGATTTAAAAAACTCTTAGTAAATGCTCTGTGATTGGCAACTCCAACAACGATTGGTCCTAAGCTGCCTAGTTGCAGTAACCTCATTCTTAATCCATCGGTGGCGGGTGGATATCGTAGGTAGTAGTTTTGCTCCCTGGCTGGCCATGGCGTATTATGTCTAACACATTTTTGTCGTTTGAAAGCCAGTACAGTATGGTTTTTGCATCCTTGGGGCCTCGTTCCCATGTAGACATTTCAGATGGATAGTTTGGATCTGTAATGTCATAGCATTCAAAGAAATATCGTTCTGAGAACCTACCTTGGATTACCTCATTTGTTATAAAGTCCTTGTACGGTACTTGTTCTTTATTGAATCGCCCTGTAAAGCTAAGGCGTTTCTGCTCCAAGTCATGCACAAATTTGATAAACTTTCCTCTTTTACCGCTATTGGCGTTTGTGGCTTGTTGTTGCTGTTGCTTATTATAAATCTCCTGCAGGGATTCCTGAATTTTTCCTTTGGTTTCTAAATCAAAGGGAACTTGTTGTTGATAATTGGTTGTTTCCATTTTACTTTTTCACTTTTTTATGTTTTGTTTTCCTTGTCAATCAAGTACTAGTTTCCTTTGAAGGAAGAAAACACTCAAGCATACAAACAGCAATGATAGCTATAAACGTTTCTGCCTCTTACTATATATGAAAAATCGGGCCGTTGACAGATGATATGTTTTGGATGCAAATGCATGGGTTATTGTTCTTAATAGAGAAAATCCTCAAATGTTATCAATTATGTGTATTCTAAGATGAGAGCTCCTTAGTCTTTTATTATTTACCACTCTTTTCCTCGCTTTCTTTTTATTATATTATTTATTAATATTATGATATTCTCGTTATATTATAGAAAGATAGAGACGGCAACGACACCAACGACGGCATTTTATAAAAAGAAATAAGACCAGACAAATTCTCTAATATCAAAAAGTTATAAAAAAATGTTGTCGTTAATGTCGTTGCTGTCGTAGATGTGTGATTACCAGTAAGAAAATACAAGTACCAAAGTTTTTAAATTATAGTAAGTGTAGATTTGGTTCTATTGATTCTATGATAGGTGGCCAATCAAACAAAAAATTCTCTAATATTACATATCTATGGAATGTAATGAACAGATGCTCAAGGTGCAATAATGCATTCATGAAACTATTCATACATACACTCAATAAATGAAGGAAACATTAAAAGCTGAGTGAGTTTTCATCATATCTATCTTTAGATTGAGTTTATATCTTTCCCATGAATATGCACTATGACCTATCTTGAAACACATCACAGCGACGATATTAGCAGTAATAGGATATTTTGTGGTAATAACATTCTTAATTTTATACGTAAATCAATATTATCAAAACCAATTTACCTGGATGGTAGGAGCGACAATAACCTCATTAGCGCCTGTTGGAGCACTTATCGGTTTTTTAGGAAAAGGGAGACCCGACATTCAGAAAAGCTTAACCAGTCATATATAAAAATAAAAAAACTAAGTCTAGAAGAAAAAGAGCATAAAATATATTTAAACGAAGACCTGGATGATATTTCGTATTTTAGCCATGCCATGTCACACCTTAAATCATATAAAGAGGATTATAGGTGTTGGACTAATCTTAACGCGTTAATAGAAGAACATAACAGTCTCATTGAAGAAATTGAACCTATATTAAGAAAACAAATAAGAAACGAAGCCAAGGATAATGAATACTATCCAGATTATACCGCAGTAATAACAAAACCTGATAGTAACATGAAAAATATAAATTTCTATAATTTGACGGGTATATTTGAATATGCTTTCAATTATCTCTATAAGTATGAAGACCAAGAGATGTTAATATCAGATTTTGTTTTCTATGGTAAAGACATTGGTAACAGATATAAAATTGATCAAGAAGAGCAGAAAATTCTAATAGAGACTGACAGAAAATCAGATAATGATCCAGAAAAACTAAAAAAATTTTTAGTTAAAGTATGTCAAGATGACAAAATAAGACAAAAATTCAAAGATTTGAAAAAGAAGAGAAAGGATGCAGATAACACAATAAAGGATTTCTCACGCAGGATTAAAACTCTTTCTGAAAATATAGATTTAGGCCACATAGTAAAAGGTAAATGCAATTTAGGATATTAAGATATAAATGCTTGTCCTGATGGTGTTGTTAATGCTATAAAATAGGATAAATGGACAACATCTCCTAGTTGCAAAGCAGATTTTTTAACAAGGTTTCATAATTGTTGAAAAGTGTTTTATGATTTGAATAGTAAGTGTTATCAATGAATTATGAACTTCAGGCTGATATCTTTTGTCATGACCTTATCAATCCACCGACACACGATAGAAGTTGTAACATGGATCTAGAACTAACAAAATCCGAAGGACTTATTGATCTTGAAGGAAAAAGGACTACCTCATCTGAAACGATATACTCAATTAAAATATCCAACTTACAAGAAATAGGATTTACAAACACCGAGCAAGCTGGTATACAATACGAATATCGTAACCTGATATTAGCTTGTAATTTGGTAATTCCACGCGTATGTATTACTAATAAGAAAAATGAATATTCTATCCTTGATTTAATGAGAGGACACAAAGAGTCAAGAAGCAGTGTAAAAAAAATAGGCAAGACGTTTTATGTTAATATTGTCGATAATGTTGAAGTCTATGACAGCATACGTATTACTGTCGGTTTTGTTGAAAAAATAGACGAAAAACACATAGTTGATGTTTTTCGAAAGTTGCAAAAGATAAACAGACAGGATATCTCCAAGTCCTCTACGCTATTCGATCGGAATCTGAATAGCTCTCTCAGACACTATGAAAGTGCTATGTCAGAATTTGATAGACTATTTAAATTCAAAAATATATACAATGCATTAGAGCTGATTACCAATATTGATGGCAATGATATAAAGGGGATTGATTTTGATAGGCAAGCTAGAATATTAGGTGCAACAAATTGTTTAGATGTAAAAAAATGGAGGGACTTTTACAACAGGATTAAACACGTACAAAGAAATCCTGATGACATTAAGGCATATGAGGAAGGAGAAAAAATATCACCCAAGAGCTCTATATAGTAGGAAATGTGTGCAAGAATTATTATTGTCCAAATTGAACTAACGGTTAATCATACCTTGTTTAGTTATGTGGATTGTTATTTGAAATAGCCTGAAATGTGTTGTACGACTAAAACTGCTTTTTCCATCTCTGCATGGGTATAAGTTGTTTCAATGTGGTTGTTGTGGTGTGAGATTATTTATAGTATTGTTAACAGCGGCTTTTAAAAAATTATCATAAAGACTCCTCAGCTATTTTCAATATTTCTTTATGATGGACTGACATAGAAAGATAATTTTCTGGATTTCGCTGATGATGATGACATCATTTTGGTGAATATATGGGCAGTGCTATTATTATTATTATTTAATGGATAGAAAGAGTCATAAATTAAAAGATGTTGTTTGTCAGGTTGATTTCTCAAGGCCTCTAAAACAGCCATAACGGCTGTCAATACTACTGCCTTTCTATTCTTCAAAATCTCGTTTGCTTTTTGTTCAGCTAACCTGTTCAATCTTTTGATAATCTTTGTCATTATTCTTGATATTCTCTAACTGTGCTAATTTTTTATCTGTCTCTGCTATATTTTGTATTTTTTCGTCTAATATCGATTGAAAGAATTTCAATGAATCCTTTGTCCAGATATTTGATTCCAAGCTGATAAAACGGTTCTGATACCATTTCTTTTATACTCAAGGTTGTTTATTTTCATCAACTAAGTGAAGTGTCTGAATTTATGTCGTTATTTGTTCATTACATAACCTAGATTTGGAAATGGTTAAAGGTTAGTAAATGAGATATTTTCATTATGTGGATCATCCTTTCAAACTCAAACTTACCATCAGACGAGGAACAAATTAAAGTCATTTATGAAGAATACGGGTAACAAAAAAGAATGCAGGCTACTGGCTATACTCCAAAAAAGCTGAAGGTAAAACTTACGAAGACATAGCAAATGAACACGGAGTTAGCAGCAGTTTTGTACCAAGATGGGTTGCTCCCTATATCCAAAGTGGGATAGATAGAATAAAGATGAAGAAACCTGGCGGAACAAAATCTGGCATAACAGATGAAAACAGAGAGATTATTATATCAGCATTATTTAACGACCCGCACATCTTTCGTTATCTTCAGAAATACATCGAGTCTGAATCACTTGCAAACTGTCTGACAAATGAACTAGGAATTCCAATCAGCTTCAAGCACCTCCAGCCAATAACAAAAGATTTAGGAGTTAGGTGCAAAAGGCCAAAACTGGAATTGCTACGTGGAGGGGAGGATTATGAAGAGGGAAAAGAGAAAGTGCAAAACTA
>CAWGVG010000028.1:0-106387 GCA_963825865.1 uncultured Nitrososphaeraceae archaeon | reverse complement strand
TGTCATTTGGATGTTTCATTGCAAATCGCTTATCTTTCTATTATTCTTTACCTTACAGTTTAGAACGTTGAGAGTATGTTTTTTCAATGTCTTGTATATGGTTCTACTGCTCAATGATACTCCAAGTCTTTTTAATCTGAACCTGATTCTACTAGTAACAAAGGTCTTTAATCTTAAATCAAGTATTGTTTCTTCTATTTGTTTAGATACTTTGGTTTTGATGCTATGAGGCCTTCTAGATAGGTCTTTCAACCCGTCTATTCCGTGCTCTATGTATCTATTTTTCCACTTGTAATATGTCTTCCTACAATATTTCGTATTTATTGCAAATATCGCTAATACTATTACCAGTCCATTCATGTTCATGAATGAGATTGAATTTTGTTCTAATTTCTATAGAGATTTCCACTTCCTAGCAGAAGTGTTACCTATGTCTGTAGACCTATATTGTTACCTATGTTTGTCATAAACAGTTAATGATACCATCTTTAGATTTGGAATGCACCTTTACAGTTTGTACCAAATCGGGTTTTTCCTTATTCCAATTCTTATGATAAAAATACTTTCCTTCAATTCTATCAGGATACCTGCTCAAAGATAACGGTCTATCTTTAAGATAAGGCAGAAGATATTCGCTAATTTTGTTGTAGTATTCAATCAAATCCTTTTTGGTCAGTTGTAGATGGTTTTCACTTTTATCCCAGAATACCTTATCAAGGTGAGAAAAAGAAGAAAGATGACGGTGTAATAGTCGTCCTCGGACCGTTAGATGTAGATATTTCAGAAGCTTCGTAGGTAGTGGGTCGTTCTCATCACTACTGTTTTCATCACCATTTGAAATCAATTCTTCGGTGCTCTTTTCTTCTTCAAGAACACATTCTTCTGGCTTTTTATCTTCCCCGAATCCAAGAAATATAGGGACTCTCATAATTTTTTCCTGTGTCCAGTCACTGAACTTTACCTTTTTGCTACAAGTTTAGGTTCAATCCAAACAGAGGCACTAGATTAGTGTATGGTATATCATCAACAGGACATATTTTCTCTGTTCATCTGTTGAAGTTTATTGTATACTTCATTGAGACTGGGCAAAGTCAAATCCACTTCCAGTATGACCAACAAACCTTAATTTGTTACCATAATACACCGCTAGGAGAAGAGAACCAAAGTAATTTTCTCTGTTTCCCTCTCCCTTTGTATATCCTATTACTGCGCAATCTTGAGTTTTTATAGTCTTAATTTTTAGCCAATCTCCTAATCTCTAATTTTCATGTATCTACTAGATTTGTTTTTTGCCACTATTCCTTCTAAATTCATGGTTTTGACATTATCAAAGATCTCTTTACCTCTTTCTTCAAAGAATTCTGAAATTTGTAATTTGTTGCTTTTATTTATAACCTTGGAAAGGATACCCCTTCTTTGAATAAAGTCTAAATTCTGCAAGTTTTTCCCATCCAAATAAAGAATGTCAAAAATGTAATATGTTGCAGGTATTTCCCCAGACTTTTCAACTTCCCAATATCTGCTTTATAATCTACATTCATTCTCCTCTGATGGCTCTGAAAACTGGGCATGCCGACTTTATCCAATACTACAATCTCTCCGTCTAGTATGATTGACTCTTTGCATTTTATTGCGGAGTTTAGTGGCTCTATTAGTTCTGGATATCGGTGTGTAATGGTTTTGTCACTTCTAGATTTTATTTCAAATATTGCTTTTGTCTTGTGTAAAAAGAACATAGAATGGTCCTCCATCCCATTTTACTTCAAAAACCCAGTCTTTGTCATTGAACAGCTAAGTGTCCGCTGTGGCTAACATTGGTTTTATTTTTGTTGTAAATTCTTCATTAACACCGAGTCCTTTTTCTTTTAGATTGACTCCTGTTGAAATTATTGCAGATTTATCTTTTCTTTTGTAGTTGTCGTCATTAATATTAGCATCGTGGTGTTTGCTTTTAGAGTCTCTAATGGCGATCTTATTCTTGCTTGACTTTGCTTTATCTCCTTTGCCATTTTCCAAGTCTTGATTAGTTCTTCCAGTTAGAACTGACTCAGGTCGTGTGATAGTTAAATCATCTTTAGTAGATGCAAACTCTGTTCATCATTTCCTTTAATCAAAAGCCATTGATTTTCTCTTGCTGTTTTTAATAACGAAAATCTTCCTTTTAATTTCTGGCCAAATAGGATAAACGTAATTTTGCCATTTTTAAATTGGTCGGAAATTTCTTGTTCTGAAGTATATGTTCCTGTATCCCAAACAATCACAGTTCCTGCTCCATAACTTCCTTCAGGAATTATCCATTCAAAAAGCAAATAATCTAAAGGATGATCTTCAGTTAATACTGCTAGCCTCTTTACTTTTGGATCCAGCGAAACACCTTTGGGTATTGCCCAAGATTTTAATACCTTTCCTTTTTTGTCTCTAATCTAAAATCGTAGTGCAATTTTGTTGCCTCATTTTTCTGCACCACAAATCTAAGTTCTTTACCTACTTTATTGGTTGTAGTAGTAATAGTATTATTATACTCCTCGTATCCCTCCTTCCTACTGGTTCAGGTGTCTTTGTAAAGTCTCTTTTTTTGTTATATTTCTCTAAAATTTCCACATCTTTTTCACCAAAATTAGATTTCTCTATATAGATGATTTGATTCTATGAGGCGAATTAATGAGTATATGAATAATAATAAACCGAAAGGTTATACTTATTTTGGTCACACCGAGCCAAGGTGCTGCAAACTCGCCTATGAATAATACCGGTTTTAAGTTTCATCCTTCCATAATATAGTGTGGTTTTGATTATTTTGATTACTATAATGTTCTGCACTCATTGTTATCATTACATTCCTTCTCTAGATTCAACTATTCCAGTTCTATCTTCGCCATCAAGTATGTCTGTGTCTTGCTATATCGCCTTATTCTGTCTGTAGCGTTTCGTTTAATTTCATTAAAGCCTTGTCGCAAATATCTTTGGTAACTTTTTTTAGCGGATGCACGTTTCGAAAAACTAACGATAGGTCTTTTCAGAATGAACGAGCTGTATTTGACAACGGTTGGTAAAAATAATGATTAAGATAAGGTACGGAAAATCAATATTTTCTTCCTTGAATACAAAAACAGGTATCGGAGGATAGCATGTCGAAGCTACTCCTATTTAAAGGCAACCCAATTCTGGGTATATTCCTTTTTAACTATATTCTTTGCTAATATAAGAAAAAGAGCCCTAGATTTCTGAATTTGTCTTTTATCCACCTACAATCAGTGTTACCATTTCTTGACAATTTTTCATATTCCATGCGAATAGGTTTAACACTTGTTCATTAAGTTTTTCAACAAAAAAATCGACCGACTCTTTGTGTTTTGCCGTATGGGAGATAAAAATCTGGCTAGCAATGATTAATAGACCGATGTGATTGAGTTCATAAAAAGTGTGACGACATGAGATGCGAGAAGCACTGTAATAAATCAGATCCTAAATGCCTACAAACCAATGTAGTCGCTAAATGGTGCCATTTCTCTAATAGATTTGGACTTTGAGACTTATATGCCTAGGAAAGGCACGGAAGAAAGAGGAGTGGCCGATTCTCAACTTCACATGCTCATAAGGATTTCTGCTAAACAAAGATTTTGTTGGTCTTGTTGGTCAGCGAAGAAACTGGTGAGCCCTAGCAATTTAGAGAAGGGCATTGTACAAGGTCCTCAACAGGGAAATCACCGAGCAGATCGAGATACCAAAGAGTTGACTGAAGCAGAATCTCTGGAAAGAATAAGGGGCAACGTGGCATGGAGGGAGGCGAGAGAAAAAATCTGTTTTCATGATGTATGCACCCCACTTGAAGAAAATGATAGAAATAAAGAAGCAAATCGCTAAGAAGATAGGTTATGAAAAGCATCCGTATGATGCGCTTTTGGATAAGTTCGAAGAAAATACAGTAGATGATTTGGATAAAGTATTCGGTGCGTTGACTCCGCGTATTCAGAAGATTCTGAAAAAACTCGTAGATTTCGCAGCAGTTTTGCAGAAGAGAGCAAACTTGGAAAATCAAAGTATGATTTGCAAAAAGTTGACGAGCTCAATCATGACATTTTGACTCTCTTGCAATACGACATGGAACGTTTCAGAATGGATGTATCTACTCATCCTTTCACTGAGGCTATGGGCCTCAACAACATAAGAATAACTACTCGGTATGAAGGGACCGATTTCAAAAAGTCGATATCTCGTCCTATTTCATGAAGCTGGTCATGCCTTGTATAATCTGCAATGCGATCAGTCATTGTCTGTTACTCCTCTTGAAGGCGGACTTTCGCTTGCGCTCCATGAATCTCAGTCAAGGTTCTGGGAGAATATTGTGGGCAGAAGCCTGCCTTTTGTTCAATTGATCACTCCCTTGATTAGAAAGCAAGTAAGTTTCGCAAACCAAGCAACAGATGATGAGTTTTACCTGTATTTCAATAACGTCAAGGCTGATTATATACGAGTTGACGCCGACGAAGTTACATACAATCTCCATATAGCAATAAGATATGAGATAAGAAGAAAAAAATATTTGGAGATGAGGCTTCCGCGTCTCTGAAATTCCTGAATTCTGGAACGATAGAATGGAGCAACTGCTTGGAGTGAGACCAACTAAGGATTCACAGGGAGTGCTTCAAGATACTCATTGGAGCAGTGGCCTCTTTGGCTATTTCCCAACTTACACTTTGGGAAACTTGGTTTCAGCAATCATTGCTTCAAAGATGCGCAAAGACCTGGAGGGTTACGAGGAAGACATCAAGAGGGGTAATTTCAAGCCTATCAGAGAATGGTTAAGATTAAAAATACATCAGCATCGGATATTGTCTATGCCCCCAAAGTGCTTCTTAATAATACCTTCAATGAAGGCTATAACCCCGATTACTTTGTGACCTACATAGAAACTAAATACCTTGGGTCCTGAACCCTCTCACTATTTGATTAAAGACTATATTCTAATTCTTAGCCATATCCATATTCTAATTCTTTTATACTAAGGAATCTCTTGTGTAATTAAAAGATTAGAGACTATATTCCTCTTCACATAGGATATCTATCTGACAGACTTTTTTGATGTCCTATAGCAAATTATGTAAGAAACCTTTGATATTCAGGTCATTTACAGGAGTAACTGTATCCCAAATTGAATCCATTTGTAACGAAATTGAACATAACTACGGAGCACGAAAGAAGACGTCTTCTATCAAGGACGAGAATACGGGATATAGGTGCTGGTAGACTTAAGTTTAGACTTAAAGTTAAAGAAAGATTCGTTATGCTTCTAGTATACTACAGATTATACATTACATATACATTATCAGGATTTCTGTTTGACCTTCTGATCAAAGCAATGTTTGTAGAGATATATCAATGATGGAACCACTTATCAAGGAGTGTATTCCATTGCCAAAGAAGATATACAAACATTAATAGGAGATTAAGAACTATAGATGAAGTAGAAGAGTACCTTCCTGGATTCAAGGCTTTCATAGACTCTACAGAACAAGAAATTCCAAGACCTAAGAACAAAAGAAGAAGGAAGAGTTACTATTCAGGTAGAAAGAAGAAACATACTGTCAAGACACAATTGATGGTAAACCATGAAGGATTGATACTGCATAAGACAGGTCACAGAAGTGGAAGAAAACATGATTATGACATTTACAAACACAATCATTCTATAACTCCATCACAAGTTGAAAACATAGTTGATACTTGGTTATCTTGGCATTGAAAAGGACTTTCCCACTGTAAATTTTGTACTTGGTATCAAACTGAAAAAGGGTACATTGCTTTCATGTGATGAAAGAACTTACAACAAGAATCATTCTAGGCTAAGGATCATAGTAGAACATACCATATGTAAGATCAAAAAGTTTGGAATAATGGGTAATAAATTTAGAAACAGATTAAGGAAGTTACAATAACATATATGATATAATATCCAGGTCTCCTGAACTTCAGAGTTATACAGTCTGACAGCATTTCAATCTAAGAAGACGGCTAAAACAAGTAGGGTGTTAGACTATAGTTTTCCCTAATTACGCAAGAGATTCTTACTATTTTTTTTGATTTCTTTTGCTAGAAGTCGAGTACTTCGCAGATAACCTTAAAGTTAGTCAATAGAACCCCGATTACATGTAGGAATCTAATCCCTAGATAAATCCGAAATTTATTACCTATAGATAGATAGTAGCATTCTGATTAACCTATGGAGTCTCAATCGGAGAAGTCGACATGGGTGGCAAAAATGAGTCAATTTTGGTTCGCATTCCCACCGGATTCGGACCTACGGTTAATTTGGAGGAGTAAGCGGTTTAGTTGTGGATAAAAAGCCCGACCAGCCTTTAGTCGAATTTTTATAAGTTTACATGAGGTCTAAAAAAAGAACAGATAAGCACAGTCGCCCAATATGACTTGTTTGACGACGCATTTGACGGAAATTTTAATAGATGCTAGTTCTATAATTATATAATATAATGCCTTTCAAACTTCCTGATAATCTTAGGTCACTAGTGATACAACAGTGGATCGCTGGTGCAAAAGAGATAAAATCGCAGGTGATAGTGGCCTTAGTGCTGGAGCTGTGACAAACATAGTCAACGAATGGAGACAAGCCCTAGGTCTTTCTGGAGCAGACGAATTAAGGGAGACGGGTTGTTAGGTTGAAAGAAAATTAGTATATCCGCTCCTCAATGCGCTGATGGTTTTAAAGCTAATGATTATGAATAGATTGGGAGTAACAGAGGATAGCGTTTTGAATCATTTATGTCTGATATTTACAAGCGTTGCAACAACCTGGGGCTAACACCAGAAAGCATTGCTTCTTACTTGACAAACTTGATTCAGTTTTCAAAGAGTCTACCGTTGGCTCAGATATCGGAATACATTCAGCAAAAGGCAGATGAGAAAATGAAATTAGAGGGAGAAATCCAAAAGTTAAAGGATCAAATCAAAATCCTGAAGGAGGAAAAATCAAATATGGCAGCCTCGCCATACCTCTGCTTTAAGTGAAGAGAATATGACTACAGTCGAGCTGAAATCGTATTCAGACCTGAAAGAACAGCTCGGAGCATACGGCATATCTATCGATTATTACCTTTCAAAATTTGCAAAAGTAGTTCATGGAATAAGTAAAGAGGGTTATGATGGTATTGAAAGATCATCTTACAGTAGATAGATGAATTCAATAGAAATAGGTTCGTGTCAATCTGACTCGTTATTTGTAAAAGGTGCTCTTACATTCTCCTTTTTATTCCCCAGCGAAACAATGAGTCATATAGTAGGTATAGTCATAAAGGTTACTATTGTGTTGTTAACCAGATTATTTTACTTATGTAGTCAGATTAGTAGTAACTATGAAACTTTTGCTATGATGTGAAAGCAACGCTTGCTTCTTCTGTTCTGTGGCCTCATCAAAGTTGTTTTGATTATATACACAGGAATGATCCTACATCGGTGATTACAGAAACTCCATTCTTACCAAGATTTTGTGCTCTTTTTACCTGATTCTGAATAAATTTATCCAGATCTGTGTCGTTACCAAGACCAAAGTATGCTTTTACAGAGTCTATTATTATAAGCGATCCTTCTTTTCGTATTTTTGTATATCGATATTGCCACCATTTTCTGTCAAGCTGCGCCTTACGATCACTAGTATATACTAGTTTCAAGAGCGTAATACAATGTCCTCAGCAACTCATGGATGACATAATGACGTTATTGAAACAAATTATACCAATTAACATTAATTCGCTAACACTTTGCTAATATTTTGAGTTGAAATACGTCGATAGTTGTTAGCGAACTTTTGTTAACTGGTATAGATAAGTCTATCAGAGTAGTTGTCAAAGTGTGTAGTTTGAATACAATTTTCCATCAGCAGGAGTTTATAATGTTGATGTAATATTTGGTCAGCAGACGGGCTCTCCTAACTTTATAATTGAACCAAAGGTGATCAAGGAGGTAAGTCTTCCAGTCATGCATTCAACCAGCTTCTGCTGTCTTATCAAAGGGTGCTCACGTAAAAGTAATTCCAGTAAAGGTTCAATCGTGGAAGTTCACTCCGGGTACTATTGAAGTTAACAAAGGTGATCTAGTAAGATTATTGTTCACCACAGCACAAGATGAAGTCGAACTATACAACGGACATGGCTTTGGCATAGAAGAATACAATCACCCAACAAACGCTAGATTTTGTAGATGACAAGGCTGGAACATTCACATTTAGATGTCACGCATGTCTCATGTTCTTATTCTGCAAAGTAAGGGAGATTGATTTAAGCTTTCTCTATTTTATTTATGATTCTTATTTGCTGCTGCTGCTAATATTACTGATTGCAGAAACGGTATCTGAACCCATATTTGTTACATAAATGCTGTCATCACTAGAATTGTATGTTATTGCATTAGGACTTGTTGCAAGACTTATTGTTTGAGAGACAGTGTTAGACAAACCATCTATAACAGAAATTGTACCAGAGATAGAATTTGCTGTGTATATCTCACCATTATTAGAATTGTATGTAATTCCATTAGGACCTGTTCCGACATGAACTGTTGCTACGACAGTATTAGTTGTGCCATTTATTACTGATATTGTATTTGAACCGCTATTTGCAACGTAAATATATCCATTTGCAGCATTATAGATAGTTCCTGTTGGCGCAGCACCTACAGGAATTATTCTTAGCAAATTATTTGTTGAACCATTAATAACAGAAACAGTATTTGATCCTCTATTCGTTACATATAGAGCTTCATTATCCGTATTATATGCAATACCAGATGGAGTGTGGAAACCTAGAAGATCTTTAACGACAGTATTAGTTGTGCCATTTATTACTGATATTGTATTTGAGCCGCTATTTGCAACGTAAATAGTATTATTCGTAGGATTAATCGCCATACCTTCGAAACTACCGCCTGGAGAATTGCCAATAGGTATCGTATCAACAACTGCATTATTGGATGCATTTATTACCGATATATTATTAGACAAAAGGTTGGCTGTATATACAAAGCCATTTGCTGAATCATATGCAATAGCTTGAGGATTTTTGTCTACATCCACAGAATCTGTTATGAAGTTAGTAGAGCTGTTTATTACTGTGACAGTACCCGTTGTGTTGAATTGACCGTAATTACTCGCATACACAAAACCATTATCAGGAATGGTTATGATTCCATATGGTGCATTAAATCCGGTAATCGTTTTTATAATTGGCTTTGAAGGAATAGGGGCTGGTGTTGGTGGCTGCGTTATTTCTTCATTAGTTATAATGCATGCTTTTGCTTGACTATTACCTATATTGCCCTCACAACCTTGTGAATAATCCGTTGTATATCCTGACAATGGTCCTTTCTTTATATATATGAATACATTATTGCTGTATATCCTGACAATGGTCCTTTCATTTATATATATGAATACATTATTGCTGTGTTAAAATTTAAGCTTCAAAATTAAATAAAATTGTTATATCTATCAGTTAATTTTAGTTCATTGGGATAGTAAAGATACAATTTCTTTCTTGTTACTATAATACATCTTCCTAGTTATATTAGCAATTAGGAATATTAACATTTAAACCAGAGGATATATATTATCTTATTACTCACTCATTGAGTTTTTCATCTAATCTTATTTCATATGCCTTGTCATTGTATATGGTCCTCCCAAACACCTAGAGTAAGTTTTGGCAGACCTAGCCGATTTTATGGTGTTGACAAAATTAACGTAGGGTTACCGGTCTTCAAACGATAAAATGTAAGATGTGGAACGCCTGGCGATATCTACATGCATTTATTTTTGCAGATTGTTATTTAGCGTTGTATATACATCGACAACTAATCATTTAACTTAACAAATTCATTCTACGTTTATCTGCTTTCCTTTTGGTTTTGTTTGCTCCTTTTTATTAAATACTATTTCAAGTATTCCGTTTTTATAACTAGATTTTGCTGTTTGAATATCTGCTTCTGTTGGCAAGTCAATAACTTGATGATATTTTCTTTTTGGATCATCACTTGTTATTTCTACCGAGTTATCATAAGCATTTATCCTGATGTGTTCTTTACTGACACCTGGCATTTCTACTACCACTTTAACTTCTTTCTCTGTTGTTGTTACATCTGCCAAAGGTTCTCTTTCAGATGAAATCATTGGTCTTGTAAAAGAGCCTCCACCACCACTACCACCACGCAATGGTGATTTAACATTACCAAATTCTCTTACCTTTGGTTTGCCATCAGGTCCAATAGTCATTGAATAACCATAAACAAATGGTCCAAACTCTTTTACTTTGCCACCTTCAGGCGTTTGATATTCTCTTATCAATTCTTTTGGTGCTTTTGATTCTATATCTTTAAATTGTTCTTCAAACATTCTCTCCATCTCCATTCTCATTTCATCAAATTGCCTCGGGATATCTCCAAACCATCCTCCCTTTCCCAATGGCGTTATTCCTGTTCTTCCACTGCCACCGAAGAACCTCCTAAACCACTCATCTGGATCCAAATTCCAAAAGCTCATAACTTCTAATCACCTAACTAAAAATAGTTATCCAAATATTTATACGGATCTGCTATAACTGCTACCGATTGTTGAAATCATCGAGCAGATAAAGACGAACCTCGTGGCCAGCGTGCCATTGGGGCGTATGGACAGCTCCGACGAAATCGCGAAAGTCGCCTCATTCCTCGTGTCGGATGACAGCAGTTATGTTTACATGTAATATAAAAATAATGTAATTACATTACATTGTTAGGATGAGTTGACTGGTGTCAACTTAAACAGAGGTATAGGTAGTTGGTTGAACTAACAAGAACAACAAAACAATATAGGTGATTGCTCAGTTTGATGTAAAATCCTCCAGACATTGTTTGTCAGCTCTCTTTCGTTTGTTTTTTATTCCTCAACTGCTAAGACAGCATAAGTTTATTACTTCATCAGATTATTATTTTTGTCTCTGTTTTAATCCAGGTAAAAAGTTTTCCCAGTCTTCTTCATCACTCACTTCATCTGTAAGTAAGTCTTCAAATATTTCATGAGTGACCAAATCCTTCATATGATATTTTTTTGCCAATCTATTGTATTTCTCAATTGCACACCTTTCGGCTTCTAATACCAATTCTATTACGCGTATAAGATCTGTTCTATCTTCTGGTGGAGGTGAAAATCCACATGTGGAAGTCTCTGTAAGTTTAGTGCTGGGTGTTCCTCCAAGTTGAAGTATCCTATTAGCAAGAATCTTTGCATGGTTCATTTCATCCATTGACTGTTGTTCAAGTTCTTTTTTAAGGGTCTCTGCGTCTATACCTTCGATAATTTGGGCATACAGAAAGTATTGAAAGTGTGATAACCATTCGTCAGCATAAGCAGAGTTAAGATCGTCGATGACATTCTTTATGTCAACTTCTACTATTTCTTTACCCTTTTGTCCCATGTTCAAATACCAGCTACAAAGATATTCCTTAAAAGCATATTGGATCAGAGCACATCATTGATCTCATGTGAATTGTTTTTGTGAAGAATTTTTCACTCATGTATATGTCTATACGCCAATAGAGACAAACAGAGCGAAGCTGGAACAGTCTTGTTTTTCACCATCTCTGCTGGCATTTCTCACAAAGATTCGTACCTTTTGATAGATTGCTAACGTATCCAAATGGTTTAGTTTCATTTATTTTTTCGCGTCTATCACATTGGAAAATTTTAGCCATTTTGAAATATGTAATGTTCAAACTGAAAAGGATGTCTATGATTGGATAGCGCATACTATTATTAGCGGATTTAACTACTTATCCTCCTACTTCTTAGCATAGTCTTTTAGTCCTGTAAAGTCAATCAGGAAATACTCAAGAAAGTAGTAAATATCTCTAATCTAGCTATGACAATAAAAATTCATTTAGTTTGTGATCAAATTTTGTGTCAAATAACTTGTGTGGTTCGTATATATTCCCATTTCTATGTCATTTCTAAATCTAACTTAAGTTTAAATATTTAATACTTAATACTACCATCACCTGCAGAATTTAATTGGTTATCTAAAAAAAAGGATGCGCCATATAGAGCATATCTTATTAGAAAGTGGAGGACCCAATTCACGTAGAGCTATTGCATATTCGGGTATATCTGTTAGTGCTTATTAGTCAATCCCTTCAATAATCATTTTCAACTGCTGCGGTACTGTTGTACGTCAGGCCACATTGCCTTTGGTATGTTGATATAGTATTTGTCATTTGATATTTTCGCTATTTTACTTACAAACATATACGGCGGCAGCTTCTTTTGTTGTTCTTGTAGAATCATATACACAGTTTATCTATCTAATACAATATTAAAAAAATGCCATTTCCAATAGAAATCATAGATTAAATTAATCTGACATTTCTAATTCTTGTAGACCTTAGTTAAAGTTTTATTGTCTTTGTTATGATGGATGGTTATGTCACTAATGATTCACTATAGCATACGTTTTTGATGCTGTAATATCATATAGCTTGAAGTATAAATGATGATGATGCACTTGTGATTAAAGATACCAGTTGTATTTGTATTTGGTAATGATTGTTACTACATACCAATAGATGGAAAGACTAAGCAATCTAGGCCTGAAAAGCTAAAAAGAGAAAAGAACATACAGCAAAATTCAAACGTTGCCTTATTAATAGATGAATACAATGAAGATTGGACAAAACTTTATTTCATTATGATTCAAGGAAAGGCTTCGATAATAGGAGGTAAAGAATTAGAACAAAATGAACTGTTATTATTAGAAAAAGCTCACAAACTACTGTCTGATAAATATCTTCAGTACCAAAAAATCGGTATTGGAGACTTTGTTATAATGATAATTCCACAAAAAGTAATAAGTTGGAAGTATTTATGATTCTCTATGGAGAACCTTAATGTCAAATTGCTTAGCCTTGTTCTGAATTGGTTGTCTATAGGAGGTAGCATCAACGCATCTTCAATTAGCGTTGGCAGCTTCTTCAAGAGTACGATAATGATACCTTTGCGGAACAAATTCAGAATTTCCACCAACACAAGGTACCACAGGAATCAAGCCCGCTGCCATGGCTTCAGCAACAGATATTCCAAATGGCTCACCGGCTAAAGGATGAAGATATATCTTTGATTTACTCATAAGATGGACTAGTTTATCAAAACTAGGACCTATTTCCAATTTTACATATTCGTGTAGGTCATAATGATGTATCATATTCTTTAGGAAAAGGAGATAGTCGTCATTTTGAGCATTGCAAATGTTTCCTATAATTATCATTTTATAGTTTGTATTCTTTCTGTCGGACAAGACTTTATCTATTCTTATTGCATTTTCAACTTTCTTATCAGGACTGAACCTTGAAACTACAAGTATTGTATCTTCTCTTTGTCCTTTTGTGCAAAGTGCCATATTCCGAAATGCTTCTACATCTACAGGAGGGCTGAGGACTAAAGGACGGACCTCATTCTTATATAATTGTTTTATTGCTCTTTTACTAAATTCTGAATTAGTAAGGACTACTGTCTTTCTCATCATTAAATCATGTAATAAACCCGCGTTTGAAAGCAATTTATCTATGACGCTATAATGGGAGTCCAAAGACGCTCCAGATTCATTACTAATTTTTATATATTTACATAAGAATCTCCTATAGTCTCCATTTTCAACAAGGTAAGGAACTGCACCTACACCAATACCAAAAGGACTTTGACAACCATAACAAGTTTTTGTTTCTGCATGTCATCCTCCTGACGATTTTGGCTCATTAGGATCCGTAAATACGACATAAACATACGGAATTCCATCTTTGGAAGCTTCGATCTTTGAAACAAGCAATGCCTCTTACTGTAGTCTATGAAGTGGCAGCTTTTCAGTTTCTTTATCATAGTGTTGTGTTTCTGGTATGATTTAATGCTAGGCTACAAACGTGTCTTGATATATGGAAATAAACTCACTCATATAGGACTGAAGTAATAAAATATTCTCGACATTTATAGACTGCCAAAATTAGAAAAAACAATTTGGAATGTCGAAACTAGTAGTCTATTACTGTTGCCTTACTAAGTAGATTAGATAGTATCTCCGGTTTGCCTATAATGGCTTTATCTATAATGTCGCTGTTGTTATATCCGGCTATCCTCAGACATACTTCACATACGATGACTTTTCCGCCATGAGCTATAAAGTTCGTAACATTCCTAGTTAACAGGTCAAGTCCCAAGTAATGATGAGGATGTTTAACTCCTATTTGTACTCCTTCTATACTAAGTAGTAGAGTCACATTGTGTCCTAACTTTAGCATTGTAGTTGCATCAGAAATAGCTACAGTTGCTCGCCAAGGCTCGTCACTGCTCAGGTGATAGACTAATGGATTACCAATTTGTTCTTTTGCATATGCATAATGAGAAGAAAAAAAAGGAGATGATAATGATGCCAATGAAAATGGTGATATGTTAACTATGCCTACAATTGTTACAGATAAAGATAACAACATCAAAAGTTTCAAGTTTCTTATATGGCCATTCATCAATCGCATTGTATGTTGAGTTTTTAAAAACAATGCGTGAAACAGATTTTGCCATATAGTCAAACAATAGGTGTGTTTAGTATATCTCCTTTCAAAGCAAGCAACCAAGATTGTCTAGGTTTAGAGTCTCTGGTTTAATGAAATAGCTTGTATAGGGTTCATAGCTAACAGTCATTATGGGAGGAGGGGGAGTTTTGACTATAAGAGAATTTGACTTTCCTTTATTCAATCAGATATTAATTTTTAGGTTGCACTACTTCTGAGAGAGAAGTTCTAAAACAAAGAAATAGAATGAACAAGCAAAGAGAAATTAATCAGAACAAGCAGAATTAAGGTTTATAATAATATTTTTTAATAAGTATGCTGGCCTCATCCTTTCGGCTTTAGAATGTCTCATTAGCATTTGTTATCAACATATTACATTTATTTTTAAACGTGGTTTTTGTTAATTTCTTTGTCATTTGATTTCTTATAAGGAACCAAACCATGTACAAAACGGTAACAGGACGATATCAGGTAAAAATATTTTTATAGCATCTGTTGGTAACAAAAATGAGTTACATATATTTATATCCATACAATAGAGAAAGGAAACTCTATTTTAGTAAATGTATCAGTTGGTAGTAAGATTCAAGCCATTGCTTCTATGATGGCATGCATGATGTTCAAAGACATTGCCATGATAAAGCCGTATTATGTTGTACCTCAAAGATATAACAGCACGTTAGTAAAGGAGGAGGAAAAGCAAGAAACTGAAGGTGTAAAAGATATCATTGGCCTTCCAGAATACAAAATTGAAATTCCTACTGATAGATTGATAAGATGTTTGGACATAATAAATAAGTTCAAAGGAAAAAGATCTAAAACTAGAAAGGCATCTAGGTAAATTGATGATTGCTCATTTAAGAAGATAAATTGATATTGTCGCAAAAAATAGGTACTTGAATTATATCTGATTCTACGGCTAGAAATACGAATTCATCATCCCGTACAGAAAAAGAAAATGATCCTAGTCTGAATGCATAGATTAGCAGTTAGAATGGCGGCGATAAAACACGGTAGTAATTGTATCTTTTAATCGAAATTAATTGTATCATTTTATAGTTGTTACGGCAAAAAACTTTCTGTTGTATCAGATCTTCTAATTGATAATTCTAGCTTGCTTTTTAAATCCTTGAATCTGTTCCTAAGAGTCACTTCTGTTACTCCTGCCGCATGAGAAATGTCAATTTGGGTCTTATTCTCGCCAGTCTTAAGACACGACAAGTAAAGAATAGTAGCTGCTAGTCCCATTGGATTTTTTCCAGCAGATAATAATATTTCATCTTTTCTGACTTCATTCATGATACTTATTGCTTGACGTTTCGTTTTTTCGCTTAGATTAGCTATATTTGCAATTTTGGCAATACACTTTATTTGATCGACTAATGGAACTTTCAGGTTAAGTTCGAAAAGCAGTAATCTATATGCTTTTGCTAAATGTTTGCGTTTGATGTCACTAGCTGAGGCAATATCTCTTAATGTTCTGGGAATTCCTATTTCTCTACATGCAATATATGCAGAAGCAGCCATTAATGCAGTTATTGTTCTTCCTCTCACTAATCCTCTTTTCTGGACTTTTCTATAGATATAAGCAGTTTTCTCAACTACAGCATCTGGTAATGCAAGTTTATCGCTCAATACATCAAGTTCATTGAAAGCTTGCATAAGATTTATAGCAGTATGACTCTGTGTTCTAAGATCCCATGTTCTTAACCTTTTTATTGTAGGGTATGTGAATGCATTTAGTTTATGTCCTACTCCATCTTTGTCAGTCTTTCCAATTATGGTATATAATCCCATATCATAACGAGATAGAGAGGTAGGATTTCCTGTTCTGCGATGTCTATCGTTCATTTCGACTGTATCGAAGGTATCACGCCATTCTGGTCGGTAACTTTGAGTTTTGTCTGAAATTACCATACCGCATTTGTTACAAATAATCTCTCCTGACTCCTGATCTGTTATTGTCAGATCACCTTTACATAAAGAACATACGGTTGATGGTAGTTGCATTATAGAGAATTACTTCTCAAATTATTATTGCAGTTAAATCATATATAATCTATACTGTAGGATTCAAATGGAAGCAACTTTGTCTTCTATTAAAAATAATTCAGTCAACTCGAATTTTAGAATGCAAGAAGACATACTCCAAGTTTTAGAGCATGATGCAAAGAGGAATTTCCATTAATAGTCTAGTCGATAACGCATTGAAAATTATGTTACTTTATGCTCTGTTGCATAATTCATTAGGATTTTAGGTTATGCAAACCGTTAGCTAGGTCATTCGATTGAACATGTTATACAGAACTGCCTTTAGGAGGATTCTCTTTTACCATGTGAGGAAACTTTCTAGCTGTTACATGTTCACCAAATGTTCTTTTAATGGAAGAGAATGCTGTTTCTGCTATCCACCTGTACCCATAGCTCACGCTACGCTTCCATTTTTTGAGGTTTGTCTGTTGTCTTACTACAGACATATTCCTAGCATGACAGTTAGTTGACTTGACCTTGGAATTACTTCTTGTCTTTATACCAGGCTTAATGTGGTTCTTTGATAGGTATCTAAAATTGTTATTGCTGTCGTACATACCATCTGCTAATATACCCTTCACATGATTATTATTTTCAGAAGCATTGTCTACTAACTTCTTTAGCATCTTACCATCATGTACCTCTTCACTTGTTACCTCCAGAGATACAATTCTTTTCTTCTCGATATCAACTGCTATGTGTATCTTTAGATATCCTTTTCTGACATGCCATTTGTGGTGCATCCATTCCCCTCGATTAGCTACCTTAATGCCGGTGCTGTCTAAAGCAATGACAATATCATTTCCTAATTTTTCATCGATTTTAATCTCTAGCCTGTTTATACGTCTATTAATGGTACTATAATGTGGTGTGTTTGATACTTCTTTACTTGCATGAGCTATGACTACACCCTGTGTTTGTCTATATGGTAGATGGAAATATGCTCTCATGTAACCTAGAAGCTGAATAAATGAATTTGGGTAGCAGTAGGGCTCACCAACCTTACCAAGGTTCATTTGACATAATTCATGATCCCATCCATCAAGTACATCAAAATCCAAGAGTACTTGACCACGCCTAACTAGTGATTCATTATAGCAAGGCCAGTCAACCATACCAGAATAATTAATACTAGCAAGCTAAATGGTGAGTGGTCAAATAAGTATCACTTACAAGATAATTAATCATGCAACAAAGCATTACTTTAGATATTTTAAAGAATTGGGACGCAATAATAATGATGGCAAAGGATCTATATTTTGCTTTAGCCTTCCGTTAAGGAAATAGCGATATGATTTATTTATTTCTAATAACACAGTATTCCAAAAATTAATGATATAGTGATAAGATGATATGACAGTATTCTTTTTCAAATATAGCAAAGGCCTTTTGCAGCTCTTTGATTACTGGAACATCATATCCCACCAAAAGCATATCCCCACTACGAGGATCTTAGTTGGGTCGTTTGGATCCTGTACCCGTCAGATTCTGCCTCGCGCTATTCTGAAGTTAGGTAATATTCATACCAACTACTGCTATCTTTACTTTTTTCGTCTAGGTTAGAAGTCATTATAATTTTAGACACCGGGGCATTAAGCTATTAGCATTAGCGGTGGTCCAGACAATCCACTGGTATAAGTAGAATACAGAGGTATCAGGTAACATAGACTTACAATTTTAGGAGAAAGTACACTGAAAATATTTGGATGATTCTGCTTGTTGCACTGCAAGCATTAATTTTTGCTGCTTGGTAGCATAATCAAAGGAGTTGTAGAAAATAGCAAAGAACAGATCAACCAATCTCTCTAAAAGCATTAAAGGAAGAAGCTTACCGGCAGAAGATATTTGATCCCTTTGATCCCTCACGCGGGGTTGTTGCCTAATTCGTTTTAATCGACTGTAAATATGATTTCACGCTTCTCAATTTAGCTTAGAATGGATATGCACCCCCCTTATTGGCTCGCCAAGCACAAGAGGAAAGATGGTTACTGGTTGTATTACCATCTAGCACATACCCTGGAACGTGACATGATTATCAAAAATATAGTTTCTCTGGTCAAAGAAAATCCTCCTGCTCGTCCAAAGAAGAAGAGTAATAGAGGAAGGAAACCGGTTCATTCTTGGGAAAAACTTGTCTGTATCTGTATATTGATGGTTGTTTTTGGTTCAACTTACAGAGATGTACAGAATACAGCACCTTCTCTTAATTTGCCATGGAATAACGAACCGTATCCAGATCACACATGGATATCACGTACATTTAAGAAAATACCATTGCAGTACTTGAAGAAACGTTAACTAGGTCTGCATATCTGTGTCTAAATGAATCTGGGTGGAAGAAAGGGATTCTTGCATCAGATAGTACAGGTGTAGAGACAGACAGGTATGAATATGAAGTGAGACCTGTGAAAAGCAAGAAGAAATTTGAAAAAATAATGGTAAAACAGTATCTGAAATGGCATGTCACAGCGATAATTGACCATCTAATAATACTCAATACACGGGTTACAAACAAGAAAACTCACGATTCTCCAGTACTCCGAACAATGTTGAATAGGTTGAAGAAATGTGGAGTAGATCTTGTGGGCTCGATATTCAACGCTGACAGAGGGTACGATGGTGACAAAAACTTTCAGTCAATATTCGGTATGGAAATGCTTCCAAATATCAAGCAGAGAATAAACGCCAGGAACAAAGGTAAGAACAGGAAGTACAGGAAGAAGGCTTCGAAGATATTCAACATATCACTATATCATTACAGAGGGTTGATAGAAGGAATATTTGGAGCAGAAGAAACAGAACACCATCATCAGCTATACTGCAGATTCAGATTAAAGAACAACCAGAAAAGATTTGGATTAATCAAGGCCTTAGGGTGGAACTTGGAAGTGCTCAACAGATTACAATGTGCAAACAAACTTGCAATAAATGTGACACAGTATGCGATACCGAATTAGACAACAACCCCCCCTCACGCAATAAGCTTAAGTATTAAGTTATACATTTTAAATTATGAAATGAGCCTTGATGATGATGAATTAGCGTATCTGTGGACAAAGGTCAAATTTGTACAAAAATATATGAGTAAAAATGAAAACTCTACCTTAGAAAATGCTGAAAGAGAGTTTCACAATTTTATTAACGGTCTTTTGGACAGCAGAATTGAACGAGTAAATAAAATGTTGAATGCCAAGCCTCAAAGTTCTGAATTCTCCTAAACAGCTGTATCGATAGCCTTAGCGTTCTGACTTTTGAGTAGCGACAATTTTAATGGAATTTAAATTGTTCTGACAATTACTGCCACTATATCAGTCTAATCAATAGACGAGGTATTTTTTATTGAACGGATCAATACAGATATAATTATGTATACACGATGCGAGGAAGACATATAGAAAGAAATACTTGCAAAACATGTAATTCAGTTATGCATCTATTATTTGATCGTAGTTGGGTTAGATTATACCATACATCTTTTTAAAAAATCTTTTTCTTTTAACACTTGTTCCCGTTTCTCTTGTGCCAGCAGATATAATTTCAATAAGTTTCGCTTTTCTATTTGAGTCTGGTCATAAAGGAAACATACAACAACATTGGAGCAGACCTAATATTCTCATATGTATGTACATCATTTATTCATCCTGTAACAATAGTCATATATAGAAAAATAATAGGAATAAACAGTTGGAAAGTTACAAAGAGCGTCATGTTACATGGTTAGAAAACTTTTACGACCTGATTGTTGCTATCATCGTCTTTCAGCTGAGTAGAGATCTCAATCAAGATGTCTCTGTATATGGATTTCTTGGTTTTGTATCACTTTTTATCCCAGTGTGATGGTCATGGATTGGTGTTACATTTTATTCAACGAGATTTGAGACTGACGATTTAGCACATCGACTTCCCATGCTATTACAGATTGCTCCTCCTGCTTTTATGGCAGTAAGCATACCTGATGGACTAGGTAAGAACTCAATCTGGTTTGCATTGTCTTATGCGGTAATACGTACCATTCTTGTAATAGAATATCTACGTACGAGAAGACATGTTCCAGAAGTGCATCAGCTTACTACCAGATATTCCATAGGATTTTCTATTGCAGCAGGAATATGGCTTGCATCTGCATTTGTACATCCACCAATTAGATTCATTTTCTGGATAATTGGATTAGGGGTTGATATAGGCACTCCTTTGTTGTTTGCAAGACAGCTTTCAGGTACAATTTGCACCTCATGTACAGCATTTACCTGAGCGTTTTGGATCGTTTACAATTATTGTTTTAGGCATCTCCATATTGGGAGTTGTTAATGGAATTGCAGCTCACAATAGGACTATACCTTCTATACTATCTGCAGGACTTGGGTTAGGCATAGCATTTAGTTTGTGATGGATATACTTTGATAGTGTTGATGGTCAGAAATCAGAGCTCTTCGCGAGAATAAACAAATCGGAATATACGTTACTTGGTTGTACATACATTTTCCGTTGATAATTGGCTTTACAGCTTTTGGAGTTAGTGTAGAACATATAGTTCTAAGTAATCAAGCTTTAGCTTTGCAGTCTTCAGAGAAATGGCTTCTATGTGCTTCTACTTTCCTCTGCTTGCTTGCACTAGGAATAATACAAATGACATCAGTAATGACTAATCCTATGTTATCATCAGCTAATTCAAAGAGAGCAAAGTACACAGCTGAGATCTATAGCATAGGGGCGGCTATAGCTGTGCTTATGCTTGGTGCTACATTAAGAGACAGTATCCTGTTGCCAGTATTTCTTATCGGTATTATGGCAGTAACATGTACAGGTCAAGTCATATAGACCTCAGTATTATTTTCCTTTTTAAAAAATACACAAATTTTCACATATATAGGTAATTCAAGCTTTCCGATAAAAAATCTTGGCTGCAATGATAACATAACCGCATATTAGAAGACTTCGTATACTGACAATAAAGGTAATAGCAAGTAAGAACATTTTATACAATGGCTATTAAACCATATTGTCGTTATATTTACTGATGACAGACATTGCAAAAAAAATAAAGAATACATTTCAAGATTCGGAAGCGAAAATGAAAACCGAAGAAGATCATGCTGAAGGCAAACCTAGCTCTGAAACACTTAACAAAGCCAAAGTAAAAACAAAAGATGCATTAGAATAACGTAGAAACATTTTGTATCTTTTTTTTCTCTCTCTATGTTGATTATTTTATATATTGTATTATGACAGGATTGTGATTACGCATTATAACCATTCCGCTGATAGTAACCTTCTACAACCTGACTTTCAAATGGAGACAGTTTCCACCGGCAAGTTCTATAATTATGCAGCATTTCTTGTAGCAGAGAATGGTATAAAGGAATTCAGTTACAGTAACTTATAATCTATTAACTCAAATAGTTAACATTTTATGCAGAATAGTGTCTTAAAGAGTAATAATTCAACTATAAATAAATACAATAGAATTGTGATCCGCTATTATTATCAAGAATGGTTATAGTGAAAGTCATTAGTTAATTATTTTCAAGCTATTAAATCAATAGCAAAATAATAACATAATTAAGGATGACCTCTAGAAGTATTTGGAAAGGAAGTATATCTTTTGGGCTTATTAATATTCCAGTAAAGATCCATACGGCTACGGATAGCAGCAAGGACTTTTCTTTTAATCAATTAGATGACAAAGGTCATAGAATTCAACACAAAAAATGGTGTTCTGTAGAAAATAAAGAAATACCAGGATCTGAAATAAAGAAAGGTTACCAAATATCCAAGGACAACTATGTAGTAGTGGAGAAACAGGATTTAGCTTCTTTACATATAGTTTGAGTGACCAACAAGGAAGTAAAATGTTTAACGACAAAACATTATAAGCAGTAATTGCTATAGTAGCAGCACGGATTGTTAGCCATGGTAGTTGTAGAAAGTCTCATTATCTCACAGCAACAACAAGCTTATGCTGCAGGTCGTCAAAATATCATAGCATTCATTGCAAGTAAAGAACGTTACTTCAGACATTTAACTTTCACCTAAAATCTTCTTCTGCCTTCATAGTGTTGAAAAATGCTGATTCTTGTGCTATATTGTATAGAAGACAATCACAGGACGAGGTTTGATTTTGTGATTAATACTGCTGTCTGCACTGATAATGATGAAATTAACGACTCTAATGAAAGTTGGTGAATAAATATGCCAAGAAATTGGAGGAGATTCAGAGATGATTTTCCAATTATAAAGAAATATGTGTACCTAGCTAATGCAGCAATTTCTCCTATACCTATACCAGTATACAACAAAGTATTAACTTTTTACCAACAGCTACTAAACAATGGAGGAACATTATGGGATGAATGGGTAACCAAATTGGAAGAAACCAGGGATCTTTATGCAAAGTTTATTGGAGCAAATAGTAGAGAAGAAATAGCATTTACCCATTCTACTAGCGAAGGAATGAATATTATTGCTCATATGCTTTCAGATAAGGGAATTGTAATATCAAATGAATTAGAATTTCCTTCCTCTAATTTGCCTTGGCTTAATAGAAATACAAATGATATTAAATTCGTATGTGCAAGAGATGGCAATAAAATACTCATAGAAGATATTGAAAAGATGATTGATCAAGATAATGGCAAAACAAAAAAAACAGTAGTTACCAGCCATGTGCAATATTCTACGGGCTTTAGACAAGATTTAGAAGACCTTGGCAAACTAACAAAACAAAAAGGACTCTATTTTGTAGTAAATGCCACCCAATCACTAGGGGTATTATATTTTAATGTTAAAGATTTTGGTATTGATTTTATGGCATCAAACGGACATAAATGGATTCTATCATCTTTTGGGATCGGAGCTATTTATGTAAAAAAGAAATATTTTAGAAATCTTAAATTTAAGCCACCATTTTTTAGTCAATCTGGTCAAAAGAGTAGAGAAAATTTCAATAATAACACAAAATTGGATGTATCCAATACAGCAACGAGATTTGAATTAGGCACTCCACATTTTCCAAATATAATTGCATTAAATGCAGCAATTAAATATATATCAAAAATCGGAATAAACCAAATCGAAAGACGAATTCTCAAAATAACAGATTATTTAATAGATAAGCTCCAAAATTTGAACCTCGAAATTCTATCACCAATAGAAGAGAAAAAGTATAGATCAGGAATAATTGTATTTAAACCAAAAGAGAGAAAGCCTCTTGATGTCGTTATAGAATTGAAAAAGAAGAAAAAAATAATTGTATCAGCAAGAGGAAACGGTATTAGAGTTTCTCCTCATTTCTACAACAATGAAGAAGATATCGATAAATTGGTGACTGCATTGAAAAGATTATAGGGTTGTGATAGTTAGGAACGGGCTTTAGCATATGTTAGTCCTAGTTGGTGTTGTTTTTTTGAATTACTTCATTTAAACCTTTAATGAGTGTCACCACTTTCCCGCTGGTAACATGACAATATTAGTTTTACTACTGGCGAATATGATGATGAAAAACTGTAACTGGTAGTTTTTGTTGTAGTAATTAAAAGTTGAAAAAATCAATACCATCACGATCATTTACTAATAGGCGTTTTAACCATATCCTTTTAGTTCTTTGTCTAGACAATTTCTCTTTGCAATCAAATATTTCTATATATTCTTTGTTATTTATCTCCCTATTTCACTGGATGTCTGAGCTTGAGCTTTTATGACTAACTCACCATTAACCACCCATTTAGCACTACCCAATGTCTGCCCTTGTGGACCTGCTGCTTTTGGAATGTCTACTTCCAAGTTTTTAAAACTATATGATATTACCGCTCCTTTTCCTGTTAGTCTATCGAAAAGCTGTCCCATTAGATCTGCCCACTGAGTTGCTGATGTCATCCCTTGTTGTTCCGTTTCGTTTTTTCCCATATGCTAACACAGGTAATTATTAGTTATAACAGTTCGTTGAAGGAATTATAATTTTTAAATATTCTTTTATGATTTTTTCAACTGCATTATACTGAGCCCGTTCAGGCTATTCTCTTAGGATTGTAGGTTCAATTAAAATTCATAATTATGACTTGTTTAGCTATATGCTTCATCTATCCATCAAGTTCTTTTGGGATATAAAATTAAACAAAGCTGATGTAAAATAATACTAATACTATCTATAGTTAGTCACATAGAAACGGTATTACTAATTTATCACAAGCCATTTGTTCCAACAGATGTACTATCCTAACACACATACAGAGAAAAGTCAAAGCTATTCCATAGTGGAATTATATTGGTGGTGGAGGACGATTAGAACTTTCTATGGAGCCTGCACCTGGGTTGTTCTTATACTTATATTCATATTCAGGAGTTGTATTATTTTTATTTGCGAAGGCATCTACTTCTAGGCTAGTTATAGCAAACACTAAATCATATAAATTTGCTAACGGTATCGTCAGGCTATGCAATTCCCTTTTAAGCAATTGCTACAAATTATACCTGACAGTACCGCTAATGCTTTCCAAAAGAATTCTGAGCAATGGAAAAGCCATTCATAACACTACATATGTTAAAGTTATCCTTTGCGTTCCTAAATCTCGAAAAAGATTTCTTTTCAAGAAAAGTAAAACCTTGTTGAATAAATTAATAAAATCATTTAATTTCATCATGCAGGATTCATATAACTTATTCCACTTTGGCCTTTACGGAACAATTTCTAATTGGGATGTTGAAAAAACTCAACTTCTTTTATTATAGTGAAGATAGTGAAAGCAAGGAAGGCTTCCTTAAGTATAATGGAGTAGCATTATTTGATTGGTATAAATAATAATAACAATACATAGTGTAACAAATGAAGTTATATCAGAAATTTACATTAATTACTGCAATTCTTGGTCTTGTCGTTCCATTATTAGGCGTTTTTGCTTATGTTTTTATAAATAGTTTGACTGGTATTCCAGTTTTAGCTCTTTTCTTAGGTACCGCAGTCCTTATTGCGATTGTAATAATTGCAATTAACATAGCAGCGATTGTTGTTGTGTTTTATATAAAAAATACAAAACTTGTAGGAATTATACTGATGTCTTGTGGAATTATTCTATTTTTAACAGTACAAATATGGGGTATTCCAGGATTAGCATTGTATATAATATCAGGTATAATTGCATTAAGAGAAAAGCCAACTCCTCCTCCTAGAAAGTATACAATCAAATGTATTAAGTGTGGTAAAGAACTGAAAGGCATCAACAATCCTGACTTTGCTAAAGATCATTTAATTGATAATCCTACTCATCTAGAATATAGAGTATTTGTAGAAATTCTTTTTACCACTGATGCAACTAGCAAATTTCCTTAAATCTATATCATGTGAGAAAATTAAAACACTAACTCCTACTTCGTCAATATTTTTCGTTGTTTAGGGATACAATAGACCTAAAGGTAGAAAAACAGGATTTAAGAGCTTTGATAAAAAGGCAGAAACTGTGACTTTTAGTATAGGATAGTTTTGCTTTCTGACGTAGAATTAAGAAGATTAAAAACAGCAAAGATTACCAGAAGGTTGAAGACATAGATGAACAAAAAAATATCCAACAGAGAGGAGTGTAACAAAAGCTCAAGATGAGGGACTAAGCAAAGTTGAAAATATTTTAGTGTTATGCTAAATTTATGTCTACATCAATGCACAGCAACAATAATGCGAAAAAAACAAACAACATACTAGCGTTCGGTAGTTATTGGTATAACTACGGTTTAGTCAATTAAACAATAGTTATACCAATTCATATCCTTGCTTGAAAAAACCTTTTTATATTTTCGTGAAGAATATCTTGGGAATGATCCGAATTGTTTGACAATATTTTCTACGAAGAACATCCTGAAAAGGATGGTTGGTGGTTAACAGAATTAGAATCGCTAGGCATCAAAAGTAAAGATAATAGCAATGAATTAAACGATAAGCAAAATAAAATTAATTTGGTTGAGTGTATTAAGCAGAGATTCATGGCAGAATATGAACAAGTTTATTATAGTGACAAGTAAATATCTAATTAAAAGTATAACAATACGCTTATGGGTAATCTAAATTAAAACTAAATCATATATCAAAAAATAATAACTACCTCGTTCTGAGGATAAAAATAGTGTGGAGGTTTGGTATCTTGCATCCTTACCTAAACCAAACCTTTGTATTTTGAGCAAGTTATGACCTTCGCTAATAATGCATCAATTTGTTCGGATGTTCTCTTGCTTACAGTCCAATATTTCTCGACCCATATTAGGATCCTTTACGTGGTACTGAAATCTTTGGACATTCTTTCCATCAAATAATCTATCCACTGGGTTCTATTTCTGCATCAAATAGCAATGCTGCCTTATCCCTCGGTTGTGTAGTAAAGTACTTGCTGTCACCATTATGTTTAGAGGCAAGAAAAGAATGATGGTAAAATATATTATAAATGCTTGCGTTGTTATATAGCATGGTCAGATTTAGCCGGTCTTACAATAATAACAATAATACTGATAATAACATTCAACAGAGTGAAAAAATGGTAAAGCACAAATTAAATCACCATCTTTCACTCGAATATGTATGTCCTACATGGTCTAAGAGATTAAAACTTGGCCTCGATGAAAAAGACAAACATATCATTGCTCATGATTCCAAGTATTGTTTGGTAGGTGAAGCATGGGGATTTACTGGTAAGCATGCAGGTTACTATATAGCTCCTTTGATTCCCTTCATTGGTTGTTGGAGTTGTGTGCAATATGGAAATGACATGGGCAAACTTGCTAGAAATACAGCAGCAGATCTGCAATCAAGTGATTTGGAGCCCATTGTCACAGAATTTCTAAAGCATTGGAGTGAAAAACATAGATCTATTACAGAGAAGTTGAGAAAACACAAATGTCATTAAATCTTTCCTAATCTTTGGGTATGTTTTCTTTATGCCAGAAGGTACGCTTCTCGCTCCAATTAAATAGTTAGATTATTGTTGGTATTTTGCTGGTAAATATGGACCGTGAAGTAAACGTTGACTTAAAGTTGTGGAAAACATTTCCAACGGGCTTCTCGATTGAATAACGTACTTTTCTAGATGCTATTTCTAGTTTTTCCAGAACGGTTGTAAAGATCTAATTAAAATGCTATAATACGATATCTATATGTTTTTATTATGAATAAAAAATCCACTGCTTGTTATTGGATAGAGAAACTTCAACTTTCTGAACATCCTGAAGGTGGTTATTATAGAGAAACCTATAGGTCTGATATGACAGTTGATCTTCTAATGGGATTTAACGGCTCTCGTTCTATTTCAAGTGCAATTTACTTTTTGTTAGACGGTCATCAATTTTCAGCACTCCACAGAATAAAATCCGATGAAATATGGCATTTTTATACGGGTAGTCCTATTATCCTCTATGTTCTTGAAAATAAAAAGGTAATGACGATAATGCTTGGAAATGATTAGAAAAAGGAGAAAGGTTCCAAAGCATAGTTAAAGCTGGTTCTTGGTTTGGGGCAATTGTCAGTGATTGTTCATCATACTCATTAATGGGATGTACACTATCACCAGGTTTTGATTTTCGAGACTTTGAATTAGGAGAAAGAAATAAACTCATACAGATGTACCCTGAACATAAAGCAATTATTGAAAAACTGACCAAAAACACTGGATCTTAAACAGATGAAAGAAGACCTGAAAAATTTCATTGTTCAAACATTCTGGAAAGTCCATGACAAATATTTTGGCAGATTAAACATAACACCAAGAAATCATGGAATAATCATAACAAACTAAAGTTAGAAAAACAGAAACAAGCATTGACGTAGTTAAAGAGCGTTATTCATGGAGTGAGGTTTGCTTATAGATGCAATAATAGTTGGTGACGCAAAAAGTTCTATCAAAGGAATCTTCTGGTTGCAGTGGGTGATTATGGCAGCGAAGGCTACACAGGAATGAAAGCCAGACGAGTAATTTGAAAATCACATTGAATGTTTACAGTAGTTCTAAAAGAGTGAGAATACATCACACGTAACATCATCAGATGCATTTAGTCATTGAATTTTACCAGAATAAGAATGTCTAGCAATGGTTAACAGGATATCATAAGCTTACTCTGCAAACCTAATGAATTAACAAGTTCTCTTAGTGCGCCCGCATGTCAACTCTGCTACCTATCATCTAGTTTAGATCCTGCCACTTTAATTTTTTATATTCACGTTCGGTCCACTCAATTAAAGATTGTAAGTCCTTAGCGTGATAGTCAGCGCCAATATCTTCTGACACAAGCTGAAGTTCAGGTGTGGTCAATAATACTATATTAACACGCCCTTTCAATTTTGCCTTTATTGACTTTGTAGCGGCATTTAGAAAACGTAAAGAGCTTTCTTCAGATGTATAAATGCATATTATCATTAAGCCTTTTTTGTTATTCCAAACTTGCATTATATAACGCTGAAAATCAATGTCAAAAAATGGATCTATATGCTGTTCAACATTGCCTATGTATAACGAATTCCAACCTAAAATTTGCAAAGACACGGCTCCGATCTTGGCATAATAAATTCGATCTTCTGAGCCTGCCACAATGATGGCAAATGCATTAGATTTAATTTCCACAGGCTGCACATTAAACTTCATTAAATCGACTAGATCCAATATCATATTTAAGAGAGAAATTCGTTCTGTCTTACCCAGCCGGCCCCTGCTGTAAAGATCATTCAGTGTGTTCAAAGTTGGCAGGATGACATGTGTTAAAATCTTTATTGGCTCGATATCGGAATTAATTACATTTATTATAATTCGTCGTAATTGATTTTCATCTCCAACCATGATTGCATTCATAAATTTTTGTTGAACTTCAAGATAATTTAGTGGAAATTCAAAGTCTATAACCCCAGTTTCGAGAAACCACACATTTACAGAACCCAACTTTTTTTTCTTGATCAGACCAATTGTAGATAGAACATTTAGATACTTCGTGATAGTCATTCTGTTAATTCCAGTTTTATCGGCAAGTTCAATGCCTGAGAGACCGGTTCTATTGATTTGTAAGACATTGATAATTTTACGTTTAACCTCATCTAGTGTGTACCTTCTGTACATAAACTCGTCAAGCTTGTAGTAGAATAAAACTCTTATCGCCTTTTCTTTGGAATTTTGCGTGAGTTTGATATTAGATCGGTTAAAGCATGAAATGCCTTTCCTACATCGCTCATTTTAACAAGAACAATAGTATCTGTATAGCAGCTGACTGTATCTTCAATATTTATATGCCTATGGGCTAGTTGGTTGTAGAAAGCAATAGCACAGCCAGGGGTTTTAATAATTTCTTCTGGACTGTGAACCATAATGGCAGCCAAATCTTCCTCAATTTCCAAAATCTCATAATTGGAAAAGATTGCTTTGACTGTATCCAATACGGCATCATCAAATACTAATGTAATTGATAAAATACTTTCAGAGACGCTAATAAAATTGTCTGTGTTTTGTATTAAAGCCTTTGCAACCTTCTCTATCGTTTTCTTGTTTTTGCCTGCAGATAACTTCGCAACATCAGTCTTCACACTGATTGTACTACTTGCAAGAATTGACGCAGTTGGTAGCTTTGAGGCATTATAAAGATTTTTTGAACGTTTAACCGCAGTAATTATACTTTCAATGTTAGTATTCCGATCTCGTATTTGATCAATTTGTGGTTTGATTAATCTTGCAAGTGCGGTGATGTTACAATAATCGTGTTGCAATGAATCTTGGAAAGAAAGATCGCTATTTATGATGCCTTTAACCGTGCTGCTAATTGATTTCTCACTGACCGTCATTGTTCATTCTAACCTTATTAGGGTCGTTCTTGGCCAAAAAATATAAATTTAATGGTATTAATGCAACGCGTATTATATGGTAAAAGACAAAGTTGTACTCGCATATTCAGGAGGATTGGACACCTCGGTCTGTATCAAGTATTTGCAGACAATACACAATCACGATGTTATCACTGTAACAGTGGATTGTGGACAGAAAGATGATTTTAAAGAAATTGAAAAAAATGCCAAGTCAATCGGTGCAATAAAGCATATTTACATCGATGCTAAAGAAGAATTTGCATTGACTTATGTCATTCCGTGCATTAAGGCAAATGGATTATATCAAGGCAAATACCCTCTCGCAACAGCTCTTGCTCGCCCTTTAATTGCAACTAAAGCAACAGAAGTGGCAAATATAGAAGGAGCCAATGCTATTGCTCATGGCTGTACAGGAAAGGGCAATGATCAAATTAGGTTTGATGTTACAATCCGTTCTATAAATCCAAAATTGAAAATCATTGCCCCAATAAGAGACATGAACCTCACGAGAGATATCGAGATGAAATTTGCCAAGCAACAAAACATTCCAATTAGTACAGAAGCAAGTAAGTACAGTATAGATCTAAATATTTGGGGAAGAGCAATTGAAGGTGGTAACATTGAGGACGCTTACTTTGAACCACCAGAAGATGCGTTTCAATTCGTAAAATTCAACAATGACAAGGCAGGTTATCTTGAATTAGAATTTGAAGATGGCATTCCAATCGCTGCTGACGGCAGACATATGAACATGGATGGTTTAATAGAATATGTTAATGAAAAAGTTGGTTCCTTTGGAGTAGGTATAGTAGATCATATAGAAGACAGAGTTGTTGGAATAAAGTCCAGGGAAGTTTATGAAGCTCCTGCGGCTATTGCAATAATCGAAGCACACAAAGATCTTGAAAAGATGGTATTAACTAAACACGAGCTTCGATTCAAACAGCTTGTAGATGAGCAGTGGAGCTGGTTAATTTATTCGGGTTTATGGCAAGATCCACTTCGAAGAGACTTGGATAGATTTATAGATGCAACACAGAACAGAGTTAACGGAAAAGTAAAAATAAAGATGCAAAAAGGATCGCTCCGTGTGGTTGGAAGAGAGTCAAAATATTCTCTTTACAAAAATGATCTAGCAACATACGCCGCTGGGTCTACCTTTGACCAGGGTCTAGCAAAAGGATTCGTAGAGATCTGGGGTTTGCAATCAATAATTGCAAATGCAATAGGGACTAACGGCAAACTCAAAGAGAGGAGAAAATAAAATGAAAACGGAATGTCAAGACTGCGGAGGAGAAATCAATGTTCCAGATGACGCAATGGTGGGAGAAGTTATAACTTGTCCAGATTGTGGTGCAGATTTTGAGATTGAATCAAATGAAAAAGAAAAAGGCAAAGTGAAATTGAAACCGGCTGAAACTCTAGGTGAAGACTGGGGAGAATAGATGGTTGAAGTTTGCGTAATTTATGATAAGATACGTTTTGAGGAAAAGGCACTTTATGACAAAGCCAAAAAAAAGGGTCTAAGAGCCCATATTATCGACGCAAAAACGATTACCATCGATACCGAAAGCAAAAGAAAAGCACTCCAACTAGGGGATGTAATCTTACAAAGAAGTATAAGCCACTTTAGAGGATTATACCTTACAGCGTGTTTAGAATTTCTGGGGTTTCTCGTTATCAATAAATTCAAAGTCGGAGAAACTTGCGGAAATAAATTGATAACATCACTTACACTTGCCAAGTATCAAGTTCCAACTCCAAAGACACATTTTGCTTTTAGCGCAGAATCTGCAATAGAAGTAATAAGCAAGATAGGATTTCCGCTTGTTTTAAAACCAATTGTTGGTTCATGGGGTAGAGGAGTTTTTCCACTACGAGACGAAGAAGTTGCAAACATGATTGTAGAAATGCGAGAAGGAGATGATAGCCCTCTAGCACGTATTTATTATGTCCAGGAAATGATCAAAAGACCGCCGCGAGACCTTAGGTGTATAGTAGTAGGAGATAAAGTTATTGCCGCCATTTATCGTTATTCTGCAGAAAACGAATGGAGGACAAACGTAGCTAGGGGAGGGAAAGCAGAAGTTGCTCCAATTACAAATGAACTAGAAGATATTGCACTAAAAGCTCCAAAAGCTGTAGGAGGTGGCATAGTGGGAATTGATTTAATGGAAGATGAAAAAAGAGGACTATTAGTTCATGAAGTCAATAGCACTGTGGAATTCAGAGGAGCTTCCAATGTTTCTGACGCTGACATAGCCGGTGCTATAATAGATTATGCCTTGAAAATTGCAAAAAAATGAGACTGAATATGGTTTCTAGTGACCCAAAATATACAATTCTGACCAAAAAAATAAATAAAAATCTTTATTGCAATTTACATCTTTGAATGTAGAAGATATAACAAAATTCATAAGCCACGTTATTGGCAGATAGAGACGAACTATTAAAAATGAAAGTTGGTGTTGTTGGTGCATCAGGTTATGTGGGTGGTGAATTATTACGCTTACTTCTTTTCCATCCCAAAGTTGAGATAAGCATGGTAACATCCAGACAGAAGGCAGGTGAATATGTACACCGTGTTCATCCTAGTCTGAAAGGTTTCATAGATCTTACTTTTTTGCCAATGGATATGGAAAAATTGGCAAGTTCGTGTGAGATAATATTTACTTCAGTTCCTCATAGCAAGGCAAACGAAATAGTTAAAGATCTATATGATAGAGGCACAAAGATAATAGATCTATCGGCAGACTTTCGTTTGAAGAATCCAAAGGATTATGTAAAGTGGTATGGGTGGGAACATCCTTTCCCCGAAATGTTATCAAAATCAGTATATGGAGTTCCAGAACTCCATCGTGACGAGATTAAGAAAGCTCAGTTAGTTTCGTGCCCCGGCTGCATGGCGGTTACTTCTTTGCTTGCAATAAAACCGCTAATAGAAAACAATTTGATTGACACCGACCACATCATAGTTGACAGCAAGATTGGTTCATCGGGTGCAGGTGTGAAAGCAAATGCAGGAACACATCATGCAATGCGATATGGCGTAATTCGACCATACAAGCCCACTAAACACAGACACACAGGAGAAATTGAACAAGAATTAGGACGTATTGCCAAAAAAACAATTAAAGTAAGTATGACACCCCATGCAGTAAATGTGGTTCGAGGCATCCTTACTACAAATCACACATTCCTGAAGGAACCTATTAGCGAGTTAGAACTATGGAAAATATATAGAACCTCGTACAAGAACGAACCTTTCATCAGGTTTATTCGCGATAAGAAAGGCATCTACAAATTTCCAGATCCCAAATTTGTAGTTGGCTCGAACTTTTGCGACATAGGATTTGATATTGATGATGACAATAAAAGGCTCGTGGCATTATCTGCATCTGATAACTTGATGAAAGGGGCAGCAGGATCTGCAATACAGAACATGAATGTAATGCTTGGCTATGATGAGATGGATGGATTAAAATATACTCCACTGACACCAGTATGATAGTAATCAAGATCGGTGGAAGTGTAGTAGATGGACTCCATTCTACAACACTTTCCGATATCAAAAAGACAGTCGAAAAAGACAAATTGATTCTTGTACACGGCGGAGGCAAAGAAGTCACCAATACTGCAACGAAACTTGGTAAAGAACAAAAGTTCATCGTATCGCCTGGAGGAGTGAGGAGCAGATATACTGACAAAGATACAGCGAAAATCTATACCATGGTGATGTCAGGTAAGATAAATAAAGAAATTGTAGGAATGCTATTATCTCGAGACATAAAGGCTGCCGGGATTGCCGGGATTGATGGAGGTATGTTGAAGGCAGAACGTAAGAAGAAGCTTTTGATTATCAACGAAAAAGGCAGAAAAATGGCAATAGATGGCGGATACACGGGCAAGATAAATGCAGTTGATCCAACATTATTAAATACATTAGTAGATAAAGGATATGTTCCTGTTGTCTCACCTATTGCATTAAGTGAAGAATTTGATTTTCTTAATGTAGATGGAGATCGAGCTGCCGGCATATATTGCAGGTGAAGTAAAAGCTGACAAAGTGATATTTATTACAAATGTCAATGGGCTGATATTAAACGATAAGTTAATTTCAAACATGACATTTGAACAGGTAACAGTAGCATTACCAAAGATAGGATTCGGTATGGAAAAGAAAGTTATGGCATGTAATGAGGCAATAGAAATGGGAGTCAAAGAGGCTATAATTGCATCAGGTCAGGTAGAGAACCCCATCTCAGCAGCAATAATACATAATAATTGTACGGTGATTACTGCCAATTGAATGACGAGGACCAGCATTTAGCTAATTTGTACCAGAGATTCCCTGTAAACATTGCACGTGGTAAAGGTGCAAAACTCTGGGATACATCTGGTAACGAATATATCGATTGTATGGGAGGATATGGTGTTGCAATTGTTGGACATTGCAATGATAGAATAGTACAAGCTGTCAAGGACCAAGCAGAAAAACTCATAGTATGCCATATGTCTCTATACAATGATACTAGGTTAAAGTTTCTCCAAAAGATATCTAGATTAGCTCCGAAGGGAATTACCGATACATTTTTTAGCAATAGTGGTGCTGAAGCCGTTGAAGCTGCATTAAAATTCTCTCGCAAATATACTGGTAAGAAAGGCATAATAGCTATGAATGGTGCTTACCATGGAAAGACATTCGGAGCACTTTCAGTAACTCACAATGAAAAATATAGAAAGTCATTCATGCCTCTTTTAGAGGGTGTAAAGTTTGTTCCTTATAGCGATCCTGCCAAAATCGAAGAAGCAATTGATGACACTATAGGAACTGTAATTTTAGAACCAATCCAAGGTGAAACAGGAATTGTTGTTCCAGCAGATGGTTTTATACAAAGCGTCAGAGAGATTTGTAATCGTCACAACTTAGTTTTGATATTTGATGAAATTCAAACCGGTCTCGGTAGGACGGGTAAGATCTGGGCAGGACAGAACTGGGACACTACGCCTGATATCATGTGTCTTGCAAAAGGGATTGCGGGTGGAATTCCCATGGGCTTGACATTAGTAAAACCCGAAATCTTAAAAGCAATGAAGGTTGGCGAACACTCTTCCACCTTTGCAGGAAATCCACTTGCATGTGCCGCGGGTAGTGCAACCCTTGATGCACTCATAGAGGATAAACTAGTTGAAAATGCCTTAAAAACTGGCAAATACTTCAAAGACGGTCTTCTGATGCTCAATGATAGACACAAGATAATTAGAGAAGTTAGAGGTTTAGGAATGATGTTAGCGGTAGAATTACGTTTCGATGTAAAGGACATACTATTTGATGGAATCAGAAACGGATTGTTAATGCTATATTCAGGAAGAAACATAATTAGGCTACTTCCGCCAATTGTTATGGATGAAAAGACTGTTTCTCACATATTAGAAATAATGGATAACCTACTTGCTAAAGAGGAGAAGAGGAGAAATGTGGGGTAACCTCGACTCTATTGATGAGAAGATAATGGGGATTTTGCAATATGACTCACGCAAATCATTTGTTGAAATTGGCAGTGAGATCGGATTGTCAGAATCTGCTGTAAGAAGGCGTATAAAAAATCTCACAGATAGTGGAATTATCAAGCGATTTACCATAGAAATGAGTACTACCGACAAGGCAAGCGCAATAACTCTTATCTCACTCAATTCCACTGCAGATACAAATGTAGTTTCTTCCAAACTAATGAAAATTAACGGCGTTGAGGTGATCTATGAGATTACAGGACAGTATGACATTGCCGCGATCATTACAGCTCCTACAATCACCGAAATTAACAACTCTATTGATGATGTCCGGAAAACAGAAGGTGTCTCTGATACAAATACAGTAATTATTCTTAAAAAAACCATACGATAAAAATCTTGGTGTTATTGTTCATTTTATTAATAAAGGCGCGAAATTCGATTTTTCACCTAGTTTCTCAACGAATATTATAACAAAACGACAGTGTATATGTGATTTTAGTCGCGAAAAAGTTTATATTTCGTGCGAAAGGAGTTAATTAAAAGAAATAGATGTCGCTAAATTCAGACGATCCAAACTATTATGCGCATACATATAATGAATCCGACAAAGACAGAAAGAGAATTAAAATTCTTGACTCTACTCTGAGGGAAGGTGAACAGCATCCTAAAGTTTCATTCACTACCAAACAAAGAATTCAGATTGCATGGATGCTCGATTCTTTTGGCGTCGATCAAATTGAAATAAGTCCTGTAATATCAACTGACCACCTTGAGTCTACAAGGACCATTATAAAACAGGGATTGAAAGCGGATATCATAGCACACGTCAGGGCGATGAAATCTGATGTAGATATTGCCATTAGCAGTGGAGCATCATGGGTTGCAACATACATGGGTATTTCCGATATTCACCTGTCTACAAAACTTAAGATTACAAGAGAAGAGGCAAAAATAAGAGCACTAGAAGTTGCTGATTATATCAAGTCACACAGTTTGAAAGCCCGATTCACAATGGAAGATGCAAGTAGGACTGATCCTGCTTTTCTTATAGAAATGTGTAAGGAGATGAACAGTCGTGGTATTGAAAGAATTAGTATTCCAGATACTGTAGGCATTATGCGTCCTAGAGGTATGTACAGACTTGTCAAGATGGTCTATGATAATATAGATATGTCAAAAACTTCACTGGATGTCCATTGTCATAACGATGTTGGGTTAGCATTAGCAAATGCTTTGACAGGATGTGAGGCGGGCGCAGATCAAATTCATACCACCATAGATGGGTTTGGAGAACGTACGGGTATTCCAGCGTTAGCTGAGACTGCAGTTGCACTCACTCTGATTTACAAATCAAACAACGACTTGAGATTACATATGCTAAGAGATTTATCAAAGACAATTTCACAATATACAGATTTAGAAATTCCAGAATCAAAACCAATTGTCGGAGATAGCGCATACAAGCATAAAGCAGGCACTCACCTTGCCGGAATTCTACCGAAACCCATCGGCGTACGAAATCCTGGAACCAAAGGTTGTGGGCAACAGACGCAAAATAGTATTTGGAGAACTCGCTGGCAAAAATGGTGCAACCTACTTATTATCATTGCTAGGATTGGAAACAGGTCAACATGAAGCAGCTACTTTAGCTCGCGGTTTGAAAGAACTTCGTATGGGCGATATCTTGGAGTTATACTTGGACGATAGACTAGAGAGAAAGATACTTAATGATGCGGCTCTGAAAGTAAAGGAGTAGATTGACATGGTTAAATGCCCAGAATGCGATGCGGAAATCAAAGTTCCTCCTGACTCTATTGAAGGCGAAATTGTAACGTGTCCAGACTGTGGTGCAAGTTATGAGCTTGTAAAACTAGACGAAGAATTTAATATTAAACCAGCCCAAGTTTTGGGCGAGGACTGGGGCGAGTGACCAAAGGCAGGACTTCTCTTACCATTCTTTATGACAACATCAGATGGGAAGAAAAGGCACTATATTTAGCTGCTAAAAAGAGAGGAATTGAAGTGAATAATACTAATTGTAAAGATCTTTTTATTGACCTAAATGAGAATAATTCCTCAGTATATAAGAATAAAATCATTATTCAACGTTGTGTTAGTTATTTTAAAAGTCTTCACTCAACTGCTGCGTTAGAGGGTCTTGGAGCACATATTATCAATTCGCTCCGCACTGCAATTCTTTGTGGTAATAAATTATTTTCCCACATGGAACTCCAAAAAGCTGGTTTAAAGACACCTAAAGCAATTTCTGCATTCTCCGACGTATCTGCAATGGCAGCGCTTGATAGGTTAGGATACCCGGCAGTTATCAAGCCCACAGTTGGAAGTTGGGGAAGATTAATTGCCCTTCTGCGCGACAAAGATGCAGCCAAGGCGATAATTGAAGACAGAGAGCACATGTTTCCACTGTATCACGTTTACTACTTTGAAGAGTTCGTTAAGCGTCCTCCTAGAGATATTAGGGCAATTGTAGTAGGAGACAGAGTTGTTGCTGCCATTTATCGCTATTCCACCCAAGATGAATGGAAAACGAACATGGCTTTGGGAGGCCATGCTGAAATTTGTCCAGTCACTATAGAGTTAGAAGATATCTGTATAAAAGCTACAAATGCCATGGGAGGACAGATTGTTGGCGTTGATCTTATGGAGAGTAAAGAACATGGTCTAATTGTGCACGAGGTCAATAATACAACTGAATTTAGAAATACAGTCAGGGTAACGGGTATCGATATTCCAGGATTGATTGTTGATTACTCTTCAAAATTAGAAAAGAATAAGTAGAATTGGTTTCTACGAGTTACGCGGTTGAATTATTAAGGAAAGCCCTCCAATTATACACACCATCAAGGTCTGAAGCTTCGGTTGCAAATATGATTAAAGAGAGATGTGTTAACGAACTTGGTTTTGAACAGGTTCATATTGACAGCGTTGGAAACGTTATTGCAACTAAAGGAAATGATGAACCCAGAATACTACTCTGTGGCCATATGGATACTGTTCCTGGACAAATTCCAGTGAAAATAGAGGACGGTTTCATTTATGGTCGCGGAGCGTCTGATGCAAAGGCTCCTCTGATTGCAATGTTACTTGCGGCTTCTGAATATCCAAAACAGAGAGGAACCATAATTTTCGCAGGTGTCGTTGACGAAGAAGGAAATGCGACTGGAGTTAAACAACTTGTAAAGAGTAAACTTTCAGTAGATTATGCAATTTTTGGCGAACCAAGTGGCATCGGGAACATTACGATTGCATACAAAGGCAGACTGGCAGTCAGACTTACGTGCGATGTTGGATCTAGTGCCCACGCAAGTGCACCTTGGCTGGCTAAAAATTCAATTGAAGAAATGTGTGATTTTTGGAATGCAATAAAATCTGAAATAAACCGGGCAGGCACAAGAGAGAATAAGACCAATTCAATCAGTTGTAGCCTCACTGAAATTACAGGTGGTTCCAGCCATAACGTTACACCTCAGAAGTGCAAAATAACATTAGATGTTCGAATACCCACTATTACTACATGTGAAAAGGTGCTTGAAATTATAGATGGAGCCATTACTGAAGTTGCTACCAAGAAAGGAGTAAAAGCTACTTATAGAATAGAAGACAAAACAGAGCCCTTTGAAGCAAATCATAATTCTACTATAGTAAGAGCACTTTCACTTTCAATTCTTGATGTTTGCAAAAAACGTCCAATTCTCGTACGCAAAACAGGAACTGGTGATATGAATATACTGGGTAATGCATTAAAAATACCTATGATAACATTTGGTCCTGGAGACCCGCATACTTCTCACACTGTTGATGAACGAGTAGAGATTGAAGAATATGTTTCTAGCATCGAAGTATTTAGTAGAGCGTTATTTCATATGTCCAGACTTCATCAAATCAAAAAGATCAACGATACCAAAGACAAAATATAGAGCTGGAAGTCTTTTCCTTATATATGCTCTGGCTTATTGGAATAGGCATTCACGGTTACGAAGGTATAAGCATTCATGCACTGGACATTTTGAAAATATGTGATATAGTTTATATCGAGAGATTTACAAGTGCATTATCTGACGATGATTTACAAGGTTTGAATTCTCTGATTGGAAAAAATGATAATGGTATAAGACCTGTCGAACGATGGTTTGTTGAAGATGGACGAGAGATTCTTGAAGAAGCAAAGAACAAAGATATTGCACTCTTGGCATATGGCGATCCATTAATTGCAACCACTCTTACAGAACTACATGTAAGAGCTGTAAAAAACTCGATCAAAGTCAATATCATACATGCTGCATCTGGCATCACTTCCTTGATCGGTGAGACAGGTCTACACATATACAAATTTGGAAGAACGGTTACGATGATGTCTGAACCGCAGTCAACTGTTAGTGTATATAATACAATTTTTGATAATTTGCTTGCAGGGAACCATACTTTGATTTTGACAGAATACCATAATAGACATAACAAATTTTTTTTCCTTGACCCGATATACATATTTAAAATGCTCGCTGGATATAGAAAATGATCTAAATCACAAAGCTTTTTCAGAAGAAACCTTTATGATTATCGCCTCTCGTGTCGGTACAAAACAAAAAAAAATCATATCAGGTAAAGTTAAATCGCTAACTGACTTGGATTTCGGAACAGGTCCCCATTCAATAATAATAACAGGGCAACTTCATTTCACAGAATCAGATGCACTAACAGCGCTGACTTATAATGTTGATAAACCCATAGACAATACGCTCAACATCCAGAAGATTTCTGTAAATATGGTTCAAAGATATGCTCCAAAAGCCAAACATGCAATTGAACAAATGAAATCTATTATAAGAGAAGAGAAGAATAATCTATCTGGCAATAAAGGATCTTTTGAAGTGCTTGATAATGCAGAGTACTGATATTGATGATGCAGAGAGATTTTTAAGACAGGGCAAACAAGAACTGGCTGTCTTAAGTATTGGATATGCAGAAGGACTTATTGATGCACTGCGTTTTCAGAAAGGGCTCAATCCGTGATATAATAAAACAAGCATCCCTTTTGCAATAAGTATTATTGATCAAAGGTTATGTGATAAAATATAAGGAGAAGAAAGCCAATAAAAATATATGTTTTATTACATGTAAAGAATTTATTATAATATAACTTTGAGAATTTATAAAATGTAGATCATTATATTCTTAGACATTATTAAAAATTAAAAGTATGTTATTATTAGTGCTAAAGCCATGCTATTGATGAGGGTGGGAGCAAATGCTAAAGAGGCCTAGGAATAAGCAACAGATTGAAAGATCAATCCATATTCCTTATGAACTTATGCAGTTCGTTCAGCGCAACACATATTCTCTGCTTATCAAAGGGTATGCAGGGACAGGTAAGACTACTCTCTCGCTTAGTATTCTGAGAGCATTAAAGATTAAAAACAACTTTTTCTATATTTCTACTAGGCTTTCTCCGAAGCAACTTTTTCTATATTATCCATGGCTTGGCAAGTTCATTGAACAATCAAAGACATCAGGACCAGATGAAACATCAGAGCAAGGATATAATTTATCAAGTTTTGAAGATGCACGCCTTGATGAACCCGAATCACTTTTTGAAAGAATTACAAATCAACTGATGGATGTTAAGGCGCCAATAATCATTATCGATAGCTGGGATGCCATTGCATCTTTTATGGATAAAGAAGCACGATTAAATAACGAACGCGTATTACAGACTTGGCGCGAAAGGGCAGGCGCTAAATTAATTTTTATTAGTGAAGATCCAAAAGACACGACACTTGATTTTCTTGTTGATGGAATAGTAGAGTTAGGACAGAAATTCTATGATAATATGAGGATAAGAGAAATTTTCCTTTCAAAATTACGTGGAGTTAGAATAAACAAACCATCATATATTTATACACTTAACAATGGTTTCTTCCGCAGCTACAATGCTTATCAGCCAACAGAGTTTGTGATAACTTGTAACCCAAGAATCTCATTTAACAAGCTAGAAAAGAAAATAACACCACTTTCTGAAGACTTTTACATTGCAAGTGGATACCAAGGATTAGATATTGCGCTGGGAGGAGGATTTCCAAAGAAAGGCGTCGTACTTGTTGAAACAGACTCATATATCAATACAAGGGTGACCATGACATTTTTAGCCAGAATTATATCAAACTTTGTTACAACCTGTAATCCGATTTTATTTCAATCATTCGATGGGTTTGATCCTAGCACAGTAATCTCCTATCTAGAATCACATCTGCCTGCCGCTCCCAAAAATGGTCTAGTTAAAATTTTCTGTCCTGCTGATAAAGTTGAAGTATCATCAGATTATATAATACCATATCATAACTGCAATGATTTTGAGAAACGCTTTGAATTTTTTCGCAATATTGTACTTAAAACAAGGCAAGAGCATCCAGAAAAAATTTTGTTGAATATAATGGACATAGACATGTATCAAAATATGCGTAAACATGGGCAAATTAATAAAACGGAGATAATACCCTTCATTAGAGCAAATACTGACCTTTCGCTGTTAGTAGTCCAGCATTCTCAAAATATACTAGAACACTTATCTGGAGCATATGACATACATCTGAAGCTCGTAATAATGAATGGCACCTTATTTTTGCAATCAATTCTTCCATGGACACATCTTTTCGCGATTGTGACGGATAGATCATCAGGATATCCAAAAATTAAACTCGAGTCTGTAGTTTAAGGATATTATGGACTCAAATGATAGTATTCATTTGTGATGTTTTCTTCTATTCCAACAGGTAATAACTCTTTCATTTGATCGTAATATAAGAGAAATTTGTTACCCTTATGTGTTATTCTATAGAACATTTTATTGCCGCTATTAACTTCTTGAATGAGACCGCTATGAAGTAGAGAGTCAAGATAGATTTTGCACTGGTCGTTACTTAACATGGCTTTATACATTATTTTCGTTCGCGTTTCTTCCCTACTAGCTGATTTTAGAATTGCTGCGATTACCTCATAACGACTACGATTCTTCATTCCTGGACAATAGAATTAAACTTACATTTCATTTAATGTGAATGGAACTATCAGATAGAAACATTATTCACAGTAACGAAAAAAATCTAATATTCATGTTAGTGATGGTGGAGGAGGCTTACCAAAAAGTTCTGCAAGTTGTTTATATCTTTCAATGAATTTTTTGCCCAACTCAGCAGTCTTAAAAATATAACGTTTTGAGTTTGGACGCTCCTGTATCTTTTCGAGCATTTCACATTCCAGAAGAAAATTCAGATATTCATTAATTTGTTTAGAATTCAAATTACATCTATACATTACGTGAGTCTTTCTAGCGCCATTCTCACACATTGAAAGTATAAATTCGATTATCTCTAACCATCCCCTATTACTCCAACCTCTTGCGTTTAGTGGCAATGTCTGACCAAAGTAACTCAAAATGTATCGCTTTTAATACTAAACATACTTTCTAATCCAAAAAAAACCTAGAAGATTTCTATGTCAGTAATTTTGTGTCAACAAGGCATATATATTTACTAAACCAATATTATACCATTAGTAAGAGCCCGAGCAGTTCCTTCTTTCTTTATTATAAGAAGATATTTAACTTTGTAGACGATTCTATCTATAATAATTGCTTACAGGCCTTGCAACATCTCCTCTCAACATAGACGCTTCGGATTTTGTTCATGTCATTGATGCAGCTACCAACGTCTTGCAAAAGGAAAGACAAATTGGTCGTATTATAGGGGGGAAAATTATGGGAGGAGTTGCCGAACTGCGAACTCCAGAAAATCTCATAATCATTGGCGACATTCATGGTGATTTCAAATCCCTTTTCAAGGTTCTTCAAGATATTGCTTTCCAAGAATTCCTGCTCAATCCTCATAACAAAATCATATTCTTAGGTGACTATGTTGACAGGGGAAGTGATTCAGTCGGAGTTTTATATTTAATCTGCTATTTAAAACAAAAATTCCCAGGATTCTATCGTATTAATGCGTGGAAATCATGAAGCACCGCTTGAATTTCCGTTTTCGTCGCACGACCTGCCATTCAAAATTATCAAATATTATGGTGAAAACTTAGGTAAGATGATCTATAATAAAAAGTTATTGACTTTTTTTCCATTACTTATACTGACAACCGTTATAAAAAACCATTTGCTTCTCGTTCACGGAGGACTGCCTACCGAAGTTGCAGGATTAACTAAAGATTTAAGAAAGTCCGTTGCTGCTGCCCAAGACAATCATATCCATAACCGAATAATGGAAGAAATTCTATGGAATGACCCTTGGAACCAAATTCATAAACGGGATTGGAGATATTCGGAAAGAGGTGTGGGGAGACTCTTTGGAATAAATATCTCTAAAAAATGGTTAAAGATATCAGGAACAAAAGTCGTTGTCAGAGGACACGAACCTTGCCAAGGCTTCAAAATTGATCATGATGGCATGGTAATGACGTTGTTTTCGTCCAAAGAAGCATATCCGAACTTCAAAGCTGCATATATATCAATATCCAGCAAACAATTACACTCAATACATAATGCTATAGATTTATCACAATACGTAGTAAAAATACGCTAAATCTTGAGAGTTGCTTTGATCTCTTTACATCTCTTTCTCAAGGAGACTGTTGATATGTCAGCTATTTGACAGATCTCTACCTGTCTGAGGAACTCGTTGCAGTTCTGCGACGCTAAATAAATTACGGCGCCTGCAAGGGCCCTTGGGTTTTTGCCTATCGAAATTCTATTTTGCTGTACTTGAGAATATATTTTCAATGCTTCACGCTTTATTTTTTCACTCAGGTTCAGTCTGTTTGCAAGCAGGGTAACGTAGTCTGGCCCATGAAGGACTGGCATTTGCAAAGAGAGTTCTCTTAATATCAACTTATAATGCGACATTACGTCCTTACTAGATAAATTACATACGGCCGCAACATCAGAAATCGTTTTTGGTGTTGCAGTCTCTCTACACGCAGCATAAAGTGCAGCTCCAACCAAACCAAGAGTTGATCTACCTTTAGCAAGTTTCTTTATTGCAGCTTTTCTATAAATATATGCTGCACTTTCCAAAACTGCCTGACTGAGATATAATTTATCTCCAAAGTTATTCAAAAATTTTAGAGCTTTCTCTAAGTTTCTAGATATAGAATCATTTAGTTGGGATCTATTGTTCCATGTCCGTAATCTTTGCATTTTCATTCTTTGTTCAGGTTCCAGAGCTTTGCCCCTTGCATCAGTATCACCCATTCCAATTAAGGTGGATAGACCTTTGTGATGAATAGCTAAAGATTCTGGCATTCCTGTTCTAGATCTATCGCTGTATTCAGACTGAGTAGAATACTCATTACTATGTTCATTATTAAAAAATTTATCGCTTGCAACACAGCCACAGGAACTACATACAAATTCGCTAGAGACCATATCAAAAATTACTGTATCGTTATTACATTGATTACAATAAGTAGCCTTATTACGATCGTCTAGTTTACCCCCGGAATGCATCTGTTCACTCGGATCCATCACAGAAGAGCCGTAGAGTCTTTTATTATCCCTAGTTTTTCTAGAAATCAGAAATTTCTAACTTTATATGTATTTAAGTAAGGAATTCAAGCTGTAAATTGTGGTCTGACGTATCAAACCACATTTTTCTGTGACACAGATTGTTAGGAAGGGGTAAGGATATTTTGCAAGTAGTAGCCATCTATGTATTTAAAAGTAGATGTGATATACCTAGAATCTTTTCATTTTCTCCATTAACCCAGTAACATCCACATCATAGGATCCCTTCATTTTCTCCATTAACCCAGTAACATCCACATTACTTAGTTTTTCAATTTCTTTATCAAACCATGCTTCAACATCTTCTGGGTTTGTACTGTACCTTTGCCTTCATATCAGCAAGTTCATTAGATCTTGTCTGTGCAATATTTTGGAACTTTGGCATATAGGCAGAAGTAACATTTTGCAATAGTTTTTCGATAAGCTTATCAATCATATCTTTCCTTACCTCGCAATAATATTTTATTAGTTGACTAACCCAGAAGATGGAAAAGAAATCTCAGCAACAGTATAAGCACAATAATACCAATTACTATGTATATCAGTGTCCAAATCATATTTAATTGTTGCACGATACGCGATATAAAGTCGATACAACAATTATCTTAGGATGCATACCTTAACATCATATATATGAAAACATACTACTAAGTTTTAGTCTGTTATTTATAGGGAGAATCTGCTCATTGTCTTTATTGCTGTATGAAATGCCACGAGTCCATCTGAGGTTATTGTTTTAATATTTTCATTAGTTTTGTTATGTCGTGTAGCCTGTGTTAATTTCCGGAATAGTTCTTTAGCACCCTTATCTTTCTTTTGTGTTAATACTGTGCATAGCGGGGTTGTTGCCTAATTCGTTTTAATTGACTGTAAATATGATTTCACGGTTTTCGATTTAGCTTAGAAAGGGTATGCACCCTCTTATTGACTTGCAAGCACAAGAGGAAAGATGGTTACTGGTTGTGTTACCATCTAGCACATACCCTAGAACGAGATATGCTTATCGAAAATATAGTTTCTCTGGTCAAAGAAAATCCTCCTCCTACTTCAAAGAAGAACAGTAATAGAGGAAGGAAACCAATTCATTCTTGGGAAAAACTTGTCTGTATTTGTATATTGATGGTTGTTTTCGGTTCAACGTACAGAGATATACAGAATATAGTACCCCTCCTTAATTTGCCATGGAATAACGAGCCATATCCAAATCATACATGGATATCACGTACATTCAAGAAGATACCGCTGATATATCTTGAACGTGTACTAATATGGTCAGCTTATTTATGTTTGAAAGAATCAGGCTGGAAGAAGGGTATTCTCGCATCAGATAGCACCGGTGTAGAGACAAACAGGTACAGATATCGAAGTACAATTTATCAAAAATAGTAGTAGTAAGAAATTCGAAAAGATAAGGGTAAAACAGTATCTGAAATGGCATATCACAGGGATACTTGATCATCTCATAATACTTAATACACGACTTACCAGTAAGAAAACACACGATTCTCCAGTACTCCGAACAATGCTAAACAGATTGAAGAAATATAGATTAGACTTTGCAGGTTCAACATTCAATGGTGACAGAGCTTATGATGGCAACAAGAACTTCCAGTCAGTGTTTAACATGAACATGCTTCCAAATATCAAGCAGAGAAAAAACTCCAAGAACAAGAATAGCAGTAGTAAGAAGAACAAATACAGAAAGAAGGCTAGAAAAGATATTCAATGCATCAATATATCGTTATAGAGGATTGATAGAAGGAATATTTGGAGCTGAAGAAACTAAACATCATCAGTCATCAGCTATACTGCACATTCAGATTAAAGAACAATCAGAAAAGATTTGGATTAATTAAATCAATAGGCTGGAACCTAGAAGTCCTTAACAGACTACAATGTGCAAACAAACTGGGAATAAAGGTGACACCATATGCGATATCAAATTAGGCAACAACCCCTGTGCATAGCAAATAACTAGTGTTTGGATTTAATGCAGAAAATAGATATTCATTTACATAGAGTTCATTAACATTAACAGCGCCACTAAACTTTGGCTTTAAGCTTTTCATGTATTCCGTTAATAGTTTTTCAAATCTCTTTAGGTAATTGTGTATAGTTTGGTATGACACTTTAATACCATAAGTTTCGCGTAATACTGAACAAATACCTCTTGGACTAACGGTTCTACAATGCATAGATAAAATTAAAGATACAATCTCGTGGTCAGTTTGTAATTTTGCAAACACATCCTCCTGCTCTTTTCTAAACTGTCTACCACAATCTTTGTAGAGCATGATTTGTTTTACTACTCTTTTGCCCCTCTTACCATAATTAATTACTGAGGGAGAATTGCGACTGGGGCATACCATACTATTCTGCAATGATGATTGTAGTATTTGCATTCCCACATATACATATACACACAAATAGCGAATAGAACAAGCGATAGAACTTGATTAAAAATGATGTTGTAGAAAAATTGAAACAGAAATTACTCAAATGAGATTCCACACAGGAAGAATTCGAGAATCTTGTAGATAGGTTAAAGAGACAAGGAAAAGCGAGCACTGCTAGCACTAATAGAAATACGAGACAATGCTCTTGTTCATGCAGAAACAACATATGTATCTAAGGCTATTAATGAAGCTTCAAAATACTAACGTGAGTTTTTCTTTTTAATATTATCAATTAAATCTACAACTCTGGTATATGGATGATTTAACATAAAGTTCAATACACGTCTAGGAATATAATACAAATGCCCACTGATAAACTCTTACATCCTCAAAATTTGGGATATACCATGCAAGTTTGACAAGCATATTTTTGACATGCAGAGATTTGACAGAACCAACAGACAGAACTCTTATATCATTCCGTCCATTACCGTACTGTTACTATGCCTAAGGCAGGCTTCAAATCTATCACGGTAAGCGAAAACGTCTATAAAAAGTTCTTCGAAATTTATGAAAAAAACAAAAAAGAATTAGAGTTAAAAGGTATCACAAGCTTCTCAGGATATCTTACTAGCATGATGGAGGAGATGATGATAAAGTATGAAGCATTTGCCAAGCACGCACCATTTATGGAAAAGCTTGCCATTGATCAGAATCGAGTTATAGTAAAAGACAACAAACGAAATAGAATTGCAGAAGTATTATTACAAAATGCAGAATTGCAGTGTCTATTAGATGAAAGGTCAGACTGCGTCCATGTAGGTTTTGTCTATTCTCTACCTGAAATATATTGCATAATTAACAGCAAGGGAATAAAGGTTCCGCGATCAATATACTAACTATAAGGTACTTACCTGTAGGTAGTATATTGTTATGGGTAACGAGATTATCCTATATCCTATAATAGAGAATAGATCAGGTAAGGTAAGTAATGGCTAATCATGTATTGTTTTTCTATTTTTCAGGAACAAGGACAAAGCGTTTACCCTTGACTAGGTCATTTGCCGCATTTACTGCATACAAAATTTGACATCGCTGTTGGTACGACCTCTTGAAATTGCTTCCTCTCCTCAATTTTAGTTACAGCTTCTTTCGTTTTCTTTTCCACTATCGTGAATTGTTGTGCCGCGTCTTAATACATCAGATTGCCCACGGGTCTGATCAGGTATGATCTTTGCTCGCCTTCCCCTATGGCATGGTATAATCGACATTGTGTCATATATAGACGCATGCCTTGCTGTGCCAATTTCATCTTTGGAATTGTCTTTTGTTCATCCTCGGCACATATCTCTTTCCTACTTTATTGTGCGGTATTTTTCATATTAAAAAATAATAGTAAAAAAGATCAACATCACAGTGACAATGTGTGTGCATCCTTTAGAACCATATCTTTCGTGAATGATAAAAAGTAAAGGATATTTTATTTATGCTGAATAGGCGTCTGAAGGGGTCAATGTTGCTGAACCAGTAACATATTCTATTTCCTGGTCTTCATTCAACAATTTCTCGATCTCTTCAATATACATGCGTATTGCTTTGAATCTAAGCGTCCTACCTTCTTCTACAGATGGTACACGTTCGTACTTTTTATATATCCAATCTTTTTTAGAATCCAAATCAACTTTGTCGGCAGGATAAACTACTTTGAGCATCACACTGCCCTCCCAATCATTGTAGGTGGTTTCAAATTGTAGAATATCCAACAATAACTTTTGATCCATTTTTGGGAAGAGGGTTGCTGCCTTCGTGAATGAGGCTTTGATAACTTGACTTTAACTTTGCTGCTGATGATGATGATGTTACGGTTGGGGCCTTGTCAGCTTTTTCGACCATAGTAAACGATGAATGGAAACTATTTCTTTTAACCGTTTATTATTTTATTCGAATTGGTAGTTGATTTCAACAAACTCTGAAGATTCATTTAAATATACTATCCCATTGTCAAAGTTCTTAATAGACGATTTTGGAATAAGGTATTTATCAGGAGTTAATGGTCCGTATGATACCACAAGCTTTTCTGGTTGAACTGAAGAAACAATTCCTACTTCTTTTCCATCGCTACTATAGACAGGCTTGTTTACTAAAGCCTGCCAATCAGTAATTTCCTTGCTATTTTCTTCCATAAAGTATAAAGTAAAAAATATCTAATTTAAGAATTTTGAAGAAAACGGCAACCACAAGAAGAATAGCAGCATAATTTTGTTTATTATTTAGGCCTATCTATGACAAATTGCGTTTAGTCTGAATGATTATCATAAAGACTCTGGTTTATTGATTTAACACCTCTTGTTTAACTTAAAAGCACGATAAAAAAGCGTTTCTTAGATCTGAATTTTTCGTCCATTTTCCATCAACTTTATGATTCATAGGCCTTGTTTTGAATTCCTAATATAATAACCGGTCTCGCTTATTTCTATCTCCTGCAATTATCATTGGTAAAAGAAGATTTTAACTCCTGTATTTGTAAGGTTTCAAAATCTTGTAATAGTGCACCTTTGGAGTGGTCCAGTAACTATAATCTAATGTTTATGTGGAGGAGGTGGGATTCGAACCCACGAACCCCTAAGGGACGGGATTACCCATAACAATTCCCCTCTTACGCAGAATATTTATATGAAATCTTGAGTCCTGCGCGTTTAACCAGGCTTCGCTACCCCTCCACTAAGCGCTTTGTCTCTGAATCCTTATTTCATAGTTACTATTAATAGGGTCGAAAATTGTTGCTATCATAATCACCATCACCATTAGTCTAGGTAATTAGACTTCGATTTTATTAACCAGCATATATGTTCTCGGTACAATAAATCTCAGCAATGTCATACCAAAGCATCAACAATACTTCACCATCTTAGATGATTTATCTTAAAGTTAAAGTAATTGTTACCTTTTATAAGGTGTAACTACGATATATGCCGAAACCAGAAATAGTCTATAAATTATGCACAAAGTGTCACTCGAAAACCATCCACGAGATTAGGGAAAAGACGATTGCTGGAATAAGACTAGTATGTACTGATTCGGCCAGTCCATGATGACAAGCAGCATGTAATCCAGAACCTTTATTATAACAATAAGATGAATTTGTACGAGAAAATGAAGATCGGCGAGCTGAAAACAGGAATGCGGGGAGTTAGCGTAATAGGAAACATCAATAGTCTTACAGAACCAAGAACAGTTAATCTTAGAACAGGTGGTACGGCCCAGGTTGCAGATGCCACCATTTCAGACGAAACTGGAAGTATTAAGCTTTCTTTATGGGATGAGCAAATCAATATGGTAAAACAGGGTGATAAAGTCTCTGTTGAGAATGGATATACTCAGGCATTTCGCGGAGAAAATAGTTTAAATATAGGAAGATACGGCAAACTGAAAAAACTGTAGATTATTATCTTTTGACTGATTTTAAAAAATAGACTGCTAAATCCAGTATAGCACTAGTCAAAACTGCAAATACATTCAAACGAATTCAATATTAGTACGTTCGAAATCATTATCTCGACATCTATCAGATCTACATTGATTAGTATTCTCTATTAGAACAATATCCAAGACACACTTTAAAAATAAAACGACCAATCCCATAGTTATGCCAGGTAGATTAATTATGTAGTTAGCTAATATAACCTGTATCTGCTGGTTTATGCGGCATGGTAGTTTGTTGACCTTCCAATACTCTTCCTGCTCTTCCGGCCATTTGTTGTTCTATAGTTTGGATTAACATTTCGGTATCTTTTGCTCTCTTTTCAAGGCTAGTCATATCTATCTTGACACCCATCATTGGAAGCAAAGCTTCCAAAATAGACTTAGAAGCCTTGGCATCAACTACATATCCAGATGTTTCTCCTAATAGGCAGGTACCTTTCATTCCACGAAGTTTTGCAACACCAATAATGAGTCCATTCATACCTGTTATACTACCACCATCCATTGCCGACACATTTTGTTCGCGAAACGCTTTTACAATATCGGCATCAGTAGCAGTTCCAAAAATGCGTGGCTTATCTACAAAGACACCGGTAATGTATGCTGCCAAAGTAAAGACTTTTTGTGTATTAAATTTAGCGGCTATGTCCAGAATCTCTTCGGCTAGAGTATATTCAGAATCAGGATTTGCAGGTTGTGAATCTCCGGTAAGTAATAGAAGACTGGCATCAGAGGAAGCAGTACCCTTTGAATAAAAAATACTATTTTTCATGAGGTCTGCCGTTCCATCAGCCCTAATCATCACCTGGGGAGGAAAAGAAGTCGAATAAATATCAGCCACATGTTTTGCATCAAGCTCTTGAATCAAATGGTCGACTGCCATCTTCCCAACATATCCACTACCTGGAAAACCGCAAATCAAATAAGGAGACGGTAATTGTGGTAAATTGGCAGAGGAATAGACTACATTGATTCCAGCTCGCGATGATATCATTAAATTTAAATCAAGCAATAGACTTTAAAGTGTTGCTAGCTAAAGATAACAGGAGATCTAGATTCCGCATTATTTTCTTCCCATATAGGTCTCGAAATAGAAGAATCATCCAGAGGGTTCAAATATAAATTGGAGAGCAATGACAAAAATTGGATCAGCATTTACAGTAGAGAAGCGATATTCCAACTAAATAGGCCTTACTAATGAAAGTGCAGAGAAAGTAATCACATACACTTTACGAATGAAAAAGGTCTAAAAGTATTCAGGCCGCAGATGTCAGCTCTTTTTTTCTGTATTTTGAAAAAGCTTTCCTTACTCTTATCTATGGCTAATTAGCAAGCATACGGGTGCATAAGAACAACACCCTTTCTTACCAGACACAGAGTATCCGGTAATTTCTTCATCTTATCTTCCCTAGCAGATTCATGATAACTTCATTGTTCAGCAAGCTTATTCAAAAACCTATCAAATTCAGTTCTAAAATATTCTAACAACATCGCTTTACTCTAGATGCTCCTTTGTATATCTTTCAGAAATAAAATACATTACGCTTAATAATGCAGCGGAAGCATAGCCAAAAGATGCAGCACGTTTCTCAAAAATCATCATAATTTCCTGATTTAATTGCTTTACTCTTTTCTGTTGTTCATTGTCATTATTATTTTTATCCATTATCATTTTACTTCTGATTATAAACGAGTATTTATCATTGATTTATCAATTTGATCAGCATTATAGGCCTTTACCATCCGAAACTCAATACTGTCATCAAATAGGCATTTCTAAGAAATATCAACTCGCTAATTTTTAGAATACTACGTCATTAAGCTGTTTGGTTATAACAGTAAGACGTGCATGATGAAAGTTCTTGTAATTCATCATCCAACTTCCAAATTTACAGAATGATTATATTTCTCATACAGAAACTCAAAATAACCAAGACATAAAATACAATTATTACCACTCTTTGTATAAAAAACAACAACATAGACCCATCGTTACATTTTCATCGTTATATAGTATGATCATGCTCGCACTATCAATTTTTTCTCCTTTATCGCCGTCAATTATCGCCAATTCCATTTCTCTACAAAAAGCAATGGCACAGAAGACAACATCAAGCAATTTATTGGCATATGAAAATCCTACTTATGCATTTAGGATACAGTACCCTCCAAATTGGGAAAAGGTTGAATTCGATCAAGGAATCGAAGAAGGGCATCGGAATATTATTGTTAATTTTGTCTCACCGCTAGAAGGCTCTTCTGATACATTTAGAGAATATCTCATAATAGAAGTAGGAGATTTAAAGTCTCAGAATATATCTCTAGATCAGTATACCAACACACAGATTAGTTCACGACGATCTTTGCCGAGTTTTGAACTTATTGAATCAGCTTCAGCCACTCTTTCAGATAATCCAGCACGTAAGGTAATATACACCTACAGTAATGCAGAGATAGGGATAGCTAGAACAATGGAACTTTTGACGATCAAAGATCATAAATTATACTTCATTTCATACACAGCGGATGCAACAAAATATTCAAGTTATTTACCTACTATACAAAAAATGACCGATTCATTTAAGTTATATAAGTAATGAATGTCAAAAAAAGACTTATAAGAATACAATTTTGCTAATAATATTTCTTTTTAATATTTTGGTATCTCGAATCAAAAAACAGGTGTGTGCAAAAAGTGAATAGAATTCAAAGCATTTGGAACTATATCAAAAATGATCATGTAACACATTATCCGACTTGAGATTATAACTCCAGTTAGGCCTATTTTAAATATTATTAACAATAAGTTTAACGATTTTTATAATAATTAGTATTTGATTAGTTATAGAATGCACAGACCAGATTGGGATACTTATTTTATGCTTCAGGCAGAGATAGCAAAGCTTCGTTCAAATTGTCTTACAAGACATATCGGTGCGGTAATTGTAAAGGACAATAGGCAAATAGCAACTGGCTATAATGGCACTCCTGCTGGTATCAAAAACTGTTTTGAAGGCGGATGTCCGAGATGTATGCTTAGAATGAAAGGGAGAGTCAAGTCAGGTGAAGGTCTGGATAGATGTTTATGCACTCATGCAGAGGCAAACGCAATAATGCAATGCGCATTGTTTGGAAATGCGGGAAGCACAAAGGACGCTACGTTATACTCTACTTTTGCTCCGTGTATCGAATGCAGCAAGATGGTAATTAGTGTAGGTATCAGAAGAATCGTTGTGCTTGCTGACTATCCAGAAGATGGAACACAATTGCTAAATGAAGCAAAGATCACGCTAATAAAATTAAATCTTGATCTTTTGAAACCTTGGACATCTCTTATCAGTCAAGGCCGAGAGACATAGGTAAATGAATAATAGACATTATATGCAAACACTACTATTTATTGAAGTAGTTCATGGATGAGTTTGATGGTGTTCTCAAGCAATGATATCTTGATGGTGTACAACAACAAACAACAAAACAACAAAACTCTTTTTCTTACCATCTGGAAATAACAAAATGACCTGTTATAGAGCAATATCATAAATGCAATTAATTATCAGTCAACATTACAGCAGCAGGCCATTTAATTGTAGACCACAATTGATATAGACATACTTTTATGACTTTATGCAAGTATTTTGTAAAGAACCAATATCTATTGTTTTTAAATTTCTTTGGTTGAAGTGGTAGTTTGACCTTCCTGTCCTTCTTCTGGATGTATCATATATTTTCTTGCCATAAAGAATAGAAGTGCACCAAATGCTGCTAACACTATTGCAAGCCCGTATGCTCCGCCATTTGGCACGGCCACAAAATAAACTATTGAAAATATAATGCATGTTAATGCCTGTAAAGCATACTTAACAGATCCCCGCATTTGGTTTCTTTTCGCAATGAGTCCTAATCCAAAGAACACACTGCTTGGATAGATAGTGAACAAAATATATTGATCAATATCTATTCCATTATGAGTCAATACGATATCTTGGCATTCCAGCCATTAATAAACACTATTTTATCTTTCATTTGTTACTATAGAGCAACATGTATTTCTACTGCTTTACCATTCTCTATCAAAGATCGTGCATTTTCAAATGGCAGTACAGCAACGTCTTCTTCCTGAAACGGACCGTATGTTGCCGTATTTATACCCATAAATCGCTCCATTGGTTTGATAAATCTGACAATAATTTCTTTGGAACGAATATTTGTTGAAATTGATTCCAAAACTTTTGGTCTGCCTTTGATAGTAGCAGCAAGTACAGCATTTTTCCTCTTCTCAGATTCTTTTTCTCCATCTAAGATATATTTTTCCTCATCGGTAAGTTTTGAATAATCTATCATTGGTGTTGTTGAAGATAATGACTCACCTTGTTGATACTCTATTAGCTTTTGATGCCTGATTTCAAGCAGGAGTTTGGCAGATAGACATATCAGTTCTGCCATTCTATCTCGGATCTTTGCTTCCATCCCTTCGTATCCTTGAGCTTTCAGGCTCCCAAGAATGGTGGCGATCTTTTGATAAGTGTCAGGTGGTATAGATTGTAGTGTAGGGATTTGGACTTCCTTTAATAATAAATTGTATGCATCTTTGATCGATTCGGTACTGTTATTATTGTTTTTTGTTTTTACTTCTTGGTCTTCTTTTCTTACTGCTGTAACCATTTTACTATTTCACACCATCCAAGCCTTTTTCCTTCTCTCATAGACCCTCCTGATAAGCTTAAATTATAGGCTTTTAGTGTCCTATGATAAGAGATATCTTACTTGCCTTATAAAGTAATTGATGGCGACATGGAACCCTTGACCTTCACTCCAGACGAGGTTATGCAAAAGTTAAAGGATGATAAGATCAAGTTTCTCGATTTGCAGTTTACTGGTCTCACAGGAAGATTTCACCACACTACTATGCCAGCTAATATGCTTCGTATGGAAGACTTTTATAATGGCCTGCCAAAGCTCGATGGTTCTTCTATTCGAGGCTTTACAGAAATTCATGAATCAGATTTGATTATTCGGCCTGACCCCTCAACTTATGCGACTATTCCCTGGATTGAAAAAGATCATACTGCAAGACTAATGTGCGATATTTTGAGTGCCGGTCATAAAAGGGACTCATTTCCTCGTGACCCTAGAGGGATTGCCACGCGGGCAGAGATATACGTTCGTGAGCAAGGATTTGACACTTCATATTGGGGGCCTGAAATCGAATTCTTTGTTTTTGATAAACTCGAAGTAAATACCATGACGCCCTATCAAGGCCAGAGCTACAACATAACTTCGAGGGAATCACCCTGGTCTAGCGATAGTGTAGGCTATTCCTTGAGATTAAAAGAAGGTTATCTCCCAAGTGCTCCAGGTGACAGTCTGATGGATTATCGTAATGAATGTGTAGACGTTTTAAGTAATAATTTTGGTATTATTTGCGAAGCCCATCATCATGAAGTTGCAACAGCAGGCCAATGTGAAATAGATATCAGATATGATACTCTTGTTAATGCAGCCGACTCTGTACAGAGTTACAAGCATATTGTCAAAAACATCGCAAAAAAACATAATATGATCGCTACAATGATGCCAAAACCAATTGCACTGGATAACGGCTCGGGTATGCATGTCAATGTTAGTCTATGGAACAACAAAAAGAACTCCTTTTTTGATGCGAGCGACGAGTATGCAGAAATGTCAGAAATCGCTCGTTATTTTGGTGGTGGTATCATAGACCACGCCTATGCTCTGGCTGGCTATTGTTGCTCCCACTACTAATTCATACAGAAGACTTGTACCTGGTTATGAGGCTCCAGTATATATTGCGTGGAGGTACAGGGAACAGGTCCGCAATAATAAGAATTCCATCTCATTTCAAGGGACAAAAATTCGCCAATATGAAGAGAATTGAATTTCAGAGCCTCCTGACCCCTCCTGTAATCCATATCTTGCATTCTCTGCAATAGTTGCTGCTGGTCTAGATGGCATCAAGAAGAAAAAGGCAATAAACACCCCTGTCGATGAAGATATTTTTAAAATGACTCCAAATAAAAGAAGAGAACTCGGAATCAAGCAGCCCCCTGCAAGTTTGAGAGAAGCATCTGAAGGGTTAAAGAGCGACAGGGCGTTCCTAGAGCCAATCTTCGGCAATGATACTATCGACATCATAATCGAGTATGAAGCCAAAGAACATAATGAGGTAGCAGTAAGACCACATCCTCACGAATTTTCTATGTATGCCGATGTTTAATAGCAAGATATATGCAAACCACCCTGCGCTCCTCAATCATTGCAACACATGAGATAGATATGGAATTTGTTTTCGTCAGTATTCTCATCTATTTCTTCCTTCTGAATGCAAACCTTATTGCCCTATAGGTAACACTATCATCTTTTCCTTTTGAAATTGATTGTGATACCAACGCAAACAATATCCCCAATCCTGCTGGCAGATGATGTCAGCCATGTAATATAATTATTTTCGAGTGCTAATCTGCCAGACCACAACTCTGACAATATACGTAAACCAATAGTGAATAATCCCTGGCCTGTTCCAATCATCACTAAAAATTTTCCGAGATTTACCCTATTTACAGCAAATAATCCTGCTCCCATCAATACAGTAACTCCTCCAAGCTGGCTCAATATGGCTAGGATACCAACTGGAATTAAGGCATACGTCAAGAGGTCCTTGGCGGTGTATATGACAATCTCTTCTCTGATTAAATGGTAAATTGCCAAGTTTGCCTTGTAACCTGAAATCAAAAAGAGAATTCCAGAAATAAACCCAATGGCTGCTGCCAACCTATTTCTGGTAGTGCTATATCGCAGAGTCTGGAATCTATCATAGAATACCCTATGATCTATTGCAGATTTTGGGAGAAATTCGAAAGTAGTAACGACATTTTTCATTTTTGCGTATGAATACTTTGAACGTGCTTCGTAGGCTGTAATTTTTAGTCTGATCCCTTTTTTGCTTGTTGATTCAGCCAGTGATTTCGGGATAAAATATTTTGTTAAATTAATAAGGCCTCGTCCGACAATAATATACTCTGAGATAGTTTTTCTGAGAAAACCAAGTTTTTTTCCATCAATAGAGTATACTGGCTGGTGTACAAGTTCTGACCAGTCAGAGAATGGATCGTCTTCAACCAAAGGGGCGATAATATCAATGCTTAAACTGGCTATGAATGTTATCCATAAAATGGATCATCTATTAATAAATCTTGAATATAATGTATATGAAGAATCATTTTTTAGGTGAATGTTATAGAATTAATAGAAGACGTTGTAAGCTAATATTTATTATCTGTCATCCGGTTCGTTGTTGTCGTTCGCACTGGTATATCGGTCCGCGAATTTCACGTTATGTGGTGTGTGAATATTGATATACGCTTGTTCATTCTTCATAAGATTGACTAGATTAGACATCTGTTTACCGTATATGATCAGATTTTGAAGTCGTATGTTGGTTGTTTTGTTGGAGGCATCAAACATGGGCAGATTTTTTATCCTAATACTTTAAATCCCAAGATTGTGCATATATATTATTGAAGTTTTTGTGTAAAACCATGAACAAAGTGGAGGGAATGGGATTTGAACCCACGACCACCTGCGTGTAAGGCAGGTATCCATACCAATCTAGACTATCCCTCCATCATAGGCTGCCGTCAGCTTGAACATATCTATATTAATAGGTTATTTGTATTACTGCATTTGTCATATTCTATATTAGATACTAATTCCATTGACGGTATTATTTTTAGATGTGTAATACAATACTCTGCTGGCTATCCAACCTATCAAACATGGAGGTAAAGTCTAGTCAATCAATTATTAATACTCTGATACACACCATCCTTCGCTTTCTTTGCTTTTAGTGGTCTTGTCTAAATATTGTTGTAATTGCATTCTATATTCACGCAAGATTCTTTATCACTAAATCTTATAAGTGAAAAATTCATTATTGTCTTCTCATAACTCATAAGAATAAAAATCAGTTAGTTTATGTATTCAATTTGACAATAGTATAAAAATAACGAACATTTCATGCAATGCTAAAAGTATTATTAAGTCCGTGATGCCCATCTTTAACAATGACTTTTGAAGCAGATACTCTCCAAGAGCTAACTGAGAAATTGAAGCGAATAATTAGTGATATCCAAGATCAATACGAGTCATTTATCGATTCGAATGAGTTGTACAAGCAAAGAAAAGTGAACGAAAAAGAATTCTTTGCTTCAATTGGTGATTACATAGTCGCGATGTCTGCAATGAATTTCCTTGCTATTCGAGTAATTTTAGAAATGAAAGCCGCGAAGGACAAGAGAGCACCAATGAAAAATGCTAATGACGAAATGGCTTCTCCTTCTACTGATACTGATCAGGGTAGTAATGGTATTGATCTCCTTCAAGGTACTGGCAGATCTGTGGATGTGGAAGAAGAATATACTATGCCCAAACCACATCAGCCACAGCAACAGGAACCCACGTTCAAGCCAATAGACATAGACGTTAGACGATCTTCTACATACAATAATGAAACAACAACTAAAAGTTGCACTGTATGTGGATCGGCAATCCCTAAGCAAGCCAAATTTTGTAGTAAATGTGGTAATTCGCAATAATTAAAAGTCACATAACTATATTATCTCTATCGATGAAAGTTTTTAATGGTAGATCAGCAACTGAAGAATACATGTCTACCCATACACTTACTTTTTCCACTCCCGAGATGACACTAAAGAAATTTGTTATATGGCTAGGTGAACAGGTCAACAATCCTGGAACCAAAGAGCAAGCTCCCGGCTAATGCTTTATATCGAAGAGAAAGGTGGTGGTAGAGGCAAGGAACTCTCTGATTTAATGCCCGATACCGACGATACCTTTAAGCCTTCTGGTGCAGTTACGGAGATGTATGGTGGAACAACCTCTCAGATGACTTCGTCAAAAATGACCGGAGAAATTCCAGAGCCCGATACTGATACTAAATTCTGTATTGAGTGTGGTTTTAAAATCAACGCAGACTCTAAGTTCTGCAGAAACTGTGGGGGCCAACAGGAATGAAGAATGGATAACATATCTAATGCCATCCAACAGATATCACTTCTCATTTGACTTTTCTTTCTCTGTCATTAACATGTAGCACTCATTGCATATGGATTTTGAAAAGATAAAGTTCAATGAATAAAACCTAACCCTGCCACAAGATTCACAAGTGTGCATATTTTATATTCCGTAAACATGGCGATAAATCTAACTGTATTTTAGCTTTGAAATACAACATTTTACCGACTTGTTAATTATTATCTTTTACGTCCTTATTGCATTTGGTGTTGATAACAATGCAAGAGTAGGTACAACAATAGAAATAGTTAAGAAAGAAAGCAAAAACCGCATTCTTGGCATACAGGTTTTGAGATTGTTGAAATGAATTCAAAGTAACAACTAAAACAATCCATTTTCATTGTTACGTATCATGCTTGATTACCTACCCACTTTGTAGTTATCGTCCTTAGTCGTGATAAATTACATAGATTCTTGTTGCCTTTGCTGACCTTGCTTATCAGTCAAGTCTGTTCCACTTCATACAAAGCATTAGATTAGATTAGTAATTTAAATAGCGTTCATCTTACAAATCTTTACTATACTTTAAATTATCGTTAAGGGAAAGTTTCGTCATTCTTGCAGAATGACTCACAGACAATTGAAGTAAGACACGGATTTGGGCTTCTTTTCATAGGCGTATCCATAGCTGTTTGTGTGGCTTCAGTGCTGAGCGAAGTTGCATCTATTAATAAAGCTCCCTTGTATTATTATGCCATCATCTGGTTCGCATCTTTCGCCATTACATTTGGTGTAATTTTTAGCAGATTCCGCAAGATAATCCCTTCTGTCCGCAGTAGAATGAAATATAGCATCAAATGGTCTGCGAATGCAAAGGCACTTAACGGTCTATGTTGGGCTGCGCCCTTTGCTGCAATACCCCTATTTCCATCTTTATACCAATTTCTAATTTTACTTGGAATTGGATTAGGTAATTTTTCTACCTATGTACTCATGAAAAAATATAGCAGGCTTGATAATCGTGAGCAAATGATTGTCGGTTTGATTTCTTTAGCATCCATTCCTATTGCATTGGAGATTGACTTAACTCTATTTATTGCAAGACATGATATTGCGGTAATGCTATCCAGAATTTTAATATCAACTGCTTATGGTACGGGTGGAATATATGCTCTCCTTATAAAAAGATAGGTTAGTGCACTACATGTGCATCTGAGTACGCACGAATCTTCCCGTCAGATTTAGATAAAGCTGAATCAATAACAATATTTACTTCGATATTGTTGCCAAATAATAACAACCAATCGTCTGAAGAAGGACCAGTAGTCTGTATTGTAAGTGGAGGTCTTGACTCTATCTGTACCTGCTGCTTATTTAACAGGAGAAAAAGAATACGACCTTTATATGATAACCTTTTTTTATGGACAGCGGGCAAAATTAGAAATTCAACAGGCAAAGCAGTTTGCCAAAATTTTGAATGTAAAGGATCATCGAGTCGTCGATATTAACTTTATGAAAGAACTATATGGTAATACAAATTCGCTCACAAACAGCAAACTGCACTTAAGTAAGAGTTTTGATTATAGCATTGTAGTCCCCATCAGAAATGCAATTTTCATCACTATCGCAACAGCATGGGCCATGAGCATCAATGCTAAAATGGTGGCATATGGTGCACACACTAATGACATTCATTATCCTGATTGTCGTCCGGAATTTATAAAATCAATAACCAAGACGCTAAATCTGGCAGAAGCAGATGGAATTAGATCAGGCTTGAGAGAAAAAATCACTGTGTGGTCTCCCGCAGTAGATGGTATGGATAAATCAGAATTGTTGACTATTGGATATAAAATTTTGGGAGATAAAATTTTCAAAACATGGAGCTGTTATTCCAATGGCACAAGAAATAAAAATAGAAATATTTTGCACTGTGGAATATGCGAATCGTGTATAAATAGGAAGATTGCAATTAGCAAGACAGGTATAAAGGATAAAACGCGTTATGCAAAAAATGGCCAATAGGATACAATTGAGTGAAATATTCACTAGTATTGAAGGTGAAGGTATTCTGTTTGGTACAAAAACACTGTTTGTGAGAATGGCCGGCTGTCATCTGAAATGTGTCTGGTGTGATACTACGTACGCCTTACCAATGGACAGTGGAAATGATTACTCTGTTGATTATGCAAAGAAACTAATAGCAAAATATCTCAAACCCAATACATACAAGGTTAACTTTACTGGAGGTGAGCCTCTCTTACAATATGAGGCAGTTATTGAACTTGCCAAATTTGTCAAGGAAGAAAAAGGTCTAAGGACATATATAGAATCAGCATGTTTTGATTCTTCGAGGTTTGAAAGGATTCTACCATATATTGATATTTGTAAAGTGGAATTAAAGATGAGTGATTCCAAAGTCGTTGACGACAAGTATTATCACAACTTGTTACGCAATGAAATTGAATGTCTTGAGATATCTATCAGGAATCACAAAATTACATATATCAAAGTAGTAGTAACGAACTCAACTAACCTCAAAGAGTTCAAACGTCTAATGAAAAATATCTTTAAAGATATAAAGACTGCAGATATAGCAGGATTTATAATACAGCCGAGTTATGGAATGGATGAGCCAACCGTGGAAAGGCTTTTCGAATTTTATGATATAGTTTATCCGTTATATCAAGAGGTAAGGATAATTCCTCAATTACATAAAGTAATAGGAGCCAGATAAAAATAAAAATGACCCAACAAGAAGTGAAAATAAAAAAAAATATCATAAATAAGAAAAAGATCGAAAAATTGCTAAGACAGCTTTTGATAGAGCTAGGAGAAAACCCCGATCGAGAAGGTTTGATTGGCACTCCAAATCGCATGGCTGAAATGTATGAGGAAATTTTTGGTGGTTATAGGATGAATGCTCGACTTGATGTAAGTTTCTCAGAAGAAAGCGACGCAATCATTGCTAAAGATATCCAATTTTATAGTATGTGTGAACATCATATGCTTCCATTTTATGGAAAAATAAACATAGCATATATTCCGTCTGGCAAAGTTTTTGGAATATCAAAATTAGTCCGTCTTGTTGAAAAATACTCTCGTCGATTACAAATCCAAGAGAGGTTGACAAAAGAAATAGCTGATGAAATAATGAGGATGGGAGTAAAAGGTGTAATAATTGTTGCTGAAGGCGAACATCTGTGTATGAAAATGCGTGGTGTTAGAAATAACAGCTTAATAATAACATTAGCTCATCGCGGGATTTTACAACAGAAAGAATTTCGAGAACCTGTTCTTGCCCTTATTTATTCTTCAAAACCAGAATTGCGAGCTATCTGAGGTTCTGTTAGGACTTCGGTTGACGATTCTGTCATTAGAATCTTTGCTAGATGAATACATGTATTATCATCTTTTAACCCGTTAAGTATCAAAGAACTATCTATAGATCCATGATAATGTATTTTTAACTGAAATGAGATGCTCTTCAAATGTTTCAAGAAATATAAACTGATTTAGTTTCTATGATTCGATTGCAATAACATATGCACATTGTATTGTTGCAATTTTTGATGTGAGATTTGAAACTAAAAAGAATAGTTGAGCAAATTACATATACATATATAGATATCATAACAATGCTGAAGTTGATAGTAAACAACCTTTAAGGTTTATAGAGACTTCACTACTATTGATTAGAGAGATAATCTGAAAGTTTAATTTTTTCTTCGCCAGGGATTTTTGCAATTTCGAACCTCTCTTTGGATTTAAGAAGAGATGCTGTTGCGTCAATGCCTACCTTTGTTGTAAGCAAATTCTGTTGATCACTTGATGGATCAAGGCTCGATCCTTTAACATTGGTAACCACCATGAATCCACTATCTGCCTGACATCTGGTAGATATTGCATATTCTACAGCAACAGGATCCATTAGATCTATATCGTCATCAACTACGATCGCTATTTTAAGTGAAGGATGAGATGCAAATGCTGCTATCAAAGCGTTTTTCGGTTCACCTTCTAGACGCTTATGAATTTGAATTATTGCATCTAACCAATTACTACCGCCGTCTGTTAAATGTACTGCCTTTGTAGCCGGAACAGTATTTTTGATTGCTTCAAACATCTTTGCTTCAACAGGCAACCCCATTAACAATCGATGTTCTGCAAAACCAGGCAAAATATCATGAAAAATTGCATTATTTCTAAATCTTATTCTATCTAATTCAAATACAGGTTGTTTACGCTTAAAATCATAAGTTCGGAGCATCTCGACCATCCATTCTTCTTCGGTTCTATCTTTTAGAATTCTGCCCTCAAGAACTATCTCGGAAAGAGTGGGAATATACAATTGAGAATATTTGCTCTTGTTAAGTGTAAGATCACCATCAAGTAATGAATTTGCAATTAACATTTCATCAGCTCCATATGCAGCCTGGTATGCCGTTGCTATGCTAATTGCCGGATGGACACCAACTGCAATTGCAATCTTCAGATCTTCTCCGTGCTCTTTTGCAAATGAGTAGCATTTGTGAAGATGTCTACCCTCTACCATTCTAATTGCCATGTGCTTATCATCCAACTGCAATAGCCGATGTGTGGAGGAATTTTGATTTCCTCTTTCATTGTCCTTTGCAAAAACTATTGAGGATGTAATATATGGACCTGCATCTTTCTCGAAATGAGTAACAACAGGTAGATCAGTTAAATCTTTTGAGGAATTTTCATAAAATGGGGCGTCGCCTGAGAATTTTTCTGGTACAAATTTATCTGAAAGGGCTTGCATAACACGCAAGTGAATTAAATTCTCTTCCTTTGCACCAACTGCAAGAGAAAATCTTTTTCGGGTCCCCAAAATGTTACATGCTACTTTGATTTCACTATCTTCGACATTTTCAAATAATATGGCCTCCTTTCTGTCAAGCTTGCTTACAACGGCTCCTAGTTCAAATTCAGGGCTGACAGCTTTCTTTATTCTTATAAGGTCGTTCTCTTTTCTTAACAGACGGAGGAAACTCCGGAAATCATTATTATTATTCGAATTCTGCTTTGTGGTCCTTTTCGTTGCCATGTTGATCATATTCCTCCTCTATTAGGTTCATAATGTCTCCCATAATTGCTTTCATATCATCAAGTTGCAACTGTTTTATGCTATGGAAAGAAACTAGGCAAATACCATTTATCATAGAAGATACCCTTTCTGAGATAGTGTTAACAAACATAGAATCGAACTTGCTTGGAATCACTTTGGCTGTATTGACTTTGTTTGAAGAACTTATGGAAACAGAAATTGAACCAATTTTATGAGAACCTTCAGCTAGTGCAATAAAACATCCATTTTGAAAGGACAAAAATTTTATGATAAAAATTCTTCTACTTGGCGACCTTACAGTTCGTACAACTAACCCTTTGAATCCTTCATTTTGCATTGCTATGTATAAGCACTATATACGAACAGAAATAGTCTTCGCAACGCGAGACTCTTGTCTCTTCTTTCTTGCCCGTAATTTAGCCTTATATTTTAAGTTGCGCGGTTTTGTTCTTAATCTATATCCACAGCATGGGCACCATAATCCATCCCACTTTATGAATATCTCGCATATTTGGCAGCGTTTCTGTCCACTAGCATAGCGTCCAGAACCGACTGGCTTTTGTGCCTTGTGACGTATACATATACCTTTACAAGTCATTTACTTCCTTCCTTCGTAAAATCTGCTACCTGGTTTAATTATATCATAATTACTATTTAAATTTATACAAATATTTTATTAATAAAATGATGAATTTACTAAAATTCATATTATATCTAACAAAAGAATCTCGAAAAGTTTCATTGACCATGGCAATAAGATACGCATCTTAACCGCTCTTACAGTAAAAAGATAGGACCCAAGAATTAATAATAGCGACTATCAACATTATCGAAAGAAGATGAATTGAAGGCTCTTCCCTTTCTAAGAGCAATGGTTCTCGCTGACGATCTATCTCTGGCTCCACGCCTATTTGTATCTGTATTTTGTGGTAAAGACGTCCCATGTTCATTTACAATCTCAATATCAACCAAATCCTTGAACCTTGCTTTTGTCATACTTGCAATCTGTTTTGCCATAGCAATATCGCCATCACCAATTCTTACAATCTTCTTTTTTGATCTTATTCCAGATAACAAAACAGATACCAGTTGTATAGTAGAGTCAAGCGAAGATTCTACGAAACTATCGATCTCATTATGAAGATAAATAATTGATATACCTATTCTGGTACCGGGGTCAATTCCTATTGTAAGTTGATCATCATGGTAAGATCCCATAATATTACGCAAAATTTTTGCTTTTATAAGGACAGGATACCTATCTAGTTCAGTATCTAGCAGAACATCTTTTCTTCTGACAATTTCTGCCTCATCCTTTGTAGTGATAATGATTTTGGCATTAGATGATGCTGCCTGTTCTGGAGATAATGACTCAAATCGTAGATCCATCAACTTTAGTGCATTTATGATTTTATAATATGGACGACCATAAACAGTAGCTACAGTGACTCTATGCTGGAAAAGCTCCCTAATCAGGGGCGTTTCATCAATCAAGGTTTGAGCAAAAATTGTTATTAAACCTTGTGGATCAATTACTGCTTAGATACAATCTAAAAAGTTATCGAGTTTTAGAACATACATATCAGCAAAATGTTAAAGAACTGATAACTCCTATCGCGTGCAACTTTTCGTTTAACGTTTCAACAAACTAAATCATCTCAAACAACAGAGATTTATATGGTATTAAAATTAAATGAAGTTACTTTATTCAATTAGTAGTACTGGAATGAAATGTTTCTTCGAACCGACCTGTTATAATACATCGAATGCTAGACGATCTTTTAGGTGTATTGACAGGCTCTGCAATCTAGCATACTACCAAAAATATTTTAAATAATACTTTTCCTTTTCAACAAACACATAACAGACCTGCTTTGCACAATTTTTACTTAAGATTTAACCTTCTACCGACTTTCCTTCTGAAGTATATTTCTTTATTTTCTTTAGAGTCCCTTCAGTATCTTTTGAAACATCATCATGCACCGTTTGTTGTATATTAGAAGTAATAGTGTCACCCAGAATTATTCTGACAATGCTGTCTACTGCCTTGTAAGACGCGGAATCTATATTTTTTTTAATATCTCCAAGGCGTCTATCCGCTTCTTTAACAATCATAGATGATTCAATTTCGGCTTCTGTCTTTGCCCTATCGACGATTTTTTTTGCCTCCTCGTTAGCAATTGTAATTATCTGTTGTTTCAACTTTTCAACTTCATCGTCAGAATAAACGATAATACGTTTTCTCATTTCCTCCACCTTAGAATTAAGATTATCCATATCTTTTTCAAGTTCAGCTAATGCATTAATAATATCTTCAACAGAAGATGCTTTTTGTTCCAAATCATTACCAATGCGATTATTAGGATATTAAACCCTTTCACTATGCTAACCAACTTTGAGTATCGATCTAACTTATGAACTAGGAGCCCACACATAATACATCGCAATAGAAAAAGTGTAAATATGCCATATTGTAGTTCTAAAGTTATCAGAATTTCTTTATAAATACTACATCAATTATAGAAAATCTTTCTGTTACCAAAAAGTTTCTCGGTGCATGGACTTTGATCGTCATTCCGCTACTAAGAGGCGGTCGGTTCGCCCATCAAATGCCGTGCACCGAGATAAAAATATTCTTGATATTCCAAAATTAAACTGTTTATATTATTATTATTTGATTATCTGCATCAACGCTGATTTCCGATCCTGATTTTAAGGAAGATATTGATATATCTAACATATCTACAAAGGGAATGTTTGAAATCGCACAACCAGAGGCTGTTATTATGTCCGCCTTGTTAATGCATACTATTGCTATAGGCGCTACTCCATTTGATTTCAAGGAGTATATAGTATATGCGCCGACACTGCTTCCTACAGCGTTTGGAAAGACCAAAACACTATCTTTCATATCTTTGCCAAACAATTCGTGGTTTCGATAGTTGATAGCACCTTGTTTTGTATCTACCATTGCAAGAAAGTTAATTGGCTGTTTTGTAACAAGTGCTTTCCCTTTACCATTTCCTCCTACGATTTTCCGACAATTAATCTGCAAACTCAACTAATTCGTATACTCCTTCACAATTGTCTTGAAATCTCTGAGAGCGACTCCTATTTTGTTAGAATGATTAAGATAGTAAGCACCCTTAATACTATTTGTAATTACTGAATCAACATCATTTCTAGTAACTAATGGAGTAAGACAAGTGCAAGAATCACACATGAATTCGCAGCCTGCTCTTTCAATCTTATCAGTCAAACCAATCTGTGTAGCCCTGTTATAAATTGCTCTCGCGCAGAAAATCATACAATGTTTTGAAAACTTTTTACCTTCAAGTAAATCTGCAAGTAAATTTAACTCACGTATTCCAAGCTGAGGACTCCCAAGGATAATGAAATTTCCATCATCAGCAGTGTTCACCTCATCTTTAATTGCATTAAATTCTTCCTTGCCAAATGAAATTACTTCATTAGATTCTTCCAATGTAAACATTCCACAGAACCCCGTTGTGCCAATGGCTGCTGAAAGAGATTTTACCTTTATCATGTCTGGTTTTTCTTTAATACCATCAAATGCAACGCAGTTGTCCTTTACTACTTTTCCTGCAAAATAACCAAGAAATCCATAATCCAATTCTGATACAAGTTCGAATTCTGGCTTAACTGCCACTTTAGGATGTCTGAATTCTTCTACTCGAAGATCAGAACATGGTGCTTTTCCAGTCACTGCACTAGCCAACGCACTGAGTGCACTTTCTTTGTTTGTTAATAAACCCAACACTGAATTTGAAAAAACTGCGGCATTACTCTCTGCAAAACTTACGGCACTCCCTTTTTTTGGAATATCAAATATCTCATATGGAATGCACGTAAATGAAGGAGTTGTACCCATTATCTCGTATGATTTTACTATCCTCATCTGTTGTCTGACAAAATTTTCAGACAACTTATTGGGCTTATTTCTGTCAAAACCCATTGGATTTATTGTAGTTTTTACTGAAACCTTGGCACCGCTGCTGAACTTTTCAAGAAATTCAACACCTGCATTACCAATAGTATTGTAATTTATGCCTGATACATGGGCCCATTTTATAGGAACTAGTTTTTTTGCTTCGGTAGCTTCGCCTATTGCAAGTAAAATTCTATATGCAGATGCAATAGTTTCGCCATATTCTCCTTTGAGCGCACTCTCTTCGTCCCTAGAAAGTTGCATTAACGCATAAAAATCACATGAGTGTGAATATAAGGATTTATGATTTATCCTATGTGTATATTATAAAAGTAATAATTAGAAATACGTGTTATTGGGTGTATGAAAGATATACCAAGTATTCTTTTCGCAGACCTATTCGACTGCTTTGTTTTACTACTAAATTGCTTATTTTGATCTTTTTTATCGAGATCAAATATTCTAATAAGGTGATTTGCTTGTGTCAGCAACACTACCACAGCAAAGACAAAGATAAAACAGCTAGAAAAAAATGAAAATATAAAGTCAAAACAAAGTTTTAGATAATAAGAATTGACTGTTTATCCCATCACCTAATTTTGTTGACTCTAATAACTGCTAGTTTTGGGTAGTCTGATGATTTAGAATATTCTATGTCTTGTAATGGAAACCCATCTTTCTCATTCTTCTATATACATGACATATATATGCAGCATTTACAATCTATGACAAATAATGATCTTATATAAATTAGATCAATTTTACTTTTTTGTCTAATTCTGTAATTTGTTAACTTTTACTATAAGATCGATAATTGTAGAACTGTGGAAGAACAGTCACTTGTAAGTCAATTGTGTTTAAAAACTATTTCTATTCATGATTATTCACAATTATCAGAATTAAAAAACTATATTTTGGGAGAAAAACAAGTGATCCTGATAGCAAGAATTACGCCACTGATGGAAAAGGACCCAGACACTGGATACAGATTGATGGCCGACTTGTATTGCTCAGCTACAAATAATAATTATTCCATCTTTCGCTTAGGGGAAGAAAGAGTTATTATAATTCCTAGCGAAGTGCGCGTTATAACTGCCTAAAAATTCATGTAATTTGTATTGTTCAAAGAACATAAGACATAGAATAAATATAGCAAGGGTAGAAATTATTGATATGGAATGTGCAGTTTATGATACCTATGTAGCGAAGAAAGATGGCAAGGTTATGCATTTCGATGTGATTGTAGAAGCAACTACGCCACATGAAAAGGCAATTCAGTATGGCAAAGAGTACCTTGCAAGTGCAGGTCAAGAGACGCAAAAAATGACTCAGGAAGAGTGCCAGTTTTGTCATATTCAAGAAGCGCCACCTATGGTTGAAAAAGATATCACAACAAAGGGTTATTATATACAGAAAATGGAAGGATGTCCAGCGTAAATTTTATTATTTTTTTAATTATTCCAAATTCTATTCTAATTGACTTAATTGAGGAAGTTTTTAACGGAGTTTGCAAATTTGGACTCGCATAAGCCCAAAAAAGAAGGTTGATCTTATTTATATAGATCTACGCATCAACTCATGCGGACATTTGAACGAATTCGCTCAACAGGTATCAATTTATACCTTAGCGTCAGTTTAATTCTGAAAACAAATACTAATGGCATGGTTGAAACATAAGTGATAATAATTCCATGGCTCTACTTTATTTTTGCTCTTCTGTATCCATGCGTAAATCCAGCATCATAAACTTTTGAAAATTCATACTTTTTTGGCGCTATTGTATCTCCGACAATTATCAGGGCAGTTTTAATTATCTTGGATTCTTTAGTTTTCTTTACAATATCACCGAGTGTTCCTCTGATTATCTTTTGATCTTCCCAAGTTGCTCTATAAACAATTGCCGTAGGTGTTTCTTTAGTATAAACTTCGCCTTTCAAAAGTTCCTCTACAACATCTGCTATCAAATGAACACTTAGATAGAAAGCCATTGTGGCACCATGCTTTGCAAGTTCGGAAATTTTTTCTCTCTCTGGTACTGGAGTCCTAAACTCTGCTCGTGTTATAATTAGCGTTTGAGTATTACCAGGAAGAGTTAATTCCAAGTTCATGGCAGAAGCCGCTCCAAGTATTGCAGTTATTCCTGGAACTACTTTACATTGTAATCCATCCTTTTCAAGTTTGTCAATTTGCTCTCTAATAGTGCTAAAAAGTCCAGGATCTCCATCATGGAATCGAATGGCGACTTTGCCTTATTTTGTTGAGTCTCTTAAAATATCGATAAATTTTTCCCTGTCTAAGACAGCAGCATCATAAAACTGGCCACTTCTTTTTTTGCATGTTGTAATATTTTTGGATTTAGTAGCGAGCCGGAATAAATTATAACGTCTGCTTTTTCTACAAATCCTTTTGGCTTTAATCGTGATGAGTTCAGGGTCGCCAGGACCAGAGCCTACAAAATAAACTGTGTTATCTTCAACCAATTTTTCTTTGCTACCATTATGGAGAAATATTTCTCTGTTGGGCCTTTTACTTCCACGCAAATCGCTTAGTTTGCTCATTTTCATTATTTCTCCTTCACTGCTGACGTCTTGGGCAATCGCAATCATCGAATCTGTCTGCAAAGCCTACGTCAGCAAGGCTTTGATTATGCTATCGAAGTATCTGCCATCCTTGAGAAAGACAATTGTATCACAACATTTGAATTTTTTTGACTCTATCCAAATTATAGCAAGCAGGAACTATCGCTAGAGTTTCGTCTCCTTCTGCAAGACTCATTTTTGCCTGTGCAGCAAATGCAAATATACGATGCAACACCAGGCACTATATCTATTTCAATATCATTATGATTCTTTTTTAGCTCTCTGTGAACATATATCCACGTGCTATATATTGCACGGATCGCCTATTGTCAAATAGATTACTCTTTTACCTGATTTACTGCATTGGCGATTTCGTTCGCATTTGTTTTCCAGTAATTTTTTAAAGATTCTGTATCTTTTATCATTGGAAATATCAAATCTAATAGTCTTGGTTGACTTATGCAAGTATTTTTTTACGACTGAAAGAGCAATACTAGGTTTACCTTCTCTTGCAGTTGGTGCGAAAATTACCTCTGCATTTTTGATCAGATTTACGGCCTTTATTGTGAGAAATTCAGGATCGCCAGGTCCACATCCCACGCAAAAAAGTTTCATTCTTATAGTTTTTAAAATTGAGAGTTATTTAAATTGAAAGATACAAAAGCCTTCTTAATTCCCTTATATAGCCTGAATGAAGTGCATGCATCCTTTCACATTTGAGTCCAGATCTCGCCTGTCAATATCAAACCCACAAAGGATTTATCTGACTTCTAATGATAATAGCAAAAGATCCATGTGACAATGTGACAACCACATCAACAAATTCTTTTGCAAGGACCTCATTCATACTAATTAAGCAAATCTTTTAGATAGACAAGTGACCTTGTCCATTTTTTGTATAGTATAATTATTGTAGTCAAGGCTTTGTAGCCGAAATCATCATTATCGGATTTCTTGAAGTCATCATCGTACCTGTCGTTACTTTTCTTGCTTTCGCAATTGTTGCTTGTGTAATATCAACTTCATTCAGTTTGCTTCGTTTATTGTAGTTATTGCCTTGTACATTGTTTCAATTAGAATTGTATCAATTACTATTCTGCCACCTTTCTTTAATCGATCTATGCCTAACCGTATTATCTCGCTCAGCGTCTCCCCATGTCCCGCCAATTATTACTGCGTCGACTTGTGGAAGTAATGGCAAAATATCCTGCGCTTTGGATAAGAATATTTCTGCTTTCACTCCAAATCTTTGAAGATTCCTTTTTGTTAATTCGATTGCATTTTGATTATAATCAATAGCATATACTCTGACCTTTTGTCTGTAAACAGACCTCGACTGTGATGCTTCCACTTCCGCATCCAATATCTATCGCAGACGAATTCTTCTTTAATCGTAATTTACTAATTATTACAGGGCTCTTATTCTTCCTTCGTAATTGGAACTTATTCAGCTCTTTCAAATAACTCATCAGGAATACCAGGAGTATGGTAATCCCAAAGCAATGTAGTGTATTTATAATTATCTAAAGCCGCTATTTTAACCTGCCATGTTCTGCCACAATCCAGTATATACGACTATCATGAACATCATTAACAGGAAAATAAATGGAAATATGCCGTTTGTGACTAACTTTCTTTTTGTTCGTCTGTCGGAGTATCTTTTGCAATACGCTTCGCAAGTGTATATGATATTATGTAAAATATAATAGCAATAAAAGTCATTGTCCCTACTGCTGCTAGATTGATCTGATCCTGGTGTTATTATAAATCCACTGATTATACCAGCAATCAATCCTAAAATTGCTCTCATATAAAAAACTCTGTCTAAAGGCTCCAAATAGGTTACTTTCTGTCATTAAATGGCACTTGGTTTAATTTCTTACGGTTTTGTTCCTCTATTGTAACACTATTATGATTTGATATTGTTTTGGTTAATATTTGTGACAAATACCTTTGAGTTGATTATGGAGTTGTCTGGCATTGAGCTGCGTTACTAGTAAATGAGGTTAAATCCAAAATTATATCAGGGTATTATGTTAGTAGTATCAATGCCGTTACAAAAAATTCTTTCTTTTCAATCTACATCACTCGAAAGAACCAGATATTATTCTAATGGTTTCTGTTAAAGGTATCTGGATTACAAAGTTGAAATTTAAACCAGTCGAGGAAAATGAACAAATTGACATTATTAAAGACTGAAGTTGAAAGAGTCAAAATTGAATTCAATCGATCAGATAGGTAGCAGAGCGTATTGTGACCATCAAATTTATGCATTTGGAAGGTGATGTGAGAATAATGATTGTCGAATTCTTTGGTGAAGGAAATATTATATCTTTGTGATGAGAGTATGCAGATTATATCTATTCTAATTCTATTGAAGTAAGGCATAGAACGTTAAAGGTTGGATTACGATACACACCTCCGCCTATTAGAGGATTCGATGTCTTTGATATTTCGTTAGAGCAGTTAAAAACAACAATAAAACGCGAGATAATGGATCTTGATGTCTTAAGATGGATGGGAAGAAATCTTTCAATGCCAAAAAAATTTGTAGAAGAAATTGCAATAAGGATAGGAATACAATCAAAGAAAGGTTGGACAGCTTTCAGAGGAGGATGTGATTAGAATATATCGATGCTGTTAAGGATTTGTTACGGATATTAGTACAGGGAGAAATCATGAACCAATTGTCATTCTGGGAGACGATGGGAAAGCACAGGATGCACTTCCTATTATAACAGATAAAGCCAGAAAATTGAAAATCAGAAAAGTTAATTCTTATCTCGACGCCGTAGACGAAGTTTTAAGCAACGATATTATGAATATAGACAGCAATATTAGGACAATTGAAATAGATAGAGAAATTGCATTATTAGAACATGATCTTTCGGAACTGAATAAGGCAAAAGAGGAAGTTATTTCAAAGTCTACTGCTATCCGAAAAATTGCCAATGAATTAATGGAACTCTCTTATCTTGGAATTCATGATTTTGCTGATAATTCAATCAAGGAACTGCTTCAAACAAATTATGCAGCTATTGTAAACGAAAGAGGAATAAAATATCTTGAAGTAGTAGGCGAACGTATTCACTTGAATTCTAATCTTGCCCAAGGTATCTTCAATGTTATATGAAAGGGCTAAGGAAATGGAACGTGGCAATATCTCAATCGAAGAAACTAAAAGAAAATCTGCTTGATCAAATTGAAAGATTACGAAATCAGGACACTGCGATTCAGAAGAAAATTGTTATCAAGCAACAAGATAATAGAGAATGGTATGAGCGATATCGATGGTTTATCACAAGTGAAGGATTGCTAGCATTCGGGGGGAGAGATGCTTCATCAAACTCTGCCTATAATACGCAAACATTTGACGGAATATGATATCGTATTCCATGCTGAAGTATATGGGTCTCCATTCTTCATTATTAAAAATGCAATTAAAGCTGGAGAAATAGAAACAAGCACTGCAGGAAGTAGCACAGGCAACTGTGTCATTTAGTAGAGCATGGAAGGATGGACTTATCTAGCGCAGATGCATATTGGGTAATGCCAAATCAGATAAAGAAGGGTGCTCCAACAGGACAATTTCTTCCAAAAGGTTCGTTTGTTATAGAGGGTAAGCGAAATTATATAAAGGGGTCTGAAATAAGACTCGCAGTAGGAATTATGTAATTTGACGACAGTCGATATGCTTCTAGTTTGTGGGCCAGCTGACGCTATAAAGAAAAAATCTCTAGTTTTTGCAATCTTGTTGCCAGGTGGAATGGATCCAATGAACGCAGCAAAAAAAATAAAGAGTGAACTTGTTAAAGTCGCTTACCTGATACTCATGGAGATGAAAGTTACGGTTTGGCAGATTTTATCAAAAACACTTGCTCTCGATGACTTTATTAGGACAATTCCCGCAGCGGACAGTCAAAGATTTCTTTTACAGGAAGAGGAGATGGAGAGTACGTTCGGCACTTACTCAAGAGCATCATTTACCCGATGAGCAAAGTAATTAAAGACCCATAATTTTCGATTTAATGTTGTGGTAAAAAAACCTGTCAGAGCAACATGGTGACGCTAATATGACAACAAGAGTGCTTGTCAGAGATATTATGAATAGTCCTGTCATCTCAGCTTCCCTGAGGCATAGCATCAAAGATATTGCAATAAAGATGAAAGAAGAAAGAGATTGGAAGTATTATAATTATGGAAAAAGAAAAGACACTTAGGAATTGTTACTGATTGGGATATTGTTTCAAATGCTGTTGTTGAGGATATCAAACCAAGTCTGCTTAACGCTTCTGATATTATGCAAAAATTACACACTATAGAAGGCGAAGAGGGAGTCACCGAGGCTGCCCGTATATTGACGACAACATAATATTAAGAGTTTAGGTGTAGTTTATAAAAATAGACTTGTTGGAATTATCTCTGCTATCAGACGTTATTGCAGTTACTCCAGATTTGGTTGACGTAATTTCTGAGAAATCAGCACTTGTAAGAGGAGAAATAGGACGGTCTGCTGGCAATGTTTCTGGATATTGCGATGAGTGCGGTGAATGGTCTGATCTTTTGCAGTATAGTGAAGGAACATTTACCTGTGAAGAATGTAGGGGCGAGACATTAGTTAGTTCATAAGCCAACTTTTTTAGCAGATGCAATGCTGGGAAGTGTTGCTCGCAAATTACGTATTTTTGGTTTCGATACTTTGTATATTAGCTATCCATGACGATGAGGTATTAAAAATTGGGATTGAAGACAATAGGGTTATTTTAACCTGTGATAAGGAGTTGTTCAAAAGAATCGTAAAAACAGAAGCACATGGAGTTTTGCTGAAATGTTCTGATGACTTTGAAGATATAGTACATATATTATCTAAATATGAAATTACTTCTGTAAGTTTTGATACTATGAATTCCAGATGTTCTGTTGCAATGGATTGTTGGTAGAGGAAAAACATATCAATGTAAAAAAGATATTCCTTCTAAGGTACTTAAATCACATAAAAAATTTTTTAAATGCTCAAACTGTAATAAAATTTACTGGGAGGGAAGCCACTTGACTCGTATCCGCTCTCTGTCAAGAAACATCGATATAAAAATAAAAAAAATGTCAGAAAAGAAGTTGTTATAAAGTAGATAGTCAACCACAGCTAGTCTGGTCCGATCAATTTACAAGCAGGCATAAAAGTTAAAAATAGAATATGCCATGATTCTGAAAGAGCCTTTACAATTGGGATAGAATATCGAAAATATGCTTACTCGATAACGGGGAATTTCAATTTATGCTATACCGTTAATAAAGGAATGTGTAATGGATCTCAATTCGGTATTCGAAGAATTTGTAGAATGCCTTGACAGAGCATTAGAAAAAGTATACACAAATAATGATGCAAACCTTACTTCTTGCTTCTAATTCATCTTCATAAGTTTTAGAGGATGGATTGATTACTGATAGACTACGCTAAAATAGCTTCATAATGGTAGAGAGCTTAATTCCAGATTTGGAATTGATGGACAGCATTTCAACGTAATATGCATGTTGCAATTGCGATTCAAGGATTTAATCTCGATTCGTATAGGAAAAATTCAGACCTTTATGATAAAGATGTTTGATCACATATTGACTTTTATTCCGTAAGCAATGATGCTGGTGCCAAGCGCCAACTTTTTGCAACGAAGTGTGTTTACTGTACGATTTAAGAACTCATTTATGGGATCAATCAGAGCAACAAAATTTAGGTTTTCAATAGATATTCCAAATACTTTCTTGACTTGAAGATCATATTGACTACATCAATTTGGGAACAGTATTATTGCAAAAGACTACTTTTAACTCAAAAGGAATGACACGATGATGAGCGGTATACTACGTGTTATTGATCTCTGCTATCTGATAGAACCAGATTTAGAATTACTACGGACTAGAAGATCTATAACAATTCATTTATAACAAAAGATTAAAATCACATGACTCCAAAAACATTGTAAAATGAGCACAAGTTCTGCATTAGAACGAACAGTGGATAAAGTTCTATCTCAAAAGGAAGCAGATTTAATTACTCAAATCGATTCTGCTTATCAGGAAGCATTAACTAACCTTGAATCCTCCAGAACAAAGCTTGAAGCTGAATATCTAAGAATTGTAGAAGGTGCCAAGAAACAAGCAGAAAATCTTAAAAGGCAAATTGTTGGTTCAAGTCGACTGGCCGCCAGAAACAAGCAGCTTTTATTGATAGACACAGCTGTAAATAATGCTTTTGAAAAGGCCAAATTAGAGTTAGCATCTTCAAACAAAGAAGAAAGTTACCGAGTTCTGATTACCAGAATGCTTGAAGACAGTGTTTCAGCAATAGGTTCTGATGAAGTCATTATAGAATGCAATAAAAATGATTTCGACTTAGTAAAAAAGGCAATCACCAATCTTTCAAATGATAAAAATACTAAATTCAAAGTAAAGTTATCTGATCAGCCGATAAACGCTATTGGTGGAATCCGTGTAAGATCTGCTGACGGATCAATAACATATGACAATACTCTGGATTCACGTATTGAAAGGTTCAAACCTTTAATAAGGAAGAATATTGTCCAAATGCTGAGAGGCGAGAAATAAGAATATGGTGGGTAAAGGAAAAATTGTTTGGGTCAGCGGTCCGGCTGTAAGAGCTGACGGTATGTCTTCTACAAAAATGTATGAAACTATAGAGGTAGGAGAATCAAAATTAATTGGTGAAGTTCTCAGATTAACAGGTGATACTGCATTTATCCAAGTTTACGAATCTACATCCGGTTTAAGGCCAGGTGAACCTGTAGTTGGTACTGGTCAGCCACTGTCGGTTTTACTAGGTCCTGGAATAATTGGCAAGATTTACGACGGAATTCAAAGGCCACTTAAAGAAATTGCTCAAAAATCAGGAGCCTTTATTGGAAGAGGGGTAGCCACAACTCCAGTCGATATGAAAAAAAAATACAAGTTCAAACCTAGTTTAAAGAAAGGAGATGAGATTAGTGCGGGATCTATCCTTGGTACTGTGGAAGAGACTCCACTTTTAACTCATAGTATTCTGGTTCCTCCTGATCATCAGGGCGGTAAAATTACTGATATTGCAAGTGAAGGTGATTATGACATTGAACATGTTATAGCCATTACAGAAAAGGATGGTAATAAAACCCAACTAAAGATGTATCACAAATGGCCGGTTAGAAGGCCGCGTCCCTACACCGAAAGATATGATCCATCAGTGCCATTAATTACAGGACAACGTGTAATTGACACCTACTTCCCAATTGCAAAGGGAGGAACAGGTGCAATTCCAGGAGGGTTCGGAACAGGCAAGACCGTTACACTACACCAAATTGCAAAATGGGCCGATTCCAAAGTAGTCGTTTACATTGGATGTGGTGAACGCGGTAATGAGATGACTGAGGTCTTGGTTGAATTTCCGCACTTAATAGATCCTAGATCCGGAAGGCCACTTATGGAAAGGACAGTATTGGTAGCAAATACCAGTAATATGCCAGTAGGCAGCAAGAGAGGCATCGATTTACACTGGAGTTACAATGGCGGAATACTATCGTGATATGGGGTATGATGTTGTACTCGTAGCAGATTCAACAAGCAGATGGGCAGAGGCATTGCGAGAAATGTCTGGTCGTCTTGAAGAGATGCCCGCAGAGGAAGGATATCCGTCCTACCTTGCATCAAGGCTAGCTGAATTCTACGAAAGAGCAGGACGTGTAAGAGCATTGGGCTCACCGGAAAGAGCAGGCTCTGTAACGTTGGTCGGAGCAGTGTCTCCATCAGGAGCCGACTTTACAGAACCAGTTACAACACACACTATCAGATTTATCAAAACCTTTTGGGCTCTTGATACAAGACTAGCATATTCAAGGCATTATCCATCTATCAATTGGATGAATTCGTATTCTGGATATCTTGAAGATGTATCAAAGTGGTGGAAGCAAAATATAAGCGCAGAATGGTACGACCTTAGAGCAGAGTCTTATCATATCCTTCAGCGAGAAGACACTTTGAAAGAAATAGTTAGGTTGCTTGGTCCTGAAGCACTACCGGATGAAGAAAAATTGGTATTAGAGGTCGCAAGAATGATCAAAATCGGCATTCTACAGCAGAACTCATTTGACAAGGTAGACACATACTGTAGTCCAGAAAAACAATTGAAACTAGTTAGATTATTGGTAAAATTCTATAAGGAAGCACAAAAAGCACTTAAGGAGGGGGCATCGCTGGCAGATATCAGAGCTATGCCAGTTATAACATCACTTCTAAAAGCAAAATTTGAAATTCCCGATGACCAAATAGCAAAATTGGATGATATAGACAAACAGATGCCCGAGCAATTCCGAAAAGCGGTTGCACGTGAGGAGGTAAAGGTAATTGTCTGAGACAGTAGTGGGTGTTGAATATACCAACGTAGCTGAAATTAAGGGCCCTCTTATGATTATCGATGGCGTAACTAAGGTATCTTTCGATGAACTTGTGGAAATTGAGACAGCTGAAGGTCAAAGAAGATTAGGTAAGGTATTAGAGGTAGGATATGGCAAAGCTGTAGTTCAGGTATTCGAAGGTACATCTGGTCTTGCAATAAGCGGTACAAAGGCAAAGTTCCTTGGCAAGACGATGGCAATGCCAGTTTCACAGGAATTGCTTGGCAGAGTGTTTGACGGTCTTGGAAGACCAAATGATGGACTACCCGATCCTATCGCCGATAGATTTATCGATGTTAATGGGGAACCAATGAATCCAGAAAGAAGAGAATATCCAACGTCCTTTATCCAGACTGGTATTTCAGTAATTGATGGAATGCTCACACTGGTAAGAGGCCAGAAGCTTCCAATTTTTTCGGGTTCTGGTATGCCACATAATATCCTGGCAGCACAAATAGCACGCCAAGCAACAGTAGTAGGAACAAAGGAGGACTTTGCAGTAGTATTTGCAGCAATCGGAGTGCAATATTCTGAAGCACAGTATTTTAAGCGTAGTCTAGAAGAATCGGGCGCTCTTAGACGAAGTGTTTTATTCCTGAATCTAGCAGACGATCCAGCCATTGAGAGAATTATAACACCTAGAGTTGCATTAACAGTCGCTGAGTATTTGGCATTTGATCTGGGAATGCATGTGCTGGCAATTTTAACAGACATAACAAACTATGCAGAAGCGCTAAGAGAAATTAGTGCAGCAAGAGAAGAGGTCCCAGGCAGAAAGGGATATCCAGGTTATCTGTATACAGACCTTGCAAACAACTACGAGCGCGCAGGCAGAATCAAAGATAAGAATGGGAGTGTAACACAGGTACCAATTCTATCAATGCCAGCAGATGATATAACCCATCCAATTCCAGATCTTACTGGATACATTACTGAAGGACAGATTGTGCTTGGCAGGGATCTATTTAGAAAGGGCATTTATCCGCCCGTTAACGTTCTCATGTCCCTTTCGAGATTGATGAAAGACGGCGTAGGTGAAGCAAAGACAAGAGCAGATCACATGGAAGTTGGAAATCAGTTATACGATGCTTATTCAAGGGCACAAGAAGTACGAGCACTTTCTGAAATCGTTGGCAGGGCAGGTTTGACTGGTATAGATTTAAAGTATCTGGACTCAGGCGACATATTTGAAAATCTTTTTTTAAAGCAGAGCCCTGATGAAAATAGGAACTTAGAAGAGACTTTAGGTAGAGCATGGGATGTATTATCTACACTTCCAGAAGGCGAATTGACAAAGATCAAAGAGAGGAACGTCAGACAATATTACAAAGGAAGCAAGTAATTCAAAATGTCATTTGGAAGAAGAGTTTCTGCAACAAAAATCGAGCTCATCAAAATCCGACGCTCAATGCAAGTAGCGAAAATGGTCCACAAAATTCTCGATGATAAGCGTGAGGTGTTACTGAAGAAGATTGACGAAATGATCGAAGAAGCTAACAAAGCTAGAGGAGATATCTGGTCGCCTCTCGGTGAAATTTACACATCTGTTTACGATGCATACATGTCACTTGGCACTACCACATTAGAATCGGTTTCAGACTCTACTCCAAGCGTTATGGAAGTCGATGTCAATATTAGAAGGATTGTCGACGTGAAGATCCCAACACTACAAGTAAAGACCAAGGAGGGTGGTCAAGATCTATCTTATGGATTCTCTGAAACAAACGCTTCAGTAGATAAGGCTGCTAGGCTAATCAAAAATATGCTTCCCAAAGTCTGCAAAGCTGCAGAGTATGAAAATGCCATTTTCAACCTAGCAAAGGAGCTTGAACGCACGCAGAAACTTATCAATGCTCTTGAATATGTAATTATTCCTCAATATGAGGATGCAATAACATTTATACGCGCATCGTTAGAAGAACGTGAACGTGAGGAATTCGTTCGTTTGAAGAAGGTTAAAGCAGTAATTGAGAAGAGAAAGATAGCAGAGCAAGCGGAGAAAGCAACTGTCTCGGCATGACTCAAGATATAATTTCAAGTTATTTTGACAAGGCGCGAGCAGTATTAAAGGCTGAACGTGATTCGATGTTTCACAAGATCAAGGAACAGATTGTACAGAGCAAGCAAAAGACAATGTCGAAAATTTGAACTCCAAACCTTTTCATTCATCTTTCTTCTGATAATTTTATTTACTTTATGAAAAAAACTTGTCACTTTTATTCAGTTATAATTAAATATGGCATTTATGCTCGAACCCTTAGGATGGAAATGAAAGGACAGATTGTAATTCCAATCTTGGTGGTTTTTCTCCTCACGGTTGGTTTTGCAAGTCTAATCGCAACGAGTCCAGCAGCATACGCACAAGGAAAATCATCCCCTTCTGGCTCAGAAGCGGGCTCAAAACTTATTGGTGCAGGTTTGGCTTTTGGTCTGGCAGGTGCAGGTGCTGGCATAGGACTTGGCTTTGTGGGAGCTGCAGGTTTAGCTGCAATTAGCGATAACCCAAAGATGCAATCAAGAGTATTTATCTTTGTGGGTATGGTGGAGTCAATTGCGATTTACGGTATAGTCATGATGTTCATTATCTTGGGTCAGTAGATGAAACGACACAAGTAGTAGCACAAGTCTGTTTTTTTAAATTATTTTAATCTTTATTTGATTGCCGTAACATCAATTTGATGGTTAAATTTACCATAAAGATAGATGATCCTATTTTTAGATATTTTAATTTCCAATAACTGTAACTCGATATTTGTAAGCCGGAAAATATCAAAGGAAAAGATATTAAAGAGATTGAAATTACCAAGAGACAGTTAAGATGGGACTAGCCAAATTAATGAAAGCTACGCTAATCGTGCCACGAATGGAAACGCAGGAAGCAATGAGCAAGCTAGCAGAACTAGAATCGTTCCATCCTATCCAAAGTGCTTCTTCTGAGCATACGAGTCCTTATCTTGATGACCTTCTATTAAGAGCTCAAAGATTATTCCAAGATGTTGATGAGGTCGTCAGAGCATTAGGTGTTCCATTGGAGACAGGCGTCATGACGACCATGTTCAAGGGCGCTCCAAAGGGGAAGACTGATTATGTTATTAAAGATATTCATAATTTTATTGTCGATTTGGAAGATAAGAGTAAGGCATTACTAGATGAACCAAAAAAGGTTCTGACGGAAAAAACCAAGATTGCAAAGGAACTAGAAGAATACAGCAATATTGAAGCTGCGCTTAAGATGGCGGCAAATCTCAATTTAAATTTGGCTTCTTTTAGAAACCTCAAGAGATTCTTTGCAGATATCTTTGTTATTGATTCCAAGGATGAAGAGGAAATCCAAAAAAGCCTTGGCGATCTTCCAATTCACATAAATAAACTTGGCGATGAAAAGTCATGGATTGTAGTATTTGCTCCGAGTGAGAATTCAGAAAGAATAATCAAGGTCATGAGAAGTTTCGGCGTTCATCCTCTTCAAATTCCAGAAGATATGCCTCAGAATCCAAGTATCGCTTATGCACAATCTAAGTCCAAGGTTAAAGAATTAGAAGCAAAATCTTCTGAGAACGCTAAGAACATAGAGAAAATAAAATTAGCATTACTAACCAAGGTTCTATCGCTCCATGAAGCCACAAAAGTTGCCAAGGATGTGCTAGAAATAACCAGAAAGCCTGGAGGCACAAAAAATTTTGCAATGATTCAGGGCTATATACCACAGCAAATGGAGAAGAAGTTTGAGAATCTCACCCGAGATTATATTTCAATAATTGAAGGTGCATATGTTAATGAATATGAACAAAACAACGGTCAGGTATTACCTACACTTCTTACCAACAAGACATACACTCGCACATTTGAAGTCATAACTGAGACTCAAGGAACACCCCGATACGACGAAATCGATCCAACTCCAATTATAGCCTTTGTCTGGCCCTTGTTTTATGGTCTTATGTTCGGCGATCTTGGGCATGGGCTGTTGCTATTTGGACTCGGGATGCTGATAAGACACAGGGGAAATGGCTCTGTAAGGACGTGGGGTACTCTCCTGGCTGCTAGCGGTGCCGCAGCTAGCCTGGCAGGACTAGGTACTGGCGAGTTTTTTGGTTTCCACATAAAGCAAATAGCTATACTGGCTCCTCTATTTGCACCACTAGGCAACTTCGTAGGCATTTTGAATGTATCTGAACTTACGTTTGACCAAGTAATAAAAATACTTAAGGTTTCGGTAGCAATAGGCATTGTCCACCTGTTGATGGCTTTCTTCCTAAGGCTGCATAAGAACATCAAGGACCGCAACAAGCTCTTCGTACTTACACACGATATTCCAACTATCATACAGTTTCTTGCTGTGGTTGCACTGATACTTGCTGCCATAGGATCAGGTTACGATATAATTGGAATGTTTGGAGTTAGTGGACATATACATAAGGAACCAGTTCCTTGGCTCACTTTCCTATTTGGCAAATGGGTTACTGTCGACCTAGTGGCAAAGGCAGCGCCACCAATAATCTTTGCTACTGTAGGGATCATGATCTATGGAGGAATGAAAGAACAAAAGATAGCAGCAAAACACGGACATGACGAAGGAGGGGGTTTCATGGGAATTGTCATAGAAGTTATTCTAGTGAGAATTATAGAAGTACTTTCGAATGTCATTAGCTATACCAGGATTGGAATTATGCTCTTAGTACATGCTGCATTACTGGTAACTGTAAATCAGTCATTTGCGCATGGAGGAGGTTACGCAGTATTAATCGGAGGCAACATTGGAATTATGCTAATTGAAGGCTTGATAGTATACATTCAAACTATTAGGTTGCATCTGTATGAGTGGTTTCCAAAATGGTATGTCGGAGATGGTACAGAATTCAAGAAAATCGTGCCTAAGATGCTTTATTGTAATCTTATCTGGAAAGACGATCTAATTCAGAAGAAGATACAGAAGACGTGAAATGAGGAATTTAATCTTCATTAATTTTTTCGCTAGAAGCACAAAACAAATATTTTAAATTACGAGAAAAGTCACGATAATCAGCATGCTTGGAACAGGCAACGTTTCTGAAGAAAAAAAGCAAGTTGTCATGAATCTTTATACCTCTGGAATAGGTGAAGAATTTATTGCAATGCAGCTTGACTTAGAAATTCCTTTGGTAATAAGTATTCTAAAAGAATTGAATGTATATAAAGGAACAGAAACAGGTGAAGAAAAGTAAAATAGCAGCAAAAAAATAAATTTTGAATATGCGAGCGAGCGAGCGGATGTTTTCATAATATGGCAACACTAGTAACAATGCAGTTTGATTAGACTTTATAGTCGCTTAAATAAAACGCCACACAGTCTATAGGCGGTATGGATTCTCCACCTACTGCCGCTAAAAGCTGGAGGAGCAGAAGTAACTAAAACCGTTGATCTGTCTGCACTCGCTTATGATAATTTTCTATATGCGATAAAGAGCGAAACTACAAAGAAGAGGTATATTTATGGTCTGAATAGATATCTCAGATATCTTGGTTATCCTAACGGCGGCGATAATAGAATCGATGTTTTATTATTATTGCAGCAACAGCCAAAGGTAATTGAGTCTAACATCATAAAGTATATCGTTTGGCTGAAAAAGGACCAAAAGGTAACTGGCATAACTATCAATTTCTATCTGGCTGCAATCATGCACTTTTATGCAATGAATGATGTTGTGTTAAACAGAAAAAAGATATCAATGTATGTTGGAGATAATGTCAGGACCAATAAAGACAGAGGTTATACTACTGCAGAAATCCAGAGGTTGCTAGAGTTCTGCGATGAAAGAGCTAAAGCTTTAATTCTGTTATTAGCCTCGACAGGAATCCGCAGAAGAGCTATTCCTAACCTTCAAATAAAAAATTTGAAGAAAATACCTGAATATTCTTTGTATCAAATCACAATCTACGAAGGAACCAAAGAAGAATATTTCACATTTACAACTCCAGAAGCTTGCCAGCACAATTGATGTATATTTAGATTATAGGACACGATCAGGCGAGAAACTGATAGGTGATTCACCTCTAATAAGAAAAGAGTTTGATGTTTGTGATGTTAGGCGACCAGAAATAATGCAAGATGGAACGCTATCAAAACTAATCAGCGATAAACTCCATAAATCAGGAGTTATGACAGCGTTTAAAGAGACTGAAACCATGAAGCATGGTCAAAAGCGCAATGAGATAGCAGCAATACATGGATTTCGTAAATTTGTCACTACAAACATGATTAGAGCAAAGGTAAACGCTGAAGCTCGTGAAATGTTGTTAGGTCATTCCATAGGCTTGAACAAGGCGTATTATAGACCTGGTGAGGACGAAATACTTTCAGAGTATCTAAAAGCTGTTGACTTGCTGACGATTAATGAAGAGAATCGACTAAAGATTAAAGTCAAGACACTCGAGTCGGAGAAAGATACAAAAATTGTCCAATTGCAAAGTGAAGTTGATAAATCACGACAATTGTTTGAGCAAATATTTTCTAGGATGCAGCATATGGAGGATTTAACCCAGAAATCCATTGATTTGACTCATAAAGCAAGAGAGAGAATGATAAAAGGACAGCAGTAGTAGCCACCAAATCCAATATCCTCAGAAGAAAAATAGAAGAATATCCATTATGATACTAATAAGCGTCGGCGTTATCAGTAATAAAATATATGTTTATGTTACTGGTAAGTAGTAACGATATCTCTCTTAAAATGTTAATGAATATTCTCAATACGAGATTTAGTTTTCTGCTCTGTTGCATAATTCATTAGGATTTTAGGTTATGCAAACCGTTAGCTAGGTCATTCGATTGAACATGTTATACAGAGCTGCCTTTAGGAGGATCTCTTTTACCATGTGAGGAAACTTTCTAGCTGTTACATGTTCACCAAATGTTCTTTTAATGGAAGAGAATGCTGTTTCTGCTATCCACCTGTACCCATAGCTCACGCTACGCTTCCATTTTTTGAGGTTTGTCTGTTGTTGTCTTACTACAGACATATTCCTAGCATAACAGTTAGTTGACTTGACCTTGGAATTACTTCTTGTCTTTATACCAGGCTTAATGTGGTTCTTTGATAGGTATCTAAAATTCTTATTGCTGTCGTACATACCATCTGCTAATATACCCTTCACATGATTATTATTTTCAGAAGCATTGTCTACTAACTTCTTTAGCATCTTACCATCATGTACCTCTTCACTTGTTACCTCCAGAGATACAATTCTTTTCTTCTCGATATCAACTGCTATGTGTATCTTTAGATATCCTTTTCTGACATGCCATTTGTGGTGCATCCATTCCCCTCGATTAGCTACCTTAATGCCGGTGCTGTCTAAAGCAATGACAATATCATTTCCTAATTTTTCATCGATTTTAATCTCTAGCCTGTTTATACGTCTATTAATGGTACTATAATGTGGTGTGTTTGATACTTCTTTACTTGCATGAGCTATGACTACACCCTGTGTTTGTCTATATGGTAGATGGAAATATGCTCTCATGTAACCTAGAAGCTGAATAAATGAATTTGGGTAGCAGTAGGGCTCACCAACCTTACCAAGGTTCATTTGACATAATTCATGATCCCATCCATCAAGTACATCAAAATCCAAGAGTACTTGACCACGCCTAACTAGTGATTCATTATAGCAAGGCCAGTCAACCATACCAGAATAATTAATACTAGCAAGCTAAATGGTGAGTGGTCAAATAAGTATCACTTACAAGATAATTAATCATGCAACAAAGCATAGTTTTCCATAATTCATTTTCCAAATATTTCTTTAAGTATTCCTGAGTATATACATAATATTCACGAATTACTTTAGGAGGTAATGGTAATGGTAATAGAGATATTTTCAAAGGTGCCATATAATACCAGGTTAAAGCTTCAGAATAGCGTTTAATTATATGATAGTTAAGGTCCTCTTTGTCAATTGTATCAAGACTATACTGCAACTCTAAAGCAATTTGTTTTATGAGTTGCACGTGAAAATATTCATATTCTGACGATGATGATGATCTTCCTCCTCCTTTCTCAACTGCTAGTTTATCATATAATTCCTTAATCTCTTTATAATGAAAGAGAAATGGAAATTCTTCCTTAAAATTTTCTGACAGGTTCTCTAATACCTTAGATACTTCTACGTTTCTAGCTCTACCACCTTTTTCGTTCTCTTCATTTATCATGCCTAAAACATATTGTATTAAACCACGAATATTCATACTATATTCCAAATTTCTTGTATTTGATTCGATTTCTGATACATCAGAAATAATTGCCGTAGTGTATAAGTCAGGTATAGTTATCTTCTTAATGTCATCAGTGCAATTAAATAAATCTGGATATTTAGATTTTCTTTCTTGGACGTCTTTACTGGCTTTCTCATTTAGAGATGTATTAAGATATGACGTGCCTACCTTGGCGGGATTTCTTTGGAAGCCTTCATAGAAAACCTACGAACTTCCTTTATTATAAGAGGAGTTGGTATCCTTACCTTTTTGTCATCTTTAAATACAGTAAGGTTAGCATAATCCTTGGACTCTCTTTGAATTTTTATTAAACGTGGATCAGCCGAACCATTTCTTATTGTTATTTCACTGCCGTCTTCGTTTTTACTAAATTCAACTGTAGATTCGTTTAAATCAAATCCAATTGTATTAAAACCTTTGACAACCATTTTCAGATCTATATCCTTACGAAATTTTAGTTTCTCATCTATCGAAGAGAGTAATTTATTCCAATCAAAAAGGAAGAATCCATAATTGAATTTTCGAATACATAATTTGTTTTTAATTACTCTGTAAACATCACGATCTTGTTTTCTATTTTCCTTTACTTCTTTTTCTATATCTCTAGAAGATAACGGCCTTTTACTTTTTGCCACGACTTTGAGAATTTGGAATTCCTTCTTGGTTGGTTTAAGAGCAGCTGTTTTTATGACTCGTATGTTACTGTGTGTTTTAGTGAATTTTTTAGACAATCGTGCTTACTTCTACTGGATCGGACCTATTATAAATTTTTTTTATAAATTTGATACAGAATGGCACAAAGAGAAATCAAGCAAATCGTCATCTCTAAGAAAAATTACGACTCACTTAGAACTCTAGGAACCGTCACAGATTCGTTCGATTCGGTGATCTCTCAACTACTCAACAATATGGTAACAAAAAAGGAAAGGAGTTTAGAGAAATGAAAAAATACAAAATTGGTCTGGGGACCAGCCAGACCCGCAGTTTTTTGAGCAAATACAAGCCACAAACAATTAGACCTAACAGAGGAAGTTTACGGGGGTTTTATTATCGTGACTAATCTGTGTAAGAAACTTCTGAAATATAAATTCTTTCGAGAACGATCATTATTTTGCGCCTGTCCTAGAGCAGAACAAGGAAAAATTAACATGGAAATTTCAGCACATTTACAAGAATGTTGGATTCGAAAGCGATTAATTTCAAAAGAATATGTAGCGAATACTTCTGCTGCCTGTATGTAGCGAATACATCGAAGGTTACACGCTAGGAGTTGCGGTCTAAGAAAATGTCAAAAGAAAATAGCGAAGAAGATCCTACTTACTATATTCCAATTAACGATTCAATGCTTAACGAATACGGATTTACACGGTTCGAGTTACCAGTTAGTGATAAGGCGAAGCATATGAAAATTCAGAGCAGTAATAATCGATTAATTACCTTCTGCAAATTCTATCACTCGGATCTTGACAAAACAAAAAAGTCAGTACGAAATAAGTTTATCGAAGAGCAATTAATCCCCGAACAAACAGCCAAGGACTTGGCAGTTTATTTCGAGAATGAATGCAAGGTATGATTAGCAGACAAAAACGAAGATTTTAACTTTTTTGACAATTATCGTAATGGTGGTGATAATGGTAACGGTAACGGTAAAGCGGCCAACAATAATAAATCAAGTGTAAAATCAAACGGGAAGGAAAAAGAAAAGCCAAAATGTACGACATACAAGTATTCTAGCAAAGGTAGAATTCCACTTTTTGAAGCTGTCACATTAGCAGGAAGGCCAGTTTTTCTCAAGTGTGCGAATGGTCAGGTTGATGTAGTTAATGTTATCGAGGAAGATAATAGGATTATCAAACCACCAAACTTGGAGGAATATCCTTACGAGCCGTATGAGTATGCTAACCTCGAAGAAGGTCAAACTTACATAAACCGAGCCAGACATGAATCCATAAATTCACTCTACAGCAAGGCAAAATCTATTGTTGAAAAGTACAAGATGATCAAGACAACCACAAAATAGTTTTAGTAGCTGCAGACATTTTCTGGTCCTATTTTCAGGATAGGTTCAGTACTACACATTACGTCGGCGTGGTTGGAGATAATGGCAGCGGCAAGACTACAATCGCTGACACCTTTGGAGCAGTAGGATATCGTGTAGTCACTATGACTGATCCTACCGGCAGCAAACATCTTCAGAGTGTTAGGAAAAATAGAGTATGGCCAATGTACGATTGTCATGGACGAAGCAGAAAAAATAGATAGATCGCAGGATATCATGAGCATCCTAAAAACTGGATCTCAATTCAGTGGAAAAGTTGCCAAAATAAACATGAGCACCAGCAACGAAATCCAGCAATTCTTTTATCCTTACTGTCTGAAGTTTATCATAGCAGAACGCTCACCCAGTCAAAATCTTGCTAAAGGTGTATTGGATCGCATGTTTCTACTTACTGCGTATAAAGGCAATCCGCAACATGACATTAAGGAGGTTCTCAATCCTGCAGGTAATAAAAGACTTCAGAAACTACTAGACGAGATAACAGATTTTAGAAAGTTGATGCTGGCCTATCGTTTGCTGCATTACCATGACCCGATCGCTGATATTGATGTAGGACTTGATGGAAGGAATAAAGAATTGTGCAAGCCATTGCTTCAACTGTTCTATGGTTCAGAGTCGTACGACGAGGTAAGAGCGGCACTTCTTATTAGAGATTAACTCGTAATTGGTTATTTGATGGTGGAATATCTATTCCTTTATCACATTTTTGTCTGCCTGACTCAGTCAGCCTAACATTTTGGTTCTTTGGATCACGTTCTATAAAATGTAATCTGTCTAAGAGATGTTCTTCTGCAAGATATGCAATATCTATCTTATTATCAAACGCTTCTTCTGCAAGCTCTGTTATATCATGCCAAGCAGATGGTCTACCTACATTTCTATCTTCTCGATGACGCCTGCACAGTTCATTGAAAATATTATTTGCTATCACTCCGTCATCATGGTCGTCATAACGAGCAGGTTGATTATTGTTGTTTGTCATAGATATGAGTTTAAAACCTGTTTGTTTTAAGTTATACTGATCCAAGGAGAGCCTGTCCCATTATTCTATCTATAACGATTTGACCGAAATAGCCTGTAAAACCCCATAAAATACTACATTATTTTAAATAGAGATGGCCATATCTATAATAGAGTAGTAAATAATAGTCATACCATGGTAGGATTCAAACATAGAATGAATAGGGGTGTCATTCCAGAGGGTAGTGCACCTCGCGTACAGAACTGCTCATGATTGCAGGCATTTACTAGATAAGCAAACCTTAAAACAAATTGATCGTACTAAAACAATCATCAAAGCAGCAACTAATACAATAATAGCAATAATAGCAACTGCAAACAGTGTCACGACAGGAAGATACGATAATTCAGGTAATGTTAGGCCACTCAAACACTTTCAACATTATTTTGGCTTATGCAAAGCAAGCCGGCACTTGAACCTCACTTCCTTATCAATAGTTCAAGTAGCCTCTACAATTCAACATCTCTTTTGTTTTTCTAAACCAAGCTGGAAACTTTACTCATTGGCTTACGGCTTTTCAAAGAAGTTTGCAGATTTTCTTCCTCTACTTTCATTGCCAGGCGATATCAAGTAGGGGTAATAGATTATATTATTAAGATTGTTGGAGGTGCTCTTACTTTCGGTCTTATTATAGCTTTGAGAAGGAAATTTGAAAGAAAATACACACGTTAATTACAGTCGATAGCAACAGTAATATTTAATTTAATGAACGTAACCTACTATTGGAAAATTGATAGATCTAGATGATACATATATTGCAATTAATGCAGTTGACTCATAATAGATATAGTATAAGGCAATCTATTAGTAAATCTCTTTAATTTTAAACATTCACACTCCAGTTCCAAAATAAGTTACAGCGGTAGTTGTAAAGAATATTGTCTTTCTGCCAAATAACTATAGATGGAATAATAATAACAAAATCGAATTTATTTGATTTATTTCTGATTTATTCTGCTGGGTCACTGTAGTGCCTAATCTTCTTAATCTCATTGGAATTGATTATGTCAGTAAATATTTTACAAATTTCTTTTGAAAATGAAATTAATTTTGACCATAATTGGGGTTGTGATATAGGTTTATTTCCAACAAAAATAAAAACAGTATTATTCCATTCGATTTTTCTATTTTTTTCAGATCCGCCTGGCATATAGACACCATTATTATGAATTGAATTTCTAAAGAGTCCAATAAGATCAATAAATTTGTCATTCTCTTTTGCAAGTAATTTCAGTTTACTCATTAAATCTTTGCATAGCGGATTAAAGCGGTCTTTGATTATAAAGATGAATCGTATTGCTTAACAATCAATCTAATAGAAGATTCAAATGAACTAAATATGAGAATAAGAAAAGAAAATGTAACTACTTGATCATAATATAGTAGTTGTCGTTCAAAAGGAAATGGTCGATTTGAAAGATTATATTCTTTTTGTATGTCTTTCCACCAATCTTCATTTCAAATGGAGTTATCATATTTAACAAGATATTTTTGCGACATTATCAAGAAAAAAAGTGTGGGGTTAATTACATTAACAAGATGTTTAAAAAAGGTAGCTCGTGCATCATTTTCTTTAATCTGTTGAGATCCTCTCAAATTATCAATAGTTTTAAAACATTCTTTTAGTAAAGATTCTAACTCATTAATCAATGTAATTCTCTTCATCATTTACCTCGATAACATAAATTACATCAATTATATTATTTTGTATTCATATGGTTGGATAATGATACATCTGGATAAAAAAACAGATCTCTACTCTAACTGCGGCATGATTTCATATACTGTTTTTAAATCGCTCCATGTCTTGTAACATCCAGAACAAAATAACTTTTGTTGATCCGTTTCAATAGTTCTTTTGCAACTGTTGAAGACACGATCCATTCTAATCTTTAACGAAATATAATCTAAGAGTGGCCTTTAAAAAGATAATGCGTATTAATAATTCTTGAATATTTCTTAAATTATCATAATCAGAATATAAAAATAACAATTGGTAACCTGTGTATCTTCTATTAAAACTGTATCCAGTCAAAAGATTTTGAGATTCAACTGTATATTCATTTTTCGTTTTATTAAATTCTAAGTTAAATGATCCGTGGGAAACAGCATTACGAATTGCTTGAATGTCAGTGATGATTTCAGTGTTCTGAATGACCTTGGACTCGATAGAAAATATTTCTTCAATATCATAATTTTTGTTGAGAATCTTGACTGCTTTCTTTATATTTTCCATCACGAAATATAAATGGGATTGTGAATTGACAACAAATGAAAGTAAGATGCCACATATTGACAAGACATCAAGTGTTCGGTTTTGTCTGTCGTCTTTAACATGCTCAAATATAAAGTCAGTTACTGTATTGACTTTTTTACTTGTTCCAAGAAATTTTGATAATGAGTTATTCCAGAATTCATTTTTATAATTATCATTAAGGAATTTTTTTCTCTATTATACTGACTATACATTTAACAACACTATCAGGATCATTACTATATACATCCTGAAGTATAGTCCATAATTGCTGCAATTTATTCGGAAGATTTCTTTGTATAAAATTTCTTTTACCAAAATCAACAGAAAAAAACTCTTCTGCAAATTGATCTATTGACTTTAATTCCTTAGATGTTACAAATTCGGTAACAGGATTAGAACCTTATGGAATTGATTTTGTTTACTAATATTAACTTGATAATGTTATGCATATTATTTCATAGTGTGGCATTCAAAATACTAACCTTTAGCCATATCTAATTCCTACAATGATGTTTAGGCGACTATAATTACTTCTCTTCTTTCTTCTTGACCGAAATAGCCCGTAAAACCTAGGGCTATATTATGTTCAAAAACATAGCCCTTAGAATCTGCACGTTTATGATTTCTGCGTTGAATTAACCAATAACCATTTTCTAGAAATCTTCCACCTTTCCAGCAGGCTAGATTTCTCTTACCTATTTGATTATGTCCACTTATGAATTGTCTTAACGTTCCTCGTTTATTGTATTTACAAATCACGTTTCCACATTTACCACAAGCGCATTCTACCAAATAATTTCTATCTTTACACTTGTAGCAATTCCAACGACGAATGTGAGGAGTAGAAGGCGTTAACTTCTTAACTGTCTTAAGTTCTTGCACTATTTGCATTTCTTAAACCAAATGCAAAGATAGCCAGGTCAGAGCTTTAATTGTTTTGGCTTGAGCTATCTTTTCTGACTCTATCAATTATTCACGATAAATTTTTAGTTAGGTGTGTTATAGATATAATATGATAACAATGAGTGATGATAATACTAACACTAACAATTCTAAAATATTCCGCGGCCCCCGTCAAATTAGTCTGGCAAGATGGTCAACAGATCATGGTACCAGATTTAGATGCAGTAGCAAATGGCACACCTGGTGCTTTCGAACTATCTTCATCTTATTCTGTGTATAAGAATCTAGACGATAATACTGTGATAAACGAAACAGATATCAAACAATTTGAAAGTTTGAAATCAGATCAAGAAAAGTATGATATGATTAGAGGAATGATAACAGGTGTGGAAAGAGTAACTAACCCACCTTTCTATATCGGTTCATATGTCAATGGCGAATTTCGATCGCTTAAAACCATACTTAAAGACTTGATTCAGTAAAAGAAGATATGGCTAGACCCTCGATCAGGGAACATTTTTGAATATGGATATGCTATCGAAAATAAACTTATACAATTCAAGTGCCAGTATTGTTCGAAGGTATTATACTCTTCAGAAGAGAGGACCAAACACGCGACACATACGCACATGGCACAGCAACGGGCGTATTGAATATTAAAGATAAGATAAGATAAGATAAGATAAGATAAGATAAGATAAGATAAGATAAGATAAGATAAGATAAGATAAGGTAATAATAATAATAATAATAATAATAATAAGAAATGCCAACCTATAGAAACGGTGATTCTATAAAAGTTACTGCACCTAAGGAATTTACTGATCAAGTCAGAGCCAAACAAGATGAATTTATTGTAGATGCTAAACTTGCTAATATGAAGTTCAATCTACCGAGTAGCGAGGCTAGGATGATGTTTGAGCAGTGGAATCAAATGAAGAGAGAGGCCGATCAAAGACTTCAAAGGGCACAGCAATTATCATTTCAACGAGAGCAGAAGGATAAGGAACGACAGCATCAGCGAGCAATTAAGAAGATATCATCAACAACAGCAGTTACAACAGAAACCCCCAATAGAGCCTAACAATAGTTCTAACATTGTCGATAATAAAGAAGTTGTAAGACGTAACCTCGAATTTATACGAAAAGTTGTAAATGGATCTAATTAGCTATTAGTTGGCTATTAGCTATTAGTTAGTAGGTTAGTTACGACGTAACTGAAATACTTACGATATCAGAAGTGTGGGTACTTCGGTTAGTGTTCGTGCCGCCAGAATCTTTTACAGTTAATTTAAAGGAAAGTTTAGAATTAGGCTGATTTATTGGTGCGTTGAATTGAACGCTGTCAGTTAGAGACGAACCTTCATGTGTAGGAGTTGCTTTTAATGCAACAATTGGACCTGCTATTTGTTCAAATAGATGAGCATCTCGACCTGTCAAAGTTGTATTATCTGCAGCCTGTGCTACTTGAGCCGTCTAATGTTATCTGAGTTCCACCACTGACGCTTAAACCAGGTGTTACTGTTAAAACTGCTTTAGTTAATGTCATAATATAGTTTTTTTAGGTGTGGATTAACTTTTATGTTTTTCCTTAATGTTAAGCTGAAAACCTATAAGTCTGATACTGAAAATAATCAATATCAAATATTATGTCTGTAGTAGAGGATATTATCGAGTTAGAAGAGGATGAGGATGATGATGATGATGCCTATTATAATCCACCACATTATAACAATTCATCTAATAATAATAAGGATGTTTTTAACAGTGCATCATATAATGAATTACAACGTGTTTTAACCGAAGCGGTCAAAAACTGGACAGCAGCAACGATGTCTTCTAGTGACAGAAAGGATAATAGCTTTGTCAATAGTAATATTAAATCATTAAATAAAATGGACCAACAGCAGGATTCAAAGAATAAGTGTATCAAAGAAGCTGAAGAAGCCGCTCCGCTCGCAATGTTAAGACCACACAAAGCATCAGAATCAACAACATCTTCAACATCAACATCACCAACGACAGGAACAGAACCAGTAGCAGCAGGACCAGTAGGAGAAGGAGAAGGAGAAGGAGAAGAACAACCAGCATTATCATCATTAGACATTAACAATCTACAAACACCGCAGACATTAGGTGAAGCGCTTAGCATGTTAAACAAACTACAAACTATGAAAGACGATCTTCTTGCAGAACCGCTTCAGATAGTGTTATACGTAGTCTAGCATTCATGCGAAAGGTTGCAGGCGTTTAATTACTAACCAATTAATTATTAACCAATTAATTAATCAATTAACACGAAATGTCAAATACAAATACAAATACAAATACAAATACAAATAACAATAATACCAAAAACAATACCAACAGTCAGCCACAAGAAGAGTGGTATGGCGGGTATAGAGGCGGATTGCTACGTTGGAATACCATGAGAAAGCAGAGCCGATACACTAGCAGGTATAAAGACAATAAAATGATGCGACGTATTTTGTCGACACGAATAAATGAATAAGTAAGTAAGTGAGTAAAACTAAGTAAGTTGGCAAAGAAATTCAATAACGATCAAAAGGAAGTTTTCAAACGGTTAGTGCTCGATTGCATTCTGCAACGATTGACAACTGAGGAATCACTAGGTTACATTAATTCCAAAGTAAAGAGCAAATACGACATAGAGATAGGATCAGACTATTTTAGACATATAAAAATGGAGTTACGCCAAGACTCTAGAAGAGAGTTAGACCATTTACGTAAGAACAGGTTTGCATACATGAATCATCTATTTTTCGAAAGAGTAGACGAAGTAAAGAATATGGAGCGCAAATTATGGCAAATTATAACCGATAACGAAGCGGATAAACCTGATGTAGCCATTAGATCAATTGCCGAACTTCATAAACTTAGTAATAGTTTAGCACAAATGTTTGAAATGCTGCCAGTCTTAGGAAGATTGCCATCAGACTCATTTACTGGTATTGATAATGATAATGAAACTGAGGGAGATAGTAGTAGAGGATCAACATCAGTAGCAAAAGAAATACCTCCATCTACATTAGGCAGCAATGGAGTATACCGCATAGATAAATTTAACAATAACAAATAATAAATCAATTTGTGTTCATAAAAGCGTAAATATTGAACACATTTGTTTAGTTGGTAAAAAAAGTTATTTATAAATACAGTTAATATTTAGTTAATGTTATTATCTAGTTAACATTTCTTAATGAGTATAGATGCAAGTATGACCCACGATGATAGTCCAAACGTTGTAATGATTAGAGCTTTTATCTATAATTAGTTATAGCTGAATGTTACTATTAACAAGTAAATGAGCAATCTTGATTCATTTGATATCGTCGATAGTTATGCGAAATAAGTAAGTATCATATCATATTAGATAAATCAGCATTAACTTCCTCAAGTCAGATATAGAGATGATATCATATAGAGCATAGTAATGAACAACACAACGACAACAAAAGGAAACCTATCATTAGTTGCTATCTTAATGGCAGCAACATTAGTAGTAGGAACAATTCGCAGCAACGGCAACAACACAATCGACAGCACTTGCTTATCAACAAAAAAAGAGAGGAGGATTACAAGACAGTAGTAAAGATGGTAACACAGTTACCTTACAGACATGCAAACAAGGCGGGACAGAAAGTGGATTTGATAACTCTTTAGCACAAGAATGTCAAAACGTGATATGCACCCATCCAGGTAACAATGCAACTTGTTCACAAGAGGGAGTTGTAACACCTACATCAACAACAACAACACCACCACCAGTAACACTAAATTGCGAACAATGTATCAGAAAGTTCCTTAACGAGGATCAAATAACCACACTAATCAGCATGGCAGGCCAGCAAACTCTGGGGCAAGTATGTGATATATTACACACAGGGACACAAGCCGACATTCAAGACTTTTTCGAAAGTATATCGGGTTCTCATTCGGTAGCAGTTCAGATAATTCAATGTCTGCTAGACGCTGGAATAGTGTTTAAAACACCTTAAGAATAATAATAGATCTCTTGTGTAATTAGAAGCTTAGAGCTATATTCCTCTTCACATAGGATATCTATCTGACAAGCTCTTTGATGTCCTATAGCAAATTATGTAAGAAACCTTTGATATTCAGGTCATTTACCGGAGTAACTGTATCTGAATTTGAATCCATTTGTAACGAAATTGAACATAACTACGAAGAGCACGAAAGAAGACGTCTTCTATCAAGGACGAGAATACGGGATATAGGTGCTGGTAGACCATTTAAGCTTAAAGTTAAAGAAAGATTCGTTATGCTTCTAGTATACTACAGATTATACATTACATATACATTATCAGGATTTCTGTTTGACCTTGATTCAAAGCAATGTTTGTAGAGATATATCAATGATGGAACCACTTATCAAGGAGTGTATTCCATTGCCAAAGAAGATATACAAAACGTACTAGGAGATTAAGAACTATAGATGAAGTAGAAGAGTACTTTCCTGGATTCAAGGCTTTCATAGACTCTACAGAACAAGAAATTCCAAGACCTAAGAACAAAAGAAGAAGGAAGAGTTACTATTCAGGTAGAAAGAAGAAACATACTGTCAAGACACAATTGATGGTAAACCATGAAGGATTGATACTGCATAAGACAGGTCACAGAAGTGGAAGAATACATGATTATGACATTTACAAACACAATCATTCTATAACTCCATCACAAGTTGAAAACATAGTTGATTCTGGTTATCTTGGCATTGAAAAGGACTTTCCCACTGTAAAGTGTCTACTTCGTATCAAAAAGAAAAAGGGTACATTGCTTTCATGTGATGAAAGAACTTACAACAAGAATCATTCTAGGCTAAGGATCATAGTAGAACATACCATATGTAAGAATCAAAAAGTTTGGAATAATGGGTACTAAATTTAGAAACAGATTAAGGAAGTACAATAACGTATCTGATATAATATCCGGTCTCCTGAACTTCAGAGTTATACAGTCTGACAGCATTTCAATCTAAGAAGACGGCTAAAACAAGTAGGGTGTTAGACTATAGTCCTGCCTAATTACGCAAGAGATCTAATGTAGGATAACCATACAGCAGCAAAAAACAACAACAACAACCTTCCCTTCTATTTTTTATATCTGATTATTCTGTAGAGAGTATATAATACGATGACGAATAAATCCTACCTAAGCAAAGAAGCGCTGCATAATCACATTCAAGCCCAAAGACCAGAGCGAGGCCTTACATTTCTTTATAATCTAGTCACTATTGAGTATTACCAATAATTGGTAAATGAGTAACTATAATTGATTTGATATCTTCAATAGTTTATCGATTTAGTAGTTAGAGAGGAGAGAAATTAATAAAAGTTGTTTTATTTTATTTTGTTCGGTATGTTTGGTTGATTTACTTCTCAAATTTACAGACAAGTTTACCAATCAAGAGAACGTCATGGTTTTGTTTATCTATTCTAGCAAAAAAAAAGAAAAGATTAGTTAAGGCGTTATAGTTACAGAAGTGCATTGGTTTAGCAATTGTGTAACTAAGTCTGGCACATTTACCACTTCCTGTGAAGATACAAAACAAGTGCCTGTTTGTGTATTGGTGTTTAACAGTATTGTTTGTTGGTTGTTATCTCTGTCATGAACTACTACGGTCTTATTATCAAATCAACGTAATCAAAAAACATATTAGATTAATAGTTTCATAAGTGAGTGACTGACTGACTGACTAACTGGCTAATGGCGTAGGTTCGTCCGTTATGGTCTGTGACATTTTGTGTATCTATCCATATCTACGTCAAAAGCCAGTTTCACCTTTCATATATATATACATATACACATGTTTGAGGTAAAAGCATCAAAAAGGTTGATATAATAATCCTATAGATACATTTATGATAGTTTAAACTTGTAACAATGCAGTATGATTGTAGCAGGTTCTAAATAAGACTGATTGATGAATATCCTTGCTTATCTACTACAAACTTAGAGGCAAAGTGAGGACTAGGTTGCATCCTTTTTTATTAGTATTATTCTGGTCGAATTAACCTAGATACGATCGTTTCGGTTGGAACCTTTTGTTCTATTCCAGAGGCAATAGCAGACAAGTTTCTGACTTCGATCATCATCAACTTCAAGGCGGCAAGCATGATTCCTACGCTGAACATTGTTCTAAACGAACCAAGCACCCTCTTTAATTCAATAGCTTCAAAGCCGGCTTCTAATTGCCTTATAGCATCTATGTCGTTAGCAGATGTCTGTGGGATGATCGCTTCATAGACAGAGTTAGATAACTCTGCTATGGCTTCCGAGATCTTTTCCGTATTAACCATCTTTTGCAGAGTATCTCTTGTAACTTTTGGCGTAGTAGTTACTATGAGATCGTTGATATCAGTTGTACTCAGGCCCCAGAACTTACCTCTGAGAACTGCAAGCACATTATAAGAATCAATATCAGTCGAGGCAACCTTTTTCACATCTGGCGATTGCGATTCGGCCGTCATTGCCCTGCCCAAATCATGATAAAACGCATGATCAAGGTAGGTATCAAATATTCTTAGGTCACCTTTTTCCTTATATATTGCTGCCTGCCTTCGCAGCATCTTCGCCAAATTCGCTCCCAGAAATTGCGGCAATCGCTTCCTCTAAATTTTTGGCCACTAAAGCCTTGACTAATATGTCTCGCCTAGCAACAAGCTCTTCAGCCCTAAGATTTACCTTTGGAAGCAATTCTTCATAAGATTTTCCTAATGCCTTGCCTTTCAATACTATCTTTAGATTCCAGGTGATATATTTTATAAAATAGGCATTCAGGATTCCTGCTCCTCCTGTGATATGCACCATCTTTGCATGTGCATTTACTATATATTCTCCGAGTAATCCCTCTATTTTTTCAGCTGTATATGGCTTGGAAACTTTTGCAAATACGTCAAGGTATACGGTATTCTTCATTCTAGTAACCAGTTCTTCCATATCCCGAGATTCTGCAAGTGTTTGAAGCTCGCTCTTTGTAAGCATCCTACCTCTCAAACCATGGGAAAGCACGGTACCGAAAATTTTACTTGGCATACTGATCTTGCTCATATTACAATCACATTTGTCTTCGATCCATATATTTATTCAATATGATATTTAGAATTTTTCTCAATAGAAATAAGAAAAAAATTAAAAGTAAAGGTTAGAACTTGATTATGAGCAAAAATAGCGACCAGAACAAAATCTGAAGAATTGTCTAATCGTCAAATAATGATGTCAGAGCTGAAGAGATCTTTTCAGACTTTGAAAGAATTATAAAGTGAATGCAAAACCCAATAATAGACCCTATCAACATATTACCGCTGCTTTGAAAGATAGCAATAAATATTCCAAGTGCCGGAAGCGTGAAAATTAATGCAAGAGCAGTACTAACCCAAAAAGATTTTACTAGTATGTCAGGCGTAATATTGTCTGTTCTTTGGCTTGCAAATACGAGTTTAGTTCCCTTTGAGGTCCGGTTCATAAGCGATTTTAAGTGAAAGTATTAGAAATATAAATATTGACATAAAAAATTGTTATTTCACATATTATCATAAATATATAAAATTGTGTCATAAAGAAAATATAATAAATTTTTTCAATTTTATCAGTTTTTAACTCATAATTAATAAGGTTTATATTTTTAGTAACTATAAAGCGAATAGTTTCACATACTATAATTTCCTTATAAACTAAAAAAATGAATTAATTAAAAAAAATGCTGTAAAAATTATATAAAAAGAATAACCTTAGATAATCTTAATTAATCAGGCTAACAACAATTGTACTAAGAATGGAATCCCTAGTCAAGGAAGAGAGCAAACTGGATAAGAAACTGGAAGGACTCCTGGATCAATTTGAACGTGAAGTTGAACCTTACGACAGGTTGTCAAGCATATCGATGTTCGCTACCCCTGTAGGGGTTGTTATTTCTATATTCATTCCCATGGTGATCATGCAATTTGTTGTGCAAACCAATCCTTATGTAGCGGTTGCTTCCGGTTCAACTCTATACTGGATTATAGGAGGTATATTAGCCACAACAAGTCTTACAAAATTATCGATATTCTACGTGGACCACAAAAAGCATGAAATCTCTAGGCTCAAATACCGGCCCATAGCTGGTATATGTATGTGTGATTTGAGTCAGCTTAGATCTCATATGCTCAAGATGGAGAGGGCGAGAACAATTGGCGATCGTATAAGGTATGCTAGGCTAATAAACTACTATAAACATCAGATTGGATGGCAATAAATAAATAAAATACAGATATAATAATAATTAGTATTTCTTATACTTTTGATTATCTTAGTTTTAAAAATATCGCCTTACTAATGGTATGATAATACTTATATTAAATTCTAGATTTGAATAGTAATAGTAAACTGATGTGGAGAAGTGGTGACGATGCCTCATCCGATAAGTCAAAGAAAATTACTACAACTAGGGTATTTACAGTGGCAACTCTATTAGCGCTCGTAATTTCTATTCCAGCTATAGTGGTAACGCTTCTAATGCAGTATATACTTAAAGCGAACTTGATCTTGACATTTACGACAAGCTTGGTCACACTTTTTCTTGTTATGGGATTCGGATACAAATTATCTAAAAAACTTGCGAAAGTATAACAAAACAAAGGCGACAATAATAACTAATAGAAAAAGACGATTGAATGGATGAAACGACAATTGTCAGTTATTTTCTTTATGAATGTAAAGCGTTCTCTATTGCAACTATGATTATAGGGACAAGCTGATGGTCAATAAGGCTGACGGTAAGCTATTTAAACAACAACAAAAACAGCGCCAGATAGAATCTCTTTCTCAATATTTTGGCACTGACCTTGATTCAATTATGGTTAAGTTCCAACTTTTAGCAAACTCAGTATACTTGCAACAATGGGATTCATTAAGCAATAAAACCAAAAAAATCAATGGAAGAAACGATATGTTCAAATGAATAACATGACCTACAGGGTTGTCATAAGCCGAGGTAAGAGATAACAATTTAAAATAATCTATATGTACATATTATAATAAGTCTATAAAGATTATGCAGATAACACTCAATTAACAAATAACAAAATCTACAATTTCTATAGTATCAAAATCTGTCCAAACATTAGTTCCTGTAAGTACAAATACTTGAAAATGCAGATGTGGAATATATGTATAGCCTGTCATGCCAACTTTTGCTATCTCTTGACATGCACGTACTTGTTGGCCTAATGTTACTTTTGAACTACGATATTCCAAGTGATCATATCTAGAGTATTCTCCATTTGAATGCTTAATCGTAATAAAGTTAGTATGTATCATATAGACCGGATCAGGTCCTCCAATATTAGATTCATCTTCAACACAAGTCACTAAGCCGTCTCCAGCGGCAAGAACAGGTGTATTTTTGGGAACTATTAAATCAATTGCATTTCTAAGATTACCAATATGAGCAGGAGAGGAAGTTCTGTCTATATGTTCCAATAAGGCTTTTGGTACAGGTAATGCATATTTGTTGACATTAGTCACACTAAATATTCTCCTTTTAGTAGCAGTAATTCACAAATCACTATAGCATGGTAAACAAAACTCCTATATTCCAGAACTAAGATTATGACCATCTCTACAAACCTTGTCCTTTATGCTTTACAAAAATATTTACAAGTTGGAATTTTTCTTATAATAAAAAACGATAAAGATAAAAGAAGCTTTCAGCGCCTTCTAAAAGCGTCTTTGTTGTTGCTCTTCTCTTTCTACATGAATCCTAGCAGACGAAGTATCATGTCCAGCTACTCTAGCTGTATCTCTTGATGTTTGCTCTAACGTTCTTGCGCTGTTAACGCCTATTCTAGAAAACTCCTTTGCATTATCTCTTGCATTCTGAACAGATGTCTTGAATGCTTCTAGGTTTGCAAATATAGTGTTGTTCACTAGTCTAGTTGGCACTACTGTATTATCTGCAAAGCTACTAACTATCCTTGCATAGTTGTCAGCCAAATGTCTTGGAGATACCATCCAGTTTGATGTAAATACTCTGTTTGCCGCCTCTATCTGGGGGAGCCATGCTGACTGCAATGAATTTATAATCTCCTTTTGTGATTCTAGGTAGTTATCTGCTATCTCTCTAGCTGCTTGAATTGTTTGTTCTTGGTAATCGCTAACTACTTGAGTGTAACGTGGAATGTCTTTTCTTGCCTCATCTGTTGCTCTTCTAATGTTGTTCTTGGTTTCATCTAATGCTCTATTAACAGATTGCTGTTGTTCTTGCTGCACCTGTGATGTTGTAGTAGTGGTACTTGTTGTTGATGTTGATGGTGTTACTGTCGTTGTCTCGTCTTGTCTTTCTCTTCTTTGGTCTTTTGTTGTTGACATGAGTACCATAGGTCCTCTAAGGTATATAAATGATGGCATTTTATGGCATTAAATACCATATAAGACCACTAACTTACATAATTAAACATGGTAGGCTCTATATACACTCTACGTCTAGTCAGGTGAAGGGTTAGCAAAGAATGTAGACTAAGCCAGTCTTGACAATAAGAAAAAAGAAGCAGGAAAACAACTAATTAGCATTTTGTCATATTATATTACTTACTGCTTGTAATATTACTGCTGCCTGCGATAGCTGCATTTGTTTTTGTTTATTAAAGATATATACATTAGACCTCTTGCGTAATTGAAAGCTTAGAGCTTTACTCTCCATTGATCCGTTCATATTACATACTCAGTTGATGTCTTACGCTCGCCTATCAAGAAGGCCGTTGTTATTTCATAAACGATTTGCAGAAACTAACAAAAGATTTGCTGAAGTGAATAATGAACTTACATCTGCCAATAAACAACTTGGAGTAGTTAATCAAGAACTTGCTTTAGCTAATGAACAGATAAAATTACACGATGAGACGATGACAGATTTTATCAACATAGCATCCCACGAGTTGAGATCACCTACACAATCTATTATTGGGTATTCTGAATTATTACAGCTGTCCTTTGAAGATGGTAAACAAGATGATCAAACTAAGAAGGCTTTGGAGGCAATCCTTAGAAATGCAAATAGACTTGAGAGATTGGCAAAAGATATACTTGATGTTTCCAAAATTGATAGTCATAGATTGACACTTAATAAAGAACTATTCAACTTAAATGAAAAGATAAAGTATGTAGTAGATGATATTACAAACCAAATAAAAAAAATAGTAGCAATAATAGCGTCGATAATAATAATATACAAATAATTTTCAAATCAAAAGAATCAAATGATATCTTCGTAGACGCCGATGAAAAAAAGATATACCAAGTGATTTCAAATCTACTTGTAAATGCTGTTAAATTTACAAAACAAGTAAACTTGT
>CAWGVG010000027.1:0-185476 GCA_963825865.1 uncultured Nitrososphaeraceae archaeon | reverse complement strand
TCATCTTTTCCTTCAAATTGAGATAATATACTCATTAATAAAAAAAATAAACAAGTGTGATTCAAATTAGTAGTATAATACTGAAATCAATATCTTTGATTTTAGTTAATGCAAAGTTAGCTATCGAGTGTATTGCGTTGCAAAAGATAGTCCTATATTTTAGTCTTCTCTAGCCAAAGTATCTCTATGTTAGAAAACAATTGTGTAAATCATCCAGAGCAGATTGTCTTTTAAGGAATAAGAGAAATGGAACGGCTAATCAAAAAAGACAATTTAGAGTTTTTGACTGTCATAAAGATATAGAAATATTCCAATGCGCATCGTTAGTAATGTCTGGAGGAGTAATTGTTTATCCGACTGATACAATTTACGGAATAGGCTGTAATCCATACAATGATAAATCAGTTGAAAGGATTTTTAAAATAAAAGGTCGTAATAAAAATAATCCCCTTCCCATTTTAGCATCCAATATACATGATATAGAAAAAATCGTGTCATTAGGTAAAATTGGAAAATTGCTAGCTAGAACGTATTGGCCAGGAGCACTTACTATAATATCTCCAATCATAGATGAAAATATATCGACTAAAGTGACCTCTGGCAAAATGAGTATTGGGGTCAGGATTCCCAACAATAAATGCATTCTCTCGCTACTCAGACGTTGTAAATATCTTGTAGGTACAAGTGCAAACAAATCGGGTGAAAATCCCTCTAAGAACCCTTCTGAAATTATATCTTCACCTTTGCATGGTTTTGATGCACTTTTAGATGGAGGAACCGTAGAAGGAGGAGTCGAATCCACAATAGTGGACCTAACTGATTTCACTCCAAAAATCATCAGAGAAAGAGCTATCACATCACAAGAAATTTACAAGGTGCTTGCGAGTAATAGATTTGATAGTAATGACTTTCAATCTGATAGTTTCGACTTTTAGATACAGAGAGGAAGATGCACAGGATGAACTCCTTAACATTCTTGAAAATTTAGGAGACCATGAATCAGAATCTCAAACTACTAATATTACTGGTATCGTGCTTGGATATACTAAACTTAATCCATTTCAAATTGTAAATACATTTCGAGAATTAGTAAAAAATGAACCTTGGCAAATCCATTACATTCTAAGGCTGCTACCAATAGAATCAGTAGTCCCAACAGAATTGGTAAGTATAAAAAATACCGCAAAAAAGCTTGCTTTAAAAATGCAAAATAGTGACACATTTAGAATTACTGTAGAAACAAGACACACTTTGCTTGGTTCTTCTGAAGTAATTGCAGCAACTGCGAAAGAAATTGACAATAAAGTGGATCTAGAAAATCCAGATTGGGTTATACTGGTGGAGATAGTTGGAGGATTGGCTGGTATTTCTGTATTGAAACCCAATCAAATATTTAGCTCAGTTGTGGAAAAGCGAAATAGCGCTATTTTGTGACAAGAGATGCTCTTTCCAAAAGATACCTCATAAAGAGGCGATCATCATTGAAAATTTTGTTGGTAGTCAGGCCTATATTATCAGAGATCATTTTTCTCTTTGCTTTGCTAGGTTTTAAAATAGCATTATTTACTTCAAATGATCTTTGAATATAGCCCATAACCTTTAACAATTCTCTTTTATCCTTCGATAAAATAATAAAACAGCTGTTAGTATTATTTTTTAAACCACCATACTTCAAAGCACGTGATATTTGATCAGTGCAAGATAGTCTAAGTAAAAGATCCATTTCTGGCTTGCTTGCAACCATTATTTTCCTTTTTTCCGATTCTAAAGTAATCTTCAAAACTTCAATTATCTGCTCAATGCCATAAACAATGTTTGCATTAATTGCCTGTAATGATACTTTATTGGATATATGACGTAAGTCATCAATGACTTTCCCTGTGTCTTTCATCTGTATTGCTTGGATGCCTATAATTGAAGTGAATGTATCTCCAAGTTCGTAAATCGCCATAGCTGTCTTCTTCAATTTTTCAACCTTTATTTTCCACAAAGAAAGACATATTTCTTTACAATGGTCAGTCTATTATAACATTAAATAAGTAACATATGTATGGATGGTTCTCTTGCACAAGTCCAAATAGATAGGAAAAGATATTACGCATATTCTTTATTTTGGAAAATTCTTGATCATTCAAGGTGGCATCCTACAGATAGAACATCTTTTTCTGATATATAGCATATTCAACATATACTCATAGGCTGACAAATCTCGTTATAATAGCGATTGATGGGTTTTACTTAGCCCCTATAACAATTCTTTTAATATATATTATTATTATCATTATGATGATCTAATTGAGGACGATAGGTTGAAAGACCGATCTAAAAAGGCAGTATATGCTGCTTTATTTGGCAATCTTGGGATAGCATTATCCAAACTCACTGCGACCATCTTCACAGGAAGTATCGCAATGTGGGCTGAGACCCTTCATTCATTTTCAGATACAATTAACCAAATTTTGATTTTAATTGGTATTAAAACAAGTTCTAAGGCTGCCAGTGAACGACATCCCTTCGGTCATGGTAAAGAGCAGTTCTTCTGGTCCTTTATTGTTGCAACTATGATCTTTGGAATATCGGGAATTCTTTCCGTAGAGCAGGGTTTTGGTACGATATTTGGTAAAGAACATCATATCGAAAACGTTACTCTAAGCTATATAATTCTGACCATATCAGCAGTATTTGAAGGAAATGCATTAAGGGTTGCTCTTTATTTATTTAAACAAACCATTGAAGCACGGGGGGAAAAAGTTAGTTTTAGTACTTTACTAAAGAGTTTCAAGAGAGCAAGGATCCCTCAATCCTAACAGTGATAGTTGAAGATTCCGCAGCATTGCTTGGTATAGTTATTGCTGGAATCAGCATTTCACTATCAGAGACGACAAGAAATACGATCTTTGATGGCATAGGATCACTTTGTATAGGTGTTGTACTGATGGTTTTCGCTTTCTTTTTAGCGAAAGAAAATAAGGCATTACTTATAGGCGAAGCAATTTCAAGAAAGGACTATAAAAGAATTGATGACCTAGTTCGCGAAATTCCAGAAGTAAATCGAATAATTTCAATGCGAACAATGCACTTTGCTGCAGAAGATGTGTTGGTTGCTATAGAAGTAAGTTTAATGGATGGTTTGAATACCGATGAAATTGAATCAGTAATTGATCATATAGAACAGAAAGTAAAGCAAATTATTCCTTACATCAACCCATCAAAAATTTACGTAGAAGTTCAGCAAGATAGTTGCCGTATTAATTTAGAATAAAGGAAGGAAAAATATTATTGCTAGAATAAAGATAAATACTATGAACAGTGACACTTTGATACATCAAATCATTTTTTTGTAAATAAACAATTTACTTTATATATTATTTGGGTGTTGTAACTTTTAAAAACCTGCCTATAAACCTGTATGTATTCATAAAAAGTCCTCACATTTGGAAAGTCTATTTATCATTCACAGGCTCTGCAATTAAACTCATTATTTTATATTCAGTGGATATTTTATATATTATAATATCTTTAAATATCAATTCTGATCTATCGTTGGTAAAATGACATAGAAATAATCTTGTATGCTTTTAAATTCATAGTTGTATGTATTACAATAACTATGAGTAAAAATACTACCAATGAAAAAACATCACAGGTAGCAGGTCAATGGGCAGACTTGATCGGACAACTTTTTGACAGACTTACAGGCAAAGGAGCATCAGTAACTTATACATTTGAGAATCTAATAATAGATATTCCTAAAGCAGTGGGTCCAAATGGCCAGGAGATTGGTAGTGCTAATTGGACAATCAATGGTCGACTTGAAATAACTGCCGAAGCGAGTACATCAACTGCCTCGAGGGATTAAAAGACCACAGTATTATTCCCAAAGCTAGTATAGATAAGCAACGTCGTAGAGATGAAAAGGATCGGATACGGAACGCTTTTTAGCACAATCTATGAAAGCTGAAAAAGGAGTCGAGTTGGAGATCACACATCAATAAAAGTCAATGTTGATTGATAAAGAGACAAGATAACACTTGATGCTTTTATCTCAATCGCGCAGATGTAGATATAATTATGGATCGTAATATTTGTATAAAATCTTAATAAATTCTCTATATATAAATTCAGTATAAAGATTTATTTATAAAATAAGTAATTATCATACATTGGTATAACATATATAATATTAAAAAAGCTTGGAGTGAATCCATTTGAAAGAGGATAAGGGTAGTATTGCAATATTTGATACCTTCAAAACACGTAAGGATAAGTATACTGGCGAAGCAAAAAGGCAGCGGGGAATTATTGCTCACCTGGCTACAGAACAGAGCCCCGAACTACGAACTAGAACTTCAATTGCACATGTTATTGCGAAGAAGCATGATATTTTATGGCAAAATATCTATTCTGGAATTTTCAGGGATCTAGATGAGGCTCTGATTCCATGCGGCATCGTAAAAGTAGGAGGAAGGTTACCCTTACGACGTGGCCCTAGAGCTCTTCAACTAGAAGGTGTTCCTTTTTATGAACTAACAGAGTCAGGGTTACTTGTTGCTTCATCTATAGAGGAAGTTGGCGATAACAGAATGAAAATGCTAGAATCATATCTGTCCTCTATTCCAGTCAGAGATCAGAATGAAAAGATAATGTGTCAGGGAATTCTGCTATTGATAAAGATGTCTCCGTCGTTTATATATAAAATCATCAACGAATACATCTACGCGTATAGCACTGGTTTAATTGATAAGATAACGCCAATAGAAATCAAAAACTTACGGGTTGTAATCTCAAAGCAGATAGCAATAGAAAGAGAACTTATTGAAGCATTTAATGGATTGCAGTCGGATCAAAAGGAACTTGTTAGAAAATTTTTCAAGGCAATTAGTTAATAATTATTATAGGTTATGGAAAGTATTACTAGCCAATAGTTGACCAGCTAATGCACGACAGGATACAGAATTATTGATAGGACTGTAGACAGACATTCTGTAGAAGTTTTCACAGATTCGTTATCACAATATAGTGCCATGATAGATAACCAAATTGGTTTGGGGTTAATGATAGGAGAAGGTGTAGTAGAAGATGCCAAACAATACGCAATCAACGTATCCTCACACCATCGAAGGAAGAAAAGAGGAGGAGTAAATTTCCTTGTTGTGATGGCAAAACCCTTCATCAACGCTTCCATGTCCTTCACTAGAACCAGAACAAACAATCTGCACATTTGATCTTCATGTATTGCAGTTCTACATTAAACTTCTATTAATCATTTCCAAAATATAGTTGTCCATGAATCACCTATCATATTTTAGATTTAGACTACCATCTCCTCATCCACTGCAACAAGTTAATCACAGACTCAACAAGTTCTTGCCCTTTATTTGTTAAGTTATATTCTACTCTTGGTGGAATTTCGTTGTATGCCCGTCTTTCCAAAATGCCATTATTTTCAAGTTCTTTAAGTCATATAGCTAAAGAACTGCGACTCGATAGAGTAAATCTTAAGGCATACCATAAACAAATAGACACTCGTTTAATAGATGCCTCCGTTCTTGATCTTTCTTTCATTAGGTAGGTCAGCTACGGGAGGAGGAAGGTTATCACAAGCGCTCTCCTGACGCCGCCGCAAACAAGTCCCCAGTCCTCAGTTCCAACGAGATAGGCACCCCAGCGTCGCCTCTTATCTCTCGGGAGGCGACGATGTAACCGTGAAGGTCCACATAGATATTGATTTCTATATAGCCTCCTTTGATTGTATCTCTAATATTGACTTGTATCTCTTTGTAATCCATTTCAGTTAGCTTAGGAATAACTTGTGAACATTTTCTTTGGTCACATGAAGTTTGTATACTTCATCTTCTTTTAATATAAAGATTTGATCATGCATTTCGAACAGTTCTATCAGATGTTTTATTTGCAAATTTAATATATTGTCAGTCTTGTATGCACAGTACATCAATCCAGCTATTCTATTGTCGTCATAAACTTTCTCTATATTTAGAGCATTCTTTAGCGAAGATTTTTTCATGTCATTCATTAGAAAATCCAAACAGCATATCTGTTTATTAGAAGCATTCTTAACAATATTTTCTAGTACTTTGCCACAATATTTCAGGATATTTTTGTGGTTTTGGATTTGTAATTGCTGTTCCCTCTTTAGATTTTGGAGTAGAAGAATATAGATAAGGCTCAACCGTACCATCATACCATTTGAGTTTAGATAGAAGTTCAGTAGAAGGACAGTGCGGTGGTCCGTAAAAGCATCTGAACAAGTTACCTTCTTTGGCAAACCTATCCATGGACTTTAGCATTCGCATCATAGATTCATCATCTGAATAGATTACAAGATGATGTTTTCTAGGTACTTCTGATTCAGCTGTTTTTTTAGCCACGTATCTACAGCATCTTTTACTATTGAATTTATGGAAACTCCTCTTTGATTTGACATCTCTCCTAACTGCTCATGAACTTGATCATCAAATCCTCTGATAATCAGAGTATGTGTCACGAATACATTATCTCGTTAACGAGTATTTATAAATACTGCTATCATGATAGCGGAACAATGTACATTTATATAATGCTATCATGATATCACATATCATGAATAAAAATCGTGAAAAGAGTTTGGATTATGACAACGAGAATCTAACCCAAAATACGATAAAAGACAGCGATGTCTATGATTTGTTACTAAAAATACCTGCAGGAAAGGTTTCCACCTATGGAGATCTTGCAAAAGCTCTTGGAAATCCTTTAGCCTCAAGAGAAATAGGGAGAATACTTGGTAAGAATCCGAACCCAATCAAAGTGCCATGTCACAGGGTAGTGATGTCAGATGGCAAGGCTGGCGGTTACGCTTATGGTAGTGATAGAAAGAGAGAATTACTTGAAGAAGAAGGAATATCATTTGACAATGGAATCGTTAGCGAATTTAAGAAGGTTAGAGTCTATCCTCAAAAACAATGAGATGGCTGCTGTGACATAAATACTTCAGAACAGGAAGCACTATTGCAGGGTTACCGACCGACATTGAGGGGGCACTGCATGAATAATGAATACAAAAATGGAAAAATGGAATCTATTCAATGAAGACAGTATAAGCAATAATCTTCTGCATAAAGACGGCACTGTAAACTATTACAGAAAGGTATTGACACTTAATGAAGCAAACCGCTACTTTGATTTGTTATTGCAAAATATTTTATGGCAAAACGATGAAGCCGTCATTTTTGGTAAACATATCATTACCAAAAGAAAAGTTGCATGGTATGGTGATTCTGACTACTTGTATACTTATTCAAATACAACAAAGCAAGCATTAGCATGGACTAAAGAACTTTCAGACCTTAAGCAAATAGTAGAAGAACTTACAGAAACAAAATTCAATTCCTGTTTGCTGAACTTGTATCACAATGGAAATGAAGGTATTGCATGGCATAGTGATGATGAAAAATCATTAGGAAAAAATACTACCATTGCTTCATTGAGTTTTGGAGCAGAACGAAAATTTTCATTTAAGCATAAGCAAACTAAACAAACGATTTCACTTGTACTTGAACATGGCAGTTTGCTTATAATGAAAGATGCTACACAAACGAATTGGCTACATAGCTTACCCAAGTCTAAAAAAATAACCCGACCGAGAATAAACTTAACTTTTCGAACGATAGTATGCTAAGGCGTAATTTTAACCGAACTGCATTGGACGACACAAGACACCAAAGCCCTCTCTAGGGTACGACAAGTCTCTGTTAACGGTGCCATTAGATACCTATAATATCTGTGCTATCTCACTCTGGCTGTGTCCCTGGCTACTTAGCTCCTGGACTTTACTTATACGCCAGTCAATCCTGTTGTCTTTTTCTTTTTCTAATTTATGTTCAATTAATAGGTTCAAATGTTCAACTTCACCATGCTTCTTTTAAAGTGGCGTTCAATTTCTACACTTGAAAGATAATGCAAAAGTCCATAGTTTTTGTATTCAGTCTTATCTTTATACATTTTTGTAATAGATGCAAATATAGTTTGACATAATAAACTATGCAAAGGTTTCATAATAATCAGCAATAACCATACTCATATCATCCTTTACCTAGATAGTCTCATTCTATATCCTTCGTAGCTTTTAAAAGATAGTTAAAATAAATTCCTGGTTGTATCCTGTTATCTACAATAGTAGTTAGGTTGAATGCAGAGATGTTTTTGTCTTGCATATAAGACCATCTCCACAATGCCCAACCAGAAATCGCAAAATCCTTAAACCTTTTGATATATTCAACAATCTGGCTCTCTGTCAGGATTGTCCCATTTTTGAAGCCAGAATTAAACTCTCCCATATAAACAGGAATATTTCCCATCAACAACACAATTGATCTAAAGTACAGCATTCTAGTGACAGAAGGTGGATAAGCATGACCGTCATAGATGATATTGTTTTTCATTTTTGGCCTGACCAATGCCTGCAATAGTGAAGTATCCATTACATCATGTGGTAAGGCCCAGCAGAATAGCAATGGTTTGTCGGTTATTTCTCGTAATTCCTTTGCAATATATTCATGGTAATGGCCTACCTTCATATAATGGGATACACTGAATACTTCGGGTTCATTTAATATCTCAAAACCGAATGTAGACTTGCGACCTTCTAGCAATTTTACAATCTTCTTAAGGTAATCCAGTTGCGCATCCCATCCCTCTTCCCCTTCAGCATTGCTTATTTGACGGTTCCACCACCTGTTCCAAAAATCTTTTATAGATTTATAATCTGGAACGTGTCCTGTTCTTTTTTGATAATATATAGACAAGAGAGAATTGGGCATGCCAATTCCTCTCCCCATCCAAGAAGAGCATTCCCACTGATGATTATCATAAATGCACATCACACCATATTTGTCAGCTGCTTCTCCAATAGCATTTAAATCTTGATAACAGCTGTTTGCATCCAGTTCCCAGGATTCCCAGTAAAAAGGTATTCTCACACATGTGATTCCATTATTTGCAAAGATTCTGAAAGAATCATCGATATAATTATAGGGAGGAGGTGGAAGAATTGTCTCTGTATTATTTTGATATCTGGCAGATCCATAGCCATGAAAATTAACACCCTTTAATTTTGATGACTCCAGTATAATTTTTGGGTTTAGCACGTTAACATTATTCACCTCTTCTGCTACAATCTCATCGTCTTCTTGCATTTCTATAATATAGTGCATTTAAAGTATATTATTACAGATAAGTCTTACAGCAGCTGTCCGGAAATTCTAATGCTTTTATTTCTGTCAACGTCTGGGAAATAGACGGTAGTAGACAGAGTCATACCTCCTATCGTAGGGGAAGAGAAGATATGGAGGATCTCCATCTACCTGGGAAAATTGAGTTACGGAGTTAATAAATAAAGGCTATCTGTCGGGACAGGGAGAGAGGAAGACGTGACTTACTGCGAGTCACTCAACACAGCAAGGAGTCCATCATCTTTACCGCGTCATGCAATATGCTTGATTGCTCAACCATAGGTACCACCATTGTTCCAATATAGAGCGCATCTGCACAATTATTTCAGGTGTTGTCAGCTAGTCCATAGTAAGAAGGATCCCAAGGATCAACTGGCAACGGACTACAACGAAGATAAAATCCGATCCATAACTATACTATACTATGCTAAACCAAAGGCATCTAGATGTCAGAACTTTAGGTGCATTTATTCCACACAGATCCCAGAACCGCAACTTTCTTGCGTTTTTTATCTGATGTTGATGGCGATGATGATAATATCTTTGCTACCAATTTTTTGAAAGTCTTGTCATATCTACTACTAGATACCTGGTACACAAAGAAAGAAAGAGTAGATAATAATGCTTTACATGAGAGATAATAAGTTAATAATTATTATTAGCCCTGAAAGTTCAGGTTCACTTATCATTCTATACCTGTTTTCTATTATATCCATTTGTTACACTCCAAGACAGGAGTGTCAACTATGTTAGGAAGCTATAATGTCAACTATGTTAGGAAGCAGCACAATTAGTGGCCCTTGTAACCACAAATATTACACTGGTATTTTTTGGATTTTCCTTTGCATTCTTCGCAGCGCCAGATTTTTTCAGTATTACACTTGGGACAATTGAACTTTTCTGATAATTCATCAGGACGTACTTCTTTTCCGCATGCATTACATTTTGGCATTTCAAAAGATCCCGTATACATCTATACTACATTTATAACATACCACCTATTTTTTAATTTTAGTATTAAGATATCGTCTTCTCCTTCTCCTTCAACCAAGCGATGTCACCAAAAATGAATTCATTGGATTTTGTAAATGGAGAATAGTAAGTGCACAAAAGATATAGTGCGTTTTGAAATTAATTTTTATATATATGAGTTCGCTTTGTTTAATTGGGACAAGTTCCTATTTTTTGGAGAAAGTTATTCTTATTTTGTGATAGCATTACGATAAAGAAAACGAAGTTAGACTTTGAATGACAAAGATCGACATCTGAATGGTGACATTGTAGCGAGTATAGAAAATTGACAAGACATGACAGAAATATCTTAACTGATAATAGTATTAAAGTACACTGAGAATTGACATGTTGTGAGTATTAAAATCCAAGTTATTAATGATAATATAGTCAAATTGACTGTAAATTGAGGCAAAATTTATTATTACTTTACATTGAGCTGTAAATTCGAGCATGTTGTTCGTATATATCCTTTATAATAATTGAAACACCAATAAGAATACGCAAAATAACCTCTATTTGTTTGCATTTACTGAAAATCTCAAGATGATATTATTATTTCCCTGATGTTATTCCCTATATGGAATATCAACTACTTTGAGATCTTCAGCGGCTTCCACATTACCAAAGATTGCAATTGCTTCATTGTTCAACTGGCAAGTTTCATCATATCTTGCACTGAAATGAGTAAGTAACAACTTTTTAGCATTGGATGCTTTTGCCAGTATTGCTGCCTTCTGTAGCAGTACAGTGAAAGCTTTCAACAGCCTTTTGATGCTTATCATGACTGAAAGTCGATTCGAAAACTAGCAGGTCACAGTCTTTGAAAAAAACCTGCAGTTTATCTGTCGGCCTTGTGTCGCCAGATATTCCAACTTTTCTTCCAGCTCTCCGTGGTCCTGTTAACTGACTTGATTTGATGGTCTTGCCATTATAAACAATATCCTCGCCGTGCTGCAACTTATGGTATAAGTTCCCTTCTGGAATTCCTAGCCGTTTAGCCTCTTCAATATTAAATATTCCGGGCCTTTCAAACTCGGCGAGACAATATGAATATGCTGGAACTGAATGATTTGCGTTACAGCAAATAACTTGATAATCATTCTCTTTGACTACAACACCTTCAGCATTGATTATATGAATATTAACATCAAATGTCAACCCGAAATTTATTATGCGTATGTTTTCTTTAATAAATTCAGCTAATTGCGGTTGGCCGTAAATGTCAAGAGTTGTTTGTCTTTTCTGCAGAGACATTGTTTGCAAAAGTCCAAGTATGCCAATACAGTGATCAGCATGCATATGTGTTATGAAAATTTTCATTTTTCTATTCATACCAAAACCAGATTTTATGAAATTCCGCTGCATACCTTCACCAGCATCAAATAATAGTAACTCATATCCCCGTAATAATGCAATAGAAGAGAGTCCACGCTCCGCGGTAGGAGTTGCTGCTGATGTTCCTAAAAACACTAATCTCATATTCACCATATTGTTATTGTCACAATGCTCCGTGTTAGACTCTTATGTTCATATAAATGACACACACTTTTTATGTTTGTTTTAGTTGATTTTATTATATCTTCATCACTTTTCTCACACATGATCACCATCCGCTTGACAGCAACACTAGCATTAGCAACGAAATCTGTCAGCAATTGCTTTCTTGATCTGCCCTTTACCATTGAAGTTGAGCGCCCGTAAGGAATATCTGTTACGATTGCATCGATCGCTAATGGTTTTAGAGGCATTTGAACAGAGTCACAGTGAACAATGTTTTCAATTAGATTTTGTTTTGCTCCCTTGCACATTTTTTTTATTACATCAAAGCCTGCAGTTTTGATTTGAAATTCCTGTGCTTCAATCAAAATACTACCAGTACCACAAAATGGGTCAAGTATCATATCACCTTCTTTTACTTGTGCAATATTTAACATTGCTCTGCAGAGTCTTGGCTCCAGTGCAGATGGATGGAAAAACCTTCTATTATTAACCTGTCTTTTTTTCCAATCGATTTTTGGTTGTGGAATTCTAATGCCTATTAGATGAGTACAAAATGGGTACATAATTGCATTGTACCGTGAAATGACAATAATTTGATAATCTGGGTTTCTTAGTGATACTTTTGCCCCTGTTCTTTTCTTTATATTTTCTGCCACTCTGTGTACAACATCCCTATCATTTTCGCCGATACAAGAAAATGTTTTACCTGTCAGTATAGAGTAATCTGTATCAGTTGTAATTTCTCTGGCAATGCATTTTGTATATACTACTCTTTTTGCTACCTTGTCAATTTCACATTCTCCCTCGGCTATTACTAAAAGCGTATCACTAGAACAATCAACTTTGGAAGATCCGTATGTTTTCAAAAGGGCGGTAATTTCTTCTCTTGCAAGATCAGGATATTTGTCGCCAATTAGACAAAAAAATCTCCTATTATCTGGCATTACTCAGTGAGACTCTTGTATCTATTTATTTAAAAGTGGTGCGGGGGCAGCCTGCTGATACCACCATAAACAGAAGGCCCCATCTCAAGGCCTGCAAGATCCACCACGTAGACGTGCTAGCATGACTATGCCGCCTTAGGATTGCTCCCTCCCGGACCTCATCCATTTCGACGATTCACAGTCGAAACCGTGCCTTCACACGGTTCGCTGTTCATAACCATCCGACACGGCATGATTTCATTTCAGCAGCCCAAGCAGGTACCTTCCATCTATGGATTTACCCAGCAGTTACTGATCCCAGCGTAAAGCCGATTTCTGGTAGGGGGTACGGCTAGCACCCCGATCCTCCCTGCCTCCGCAAATTTCACTGCACAGATTCATTATATGTGTTTATCATATTTCTTAAATGCAACTCCAATTAAGAGAGAAGGACCTCATCCGTTCAATTTATAATGCCATGAGAAATTCGCTGTACTGTGAGGAAACTAAATTAATTGATTAAAAGTGCTCCTGTCTCTATTTATATCAAATCAATTTTTTTGACAAATCAAAGCTATATCGTAGGTGTGGTCTATAGTTTCCAGCACAAGACAACTCAGATTGGCTTATTACCAGATAAAACTTGCAAGGTTTTACAAAATGAACAAATGGTACCAGTAGAATTTCGTCCGCAAATCGAGCACTTATTGCACTGAGTTACCAGTGATGACCTTGACTTCAAGTTCCTCGAAATTTTTATCATGGAGTTATAAGCGTTATATTTAATCCCCGGATGATCTTTTTCAAATTTGTTCAGAAATTCACGAAGGTCGGTTCTGATGCTTTCATTCATATATGGGCATTCTTCTGATTGAAATGGAATTTCTCGATGTAGAGCATAGAATACAATTTCCTGCTCGTAAATTTCAACAAATGGTTTTATCTTTTTCAAACTATTAGCACCATACTGAACAGGTTCTGGATAAATCCAACCAATCCTTTCAACATCTCCAACCAGAATGTTGATCATAAAACTTTGTAATTGATCATCAAGGTTATGTGCTGTTGCGACAACATTTGCACCTATAGATTCTGCAGCCATATCAATTACTCTTCGACGAAAAGTGCCGCACATTGAACATGAACTCATTTTTTCACTAGGTCTTAGTCTCATTGCATCGTCCATATCTATCCCAAATAGATCCTTATATCTTAGAATTTTATTTTCTACTTTTAGCTTTGAACAAAAATCTTTTACAATCTGTAGCGCTTCATTGCGGTAACCTTTGACGCCTTCGTCTATCGTGATAGCGATAAGGTCAGAACGGTCACGTTGATTAAAGATTTTCTTTAGGATATATAGTAGTGACAAACTGTCTTTGCCACCAGAAACACCAACTGCTACTCTATCATTATAGTGGAGCATTGAAAACTTAGACATAGTTCTGGCAGTTTTTTCCTCTATAGAATGCAGGAAGCATTTCTTACATAGGTACTCTCCTGAATAAGCTCTGTGATATACGCTTAATTCATGGTGGCATTTACCGCAAGGTATCTGTGACAATAGTAGTGATGATGAATTTGACAGTATTATTATTTCTTAGTATTAATCATTCTTAATGTAGTTCGCTGCTAGTATTAATACCAGATTCTTGTGCTCAATGGTAATTAATTTGTCTAAAGGATGAATTACCAACCACTCAACAATCGCCATCAATTATACTAGATAACTCATACAAGAACTTTATCCACACTATAAAGTCAGCGGCAACCAGGGCGCTTTACCAGAAGGGCTTGAGGTATTTCATGGATTTTATGAAGGTAAAAGAAAATGAATACTATAAGCTGCTAGAAGGAAGAGAGCCAAAGCTAATTCAATCTGATATCATTGACTTCATACTATATATCAGAGATCAAAAGAAGCTATCGCCTGCGTCGATAAACGCCTACGTTGCTGCGCTAAGGCACTTCTATGTTATGAACGATGTTACTCTAAACTGGGATAAGATCAGCAACTTCAAAGGTGAATTTTATGAAGTGGTTGAAGATCAGCCATATACCCATCAACAAATAAGGCAGATGCTAGAGAAGGCTGAGCCTCGTAACCGTGCTATCATATTATTATTAGCTAGTAGTGGCATGAGAGTTGGAGCTATACCAGATCTCAAGGTAGGTGATCTCACACCTATCGATAAGTATAACATTTACCAGATACATGTCTACAAGCGCTTTAGCAAAAAATCGAATAGATATATCACCTTCTGCAGCTCTGAAGCGCGCAAAGAAATAGATCTGTACCTGCAATACCGTGAAAGGTATGGAGAGAAAATAACGCCTGAATCTCCATTGTTCAGGACCACATTCAATCGGGACCCTAAAGACGAATTGCAGATAATGAGAAACAAGCACTCTCACCCATTATCAAGAGGCAGCGATTTCTTATTCTATTAACGAGCTTCTAAATATAACAGGCATTAGGCCAAGTGCCAAGATGACTGAATCGGAGACTCATAATAAACGCACAAAGTTAATGGAGTGTCATGGATTTCGTAAGTTCTTTGATACTACATGTACCAGCGCTGGTATGAGCAGTCTGTATACTGAAATGCTGATGGGCCATGACGTAGGGCTGAAGGGCAGATATACCAAATTAAGCCCAGAAGAATTGCTTGAAGGTAATGATAAGAATCTGGGATATCTCTCTGCGATGGAACATTTGATAATATGCAATGAAAATAGACTAAAGAGAAAAGTCGAAGTACTGGCAGAAAAACGCAATGAGATCCAGCTTATGAAGGAAAGTCATGAGCAAGAGATGAAAGCCATGCGTCAAGAGATGGAAAAGAAGTTTCAAGAATTATTCACAAGAATAGATGTAGCAAAGTTAACTTAATGCCTTCAGTATTTCTTTGTAGAAGGCTTTCACTGCTACTATCTTAGGATTCTTCTTTTGGAGCTGGCATTTTCTTCATATGAGCTTTAAGTCTTTTTATTTCTTCAGCAACTTCCCATATTCGGCTTTTGGAAGTCATATGAGACTGAATATTCGGCTTTTGTGATCTTAATATAAAAGCGGCTGATAACAATACATCTTTGGCTTCTTTGCTGATAAATTCATTATTTAGTATGCCATAGTGTGCCATTTTCTCAGACAACTCTGTTACTCTTAGGCTATATTCATTAAATTCATCAATTAGTTCTAATGGATTATTTAGCATAGTGTCGATTTGCCGATCAGTTACACTTCTAATAATTTGTTTCAAAATAAGATTGGTGGTCTTCGGCAAACTCTGAAGGTGTATATATTGTCCGCTCTCTGGATCCAACCTGTGTGACATATGCCCGAAACTTCGGAATATAGAAGAGTATGTAAATATCGCAAAATCTTTAATATAATCAGCAGTTTCATATTCTAAAATCGCTATTCCTATGGAACAAATCTTTAGTTGGTTTAGCTCTGTCTTATTACTTCGTACTGCATTGAAATATCTTTTCATGGACTGTTCTAGCTTATTCCATGATTTGCTGTATTGATCTATTGATTTTACTAGCTCTGCTATCTCCCGTCCGAATGCTGTCAAGTTTTTTATCTTCTTTTGTGAATGTTCAGGATCACCACTTTCTGAGATTAGTCCTTCCTGTTGTAAAATTTTAATGACATTTAACACATAAGTTCTGTCCGAACTGGTCTGCCTTACTATCTGGTTAACATTCGTGCCAGCATGTAAAAGTAAGCGCAAAATATCTTTGCATGTCGTAACCAGTCTGTTTTCTGAGCCTTCCATTACCAGTATGAATTTCCCTACTGGTCTATATACATGTTGTTCATGCTATATGTAGATATGAAGCAAGTGTATGTACTTCAACCCTATCAAGTAGGGTCGAAAGATGGCAAGTCATTAGCGCTGATAATCCCCGCCAAGGTGGCAAGGCAGTGCAGTGTCAACACGTCAACAGTATTTACATTGAGAGTAGATGAGGGGTACAAAACGGATAATGTTACAGACGCTTAACGAAATTATTATGGATAATAATCATGGCCAGAAATTAGAAATCCCCCAATAGATATGAACCCCTCAAAGCAAGATCATATTTCACAACGATATAGAACATGCGCTGCCAGAGATTGCCCAAATCCAGGTGTATATTGTATGGAGATTCTATACCTTGGAAGAAACGGATGGTTTTGTGAACATTGTAAAAACAACCTCGTAACAGATGGTTTGCTAGTACATCAACAGCAGGCGGTAACTAACGTATGATAATACAAAATTGTAGAAGTAACCAGCCTCTACACCAGAACCAGATATTCCTCAACAGCCACACAACCAAGCACCCAACACAGCAAACCAGGAGATTTAATTGTGATCAATCATAATAATTCTGAGCCTGGAAATAAAGGTTCCTCCTCTGTTAATCAATCATCAAAAAGTCGTGGACATAAATACAGGCCACAAATTGATGCTCAAAGAGCAATCTCGGAGATCTCGATAGTTAACCGAATTCAGAATCTCGTTGCCTACGCCAACGATTTCGTCCTTAGATCTGGGCGTTTGAGAGTTATACTAGAAGAGGAGGTAGGGACCTAAAAAAATGGAGCAAGAGATTAACGACGCAGAAGTCAGAGAAAAACAAAATAGCAGAATGCTCTGCGAGATTTTAGACTTCATTCGTGAAAGGAGCGGTCATTAAATAAAATGCAAACGGCAAGACCACCACCTACAACGATAAACGACTTTGCAGACTTTTGGAGGTATGATATAGGTGTTAATGTAATACCAGCAGATACTAAGAGTAAGAGGCCAACTGTAGCATGGTCAGAATTCCAGAATAAGCCAATATCCGAAGAGCTTCATAATGAATGGAAATCACAAAATAAATTTTCAGATGGTATTGCGGTTATTTTAGGTAAGGTATGGCATAATAAGCAAAAACAGGGTTTGTACTTGAATGGGATAGATGCGGATAACCTGAAGGCAATTGAAGAGATATGCTCTAGGAATGGCAAGACTATTTCCATTAAAGAACTGGCTCAATGGACTTTGGTAGAACAGCATACAGATGACATTAATAGAGCACATATCTACGTATATTCGCACAAGCCATTTTCAAAGAAAAGTAGCGATAAGATTGATACTGATTTAGTAAACAAATTAAAAAGCAGCGAAAATCCGGCAATAGAAGTTAAAGGTTTGGGTGCACATGGAGTATTATTCTGTTCTCCTTCTATGCATTCAAATGGATATAGTTATCAGATTCTAGGAATAGATCAGCCAGTTATAGCAGACCAGTTTGAGCAGCATATAGACAATATCTGCAAGAAATATGGTATCGCTTATTTGGAATCTGGAAATGGCAATGGCAAATCAACAAATCAGATGCCAATCAAAGATCTGTTCAAACCTGATTTCAAAGTTCTAGAAGGCCATAACCGTCATGAGGCACTACTTCGAGCTATGGATACACTCATCATCCGTAACCGTGCTATCCTTCAGCCAGAGCAAATAAAACAATTTGCTATAGAATGGAACAACAAACATTGCATCCCACCATTAGATGATAGAGAATTCGATAGGCAATGGCATGATGCAGTGAGGTTCATTGCAAGGAAAAATGATGTTAATGGTAATGTTAATGGTGGCATAAATGGACCAGCATCTGGAGGAGGAGGTCATGATGATGATCGTACAGATCTCGATATTGTACAACTAACAATGCAAGGTCACCACTTCAAGACTTTGAAATATACACAAGAGATTTTCTACTATGATGAAATGACTGGTATATTTGTTAATGATGCGCAATCAATCATACAAATGCAACTTGAATCAATTAATCCTGACATTTCAACTTATGAAGTAAATGAGGTTATCAATCATATTCGTAGAAGAACGCTAACTAACATGCAAGAGTTTGATTCACAAATTGAGTGGGTTGCATGCAAAAACTGTATGATTAATTTAAAGACACTTGATACAAAACCTCACGACCCAGATTTTATGGCCACTATGCAAATTCCAATAAAATACGAACCAAGTAGTTTTATAGCTGACTTTTTTGAATGGATTGGTGACCCCATGTTTTGTCCATGTCCTGCAATTATGAAATTTATGCACGAGGTAATGGCTGCTGAAGATGTAGAGACAATTTTAGATTTTACAGCTTATTGTTTGTGGCGTGCTTTTCCTTTCCACAGGTATCTTTTGTTAAACGGCTCTGGCAGGAATGGAAAAGGTGTTATGCTTGAAATAATTAAAAGATTGTTAGGCCATCAAAACGTTTCAGGTGAAAGCCTTCATAGGCTATTAGAAAATAGATTTGCTTCAGCCGAATTGCATGGCAAACTAGCCAATATTGATGCTGACTTGTCTAAAGAGGCTCTAAAGAACACAGGTATTCTTAAGAAACTAACTGGTGGAGATTACATACCTGCTGAAAAAAAGTTTCTACCGGCCTTTAAATTTGTAAACTACGCTAAATTGCTCTTTTCAGCCAACGAGATACCTCAAACTCCTGACGAGACCGATGCTTTCTTCGCAAGGCTGATAATAGTTAACTTTCCAAATCAGTTTTTAGGAGATAAAGCCGACCCATATCTTATCGATAAATTAACTACAGGACAAGAGCTATCTGGCTTATTTAGCATGATTACCAAAAGGCTTCCTAGAGTATTAAGCAGCGGTATTTATGTTCCAAGTAGCACAATAGACGAGAATTATGCCAAATACATCCTAAGTTCAAATCCAGTTAGAGCATTCGTTGAAACAGCAGTAGATCAGCAAGACACCGATACCACATCTTCAAAAGAGGAGATGTACGAAGGTTATAAACGGTTCTGCAAAGGCAAGAAACTTGGAATAGAGTCAGAGCAATCATTTAGCAGGAAGCTGAAGAAGGAACACGGCTTAGGATATACGAATGAGAGATCAAGAAAGAGGTGGCATTGCGTGCTATTTTTGGGTAGGCGCCAGGTTGAAGGATTTGACGGCAGTTGAAAGTGAAAGCGAAGGACAGTCTACTTTCTCGTAGTTAGTTTAGTAGTAGTTAGTCTTGCAACGATCCAATAATGGCGATTGCTAACTCATTCATTCATTGATTGATTTATTGATTGATTGTTAATAACATGAACATGTTTGTTTGCTTGTTTGCTTGCTTGCAGTTCTGAAGGCAAATAAATAGGATAATTCTCCTCAATTTGTACCAACTGTACCAACTGTACCAACTTTCTGTACTACTCTTTTTTACTATTATACTACTCTCTTTTACGCTCGTTTTACTATACTTTCCTGTCCTTCGGTTGGTACGTAAATAGTAAGGTACAAAACATCGATCAAGTTGGTACAGTTGGTACAAACAAACAAGCAAACTGTATCATCGTGGCTTACTTAGGTTAAAGATCGAATTGAATGATTTCGAGAAACCTCAAGATCCAAATGTGATAGATGATAATGAGGTCATAGACGATACTGAATTCAAGAAACACATTGGTATTGAACATCCTGGCAGACTACAGCATCCAGAACCAGAGGACTTTGAGAATCGTCTCGAAAGATAGAATAGGACATAGGCCAGATTCTGCCCCCTTTCTAAAGGTAAGAAGGGGAATAATTTACCACTTAGTTCCACTATTACTTCCCCAAACATTACAACATACATTTATCATGGGGTATGCACACCTATATTACATGAGCCAAGAATTCGATTTTTACTCTTTAAGCGATATGTCTGAATACGCTGGTAAATGGGTAGCGATACTTGGTAAGGAAATCATTGCTAGTGGTGACGACTTGAAAGAAGTCTATAGAGAGGCAAAAAAGAAAGCGGGTAATAAAGAACCGTTGTTCAGTCGCATACCCAAAGAACAAGAAACCCTCATTCTTTAGATATCTTAATGAGTTTTCGTTTCAAAGGAGAACGTTCGCGAACACTTACATTTAGATATGTTAATGATAGGTTTGAAGGAAAAGTTGTTGCTAGACCAAGGGTGGAAATTAGACTTTCTAATGGAGATAACAGCTTTAGAATAGCAATGCTTGTAGATTCTGGCGCAGACACCTCGTTTATTCCTTTAGAAGTTGCTGAAATATTGGACTTGAAACTCTCAGATAAAAAGAGATCTAGAAGTGCCTCAGGACCTTTTGAAACGGCGTTAAGTATAGTTAAAGACTGAACTGATTAAAGGTACCCAAAAAATTCCTTTGGGACAAATAGCTGTTGTTATACCAACTAGGAAATTAGAGGACGAGCCTGGTAACTTAGACACCTACGCGCTTCTTGGAAGAAAGGAGTTTTTTCGTAAGTTTGATATCACTTTTAGAGAAACTACTAGTAAACTTATTCTTAGACCGCCGAAAAGATCCGTGTAAGTCTTGCACAGATTTTATAGCTTATGGTTTTGCTATAAGGGGAATTCAGAAAAATGTGTGAAATTGCTTATACATTTAATTCAGAATGACCATAATAGTGAATGCTTAACAGATTAACGATTTTTGTTAGTGGTAACATTGTTGTAATATCATTGTTGTTTTTATTTGCTATTGTAATACAGCAACCGTCACAGCACTATAATGTATACGCACAAATTCCTGGTATCTCTTCATTATCTGGTAATAATAATACTATTAACAACAGTAATACAGACACAGAAACCACCACCACAAATAAGACAACATCAAACAACGATCTTTTAACGTATGAAAATTCTGATTTTGGGTTCAAAGTTCAATATCCATTAAATTGGATTAGATATGAGACAATTATTTCTGGTGAGTTCAGTGATACAATATTAAAATCACTTAAAGAAGGTGGGTCTGGAAGACCTGTGGTAGATTTTTGTCCTTCAAATAATAATAGTGCCCAAAATAATAACCAAGCGACAACAACAGCAAGTACTTATGTATCTCCATGTTTTTTACACAAAAATGCTATTTCGATAATGGTTTATGATGAACTAAAACCATCGGATAACCCGCTACAAACATTTACAGAACAAATTATCAGCAAACATACATCATACAATAACCTTATCGTTAAATCAGAACCAACTACACTTTCAGGACTTCCAGCACATAGAATCACATATACAGCGAAGATTTTTTCGAATCTTCCACCAGAGAACAGAATAGAAATGTGGACCATAAACAACGATAAGGCATATGACATAATCTATTTTCCAGTAGGCCAACGAGCTGATCTTTCGCCAGAAGCACAGAAGATTATTGATTCATTTCAAATTATAAAATAAAATGAAGTAGACTTGCTGATTGCTACTATAGTTACGATACTGGCCTAAGATGGACAGTTAGATAAAAATGGTGAATAAAATTTTCTCTTTTACATCCTATTTTTTGTTTTGTATTATTATGTTCTATTATTATTATTACAACATTAGATTAGAATACCTCAGCGTGTTGAGACTCTGGATGTTCAGAATTTATATGTGCTGATAGAGCTTGTTCGGTTGTGAAAGCAAGGCCACATGTTTTACATACGTAGCCACCGTTTGGATCAGCAGATGATGATGGTGATGATGAAGGCCTAGAATCAGACATTTCTCGTCCAAAGAGTGACTGCTATTATATATGAATCTCTATTGCTATTTATTGTCTAAGCTATGATTGTTAGGTTTACATTTACCATATGTTTTACCTGCTTCTAATTGTCTTGATATTCTGTTTTAACCTATCCCTTCAAGTATCATTGTTGAGTCACCGAGATATAGAATTTGAAAAGACTAATGTAATATATTTATAAAATCAAACTTTGCAATTTAATTATATTAGAAAATTCTTTTATATTTATACTTACAATTAAACTGTATGTGTTTGTTATTATTGTTATTGTTGTTGTGGGCTGTTTTTACTACTGCCCGCAGATTGAGATTGTAGTTGTTGATTGGAGTTGCTTATCCTCCTCTTCAGATCTTTGAATGTCATGATTACTATGTTTCTTATCTATAGTAACAAGTACATTGCCTTATGTTTTTCTAATTCCTTGAACCTCATTTTTTTGTTAATAGTTAGTCTATACAATTCAACGTCTCATTTTGTTTATCTAAACCAAGCTGGACTCATTGGCTTATGGCTTTTCAACGAAGCCTTGCAGATTTTCTTCCTCTGCTTTCATTACCAGGCAATATCAAAGTAGAGGTAATAGATTATATCATCAAGATTGTTGGAGGTGCTCTTACCTTCGGTCTTATTATTATAGCTTTGAGAAGGAAATTTGAAAGAAAATACACACGTTAATTACTGCAGTCGATAGCAATAATAATATTTAGTTTAATCAATTTCTCTATTTTAATTATTCAAAAAACTTGGTTTGTTGAAGTTTCTTTTTCTGCCATTGCTGCTACTGAGGAATATCTTTTACTTCGTCTTTCTTATTATGTTCTGATACAAATGTGATTGCATTACTAACTACGGTAGCATTAGTTAACAGGTCAAGTTTCATAGAATAACATTCCTTCGCCAAGGATAACGCTTGGATTTTCTCATTATCATTCGTTCTATGTGAAGTAGTCCATGCTTCTCTTAGCAGTTACGCACGGCTTTACTGGAATATTAACAAGCCCAAAAGATATACTTCCTTTCCAGCTTGAAAATAATTAACTGATGACTTTTACTATAACCATCCATGATAATAATAGCTTTATATTTATTTATATTTGAATCATTATTCTAAGCCTTCCAATAAGAGGCTAGCAGTAGTAACTGAAGATCATCCTTTAGATTATTTGCTTTTTGAAGGGATAATTCCAGAAGGAAGCTACGGGGAGGAACTGTGATTGTTTGGGATACAGGCAATTATACATCAGAACAAGAAATTTCTGATCAGTTCAAAAATGGTAAAATTACCTTTATGTAACTACATATAAAGGTAGGCGTTAAGACTGGTTGGATATATAAATATATATTGTTTATCTGAGATTCTTGTATACTTCTTATCTTTCAACTGCTTATTTACCAAAATATCGACTATGATAATCTCTCATCATGCCTTTTACTAGATTCTTCAATGAGTTAACAATAATATATGAATAACTATTAAATGGTATAAAATAACCTGGTAGTGGGGAATGCTAATCTAATTCTGCCGATAATCTTTTGACCAAATAGTCTATTGTAACTGGTTTCTTGATGAAACATCCCATACTTACATTTGGATATATCTCTCTTAACGCCTCGATATTTGCTTCTCCTGCAGTTATAAAGCAAACCCTAACATTGACATCTAACTCTAATATCTTTTGACATAACTCAAAGCCATTGATAATTGGCATGTTAATATCAGTTAGTAATAGATCGTAAAAGTTTGGCTTGAATTCTGATAATGCTACTAAGGGGTTATTGTATGTGTATACTTCAAATCTTATTCTGCTGTAACTATGATCATGATAATACCCTTCCAAACCTGATTTGAACGCCAGGGTGATATCAGGATGATCATCAACAATAAGAATTCTTTTATAAGATGGTTCTTTTATTCTTGTTTCTACACTAGGAGTAGTAGTGTTTGGTATTTGTTTTTCTAAAGGATTTGGAGGATGAGGTTCAGAATGATAATGGTGATGCTCATTGTTATTAGTATTATGAGAATAATAGAAATTGTCATTATCTAAGATGTGAGAATAATGATAATTCTTATCAGCTCGTGTAGTAGTTGTGCATATCTCAGTTAATAATTGCCCTCATCCTCCATTATCTTCTATATTTTTAATATTATACCAGACATATATCGACTTATGTAAAGTTATAGTGACAAATCAGCAATAATGATTAGAAATTGAAGAACACAGAACGAAGGAGAGTTCTTTATTAGCAATGACTAAAACTGAGGTAGCACAAGAATTAGGTGTAGGCCAGTCCAAGGTGCAGATATCAAAGCACTACAAAGATAAAATTGCAATAAATTTATCAGTGTGTGAGTAAATATATGCATTACCTGCAATATTCCCATGGCTGCAAATAATAAATCAATTACAAATGAAAGACGACAGAAGCTTTGGACTCTTTTATCTAGAGGTATGAAAGGCTACGAGATTGCTAAAGAACTAAATGTTGATCCTTCTACTATAAGCAGAGATATCCAATACCTAACCTCACAGTCTCAGAATTTTTTAAGTGATTTAGCCAAAGATAGCCTACCTTTCATGTATAAAACTTCAATTGATGGCATAAGAGAAGTGCTAAAGGAGTGCTGGAATATTTATGAATCAACAGAAGAACAGATAAACTATTTTCAAAGATTAGCAGCTCTCAAATTAGCCAAAGAATGTAATGAAGCACAGTTCAAACTATTGTCAGAAGGACCATCAATCATGTATGTGCAAAATTTGGAAGAGAAACTAACACAGATTGAAGATATACAACAACAAAATAGCAACACACACAACCACAATTAACTAATCAAATATCTCGATAGATGGCGTGTGTGTATGTGTGTGTGATATTATATGAAAACCGATATTTACGTTAAAAGTATGGTCAAAAGACTTGATAATCTGATACGTGGATCCTCTCCTTCTGTATCGAAATGGGACGTTATTATTAGTAATAAAATAATTTCTCAACAATCCAAGCGATATTTAGAACTAAAGGCAATATGTATCATTAACTTACCTCTGTCTCTGAAGGATCTGACAAAATACATCCATTTTGTATTTAATTGATGCTAGCAAGAAGTCGTTTATTATCTGTATGTTATCGAGAACTGTTGCGTCGAAGCATTAGATGTTTGACAACTACTTTTTAGAAATTGAGTGTTTCATTGAACCTGCTCTGGAAAGCAGTTGTTCCAAAAGAGCCAGCCCCCAAACTTTAACAGTATTGCAAAATTAGAATAGAAATATAATATAAGAAGGAAATTAGATGCTCCTCTTCTAGAGTTTTAACCAAACATTTCCAATCTCTTTTGAATTTATAATGGTTATTAAATTCTTCATGTTTTCAATTGATCTATCATGTCCATCTTTATATGGCGAAGACACACAATCTGAAACTACTACAGAATAGAATCCTCTGTTGAATGCATCCCTAGCACTAGACTCTACTCCATATTCTGTAGCAATACCTGTAAATACTATAGTAATAATACCGGCATTTCTAAGCATGCGCTCAAAGCCTGTGTCTATGAATATACTTGCTGTATGTTTATTTATTACTATTTCATCTTGTTTGGGTTTTATTGTAAAATCCATATCTTCAGTTGTAAACTGCTCGAATAAGCGGTCAAATCCTAGTTTACCAAGAGTGTATATGTTTGCTGAAGATTCAAATCTTTTTGATATCATTTGAATTGATGTAAAGAATATTGGAATATTTGATTTGCGTGCTAATTCTACAATTGAATTCAGATTCCTACTAAATTCTTCTTTATTAAAAATCATTTTTGTAAATGCGCGTTGCACATCCCATAGCACCAATGCTGTATGCGAAGGATTTAGGATTTCTTCAATAGTATTATAGACTATTTTATCTCCAATCTTTTGCATGTTATTATGTGCACCATAAAAGAAAGAGGTAATCAAAGTATTTACCGATAGTGCTTCCTTGCTAGGATAAAGTTTTGTGTCATCGACAAATAAGCAACGGAGCATAATGACCTATTTGACGCAACAAAATTAGATACTTTGATAGAAAGAATACATGTATCAAAGGTAGACCAAGAGTGTGAAAACCTGATATGTACACACCCAGGTGAAAATGCAACTTGTACATCGGAAGGAGCAGCACCAACACCACCAACACCAATGAAACTAACTTGTGAACAATGTTTCACGAAATTACTTACGCCAAAACAGTTAAACACATTTCTAGCCATTTTTGGACCGTTATCGCTTAAGATTTTTGCACAATTGTTCTCAGACAAGGCGTCAATTTCAACGATTTGGATGTGGTTCTAGCTGAATCAAGTGTTCCTTTTCCTGTAGAGAAACAGCTATTGCAATGTCTACTAAATGCGGGAGTACATATAACTAGTCTTCCATTTTAGCCAGATACATAAGAAGAAACACGCCTATCAGATTTTTTATATTACAGAAACAAACTGAGTAGGGTCGTAATAACCTACCCATTATCTTTTTTTCTCTTCCATTTTGTTTAATGGTTGTTAAACGCTCTGTAGAAAATATTTTTTAATAATTGCCTGCAACCAGATAAATCATTCTTAATGAAAGGGCTATTTACATATATTACGATGAGTATAGCAAGAAAACTGTCGCATGTTATTCTATGAAACACTATAGTAAAAGCATTTATACCTCAAAACCACATATTCGAACGTGCAGATTAGTAATAATGATCTGTTAGATGATGTTAATCTTAGAATAATAGAAATTTTGGGTAAAGATTCATCAACACCATTTGTTGAAATAGCCAAGCAGATCGGGATATCCGACGCAACAGTACATATCAGAGTTCGTCGTTTAATTGCTGCAGGCATAATCAGCAAGTTTACAATATCTGTAAATAATGATCGCCTTGGTTATGACCATCTGGCATTTATGGGAATAAATATTGAGCCTGGTTTTGCAGATGAGGCTACTGATAGCCTATCAAATGTTGATGAAGTTTTAGAAATTCATGAGATGCATGGTAAGTTTGATCTTCTTTTAAAGATCCGTGCTAAAGACTTGGATCAGATGAGAGATATCGTAGTAAATAAAATCCGCATATTACCTCATATCCTAGAGATTGAATTAATGACTGTTTTGAAAACTAGAAAGGAAGAGCATATGGTTTCCTTGAAAAGAGATATTCTATACAAAGCTGATGCAGCAATAGCATAAAAAAAGAAGAAAGATATTTTATTCTAGGAAATTGTATGATGGAATTTATTTATCTCTACCCATTGCTTCTTTGTTTATCTTTTTTTGAAGTCTGCCACCATTCAAGGTAACCATCATGCATTCGTCTTCTTTTATCCATAGATTCATTTTCTGCCTTATAACGTAATTCATCGATCTTCTCTCTGGAGGCAAACAGTCCGCAATTCTTGCAGATAAAATTCTTGCTAATGGGATCAAATTCTAATTCGCCACCGCATTCTGGACAGAAGCTTGCCAAACAGGTTCTTGTCTCTCTGCTCCTAATAAAAGGATTATGTAATCTATAATTAGGTAATTAAAAACAAACATAAACGCTAAATTTGCATCTCACATAGTTGCATTATCTTCAGCAAAGTTTGTCTGAGGAGCATTAATAAATGATCTACATGTACAGGATAAAAAAACTACCGTCATTGTCATAGCCATATACTAAACGATTTAGGATGGGAAATCTATCCAGAAGGATTATACCATTTGATTATGCGTGTAAAAAATCAATGGAATAAACCTGTATTTATTACCGAAAACGGTGTTGCCTATAAATCTGATAAATATCGTGCTCCATTTATTGTAGCACATCTTCAACAAATTAAACTAACTATAGACGATGGTGCAGATGCCGTGGGATACTTGCATTGGTCTCTTATGGATAATTATGAGTGGCAATGGGGCTACACATACTCTTACTTTTATTTGATACTATGATTGTGGCGTGTAAACTGTGTAGACAGTTTAGGCTTTGGAAAATGCGTGTTATATTATTTGGATTATTATCATAGTGATTTATCATTATTGTACGCGCAATGAAGCTATCGTTAGAACTAGAAATCAGTGGCTTATTGACAAGCATACAAACTATACACATGAATTATTCTTCGTTAGCCGGTAAGAAGATAAAAAAGTCATTAAAGTCATAGCAAACAGCAAGACACCTGTTGACAAATGTGTTGCAACAAGCAAAGCTTCTAACTTGTTATTGACTACCCACATACCCAACAATATCTGAACTGAAACGATAATACTTCCTGCAATAGCAGTCTTTCTTACACTTTTAGCATTTTTTGTGGCATATACCGTAGTAACGAGGATCATACTTCCAGTAATAACTGCAATTACTCTATGGACATGTTCAAAAAAATATTTGGGCGATGGAATATCAAATCCATTGGGGCAGAGCGGCCGATCAAGACAGGATAGCCCTTGATGTGAAGCAGTAATGTAAATTCCGAGCGAGCATGACACCATAAAGTAAAGCTAGTGAAGCAAAAGAAAACCACATCATCACATTTGGAATGATCTTCTGCTGTTGAGTCATTAAAGAAGATTTTCATTAGTTAATTATTAACCTTGGTGTGCTTGTGAATAGGATGTATCTTCTCTCCGCCTAACAAATATAAAAGAATCGCAGTATCTAATCCCAAAAATGGTCTCTGATAGTTATCAATTAATATTTAATCCGATGGTTGCAAATATCAAGGTATCAAAAATTTATTTGTACATACCTATACTATTTTTATCCATGCTGAGCGTGTTATATTCTTACTGAATGCTGCCACATTTTATTAATAGGCAATATATATACAATAACAACACCGTATAACACATAGTATTATTAACGCAGCTTTTCAAGTTCACTATCGTCACGATAATAATCAGGGTTTAGCCTAAAGCCGTTTGTGATTCCATATGGGACATCGCTTAGCTTCAGGTAATATTCCAGACTTTTTTTCTTAAGTTGTTTTGAAAGCCACAGTACAAATTGTTGCTCAATCATATGGCCTTCTTCCTTTTCAATATCTGGATGCAATTGAAGCAAAATTTCTACAAAATCTGGCTCAAAATAAATCTGAAAGAAATCCCAGCCCATAGCACTGCCATTAGAAGAGCATTCAAATTTACTCTTAACATGAGCTCCCCATTCTAGCTCACCGATAAACTCCATTAACTTTTGCCTTTCTCTCTCAAAGTTAATACATGAGCCTGATATTACAATCATAGGAGGCTTTTGAGCAAATTTTCTCCTCAAATCAATCCATTATTAAATTGACAGCATTTAATATAAAAGTAGTTCTTTGAGGCCTTGGCCAGTGCCTAATTGACCAAATATCTTTGAAGAATGTTACATGTTCGCTCTATTCCCAAATCGAGGGCATAGTTTCCTATTCTCGGTCCTCTATCAGAGTTTATAAGCATCTTATAGAGCAGGATAAAGAACTCTTTTGGCTCCATTGCGTTATTTCGGGCTATATCAAATACTTTGGACTGAAGATTTTTTGGCGTTTCCAGGCTTTTGTTCATAACCGATAAACGATTTTAAAGATTGAATTAATTCTGTTATTGCTTTCTTGTGATTATCTTTCATTTCAATTTCAAATTTTTCTTCGTCAGAGAAGACATCTTCATACCAGTTAGATGCAAGCTTAATTCTTTTTATCAGATCATCTGTCTTTTCTTTTACTATTCCATACTTTAATAATCTCTCGTACACATTGTCCGTTCTTTTATCACCAGTGAATAATGAAGCCTGTTGTACTATAATTCTATACGGTACATGTACAGTATACTGCTTTGCTGGTTTTAAATGGTTAATAAATTCATAAACTCCCTTTATCTTCGTTAACTTGGCTAAATTATCTTCATTCGCTTTACCAAAATAGACATCTTCATAAAGGTCATATTCATCCATTAATACAGGTATATCGTTAAGCCCAATATGTCTAGTACCCGTGATACGTTTGAACAGTAACAGTAGAATGGACTCGGGTGTCCCATATCTCAACCACATCTGTGGAGTAAGCACGTTGCCGGCAGATTTGCTGATCTTTTTTCCGCCCTTATCAAGAAACATCTCGTACTTCACATGTAAAGGATGAGCAAATCCTAGAATTTCATTTGCAACCCAATCATTAACTCGCACAGAATCCATGATATCTTTTCCGTACGCCTCAAACCGGATATCAAGAGCCTGCCATCTTGCTGCAAACTCTACTTTCCATGCTAGTTTTCCCTCTCCTTTACGAATGTCGACTTCTCCACTATGTCCACACCCTTTCAGATCTTCATTGCCAATTTTGCTATCAGAGCAGACGTATAGTACTCTTCTTTTCATCTGGTAAATATTTCTCAGCTCTTGCAACATATAGCCTACCGCAATTTCCACAGACAGGAAAATATGGCAGTATTTCATTATATTTTTCTTGACCAACAAACTCGGCTATTTTTTGGCCAAGACGAATGCTATTTCGTAATATAGCGTCGATTTGACTTATAAGAACACCTTTCCTGTATGCTTCTGCTCCACTTTGGAACCGATATTTTACTCCAACCTTATCAAGTCCATCCAAAAGGAGATTACCCATGTGAGTGCCATAGGATGCATGGCATCCACCAAAAGGATCAGGGATATTTGAAACTGGCTTTGCTAAATGCTCTTTGAGCCAATCCGGTAAACCGTAGGGAACCTTTCTTAGCCCATCCATATCATCAGAATACGCAATCAATTCTGATTTGTAACCAAAGTTTTGGATAGCCAGCGCTATCCCATATGCTCTGACAGCATCGCCCATACTTCCTATATGTGGAATTCCAGAGGCCCCCAGACCACTTTCTACTCTTATGAGATCTAATTGTCGTCCTAACTTTTTTTCACGCTTTATAAGATTGTCCGCTACTTTATCAATCCATGTGCCCTTACCGATTATTTCATCTGTCATTGCGATTGTAGCGCTTTTGATACATAAGGACCATTCTGAATGTATCCAAATTTTTTATAATATTTCCTAGTTCCTACCGCACTTATAATCGATAATTTCTTTACATCAAATTCATCTTTCGCAATTCTTTCCGCTTCCTGCATAAGTCGTATTCCATATCCCTTGTGCTGACAGGAATTGTCATTTCTTTTCTTTCCTATATTCAACATCTGACCATATACATGCAATTCCCTTACAATAGCTGTGGCTTCACCTTCAACTTCCTTCAGCTCTTTCCTATAAGGATTTAAAACTTTACGCAATCGTAAAAACCCCAGAATGGTTGACTTATCCATACTTTCAAATGATAGGAACACCTCATGTCCGTTCGAAGCAAAATAATCAATCCTATTCATCGTAACTTCGTCTTCAGGCAGATGCCTTCTTTGCAATCCGGCTTCTCTGCATCTTATACAATTGCATTTTAAACCTATCTCAGATAATTTCTGTAACACAATCTGTCTCAGATTTCCATTTTTGGGGCCTGCAACAATATCTTTAGATTCTATTTCTCGCTGAACTCGCATTATCCTGATCCACGGCGGTACCATTTTTTTTACAGCAACCAACACGTCCATTAAATCATCATCAGAATATGCAGAATATCTTCCGTCCTGATGCAATTTATATATTCCAGTATGCTTCATAACAAGTGTTGGATAAATCTTTAACATATCTGGTTTGAATGAAGGGTCTTCAAATAATGTTTGAAAATCCTGTATATCATTTTCTGGTGATGAATTAGGCAAACCTGGCATCATGTGTGCACCAATTTTGTAGCCGGCGTCTCGTGCCACTTGAAATGATTCAATAACATCACCCAAAGTATGTCCACGATTGACAGCCCGATAAACTTCATTACGTAATGATTGAATACCTATTTCTACACGCGTAACTCCCAATTCAAGCATTAGATCAATATGCTGCTGTTTACAATAATCGGGTTTTGTTTCGACAGTAAAGCCTACACATCTAATCTTCGCATTTTCGTTGGTTTTGATTGCTTCTTGAAGATTGGCAGAAGATTTTATTCCATTCAAAGCATCAAAACATAATTTTGCAAAATCTTTCTGATATTCTATCGGCATGAAGGGAAAAGTACCACCAACTATAACAAGTTCGACCTTACCAGTATCATGTCCTCTTGCATATAATTGGGACAATTTGTACTGAACCTGTAAGTATGGATCATATCCAAATCTTTGAGCAGATTTTGTAGAAGGTTCAGATCCTGTATAGCTTAGCGGAGTATTAAATTCAATTCCACCTGGGCAGTAAATGCACCTGCCATGAGGACACTCAAATGGTTTTGGCATCACTGCAATTACTACCACTCCCGAAGCTGTCTTTATAGGTCTAACCATCAAAACCTTACGATACTGGCTATCGTTAGAGAGATATTCAATAATATGTTCGTTTTTTGGTAGAGTAGAAAGGTGGTATTTCGATGCTGTTTCCCTTTTAATTTTCAAGATGGTGTTGGGTGGTAAATTCCCTTCTTTTTGGACTTGTTGGGCAATGGATTTACATACCTGTACATAATTAGAATCTGTTCCAGCAGATGAGGCTACAGAATCCATAAGATCCTCTTGCAATACTTTGAAAAAAATGGTGAGTGAATATTAATTTTTGTATCGAAGGGTTGTTTGTTTGTTTGTTTGACTGGGTTACATAGCAAGAAACTGGTGTTGCTGCCCGCAGACACAATAATTCATATGTCTCTAATGAGTTGCAAAACTTACCATTACACTCGCTTACCGTCATTAGCCCTATTTATTGGAATTACAGGGTCGCTCTATCAATATAGTCTCTACATGAGATATAGTGGAGGATGTAGCCTGTGTATTTGAATCTGACGTCCAGCATCTGCACTACAGAACTAATGATATGGCTTTGAGTCGTTTTAGCTTTTCCATAAAAGTTTAGCTTGCTGTTCATCCTCTTCTCGCATAGTTCAAGATACAGGAAGATTAAATGGAGTAGATGGTGGATGTGAAGTGGTACCTGCAAACCCATTAACGGCAATTTCTGTTATAGATGCCCAATTGTTCTGTGTATTTCCATTGACTATGATTCTTGTACAAATCTACCAACGGTATTTGCCGGCAAGTTATATCTCTCAGGTGATAAAGTTGTTCCAGTGCTTTTTCCTGTAAATGGTACTTTGGTGAAAGTACTTCCATCATTTGAAACAGATACAACAAAGTTATTCTGTCGCTGATTTCCATTATACCAAGCAATATCTACACTGCAAATGGTATCTGTTACTCCTCCAAAATCTGCTTGAATCCACGAGCCTACACCCAAATTTGACCAGCGAGTATTAAGGTTATTGTCTATGGCATTTGATGGCAGGTTTCCGGTTTCGCTGCCACTTTGCTACAACATTACTTGTTTGAAGCTTTTGACATGTGCCGGGAGGTGGTGGTAGTGTTGGTGGTGGTGGAGGGGATGTCGGATTGAATATGACCTCATAAGCTGGATGTATTTCTGAATGGCCTCCTTCATTTACATCTATCAGATACTTGACTTAGCTTCATTTTCATCCGTATCTGGCTCCTCTCCAATGCCCGCCGTTACCGATTGAGGAGGAGAGTTGGAAAGTATTGATGTACCAGTATCGCCTTCTGTTGGAAGGGGGAGGCTATTATTGTTATTATTATTAGGATGTTGAATGGATTGTTGTTGTTGAAGCTAGTGGTCCTGCAAAGAATGATGATAATACTTGTGATGATAAAGACGGTAACGTGGAAGGAGAAATAGAAGGAGAAGCAATAGCTGTTGAAACAATTGTTGAAATTGCCACCATTGATCCCAATAATAGAAAAACTATCACAATTGACACGGACTGTAATTTCGCACTAAAATAGCCATTTAACAGCTTGAAAGGATTCAAACCGGGTCAGACTCATGATGTTTTCAGACTATATATAGTTTCTAAGTATAATAATATAAGAGCTCTGATTATGATATATGTTACTAATAATTAGGACCATAGCAATGTTGAATTGCAACATTTTCACTCTTGGTAGCGATGATGCGATTTTAGGTTCATAAAAAAGATGTTCTTTGGGCTTTTTAGCAATGTAAAAAAATCCTACTCTAGCGATGCAATTACTACCTATACAAAGAGATGTAATTTATCAGAAGCAAATCTCGTTCCAATATCAGTAGGTAGATAGAATCCTTATTCCGAGGGAAATTTCTTAGCAAATTTTTTATGGCGCTTGTGTTCCTGGTATTGGACCATGAATAGGTTTATCCGATAACGGCAATTGAGGAGGACCTATAGTTAAAGAGCCATTAATATTATTATTATTTGTTGATGGAGATGAATTGGAATTCTGAGAAGCCATCGCTTGTGTCTTTAAATCCTTTTCAAAGGAACTAGTAATTAACAATAATGATGCCAAAATAACAGGCAATACAATACTATATAGTTTTCATATATATACAGTAATTGATGTGCCATTTAATATTTGACCTTTACAATGGAATTAGGAGCTTTCAAATAGTGTTATTGGAGTAACTGATGACATAAGAAGTGTAGACTACTTCCTTTATACCTGTGCAAAAGTTATTGGTGAGTAAAAGTTACGGTTTTTCTGTTCTAGCCCAAGATAACGGCTAGTTATTTGTAGTGTTTAAGGAACTTGAGGAACATTGTTACTGATACTCAGTAACATTATTGCTTTATTATCTGTAACAATATACTTGTAAAAGTGATTGTTGTACTCGGTTTTCATTCTAATTTGATCAATATAAGAAAATCATATTACTAATAGACATTGAATGTTTCAAATGAGTGCCACGATAAAGTAATTCGTTTTTGCCAAGCAAAGAAATAAATCAGCAAGTCCTCTTGTAGTGTTTATTCAGACATTCTCCTAATAATTTACAGCTCTACAATATCTTAATTTTAATTGTCTTCAACCAATGTCATAATGAGTATTGTGTGCATCGTTATATAATGTCAGTAGTACAAACGCTTTATAGTCTACTATATCATGGTAATGGATTATTAACATATTCGAATAAGGAGCATATTATTTTACTGCGTTCTCTGATCCAACCAAAAATTAAAGTTAAAGCAAGAGTCGCCTTAACTTTACACATATTTCAAGCCCATGATTAACATGATGATTATATAATGAGGTTTTATTGTTTTAGGAGAATTGCGTTAACAGTGCCATCCTGTCCGGGTCTTGAAACTACTCTTGCAGTTCCTGCTTCAGTTTCAAGTAATGCTCCTTTGCTAATTACTCCTCGTCTCTCATAATCCTTATTTGCAGAATTTTTGATTACCCGCAAGATTTTAGATTTCATTACTTTCTTGGACACCTGATCAGCAACATTTGCAAATTCTGTTGTTTTAAATGCCGTCTTTATGTTATTACCTCGCACCCGTCTTGTTACGATATCTTTATTCCCTACAATAGCTTCATTAGGATACCTATCAATCTCAAACTTCCTTCGGCCTCTCATGGCAATTTTGCGTCCACCAGTAAATTTGCGTCCAGCCAGGTTCTCTATTGACTTTCGCATATAAGGTACAGTATTATTTCGCTTTAATTAAGACTTTTCTGAAGGTGGAGAAGAAGAGATTATTTTGTTATCTTTGTTTGTTATTGCTAGGAGTTTGCTTTTCATAGAATTCAGATCGGTTATGCCAAAGTAATCTTGGAATTTCTTCGTTATTCTATATACTTTTAATCTTCCCAGGTTTTCATGTTCAATGAATGCCATATGTTCTAGTTCTTTAAGATGAGCATAAACCTGACTTCCCCGAATCTGGACAAGACGTTTTGAAGTGACAGGCTGTTCATATGCAATATAAGACAATGTCTTGAGAGCGGCAGAAGGAATTAATGGGTGCTGCGCAAATCTTCTGATAATAGGCATGTAATTAGGCTTTAATTGAAATACGAAGGAGCCATCTTCTAGATGGTTAATCTCTATAGCCTTGAAAACAGATTTTGTTTTTTTGACTAAGGCACTTACAACCTTCATTGTCTTTTCTCTCGAATTTGTACCTGATGCTCGAATAAGTTCATCAACCGACAAGGGCCGACCCGCAGAATATAGTGCGGCCTCAATTCTGGCAGTAATTTCTTCTTCAGGAAGAGACGAGACCCGCAACTTGTGAACGTTAGAGAATCAGATTGATTTATTGCTTCTGCTGCTATCGTCTTATTATTATCTTTATGTCTTCTGAAGATTCGATCTGTTCTAAATCCACTTTGCCTTTCATGGCTAGATAAAGCATTGCAATAAAACATCTTACAATTTCTACAGGTCCCATATTTACAACAAGCATTTTAAACATGGCTACTCCATCTGCATTAACAATGTCGAAAATCATATCTTCATATTCTTGTAATATATGTTCAAATTTTACAAGGTATTGATTGAAATTAAAAACCTCAACAGGTTCCAATTCAAGTTGTTTCTTTTTTGGTCTAGGATTTGCAAGTTCAGAAATCATATTTTCAAGAACATGAAGAAGTTCTTCTAAAGATACTGGATATGTTGATTCAATTCTAAAGGGAATTTCAATAGCACTAAGCTCTGGTATCGGTTGTTGAAGCTGGGGATCTTCCACTTCTTTTCTCTGCATAGCAATTTTCTCTAATCTAAAAATGCTTTCAACCTTAAGACGATGTATAATCGATGCAGATAATGGAGCAATACCACATATTCTAAGGTCCTTTTTTCCTGTTGTATTAATAACTCTAAGAAGCATTTCAAGCAGCATTGTAACGTTGATATCCCATATGTCTTTCTTGGCAGAAAGAAGTGAAGGATTAAACAATAAATTTAACGGCGGTTCAGCCATCATTTTTTTAGAATCTGTTGCCGAGACATTTTCTTTCTGCGACATGATAATAGTGACAATAGGATAAAAGGCATATAATACTTATTGAATAAAAAAACTGACTCTGTCTTTTGTCATATTGAAACACTTTAATAAGGAGGATTTCTGGTGTAGTTCAGCTTAAATTAATTTTCATATAATTTTTTATAATAGTGGAAATTCTATACGATATGCAAATAAGTCCCTTCTTGCTCAATATTTATGATAAATGAAAAAAGAGTTTATAGTTGCAAGGATTGAAGCCTCCCAAGACGGTAGCCCTTATGTTTATGTTACATTTAATGATCCTAAAGAATACAAGCCAGGAGAAAAACAGCAAAATCCTTTTGGTCCCAACGCAATGGCATTTTCCTCTTTAGATGATCTTATGAAGAATATGCCCAAGGTAATGTCAAATATATCTGGAATTATGGGTGGAGGTGGAGTAACTGACGCACCAACTATGAAAATGAGCATGAGAGAATACGAAGACATTGGAATTAAAGTTGGTGACAGAGTTATAATCGAGATTCAGAGATCAGACAGTGGTGAAGTATAAAAAAATATGAAGAATGAAACTTTATTTCACTCATATTCACATTATGTTTCTTCTTGTGATAAATCCATTACTTTTTAGTGATTTGTATTAAATTTTCTATTAATAATATGTTGGCAAAGACTATAGACATTGCAATTTTGTTTTTTTGAACAATGGTTGCTTCTTATGATGTTTAATAGTACATGACATCCAATTTATGATTTCATCATTCGTAAGTGTGTTCGATTCTGAATTTGAGTCTATATGGGTCATCCTCATCATTATATATGTAGATATTATTGCGTGATAGCAAAAATGGGTTAATATCATATCACATCGTTTTTTGTCTATTAGATTACGGCTAGCGAGTGAGTTAGGTACAATGATTAATTTAAATACAGTAGTTACAATACGTTATGCGTTTGGAACAGGAAAAGAAGAAGAGGAATGTTCATGCCGAAGTCAAGTTTCCTCTGATATTAATTCATACGCCTTTCGGTTTAACCTTTTTCGATAAAGTGGCAAGAACTAATGTTGCCAGAATTTATGCTAAAATCTGTACTTATCTTATGCCTCTCATCACTGGACTGGCAATATTTCTATTTGTTTTCTCTTTAATAGTTGTGTTTTCAAATGCAGCGGCTAGAGAAGGAGCCCGTAGTGCAGGTCCATTTTCTCCATTCCTTATTCCAGGGTTGAATCCCATTCTTCCTTTGAAGATTGCACCAATTATAATCATAGCGATCATAATTGCTGTGTTTATTCACGAGGGTGGTCATGGGATAGTAGCCAGAGTATATAATATCAAAGTAGAATCCACAGGAATTCTTCTATTCTTAGGAATACCCGTTGGAGCATTTGTAAATATCGAGCAAGAGGAGTTAGCAAAAGCATCTCTAAAGCAAAGAAGCGCTATTTTGACCGCAGGTCCGCTAAATAATATGGTATTGGCCACCATTTCTTTGATCGCAATTTATTTCGTGATTTCTACTCTTACTTCTCTATCTACTTCTAGTGAACCACAGCCAGGAGTGGAGGTTACAGGTGTTAATGGTGGTTCTCTTGCAGGAACAATAGGTCTATCAAAAGGATCTATCATCAAAACTATAGCAGGACAAAATGTACATAGTATAGAGGATCTGAGTGCTCTTCTTCGATCAAATCTCGGTCATAATATAAAAATAACGTGGCAAGATAAGACAGGCGAGAAGATAACTCGTTCAGTAATCCTACCAGCATCTATCGAGGCAAACAGAGGAATTCTGGGTATTCTTATAAAGGACGTGTCACCTGACCCCTCCATAATACTAAAAAGATACAAGAGTGCGTTTAGTTCAAATCCATTAGTGTGGCTCCTTCCTCCAACGGTGAACAATGGAACTGCGGTTCCTTATTCTGATTCTATGGCATCAAAATATGAGTCAAATGTATTAGGCTCGTCTTTTCCTATAGTTGCAAATACGCTATTCTGGTTATGGTTCATCAACTTTAACCTCGCTATATTCAATGCACTTCCAATTATTATCCCTCTAGATGGAAGCCAGTGGTATAATTCATTGATCGAAAGCAAAACAAAATCAAAAACAAACAGAGTAAAAAATGCTTCTCAGTTACTATCAATTGTGATGACTACGATAGTACTTATGCAATTCGTCCTGCCTTGGGTTATCAAGTAATACAATACAGGTCAACAATAAAATTATGAATTCATATTATATTATGATTATTTTTGTTTAGATGACTAAAATCCTCTATATCTTTCCTGCACCGGAGATTTTTCATCAAATGTCAAGGTCATCCATATAATATATATAAATACCAATTGTCAAGAATCTCTTGTAAGGCATTTCTTTTGAATGAGCTGTCTGTGACAAGATCACAGGGCTGTCATGAATTTAACTTATATTGACATAGAATCTTCTATTAAGGTTGTATAACTTTTTCGTTTTCTTTATAACATAGCGGCAATAATTGCCAAAAGCTGTGAACATCTTTTCATCTTTTTGTTATGGAGTTATCATAAAAAATGATTCTGTACTTGTGGTTAATATTTAAAAGTACACAAAAATATATTAATGGACGTACATAGTTATTAGATGGCATATTACCGGTCAATATCATATCTTTGCCTCTGTTATAAGGTCGCTTTGTTGTTTCAAGAGGTGAGGCAAAAGGTCACCGGAGTAGCTAGATAAGAGAACATTATGGAAGAAAACGAAGACCTAAAGAATGAATTTGTCCAGGAGGGCGACTATGGGAGCAATGCTCTAAAGAAAGGTAGCAAATCTGAAAAAGAACAGTCAGAAGCTGAAGCAGAGACGCAAAGTAACCTCGTAGAAGACGAAAAAAAAAGTCATTTGATCTCAAGGTTAACAACAGATAGCGAAGGTGGAGTTGCAAAAATTATTTTACAGTCTATCCCATCAGAATCTGACATCACATTAACAAAGTTTGAGGGTCCCTATATTGCGTTATATACAAAGAATCCAAAATTTTCGCTTACAGAATTAACTTATCATTTATCTTCACTTTCTAAAACCCTGAAAAAGAGATTTGTGATTCGGTACTGACCCGTCTATACGATTACCAGAAGACAAAACGAGATCAGTTGTTGTCAAATTACTTCCAAAAGACGTCTCGGTTTCCGCTGTATTCTGCGACGATGCAACGGGAGAAGTTATTTTAGAAGTTAACCATCCAGAAATTATAGATTCCAATATGGTAATCGAAATCGCCCGGTCTACTGGCTGGATTGCTCATACTAGACGCTCTCCACATATTCCGTCCAATAGCATCAGCACTATTCACTCTACGTTAAAAAGTTCAGCTAAGGAAAGAATAATATTTTTACGAGAACTTGGAAACAGAATTTTTCGAGCTCCTCTCATATTAGACAATAATGGCGTAAACAGAAGTTCAGATGAAATCAGACATAGTAAACAAGAACGACAACAACGAGTCATGACCTCAGAACCCGCTGCCAGATCATCACAGCAGTCATGGCCAACAAGCAAGGAAGAAGTTATGTTATTCTGTCTTGGGGGCGTTAAACAGGTTGGAAGATCTTGTTTTATTGTTGTAACTCCCGAAAGCAAGGTGATGTTAGATTGTGGGATCAATCCGGGGGAAGCTTTGGGATTGAATGCATACCCTCGCTTAGAGTGGTTCAATTTTAATTTAGATGATCTTGATGCGGTAATCATCAGTCATGCACATATCGACCATCAGGGATTTTTGCCTGCGCTATTCAAGTTTGGATACAATGGGCCAGTTTACTGTACTGAACCAACTTTACCGTTAATGAACCTTCTTCAAATGGATTCTGTAAAGATTGCGAAGAATAACGGTACTTATTTACCTTATGAGACAAGAGATATTCACGAAGTTATCAAACATTGCATTACATTGCCTTATGGTAAACCAACTGACATTTCTCCAGATATTACTATTACACTAAACAATGCAGGCCATATCATGGGAAGTGCAACAATCCACCTTAACATTTCTGGTGCACATAACATTCTCTACTCTGGCGATTACAAATATGCAAAAACACAGCTTCTAGACAGTGCATCATCAACATATCCAAGAGTTGAAACGCTAATCACTGAAAGTACTTATGGCAATAGTAGTGATATCATGCCAGATCAATCAGTTGTTTATCGAACCTTTACCGATAGTATCAATAAAACCCTGACAGAAGGCGGTAAAGTATTGATCCCTCTTCCTGCAGTCGGAAGAGCGCAAGAAATTATGCTTGTCATAGACAGAGAAATGCGAGAAAGACGTCTTATTGAATCTCCCATCTATATTGAAGGTATGATTTCAGAAGCAAGTGCCATACACATGTCATATGCCCATTATCTGGGCTCTGATGTACGAAAGTCAGTTTCTCAAGGAATCAATCCATTCCAGTCAGAATACTTTACCATAATAAATGGCTATGGCAAAAGAGACGAAGTTTTCGAAGATGAAAATCCATCAATTATTATGGCTACATCGGGCATGTTAGAGGGTGGCCCTTCAGTTGAGTATTTTAAAGAAATAGCGCCCTCTTCGAAAAATAAGATTATATTTGTTTCATACCAAATTAATGGAACGTTAGGAAGACGTGTCCTTGATGGTACAATGACCGAAGTTAGCATACTGGACAAAAATGGTAAAGTAAAGGTGGTTCCAGTGAGATGCCAGACTCAAAAGATGGATGGTTTCAGTGGACATAGTGATTTCAACCAGATATTGAATTTTGTGTCAAGAATAAGACCAAAAAGGGTGCTTGTAAATCATGGTGAAAAATCAAAATCAGAGAATGTTGCGAGTACAATATATTCCAGGTTGAAAATCAGATCCAGTGTACCAGATAATAGGGAAATTGTCAGATTACGATAATTACTCATATCATTTTGTATCCACAGCCTTTTTAGCCATGTTTAAAGTATAAAAATTAGGACAGAGAATTGGCAATAAGGTATAGATGCAGTAATTGTAATATTGTGCTTAGTGGAGAAGGGGCGTCGAGACATTATCTTGCTAACCCCACACATAAACTTGAAAAACTTCCGCCTCCGTTAAAGCCCGTCAAAAACACGGAGATAAAGTAATAACGATTCTATTCTCTTATACTTTCAAGAGTTGAAACGACCTGCCAGAGCATAGTTCTAATATGTGACTGCATTTGGGGATTTTGTGTTACACCATCTAACATACTTATAGCATTTGCTGCTCGAACAGATATGCTCCCGCCCTTTTCTTCCTTTATATCAAATAGGACTTCCTTTACCATATTTCTAATATTCCTCTGAATATTATTATTTTTAGTTATTATATCCAGAGTGGCTACTGCACTGGCCAGACGTTCTTGATTTTCCTTTTGTTTTAACTCTTTCTTTGTCGAAGTCATAACTAAATACACATCACCTTACTAACTGATGACTGTGAGATTTATATCCAGGGGTTTTTGAATGTTTTTGATAATATTGCAAACAATATTAACATATTTCCATCTGATCGGCAGTGTTTTTTTCTTCAAGATACTTCATTCCTTTTTCAGTGAGAGTAAATAGCTGCCCATCTCCATCTTCTTCCGCCTCTTCACGATAAGACAATTTAACATAGCCATTTATTATTAAATCATGCAACGTCTGCTGTACCTAAAAGTTCAAAATAGCCACGGTTAATGTCATATTTATCATCGTGTTCTGCCTTTTGGGGAATAATCCACATCTTTATTTGGTTCAAATTTACCGAATATGCATCATCATCGGTGCCAATACTAAGACTCATTAATTGACTCAATATCATCTGTGAAACTATTTCTTTTTGCATGATACAATTTTAGTAAGTCTTTTTCTGTTTAAATGCTTTTTGCATGATACAATTTTAGTAAGTCTTTTTCTGTTTAAATGCTTTTTGCATATAAAAGTTGAAAATAGTTTCATTACACGTTACTAACTACATCTAAATGTGATTTTAAAACAAATTAAAATGTTAGCGGCATATATATAATATTATAATAATAAAAAGATAACTATAACTAACTGAGACATGGGCATAATTCATTTCTATATTTTTCATCTATCATTTAGTGCTGCATTAACTACATAACATGTGTTTGATTGATTTTGGTCGTTGACTAGGTCTGGTTTTATAATTGTAGTAGACAAGGATTTGATACAGTAGTCCTGACAGAAGTACCATTCCAGCGGCCTTCTGATAGCCTCTTACCGGTAATGGGTCTATTCTAAAAATAGATTTAATATGTTCTATTAGTGGTTCTATCGATTTACTTCTCCAAGAGTAAATAGCCTGTCCTAACTCAGATTCATAGAATTGTATCAGCTCTAGTCTATTCTTTGGGGTATTTTTGTACCTTTGTACTGGACATACCAGTTCAAATCCTCTTTTTAGTACTCAAATCATATAGTTTATTGTCGTCATACCCAGAATCACCTATCATGAAACATGTTTCTAGGAACAGAGATGATGATGATGATGATATCATAGGATTGTACATTTGATTATCCTGTACATTAGCAGTTGTAAAATCTGCTCTAAAGGTACTATGGTAGAACCAGTACTTGATATCAAATGTAGTTTGTAACCAAATATCCAACCTCTGGTATGACTGAATCCCCACCTGGCATCTGTATCTATACCTGAACGTGGTACTATTCCTTTATCCATAGATGATTTGTGCCAAACATGTCCTCTGGCTTTGAGCAATGTACTATCTATTGCAACAATATAAGGGTCTATTATCTTCCCATTTACTAATAGACTAGTCATAGTAGCAATCCTTTCCTTGATGTCTATGGATATGGTCTTAAGACGTCTGTCAAATGTTCGTCTATCTGGTATTTGGGTAAGACCACATCTTTTCATTATCTTCTTATTGTAAGGGTAATCCATTCCTAGGAATTCATGTAATGCGTTGTTAGAATCCATTCTAAACCACAATCTGACTATGAAACATCGTAGTATGACAGTAGAAGAATAGACGTATGGTCTACCTCTTTTTTTCATCTTTTGTGATTCTGGCCATGGTATCAAGCCTATCAAATACAGAATACCAATAAGGATGGATTCTGAACTATCATGTGCTGTCCTTTGAGGATGTTTTATTATATGTCATCACAAATTCAGACATCCAAAGGATAGCTTTAGCCTAATTCATCAATATATATTTGCAAAAAATAGAGTCTGGATTTATGTCCAATCGTCAACTAACTAATAAATTATGACATTTATATATACAACTGAAGATACACCGAGTAGCAATGGAGGAAAAAATTCGTTGCAACATATGCAATATAATGGTAAATATCATCATAGCAAAAGAACATGCATCGCTTTCTGTTCATCTGTCTCAGAGATTTAATATAGAGAAAACTCTTAAAACCATAAGAGCAAATGATTCATACAAACATGATAATTCTGTTATTTCAGAATGGAAAAGTGCATTAACAACTGGTTATAATTAAAAATATTAGATTACTAGAACATGTCCCTTGTTAAGGACAATTGTTCATATTGGGAAAGATATATGCACATATTCACATTCTAAGAGTATTGAATAAAGATTTATTTAATTCAATTATTATTGCTTGTAAATAAAATCAAAAATTAGTTTTACAGCAACGGCTATCAATGATATCGAAAGTATTTTTTGCAATATGCTTTCTTTTATACAACGCGATAGTCTTGCTCCGATCTGGCCGCCTACAAAAGCACCCGATGATAGTGATACGGCATAAATGTAATCTGAATGCCCAAGTACAGCATGAGTAAACACTCCAGCAAGGGATGTGATCAGCAGTGTAAGCTGTGAAGTCGGTCCTGCCCTCAGCATTGTAATTCCGAGTATAATAATCATCATTGGAACAAAAACTATCCCACCGCCAACACCAAAAAGACTTGAGATGATTCCCGCAGCAAAGGACCCAGCATAGAACAAGAGATGAAATGACATTGATTTTGACTTTGTATCAGGCTTTTCTTTTAATATAGAATTTCTATATGCAATATATGTTCCTGTAAGCATCAAAAGTATGGCAAAGTATACCTTGAAAGATCCTATTGATATTCCGCTTGAAAGGAATGCCCCAATGATAGCGCCGGGAATAGATAAAGCTGCCATTTTCAGCCCGACCCCATAGTCAATTCGTTTTTGTTTTGAATATGCTATTGTTGAAGAAACACTAGCAGAAGTTACTGCAATTAAACTTGTGCTAGCTATATGGGATGGCATAAGCCCTATAAAAGCTAGCACAGGTGTCATTATGATCCCACCACCTACACCTATCATAGATCCTAGCGTGCCTGCTCCTAGGCCTACAATGATTAAAATTATAATGATCTCGATCAATAGATAGCACTGTTCCTTTAATGCTGTTAGTTTTGATATGATAAATAGTAAGTGCTCAATCAACCACTTTGTTATTATTTTTTATATAATTCAATTCGTCTGTATGGCTGTATTAGCCTATTTGGACAATATTAATACGTATATTCAATTTAATATAATGTGAAGTACAGATTTAAATGTAGTTATTAAATAGCGAACACAACAAACAGCATATTCAACGATATGAGCATTTGTTAATAATACATCATGAAAAGCAGTATTAATATTTCCAGCGTTAGTCATGGCAACCACATCATTTAATTCTGTATAGATTTGTAAGAATTTTTGTCCTTTTTCCGTTGTTATAAAAGTTAGATCTTCTTGCTCATATCCCATTAACAAACCATTCTCTTGTAGGACCGCTAGGTATTCTCTCAACTGTTGATATGACAGGTAGTATACTTTATATATCAATTTTCTCGCAGATACACCATCAATAGCAATTTGTAGAATGAGTGCAGTTATCTCCATTCTACTTCTATTTTTCACATTATTGCATTAGTCAGATTAGATAAAAACATCGTCATTAAGTATTCTAGTAAATAATTTTTCTGTTCTTATAGTATTTTTATCATTCATATAGAATCTGTATTATCTATAAAAAGATATGTTCATACATATATTTTAAAATATATAATTGCATTCATATTATGAATAATGATATATGTTGTTGTCAAAACATTGACAACAATATTGTCGTCATAGTTTGTCTAGCAACCTTTTATCGATAAAAAAGAAAGGCAAAACAAGGAAAAAAATTAGAGGTAGTGGGAGGAAGAGAGGAGGTATTAAAAAAATATGAAGAATCGATCAGAGATAGAAGTTATGGCATCTATACTAGATGCAGCAACAACAAATTGGGAATACAAAACTACAATTATGAATAATGCGGCAGTCTCACATTCACAATTGATTAGATATCTTGCCATTGCAGTAGAAAGAGGTTTAGTGGAATATTCTAATGTCACTGGTCTGTACAAAACAACAGAAGCAGGGTTACTATTCTTAGACAAATATGCACATCTTCTTCGTCTTTTGCCTAAAATTGGAGATTTTCCAGATTTGACTTCTTCAGAAGAAGAAGATTCAATCGTAAGTGAACCCATTCGAAAATAAGAACATTCTAATGCAATAATTTCAAAGAATTTTATAAGAACCAACAACCAATTGTATTAGGTCAGAATTATGATTATGACCAATAAAGAAAAACAGAAAATTATTATTTGAATCATAATCTCAACTTAAATCATCATACTTTAACTTTCATTCTTATTCCAACTATTCAGTTTCCAACAATGTGGTACAAACAGGAGATTAAACAAATAAATTTACTTTTGATATGGCTAGTTTTAATTTTGAGATAAGGCAAATTGGAATTGCAGCAGTAATTAATAATAAATGGTAACTAGCTTTAGGAATTTACTTGTTTTAAACTTATTAATCCCAATCCAATGCTCAGTACTTGACTTGCGATTAATTGTAGTTGGCTTTGGAGCTGTTGGTCAGAACTTTGCAAAATTACTGTTATCTCGTTCTGCAGAGTTGTATAGTCTATACGGTATTAAACCTCGTATTGTTGCTTGCGTTGATAGGAAAGGCTCTAGTATTTCCCCAACAGGTCTTGATCTTCAAAGATTGCTTGATGTAAAGAAATCCAAAGGTACGATTGGAGAATATGAAAAGAAAAATTCTAAATTCGATTCTTTTCATGTAATCGAAAATGTAGATGCAGAAATGCTCCTTGAATTAACACCTACAGATCTGAATGATGGAGAGCCTGGTATTTCCCATATCACATCAGCAATGAGATCAGGCAAACATATCATTACTGTAAACAAAGGTCCTCTCGCCTTGGCTTTTCCTTCGTTGATAGAATTAGCTAATTATAATGGTGTCATGCTTCGCTTCAGTGGGACTGTAGGTGGAGGCACTCCGATTTTAGAATTTGCAAAGCGATGTCTGAAAGGCGATAGAATAATGTCGTTTAAAGGAATTTTAAATGGAACTACAAACTACATTTTAAGCAGAATGGAAGAAGGTTTGACTTTTGAAAACGCTCTAGATGATGCAAGGCATAAAGGGTATGCTGAAGCACAGTCATCTCTTGATATTGATGGATACGATGCTGCAGCCAAACTCGTAATCATGGCTAATTGGATAATGAATATGAAAGTCACTATGAAAGATGTCAATAGAGTTGGTATTAGAGAAGTTAAGCTTTCTGATATACAAAGAGCTCATAAGAGGGGCAATGCTATCAAATTGATTGCAATGTGTGATAACAAGCATCTTAATGTAGAACCTAGAGAGATATCGAAAATCGATCCCACGTGTGTGAATGGAACATTAAATGCAATAACTTTTTCATCTGAACATTCAGGACAGCAGACGATAATTGGACGTGGGGCAGGTGGTATGGAGACCGCTAGCGCAGTTCTTAGAGATTTAATAGAAATAAGGGATACGATTTTCGATCATAGGCAATAATACAAATACCGCAAAATTGTTCTGTTGAATCTAAAGTTGTTCTAAAGAAAGAATCGTTCAAAAATGGTTGGTGAATCTCCTGTTTAAAATGCATGTATTAAACATTAAGAATACAAATAATTTCTTGCCAGAGATGTTATCATCAAGTCATATGATGATTTTAAAAAATGTAGAATGTATTATTATTATGATTATCTACTTTTTATTCCTTATCTTAATTCCCAGACTTTGGATGCTACGTTATTGGTTGAGTGACTTGCTACTTGCCTGAATACACCAACCATGTTATTAAGGAAAGCCAGACTTCCAGCTGAAGATGTATCGAAATTAGAGCCAATTACTACTAATTTACCCTGTGATAAATGTCCTAGTCCATGTGAAGTCCAAGTTACCATTCATATCTAGTATTACTCCTTGTCCTTTCACCAAAAATATGCCGCTAGGCCTGACAGTAACATGGATGGTCCAGATATTCGTTACAGGGATACTACTCCTCAGCATTCCATTTGCTACGTAAGTTTTCAAGCACAGGTCCATTGACATCTACTACTTGTTGAGTTGTAACCGTACCTCTTTTTTGATAAAATTGATTTCCTATCATTAGGGGAGCAACGGCTAAAGTAGCGTTAACGCTCGTAGTGACAGATAGTGTTTTTCCTATGTTTGCAGGTTGTGTAAAAAAATAACCGATCATAATCGATTATATTTTAATAGTAATGTTTTATTGTTTATAATAACCCTATGTATTATACTGAATCAGAAGGAAGTTAAATGACTAAAAGACATGCTGTGATTGGTTTTTCATCAGTAATATCCTCACTATTGGTTGCTTCTATAATCATTATTACAATAGCAACAGAACAACAAACTTCACATGCACAAGTCAAACAAAGATTATCCAAGCCGATGCCGCAAGAATTCCTTGTTCCATCAGGCTCACGTCCACACGACGTTGCACCTGCGCCGGGCGGAATTGTGTGGTATACGGCTCAAGGGTCGGGTGAATTGGGAAGATTAGATCCAGGTACCGGCAAGACGCATAGCATAGCACTCGGTCAAGGCTCAGCTCCACATGGCGTTATTGTCGGGCCAGATGGCGCTCCATGGATTACAGACTGTGGCTTAAATGCCATCGTGCGCGTTGATCCTGTGACAGAAAAAGTGCGGGTGTTTCCACTGCCTCAGAATAGCAGTTACGCTAACCTAAACACAGCTACGTTTGATCATAGCGGCGTCATCTGGTTTACAGGACAAAGCGGTATTTACGGCCGACTTGACCCGGTCGCGGGAAAGGTAGAAGTGTTCAAGGCACCTGGCGGGCCTGGACCGTATGGCATTACAACAACACCGGATGGCAGCGTTTATTATGCTTCGTTGGCCGGAAACTACATAGCTCACATTGATTTAAAAACCCGAAGTGCCACTGTGATACAGCCGCCGACGCCAGACCAAGGCGCTAGGCGCATCTGGCCTGATTCACATGGACGACTTTGGATTAGTGAGTGGAATGCAGGAAAGTTGGCCGTTTATGATCCTGCTACTAAGGATTGGCGAGAGTGGAGGCTACCAGGTAACAATACAATGCCATATGCTGTGTATGTAGATGAGAAGGATATGGTGTGGCTGAGCGATTTTGGTACGAATGCAATAGTGCGATTTGATCCTAGTAAGGAAAAATTTGAGGTATTTGGCCTACCCAGCCCAGGGGCCAACGTGCGTCAAATTCTGGGACGGCTAGGAGAGATATGGGGAGCAGAGTCTGGTATGGATAAACTGGTAGTGATTAGAACAAGTTATTGAAGTTCCTTAACTACATTTTGCTTTTTCCTTAGAAATAAAATTAATTCTTCGGTCACAACAGTTGATTTCAAAATAAGATCGACATGACTTCCGTAATTAGCAAATTAACATCTATTGTAATAAAAATCAGACACTCTATAAGAGTCGAGTTCCTTTTTCAACCCAATAGTTAGATGAAGTTAAAAAATTTGTTTACCTGAGGAGATTATGTCACTAATGAACCATTGCAACCCGTTAGAAACAACCCTGAGTGATGTCGGATGCTAAATCATATCACTAGTGATTTGAGCATAAATTTACGAGAAAAATAACCGTCAAAGTGCAACTCTATTTTTTTATAAATGAACCAATAGGATTGCGGCCATATCATATCTTTCTCTACACGTCTGTATTGTTTTTATCGTTAATGAAAATGGCACTGGCATTTAATAGCATATTCCTTAACGCTATCATCAAGACATCGAATATTCCCGATATCTTCTCATCTATTGCCAGTTTCGCAATCAGATCTGGATCATAATTCTCTCCTTCAAATATATTTGGAAAACTAATAGCAATATTCCTTCTGTAGTAAGTAGATAACGCATTGTATCTGTCAAAAGAATTATTAGCCTGATTACGTATTTTCTATACAAAATGTATAGCGGCGAATTGGAAGTTCAGGCTAAACGAAAAGCTTTAGCAGTTTTACATGATGAAATCAATAGAATTTTAAATTCAGCTAGGGAGTTGTCAACACTTACTGCTTCTCTCATCAAGGGAGACAATGAAGATATTCATGCGTGCCTCGAGCGCATGAGAAATGCTGAGGAAGAGGTAGAGAATCTTCGTAGAAAGATTACACGAGAAGTTGCTGAGATAGGAAGTCTTATGGTTTACAGAGAGGACATTCTAAGAACTGCTTACATTATGGATGATATCGCGGGCTACATCAGTGGAATCGCATTTAGACTTGGAAACATGAAAATCTCTTCTTTAAAGAAGGGAAAATTTGATGAAGATATTAAACAGCTAATTGGAATGGTCGTGGATGCAATTTTCAAATTAAATGAGATGGCACGTGCATTGAGTATAAATCCAGCCATTACAATTGAACTTGCCCAGGAAGTTCAGAAATTAGAGCGTCGAATTGATGCTAAATATAGAGCTGTCATTATAAAAGCACTTAATGAGATTTCTTCTACAAAGGATCTCTTACTTTTGAAGGATGCAATAGAGGGAATTGAAGGTATGGCTGACAAATGCCAAGAAGCATCTGATTCGTTTACTATTCTAGCACTGAGTATGTAATGAATCCTGTTATTGGGAAATTGGTAGAAAACAGAATAGTTGTCTGGAATATAGAGGAATCTCGTACGCTATTTGGGAATGGCTATTATGGCAAACCATTAGGCGTTCCAAAACCAAAAGGAACCCAATTTGATACTCCTTTGATTTTAGATTTGATTGAGGGGTGTTATCTTGTTCAGACTGGTAAATTAAAAGTATCTTGTGTTGACGGCAAGCAGATATCATTTAGAGATATTAAAGCTATTTGCAGAAAGGAATATGTTGACTTTGATACAAAATATCTAGTTTTTCAAAGCTTAAGAGACAAGGGATACGTAGTATCTCCGGGGATCAAATTTGGCTGCGATTTTGCAGTATATGAGCATGGGCCAGGAATTGACCACGCTCCATACTTGGTTCAAGTCTTTAAACCGACAGATCACATGACAGCTACTGGCATTGTGCTTGCAGGCAGATTGGCTACAACAGTCAAGAAGCAGTTTATATTAGCAATTCCAAAGATCAAAGAAAGAAAGGTCGATTTCGTAAGCTTTGACTGGTGGCGAGCATAGTAGAGAACTTGGGTATGGTTTAGCTATTTGGGAGGAGTACAGTAGTTGATTGTTCAATTGTTGTCTTTTTTTGTTGTGGCAAATCAAACTTTACAAGGTTTTCTCCAGAGATTGTCAGACGAGTAGTGAATTTATCAGAACCCTGTTCCAACCACCCCTTATATCTGATAGAGTTTTTGATAATGTCAGTGATGCTAGGTTTTTTCTCGTCTACCTCTTCATAACAAGATAAAATTTCACCGAATTTAACCTCTGCTTTCCTGTTAAACTTTGTTATATAATATACAAATACAAGAGTCTTTTCATAATGATTAACTGGTTTCTTTTCGGCATAGAATTCCCTTAGGCCAATTTTATTCCCATTTGCTTTTAAATCTACAGGAATAGGAGGCAGAGTAAGGGATTGTTTTGTTATGTGTTTAGTATTATTATTATGTGTTTTGATTACTTGGTGCGTAGATGTGTCAATTCCTTTTTCAATATTTGATCCTAACAAGGGTGAAGCATTTTTGGTAGCAAGATTGTGCTCAATTCCTTGTGCGATAGTATCTCTTATTGCACTCTTGAAAATTTCTTCGAATTTATCCAGGTGCTTGTCTACAAAGTTCTTGTTACCTTCTAACTCAACGATGCCTTCTTTAACATTGATTTTAAATTTCGCTTCTGGAATGCTCAATGATAATATTCGATAGCAAGTTTTTTATTAAGTTGTCGGTACAATACCGTAATCAACGAGTAAAATCATGACTATATCAGAATTAACATAATAAAAATAATTAACATTCATCTTTCTATTACGTTAACTTGTAGAGAGTAACAATAGCTGTTAACTGTCAGAAATAGGAACAAAAATCAGTATAGAAGTCAATATAGTAAAAGAGATAATTCTTTTTCCTATGAATATATATATATATATATATAATAAAAATAAAAGATATTCTAATAGTATTCTATTCTAATATGCTAATTTGCAATACAATTCCTTAATCTCCCCATAATAAATGAGAAATGGAAATTCGTCTTTGTAATTTTCTGATAGGTTTTGCATGCATTTGATATTTCTAAGTTTCTAACTCTACCTTCATTTTTTTATATCAAAATATATAGAGTATTAAACCACGAATGTTCATGCCCATATTCCGAATTTCTTTTATTTGATTCGATTTCTGATACACCAGTAGGATATCGTCTAAATCTGGTGTGGTATTATCTTCTTCACCTCGTTAGCGCAATCAAATAAATCTGGATTTTAGATTTATTTCTTCAAACTTTTACTAGCTTTCCCATTATAGATGTATTAAGATATGATGTGCCTAACTTGGCTGGATTTCCTTGGAAACCTTTGAAGAAAATCTGATCTTTTTACCAACTTTCTTAATTGTAGTGGGAATTGTTCTTATACCTTTTTGTCATCGACGAATTTAGTAAGGATAGCATTCCCTTCATTCCTCTTTTAATTTTTATTAAATGTGGATCAGCCGAACCATTTCTTATTGTTATTAAACTACAATCTTCGTTTTTATTAAATTCAACTACCGATTCATTTAACTCAAATACAACTGCATTAAAATCTTTAACCACCGTTTTCAGATATGTTTACAATTAATATAGCCAGACGTTTCGACTTCGACATCGGATTCCTGCTATTGATGGGACATCATTCATTACAACCAAATGAATAAAAATAAATGCATAACACAAATTTAAAAGCTCTGTATCGTATTCTTTACTTACTTATCAAAAATCAGTTTTTGTTACCATTAACCAGTAACTATATGGCAATTATCAATAATTTGTCTAAACCTTGGTAGCAAGCTACTCCGAGGTTTTTCTTCAAAAAATATAGAGGGTGTTTTTTGCCATATGGCCAACCTACGCGCTTGTCGTTGTTGAAAAGTGTATTCCAGCATTTATCAAACAGCTTATTAGCTTCACTTGCACATCTGGTGAAATTTGTGCTCGACTTAAAATTTACAGATACTGCAAGGCCTACATCGCCATTAGCATGGTGTAAAAGTAGTTCACACACAGGGGACGAGTGAAAGGTTAGAGGTTGTTGGTGAAAAAAAAGCTAAAAGTAGACAAAAATTGCAAGTGTTTGTGATAGATAACAAAACAAATACTGGGAATAAGAATAAAAATATGCTGATTTCTACCACATAAGCGCGCTTTCATAATCTGTCGTTTGCATAATAATAATGATACTGATTTGTCTAAATTTTTCAAGAAAATAGAGATATAATAGAAATATTTGTGGCAGATCTAGAAAATGATTTTGCTAACAATATTACAGAAAAAACAATTATAAAATGATTCAAGACAGAGCGGTGATATATTAATATCCCTATAAAATCATTTAAATCAACGTTTGAATACTTGCTGAGTGATTAATTTAAAATGCAATATCGTGAACTGAAATCTTCTTTAAAATTTACCGATAAAATTGTTGTAATTACAGGCAGTGGGACAGGTATCGGCCAAGCAATTGCGAAAAAATTTGCTGAGAATGGCGCCAATATTATTATTATGGGTAGAAGAAAGGAACCCTTAGACCAAACCTCTGAAATCCTAAATCGCATTATAAGAGATAATGGGGTTTCAGGCATAGTACGAGCTTTTCCAGGAGTTGATGTATCTGATGAGACAGGAGTTAATGAAATGTTCAAAAGTATTAAACAGGAATTCGGTAAAGTTGATATCCTTGTAAATAATGCCAGGTGTTTCCGGTCCAGTGAAGGTATTTACAAATGCCAATTTTAACGAATTCAAAGATTGTGTAGCTATTCATCTTACAGGAACTTTCTGGACTTCAATTCAGAGTATACAGGCAATGGAACCAGGTAGCAAGATAATTACAATTGCGACATTCTTTACAGAGGAAAATCGTTATGAGCAAAGGCCATATAGATTTAGAACTCCCTATACCGCTGCACAAGGAGCAAAGAACAGGCTGGCAGAAGCATTAGCATGGGAACTAGTAGAAAGAGGTATTCGGTCAGTAGCCACGAATCCTGGTCCAGTCCATTCAGATAGAATTTACAAAACAGTTTATCCAAAGGCTAGTTGCCGAATTCTTAAGAATTGGTGGCTACCCAGAGCTTACATCGATTGAAATTGAAAAGGCTGCTATCAAAGCACTTCCTTTGTTAGGTGAACCTGACAATATTATCACAAAAGGAATAAATGAGATTGCAACCGAAATAGCAAAATCCAACAACAACGATGAATCTCCTTCAGAGATTGAAAGGTTATACAAAATAATTTCTGGAATGCTTACTACGATTCAAGAAATTGCAGAGAAAGTACAGAACAATACAAGCAAAATGATTGTTGATGGAGAATTTCTTACCCAAGAAGAAGTTGCTGAAATGGTTTTGAATTTATGCGATGAAAAGATCAGCAAATTAATTAACGGTAGAGTTATTCCAAACGATCGTGTATTTTATCCAGTCAAGCCGATCATAGGAACATCTGTAGAAACCAGTTCATCATCACCAGATGTAAAGGACAAAGTCGTTGTTATTACAGTTACTTCTTCAGAAAAAAAAGATCTTGCTCGGGTACAGAAACTCGCACTAACATTGAATTCAACAGGCGTTAAACAGACAGTTATATTGACCAAAAATCAACATGATCTGTTACAATTTAAGGATTTCCATAGCCATTCGTTTAATCCCTCAGACGAAGAAAGTGTAAAGAGAATTTTTAACACGGTAAGAACAAAGTTTGGCAATATAGATGCAGTAGTCCAGTTTACAGGTGACTATGACTATAATATGCTATTTTCTTCTTATACAAGACAACAGTGGGATTCATTGGTTGATAATTTCATCAACATGCCGGGTTTAATAACAAGAGAAGCGGTAAATGCAATGGCTCCGGAAAGAGCAATAGAAGAACCTGTTAAATTCAAAAGAACCAAAGGAATAGTTGTGATAGTGGGCCCAGATGCACCAGTTGGTAAGAAGATCTCAGGTACTGTTAGAGCAAGATCAGAAGTTTTTAGAGGGGCTTTACGGCCATTCACCGCTACTGTCAACCAAGAACTTGGAGATGTTCTCGGTTCCTATATTCGACTGTATCTCATATTAGGAGGAAATATTGAAGGTGGCGCTCCAAACGATGATAGACTACAAAACTCGGTATTGCAATTAATCTCTGGTTCGGCATTAAAAAGAAATGAGACAATATTCTATATAGATGAGGCCAAGAACTGAAATTTAACAAAATAATACTCAAAAAATTAAAGATGCCTTTCATGGTTCATCATAGTTAAGAGTGCGGCATTTTTCGCAGCAAGTTCTGCTGTTCTCTCATCTTCAGTAGCGCTTCCTATTATTATGACATCTCCGTTTTCAGGATTTAGTTTTTCAATTAATAATCCAGCTATATGTAATTCCTTTCTCAAGGAGTCATATTTTGTGCTAGGTATTACAAATTTATCATCTTTAAACAATAAAGTAGTAGCACCTAACGCACCCATTTTAATTGGCAGCATCCCTTTGTTCTATTCCAGATTTGATGGCAAATCCAAACTGTTTCAGCAAAACGACATAATTGAATTCGCCCAGTGCAACAGAGCATTTTGGTATACTAGTTTCCACAGGAATTGAGGAAAATAGTTGCAAAGATATTGTCCTTCCCTTTTGTGTCATCCGCGTTCCACTTTTTGTAGATTCTATCAGACCTTGCATTTTCAGATGTTTTACTAATGTTTTGATAACGCCTTCACCAAGTGATAATTCTTTACATAATAAAGCCCTACTCACATGTCCTTTATTTTCTATGAGCTGTAACGCCTTGAACACATGTACAGCATCAAATGAAAGGACTCTGCTGGGTGCATATCTGCTTGCAATTTTTCCAAGTGCTTTAATGTACATATGCATATATTGTGTTCTATTAATATAACAGCAGAAGTTATGAACATTGTTATTATATTTTTAACATACAATAACAACGAGAGAATCGCTTGCAGAATTTCATTTGTTTTCTTATTAGATAAACTTTTTTAACATTAGATATTTACCTTAATAAGCCTGTTTATTTTTCTATTCAATAGGTTTGACAATGTAATTAATTCTCTATATATACACTTCTTTGACAACGTTACTATTCATCAGTAAAACCATTTGGCCATACTAAATGTTGATAATGAACAGTTGTAACTTTAGAAACTGCCACATTATACTGGGCAGTTATAAACAATAGTTGTTTATATCTATTAGATTATAGCGTTTTCTACATTTATAAATATTGAAGATGATGGAAGAAATATGCTTGTATATAATAGATGTAAAACAAGACAAAATTACATAACAATAGCACAGTAAATCATTAAAATATGAAATATATTATATCTAATCCTTACCCTACGGAAGACATATCATTTGTAGTATGTTTTTTGGACATTCCATCTTTATACATAGTTAAGTTCAACTGTTAATGCTTTATAGAATGAAAGTATCTACTACTTTTTTGTAGATCTATTTATTCCAATAAATAAAATATTAAAACATTTTTAGCCATTCCTTTAAGTAGCTTGAATTTCCCTTACACTCAAGTTTTTGACATCTACATCAGTCTGCCCATCCCATCTGAATACTGCGTCGGGACCTCCCCAAGTTATCATTTGATCTGGATCTCCTCCACAATGTCCACCTTGATTTCCAAATCCGCCTCTATCAACAAAATCAGATATCTTTACCCAGGTATTATCATTGTTCTTGTCAATCCAGTTTTCCATCTTTACTACTGTTTTTCCATTCTCTTGTATGTTATATATTACAGTCTTGAATCCAATCCATTTTGTGTTTATAGCATCAGTAGCAGGCTTAGCTAATGTGGAAAAATATCCACCTGTATGCCATTGTTCTTTCGCGAAATTTGTTGTTCCGTCAATGGCTAATCTTCCTTTAATTGAAGTTCCTTCACATGGTGCTGAATCAGTGTCTCTCCCTCCTCGTGCATACCATGTAAAAGGTAGATCAGAACTAGAGAATTGATTTACCTTTATGTATCCAGTCATTTCTACATTCTTCCAATCGTTAGGCGATTGCATAAACCCTTGTGGCACTAACTGCTTTTGATTATAAGTAGCAATTTGGGCTGGATGATATCCAGAGGAAGTAAAGACACCCCATCTTACCTGACTTGACGTAACCTTGAAAGAACCATCTGGATTCTTGGTCAGAGGTGGCGGATTATTCCTGCTGTCGCTTGTTGGACTATTCATATTCATGAACCATTCTTCTCCTCCCTGCTTTGTTTGGTAAATTTCCTTTATTCCAAATGGATCTCTACCGTTGCTTACTTCTGCTGATGGTTGTGTTTGAGTTACATGGTTAATTGTAACTTTTACAGTGGCACTATCAGTTAAACCTGCTTTGTCTTTAACTGTCAATGTGAAGAACATCATCTGTATTAGTCGATACAGGTGGAGCAGTAAATGTAACTACGGCTGAAGTGGGATTACTTAACGTAACGGAAGGACCAGGAGTCTGTGTCCATGAATATGTTAGTGTATCACCTCTATCTGGATCAGTACTTGCACTTCCATCAAGTCTAACAACAGAGCCTTCGTCGACCGTTTGGTCCGGACCAACAATAGCAGCTGGTGAAGTGACTGATTGCGATTGTGGAGAAGTGACTGATTGCGATTGTGGAGAAGTGACTGATTGCGATTGTGGAGAAGTGACTGATTGCGATTGTGGAGAAGTGACTGATTGCGATTGTGGAGAAGTGACTGATTGCGATTGTGGAGAAGTGACTGATTGCGATTGTGGAGAAGTGACTGATTGCGATTGTGGAGAAGTGACTGATTGCGATTGTGGAGAAGTGACTGATTGTTGTGAAGTTACATGATTTACTGTAATATGGACTGAGTCACTATCAGTTAAACCAGCTGTGTCTTTAACTGTCAATTGGAACGTAAGTCCTGCGATATTAGTCGAGCCGGGTGGTGGAGCTGTAAATGTAGTTATGGCTGAAGTGGGATTACTTAACGTAACGGAAGGACCAGCAGTCTGTGTCCATAGATAGGTCAGTGGGTTCCCATCGGGGTCAGTACTTGCACTCCCATTAAGCGTAACAATAGAGCCCTCATTAACATTTTGATCTGGACCAGGATGCCCAGCATTAGCCACTGGACGTTTGTCAACTGGTTGTGGTGGAGTTACATGATTTACTGTAATATGGACTGAGTCACTATCAGTTAAACCAGCTGTGTCTTTAACTGTCAATTGGAACGTAAGTTCTGCGATATTAGTCGAGCCGGGTGGTGGAGCTGTAAATGTAGTTATGGCTGAAGTGGGATTACTTAACGTAACGGAAGGACCAGCAGTCTGTGTCCATGAATATGTTAATGTATCACCGATATCGGGGTCAGTACTTGCACTCCCATTAAGCGTAACAATAGAGCCCTCATTAACATTTTGATCTGGACCAGGATGCCCAGCATTAGCCACTGGACGTTTGTCAACTGGTTGTGGTGGAGTTACATGATTTACTGTAATATGGACTGAGTCACTATCAGTTAAACCAGCTGTGTCTTTAACTGTCAATTGGAACGTAAGTCCTGCGATATTAGTCGAGCCGGGTGGTGGAGCTGTAAATGTAGTTATGGCTGAAGTGGGATTACTTAACGTAACGGAAGGACCAGCAGTCTGTGTCCATAGATAGGTCAGTGGGTTCCCATCTGGATCATAACTTGCACTTCCATCAAGCGTAACAAGAGAGCTTTCATTAACATTTTGATCTGGACCAGGATGCCCAGCATTAGCCACTGGACGTTTGTCAACTACTGTTTGTTGAGGAGTAACTGTTTGTTGAGGAGTAACTGTTTGTTGAGGAGTAACTGTTTGTTGAGGAGTAACTGTTTGTTGAGGAGTAACTGTTTGTTGAGGAGTAACTGTTTGTTGAGGAGTAACTGTTTGTTGAGGAGTAACTGTTTGTTGAGGAGTAACTGTTTGTTGAGGAGTAACTGTTTGTTGAGGAGTAACTGTTTGTTGAGGAGTAACTGTTTGTTGAGGAGTAACTGTTTGTTGAGGAGTAACTGTTTGTTGAGGAGTAACTGTTTGTTGAGGAGTAACTGTTTGTTGAGGAGTAACTGTTTGTTGAGGAGTAACTGTTTGTTGAGGAGTAACTGTTTGTTGAGGAGTAACTGTTTGTTGAGGAGTAACTGTTTGTTGAGGAGTAACTGTTTGTTGAGGAGTAACTGTTTGTTGTTTAGGAGTATTGGAAACAACTTGACTACTGCTACTAGGATTAGTATTAGGTTGATTGGTAGTTTGTTGTTGTTCACTACTTTCATTTGATGTTGTTTCGCCTGGCGATAAAAATGATAACGGGGAGGTAGAAGAAGATGTTCCTGTTTCTTGTGATGATAATGGTTGTGCCAAATCTTGTGATGATAATGGTTGTGCCAAATCTTGTGATGATAATGGTTGTGCCAAATCTTGTGATGATAATGGTTGTGCCAAATCTTGTGATGATAATGGTTGTGCCAAATCTTGTGATGATAATGGTTGTGCCAAATCTTGTGATGATAATGGTTGTGCCAAATCTTGTGATGATAATGGTTGTGCCAAATCTTGTGATGATAATGGTTGTGCCAAATCATCACCACCACTAGACACTTTTCCTGCAATTTGTGCTGCGGCCTTTGTGACAGCATCTGTGTTACCAGCTGCTTGTTGTTTTGCAAGAGATAATAATGACTGCGATAAAGGACCGTTAGGGTTTAAGTCAATAATTGAATTTATTTGATTAATTGCTTTGGTTGCCTTGTCTTGACCAGATGTCAGAGCTATTTGTGTTTGTATTTGTTGAAGTACTGAGTTGTACTTGCCCTTTATTGGTACCTACATTAGAATTAACTACTTGATCAGATATACTATTGATTAATGAATGGTTCTTTACTTTATTGTTGCTGTTATGGTTATTATTATTATTGTTACCTTTATCACCATACACCAGAGGTATTGATGGATTATTTAGATTGAATAGTACAACTGACAGCAATAGCATAGCCATTACATACAGAGCTATTCCTCTCTTTTTGTAATGATCTTTTGTTATTTTCAATACAAAGACGGATTGGGAACTATCTATTTACGTCGAACCATTATTTGTACTAATGTTCATTTGCATGCATTTTTTTAATGATTAAATAATTGCTTTATTATATGTAACTGTATACTTGTAAAAGTGATTATTATACTATGTCTTTTCTTCTAATTCCCTATTTATAAAAAAATTATATTACTAATAGATAGTAACATTGAAAAGAAGTTGAATGCTTCAGCTACAATTTTTTGTTATAAAAACAAAAATATATACAATGAATTACTAATTATCTAACTGAGCCTTGAAGAATTGTGAATTTGTAAGTGTGTTGTTGCAATTTTAAAGCAATAGAAATAGGCATACACATACAAAGTAAGAAGACGAATCTATGAAGTAATTTCAAATTCCATTTGATCTTGTTCAATCAGGTCATCAATATAAGTTAATGATAATGGAACTAAGATGAAGCATATTTTTGAAATGTGGTACCAAAAGTAAGGAAAATCAGTTAATCAAGATTCATTTAATGAAATGATATAAAATGGAAGGATAGAAAAAAAGATGGTAGAGCTAAAGTTTCAGTGGCCCGCAATAGGAAGAAAAAAGATTTCGTACTTTTTACAATCTAAAAGTGTGAGATCGATGCGAATTTGATGTTTCATGGTGAATATCTCCTCTTTCATGAAAGATGGCGCCTTGATTATTTTATTTATAGATATGGTAAGGATCCGCTATTTTGATGAATGTAGACGCCAAGAAATATAAGATATTAGTTGTTAGATGCATTATTATTTTAACAAAGTTATTGGAATGTCTTGATAAAGGCCATTTGGTAAAATACGTCTAATGGAGATCGGTAATGCTTTAAGATCGAGTTCTACTGTTGCTAATGAGATAGAATCTCTCACATCATTGGGAACCCTAATCAAAGATGGAGCCCCTAAAGATAACTGTAATGATCTTGCACCGGTAATTCTAGCTCTCTCAAATCTTGTAAGCCTTAGAGGGCCAATTAAAACTTGGTTTCCATTTGAAATAATTTCTTTAAGCTCAAATTCAACTTCGTTATATATGACTACTTCATCTTCAGGCCGGTTTGATTTCTTGATCGGTTCGTCAATTTGTAATGCTGCTTTTGCAGTATCATCATCAGAAATCTGTTCAGTCTCTAATTGTTTCTTCATAGATTTGCCAGGATTGGTGCTTTTTGCCTTGGATTCCGCCTTCTTGGCAGTCTTTTCTTTAATGTGCGAGGATTTTTTTGGCATATGTTTTTCATGAGAAGAATGTTTTACTACCAAGAATAATGCAAAAGATAATAAATATATAATTAAACGTTGCGAATTTTTAAATTCATAGAAATAAACGTTTCCATTATATATACTCTATCTTCTATTTTGATACTATTGCAACCATGTCAAGGTGGAGGTGGAACAGTTTCAAGGATCCCTGTGATCTTAGAAATATCAAATAAGGGATTCGCTCAATGCGAAATTATTCGTCATCTGTCCCCATTGAGCGTTAGAATAATTTTAAAACGCCTGCCATTACAGGACAGAGTTCATAAGTTTGCAGATAAATTCGCCTATATCGAAACAGGATTAATGATAGGAGCAGAGAAACAGCAAACTCGGTTTAAGCGTGGCGATATTGCATATATGACGGCTAATGGATCGTTATGTATTTTTATTAAAGATTCAATAGTCATGCCTATGAATCCGATAGGGATAATTAAATCCAATTTAGAGTTAATAGAATTTGCACAGACAGGAGACGTAGCACTTCTAAGGAAATAAAATAAATTAATTTAGTAGCCATAATCGATAGATAGATAGATAAACAATACATAATATGAAATTCTCTTTTTCTTTCAAAAATTGAAGGATATTGATTAACTATTATTATAGATTTTATAATTCTTTGATCCTTTCAAGCACACTATTCCGACTATTATGGAAGAGGTTAGCATACCGGTTGCATTATTAGTTACTGTTTAGCTAATTTGTAAACTCTATGCCCACTATTGCCGCCAACACTCTTTACAAGTCCTTTCGCCTCAACGGATTTGATAAAAGCATTAGCAACAGAAATTTTTACACCAGCAGCTCTTGCAAAGGCATGTATCGTAATTGCCTTCATACCCTGCAGTGCTTTAATACCCTGTGATTCTTCTACGAGAACCGCTAGTTTTTGTTTCTGTTGTGTTTTTGATCCAGTCTTCTTGCTATCTTCCTTTGTTGATTTTACATCAGCCGTTGAATCAGAAAGCAGCAGCAGTCTTGTCTGAAGATCCTACAGGTTTTTTCTTCATGCCTCCCATATCATGTGTACTCTCTTAATGCCATTTTTTAAGTTATGGGTCGTGTGTGAATGAAGTATTAAAAGAGATTTACTCATAAGTGATCATGACCAGTATCTTTCTATCGTAGATGTTTTAACGACGTAATTTTTTGTACTGGAGAGTAATAAATCTCAAGTCACTAAACCTGAATAGACACTGCAACAACTTAAGATTGCTCAAGCAATTTATCAGCATCTTATTCATCGCTTGATAAAACTTAAAGCACGTTAGTTTTAAAATCAAGCGTTGAACTTCTCTCTTATTGTAGATACGTTTGAACAGATGGAGCAAACATCCAGTAGACTTGCCCTTACTGATTACCTAGTCTCTCTTTTGAAAATAACACCATCTGACAGTATTGACAAAGTAATATACCTTATTCAAGGGAAGCTCTACCCGGATTATGAAGGAATAGAACTAGGTTTAGCAGAAAAAATGGCTATTCGTATACTTGCCTATTCCTCAGGATTAACCGTTGCAGCCGTAGAAGAAGTCTACAGGAAAACTGGCGACCTTGGCGATACAGCTAGTGAGGTAATGAAGTCAAAGAATCAAACTACTCTATTCTCAGATAAAATGACTGTTGAGAGAGTATATTTAACGTTAGATAGGATCGCAAGGACTGTTGGCTCTGGTTCACAGGAAGTCAAACTGCGGCTTGTCAGCAGTCTTTTAAACGATGCAACTTCACGCGAGAGTAGATATATAATCAAATTCGTAATGGGGACACTAAGACTCGGTATTGCAGATTATACTGTTATGGATGCATTGGCATTAGCATTTACACGTGACAAGTCCAATAGAAAGATACTAGAAAATGCTTACAATGTTTCCAGTGACCTTGGAACTGTAGCCAAACTATTAGCTACAAAAGGTCTTGAATCCCTAAGATCACTCCAAATAACCCTGTATAAACCAATCAGACCAATGCTGGCAGAACGTGTACGTACAGCAGAAGAAGCATTAGAGAGAATGGATGGTAGGGGAGCAGTTGAATATAAATTAGATGGTGAAAGGATCCAAGTACACAAAGGAAAAGGAAAAGTAGAGCTCTTTTCTAGAAGACTGGAAAAAATTACAGACCATTATCCTGACGTGGCAGAAGCAGCGATAAAATCAATTAAGACAGAAGAAGCCATATTAGAAGCAGAAGTTGTAGCAGTTAACCCACTTACTGATGAATTTCTTCCATTTCAAGAACTGATGCATCGTCGCAGAAAATATGATATAAAACAAGCAATGGAAAATTATCCTGTTGTTATGAATTTTTTCGACGTATTATACATGGATGGAGATGATAAAACTTCATTAACATATCTCCAACGACGTAAGTTAATAAAAAAAATAACCCAAGGATTAAGGAACGAAAAGATAAGATTAGTTCCACAAATTATTGTCGAAAAATCAGAGCAAATTGACAAGTTTATGGCCTCTGCCATAGAAAACGGTTGTGAAGGACTAATGATAAAACAACTCAAAAGTACATATAGAGCAGGAAATAGAGAATTTGCTTGGGTAAAACTAAAACGGGAATACCGGAGCGAGCTTGCAGATACACTAGATCTAGTCATAATTGGTGCGCTTTACGGTAGAGGTCGTAGAGTCGGAAAATATGGCGCTCTTTTGTTAGCGACTTATGATTCTAACTCTGATATGTTCAGAAGTACATGTAAAGTTGGAGCCGGTTTTACCGATAAACACCTTGAACAATTTTTCGACAATTTGGAAACTCATCTAATCACGCATAGACATGCGAGAGTTGATGCTGGAATGGAAATGGATGTATGGTTTGAGCCAAAAATCGTGATTGAAGTTATCGCATCTGAAATTACATTAAGCCCTTCCCACACTGGAGCTATAAATTCAATAAGACAGGGATTTGGACTGGCGCTTAGATTTCCGAAATTTACTGGTAAAATAAGACATGATAAAAAACCTGAGGATGCTACTGATGTTGAAGAATTAGTCTCAATGTATAAACAGCAAATGAGAGCAATAAAAACCGATACAAAATAGTGTTGTGTTATTTTCTAATTGCAAATATAATATTTCTTAGTTGCAATTTTGGTAAAAACGTCAAAATAGTGAGGTCAAAAACAATGTGTGCGACTAATTTTACTGTTGCAATAAAGAATTAGTGTGTGTTGAACAGCCATATATCTCCCCCTCTTCTAAGCTTTTTCCTCGCAGCTGGTATTATCATTCTAATGTCCAGGCTGTGATCTAACGTCGTATCAATTTCTGAATTTATAGTTGCAGTTGGCATGTGGATATACCAGCCATAATTTCATGATGATAGCTGTAGGTCTAGCTTTCATCATTGCGATTTGAGAACCTTTGACTTAGGTTGTTCCATATTCCCCCTACAATTATTATCACTTTGCACATATTCTCATCTTTTTTAAAGCTCGGAATAAACTGCAAAAAAATCGCGGTACCCTATCCATCCCAATTGATATCAAATGGTTCCCGCAACACAAAATTTTTCACAATTTTGAGAAAAATCGGCTGTTTGCTACTATCATTAGTTTCGGATGGATTTTAAATGTTACTAAAAAATTTGGAAAAAAGAGTTGTTATAGCTCTTTTTAGGGTGGTTAATTCCAGAAAAATTTACAGGTTATATCATTTTTTTATACTTAGAATAAGTGATAAGAATAAGATTTTAGAGCAAATAGATAGAACGAAGAATCCCTACGAATGACTTACTTCCCATAATGACATGATATAACAATACTGAAATCATAATACATAAAAATCATTAAGTAGACATTTTTTTATATTTAGTATATTTACAAAATTTGACAATCAAATTTATTATCAAATATATCCATATGCGATATGAATCAAGCCAGCAATTCTGAAGTATTTGCTAAAACCTATAACACGGGGAGAGAGAAAGTTGTCTAGGAGATTTGCAGTTTTTGCCTTCTGGCTACTTGGGTTTGTGATAGGATTCATGGGATATTTATCACTTCCAGGCATAGCCTCATGGTTTACAGAATTCGTGCCAAATTTTCTAAATCAATCAGTGATTGGAGCATTGATAGCTGGGATAGTAGGTTCAGCTGTGAGTACATTTACTGTCATAACATGGGCCAATAGAACAAGTTAGGCCTCTTACTTTTTGGATTCCGTTTTAGTGTATAAAATAAGTTAGATGGTATAATTAACTAGGCACGTACACACAACATATACTACATACATACATACATACATACATACATACATACATACATACATACATACATACATACTACATCATGATGGAGATTTTTTTCACACATAAATATGAAATTGACACTAACCGCGAAATTTGCTCTAAGCATTTAACTTGCCTTTATAAATGGTAATTGTTAAATCATTTTTCTACATTCTCTTTATATGGATATTTATTCGGAGGCTAGACCGTGGGGAAAATTTGAAAAGTTTCATGAAAACCAGCCTTGCACTGTCAAACTAATTTATGTTAATCCAAATTCTAGACTCAGTCTTCAGTATCATAACGAGAGGTGGGAATTCTGGAAAATTATAAAAGGTAATGCACAAGTGGAACTTGAAGATAAACTACTCTACGTAAAAGAAGGCGAAAATGTCGTAATTCCGAAAAGAGCAAAGCATAGAGTTAAAGCATTAAATGACGACTGCATTATCCTTGAAATATCATACGGCAAATTTGATGAAAGAGACATAGTACGACTTGAAGACGACTATCAGAGATCAATGTCCAAGACATCATGAAATTATGGGTGGAAGTTTACTTGCAATACTTGAAGAGTGTGTAATGGCACGAGTATCTTTATCATAATTCATGAATGGTTATACCCCATAATCCCTAACTCTACACATAATTCCTCGACTGAAAGAGAGTCATACTAGTTTTTGTATCATGATAAGTGTAGAGCTTAACGAAATACAAATAAAGCCCTAATGATTTTTACCCGTTATGAGTGCAAGTAAAAAACCACATATGAACTTGGTGGTTACTGGTCATGTTGATAATGGTAAATCAACTACTGTAGGTCATTTATTGGTGGATTTGGGTGTTATTGATCAAAGAACTATTGACTCATTTGCAAAGGAATCAGAAGCTACTGGAAAAGGTGATACTTTCAAGTATGCATGGGTATTGGATAGTATTAAGGATGAAAGAGATAGAGGTATTACTATCGATTTGGCTTTTCAAAAATTTGAAACTTCTAAATTCTTTTATACTTTAATTGATGCTCCTGGTCATAGAGATTTTATCAAAAATATGATTACGGGTGCATCTGAGGCAGATGCAGCCATTCTTGTTGTTTCAGTTAAACCAGGAGAAACAGAAGCTGCTACTGAACCTGGTGGCCAAGCAAGAGAACATGCTTTTCTTTCAAGAACACTAGGTGTAGGTCAAATTGTAGTTGCACTTAAATAAGATGGATGATGCTGGTTATTCAGAAGCACGATATAAAGAAGTTAAAGAGATTGTAGAAAAAATGCTTAAAATTGGTGGGATATAATACAAGCTAAAGTTAATTTTATTCCTGTTTCTGGCATGGAAAGGCGATAATCTTGTCAAAAAATCTGAAAATATGCCATTGGTACAAAGGACCTACTTTGGCTGAAGCATTAGATTCATTTACACCGCCAGAAAAACCAATTGGTAAACCATTGCGTATTCCTATTCAAGATGTTTATTCTATTACTGGTGTGGGAACTGTGCCTGTTGGCAGAGTGGAAACAGGTATAATAAAATCAAATCAAAAAGTTATAGTAATGCCAGCAGGAGTGTCAGGAGATGTCAAGTCAATAGAAACCCATCATACACAAATGGATTCTGCAGAAGCAGGAGATAATATTGGATTTAATTTGAGGGGTGTTGACAAAAAATCTTATTCATAGCGTGGCGATATTATAGGAACTCTGAATAATCCTCCCAGTGTTGCAAAAGAATTTGAAGCACAAATTATTGTAATTCATCATCCAACAGCTATGGCTCCAGGATATACTCCTGTATTACATGCTCATACTGCACAAGTTGCTGCAACATTATCAGAATTTGTTGCAAAAATTGATCCAAAAACTGGCGGCATAGTCGAAGAAAAACCCAAATTTTTGAAGACAGGAGATGCCGCTATTGTAAAAATAAAACCAGTAAGACCATTAGCTATTGAAACTTTAAAGAATTTCCTGAGATTGGAAGATTTGCCCTAAGAGATATGGGAACCACTATTGCTGCAGGAGTAGTTAAAACTATTACATGATAAATACGATCCAAACTAAAAAGTAAGTGGAAATAAGATGCCACAAGAAGCTAGAATAAAACTTACAAGTACAAATCTTTTAACTCTTGAAAATGTTTGTTCTGAAATTAAAGGATATTGGAGAAAAAAACGGGATAAAATTAAAAGGCCCTCATCCACTTCCTACTAAAAAAATGCGGGTTGTAACACGCAAATCTCCATGTGGACAAGGAACAAATACTTGGGATAAATATGAACTTAGAGTTCATAGACGAGTTATAGATCTTGGGTGCAGATGATAGATCCATTAGACAATTAATGAGATTAAAAATACCTGAAGATGTTTATATCGAAGTATCTCTGACTCAATAAATATAAGATTCCCGTTCATTTGAAAGGATTCTTCTGAAGTTTAATTTTCTTGTTGTTCATGCCAAAGCCATACAAACCAGAAACTCTTAAATCACGTAAAACATTTTGTTAGAATATTCATGAAGATATGTATTACCAAACATACAGTTACTCGTTTTAGTCTTGTAATATCACTTGCAATAACAGTCGGCCTAGTAATAGTTATTGGAGATATCGCATCATCATCATCTTCATCAGCTCAGAAAAAACATGTCACGCTTACAACGGTGGTTGACGACCAAGGTGATCCTCCAAGATTGTTGAATACGCTATTTCAACCTGCAATGCAGGAGTTGAGAGCCAGACATCCAGACATCGCTGATTCAGCTAGACTATAGACCGATTCCATACCTGAACTTGCATACGCAGTTTTTAAAGGCAATGGCTAACCAAACTCCTGTTGATATAATGTCTGTAGATCAGATTTGGCTTGGAGAATTTGTTGAAAAAGGATTTTTAGCTGACCTTACAGATCGTGCCAAGAGTTGGGGAAAAGAAAAAGACTGGTATGAAGCGAACTGGGATGGTGGTGTGTACAAGGATAAAATATATGGCATATGGACAGTCGCTGACCTAAGGGGAATGTGGTATTGGAAGGATCTATAAATAAAGCAGGTGTAGATCCTAACTCGTTGCAGACATGGGATGGACATATCACATCTGCAAAGAAGCTCAATGCTGCATTAAGGCCCCAGGGAATAGAAGGATACACCTCGTTGCTCGCTGAGCATTCTCCAGACATGTCATTTTATCCTTATCTCTGGATGCTTGGAGGGGATATAATTAAGCAGAAGGATGGCCACCCAACAAAGGGAACTTACTGGTTTCCAGCGTATAATAGCACTGGAGTCAGAGCAATGGAATTTATCAAAGAGCAGGTTAATGCAGGAATAAAGCCACAAAAACAACATTTTTGGGGTAAGGAATTTCTTGACAGGAAGTTTGCAGTGATGTTAGAAGCATTACAGCATCACATCCATTTGAACACAACTGATCAGAAGCAGAATTTTGAACAGAAAGTCGGCTTCCTGCCAATGTTTCCTACACCAAATTCAAGTTATAGGAGTGCAACCTTGTTGGGAGGTTGGTTGCTGGGCATTCCCGAAACATCTGGAAATAAGGACCTAGCATGGGAATTAATTACGCTGGTGTTAGACCCTAAAATAATGACACCTTTGCATGTAAAATACGGCCATACGCCAACACAGATACTAATAGGAGAAGGTCCTAATTCTGCACAACTGAAGCAAACAATCCCGTATTATGATAAATTAATCTCCATGATGACAATTGCTCGCGCTAGGCCCAGTATACCAGAGTATCCTCATATAGATGAAGATATTCACCAGGCACTAGATCAAGTTTTCTATGGTATGAAAGAGCCTAAGCAAGCCCTGGACGACGCTGCAGCAAAATCTGCAAAGGCCATGGGATGGTAAATTATTTTTATTATCATCATCTGTGCTGATGGTCTGGCATATACGCTCCTATTGCTCAAAGATGAGAATTGCTTGAAATAAATGCTGAAGTGGATAATATCTGGATCAAGTGATGGTATATGTCTATGGATAAAACATAATAGAGGTTATATATTATTTCATTAGGAAAAATTCGATCGTTTTGAAATCATCTAAATAATATTAAACGGTCAAGAGCAGAATTGACAGATAAACCTTGTCATATCTCATAGAATTTCTCAATATTATACTACTACATCCATTTTTTTCCGTTTTTAAAGTAAGTATGTTGTACATCCACCATGACATTGATCCTTTTCATATAATATTTGAAATCTTTTTATCCAACATAAAATAAAGTATAGTAATAAATGACTGAGATCATTGAGCAAGAACGGGAAAGAACTAGTGATTTTAGAAAAAAACACATTGAATATCCTTGTGGATGTAGATATTTCTTTGACCACCAGATTTTATTAGAACATGTATGCTCAGAGCATGAAAGAGAATTAATTACCCACAATGGCTGAGACGAATGTATTGTGCTGAAAAATCTGTAAAAATATATTTGTATTGAAGAAGATAATAATAATATTATTATTACTACTTGGCTAAGACAATATTCTCATTGAATGTATTTGTTTTCCCAGTAGCATATTTAACGCAATAATCTAGCTCAACTCAGCTTATTAATAAATTGAATTCTCCTCTTTTTTTGTTGTTTGTTTTTCAGAAGATATGACGACGATTTATTACAATTTCATTATTTACCTATTTGGCAGTTCTTATAAATAATAACTTTTTTAACCAATCATTTCTACGATATAATAATAATATATGTTAACCAATAACCCCTTAAACGCTGTTTTCATAGTATTGGTTATAGGCAGCAAGTATTTTCAGCATTACATCGTCCTCAATACATGCTCAAACTTCCCCGACCGGCATGAAGAAAACAACAAGTGGAGGTTCACTCGATATTCTTCTGCAACCCTCGCCTGAACCAATTGGAAATAAAAATCAAACATCATTTAAAGTAACTTTCTTGCAGAAGGGAACTGACAACAAAGTACAGCCCCATATAGATTATGACTTTATAATCAAAGATAATAATGGCAAAGAGATATTCATGGCATCGCAACTAGCGGGTCAGCCAGGCAAACCACTTCATACAGCAGAAGGTATTGTAACTATACCCTATACATTTCAAGGCCTAGGAGGCTACTCAATTAATATTCCCATATATGGAATCCTTTTTAATCCTATTAAACCTGAATCTGCGGAATATTCTATCAAAGTAGCACCTGAATTTCCAATAGGAGTTGGAGCTTCAATTATGGCAGCAATGCTAGGCGTAGTTTTGATAGCAAACAGGTTCAAAAAGAAGAATCTAGATCTACGTTTTCCTTGATAAGACAAGCAACTACCGCTGCAATATATATTGAAAGTTGACATACATAAGATGCCAAGATATATTATCCAGGCAAAGTTCTAACTGGGAACATAAAAATATCATGCACAGATTAATCAATCTTATTATACTAATCGATGATGATTTCTACTGAGCCAAGGCAAAGCATCATCAGCATAAATGCACAATAGGCGGTGTTTTAATTTTTTTTTCAGATATAATGACAGCTTATTTATTGAGTGCGGATGTTCTTCTTTACCTGCCTTACACTGTTATTCAAATCAATGATGCTTTTTGTGTAGAAAAGAGCACTAACTATTATTCCGGCTGCCACAGAAGGACCCACAACATCAGCATAGCTGAAAGCCAGTCGATGAATATCGGGTTTGTTGTTGTTGTTTTTATTGCTTGTTTGGTCTCCTCCAACGTTAGACTGTGTAAGCTTTGTAGTAGCTGTTACAACACCAAGAGAACTTCCTCGCTGCTCTGCTAACCAGATATTCCCTTTAGAATCTGCAGTAACCCATTGAACGAAAGGACTTTGATTAGGTATAGTCACTTCTTTGCTTGCCCCAGTTCGTGGATCTATTACTGCGATTTTATTTATCGTATGTTCAGCAACCCACAAGTTATGATAACTATCCATTGCCATTCCAAATGGCAATCCATTTGGATCAAGTGGTGGAAAATCTTTGAATGTCTTGAGCAATGGACTGAAAATAGATACCGTATGACCATCGTGCTGGGAGATATAGATATCACCTGTAATAGGATCAGTAAATAGGGCAGTAGGGCTTTTAAGTGTATTATTCTGGCCTGTAGTAGCAGGAGTAGGAGCATATTCACTAATTTTATAGTTGTGTGTAGGATCTATGTTAGCCAGTTTTCCTATTCCTTCTGCTATCCACAGCTGTCCAGAAGTTTGATCTGCTATAATACCAAATGGTTGGGCATTTGCAGTTGGCAAATTAAAGCCTGTAAAGTTCTTTGCCTGAGGATTAAACCTTAGCACCTCGTTAGTAGCTGGAGATGTAATCCAGATGTTATTGTTGTTTGGGTTAACTGTAATACCTGATATAACCCCTTGGCTAGGAATTTTGTATAATTTAATGGTCCCAGTTGTAGTATTGTACTGACCGAGGTTTTTCATTAATGGATCAATAAACCATAATTGATTGTGCGAATCTAGAGCCATAATAGTTACAATGCTAGTGCCAGCGACTTTATGTTCTACATATTTGTTAGAGTTTAAATTATATTCAAATATTCTTCCACTATCTATAACTGTGTCTCCAACCCATATTGCATTTCTACTTTTATCATATACAGGATAAAGTGGCTGACTGTCGTTCTGCGGCATTTTTTGTTCTTGAATATTAAAATTTAATTGGTCTAAATTTGGTTTTACGAATAGATCATAACTTGTAACAATGTTCAACGCATTTGCCTTGGTTTGAACTCCTTCAATCTCTAAATTCCATTTTCCAGGTAAACCAAAAGCAGCGTTAGCAGAAAATACTCCTTTGGAAACTTGTGTAGTATCTATATTAATTGGGCCTATTCCTTTTTCTGTCTGGGTATACCTTATCTGTGCTGACTTTATATCTATAGGATTTTTGTGTGAATCTAAAAATGAAATTTTAAAATTGTTATTACCTGGTGTAAATGGGTCGATTGACAGGATCACCCTGCTGCCATCTTCTACAAATCTTGTTGATGTAAAATGTTGTTGTTGTTGTTGCTGAGATACTATAGCTGTTATCGCATTTGCTGTGGTTGAAGTATTTGTTGATTGTTGTTGTTGTTGCTGACCTTGAAACTCGCTCCCTGGGGTTCCTGTATTTACTAGCAGTGCCACAGCGGCAAGCAATGCAATACCAACTATTGCTTCTGCCTTTGCGCTTCTATTGAATTTAGAAACAATAGATCTTTTAGAGTTCTTTGATGATCGGTTCTTATTATTATTATTATTGCGATCAACCTCAACTTGTTCTCTGCCTCCTCCTCTTCCTCTTCCAGTACTTTTGATAGTTGCTGCGACGCTAGCAGTAGCAAGCCTGAGAGCGTCTCTCTGTATTATTCGTTGATTGTATCCTCCTATTGCAATCATTATTGCTGCAAGTGAGAGTTTTATAATAAGCCATTTTCCGTACAATGAAGCCAATGTTAAATCAAGATTACTTTCAATAAAGTATAACAGAAATGGACCAGTAACAACTATCACGCCCAAAATAGTTACAGGAACTGTAGAAAATCGTGGAATAATTATTGACAAGGCAGATGCTTTAACATTTTCTTCCAATGTTGTAGCCTGTCTTAACTTTGGGGCGACTATAAATGCTAGATAGATTATTCCACCAATCCAAAGAGAAGCTGGCAAGATTATGTATAAAGTCAATTGCAATTGGTAGTAGTTGACCACTAGTGGCACCATGACCTATTAAAGTAGTAGTCGCCAGTACTGTAAGGCCTATTGCAAATAAGCTCGTAATCTCTCCTTTTGAAGGAGGAGTTATAAGGCCTGGCTTCTTCCTCCATACTCTCCTAAAATATATTCCCAAAGAAACAGCAAGTAATATTAGAGATTCTATTGTTCTCATAACCCATACGCCGCCAAATTTAGTTCCAATAGCTTCACTAATTCCGGTACCGAGTTCTTTTGCCTGAACATAAATAATTCCAAAATCAGAGACTATTAGAATGACTGAGCCAATTACCATCAGAATAATCAAACTTCTATCAATTCTGTTACGAACAGGCGCAAGAGTATCTTTTAACCAGCTAATTTTTGAAATTGGTCTCCATAGCCAAAGAGTTACAAAGGCAGCTCCTACTACTAGGACCTGGCCGACATATGCAGGAAACCTTGCTATTGCATTAGGTATGTAGAGCTGGGATTGGGAACCAGATGGAGTACCCTGAAGACTGTTGCAATGGAACTGCGGCTTGGCCTATACCAAATACAAAAGCACTGTCTACTACATGACCATCTGTAGCAGAAAGAACCTTCGTAGAAACTGTATATATTCCATCTTTTAGACCAGAAGGAAGTGTTACACTTAGCGTTGCTGGGTCGCCACCTATACTGTGCGCATTTTTATTATCTACTTGCTTGCCACTCGCATCCAGAACCTTTATTGTACTATAACGCAGGTCTACAGGTTCGCTAAAAAAAACATCCACGTTGGACGGTGATGTTGGTAAGGATTGTGAAGGTGATGGGTCACTTTTTATTGTGAAAGCATGAGCGTAGGCTTTGGGCATACCATTAGGAAAGAAAGTTAGTAACACCACCATTGATGTAATGCCAATAATAATAATAACAAATGCAATAATAACGCAAGACGATGACATGTGAGATGGCCTCATACCCATAGGAGTATACAATTACATTTTGGATATCATGGTATTTGATTTTTCCTGTTTTTATAGTACAACTATCGAACCACGCCTAAAGAATATAATAAAGAATGTGCAGATTCAATTTGTATGTTACAAACAAAAATTGCATTATTACCAATAACATTGTTTGCCTTAATTATTATTATTTTGGCTTTTTCTTTTTCTAATGCTGAACTGGCATATGCCCACATAACTAAGAAGTTTGGCAATATTACACTTGAAGTTGGTTGGAGTAATGAACCAGCACTTGTAGCAGAATTGAATAATGCTATTGTCCAGGTAAATCAGACTAGCGGTGGAAAAAATAATTCAACGGCTGTTATAAACGCCTTGGCTGACATGAATATTGTGGTGAAGTACGGTGGGGCCACAAAGCCGCTTGATTTTGAGCCTTCCGAAGAAACGGAAGGGCTGTATAATGGCAAAATGATTCCAACTAGAATTGGTTCCTATAACCTTGTGATGAATGGTACAATACAAGGGCAGAAAATTAATGCTGAAATCCCTCTTGATTTGGTTGAAGGTAAACAAAAGATATCTTTTCCAGATGCTACTAGTAGCTCTGCAATAGAAGGAGGAGGAGGAGATATCACTACCGCCAATAACAATATTGGGCCTAGACTACAAAGTATTGTGAGTCAATTGGCAAATGATATTGATTCAGCTAAAGGCGGCATAGATACAATAGCTAAATCCAATGCGGATACTCAGAAATCAATTCAGAATTTAAAAGGTGCAGCTGATAGGTCATATATGATAGGAATGGGCGGCATAGGAGCAGGTGTAGCTGGCATAATCATAGCAGCTGTAGCACTCTCTCGTAAAAAAGAGGTTCCCAGTGCGTCTTAATATTATAATAACTATTGTGTTACCTATCTCTGTATCTTACAGCTTCAGTCAGCCACGCTGCTGCCTGCTGCTGCTGATTCACTTTTCTCTATATTCGTAGAGGTAGTAGCAGTTGTAGAGGCTCGTCATGATGTAGTATCAGTTGTAGCCGCAACAGTTTCAGCTGAGTTCTTTAAGTAAAAGGCATTACGTGTCGTATCATATCCTAGCTGGTTTAAAAGTAAGACTTTAAATCCATTATCATGCAGGTATTTCATTTCTTGAGCAAACAGAGAAACAGTAAGAGTAGAACCCATGCTATCATAATCCTGCATGCTATTTGTAAGGTTATGATATGATATAATAGGTATTGCATTTATCCTTCCATTTGAGTTAAATGCAGTTTGACTATTCACGCGTTGAACGAACTTCTCAAACATTTGGGAATCATCTAGATTGATATTGTTGCGGAAAGGACTGGCATTTTTAATATTATATCTGTTTGCATAATTTAGACTACCGTCAGATGCATATGTGCTACAATCAGTTTGAGGATGCTTTTTATAGCCAGTACAATCTAAAAAGAATAATGATTCGGTTCCTGACCTAGCTAGACTATAATATTTGCCAACTACATTAACTACTGTATCGTTGTCTGAACCTAAATTCTTGGGATATGCAAAGATTGTTGTGTCAAAACCGTGATCAGCGAGGCATTGTTTTGCATAGCCTGTTTCATAATCTAATGTTTGTGCAGAGACTGAGTCCAAATGAGCATGGGTCATTGTATGTGATTCTATATCCATTCCATCATTCTTGAGTGCTGTTATATCTTGCCAAGTCATCCATTTTGGTTGTGTTTCCATTTTGTCGCAGACTATAAAGAAACTAGCCTTAAACCCATATTTATCTAAAATTGGCTTTGCATACAGAAAGTGGCTCTTATATCCGTCGTCAAAGTTTATCATCACTACCTTATCATTGCCACTCATATTATCATTAGTTTTGTCGCTACTTGCGATATTATTATTATAATATATTATTATTATTTGGCATGGTTTGAATTGAGGATGAGGAGGTTTTTGGAATTGATTCACCACCCACGCTATCGCCACCATAAATGTCTGATGATGTTTTGCCATAACTAGAAAACGAGGAAGACTTGTCCTCTGTAGGTGATTTTATTGTTACAGCATCATCAGATGATGATGATAGCGGCACTCCTGATTGTGCTTGTGGATTTGATTGCGATGATGATGATGGCGTTGTTGTCATATCAGAAAATGATGATAATGCTACACCTGTCACATTTACATGCGCAAATTGTTTCAAGTTAGGGTCACTGCTACAAGAGATTTTTGCAACTATCCTGTTTTGTCCTTCTTCAATTGGAGTATACGTAGAAGTCAATATTACACTCCATTGTGAGTAGTCTTTGGGTCCACCAGGTCCAGCTGCTACTACTGATTGAGATGGTTTTACACGATTTAAATTAACAGTGATTTTGCAATCAGAAGCAGTGTTGACCATGGACCTTCCTGTTACTTGAAGATTTTGGCCTACAGGTATTTTTTGACCGTCTTGGGGTGACGTTATTGTTACAGCATTATCAGGGAATGTTGATAATGATGATGGCTCTGGTGATGGTATTGTTGGTTCAGGTAATTGCGCGTATGAAACATTTGCTAAAACAACAGGAGAATGCATTATCATTAAAGAAGAAATGGTTATTACAAGTATTACAGATATCTCTTTAGAATTCAACTATGCGTGGTTTTGCATTATTATTTTTAAGGTTTACTAACCATTCTATCTTTAACATATAGTATATCTATACACTATTAAAAACTAAAATAATATTATGATGCTTATATTTTCTAAATTTTACAGTATGTTTAATTGCGTCTTGTCAATACCAAAATTAGCGCATGCTATAAGATATTCTCTATCAATTTTTGAGGATCATGCAATACGGTGGTAGCAGTAGTAGCAGTGTGAGAAATGAATAATGCCATAGTTCAGCTAAACCAGACTATGGAAAAAAACAATTTAATGCCTGTTACATATGCCTTAGATAACATGAATATAATGTATGGCGGAGTGACGAAGCCACTTGATTTCGTGCCTTCAGAGCAAACCGATAGACTTTATAAGTTAAAATGACTCCAACCAGAGTTGGTTCTTACAGTCTTGTAATGAATGGTACAATACGAGGTAAGAAAATGACTAAAGTAATTTTGACTCTAGGTATAGTAATAATAATTGGTGTTGTAACCTTGGGGTTACTACTTGTTACTTATACCTGTTTCTCTAACCAAGTTAATGTTGCCTATGCACACTTCTTTGGAATATCAAAGAATGTCGATAATTATCAGATAGTATTTCAACCACTTCCAATTGTTCCTGCAGCTAATGAAAATTCTACCCTAAACTTTAGTATTCTTGACAAAGATAGTGCAAATGTCAATAATGTATACGCAGCCTTGGCTATAAAGGAAAAGAATACAGGTAAAGTAGTTGAACAAGTTCCTTACAAATTCTATGAATTTAGTGACATTACTTTTCCATACAAATTTAGAAATAATACAGACTATATAGCAACCTTTGAGGCTAGAATAAACGGAGACTCAAAGTATCAAGACAATCCACTAGTATCAGACTTTGATGTTTCCGTAGGCAATAATAATGCTTACAAGATAAAAATACCTTTTAGTCAACTAATGCTTTATTATGTTACGCCTGTTACGGCAGCCATTGCAGGTATCTCCATATATGTATTTGCTAGGAAAAAGTAATAGAGTATTAGCATGTTATATTTCCATTGATTATATGTAGCCATTACAATTCGATTGATGTACCACAAAGTATTTTATGATTAAAAACTACAAATAGTATATCAATGAAAAAAATTACATCAACAGTTCTTGCATTATTATTTGCAGGAATTATTTCTATAGGACTAGTAGTAATATTCCCTTTTAACCATGCCGCATATGCTCATACCTTTTCTGGAGGAGAAAGTGAGCATTTCTTGCACTAGTTAAAATATTACAAGCTGACTCACATTTAGTGCAAGCCAATATCGCCTCTTCAAATGTGACTTCAGCTCAAGAACATGCGCAAGCAGTTGCTGAACATCTCGATGCAAACACTACAAAGGAGCTTACAGAAAGAAACAAACTAGTTGCAAATGACTTGACTAGGGCGATAGCTGATCTGCAAAACATAGTCAAATCAAAGCCCGCATCTACAGAGGCAGCAATTAAGGGAAAAGTCGATAACATTGATGCCCTCTTACAAGAGGCTATTGGTGTGCGTGTTGAGAAAAGTCAATTGAATAACTCTACAGTCAAAGGCCAAGCTGTTGGCGATATTGTAAATGAAACTCTAGAACGGTACAGAGAGGCTTATGGAATCGAAGAAGGAAAAGGGTCTGTAGGTCATAATACTATAGTAAATATGGCAAATTATCAAAGCGCTCAGGCGATAGCAACCAAGGCTCAAGAAATGTTCAATGAAGCAAAACAACTCATACCTGCTAATGCAACGTCAACTACAACTTCTGCCATTGCCAAACTGGGTAGTGGCTTGTCAACACTAAAGAGTGATATCGACTCAAAGGCACCATATGACTCAGTTGTAACGTTAATAGATAATACAATTCAGCCTAGTCTCAAAGCAGCCTTTAATTTATCATAACTGTAGTTTTATCCACACACATTATCTATTTTACTACTTCTATTTTAGAAGATGAGAGGATTATAATATTACATCGTTAATAAGATAAATTCAAAGTATTATCTTTATGTGCTATAAACTTTCTTTTTCATGATCCAATATCATTAGCAAGAAAACTCTGAAGAGATTTATTCTGAAGGCATTTACATATATTTGCAAAACATATTGTTATGGGCAGTGGGCATTTTATTGCAAACAAAATGAAGAAACAAGCTGAATAATGTTTTTCTAGAACATTCTAGTTAACTTGGTCGATTTATATACATGTATTCAAAGTAGATACATAAATCTAGTTACATATTGTATTTCCTTTCTTCACTCTTCCTCTTCCTTTCGTCCTCAAAAATACAAATAAACGAGTCTGTAGATTTTGTTGTTAATTTTTCATCTTACAGTAGAGGATTGAAGTATGGTAGTTATAATGATAATTTAGATGTAGGACAATATCTTAAACAGATTGAAAGTTTGATGTTGAAATAAAGAGTGTCAAAAAGAAGAAAGAATGACTATGTACCATTTACTTCATAGATGTTTACAATATATATTATTAAAGACTGTTACTACATAACAACTGCATTAGTAGTGCATCGCAGGTTGATATGAAGCCATGGTAAAAAACAAGGAAGAGTCAAGATGTGGTTTATGTGGAAAATCTTTTGAATCCAGAAAACAACTGGATCGACACAAACGTGATGTACATGATACTGTAAATGATACTGCAAGGGTAATAAAAAAATCTGATAATAAAAAAAGCTCATGGAAATATTCTAAAAAATCGATTATCATAGTAATTGGTATTAGTATCTTGGCTGTTGCAGTTGCTGCTGCATATATTGGAGTATATCATAGTGGAGGGCCAAATACATCAGCAACATCAGCATCCGCCTTAACGGTAGATGGCATTCAATGTAATACAAACGAGCAACTTCTATTTCATATACATGCTCATCTTGATATCTTTGTCAACGGTCAGCTCATATACATTCCACCGCAAATCGGGATCATTCCTGACAAATGTATCTATTGGCTGGCACACTCACGATGTAACTGGCATCATACATATAGAATCACCTGTAAAAAGAGATTTTACTCTGGGTCAGTTCTTTGATATATGGAGCAAAAAATTGAACAATTCGTCGGAATTTGCTAGTTTATTCGGTGGAAAAAATACTCCTGACGTATACGTTAATGGCCAGAAAATAAATGGAATATATTATAGAGAAATCAACTACATGCACACGATGAAATTGCACTAGTGTTTGGCAAGCCACCTGGCAACATACCTTCAAGCTACGACTTTCCACAGGGATTATGATCTTTTTCTTTGTTTTTTCCTTAACATCCACCACCGCAGGAAGAAACTAGACCAAGCAACTACACATAACACTTAAGATTACTGCTACCAGTTATTAACAACACTATTCTGAATAGGCTATAGGTACAGAGATGTTAAATGAAGCCAATGCTAAGGAGTAATCTTTTGAGGATACTTTAAGAATGACTTGATGCATACCAGAGTCCAGAAACAAACGCCTTATAGAAAAGTCACCATCAGTGACGGTAATATTATCATACCTGTATATTGGATCATTAAATATTGTTACTTTTGCAGTAAGGTCCTTTAAATGACTGCCAGTTTGTAAATTCTGCATACTAAACTGTAATTGAGTTGTATCTTCTGCTGTTGGCTTTTCAGGCAAATAGGAAAACTGGATTTTAATATTGTTTAACTTGTCTGTCCATACTTGAGTTATATTGCTATACAGATGAGCATGAGCAATAATAATAGTGAAATTAGAAAATATAATACTGTTTGTAATAGTGAAAAATAATATTAATGAGAAAAAACTCATGATAATTATCAAAAGCAAGATAGGAAACTTCGTCAATGACATACGTAAATTACGATGTACATCATATAAAGAATAACGTATCTCTCTTCAAGTTTCCTTATTTTCTCGTCATGTTTCTCTTTTTGTCTTCTTGTTTGATATCGTCTATAGCATGCAGGCAATCTAATCATTACAGATTGTATTTCTTTTCTTTCTTTTTACTTTTCCATACCAAAGTTACTACAACTATAGTACCGATTATTCCTGCTAGTAATGCAGGAAGAATCAACGGATTCAAATTACTCGCATTTATGGTACCAAGTGGCTGAAATGGAACAAAGACATTGAATGATACTAAAGTAGGAGAATCTTTTGAATCTATTTTAGATATGACCTGATATGAGCCTGAATCCGGAAATAGATATTTTACAGAGAAATCACCGTCAGGGGCCGATATATTAGTAAATTTAAAAGATCTTTGTTGTCCTCCAGAATTAGATATTACAACAATCCTTGCAGAGAGATTTTTCAAATGGCTACCTGTTTGTAGATTCAGTACATTAAACTTTAATTCAGTAGGTGTATCTATTCCAGGATTTTCTGGTGAATATGCAAACTGGATCTTGAGATTGTTTAATTTATCTATCCATGTTTGTGTTCTGTTACCAGAAGAAGAGGAAGAAGAAGTTTGTCCAAGAGCGAGCATTATTTAGAGATAAAATAACAATAACAATAATTGCCATCATAATTATGAACAACAACGATGCATAGTGAGTTGGCATGGTCAGAAGAGAATGCCAAAATACGCAAATGGTTCACTTACAACCACCACTTCATTAAGACATGGATCCCATTGATGAACCTGAAGACATTGGTCCCATTGAACCCTTCATCGAACCTATTCCAGGTTGCAAGGTAAAATTCATCAGTCCACTAGATGCCTGTCCGCTGTTGCTCACTTGATCTGCAATATGAATTATATACTCTTTGGCAACATAACATGAATTATATCCTTGTCAGGATTCGAGTTGTCCAGTATAATACTTTTTGAAATATCAATGCCATTTACTGTTCCAGTGAAGATCCCTTAGTGGTAAAGGCATTTGGTTTAGGTACATATGATCTCTTCATGAACAAAAATACTAGCTTTATTTAGCCTGCTTAAATTCCAGTTAAATGGCATATCAAATTTCATTTGCATATTTTTGTTATTAAATTCCAAATTTTTTAATTTATCGTAGTAAGATATGACCTTAATCGGAATCTGTTTGCCATCTATGTTTATTTGCTTATTTTCCGTATTCCCAATACTTAACCAACTGTCATAGATTGGCTCTTGGTTGTCTGGCAGTAGTGTATAGTCAGAATCTACTGTTTCTATTCTCACTATAAAGTGATACAACCCACCATTTAGAAAGATTGGACCTGACACAATTACAGGATTAGTTTGTGTTCCAATCCACGTACCCAATAGAGGATCCTGTTCTCCTCCACTAATAGCCGTTTTACTGGTATTATTGGGGTTTATCTGAATTTTCAGGTCACCGTTATGATCGTGGAATATATCTGTGAGCAACCTTTTACCATCTTTCTCTAAAATAATATAATATGTCACATGGGTAAAAGACTCATTTGAATTTGAATCAAACAATCGAAATTCAACAATGGGTTTTTGACCCTTTTGTAAGGTTTCTGTCGTAACAACAGCAGGAGTCATTTTGATGAGTAAGTCAGCTTTTCTATCTCCTAAGGAAGCCGATAATTGTTCTTGCGTTAAACCATCTCCAAATGCTGGCTGTTTGGTCCAAAATGATCCTGATATTAATGAAAAAACAACCATAACAATCGAAATAAAGGATAAAATATCCTCTCTGTGAAGTGATCTCATCACGATGATAGCTACTACCATTTTTTAGTATATTATTTTTGTAGTACATCCATCGAATAAGATACTACTTCAAGTACCCAGTTAGACACTATTATGGTTAATAATAGTGGCTGAGATGTGTCTAAAATTTGATAGATATAAGAAAGTAACGTTTGCCCCCTCCATCATCTAATTGAACTTGAAATACTCCAAAAGTTGCCTTTGCAATTTTTACAAAATCCGTTAATTCATACTTGTTAATTTTTATCATTTTTATAGACTCCTTCTTCTTTAATTACACGATAGGCCCAGTTTTTTTCATTTTCCACATTATTACTATGACTTATGTTGCCTAGATCAATATAGTCTTCTTCTTTAATCCACGATTTATTTTCGGGCAATTTTTTGTTTCCCATATGCTGTAATAGAAGTTTAGGACTGTTTAATTCCTGAGCTTTTAAATGTACATCTACTCCTACTGCTTCTCCTTCTTTCCGACCAATTCTCATATTGACAACCTGTATCAAATAAGAAACTAAATTTACCTGTGCATCATTTATGATATTTGTTGGACTATTTTTTACATGTTCTTGTTGTATTGAGGATACAGGACTTTCTGCCTCACAGATATGGTTAATTTTTGTTAGAGCTTCCATTTCTAGGGAAGAAGCCAATATTGGCTCAAGCCTATTACCTGGTAAACACCTATTGCACAATCGAACTTTATATCCAATAGGTAGCCTATTGTTATTCATCATATTGTTATTAGTTTGAAAATTAAGATTTGATAACGAAGAAGGTAGCGATGAGGAGATAGGTATATTCCCCATCATAGCAGCTAATTGTGAAGGATTTGAAGATAGCCGTCTTGATAAATCATTAAATTCAACGCATTCACGTAGACATTCATTCCATTTACGGATCCATGGAAGCATGTTATCAATTAGATCTGTATTTTGGGACTCTTCCTTCTGGGGCACTCTTGAAAAGAAGGAAGGTTTGTTGTATGCACAGTTATCCTTTTTAACATAATCCATCGTATCAGAAACAAATTGACTACTATTAGTATTGTTATTGAAAGTTGAGGATCCTGCTTTTATGGGTTGTCCTATTGCATCATGTTTTCTCTTAATATGAGTCTTCATATTCCAATGTCTGTGGGAGCGTTGGTGACAGTGAGGACAGAGCCAATCTTCTTTCTTCCCTGTCAAATATATTCACCTCTGAAAACTTTCAGTAATATTGTTCCATTGACTGCAGTCACTTTTGCAGTAACTGCAGTAACTGCAGTCAAATCAAAATCAAAATATTTCATTACACTGATATTATAATATCTTTATTTATAAAAAAGCTCTGAACTAAAATGATAAGATGGATATCTTAGTGAATTGACAGGAATTGATATTCTCCGATAAATTTCTTCTGTATAAAAGATATATTTTATGTAATTCTTCGAAATTATACAAAAAGTACGACTGAAGAAAGGAAGGAACAATTTGAAGTATTAGACTAGGGTCTCATAAAATTACAGGAAGGGTCATGCTATGCCAATGGTAAGCAAGTAAATAGACTCTAAATAGAATGCAAATAAAATGATAAAAAGTGTAGTAAAAAAATCGATGCAAGTATTGATGACACCTATAGAATATCCTCCAATGGCTAGAGGAGTATTGAGATAACTGTGAACCCTACAAGAATTCAACTAAATACAAGTGCAGAAGAAATATGGTTTTACATATAGCATCATTTAGTGCAGTCACTAGCAGTACCTGCTCCAGGAGAAGCAAATCAAGTCCCAGTTCTGTATCAAATGATAATATGCACAGATAGAAAACCTAAAAATACATCTCATAATAGTATTGTTACTAATACGTATGTATAAAAGGCAACGAAAAGTCAGTAGCAAAATCCTCCTCAACTTTTCATTGTCATATTTTTTTCCAATCCTATTTGCAGTATTGCTATTTTCTTTGTTATCTACTAGTATTATTTATCAACCTCAAGCGATGGCAGAGAAGTTAAAATTCTCTATATTAACAAACACGAAAATAGCAAGTAATAACAATATGGCACGGGCTTTTCACGAATCATATGAGATGCTTATTAACAATTCACATTTGTTGACTCAAAATTATCAGAAAGAAATTGGCAAATGGCAAACAAAACAATACGATAATAAGACGATGATTTCTGTTACCGATAATTACCTACCGAAGTTTCAGCAATTAGTCTACAAAGCAGAAGCTTTGCAGCCTACAAATGGAAAATACATTCAAGCTCTTGATTTATACATCAAATCACTTCAGTCAGAAATTGAAAGCTACAAGCATTTTCGGAATTTTTTAGTTTCTGGTAATTCTGCAGAAAACGATGTATCAACACAACTTTTGTCAGATGCATTCAGATATGAAATGAATTCCTTTGCTGCTTTCAATAACGCGACAAATAGTGGGTAAGCTTTTTTTCAAATTTTTTATTTAAACGAGAAGATAATGAATGTTGACCACAGTTGCCCAATTGATCACTTTTGCAAGACGACGTGAAATCAATTGTATTCTCTATGTAATCACTTCTAAAAAATAATACCACAATAATAATAATAAGAATGTCTTTTAAGATTTTCTAAATAAGGTGGAGTTCCCTGCTGATATAAATCTAAAATTTCAGTCGATGTTGAGCTGATGACTAAAAGCTTTGACATACAAAGAGATGAAGCAAAAGTTCAAAGAAAGTTGCTTTGGCATATGTTTTCCGTTTTTTGTCTGGTTATTAGTATTTGAAAGAATAAAAAATGAAAAATGCTAAAACAATTTATGATCTCAGACGAAATGTGCTCTGTTTTTATTGACTAGTACCACCTAGAGCCTGATCTGCTCATTTAAGTGCATCTTTGCTCCTTGATTATCGCCGCTTTCTAATGCTTTAATTCCTTGATCTAAGTGCATCTTTGCGGATTGATCTGAAGAAGAAGAAGAGCCAGCTAGAGCCTGATCTGCTGCATTTAAGTGCATCTTTGCTCCTTGATTATCGCCACTTTCTAATGCTTTAATTCCTTGATCTAAGTGCATCTTAGGTGCTGATTGTGCAAATGCAGGGGCGCCGCCCAAATCAGCTTTGGCTATCATAGATAATGCTAACACTGCTGAAAGAAGAGTTGCACTCAATATGATGTTCTTTATCATCAGAGAAACCATTCTAAACATTTTATATAAGTATTATGGTTCAGTAGAAACCATCAATATTATGATGAGGTTGGTTAATCTGTGGGTATTGTAGGCTATACATCTGAATGATAATTCCCTGTTTTGTGTTCTCACTAGTCTTGAAGTAATGTGTTCTCCAAATAATCTTTTTATGACTGATATTATGGTTTCATCCTTGTTTCGTTGATTGTACAACAATTTGGAATAGCTGCGCTTCATCTGTTTCCTATATTTACCATGTGTTCTCCATATCTGCACATGTTCATATCTTGCAGGTATCACACTGAATGCATGTAAGTCTTCTCTTACCAAAAGATGGTTGTCTTCACTGTCATATCCTCTGTCAGCAACAACTACTGACAATGGTAGGATTTTTGCTATCTTTGTTATCAGTGGTCGAAAATCTACGTTATCATGTCTTGTAGGAGCACGCCTGATTTTGATTGTACATATAATTTGTTGCAACATATCTGCACCCAATGATAATTTAACATATTTCTTTCTCAATTTTGTTCTATCTGTATAATATATTGTGAAGCTTTCGTTACTTTGAATCCTGATGAATCTATGCCAACGAATAATCTTTTGATATTGCTAAGTAACAATATATGAACGATGAAATTATCTTCTCCAATAATGTACAATTTATTCTTGCAGCAAACTTTTGAAGAGTAGTATAATGTGGAATATGCGATAACTGAAGAAACATTCTGAGATAATACGCTTCAACTAGCCATTCCACAAACATTCTATAACTTTTACCTTCGTATTGTCTTATTGCAAGTAATACAATATGTTGCCATACCGTGAATATGTGATTACTCTTTCTATGGAGATATAGCGCTATTCTAGTATTTCTTAAAACACGTAACATGGTATTTGCTAATCTGATATATCTTGATTCTTTCAACAGGTATATTGTATTAGGCTATTACAAAGCTTTGGTGTTTATGAGAAAAATTGTTGATTTCTACAGAGCCAAGTATTATCAATTAAAATCGGAGGTACAAGACCTAAAGTAATTTAATTAATTAATATATGATCAATTGTAGAAAAGCAACTAAAGAACTAGAAATCAGTCAAGAAAATAGATACAGGTTATACGATAGATAGTATCATAGTAGAATTTGATCCATCTCTTGTAATTAAACAAAAAATAAAAGATAGGTTACAAAAAATCTGGCTACAAGTTTATGAGCTACTACGGCTATCTATAGAAATAAATTGTAAGTAACTTACTTTGCTTTTACTGTGTTTGTTTTGTTGTCATCGTCGTTGGAGCATATACTCGTTTTAGATCTTCTTTAGAGGATATTTCTCCCTCTTCTTCCCTTCTTGACCGTCTACTAACTGCAAACCTTGGTTTGTATCTTCCAAGCAATATTGAGTTCCCAACTACTGTTACAGAGCTCATTGCCATTGCTAAACCAGCAAGCATAGGAAGCCATCCAAATATCCCAACCCCCATAAAAGGCACTAATATACCACCAGCTATTGGAATCAATCCAGCATTATATGCAAATGCCCAGAAAAGGTTTTGCTTTATTTTTGACACTGTTTTCTTTCCTAAATCAAGTGCTGTCACAACATCCCTTAGATCATCTTTTATCAGTATAATTCCTCCAGTCTCTTTGGCAACATCTGTTCCAGAACCTATTGCAATCCCTAGATCAGCTCTTGCTAATGCTGGTGCATCATTAATTCCATCGCCTACCATTGCCACTACTATCTTTTCTTCTTCTTCACTCCCTTTTAGCTTAGAGATTATCTGTTCTTTTTGTTGTGGCAATACTTGAGCAATAACCCTTTCAATTCCAAGTTTGGATGCAACGGCTCTAGCAGTTCTTTCATTATCTCCAGTAAGCATCACTACTTTTATTCCCATTGATTTGGTGAGTATATCAATTGTCTCTTTCGCATTTTCTTTTATAGTATCTGCAAGTGCAATTATTCCTGCAAGTTTATTATCAACTGCAACAAGAGTAGCTGTTTTACCTTGAGTTTCAAGCTGTTTTAGGGTAGTCTCTACAGCTTCGGTAACTGGAATGTTGTTATCTTCCATTAATTTTCTATTTCCAATAAGGATTGTGTGATCTGCATATGTCGCTCTAAGGCCATGACCAGATACTGCTTCAAATGAATCTGGATTTGATACTATAATTCCTTTTTCTTTAGCGTCATTAACCACTGCCTGACCTAAAGGATGCTCTGATCCTGATTCTGCAATTGCGGTAAGTCGGAGTAGTTCAGTTTCACCTATTATTCCAGCGGACAAATCTACTATGTCAGTTACTGATGGCTTGCCTTTTGTCAAAGTTCCTGTTTTGTCAAAGACTATTGTATTTACTTTCTTTGCTATCTCTAAATATTCACCTCCCTTGAACAGTATACCATTTTCAGCTCCTTTTCCTGATCCCATCATCAATGCTGCTGGCGTTGCAATTCCCAGCGCACAAGGGCATGCAATTATTATTACAGATACAAATGCCAAAAGTGAAAATGTCAGTCCTATATCACCAATAAAATACCATCCGAGGCCTACTCCTATTGCTATTGCTAAAACTCCTGGAACAAAGTATTTAGCAACTTGGTCCACTAACCTTTGCATTTGTGCCTTTCCTGTCCTTGCTTCTTCAACTAGCGTTATTATTTGTGAAAGTACAGTATCTTGCCCAATTTTTGTAGCTTTAACCTTTAGCAGTCCACTTTTGTTAATTGTTGCTCCTATAACTTGATCTTCCTTTTTCTTATCTATTGGAATACTTTCACCTGTTATTGCGGATTCATCTATGGAAGAGGAACCTTCTATTACAATTCCATCCGTTGGTATTCTTTCTCCTGGTCTTATGACCATAACTTCACCTTGTTGTATCTGTTCTATAGGAATCTCTACTTCCACTCCTCCTCCGCCTTCCCTTATGACTTTGGCCATTCTTGGCTGAAGGTCAAGCAACTTTCTTACAGCATTAGACGCACGCTCTTTGGTTCTCGTTTCAAGCAACCTTCCAATTAATATTAAGGTGATAATGATTGCTGCAGTTTCATAATAAACAGATTTGAATGGGAAATATCCAGGAGCTATGGTTATTATTGCGCTATACAAATAAGCAGCCGTTGTTCCTATCGCAATAAGTGTATCCATATTAGATGCTTTAGCCTTGATTCCATCCCACAATCCTCTATAGAAGCGCCATCCTATCCAGAATTGTAATGGAGTAGCTAATGCAAGCATTATGTAATTACCATAATGCATAACGTCCATAGGAAAGAGAATACTACTACTACCAAACTGAGTAGGAAACATATGAGGTAAGCTAAGAATTACTATTGGTATTGTTAATGCAATGCTTATAGCAACATATATCTTGAGCTTTCTTAGCTCTTTTTCAGGCTGAGTAAATTCATTTAAGCACTGCTTACTGCAAAAGTAGTATTCTCTTCCATCTTTGTTATACCTTATTGCATCTGGCTTTTCTTCAACAAACATGCCACAAACAGGGTCTTTGGCCATATCTTATCTTCTTACATTATAGCTAGAAAAACAGATGTATAAGTATAGACCTTTACAATTGTAAAAATTTAATAGAGATCGAGCTAAATAAGCATGTACGTAATAGATGCCTTTTCAACTGGACGGTTATGATGTATCTATTCTAAAAGCATTGTTAAAAGATGGTCGTAAGTCATTTCGTGAAATATCTCGTGAAACGGGCATTACGACGCCAACTGTTAAGGCAAGATTTAACAGACTAGTCAATGTCGAGCCCAATTCATTAGTGGCGTACTTTATGCAGTTGGAGGTACCAACTCTGGGCCGCTAAATGTTAACGAAGCATATGATCCCCGTACTGATACTTGGACTGAGAAAGCTCCGATGCCGACTTCAAGACAACATCTTGCTTCTACAGTTGTAAGTGGAAAACTATATGCAATTGGAGGTAGAACTGCTGGTAAATCATCTAATTTAGGTAATAATGAAGCATATGATCCAACAGCTAATTCTTGGTCTGAGTTAGCTCCGATGCCGACAAAAAGAGGAGGTATAGCTGCTGCAGGTGTAAACGGAAATATCTATGTCTTTGGCGGGGAAGCACCTACCCAAACTTTCAATAATAATGAAAGGTACGATCCGCTGTCAAATAAGTGGACTGAAGAAGATCCTATGCCCACTGCGCGTCACGGATTAGCGAGCTGTACATATTGGAAATGAGATCTACGTGATTGGCGGAGGTCCTCAGCCGGACATATCATTTGCAAATGTGAATGAAATATTTCATGTAAAATAAAATAAAATAAAATATATCTTTCGTAATCTGTTATCATTATACAATGGACAACAACAAAGAATACCATTTTAGAGAAGATATTCTATTTGAACATGTAATTCAAATTCGCTAGCCTTCTTTTCCAATCAATTGGCTAGATTCAAATGTGCATATGTGCTTTTGTAGACTCAGATATCAACCAATTTTTTGGGAAGTCAAATCATGACAATGGCTATGATACTTTTTTATATTTCTTCTACAAATAGATGTAGTTAAAAGAGAAAAGACATGACTAATAATATACTACTATCATCATTATTCTTGGCAAGTATAGTAATAATTGCATTGCTATCTATACATGTTAGTTTTGTTAGTCTATTTACAAATGCTTATTCGCAAGCATTGACTATACCTAAGGATTATAATAAACAGCAACAAGTCAAAGTGATCGAAGCTACCGGACATTTTGCAAATAATCAGGTAGAAAATGGATCTGTAACTTGGATACAAGGTGGTTTATGGCACTTGGCAATATACAATTCAACAACTAGCAGCAATCATGGCAATACTAATAATAATAATACTAATAATAATAATAATACTAATAATGCTGCTAAAGCTAATTTTACAGCAAATTTTACCATGGTAAAACCTGATGGAAGTTTATCTCATGAGCACTTGATTAAAAATTTTGCATCAAATAATGTAGTTATAGCAGGTGGCGATCTAATCGTAACAGGAATTGCTGATATCTATTCTAACAGTGACTTGAAGTATAAGCAGGTTCCTATTACGATCCATCTTATGGGAAAGCATCACGTTCTCGGCCTAACAATTGACACGAACAAAACTGGCAGGCACTTTGCAAGTTCAAATGAAATATTTGGTACTTTAATTTATGGTAATGGATTAAGTACAATAGAAAAGTCACAGCAACAACAGAACGGCAATAGTGCTATGAGCAGGAATATGATGAATAATATGTCTTCTATGTCTCATGGTTGATAACTCAATTGTACATAAAAGAAAATAAAGGATCTTCATTTAAATTTTATAGATAGATGAAGTAAAATTTATGCACTTGATGAGTTTATGTTGTTACTAAAACTTGCCAACCGCTAAAAACAACCCTGACGGGCGTCTTATACTCAAGGAAGTACATAATCTGTATATTGATCTTGCTAAGAAATCTACTGCGATTATTATTACTGTGTGTGTGACTTTAGTATCCATATTTGTTAGGATTTTGATCAAACTGACTCTTACAGTCTGCTGAACACAGATAGACTTTCTGCCCGCCATTTACTTCAGAGATATGCCGTGCTTTCTTTTCATCAACCATCATATTACATACTGGATCTTTTGCCATGCTATATGTCCAATGTATAAACAGAAATATAATATGATAAGTTTACAAATGTAAAGAAAAATTTGTGGCTGTATTACTTCTAGTGCCTGACTCAATAGCGTTGTCAAATATTCTAAATCCCATTACACATATTGGCGATACAATAACAGCTATTTACTGACAGCCAGTCAAACTTACTTTCAAATGTAAAATAATAAGTTTAATAGCAACCATTAGAAACACCGGTACCATGAATAGTCAAAAATTAACTGTTGTCATTCTGGCAGGGTTAATGATAGCAACTGGAGCATTGGCTGGAGGTATTGCAACTCCTACTGATGTCAGAGGACAAAGTGGCAATGCGACAAAAGGTAATAGTGTTGTGAGAGACTCCTCTGCTATCTTGTTAGATGGCAAGACAATTCCAGCAAATGACTTCATTCACCTTTATGATAGCACACCGTACAAAATAATGAATGGTCATATAGCATCAAAGCTACCATGCGATGCAAATTCTGTAGCTACATTGAAGATACTCGTTGGACAGGCTCCAAATGTCAAACCTGCCTCGATGGAACTGGTAAAGGAATTATCTAAACCAGGCAGCATGTGTATTTACCACGTAGATATTCCACAAGGAAATAATGTAACTACCGATATAGCAATACAAAATCCAACAGGCAGTCCAATAAAACTTCCGGATACAAGCACCGTTGTCATAGGAGTAAATGAAATAACTCCATTAGCAGCAGAAGGACAGATGGGCAATATGACAAAATAACATACAAATTCTACTATTTTTTTTACAATCACAGAATATGCTTAATAGTTTAAAACGGAATTATAATATACTCTATTACATTTGTTTTTTTACTATTATATGAATATGAATATGATCTAATACCCCTAGGCTTTACGAATTAAAGATCAGCATAATATCATATGTTTTATCTTACAAGGATAATTATTATTATTAGGTACATTATTGAATTGCAATTATCTTGGAAACTAAACTTGACAAAAATAGAGATAGAAATTATCAATTCTCTAATGCAATATGGGTAGAAAATCTTACAGACAGATTGCAAAGGAAATTAAAGTTATTACACCAACTGTTAAATCCCGGTTCAGTAAAATGAAAGGATTAGTGATAATCAAAAATACTCAACCATTTTCAATATGGACAAGATAGAAAATCAGATGTCCACTCTCATCTTCGTTAAGTCATTGTTTGAAACTTTTTATCTTTTACTAACTGAAGAAGGAACAACAGAAAGGGGTCTGTTAACTTAGCGTCGGTTGCTAGCAAAATGAAAAAGCGTTAACTGTTGTCGGACAAAAGAATAAACCTAATAAATCTAACACTAATTCATTTAGCTAATCGTTGAATCGTCTAATCATAAAATATATTTTTATAAAGCTGTTCTCATGATCTTCAACCATGAAACAAAACAATATATTCCCATCAATTGGAGACTTTAAAAGTTTGGACAATAATACCATTAATAGTTGCGGTTATTTCTCTGTCAATGAACATAAGGACTTTTTAGGAAACCCGAACATTCAATAGAATATAATCCATTAGGCCCAAATAATTTTGCACCTACCTTAGAACTTGTTAATTCTAATGGAATATTTACAGGAATTAAGAGAAATTATTTGAAAGTACTCGTAAACGAACACAGAAAGTAGTATAAAGCAGATAGACAATAGACTAAGGAAAGGAGAACTGATTACAGCTATTGGGAAAGTCTTCAGGGAAGAATCTAAAGAGGCTGATAATATTAAAAAATGAACGACTTTGAGGTTTGGCAAAAATAATGGATGAATTGAAAAAGATGTTAGAAGAATGAAAAGACTTACTTAATCAGAGATTATATGATTTACTCGGTGGTTCTATAACATACATTATACAACATTCTGAGAAATATCATATCCCCGTTCCGAACAGAGATTCTCTAAAAAGAATGTCAGATAAAATACGTCACCTTATTAGTGAAATCAATATGTCATCCGATGAAAGTTTACAGTCAGGATAGGACATAGAAAACCGACAGAGACTTGACAAAACCACAGAAAGAAATTTTTCATAGGCGTCAAGAGGAAGGATATGGAAAATACCTCCACTACCTTTACCATCTCCATTTTTGCTTATTTGACAAAAAGAGCAAGAGTGAGCTGTATTCAAGATGAGGAATTCTATTATCTTTCCTCCTTTTCAATTATGGCATCAATCTTTTTATCCAAATTAAGTAATTGACTGAGGAGCATTTCGTGATGTTTTTGGAACCGCTGTATAGATTTTAAAACTCTATCATGACTTTCTTCCAGGTCATTGAGGTGTCTGAGAGTCTCATCTTGTTTAACAGCGGTTTTCTTCTGCATCTTATAGACCCACCAACTTATTACTACACCAATTATAGCTCCTAAAGCAATGCTTAGATATGTACTTGATGCATTTGTCATATCTCCGCAGTCCTTCGTTATCTCAGGCATACAACCCCAAACTGCAAGAATTTGAAATAGCATAGCATACAATGATTTTGACCTTGATGTTATAGTTTTCTTGTATCCGTGCATAATAATAATAATAACCGATCCTTGCTTCTTGACTTGGGTAAAAATAGCGAATCTATGGGTAGAGGTTTACTTAATCGTTTTATACTGTTTGATGTCGCAAAGATTACAACGTTAGTTTTTACTGTTTTTTGTATTTCTAACTTTTGTAATTGTCAACTCTCCATCATGTTCAAAAGTCTATCTTGATCTTCGACTGACATCTTGTCAATCTCATATCTTTTTTTATAATTTCCTTGTCTTGATTTTCTTCAACATACTTTTGAATCCCTGCTTTTGTAGTAGAATCGCCATTTTTTAGCATAATAGACTTTATTATCTTTAATGTCTTTCATGATTTTTCTCTGAGCGTAAAAAAAATCACTACTTTGCATTAAAGTCATATTTAACACTCTGACAATACGATAACTTTTCCATAGCCTTGGTTTCACCTTGCGCTATTAGTTCTTTGATTGTTTTAGGGGAAAAGTCTGCGTTTTGCGAGCATGCTTGGTGATTCTAATTCACTTCTAATTATTCTTGTAACAGATTTTATCTGTGCTCCATAATTGGTGATAAGAGTGTTATATTCTGACTCTATTTTTTCCAACTCATGAGGATCAATCTCAGTCGGACTGACTTTCTTTTGCACAATATCGTACAAGCTTTCTATAAGCTGGATGTGTCTGGTAATAAGCCTTGATATTTTTATATTATCCATATTCTTATCGCTGAAAATGATATCCTTAGCTCTACTTTCAACTTCTGCCATATTAGATGGAAGTCTTTGTATTTTCCGAGGGTAGTTTTCTACAATAAAGATATTTTTATCATTTCTTGGAGATACTTCAATAACTTCTCTTACGGGAGTATTGCTAAGAAGGCTGCCATCCCATGCATATACATTATCTTTAACCTCAATCCACGGAAATCCATATATCGGATAACCAGAGCTTGCCAGAATATGTTTTGCTTTTATTTCCATTTTTGCATTGTCAAATATGAGCGGTCTAGCTGTCATCACATCTACAGCAGTTATTATAAGGCGAAGAACTCCTGGTAGTTCTTCTTCTGTTGCAGCAAGGTTGAGCTTTTTATAATCTATGTATCTATCAAGTGTTTTTGCAAGTTGTGAATGATCATAGAAATAAGTCCAATTTCTTGGGTTAAGAAAGTCATAGTAGTGTTCTTGTTGTTCTCTTTTATTGCGATCATAAATCTTATTGTCATCATCATCTTCATATTGGTTCCAAGGCGACCAAGGCAACCAACGCCACCATACAGGAGTAAACATTTTAGGAACACCAAACATCGCAGCATTAGCCGAAGCGAGCGGATATTTTCTTGGATACGTATTTCCTAGCGTTATTATCATAATCAAGGACAAAAATATCTGGAATAATATTAGGACTACTTTCTGCAACCTCTATCCAAAAGTTTTCCAACTCTTTTTCAGGATGGTCACTTTTGCTTCCAACAATTATGGCAGCATTTACAGCCCCTATAGAAGTACCTGCAACTATGTCTATTCTCACATTCTTTTTTACTAATGCTTTGAATACCCCACACGCAAATGCTCCTAACGAGCCTCCTCCTTGCAACACAAGAACATTCTCTACATCTCTTGATTCTTTATGTTGGGGATGACTATCTTGTTCTTTGAATCGATAACCCATTTAAATGAGACAATGATTTATCGTCTTATAACGTATAATAAGCCTACTGCAAATAATATCAATATTATAATATAATTTGAGAGAGATCTAACCGTTTATGCAACAAAAAATAGGTCCAGCATCTCTTGCAAAAGAGCTGATTTTAGAGCTTTCTATTTATCATATAACAAAATTGCAAATTATTGGATAATAATACTTGATGTAATAATTCTGATTTTTTATGAATAGATGACGACAAACATTAGGAATTGAATTGACATCTCTTGGCTGTAAACATGTAACTTTTTAGAGATACTAATGCTGACTATATATACTGTTATGCAATCTATAATTATTGAAACTACTCTACATCTTGCGTAAGGGAAGCATGCTATATTATAGTAAATTGAGAATGGAGCACGGCGCATCTACAAATGCCATTGTACGTAACTCGTTGGCATATGGAAATAAGGTGGTTGTGGCCCCATCTGGAAACTATGGCAGTATTGTTGATGTAATCATAAGAAAGGCAGGAATCCAATAGGTTCCAGATACCGATAAGAGAAACTTGGTAGAATTAATCTGATAAATTTGCATTTTAAAGAGGATAACAGAGGAAGATTGAACCTTTGAGCAGCAAGATAATTATTTAATTACGCCTGTGTATTATGATCATGCACTTTTAATAATAGACTCCATAGCATGAAATAATGGCTTTAATTCTGAAATTGGACCACGAATGTCTAGCTTTGTAGTACCTCGTATAGAAATCCTAGCCGATCGAAACATTAATCCCTTTTCCGAATATTCGAGCCCGTTAAGTCTATCCAGACGCTCACTGACTAGATCATCTGATTTTATAAAGTGTCCTCTCTGTGCGTATAAAATGAACCTCTTATCTGTAAAAACAACTTTGTATTTTTTATTTGCATAGTCAACAAGAGTTTTGCTTTGAAACTTTACATTTTCCAAAGGAAGTAAAAAATCTTGCAATGGCATTTGATATATACATCTGGCTAACTCATCTACATATTTATCAAAAAGAGTCGCAGCAATTTATCAAAGTTGATAATTAATCTAGATCAACATCATCAATTCTATAGAGTGTCTCCAAAAATGCTGACATATAATCTAAAAATATAAAATGCAAGTGTCAAGTTTTTCTCCATTTTTTTATTATTATTATCGCACTCATCAGGGGATATTAAATAATATATAGTCAAGCGTGCAATCTTTCTTTACGAATCTCTCAGTAAAGGTACGTTTGATAGGCAAGGCCAGGATAGTATTTGAAGCATCAGCATGATATGAACAACAACAACTTTTTTGCCTAATATAGATGAAAATAAATCAAAAATGAATAATTAAGCATCCATAAGAGGAAGGTAATTAAAGACGAATAAACAAAAAAATAGAAGAAGTAATAATTGGTAATGCTAGTAAACCGTTTATCATTTTTTGTAAGCGTACGAAAAAATTTATTTCAGATTTTAACTCATATAACAAACAATTCTACCTGCACTCGTACATAATATTATAATACTAGAACAAGATGTAATTTTGATATGAAACTTTTAATATGATTCATAAGCGACATTAAATAACACATTGGCTCAGCAGGAACAGTTTCTGTCAGAAAAAAGAAAAATGTTTGATGAATTGCAAGAACTGCCAGAAAACAGACCTGCTCTGTTACTGTCGGCCATCTATTCAGGAGACGAGCAAAAGGTTTACCTGAAATTCTATGATTTGAAAGATAACACTATATACTTCTGGCGTGACAGAACGAATCACAAGCCCTACTGCTATACAAAGATGCAGTATAGCAGTACAGTTGAAAAGATTATTGAGAAAGAAAAAAAGTATACAATAGAACGTACTAACAAACAAGATCTGATCTCTGATAAGAAAGATCGAACTTCTAAAGATAATTGCTCCTGATCCACTATCAATTGGTGGGACAGAAAACAGCATCAGAGAAAAAGTCACTTCATGGGAAGCAGATATAAAATACCATGAAAATTATCTTTACGATACTGGATTAATTCCAGGAGCATATTATATTAGAAAAAGAGAAGAAATTATACAATTTCGAATACCAAATCTCTGATAAAGTTCAACAGGAATTAAAGAACCTGTTATGGAATAAAATAAACGAAGAGGCGGTGGGAAAGGAAAAGAATGAAGAATACCAACAATATATTACAAGATGGGCAACGCTTCTCAATCAGCCTATTCCTGATCTGAAGAGGGTTTCTGTCGATATCGAAGTTGAATCTGAAGAAGGTAGAATGCCTACTCCACACGACCATGATAGGCGTGTTATTGCGGTTGGATTTGTCGCAAATGATGGATTCAAAAAAGTGCTAGTATTAGAACAAGAAAACAAATTCCATGATAATGGCACTCCTTTAATCGTTGAAGCAGAAATTTGCAATACTGAAAAAGAATTGCTTACAAAAAGCATTTAAAATTATAAGATTCATATCCAGTTATCGTTACCTATAACGGTGATGATTTTGATCTTCCATATCTTTATGCGAGATCGCAGGATCCAAGCATTGATCCAATAAGCAAAATGATCATTTCAAAAGATGAAATTCCAATCAAAATAAAAAGAGAGACTTTTATAAAACGAGGCACTCAAGCAGAGCCTGTTCAAACAAAACATGGACTGCATATTGATTTGTTTAGAACCTTCCAAAACAGATCCGTACAAATCTATGCTTTTAGTCACAAATACTCAGAATATACACTTAAGGCTATTTGCGAAGCTCTACTAAATGATAGCAAAATTGAATTTGAAGGCGATATCAGCGAGCTGCCAATCCAAAAACTAGCACAATATTGCCTTAAAGATGCTGAACTTACTTTCAGATTAACCAGTTTCAATGATAATTTGTTGATGAAACTTTTCGTGGTTATTGCAAGAATCGGAAGGTTATCTATAGACGATATTGCACGCTTTGGTGTTAACCAGTGGATCAGGGGAATGTTATATTATGAACATCGCCAACGAAACCTGCTGATTCCAAGACGCGATGAACTGCAAGCAAAGGGAACTGCTTCAACTACTGCAATAATAAAAGAAAAGAAGTATCGAGGTGGATTAGTAGTCGAGCCTACGCTTGGTATCCATTTTAATGTCGTTGTGGTAGACTTTGCAAGTCTATATCCGAGTATTATCAAAGTACATAATCTTTCCTATGAGACTGTTAACTGCCCACATCAATCTTGCAAAAATGATCTCAACCAGCAGATACCGGGAACTACACATTGGATATGCAAAGAAAAGAGAGGATTAACTTCTCTTTTGATCGGATCGCTGCGCGATTTAAGGGTCAATTACTACAAACACTTAGCCAAAGACAAAACAATCACTTCTGAAGAACGGCAGCTATATAATGTAGTTAGCCAAGCAATCAAGGTAATTCTTAATGCTAGTTATGGAGTAATGGGAGCAGAGATATTCCCACTCTATTGCCTGCCAGTAGCCGATGCAACTGCCGCAATTGGAAGAACCACAATAACAAAGACAATTGAGAAATGTAAAGAAATAGGCATGGATGTGATATATGGAGATACTGACTCCCTTTTTTTAAAAAACCCTTCTGAGGCAAGACTTGATATAATATCTAGTTGGGCAAGAAGTAACCTTGGCGTGGACCTTGAAATAGATAAGCAATATCGTTATGTGGTGTTCAGTGATTTAAAGAAAAATTATCTAGGCGTTCTAGATGATGGCACAGTAGATGTCAAAGGTTTGACTGGAAAGAAATCACATACTCCTCCGTTTATACGGAGTGCATTCTACAATATTTTGGATATTTTGAGTAAAGTGAATTCAGAAAAGGATTTTGAGTTTGCCAAAGAAAAGATCAAAAATATTATACAAGAAAACGCCAGGAATTTAGAATTGCGCAGAATACCACCAGCAGACCTCAGCTTTAACGTAATGATAAATAAGTCCCCAGGATAAATATGGCAAGAGGACAAATGGTACCAAAGCAACTTCACTGGATGGCAAAGATAAAGAAGTTGAAAGCTACAAAGGATTACCTCAGCATATCAAAGCAGCAAAATTACTGGTGGACATAGGAAAGGAAATCAAGACTGGAGATATTATTTCATATGTAAAAACAAAGACAGGAGATGGTGTCAAACCTGTAGATCTGGCAAAGGCAGAAGAGATAGATACAGAAAAATATCTTGAGGCTATGGAAGCAACTTTCGATCAGCTTCTATCATCTCTTAACTATAATTTTAAATCCATCCTAGGCAAGCCACGCCAGTCAAATTTGGACGAATTATTTTGGAGCAGGTGATGGTATGTTGTTGTTGTTGTTGTTCTTGGAAGTTTTTTTTGCAACTAACAGGTTATTGATAAAGAAATTTTTCATAAAGTCATTTCCTAGTTAGCCAGCCAGCCAGATGATGGCAAATGAGCAAGTTTTGTTAAATCAAAAGCATTTAATCTGTATCACGCTTTATCCTTTCATCGTTATTGAAAACCGATCTTGACTTTCTTGAACCTCTGTTCACTGTTCCTGAAAAAACAAAGGCAGGATATAGTTTTGCAGACATCCCTGTCAAAGTTTCATTTTACGAATCAAATGTCGTAATTTATGGTATTCCAGTAGATATTACGACAAGTTTTGGAAAAGGAACCGTAAGAGGACCGGAAGCGATTAGATTAACTTCGGCATGCCAGGTTGAAACTTTTGTTTTAGATGAAAAAATAGACATCTATGAAAGAGCCAAATTGTACGACCTTGGAGATTTAAAAATTCCTACACCAATAGAACAAGAAAAAGAGCAGAGAAGCAATACAGCTGCTACTACTACTTTTATATTGTCCTTTCTTGACAAGATGATTCCTAAAATAACTTCCACATTATATGAAGCCAACAAACTGCCAGTAATGATGGGAGGAGAACATACTTTGTCCTATTATGCCATGAAAGCGCTAGCCAAAGAAAAACCAATTATAATTCATTTCGATGCCCACAGAGATATGAAATCTCAGTATAACGGTATGAAGATGTGTCATACGACTCCATTTTATCATATAATAAACGAAGGTCATATCCCAGGCAAGAACATAATCCAAATTGGGATACGGCAGAGTGATAAGGAAGAAAACATGGTTGCAGAAAGGAATGGGGTTGTAACGTTTAACGCTTGGAATATACATAATAGCATTGATAATCTATTAAAATATCTAAGAAAAGCAACGTCAAATAAAAAGATCTACATATCATTTGACATAGATGTATATGATTTGCCTTACGTGCCATGCACAGGAACTCCAGAACCATTTGGATTGAATCCTTTTGAAGTTTTACAGATCCTTAAAAGTATAGACACGTCTGCAAAACTGATAGGATTGGATATTGTAGAGGTAGCTCTAAGAAATGATGACTATAGAGAAGGCACTCTCGCAACGCAAACTTTGTTCAGAATACTATCCCGTGATTACATATAAAACATATTAACAATTACTAACAGCATGATACTGCAGGTAACGAAACATCATATTACCAATTGATGTTTATTTTAACAGCGTCTTCCCTTTTACAATTAGTTACACCAAGTCAAACATATGCGTAGTATTCATCGGCATAGTTTGAATCCAATATTAATGAAGAATCGTTATTATCGTTTTAGTTAGTTCACAAACATTATAGATACACAATAGATTGTGTCTAGCAATCGCTCCTTATTAGAACACGATAGATAAGGATAACAATATGTATTAATTTAGTATCACGCTAGTATAGGTAATAACAGGAAATTTTTTACTATAATTCTAAGGATGCACATACTGGTATCATTAAAGAATTAATAATAATAATAAAACAATTGACACCTTTACTAGTTTTCACAATGCTGATTAAATAATATTTGCATTTGTTGTTCTGTAAATATATATCAAACTTCTATGATAGCTGCATTATCTCTTTTATCTTTTCCATAGTGCTGGCGATAATGTACCTGTCTGTAATCATGGATATTCCATAATCATTCATTACTCTTTATTCGCTTTCCAATAATGTCAAACAAGCTAAGAAAAAACTCCGTAAACCAAAAAGATTAGTAGGTCTAGACCATAATTTGTGGCCTGTTTGAGAGACATCTTGGAAGGTTTAATGGCAGATACGGTTTGCCTTTTGTCTGGGTATTTATCTCATTAACAAGTTCTTGCAATTTAATTTCACGTTGCTTGCCTTCATTTCTATCACGAATTACAAATTTTTCACTATGTATTTCCTTGTCACCGATTACAATGGTATAACGAATCCACTCGGTCTCTGAATCTCTGATTTTTTTTGCAACAGATTCATCTCTATCATCTATGTCTGTCCTAATCTGATTACTTGAAAGATCTGTCGCTATTTTTTCGCAAATGTCTATATGTTGCTTGCCAACAGAAATTAGCCGGACCTGAGTATGCACAAGCCATAGAGGGAACGAGGGTATTCCACCAGATTTCGAGGTTTTAGCACATTTTTCCAGTAGTGCATATATTACACGTTCTATTGCACCGCTAGGTGAGTTGTGTAATATGATAGGATTCTTTTTATTGCCATCTTCATCAACAAATTCAATATTATAACGTTTACCGTTTTCAACATCTATTTGGTCGGTGGAAAGTGCCGAGGCCTTATTCAAATTATCAACGAAATTGAACTCCCACTTGACCGTAAAGTAAAAGAAACGCTCCTTCCACATTTCGACTATCACAGTTCTTCCAAATCTGCTAACGAGTTCATTTACAAAGTCCTTATTCTCATTGTAAAAGTCCTCAGTAAACCTTATCGCCATCTCAATATCTGCTTTAGTAGATAATCCAAGTTCATTAATTACACTAAAAGATAAATCAAATCTCTTAAGAAATTCATCCTTTGCCTGGTCCAGGTCTCTACACATAGCATGGCAATCAGGCATACTAAATGCTCTAAGGCGTCGCAGACCAACTAGTTCTCCACTTTTCTCCCTTCTAAAACTATAGCGAGTAAGCTCGTACAACTTTAAAGGTAAATGTTTATATGATATCTGAAAGTCTTTGGCCATTAAAAACTGTCCAAAACAAGCGGCAAATCTCAAAAAAAGTTGTTTGCTATCTGAAAGTATATTATATTGTCGGGCTGGAAATCGGTTAAAGTAACTTTCCATAGATGGATGTTTAGAATCATACATTATTGGTGTCTCAACCTCGATACCACCGTATTCCATCACCCGTTTAGTAACATATTGTTCAATAAGTGATTTCATCAATCTACCTTTTGGATAGAAGCGCATGTTTCCAACATCAGATGCAGGTTCATAATCTGCTATCGCCATCTTTTTCATTAATCTAACATGTGGTGGCTCTTCATCCACTACCCTCTTCTTTGTAATTTCATAATTTGCTAGAGTATGTAAATTCTCTTCGTGATTTTTGAATTTATATTCATTTATAGGAGTCAGTTTTCCTCCCGGCTGCAAAATATACCAGAATGATTGTAATTTTTCTTCCGCCTTTAGAGCTAAGGACACTCCCTCTTCGGATTTGGTAGTAGTAGAAGAAGAAGAATATTGCTTTGTTAATACTTTGGCATTTTCTGCCAACGGGTGTCCTTTAACCTTAATATCAAAAGCCTTGGTCCATCCAAAAGGTGCTCTATGAACGTCACTCAATGACTCTTTTGCAATTCTCTCGACTGACTTTATAATTTCAGCGGCAGTCATCGGAGAAGCAAGATTGGAGCTGAGGTGTGCATATGGATAAATCAGTAATCTCTTGCTTTTTACAATATCAAGATATTTTTTAATTTCGTCAGCTGCAATCTTTGCAATACTTTCGTCATCATCATCTTCTACTGCAATAAGTGTAACAACAAGGTCTTCCAATCGAACTTTGGATTTAGATACATTTTCCTCTGCATAGTTAATCTCCTTAGATATAGGTTCATACTCTATAAAATCTGAATGTAATTGGAGAAGACGCATATTTATTTACTGGACACAGATGTATCTGCCAAGCCGAATTAAAGGTTTCTGAATTTGCCAATCGTTCTTATGAGGATGTGGAAATACATTCTCTCATTTCATGTAAAAAAAAGTTTACATAATAATAATAAAAATCACCAGGTCTTACTGACATGTGCAACCCAATATGTTGTTCAACGTCTCGAGAAAGAGTAATGGTCTACTCATCATTACAAAACTATGGCCGCAAAAAAAGACAGCCTAGAAAGAGCTTTTATAGCAGTCGTGAATCACGCTGTTGCTTGCTCTAGTTAGCGCTGAATGTTATAAAAATTCCTAGATTCTAGGCCAAGCGATCTAACTTTCTACGTAACAATATCATGCTATAAAACGACGTCTTTCCATCTCCTACTAAATATATCTGTGTATTATCCGGATATGTAGGTAGAAAAAAATTATTATATCAACTCCAGCGAGCTCGCTCGTTTTCGCGATCTTCTTTGGTAGCTTTTTTCCATTCTTTGTAGTGTTCTCTACATAAATATACTCTTCTATTGGAAGAATCAATGACCAAATCCGTTGCCATACTTACTTTACTTCCACTCATTGATCGTTCTGCCGTCTTTTCACAGCCTTGAACACTACAATTTACACCTTTATCTACTCTACCCATTTTAACTGGAAACCACTATTGAAATATAAAAAGCTGATCTACTAATCAACTTCTATATATAATATCGAAAATGATGGTATAAATTCAAAATAAACAGTAACTGTTCCTCATTAAGTGATAGATTCAATTAAGAAACGTTTTCGATATGGCTCTCAAGATAAGTGAGGCCTATATCAGTTTTTATATATTTATTATTGGTTCCAACATTTTTGTTAAATGATACGGCTTCCTGTACCAATAATGTAAATCCCCTATCGAGTTCATAGCCAGGATATTTGTTTCTACAAATATCTTCTACAAAAACAATGCCCCTGATCCTGTTTCAACCTCGGTAGATAATAGAGCTTTTTCCTTTCTCCATATTTCAAAGAAAATGTTTTATATGCAAACTTTCTTTGGGCTTTTATTTGACCTTTAAATACAAAAGTATTTCAACCAATGGAATTTAATCCAGTCTTAGAATAGTATGACTTGTATAACGCTTTTCTGCAGTAAAAAGAAGCCTCATATAATGCATTTGGAGAAACTGTATTAGATTCTTTTTAGAGCAGATAATCATTATGTACGATATAGATAAAACAAAAATATTACTCTTCTGGCCTCATTTCTTTGAATACTCTTCATATTTATGAAGACCATATGTTTATGTTGATAGCTTCTATTGGATTATTATCTGATCCTCCAAGTTACAAAATCAGTTTTACCAACTTAAGTTTTCCTTAGTTTATTTTGTTAGTGCAACAATACGACTCCAAGATTTAACCCCATATTTTCTCTCGAAATGTCCATTTTTTATTAAGCAAAAAGTTGCTTACAGATGCAATAGCAACCGCTAGAATTAATGAAAACTCATATGTTATGCCTCCTGAGCGTACTAATAAATACACTATTGCTAATTGTAATACTGCACCAATCGAACTCATGCCAACAAATAGTCCAAACTGTTTTAATGTATGGTTAGCGGAGAACTTTCTATCTTCAAAAGTCCATGCTTTATTTAGGAAAAAGTTTGAAGTTATTGAACAAAGTATTCCAATCATAGTAGCTTCCAGATACCAAAGGCTTGCTAATATCCCATTTGATAGCAGGAATGATACTAAATAATTTAATAGCAAGCCGCTTGCCCCCACTGTGAAAAATCTACCTGCTTTAGATATGAACAGCACGGAGTTACGCTTCGCTTCTTTGTTTTGTATGATTCCTTTGTTTGATTTTCGTCCATATCTGTAAAGATACCAGACCGACTTAGCATAATCAAATACTACATTGAAATCGAGCTTACTCTCTCCAGATTTTCTATCAGTAAAGGTATATGGAATTTCTTTTACCCTTATACTTTCATTTACCTTAACTAGTAATTCTAGCAGTAGTTTATACCCCCTAGTGTTGAAATGGATATTTTTAATCACATGACGTGGAAGTGCAAAGAAGCCGGACATCGGATCCTTAACATTGCACACCTTCAAACTATGTCTTGCAATCTTGGCTGCACCACTGCTAAGTATTCGTCGTTTATATGGCCAACCCATTATTGATCCACCACTAATATAACGCGAAGCGATAACTATACAATTGGGATCCTGCAATAATTCATCTATTAACCGCGGTATGGTTTCTGGCGGATGAGAAAAGTCTGCATCCATAATCAATATATTCTGACCTGTGGAAGATTCGATTCCTTGTAAAATAGCAGAGATGAGGCCTCTCTTATTTGGTCTATGAATAACTTTAATCAAACAGTTTCCAATATTATCATCACTTTTGAGATTATTTTCTGAGTAGTGGCGGCGAATTGATCTATTTTTTATGCTAACCACATCCTGTACATAATTCTCAACTATTCTGCCAGTTCCATCAGGAGAATTGTCATCCACTACTATTATTTCAGTAAAGATATCATATGGTAGATTATCCTTTATTGCTTCTATCAGTTTCGATATATTTTCAGATTCGTTGTATGTGGGAATTATAATAGACATAGTTGTTTCCTTTTTATATGATTTCAAACGTTCGCTTTGATTGAATTGCTGCACTTACTGCCTACCGTAATACAAAACTGTTATTAAATATATACATTATTTATGCACTGCTACGTGATATTTTATTTTGAACCATCAAGCCTATGATTCTTAACCGAATATTTCTAGTGTATGTGAGACAATTGAAACAATACATTGCTGTACCATTGTCTAATGCATACCAAAGCACAAATTTATACAATATAGATATTATCAAGCTCAAACCATGTCGATGTCGAAACTGCAATAATGGGTTACAAATAAAAGATATAATGGATATTAAAGTATAACAATATACTAATTAATCTAGCATAAAAATCAATTAACACAATGCATTTATAAAAAGGCTCCTTAGAACGCAAAGGAACTGATATTCATAACAAGATAGAAGAAATAGAAACGAAAAAGCAGATGCTATAGCCCCACATTATCATGCCAAAGGTTATGGAACTCATGATAGAGGTACAAGTAAAGAAACATTAAAGATATTTCTTCATCCTTTTCTAGATAGCAGCAGTATGTATGAGCATCAAGTCCAATGTAGTAGAATATTCTTTGCTATTATATTGTCTCATAGAAAGTATTAATTAACAAATCCCTTACACATCATATGTCATTATGTCTAGACGTTCAAACAAAGCAGTAGTAGAAATATTAGCATCATCTTCCAAGAATGAAGAAACTTCCATTGAATTGGATAGAAAGATTACTTTAGCAACTGAAGGTTTTACTACTAACAAGTTTTGCGAATTAATCCTAAAGGATAGGTATAGATTATCTAAAGAAAATGCTATGACAGTTTGTGATTATATTATAGCAATGAAAAGAGAGATTAATCCTAGACTCACTACCATAAGAACTACAATCCAGTTTTTGTCTGAATTATCCAAAACTCTTGGAATTGCAAAGAAGTTCAAAATTATGACAAGAGATGATATTTTACTATATTTAGATAAATGCCGTAAACTAGAGAATGATGACCCATTGCATAAATGGATAGGAAGTTATAATACAAGACGTATCATATTATTTAGATTCTTCAGATGGATACAATATCCTGATGTTGCCAATCCTGATAAAAGAAATGAATTATCTATACAAGAGAGAAAACCAGAATGCATTATGGACATTCCTCAGCTAAAGAGAAAAGAGGTAAGCTGCTACAAGCCATCTGATTTATGGACACAGGAAGACGATTCATTATTTCTGAAGTGGGTTACAAACAAACGGGATAGATGTTATCATACAATGGCCAGAGACTTATCAGCACGTCCACATGAAATACTTAACCTAAAGATAAAAGATGTTGTATTTAAAAACGCTAACGGTAGTCAATACGCAGAAGTTCTGGTTAATGGAAAAACAGGTAGCAGGCATATACCTTTAATTCAATCCATTCCATATATCAAAGAATGGCTATCAAATCATCCTAGTAGAAATAATCCAAATTCACCTCTTTTTGTAGGTTTAGGCAGGCAAAACATGGGTAGAAGACAACTTACGATTAATGGCTTATACCAGGTATATCAGTATTATAAGGAAGAATTTTTCCTTAAGCTTTTGGAAGATCCAACGGTCCCGAATGAAGACAAAGATAAGATAAAGAACCTACTTACCAAGCCATTTAATCCTTACATTAGAAGGCATTCTGCTTTAACAGAGAAATCTATGAAACTAAAATCTAGTATATTGAACCAATTACACTCTTTTCTTCTGCGTATTTTGCTATATGATACCACTCTACCATACTTCTGCTATACCTGTTATCAACCGCAGATTGCCAGTAGTCTGTCATGAAGTTGACGTGAGGTATGCATTCTTCAGCAAGTATATTGACCCAAGGATACTTTTCCGCTATTGCAGGCAACATCTTGACTATAAGAGAAACAGCCTTAACGTTTTGATCCATTGACTCTATCAGTTTTTTTTCTGCAGGAGATCTATCGTTATCTGATACTGGCGATCGTCGTGGTGGATTTATAGGTGGATTAGCAGGAAATATATCATGCCCTTTGTGCCAAAAATTGGCGAAATGAGAAAGGACGCTTATGTGTTTGTAGGGATGAATATTTCTTTGAATATCCACTGACTCTTCGTATACGATTACCTCTGTCATCATATTCAACAACCAGTTTTTTAGTGGGTAATTGCATTCGATCTAATTTGGCTCTACCTTTTCTCTTTTCTTTCATTATCTTTAGTCTTCCAAAATCCCTACCACATCTAGGACATGGAAAGCCAAGATTTTTCTCTTTGTTCCTTAACCGTAACAGCAATTTAGGGGACAAAACAATAGTTGTTTTCTTTCATATATCTCTTAACTACTGTTAATGTGTAAACTTCATCCAGAAAACGATCAAGACGTTGTAGTTATAATTCCTCAGAAAGAGGCTCGCCGAATAACATGCCGTAGGTGTGGATGGACCTGGAACTATGCTGGAAGCAATCCATACATAGCGACATGTGCCCACTGCAGAACAACTGTAACTATTTTTAAAAAAAAGGAGGCTGCTAAGTAATATTGAGCATCCAACAGAAGCCTCCTACCATCATAGTTACGAGATGCCTATGCGATCCATGTCCAGGTTTTTATACGGATGTCCTAACGGAATCTGTCTCCATACAATGCAAAGATCCAAGTCATGGTAATCAAGAACAGCAGAAGAAGGGTGAGAAGGAGAAGTGAGCTAAGCCAAACCCCATTCCAACCCAAGACACAAGCGCAGTCACACCAAGAAACCAGAGCCAGATGCAATTGACAAAGGAATCACAGTGTTTCTAATGGATAACTATTCTAAGGAAATTAAAAACTTATCTGAAGATCTGTCGATTCAAAAAATAATCCAGGAGGTCGAATTCACGGACCGACTCCAGGCGTTATTAGATTTTGCAAATTCAAACGTTTACAAATCTTTCAAACTCCGATTGCAAATGGACGACGATGAGGAGTTCTGTCGAAAATGAACCGTGAGTTTGACGACGACGAAATCAAAAATGAAATTAATAATCCTAATCCATACAATTTTGTTTTGACACAATCCTAAAGGAGGCAAGGCAAGAAGACAGGCTGGTAAAACAACTGTGTTATACCATGCTAAGTGCCTATACTAATAATCCTATCAATCTGGCGATCAACTCACCTTCTGGAGAAGGCAAAAGTTATGTCATTCACAAGGTAGGAGATAATTTTCCTAAACAGGATGTAATGTTTTTGGCTGGCATGACTGATAAAGCGTTATTCCATAGGCAAGGTGGACTAGTAGTCAAGAATACTAAATCAGGTGAATACGAATCTATAATAACAGATTAGAAGAGATTGATTCAGAGATAGAAGATAAAGAGACGAAATTAAGCAACAAGACTAATAGACAAGAGCTTCAAACAAGCTCGTCGCAACCAGATCAATTAAAAGTCTAGCCAAACAAAAGAAAGATTTATTGAAAGATGCCAAGAAACTCATCGATTTATCACATAAGATTTTGGTATTTTTGGATACTCCAAGGCCAGAGTTATTCAACGCTCTGATGCCTTTGCTATCTCATGATAAGTATGAGGTTGAATACGAATTCGTTGATACTTCCCAACATAGTGGCATCAAAACTAAAACCAACGTTCTAAGAGGCTGGCCTGCTGTAATATTTGCTCAAGCTATAGACTACAGTCGCTACCAAAGATGGCCTGAAATCCAGAGAAGGTTCATTATTACAAACCCAAAGATGAAAGTGGAGAAATATGTAGATGCTGTAGATCTTGACAGTTGACAAGTTTGGATTACCTGACTTTGCATATCAGGAAAAGATTGTGAATGACCAGGATAAACAGAAGGTTAGAGAAATTATTCAGGATATAAAGAAGAGAATGCTTTATGTCTGTGATAGAATACAACCTGGCAAGAATAGCGTATTTGTTCCATTTAGAGAATCGATAAAACCATTACTTTCAAAGGAGAAGGCATTTGATATGATAACTGCCAACAGGTTTGGTGCATTCTTGACATTGCTTCCGTTGATAAATATTGATAGACGGCCTATGATTGTAGTTAGAAACGAAGGCAATCCTGTGCCACAAACAATCCTATTTGCATTGTTTGAAGATTTACGTGAATCAATATTTCTGATGGAATATGCCAATGGCGTAAGGCCATATATTCTGGAATGGTACTACGATGTATTTCTAAAAGCATATCAAGAAAAGGATTGCCCAGATTCCAAAATCACTATCAAAAGGTACAGGCCAAAACGAGTACGAAATCACTACTTGCGAAAAGAGAATAGCGTTAACTACACAGCAGCTCGTCGAAAAGACGTTAGAAATATACGGAAAATCCTATACAAAGAAGCAGATTCTCGATATCTACGTATATCATCTTGTCAACCAAGGCTATATCGATAGCATTGATAGTGAATTAGACAAAAGAACACAAATATTCTATCCTCTTGCTATTGTACCAGCGACAACAGCAGTAGAAGATAGTTCGAAAAATAAGGATTTATTCGTTCTAAAAAATAACGAATACTTATTTAAACAATCAAGGATAAATGTTGAAAATATTGCATTATATCCTGATAAACAATATGTAACCTCTGAAATTCAGGCACTTTTAAGATATTCAGACAGACATGCAATTTTTTCGCAAATAAAAAATCATAAAGAGCAAGAGGTTACGGTAGACGAATTGGTAGATGCTTATTACAATAATCCCGAAGATTACTTCCAGCATAGTAACAATATCGCTAGTGAAGATTCAATAGAAATTGTTGATATTGGAAAAATTACACAAAAACAGCAAGAGCCAGAAACAAAAAACGATTTTGATGAAAAAAATGGTGTCTCCAACGACTATCTTCAAAATGACGAAATAACTATCGAATCAGAAGAAAAACATACTAACAGTATAGAAGTTACAATAAACAATTGAGAAAATAAAATAAATTATTCGTCAGACCAAATAACGAATAATTTCTTATTTTCATGTTATTATTGTAATGATTTTCAAACTAATGACGAAGCAGATTATGAAAAGCATGTTGTACTACGTCATCAAGGTAAACCAGCATATCCTTGCAAGATAGATCTGGAAAGACATGGAATAAAGACACAGGAAAAGAGTTGGGAGATCTAATAAATAAAATAATAATGCTACCAATATCAGATATCAAGGTAGGTCCACGTTTTAGAAAAAGACTTGGGCAATACAGAATCGCTTGCCAAAACAATTCAAGACATATCCAAAAGGATCATAGATAAAGGTATCCGTAATCGGTAATATTGATTAGTCAGGCTGGAGTAATAGTCAAAAATGTCGTCATTCGATGATTTATCGAGACAGGTGACTTCGCTTTTAACGCTTTCTGATGATATTCTAGATAAGGTAATGTCTTTTATCTTTCAAAAATTCAAACAAGGCGAATATTATGGTTCATTTTCACAACCTGAGTAGTACAGAAAATATTCGGAGAGAGTTCAAATTTAAGTAAAGACATTTTCATGGCACTTTACAAATTGGCAAGCATATTTTCAACATCATCTAGCGCAACTCTTTTCAAGAATGACTTAAAGCAGCACACGGTTTCGATGATGCTAACATTAGAAAAATTGAGAATATAGCTAGTATAATGGAAAGTCGTAATTTAATTGAAGAATTCTACATTTATCATCAAAGAACCCGATTAGAGAATGCCATATTGCCACGCTTAACTTATATTAATTTGACCAATAATTACAGAGTATTGACAACTCCAAAAGATCAGAAAAGATTAATTCCTGTTATTCAATGTGTTTTTGGAATCAGATATCCAGGAACAAGTGAAATAGATGATGTTGAATGCCAGTTAACTCCAAATGACTTGGATAAGGTAATCGAAGACCTTGTAAAATTTAAAATGAGTATGCAAAAGGATAATGAATTAATATTATCAAAATTCCGCACTCCGAGTGAATAATCATGTCAATGCAGATATCACCAGAACAAAAATCAAAGAAAAAACGTTCAAGAATAAGGTTTAAAAAACATATATTATTGAATACATTCTCTGATGTAAAAGATCCCAAGTCCGTATACATATAAACATCTATCACAATCTGAAGAATCACTTAGATATTTAGATGATGTAATGAGAGTTTTAGATAAATATGATATACGTAACTATATCGTTCATGGATATCTAGACTATCAAACCAAGCAACTATACGAAGAATCACTTAAAGCTTATGACCAAACAATTGCGTATTTATCTACATACGAAACATGGCAGCCAAGAGATTCGCAAGAAGCTAATACCTATAATGACATCTACTATAATTTTCCAGTACCGAATGATTTAGCATTATTATACAAAGATCTAGTTAATGGTACAGGTGAATCAATTATTTCGTTGTTTTCAGACATACATCGAGATCTAAAAGAAAAACACGAGAAATCAGAAGTGATGATAAAAGGGTTAAGAAGATATTAAATTACTATTTGAACTTGCTAAACGAGCATACGATAAAAAAACTTTGAATTATGAAATATATCAGGAAATTGAAAGCCAATTGTATAAGTTAATAAATAAACTAAAAGAAAGCAATTTTGAAGAAGCAAATAATATCTCGAACGAACTTATGGAAGTTCTTAAGGTGTTGATAAATACTCAGAAGATGATATATGCTACCTCAGCCAACGTTTTGATTGTAGAAGACACAGGACAGAAACTAGGTGATATGAGAATATTCAAAACAAAGAGAGATTAAATATCTTTGGTGTTATCCCAAAAAGGGTTCATATCAATAACGAAATTCACTATTTTTACTTTACAAGAGATGGATTGAATGAACACGACTTTGAACCCATAATTATAAGAGAAAAGCAACATTGCTACACAGTGTTATCGAGATATCATTGGAGCCTTCTTACTTTATGGACAAGATTAGTGACTTTTGAACGAGAAACCAAAAGTATCTTTTGCACCTATATGGCATACTCCTATTGTTCAATGCAATGATTATAAACCCAGTTGGATTATTCCAAAAGAAGCCAGTCTGTTAGAAAAGACCAAAGCGTACGGTCTATTCGTTAGATTTAACATTTATGTATTAAAATCTAATATAAAAAACAAATTTGACGATGCACCTATTTCATATGCAGACATCCTCACTGAGGATGTAGTTGATGAAAGGTACAAGTTCTCATTGTATAACATGACCGCCATGGCAATAATAGGACCAGATTTAGATTTGCTTACACAGATCGAAAAGGAGATAGTTCAGGATCTCGTGACTAAACTGCACACATAATATATTCTGTCTTAAAGCGATCTTTATTTGGTCTTAGATCTTTGCGCTTGAATATGACGATATCAAAGATTCTAGCCCTTTTTGCCTATCAGAGGCTTTTTCAGCTTGTGCGAGCTGCTTTACCACCACTAACACCATTCGGATTCTTCCAATCCTGTGGCATATGATAAAGAGTCGATAAAGCTATATTAGTAAACTTTGCATGCTTGCTTGAGAGTTAAATGTCAACAAATACAAGTGCAAGTGTAAATACAAATACAACAAGTCAACAATAACAGGTGGTAAGCAAGTTTTAAGCGAAGAAACAAAACGCAAGATATCTGAGATGAGATCACGACTGGACCAGAAAGCATCTTCAAGGAATACGAACAGATTTATCAAGTTCAAGGATGGCGATCATAGGCTACTACAAATTATTCCAGACAAAACGAGAGAAGAGCTGAATTACATATGAAAGCCAACCAGACAAGCCAGTTAACAGATATAAATTCTATGTGCATGATTTAGGTTCGGATTCTGCTGGAGAAATACTTGAGTTGACCGCATCTGAAACAGTAGGACCAGATATTCTAAAGTGGATAGAGAAAGGTTACTGTGCAATGCACATAACTAGAAAAGGTTCGGACTTGAAGACCAAGTACGATATTGATCCTTTAATCGATTGATTGATTGATTGATTGAATAGTCAACCATAGATACACCAATAACTAATATTGGCCATTTTGGCCAATTTGGCCAAATCAAAAACCACAAAACCCTAGCACACACTATAATGCAGAGATAAACGTGGATTATAAAGTATGTATGTAATTGGACATCATGTCCAAATGGTAAAGAATCATTATAACAAAGGTTACTGTCAATTGCTAAATTAGAAAGTATCCTTCATTTGATATACTCAATTGTTATACGAAACAAGTCAGCACTAAACCATATTAGATAAATCAGCATTAACTTACTCAAGTCAAATATATAGATGAAATCATATTGCTTGGTAACGTATGAACAACACAAAAACTTTAGCTATAGTTGCTATCTTTATGGCAGCAACATTAGTAGTAGGAACATTAGCATCAACAGCAACAACACAAACGGCACTTGCTTATCAAAAGAAGAATAGAGGAGGATCACAAGAAAATAGTAGAGATGGAAACACGGTTACCATCCAGAAATGCAAACAAGACGGGACAGTAAGTGGATTTGATAACACAGCAGAACAAGAATGTCAAAACGTGATATGCACTCACCCAGGTGAAAATGCAACTTGTACACAAGAAGGAGTTAGATCTACTCCAACATCAACACCAACACCAACACCAACACCAACACCCGAACCAATCACAACAACCTTAAGAATTGTAAAACAAGTCGTTTGTCAGCCTGCGATCCAATTGCTCTCTCCCAAGCGACTGTACAATAAGTTTATTTACTGTTGGCCATCCCCAACAATCTTTCGCATGTACGTCTGCTATTGGAAATGGTGTCGTTTTTACACTGCAGCCAGGGGATTCCTTCAATGTACTTGAGGCCATTCCACCCAACATTTTGCTGTTTCCACCAGTGGTGATTGTGGTCCTAGTACTATAGCTGCAGGCCAACACATAACCTGTACTATTATAAACACAGAGATACCAGGATAGCCTAGCGACCCCACTCTTATTTTTTAAACTTCATCTCATTATTCCTTCAGAACGCCATTTATTTATTATTATGAGTTTCAACAAGTTATCCTCACTCAGATAATTTTGATAACTTATAACCATCTTTCGGGGAAGGTTTGCTTTGGAGCAAACATGTGCACTATTATCTGGAGGGGGCGTGGGATTAGCTGGGTTTGAAAGGCTTTTAACATTACTAGGAGTTTCCCCAGTAAGTGCTACCATCACAGGACAATGTGGAACAGGTGTAACAATACAATATGCAACTGCTGACGGAGAACATGCAACTTTCACAGGTAATGTGGAATGCACTACTACTTGATACAGAACAGAACAGAACAAAAAACAACAACAACAACCTTCCCTATTTTTTATATTACAGCTATTTCATTCTGTTGCGATTCTGATTGGCAATGCAATATGGTATGGTATACTTTCCTAAGCTATAGACTAGCAATAGTAGAATCTAGTTATAATTGAATGCTACCAATAATAGGTAAATAAGTAAGAATAGTCCATTTGATATGTTTGATAGTTATATGGAATAAATTGGTAGTAAATTATATCATATAAATCAGCATTAACTTCGCCAAGTCAAATATACAGATAATATTGTAAGTTGTAATATATATGAACAACACAACAACGAGAACTCTAGCGTTAGTAGTCTGTCTTTATGGCAGCAACACTAGTAGTAGGGACATTTGCAACAACAACAGGACAAACAACAGCATTTGCTTATCCGCAGACGAAGAAAGGAGACAAAGGTAATGGTAATGGCAATGGCAATGGCAATACAATTACCATTCAGAAATGCAAACAAGTAGCATCACAAAGCGGATTTGATAACAACCAAGGGCAAGAATGTGAAAACGTGATATGTACTCACCCAGGTGAAAATGCAACCTGTGTACAAGAGGGGGTTGGAACAACAACAACAACACCACCCACAAAACTAACTTGCCAAGAATGTTTGACAAAATTCCTTAACGCCGAACAAATATTTCTAGTAACACAAGGGAATTTGGAGCAATTCTGTGCTACATCTCCGCGTGGAGAGTCGGAACTTCAGCAAATTTTAACAGATGTTGCAGAAAGAACAGGACAACCAATCGATCAGGCTGGGCTAATTCAGTGTCTGAAAAATGCTGGAATAGTGTTCATAGGGGGTGGTGGTTAAGAGTTATGTAAATGATCTAATTGCCTCTATCTGTAAACGACTTGTTACCTTTCTGAATTAAATCCAGAATTATTTTGGAATGATTTGTCAAAGGCTGTATTGGATTTTAAATAAGGAGGTATCCAAAGCGATAAGCATTAGTTTACAGAATTAGGCAATCATAGCATTTACAATGCTGTTAAGTAATAACAAACGTCTAATTGGTTGTTTATCGTCAAGCAAGGATAAAGAAAGGTAGATTTTATTCCATTATCGGGAATTTATTAAATGCGGTAAACCTGATTGTATCGAGGAGAAGCATGGTCCATATCTTTATGCTTACTGGAAAGATAATAATAACAACAACCGATTAAGAAAAAAATACGTTGGCAAAAGTTGGGAGGACTGCATCCTTAGAACTAAGGCTAGAGTATATGGTATACCATATAGTGAATATAAAAAGTCTGAATTCATAACAAACCAAGCAAGCAATGGAAATCAACTCGCAAAAGACTATTTCGAGAAACTTGACAACAAAAAGGTAAGTGTCGATTGGGCTTATAGAAGGATTAGACATAAGATGACAGATTACAAAAGATAGCAGAAAGAATGGATGCTCATGATAGAGCTAATGGCAGACCTGTTGAATTGTTTTTAGATAGGAAAAAGCGTTTGGATGCTGTTGGTTTAACGGCTAATGTGATGATTAGTATTGGATTAGATTATACTAATGAGCAGGACATAGACAGATTTCTAAACTCCAAGCCAGGAGATCATGTATTTGAATCGCTTAGGAGTGGTTAGTTACCTAAACTCTGAGTTTATGTAACTTCTTTCTTTTACAATCTGTTTTATCTTTTTGTATTCTATAGGAAAGTCAACAACTAATCGACCTTTGCGTGAACTACCCCCGAATTAACGTCGTTGCTGTATATATGTATAGTAGTTAGTGGATTCTTTCTCTAGTTTGGCTCGGTCAATCTGGGCTAATCTAGATACTTTCTACATTTTAGATTTGGCCGCTATGACATCACGAGCGGCCTTTCTGTTTTTAAAAGTAAAACTTTATTTGTTTTTATGTTTCCCACATAATGTTCCTAATTTTGGTAAAGTTATTTTTTAAACCAAAAACTACTAAATTGGCCAAATTGGCCAAATTGGCCAATGCAAACCACCAAAAACCTAGCACACTATAATGAAGTAATTGGACTTCGTGCCCAATTGGTGAAGAATCATTATAACTAATGATACTATGAATTGCTAAATTAGAAAGTATCCTTCATTTGATATACTCAATTGTTATACGAAACAAGTCAGCACTAAATCATATTAGATAAATCAGCATTAACTTACTCACTTCAAATATACAGATAACTTTCTATTGATAAAATATTATGAACAACTCAACTACAAAGAGAAATGCAACAATAGTTGCTGTCTTCATGGCAGCAACATTAGTAGTAGGAACAATTTGCAGCAACTGCAATAACAACGCAGACAGCATTTGCTCGCTCCCCAGAAGAAACCAGGACACGCTGATAATAATAAAAAGACAAGAGATAATGGAAGTGGTAACGGTAATGGCAACACAGTTACCATAGAGGAATGCAAGAATAGGGGTTCTGCAAGTGGGTTTGATACTGCAACAAACCAGGAATGTGAAAATCTGATATGCACACACCCAGGCGAAAACGCAACTTGTACTGAAGAGGGAGTTACATCTGCTCCAACTCCAACACCGACAACAATACAGGTCAGTGGACAAGGAGACGGAAAAACACTTGTCCAAGAGCGACAGTATCTGAACCCGCATCTATAACATTTTCTGTTCAGCAAAATGCAAGTGCCGCAGTACAAGGACAGTTCAATGTGGACGTTCACTTAACTCATGAGTTTCCATTTACCAAAACAGGTACCTTGGATGAGTGTACAAATAACTGGAAACTCATTTACCATTACGGGAAAAGAACTTTCAGCAGGTTCTTTTCCAGCACGCTGTGAAGATATAGTAGTTCCTCCAACTGCAACCATCACAGGACAATGTGGAACAGGTGTAACAATACAATTTAGAACTGCTGACGGAGAACATGCAACTTTCACAGGTAACGTGAATTGCACTTGATAAATGGTTAAACAAACAACCATCCACTTATCTTTTTAATGTGAAAAAGAATAGCAACGAGCTTGATTGATGCTGATTTGTGTATGTGTTTTTTTTGTGTGTCTAGTAGCAAACACTAATAGCTTTCTCTGGGTTACATCAATGGTATAATAATAATGAGCAGCGATAATAATAATACAACTAACTCAGAATTTCCTAAAACATATCGTGGACCAGTCAAATTAGTATGGGAAGATGGTCAACAGGTTATGCGACCAGATCTAGAGGCAATAGCAAATGGCACACCTGGCCAGTTACAAGAGTCCATTTCTTCTGTTGCGAATAAAACTTTGGACGATGTAATTAGCAAGACAGATGAGATACAATTTTCACAGTTAAAGGATGACCATGCAAAGTACGACATGATTGCTAATATGGTGTCTGGCATAAAACACCGTTCTGAACTCTTTACAAGTTATTATGTTAAAGGCGAATTTCGCGACCTTAAAATGATAATTAAAGACTTAATTCAGCAAAAGAAAATCTATTTAGATTCAAAGACAGGAAATCTCTTTGAATACGGACTGGCAATACGAAATCATTTGCTGAAATTCAAATGTGCCTACTGTTCTCGAGTATTATATTCTGAGGACGAACGGACCAAACACGCCGTTCATTTGCATATGGCAAGACGACAGTCGTATTATTAGATTAGATAAGATAAGAAGAAATGCCAACCTATAGAAACGGTAATTTTGTGAAAGTAACTGCACCAAAGACGTTTACTGATTCCGTAAAAGCCGCTGAAGCTCCAGCTATTATAGATGCTAAACTCGCCAATATGAAATTCAATCTAGATAAAAATCAATATGACCAGTTATTCAATCAATGGAATAGAATGAAACAAGAAAGTTCACAGAGGTTGCAAAAAATAGAGCAGTATAATAATAACAAATATCAAGAACAAAAACAAAAACAATTAAGGCATCAGCAGCAGTATAGAAAACAACAGGAGCAACAACCAATAAACACAGAACCTAACCCATCTTCTACTTCTACAGTCATACGTAACTTAGAATTTATGCGTAAGGTAGTTAGGACGTAACTGAAATAGTCACGATATCCGAAGTGCTGCTGTTTCGGTTAGTGTTTACCCCACCACTATCTTTTACTGTTAATTTAAAGGAAAGTTTAGAATTAGGCTGACTTATTGGTGCGTTGAATTGCATACTATCGGTCAAAGAAGCACCCTCATGAGCCACAGTTGCCCTCAATGCTATAATCGGACCCGCTATCTGTTCAAATAGATGAGCATCTCTACCTGTTAAAGTTGTGCCGTCAGCGGCCGTACTGGTCGACCCATCTAATGTCACTAGGGTCCCACCTGTAACGCTTAAACTAGGGGCTACCGTTAGAATTGCTTTAGTTAATGTCATAATATAGTTTTTTTAGGTGTGGATTAACTTTTATGTTTTTCCTTAATGTTAAGCTGAAAACCTATAAGTCTGATACTGAAAATAATCAGTATCGAATAATAATATTATGTCTGTAGCAGTAAAAGAAGAGGATATTATTGAATTAGAAGAGGATGCCTATAATCCACCAAATTACCCTTCATCATATGATGTTTTTAACAGTAGGCCATACAAGCAATTACAGCATGTTTTAAATGAAGCAGTCAAACAATGGACGGCAACATCAGCATCATCATCAGCAGCGTCGTCTTCTAGTAATGACGATAGAAAAGATAATAGCTTTGTCAATAGTAACAATAAATCATTAGTTAACAAAATGGACCAACAAAGAGAACAGCAAGATTCAAGCAAAGATAAAACTAGTAAGTGTATTAAAGACGCTGAGGCCGACTGCCGCTCGCAATGCTTCGACCACTTACACATAGCGCAGCATCTGAATCAACATCAACATCTTCTTCAACAACACCTACAGGAACAGAAGGACCTGTAGCAGCCGAGGAACAGGACTAGTAAGAGGAGAGGGAGAGGGTGTAGAAGAACAACCAGCAGAATCATTAGACATTAACAATCTGCAAACACCGCAGACATTAGGTGAAGCACTTAGCATGTTAAACAAACTACAAACTATGAAAGACGACCTTCTTGCAGAACGAGAGCGTAACAATAAGTTCGTTGAACGGTATCAAGAGAAAGTGACAAAAGCCGAACGTATGGCTACCTTGCACCAGTTAATACCTCGAGAGTTATTCGTAAGAGAAGATCGTTATCAACAGGAATTAGAACATGTCTATAAGTGGAGTGGCATTAGTGATCAAGAAATTGCAGAGATATATCTTACAAAATTAAAGAAGAGTGGTTTAAAACAACATGGAGCATCTGTAACGACTAAAAAAGATCCTTACGCTGGATTTAGATTTGACGTGCCTAATTTCCTGGACCCAACAAATGGTAAAGGAAATAATGGTAGTAGCGGCTATTCTTCTAATTCTACCAACAATGATGTTATACGAGGTCTGGCCTTTATGCGAAAAGTTGCTGGCGTTTAACCAATTACTAACCAATTAATTATTAACAAATTAATCAATTAACACGAAATGTCAAATACAAATAATAATAACAACATCAAACCCAACAGTTTTTTACCACCACAACAAGAAGAGTGGTTCGGCGGGTATTGCGGTGGGTTGCTACGTTGGGGTAGTATAAGAAAGCAGAGCCAATATATCAGAAGGTTCAGAAAGAAGGATAATGAAGTAATTCGACGTATTCTATCAACTGACGGTTTTCTTTAAAAAGCATTGCAATAAATTATTAAGTTTATGTGTAAATATATGAGGTATTAGAGGAAATAGATAGAGGGAGGGTTGTTGTTTAATCGCTATGGGTAAAAACACACAAGCTATCATTAACGAACGCAGACATAAACTATGGTTACTTTTGGTTAAAGGTCTGAGGTCATATGATGCTGCCTGTAGAATTAGGTGTAGATCACTCTACCGTTACTAGAGATATCCAATATCTAACTTCACAGTCTCAAAAGTTCTTAACTGATTTAGCAAAAGAGACGTTACCTTTTATGTATGAGAAAAGTCTAGGTGGTATTCAGGAAGTTATCAAAGAAGCCTGGTCAATTTTTAACTCGAGTAATAATGATATGTATAAACTCATGGCCTTGAAGGTAATTAAAGAAGCAAACGTAGATACATTTCGTCTATTATCAGAAGGTCCATCTATTATAGATCTCTTGTGTAATTAGAAGCTTAGAGCTATATTCCTCTTCACATAGGATATCTATCTGACAAGCTCTTTGATGTCCTATAGCAAATTATGTAAGAAACCTTTGATATTCAGGTCATTTACCGGAGTAACTGTATCTGAATTTGAATCCATTTGTAACGAAATTGAACATAACTACGAAGAGCACGAAAGAAGACGTCTTCTATCAAGGACGAGAATACGGGATATAGGTGCTGGTAGACCATTTAAGCTTAAAGTTAAAGAAAGATTCGTTATGCTTCTAGTATACTACAGATTATACATTACATATACATTATCAGGATTTCTGTTTGACCTTGATCAAAGCAATGTTTGTAGAGATATATCAATGATGGAACCACTTATCAAGGAGTGTATTCCATTGCCAAAGAAGATATACAAACGTACTAGGAGATTAAGAACTATAGATGAAGTAGAAGAGTACTTTCCTGGATTCAAGGCTTTCATAGACTCTACAGAACAAGAAATTCCAAGACCTAAGAACAAAAGAAGAAGGAAGAGTTACTATTCAGGTAGAAAGAAGAAACATACTGTCAAGACACAATTGATGGTAAACAGTGAAGGATTGATACTGCATAAGACAGGTCACAGAAGTGGAAGAAAACATGATTATGACATTTACAAACACAATCATTCTATAACTCCATCACAAGTTGAAAACATAGTTGATCTTGGTTATCTTGGCATTGAAAAGGACTTTCCCACTGTAAAGTCTGTACTTCGTATCAAAAAGAAAAAGGGTACATTGCTTTCATGTGATGAAAGAACTTACAACAAGAATCATTCTAGGCTAAGGATCATAGTAGAACATACCATATGTAGAATCAAAAAGTTTGGAATAATGGGTACTAAATTTAGAAACAGATTAAGGAAGTACAATAACGTATCTGATATAATATCCGGTCTCCTGAACTTCAGAGTTATACAGTCTGACAGCATTTCAATCTAAGAAGACGGCTAAAACAAGTAGGGTGTTAGACTATAGCTCCTAATTACGCAAGAGATCTTATGTATGTGCAAAGTTTGGAAGAGAAATTAACAGAAATTGAAAACCAGATACAAAGACAAAAAAATCAACAACAGCATCAGCAATTAACTACTACAACAAATCAAATATCTCGATAACATCAAATTGAAGAACTTAGATAAAACTCTAGCAGCTTTAACAAAGCGTGTTGATAATCTGATACATGGGTCCTCTCCTATATCAAAATGGGACGTTATTATTAGTAATAAAACAACTACTACTCAGCAAGAATTAGACGATATTGAAACCCAGCGAAACGGTGAACCTCATAGATTTGCTGATTACAGACATGCTAGATGTAAGAAAACGGCTCCTGCAGTTGGCATAACTTGTGAAGATGTTTACGATACTATAACTCAAGAAGAGCTAGACTGGTCCTTAAGACAACAACTCAAGGTATCACCAGAAGAAAGATACCAACATGGAAAAAAACATTGGTATTCACATCCTACGAGTTGGTATGTAAGAGTTCCTCATAGAGGATATGATGGACAAGGTTGTAACCAATTTACTGACCCGAGTTGTATACCAGAATGCAGATTTTACCCTGAAACTGGAAGAATAGAGGATTCAGAAGTCATTCAAAAGCATAGAGAACTTGAGCAACGTTATAAAGATAATAACGCTATAGTTGCACCGCCTCACCCAATTGAGTATTATCTACTACTAGAAGGCAATTATTAGTTAGTTGCGATGAGTTAGTTGGTTGCGGTGGTAGCTGTAGTAGCTGTAGCAAAATTAGTAGACGACGACGATGATGTAGTTTTATTACTCACTCTGATTTAGAGAGGAGGCTACAGACTCCAAATTTAGCTGTTTCTTAACTGCTGATAGATCATGATTTGGCCATGTTGTCCAAATCAACAGCATCATCTCAATTACTACAACTGCTGCCTGCTGTTGCATTAGCAGAAAGGTTGTGAAGACTTTCGATGATTAATAATAATAACGATTGTCCCTTCTACCTATAATCTAGTTATAATTGAATCGTACTAATAACAGGTAAATGGGTAACTCCTACACCATTGATATTATCGATAGTTATGTGATATGAGTCAGCGGTAAATCCTATATGATAAATCAGTATTAACTTACTACCAAGTTAAGCCTTCCTTCGACCTACCTACCCAATCCCCATCTATCTCTCTCTTCAGTTTTCAATCTATCTAAAGGATAGTATATCTCATAACATCTTTTGCACAGGAACTGAAGTATAATGTTACTATGCGTTGGTAACACTAACTATACTTTTGTTAGTTAGTTAATTAGTTAATGTTAATTGTTAAAACCTAATGATACCGATTAATAACTTCTGCCTATCATCATTGTTCCGTGGACGCATCCTGAGCTTGGAGTGACAGCAGGGACAGTACACACTATCATTATAATTTATGAATATCTGGCAGATTTGGCAGCGACGTTGTCCCATAGAATAACGGCTTCTACTACCATAGAGAAACGGCTTATTTGTTTGATATCTATTACATATGCCTTTACAACCCAAATGACTAATCACCGATGATGATAACTTACTTTTCTCCAGTTAATTAACTCTAGTGCTCTTATCTTCATCATCATCATCATTAAACACTTTCAAGAGAAGTTTTTTGTCAAGAGAAGAGGCAGTTATTTGTTTTCCATATACGTTTAATCTGCTATTCATCTTTGCCTAGTATGACTCGAGATATTTCTCTGCTTGCTCTCTTGATGGAAAGATCGCATTACCTCGAAAGTTGTTATTAGAATCATAGTAGCTGATATATTCCCAGCGACCACTTCGCCTAACGTAATGCTTAACTGAAAAAGAAGAAACCAATAGTTATTTACTGGTTTAGTTAGAGAGGAGAGAAGTTAATAAAAGTTGTTTTGTTTTCTCAAATTAGCAGATATCTTTACCAAACAAGAGAACGTTATGTTATGCTATTCTAGCAAAAAAAAAGAAAGATTAGTTAAGGCGTTATAGTTACAGAAGTGCATTGGTTTAGCAATTGTGTAACTAAGTCTGGCACATTTACCACTTCCTGTGAAGATACAAAACAAGTGCCTGTTTGTGTATTGGTGTTTAACAGTATTGTTTGTTGGTTGTTATCTCTGTCATGAACTACTACGGTCTTTTGTATTACTCTTACATCGCCGTGATCATGATGGTCATGGTCATGGAAACGGGGGAAATGATCTGTTTTTGGTGTGCATCTGTTGACTGGATGACATGGATTTCCTAGAGTCTTGATTATCGGATCTGAATTTTTTGTTCTATCGTTTCCTGGTAAATCATTGCCTGGTGCTGATGGTGGACCGTGGTCATCGTCGTTTAGATCATCGCCATTATTACCTATGCTTTTTTTACTGCTACCGCCAGAATCAGAACCAGAACTTTTTGAATCTCCGCTACTACCGCCACCTTTACTGCCACCGCTACTACCGCCACCGCTGCTACCTCCACCGCCGCCTCCACCACTTGATCCTCCGCCGCCTCCTCCTGATGATTTGGCATAGACATAATTGCTGTTTATCATCATACTCCCTTCAGGTCCACTCATTACTAGCACAAAAGCGACTAGTAACGATACTACCATTGTTAAAACCGTAGTTTTATTGCTATTTTTCATTGATCCTAACAATCATCTATCTCCTCATTAGTTTTTTATATTCTGAAAAATTATTACAGAAGGTCATTTCTTATTTTTTATATCAAGCGATTGAATGAATTCTGTCAGAAATATCTGAAAAACCTATTCATATATAGCATCAAAAACCGATGTTGAAATTTCTCATATGTTTATTTACGATAGTTTAAACTTGTAACAATTGTATTTGATATCATGGATAATTATGAGCTCACAAATGAATTAATCAATCTCAGATATGGTAGTAATACTATCTGTAACCTATTATAATTTGCTATTATCTTCTGTGTTCTTAATGTCAGCAGAAGAATCAATAAAGATACCATTGATTTGTGATAAATGTTCTTTAGAATATTCTTATAAGGGATATCCCATTTTTAAAACTGTTGTACTTACTCGACCTTTTTATTATTCGCTGGGTTCGCGATAGCAGTTAAGAATAAGTTTAAAACATATACCACGGCTTACAGATACCTTTTATCCACTTGTAGACTGGTTTTCCTTCCCTAAATTTTCATCCTTAAAGTAAGTTACAAGGATACCAATGTTTTTTCTTTGATTTTAATAAGCATTGCAGTTTCTATTAAACAGTAGATAACATATCTAGCAAAAATAGTAATGGTTTTACGCTGTAGAAAAATTTATACCAAGTAAACTTGGAATATTTTTATTATATGAGCATTATGTCCTGTTACATTCATAACTTCCTACATAAAGTATACCCAGCATATACTAAGTAATTATTATCATATTCGTTTACTAAATCTACTTAAATGTTGATTAACTAAGTTAACACATATAAAATGCGAGCTGGTCTTTCGTAACTCAATCCATCACCTTCAATCCCTTATGACAGACTGTAGTGATTGCCCTGCAACTTCACTAAAAGTATTTGGACAGCCACTAATTGTCAGAAATGTGCGGGTAGCAAAGGAAATTCTAGATATTGACAAGATCATAGTACCAAACGAATCTCCTGATGCAGTTAAACTAATTGAAGAAAACTTTCCTTCTATTGATGTAGAGCAATCTTCTTCTTCTTGTTCTTCTTCTATTAATAATAATAACAATAATGGCAATAAAGACAAGCTCTCAATTGCTGCTATTGCTACCGCTACTATGACTGCTTCTCATGACTATCTGATAAATAGCAATGAAGTCAGAACACTCAATAAAGAAGGTAAGTTTGAAGTTCCTTTAAACACATTTATTCATTATTCGTTAGAAAGAGCATCTTTTCTAATAGATTCTGTTGTCTATCCCTGGGATTTTTTAAAAATTATCCAAAAAGTACTTTATGAGAATATAAGAGAAACAAGGATTTCCCCAAACGCATCAATTGCTAAATCAAGCATAATTGAAGGACCATGTATAATTGAAGATGGAGTTACAATTGATGACTTTTGCAAGATAAAAGGACCTACATACATTGGCAAAGGCAGCTTTATTGGCATGAGTTCGCTTATTAGAAATTGCATGCTAGGCGAGAAAACAAGAATCGGATTTAATTGCGAAATCGCTAGATCATATTTTGCAGGCTGTGATAAAATGGCGCATCAAAATGTAATACTTGATAGCATAATAGGACAACATGTCTGGTTTGGAGGATATTCGGGAACTGCAAATGTGTTGTTAAACCAGCAAAACATAAGGTATGAGCTAAATGGTCGACTTGTTGATACAGGTACAAATCACTTTGGTGCCGTAGTTGGTAATAATTGCGCAATCGGTGCTTCTGTAATAACTCTGCCAGGAAGACAAGTTCCCAGTAATTCTATAATTCAGGCAGGAACAATATTTGGTAAGAAGAAATGTGATTAATAGGGATCGCAAGCCCTTTCTTGGTAAAAATATCAGCATAGGGTACCGGAATGACTTTTGAAAGTAATTGCTGCATGACATACTTTAATTTTTAAGGTCTGGGGTTCTTGTTACATATACTTCTCAACCATCGGCCAGGGAAATCAGATCTGAAATTTTTTCAAATTGGCCTATTTGCTGCAAGGAGTGTGCATCACTACCCAAATGAAATTTTACTCCCTTTTTCTTGAAAATAAGTATCCACTCTGGCGGAGGTCTACAGTACTTTGCATTAAGCTCGACTATTTTTTTGTTTTTTACAATTAGAGAAGCCAATGCATCAACTTCACTATCCCCAAGTGTGAATGTCGGTTCTGGTGCTATATGGCCTATCACATTTACATCTGGATTTTCGATCGCTTTTTTTAGCGCATTAATCCAAACTTGCTTGCAACCATATAAATTATGAAAACTTGCTATCAAAAAGTAATTTTTACTATATTGTTCAGGACAATTAATAGAACCATCTACTAGGATCTTTGCCTCAAATCCTGGAATAATTCTCAGACGAGAATTATTTTTGTTCCCATATGATTCTATTTCTCTAAGATAGGCGGGGATCCAATCTGAAGTTTTTCTAACATGTTCAGTAAAAGCCAAAGTTTGTAAACCAATTTCTTCGGAGCGTATTAACACATTCTCGATAGTAAGATCATGTGCGGAATGATCATTGTAATTGCAATGCACGTGATAATCTTCCTTAATATTCAATTTATATATTAATAAGAACTTTTTATTATTAAAAATTTCACTCGATATTTCATGAATGTTTATATTATTATTAATCTAATAAGAAATGGTCATGCCCTTTGCGTAGAGCTATGTTATCGACAGTCCTTATTCCTGGCGCTTCTGGTCCTGCAGGAATAAACGTTATAAAATCATTGAAGATGGCAAACTTTGACGGAAAAATTGTAGCTACTGACTCTAGTCCTTTATCTGCAGGTTTCTTCATGGCTGACGCTAGCGAAGTGATTCCTGAGGCTATTCATCACTCTTTTGTTGATAAGCTCTTTGAAATTGTAAAGATGCACAAGGTTAAAGTTTTAATGCCAACATCAGGTTTTGATATTTACCCATATAGTGAAAACCGTGACAAGCTTGCAGAGATGGGAGCTCAGGCGATTGTAAGCGATAGAAGTACATTAGAAATTTGTCGCGATAAAACGTTAACATATCAAAATCTTTCCAAAAATAAATTTGAACTTCCCTTTACAACGGCAGATCCGGAAAAGATAAAAGCATTCCCAGTTATTTCAAAACCACAGTTTGGAAAGGGAAGTCGTGACGTTATCAAAATTGAAGATGAATCCGAACTCAAATACATAGTGTCAAAGTTTGATAACATGATTTTTCAAGAATTTCTCCCCGGAAAGGAATATACCATAGATGTGCTTTCTGATTTGAACAAAAAACCATTAATTGCAGTACCTAGAATCAGAATACAAACAAAAGCAGGTATTTCCACAAAAGGAAGAATCATACGAGATCCAGATTTGGAAATGAATTGTATGAAAATTGCAGAACATGTTGGAATTAGAGGTCCCTGCTGTATTCAAATGAAAGAGTCTTCAGACGGCGTAATAAAGCTAATAGAAATTAATCCACGGTTTGGGGGAGGGACAATATTTACAACTTTGGCGGGAGCCAACTTTCCTGCAATGATACTGGATATGACATATGGAAAAGAAATCCTATTACCTAAGGTTTCAGAGATTACTGTAATTAGATACTTTGAAGAAATTATAATAAGAAATGAGGAAAGAATTTCATCTGCTGTTGCTGAATCCAATGTAATATCGAAGACACATTTTCTTGTATAGACTTGTTACAAGATATTTGCTTGATTTGCAGAGCGCTCACGATATGACAAGGCCAATAACCAGTAATCTTCATAATTATGATAGAGAAACCTATTACCATTCCAATTCCTATCAGGATTGCATCCCATCTACGTTTCTTTTCCTTCTTAGTTTTATTCTTCGCATTCATCTTGTTCTCTGATCTCCTCTCTTTTTTTATTTGTCTCTTGTTGTGGAACAATCAAAAAACTGCAAAGAACCTCCAAGTAGAAAATTGGACTTTTCAAGTAGATGACATTTGATTCAAGGATCATAATAGTCATCATCATATGTTATGCTCCATATTTACGCTATTCGTTCTTATTAATATATTCGGAAATAATGAGATTATAATTCGCACTACTTCGAATATATAAGAAAATAAATACTATAACAGTGGTTGTCATTACCTTCTTAAGCCTAAATTTTTTTCAACATTATTCTGCCCTTATTTTCTTGCTACTAGCATTTTTTTGTTCTCTTATCCAAGGTCTGCCCAAGAGGTTAAACCAATATTCATTCATTCTTTCAGCATTTCTAACAAATTCATTGTACGCATTAATCCAGGTTAATGCAGTACGTTGCCACAAATCCATACCATTCATATATGAATCAGGATTGCTCAAATTCTCATTTCTATGATCCTCTTGATTTTTTATTTTTTTGTATGCCTGAGTTTCTAATTCTCTCTCTCCTTTTGCTTGTTTTGGTTTGGTAATATCGGAGGTTGGTTCTTCTATTATCGCAGGAGGTGCAGTTGGAAAATTAGTATACACATTGTCATTATTATTATTATTCGAAGGAGTGATACCTAATACCATTTCAGGGTTTATCAGTCCTTCCTTTTGAGTATTAGAGAGTGTTTTATTTTTATTTTTATCTATTTCTTGAATACTTGTTGATGTTGCTATTGATTCTTTCATTTCTGTTATTGCTTCATACCTTGACATTGAGGTGTCAAAAACTTCTGTAACGGTCTTTCCTTCATCTTCTATTTTTGTTATCGGTTTTTGCAATAAAGAAGATATTTTACTAGTGGTACCGTTCATAACATGTTTATTGCTATTACTATAATCTTTATTTACGTTTATATCCTTATCTTTTATACTTCGAGATCTTTTTTTCCTTTTCATGTGTGTAGTCGTAGACAGAAACTTAACCGTTATATAAAATGTCAGGACTACGGATAGTTTTATCACTATATCAATATATTTTTAATATTAGGACAAGTTAAGTGATCATGATTTGTTAACTGGTCTATACTTCACTGCTATTAACAAATAATAATCTTTAAAATGTCAAATTATAATTTTTGCATATTAAACAAAAATATCATTATCTATTTTAGGAATCAAATACTGAGGATATGTTAGAGAGGTTTAATAAAACAATGCAATTAAGCCAAATAATCATCGGGAGCAGAACCTAACAGTCAGTATAAAAAATAAGACATAATGAAGACATAGACAGGGGTTGTTGCCTAATTTGATATCGCATATGGTGTCACCTTTATTCCCAGTTTGTTTGCACATTGTAGTCTGTTAAGGACTTCTAGGTTCCAGCCTATTGATTTAATTAATCCACTTAGACCATATAATTAAAAGACGATTATATCGCCTAAGAAAATCGGTCCTGCAAGGGCATAGAAACCATAATCGCCGATTACGGAAAATCAAACGAAAGATTTTGTGAACTATAATACAAGTTTCATAAAAAATGCATAATTGTAGACTTTTAATATATTATTTTTCCCTTATTCTATATTATTTTATTTCCTCATCCTATTGTGGCAATTCTTCTGATTAAGGTTAAGTATAGATCACTTAGTCACATTCTGATAATAACGAATTATTATAAAAAGTTAGTAACTTCTTATTAGCATGTTAATATAATAATAAGTAGTAATATATTGTGGATTGTTATACTAATACCCCTAGTTTGTGCAATATGTTTAGGAGTTGTAAATCATGGAGATAAATTCTGCCGATCAGGCTTATTATACTGCAATAGATCAACTTCCTAGAAGTGTAAGGTCATTATTTGCACAATATGAAAGTATTAACAACCCTATAATCTCAGATTTCATATCATCAATACCAAATCATTTCTCAGACGCTGTTAATAAGATGTCGTCGTCATTTGCCTCTTCAAGCAATAGAGCAACAGGCAGCTCGTCCAATGGATTATGTTATTTTGAATAATAGACTCAAATTACAGAAATTCATTGACAAATTCCATTTGGAAGCAAACACAATGACTAGTGGTGTCAGTAGCAGTATTAAATTATTAAATCTTCCAACAACGAAAATTCTCGTCTCGATACATCAACCCAACCTTTTCGCATATAGCGGTGTATTCAAAAAGATCGTCTTGCTTGAGACTCTCAAACACATGATGGAAAAACACGACCCCAATAAAAAAATCATCAATTTATTCCTTATCGTAGACCATGATTTTATGGATGAGGGTTGGATTCGCCTTGCACAGCTACCAAGCATCAGACATTCATTGGGGATACTTGAACTCAGATTGCCAGTAAGTAATTCTATAAGATGGAAGATGATATGCAATATGCCTGTACCAGGACGAACAATTTTAGACTACTGGAGAAAACAGATAAATTCATGGATAAGAAAAAATTCCTTAAGTTCATCTACCTCGGATAATAAATCTCGGGTGCTTCATAATTTTGATGAGTTCTGGCATGAAGTAGAGATTTCATATTCAAGGGCAGAATCTTATTCAGATTTTAATTCTTTTTTGATGTCACAGTTGGTAAATAAAATATGGGGTTATAATACTTTGTTTGTAAGGCTCACTGACATACCCTCAGTTTTTGAAGATGGTTTCAAGTATTTAATTTCTAATTTTAGCACATATTCAGATGTGTTAAGAAAAACCAAAAATATGTTTTTAGCTCATGGTATAGATACTGGTGTAAGCTCAAGTTCATATCTAAATGCCCCAATGTGGCTCCATTGCAAATGTGGTAGCAAGGCTCATGCAAAGATTCATGAGAATCTACAGCAAGAAACAATACTTGAAGGCACTTGTATGTCCTGCAAAAAGTATCTTCATATAAAGCTTGAGAATCACAACCATAAGTTAGATCTCTCAAATGAAGATGTTATTCATGCTCTTTCCCCTAGAGCAATTCCAATACTATTGTTGCTTTCTAGAGACCTGGGAGTTGAATGCTATGCATCTGGCATTGGTGGCAGTATGGGCTATACGGTAGTTGCAAGGTACAGCCTTTAGAGAATTATCGATTAACATGCCACTAACTATAGTCTGGCCTTCTACGGATATTTATTATGGCCTTGGACAATCTGAGGCTCTGGAACTTGTACAGCTAACAAAGCAATCGGATATCATGGCATATATAGAACAATTAAAGCAAACCGATGCTAAATATAGGTATAAAATAATACCTCTTATAAAAGAAAGAATGCGGCGAATAAATGTTGGTGAACCTGTTCAGCCTCTTCTTTCAGATTTGTTCAATCTTAAAGAAGAGCAACGAAAGACACGTCGACTTATCAAAGTAGCAGATAAAGTTAAAAATATCGCATACATGAGACCTTGTTTCATAGATTATGCCGTTAACTTTGGAATGGCGAACACAGAAATACAGTGGCGTCAAAATTTGTTAAATAATAACAACTTGACTGCACCAATTCTTATGGCCACAAAAATGGAAAATTGAATCATGAGTAGTATATGTTAAGTATATGCTACCAAACAATAAACCAAGAAAGTTATGGATCTAGGAAAAACTACTAATGCAAATGTGCTAGTAACTGCGAGCAGGAGGCATAGTAGCACAGGGAATTATCAAATCCTTGAAACTAGCAAATGTATCAAATAATTCCCCAGTAAAATATAGAATTATTGCAACTGATATGAGTGCTCAGGCCGCTGGTCTATACAGATGCGATAGTGGTATTTTAGTACCATCACCTTCTTCGCCAAACTATATTAATTCCATCATCAAAGTTAGCAAAGAGCAAAATATTCATGCAATTTATGTAGGCTCCGATCAGGAATTGCTCACAATTGGTAATGCAAAAGAACGAATCGAATGTGAAACTGATGCAATTGTATTGACAAACCCAATAGAAGTAATGATTACAGCGAAAGACAAATGGAAGACCTTTGAATTCTTAAATACAAATAATCTAAGTAGCGCCGCATCCTCTTTACCTGAAGGTAATAAAAAATTCATCCAGGAATTTGGTTTTCCCTTAGTCGTAAAGCCCAGGGAAGGATATGGTTCACTGCATTTTTATGTAGTAAACAATAGAGACGAAATGGAATATGCAATTTCTAAGATTCAAAAAGTAGGATGGCATCCTCTTCTTCAAGAATACTTAAAGGACAATGATACCGAGTTTACCTCTGGTGTTACAGTTGATAGATTTGGAAAATATATAATGTCTTCAATATCAATTCGTAAGATAATAAAAAATGGACAAACTTACAAAGCCTTTATCGATGATTTTGAAAGTATACGAAGGTCAGCCGAAGAAGTTGCTTTAAAATTTGGAGCTAGAGGAGCTATTAATATCCAAGCAAAACTTGAAGGGAATGAACTAAAAATATTTGAAATTAATCCACGGTTTTCTGCAACCTGTCCCATGCGTTCTGCGAGCAGGAATAAATGAACCAGATATTGTATTTCGTAATGCCGTTTTGAATGAAGGTATCGAAAAAATCAAAAAATATCAGAGGTTAATATGTATGAGATATTGGGATGAGGTTTACGTTCAATATCCTACATATGAAAAGACTTCCAATAATGGAAAAGTGGAAAACAATAACGATTCATTCACGTTAAATTATTTTTAAAACTATTATTAGATGAGTGAGAATTCATAATAATTAAGTCTTGCTTTCTGTATAAGTAGATATTAACAGAAATATTCATTCTCATCTGAGCACTGACCGAATAAAATATCTAAATATGATGGAAAAGGTACGATTAATATTATAATATAATCAGCTCTTTGTTTTGTTTGATGAAACGACTTAATATTTATTTATTTTTTGGTGTTAATACTTACTACTACCGGGGTTGTTGCCTAATTTGATATCGCATATGGTGTCACCTTTATTCCCAGTTTGTTTGCACATTGTAGTCTGTTAAGGACTTCTAGGTTCCAGCCTATTGATTTAATTAATCCAAATCTTTTCTGATTGTTCTTTAATCTGAATGTGCAGTATAGCTGATGATGATGTTTAGTTTCTTCAGCTCCAAATATTCCTTCTATCAATCCTCTATAACGATATATTGATGCATTGAATATCTTTGCAGCCTTCTTTCTGTATTTGTTCTTCTTACTACTGCTATTCTTGTTCTTGGAGTTTTTTCTCTGCTTGATATTTGGAAGCATGTTCATGTTAAACACTGACTGGAAGTTCTTGTTGCCATCATAACCTCTGTCACCATTGAATGTTGAACCTGCAAAGTCTAATCTATATTCAATCTGTTTAGCATTGTTCGGAGTACTGGAGAATCGTGTGTTTTCTTACTGGTAAGTCGTGTATTAAGTGTTGTACTTACAAACATAGGTAACAATATAGCTTACAGACATAGGTAACACTTCTGCTAGGAAGTGGAAATCTCTATAGAAATTAGAACAAAATTCAATCTCATTCATGAACATGAATGGACTGGTAATAGTATTAGCGATATTTGCAATAAATACGAAATATCTAGGAAGACATATTACAAGTGGAAAAATAGATACATAGAGCACGGAATAGACGGGTTGAAAGACCTATCTAGAAGGCCTCATAGCATCAAAACCAAAGTATCTAAAGAAATAGAAGAAACAATACTTGATTTAAGATTAAAGACCTTTGGTACTAGTAGAATCAGGTTCAGATTAAAAAGACTTGGAGTATCATTGAGCAGTAGAACCATATACAAGACATTGAAAAAACATACTCTCAACGTTCTAAACTGTAAGGTAAAGAATAATAGAAAGTATAAGCGATTTGCAATGAAACATCCAAATGACATGCTTCAAATGGATATACTTGGACCATTTTACGTACGCTGTTCTAGCACAAGAAATTACATGATAAGCTGTATAGATGACTGTTCAAGAAAAGTTGCTAGCAAGTGGTCTGAAAGAAAGAGGAGCATTGATGTTTTGAATGTACTAGAGGAGTGGATTATGGATAACGGAAAGCCCAGGAAAGTTATGCATGACAACGGTAAGCAGTTTACATCTAAACTATTCAAACACTTTCTATATAAGAATAACATAAAGGATAAACCAATTCCAAATTCATATCCACAGTTACAAGGAAAGATAGAAGCATATAACAAGATTGTAAAGAATGAGTTCTTGACAGTTGAAGAAATAACAAGTATTGATGATGGAAAACTAAGGTATGATATGTTTGTCAAAGCATATAATGAAACTAGGGAACATGGTGGAATAAATGGTCTTACTCCTTCTGAAAGGTTTGTACAAAGGTTAATTAAATCTAAGACATATACAAAAAGGAAGCAAGAAAGTGTAACCTATGTAGGTAATCAAAATTGTTACCCATCTGTGTAAGTACAACAATTAAGTATTATGAGATGATCAAGTATCCCTGTGATATGCCATTTCAGATACTGTTTTACCCTTATCTTTTCGAATTTCTTACTACTATTTTTGATAAATCGTACTTCGTATCCGTACCTGTTTGTCTCTACACCGGTGCTATCTGATGCGAGAATACCCTTCTTCCAGCCTGATTCTTTCAAACATAGATAAGCTGACCATATTCAGTACACGTTCAAGATATATCAGCGGTATCTTCTTGAATGTACGTGATATCCACGTATGATCTGGATATGGCTCGTTATTCCATGGCAAATTAAGAGAGGGTACTATATTCTGTATATCTCTGTACGTTGAACCGAAAACAACCATCAATATACAAATACAGACAAGTTTTTCCCAAGAATGAATTGGTTTCCTTCCTCTATTACTGTTCTTCTTTGAAGTAGGAGGAGGATTTTCTTTGACCAGAGAAACTATATTTTCGATAAGCATATCTCGTTCTAGGGTATGTGCTAGATGGTAACACAACCAGTAACCATCTTTCCTCTTGTGCTTGCAAGTCAATAAGAGGGTGCATACCCTTTCTAAGCTAAATCGAAAACCGTGAAATCATATTTACAGTCAATTAAAACGAATTAGGCAACAACCCCTACTACTACCTTAATTTAATTATATTAAAAATGAAAGGTTTACTACCATTTGGTAACCTTGATCACTTCAAATGCTTCAGCATATTTTGCATTCATTTGATAGCCTCTGAATGCGCATCTTCCAAGTATTGAGGGTATCCAAGTATTTCCACAGCGAATTTTTTGTGAGTCAAAGCAATCAAGCGCGTTTCTTTTTATGTCTAAAGTTTCGCTGATGTCAATATAAAGCTGAGGTCTGAAGGCATTTTCAGTCACGCCACCAGGTATTGTAGTTTCATACATAAACAGGTTATTCAGGTCACGTGATGCTGATATTACTGCTCTGGTAAGCGCCTGATGGTCCTGATGTGAATCCCCTATCCATTGAGTAAAAACTGCTTCTGGTTCATATCTATGGATAATTTCGTCTATCAAGGTAACAAATTTCCTCCCAAAAGTGATTTCATCTGGCGATAAATCTAGAAATTCTGGTTGCTTACATCCCAAGGTTTTTGCAGACATTACTGCTTCCATTCGCCGTTGTTCCTTTGTATCTATTTTCACAAAATTTGGAAGAGTAGCTATGGCTAGATTAACATCGTAACCCATACTGGTAAGTTTGGCTACCGTCCCTCCCATTCCTATTTCTATATCGTCAGGATGGGCACCAAAAACTAGCAGTGATTGTTTTTTTTGCATAATTTTTTCATATATCCACCAATTATTATTGTTTAGCTTGCGTAATGTATCCTTCCAACCCTTTTACTTCTTTTTAATTAGAATGAAGATGACGTTCCACCACCAATTATTATTGTTTAGCTTGCGTACTGTATCCTTCCAACCCTTTTACTTCTTGTTAATTTGGATGAAGATGATGAAGATGATGACAGTAGCGATTTGCTTGGTCTTGATTGTATATACTGTCTATATTCCTCATCTACTTCTACGGCAGCTGTCAATATTTTACTTTTTATAGATTGAGACGATTGCAAGAACATTTTAGTATCCTTTGGCAAACAATGTCCTCCAATCCCTTCTCTTGGTTCTAAAATGTGCACATTCCATTTAGTATTCAGAGCATCTCGCAATTCCGGAAAGTTTATGTTATTTGCTTGGCAGTATAGGTAAAGATCTTCAGCGAATGCAATTTGCAAATATCTATGAGCATTTTCAACAATCTTTGCTAATTCAGCCATTTCTATTTCTGAAACTGGATGCATAGGAATCCCTAGGCTTTTTCTTGTTTTTGATGGCATGCTAGTAGTAGTAGTAGTAGTAGTAGAATCGATCGAATTGTTGTTGTTGTTGTTGTTGACATTTTCATCATTATCAATATTTTCAAAAGAGCTTTTTCCATTATAGAACTGCATGGCTGCTTCAAGACAACAATTAGAAACTCCACCAACAATGCGTAGCTGATTTACACCATGCTCTTTTTCTTCTAAAGAATACCATCTATGGGGCGCATGAGCTACATGCAGTCTGTGATTGAGTATTTCAAACACTTTCTTTGATGTTCCCTTTGGAATGGTACTTTCTATTGATAGAAGTGCTCCATTTCTCTTTGCTTCCTTTGAAATTCTCTCTACTATAGATAATAGACCTTCTACCTGTGGCGAGAATATATCGTCAGATTTGTGAGTAGAGACGCATAAAACATAAACATCAAAATCACTAAAATCATTAGCTTTCTTTATTCCTGCTGTTTTTTCTGCACGATCCATCGCTTCAGGGCTTATATCGTATCCATAGACATCATCAAATCCTCTCTCCTTTACATATTTAGCTACAGGAAGCCCTAATTGACCAAGCCCAACTATCAGAACTTTATTGAATTGTGTCTGTCTGCGTTGTTTTTGTTCCGTCGCTAACAATATCTCATATTAGTGAGATGTATATAATTATTAAAGAATTAAGAAACAAAAATAGTTAAATTATTCAGTATTGATAATTATATTGAGGTTATATAGAATCGAGATATTATTTGTGCGCCTAATAATCACATATATACGCTCACAAGTTCAAATTCCCATAGGCAAAATACGAGCTATTGTACAATAATTAATATGTTTTTGCAAGCTACTACATACTCTTTATATTTTAAAAGTAAGACTTCTATACTATATTATAAGCAACTAACAAATTTATTATACAATGCAATTATAAAGCTGGAATCATCGTTGCTCAATAAATTTAGGGACTCATTACAACCGATAATGTCAAAGATTGGCATGACTTTTGCCTCATTTGGCCTAACGGCAAATTTTTTGACAGCAGTAGGTTTAGCAATGTCAATTATGGCTGGAGCTGTATACGCAACAGCGGCGCCAAGAATCGGCTTCTCGTGGCCTTATGTGTCTATTGTCGGCGGCAGTCTTCTTTTAATTTCAGGATTTTTTGACATGGTTGACGGAAATGTTGCAAGGGCATCAAAACAATCTTCCAAGAAAGGAGCATTTCTCGATTCCTCATTTGATAAAATATCCGAAACTGTCATATTCATAGGCATAGCTTTTGGTAGCCTTGCTGATCCAATATGGTGTATGGTTGCACTATCATTATCTCTTCTGGTGAGTTATACTAGATCAAGAGCAGAATCGCTTGGTGTTGAATTGAAGGGTATCGGCATTGGAGAACGAGCCGAAAGGCTACTAATAATTGCAACAATAGGAATGATCCCGATTATGGGATCTATGCAATTGGCAGTGATAATAGTGTCAGTAGTAGCAGGCGTGACACTTATTCAGCGAATTGCTGTGACGTCAAAGAGTTGTAAAATTATCTAAGTCTACCAGTCATGCGTCGTTCTAACTCTGATCTAACTTTGACTATGCCCCGGTGCACTGCACATGAAACACAGTAAAATTTTACATCTGTTGACGGCGCTATGTATGCTCCTTGTGCTTTAAGTTCCTTGGCAAGAGTTGGTTCGACTAGAGTGATCCTTCCTGTGACCTTCTTGGCCTTGTCACGAGGCACCATCGCACCACATTGGCTACAATGTACCGTGCCCGAACTACCCTTCCCACCTTTAGTCCGGCCTCTACTAGTCCGTTTCTTTGGCATATTATAAATTAGACTCTTTCTTCTATCCTTTAAATCTTATGACGTATGTTTTAAGAACATGTACTACGTATATATCATATTCAATAAATATAATAGCAAATTGTCTTAGCGTCGCAGATCCTTTTCCAACAGCAGTATTCTCAGGGTGAGCCTTGTTTGTTAGACATATTATCCTAATATTAGTCAAAAAGTCATATTTGGTTATAGTTTTATATCTTATTAAGAAGAACATATTCTGTATATTGATCAGCAAAAAAGTAAGCATAGAAATTCCCATCATATGGATTAACTTGTATATCTGAAATTACACCAAATCCTTTTCCAAATATTATTCCCCCTTCTCAATTTCATCTGCCCAGGCGTATTTTTGGGTATATACAGTTAAAATATCCATAAATATTTTAGGAAACCCCTTGCAAAACTAACTATGAAAATAGCAGTACTATCCCACATAGTATTGGATTCTATCCAAGATAAAGAAGGCAGGATTACCAAAAGTCTTGGCGGTCCTGCCTGTTACGGTGGTTTAACTGCTAAACAATTTGGGTTTGATGTTATTCTTGCAACAAAGGTTGGTAAAGATTTTTCTCCACCAAATATAGATTTTTTACGTGATAATGGAGTTAGTATAAAAGAATACCAGGTCTCTCAATCTCCTACAACAAAATTTCAACTCACAATAAATAAAGATTTTCGAGAATTATTCTTACTCTCAAAATGTGCACCTTTGACAGTAGAAGATATTGAAAACATACATACCGATTGTTGGCTGGTAAGCCCTGTATTTGATGAAGTTCCTGCCAATGTGCTTGCAACTATAGCTAAAAATACTGGCAAAAAGAGGAATTTTGTCATGCTTGACCCACAAGGCTACATGCGTGTGGTTAATTCATTATCGGGACGAATTTCATTACTTGATGATTTGACGTTAGACCTATCTGGAATAACTGCAATAAAAGCAGACAAAGAGGAACTTGCGGCTTTAACAGGAGGTCTTGGAGGCCTTGAAGGAATGCAATTTTTACAATCTATCAAGGGTGTGAAGTTTGTTATATCCACCGAGGATAAGTTTATTCACTTGTTACACAATGAAATGCATTACTGGATAAAACTTGACATCGATACTCCAGATTCCACAGGTGCTGGAGATATTCTGTCAGGCAGCATTTTGTTGCGCATACATAAGAGAGAAGGATCCTTTGTGGGCTATTTGCTTTGGAGCCGGTGCAGTACGTGCTGCCCTTGAAACTAAGTTAACAGGATTGAACAAGATCCCCTCAAAATCAAATATTGAGCAAAGTGCTTATTATTATTACGGTACTATAATGTTTCAGAAATTGTAATGTATATGCTTATATCCTTAAATAAGTAAATAATCGTTTTATATATAAATAAGGGATGAAAATAGCCCTATCCGCTGCAGATTACAGGGACGGAACATTGCTATCCCAGATGAAAAAGACATTAGATTCATTAAACATTGACACACAAGTCATGAAGGATGGTAATTATAAATTAGCAAAGGAAGTCGACCTAATTTTAGTAGCTGGTGGCGATAGAGGTATTCTTGATTATTTTCATAAAGTTGTAACTGATTCTGCGCCTGTTCTAGGCGTTTATGAATCCGATTCCACAGGATTCCTGGCTCAGCTAGAAGTCAGAGACTTGGAATCAGTGACTTCAAGATTAAAGAAAAGTGATTACGAAGTAGATGAGGTATTTCGTTTAGCAGTTAAAGTAGACGGGAAAGAGGTTGAGCCTGTACTAAATGATGTTGCAGTATTTCCAAGCAAAAGTGCAATGCTGATGGAGCATATGCTTAGGATAGATGGCAAAGACGTATGGCACGATAACAGCGATGGAATTATAATATCTACACCTACGGGATCGACTGCATATTCAATGTCAGCAGGTGGTCCGATGGTTTTACAGAAATCCCATGTATTCATCATAGTATCGGTGAACTCTGTTGATAACACTCGACGCCCCTTGGTAGTTCCTAATGAGACTATAATAGAAATTGCGGATATTATGAGTAGATATCACTGTGAAGTTGTGCTTGATGGGGGATCTCGATTAGGAATAAAAAAAATACTTGAATGCTACAAACATGAATTCCCTGCTAGGCTTGTCAGATTAATAGGAGATTCTTCCGCTACATCTCTCATTGTAAAGAAAGTGAAACTGGCAAAGGATCTGTTAAGCATGCCTCCAAGTGCGAAACTAATTTTGAAAACGCTTGAGTATGAAGGCGCATTGAGTCAAAAAGACCTTTCTTCAAGAACGATGCTTCCAGAGAGAACTATGAGACTATCACTTAGTCATTTGCTCAACGGCGGCTATGTAAAGAAGAAGACATCTCTACGTGATTCACGGCAGAAGATTTATGAGCTCAGGATTTAAAAGACAAATTAGCAGCAGCCTTTACAAAGGCATCAAATGCCTGTTCCGGTTTACCCGGCCTACTATTAAATTCAGAATGATATTGTACGGCAAAGTAGAAGTTGTGATTTTGAATCTCTAACATTTCTATTCGCTTGCCTTTATCAGAATAACCCGATAAAACCATGCCATATTTTTCTATAATCTTGCGATAGTCCTGATTAAATTCATATCGGTGCCTATGTCTTCTATGCATTACATTTATTCCCTCATATACTTTTGCTGACGTTTGTATTAGGAATAATTGTAATTTCGTGCATACCAAGCCGCATCGTTCCACCCATATCATGGGCTGTTTTCTGTTCAGGCATAAATACTACTACAGGATCATTTGTATTTGGATCAAGCTCAGTAGAACTGGCACATGCTAGATTACAACTATCTCTGGCAAATGCTATAATCGCTAGCTGGAATCCAAAACATATTCCTAAATATGGAATATTTTCTACTCGGGTGAAATTGGCTACATTTATTATTCCCTCACTTCCCCTTTTTCCAAATCCACCAGGGGCCAATACACCGTCAAATTTCCTAAGAAAGGCAAGATTCTTTGCTCCTCCTCCATTCTTCTCGAATTCTTCTGAATCAATCCACTCAATTTCCACTTTTTTCCCAATATTTGCACCGGCATGTGAAAGAGCATGATACACACTGACATAACTATCGGGAAGGGTAACATATTTTCCTACTACTGCAATTTTTACTAGGCCATTATACTCATAGAACGATTTTGCGATTGATTTCCAATTAGTCCATTGTGGAGAACAATTCTCTAATAACAAATTTTCAGAAATAACCTTGAGCATTCCTTGACTTTCTAAAACTTCTGGAACCTTATAAATAGAAGGCGCATCGTGACATGAAATAACACATTTTTCTTCTACACTTGCAAATAGTGAAATTTTATGCATAGCATCTGAAGTAAGAGGTGTTTTGCACCTAACAGCTAAGATATCAGGTTGAATTCCAATCCTCCTGAGTTCTTGGACGCTATGCTGGGTTGGCTTTGTCTTTTGTTCACCCACGACATCCAATACAGGTGCAAGGGTAACGTGAATAAACAATGTATTAGAACGGCCATCTTCAAGTTCCATTTGCCTTAATGCTTCAAGGAATGGAAGACTTTCTATATCACCTACAGTACCACCGCATTCTACAACCATGACATCTAACACCTCACTATTGGCAATTTTTCGTAACCGATTTTTTATAGCATCTGTAACATGTGGAATGATCTGAACGCATTGGCCAAGATATTTTCCTTCTCTCTCAGCATGAATTACATCTGAATACACTCTTCCAGTTGTAATATTATGGTCTTTTGTCATGGCAATATCAAGAAAACGTTCATAATTTCCAATATCCATATCGCATTCACCGCCATCATCAGTCACGAAAACTTCGCCATGTGTAATAGGATTCATTGTTCCAGCATCATAATTCACATAAGGATCAATCTTAATACAAGAAACCTTCAGACCTGCTAATTGTAATAATTTAGCTGTAGATGAAGTTATTACTCCTTTACCGAGCCCCGACATAACACCACCTGTGATAAAAATAAATTTTGGTTTATTATTATGTTCTATGTTAGCCTTGAACTGCATATTAGATTTTAATTGATCACCTTTTTATTTCTTTTTTAATATAATATTTCAAATAAATCGTATTTTTTTGGACCACACATATAAAGATTGAAAAAACCTTTCAACAAATCCCCTCCACTGAAACTAACATGACCTTACTACTTTAGTTCACATAAATACACAGATGTCAAGCACAATCCCTGTTGTAGACATCTATTTCAAATAAGCAATGAAAACTAGGAGAGGGTAGATTGTCAAAATAGCAAAAGAAGATAACTTAATAAGAAAAAAATACAAATAAGTTATTTGATCTTAACATAAATGCAAAATTCAAATAATAGTAATAATTATCCAAATGCTGAACCTTCAAAGTTAAGAGGCAAATTAGCTATAGACATGACACACAGGAGTATTTCAAGAGACGATGAAAGGAGAATTAATATCAAAATATCTAATATCTACGGAGTAGAGTTGGAAGAAGCAAAAGAAATTCATATAAACTACCACGCAGATAGAATATTCTCTTTCCTCCTAGATAGGACGAAAAAGCAAGGAATGACCGAACATATATTTGTAGATCTAGTAAAAGATTTGGATCTTCAAGAGCATGCTTACCGGGTTTCAACAGGAGAGTTAATAGAAATGGCTGAGTTGATCTACTATACAAAGAATTATGTTGCGTCCAAAATGATGGTAACAGAGAAGACAGGTACATTAACTTCTATGGTTAGAAAGTTGAATAACATTCAATCCTTCCTAAACCCGAGTAAATCAGATTAATGTTTCCTTCTATCATCCGCTCATATAGTATATACATACTTTGTAAAACGTTAAGAAGTATATTATAATAAATAAAGTTTTCTTATAATAAAGATTAATGTAAATTAACGTTTATAACTTACCAATGTATCCGACATCAGCAAAAAATTCCGTCAAGTGATTTACATATTCATTCTCTCTATTTATACTGTACATCATATTAGCAAGCTTACTCTCACTTACCCAGCCTATTTTTATTAGATCATCCAGATTGCGTTTAATATCTTCTCTCTTCAGACGAGTTTTTTTATGAAGTGTATAGACAGTAACCATCTTGCATTCTTCTGCTAAAGCTTTCATTATCTTGACTTTGCCTATGCTACCTAGACCAATCTCTACTATATCTTTACTGGTCATTTCTCTATCGGTAATCATTTTTAACATCATGTTTGATTTGTTTATGAAGCATTGGTTCAAGTTCTTGCAAAGAAGCCCCCTGTATTCCAATTTCCTTTAATGATCTAATTTCAATGATCTTTCTCACCTGTAGATCATGAAGGTAATCTTCGATGTCTAATTTTTTAAGTTTAAATTCTTCAATTAATTCTAACGCATGAGAACGAATTTCTTTAAGTTCAACATATTGTTTTTTCTTGAGACGTAACGCTCTAACCAATGCTATTAGAGTTAAAATCTGGTTTTTCGATAGTTCTTCCATTTCTTCAGTTGTTATAGATGGATGAATTTGGCCATGGACCTTTCGAATTTGATCTAGGTGTACTCTCCCTGTTCCTTGCGATTCTGCAAGATTTCCTGCATAAAGAAGAAGATCAAGTGCGTATCTTATGTCGCAGTTGACAGTTGGGGAAGTAGTAATCTTTGATACTTCATCAATGACATCCGATCCAATAGCTTTTGCATGGAATGCTTCAGAACATCTGCTGATCAATATATCACTGATTTGTTTAATTGAATATATCGGAAATTCCATTGGAACTCTGCCTAACGTACTTAACTCTGCTTGATCAAGTTTGCTGTAGAACTCTATACTCCTTGCAATAAATATCACACCCTTCACATTACCAGGTTTGTCAGGATCAAACTCATTAAGGCGTGTAAGATCATATATGATCCCACTATCTTTTGTAACCTTGATCAAATAATCAATTTCATCAAGAATAATCAATGCATATATCTTATTTTCACTCAGATAACGCAACAAATATCTCAACATCTCTTCCGCGCTGAGACCTTGTGCAGGTAGCTCAGGAGCAATCCGTTCTAATAAGAATTTATAAATTGCATATTTGTTGCCACCTTGTAACTTTAGATTCACATAAGCCGTTTTAATTTTTAGTCTGCTCTTTGCGAAATCTTCCCCCAGTATTCTAGAGAATTTGAGAACAGTAGATGTCTTGCCGATACCTGCTGGACCAATAATTTGCAATACCATTAATGGAAATTTATCTGGATTAGAGTAGGATTCTTCGAAAGCTTGTTGAATTTGCTCAATTTGTTTTTCACGATGTGGGAGATCGGTTGGTATGTATCTAGGCGATAATTTTGATCTGTCTCGGAATATTTCGCTTTCAGACATCAAGATGATAAAATCAACAAAGATATTATATTAAGTATCCTCCATCGATTAATGAATTATAGTAAAAGCCATTAAAATAAATTGATCTTGTGAGTATGAGTTTTAGAAATGCTATAAAAGATCATCATAAAGATAGTTGTAATAATAATTAATTTTATAGATATGGCAAATGGAACAATAATTTATAATTTTTTAAAAAACTCAAGCCAAGATCCGCTTGGTCTAACTATTTAACAAGAATGCCAAATCTGCATACACTAGCTAAATTGAAAAAAAGATGAATATGGCTTGCTAGAACAACATTCTAAGAATATATATATATATATATATATATATTATGCCAATGGAAGGCTACGACTGAAGGACAGTAATACTATAGAGAGTCGCAGTTGTTTCTATCATAGATCGTAAAACCTTATGGAAATCTGATATATTATTCATTTCACGACTATATAGAATTCACTTATACCTTGCATACAGATACGCTGTATCCATTTGTTGATCATTAGTCCAATGAGTTGGTAGAGTAAGGCATTCAATTATATCGAGATTAAAGTCTTCAATAATTTTACCCCAACCCCACTTTGTCTTATCTCTTGAGTAGCCTTTCATAGCGTGGCTTCCCATAAAATTAAAACCTGCAGAATATTTTAACTTGGCAATTTCCTTGATTTTGGTAAGCACGTTGATTGCAAGTATTTCACCCCACTCAGGTAAACCCGAAATAAAAAACATTGGTCTAGAAAGGTTTAGTGAACTATATTCGAGACTAGTTGCATCTTCATTTAATATATCATATTCAACTTTAGTTAAATTGGAGATTCTATGCTGAAGTCTAACAAGATCGGTATCAATTTCTATTCCAACCGACTTCATACCTAACAATTTACTGCAGTAGGCTATCCTACCATCCCCAGATCCAATATCTACAATTTCCTTAAACCCTAATCTTTTAGCCACTAACGATAATACGTATGCAGATAATATCCACGTGGGATAGAATGGCTGATAATTTGTATCATATTTTTTGCTACTTAACCAGTAATCATTGATATCACCATCATAAGATTTACATGGTATATCAAATATGTGTACATCAGTTGATTTGAAATAGATAGAATTACTTTTTGCAAAATCGTTTAGTCTAGACAATATGTGGTTTTCAATAGGTAATTTAATAGAATATGACAAGGGGATAATCTCATATATGAAGCTTCTTGCTTTGTGGTTTTTTATAAACTCATTTTTTAACTTTACAATAGCTTGTGAAATTGAATCTTCCATTTCTCATTACATCCATATTATATCAAGAAAACAGATTCCGCACTAGGACGCAAGCCGCGCCTATAGCTTTTTTGACCACAAGTTTTACAACGATAGAGTCTCTTACGTTTATATGTATAAATAGCATTATCTTCTTCGATTACTTCATGCATTGTTTTGGTCATACAGCTGTCACAGAAACGCAATTCTGTGTTCAATACAACCTGTTTATCCTAGTCCTGTATTAATGAATTTAATGGTAAGGTTTTTTAATTATTTAATTAAAGAGGAATAATCAACAATTAGTCAGTTTTTTGTCTTTGGTTAATCTGTGCCATAAGCGCTCGCTTAATTCTTAGGCATTCTGCTAACATATAAAAATAAATCGTCTGCTATGATGAAATAATGAATTATTGTTGTTAAAATATCTGTATTGAAGAGCAGACATAAGATAGATGTGAGTATAGGAAAGCCCTAGTCAAGTTTATAACTTGCAATTCAATGGTCAATGGTTTTTATATGCATCGCAATATATGCTATAGACTAAGATAGATAATAACAAATTAAGATAAAGGTCATAATGGACATCATAGAATCTATTATTCTTAAAGACATAGATTTCCTAAATGCCAACGAAGTTGCGATTTATAATGGCCCTCGAATAATGAAATCGTATTGTTTATTAAATGATGCTTCTAAAGATTGATGTGAATCAGAATCATTCGCACAGTCAAAAGATGAGGGATTAATAATTATGCCACGACAAGACTCAGATCCAATACCATATGGAGCATTACAATATTATCAAATCCATTATATTATCGAAGGCACTGTCATTTCAAACTCTGAGATGTTTCTGGCAAAATGCGAACCCATTAGTAAAGGTTATTTTAGAAATAAAAGAGTAGTTGATGTAAGGTGGTGGGGCAGTGGAAGATTAGCTGAAATCTTGCAAGCAGACAAAGAATTGAAGGAAATGCTAAAAGCAATTTTACCACAAGAAGGTGAAATTAGAATTGATCCAGTTGATGATCACATTCGCATTTATGGCAAATGGAAACACGAAGATGACCTAAAATTTAATGCTAAAATGTTGGATGTGATAGATAGAATAGCCTACCATATACAAAAGCTGAAAGGGACAGTAATAAAGAAAAATAATGACAATCCGCAATTTTAAATTCAAAATAGATTAAATGTAAATTTTTTTGAATAGAAAAAAGTCAAGTATGGTTCATCGAGCTCTTCAACTACTATTACCATTAATAACGACAATGGTTTATAGCAATAATTACAGTAATGGCAAAGCAGCAACTCTTACGGAAAATATATCATAAAGAACTCATTAAGTGTATCATCTCGCGCCAAGCTTTGAAGTAAAAACGTATATTATGATTAATTACAAAAAAATTGAATGAGAGGTGGTTGCCGTTGTATTAAATGCAGACATCACCAGCTGGAAAGCTTTAGCTTTGTTGCTCCAGATGGCTTTGATGAGATGATCATATGTGATCATATTTCGGTATACATTTCAATCATCTAGATGGCAATAATTATACTGCGTGCCATAGATGCAATTATATGTTGAAGGAAAAGTATTAAAAATGAAAATAGGATTTTTTGGGTTGCTTATTGATATTATTATTTTGTCATATTTCCAGTAAAGGTAGTACAAATTGTTGTTTGTAGTCATATTACAACGCAGCTTTGGCTAAATCATGTAAAAGAGCAGATGTATAGGATGTAGATTTATAGACAGGATTATTACATTTGTGTTGCAGGACAAGACCCAAATTCTATTGGAAAACAGTCAAAAAAAGTAACCAATAAATAAAATTAACATGACGAATCATATTTAATTGATCCAGTAGAAGTTTAATTTATCAACGTGGGTTGCTATCTATATCGATAATCATCTTTCCCATAGACAGCCACATACAAACAAGGGAGTATTACATAACCAAAATCTGTTGTAAACTATGGACCAAACAGCCAACGAAAGCAAATTTTATACTGCATAACATAAAGAATACAAGGTGACTCCCTCTCTCAGTGGTGTTTCAGGTATTAAATATAGAATTACCCATTAGCTGATATACATGGCTGACACAGAATTAGAGACAAGCGTTAAGACAGAAAACTCTCCTCAGATTGAAGAACAACAAAGACAAGAAATAGCTACAGACATAGAACATGAAATCGAATGCCCACGATGTTACGACACGATGACGTTACGATCTGATTTTTATAGTTTGTACTATTTCTGTGAAGAATGTGCTTTTATTCTTTATACAATAAAGAGGAGCTTATAGATTTAATTTGGATATAGGACCTATAAGCATACAGATAATTTGTGAAAAGACATATAACCACAATATCTATCCTTGTAGTCTAAATAAATTGAATTTTTATTTTAAAGTAGATCGTTTTCTTTTGACGTTTATTGTATAGACTTTATCGAACTCTAAACCTAAATTGAGCTATCTTTTATTGAAGGCATATATTAGATATGGTCATCGCAGTGGCATTTATCGAACCACAGTACCAAGTAAACGTAGGTTATGTAGCAAGGCTAATGAAAAATTTTGGTTTTGAACAAATGTATATTACTAATCCTCATTTTAACGAAGAAGAGGCAGTTAGATTCTCTACTCATGGCAAAGACATTTTAGCGTCTGCAAAGATAGTGACATTGAAACAGTTAAGAAAGACATTTGACGTCTTAGTCGGAACAACTGCTCTTTCTGCATATAGTAGATTAAATGTTCTCAGAAGTTCCATTAATGCTGTTCAACTTTCAGAAATAATAAAGGAGACAGAAAGTGAAAAGGATTTTTGTCTTGTTATTGGAAGAGAAACGTCTGGTCTGAACAATAAAGAATTAGAAATGTGTGACCTGGTTGTTGTAATTGATACAAAGAGCGAATATAAAACAATGAATATATCACATGCACTGGCAATACTATTATATGAGATTTCAAAAATTCGACCAGAAATTCCTATAAAGAAAAACAAGAGGAATAAAGAGTTGGCTACAAGGCAAGAAATTGATCTATTGATTAATTACGTAAACAAAGTTGCTGATCGCTTCGGCTATGATAAACACAAGCAACCTATGTTAAATTCGGCTGTTAAAAGGATATTGGCAAAAGGAATACCTACCTCGAAAGAGGTAATGTTATTAATTTCACTCTTACGAAAAAGTCTAGTAATAACAGAAAGAGAAAAAACTCATAGATTAACCGTAGGGGTTGTATGACATAAATTTATTATAACAAATAGACTACGAAGACGCTTACTAAAAGCAATTTGCAAATATTAATACAGTCCAAAATGTACTCGGTTCTACGAACAAGTAAAATATTGTACCTCGACTTTATGCAAACAATAAATGATAATTTCGAAGTTGAACTTAACATCTTTTCTTTTGTACATTTATCTGTCTTAAGAAGAAAGAACTTTCCATAATTAAGAAAATGTTTACAGACATTGTTCTTAGTCTTTTCTCATTTAAAGTCACTATCTTGGATACAGACGCTTTTCACGACATTCTTAGTTAGATCGAATATCATAATACACATTCTTATACATTGGTCTGTTTATGATGTCACTAAAACGCACATTATGTTCTTTGAAAGCACAGTATATGTAAAACCAAATGTAGAAGGAATATACAATAACATATAAACAAGTTGAATAATAACGATTTGCTATGAAAGAGGCTAGAGGTGGTGTTGGGTCATCACTTTCATCTTCATCTTATTTTTCTATGGATAATCAAAGTTCAGATATTATAAAGAAAATAAAATCCGGCGAATTTAAAATTGCAGTATACGGTTTAGGACATGTTGGCTCTTCTATAGCCTCGGTATGGCTTCGAGCAGGAGCGCATGTTATAGGAGTCGATAAATCGCTAAAGGTATTAGAAAACGCAAAGAGAGGCAGGACTCACGTTCCGGAACCTGGTGTAAATGAAGCATTTACAAAAGGTCTAGCGAAGAGGCGCTTTGAGGTATATGAAGACATGGTGAAAGCGTCGCACGATTCGTATTTTAAAATGATTTGTGTCCCTGTATTGGCAGATAATGGTTCTGCTGATTTGGCATCAGTCAAAAAGGTGGCTGAAGCTATCGGTAAAGGATTGAAAGAGGGTGATGTAGTTGCTCTTAACTCTAGTGTTCCACTAGGAACAACTGAAGATATTATATTACCAATTATCGAGAAAGAAAGAGGACTTAAAAGCGAAACCGACTTCTATATGCTATATAATCCTGAAAGAATCTATGAAGGCAGGGCAATAGAAGACATAGAGGAGAGATATCCAGCTATAATGTCTGGTGCAGGTCCTAAAAGTGTAGAAATGGGTGTTAAACTCTACTCCCTGGTATTTAAGAAAGGTGTTATGGCTATTAGTAATATAAGAACTGCAGAAACGGAAAAGCTACTCGAAGGCGTGTATCGTGATGCAAATATTGCTCTAGCAAACGAACTTGCAAAGTTCTGTGAACAAGTGGGTGTTGACTTTTGGGAAGCACGGGAAGGCAGCAAATTCTCAACCATTCTGCCACATCCATAAAGCTGGAGTAGGTGTTGGGGGTGCCTGCATACCTACATATCCTCAATTTATACTCGACACTGCTGACAGAACTAAAATTGATTGCAATATTACTAGATTGAGTAGAAACATTAACAATTCCATGCCCAGTTACTCTGTACAGCAGGCTATAAAGCTGTTGTATGGAGGAAAAAACGTTGCAGAATCTATTATCACTTTACTTGGTCTTGCTTTTAGGGGAGGGGTTTCAGATACACGTCTTTCACCTACTTACAAGGTAATTGAAGAATTTCAGAAATTGAAAGTAAAGGAAATTCGTATTCATGATCCTCTAGTAAAGAGTGATCCTTTTTTACTAAAAGAAAAAAATGTTACTCTCACTACAAATTTGAATGAAGCTTTAAAGGATGCAGACTTGGTCATGCTTGTTGCAGATTATCCTGAATACAGTGACTTTGACATCTGATAAAATAGGAGCCCCGGTTTATGATGGTCGGGGAATGCTGGATAGATCAAAATTCGATTATACCAGATTTGCTGCTATTGGCATAGGCGATAAAAATAAAACAACAACACTGAATATTTCCCATAACAACCAAGATAAAAGATATCAATTATAATATATAATACACAGTAAAATACGAATTTTATGCTAATATCATTAACTTGAGATAATTAAATTATAGTGTGGATTTCTGAAAAATTTGCACATGGTCATAAATAATAATTCCAGAGTGTTCTAAAATAATGTATTTTATATGAAATCTCCTAATTTACTAGTTAGATTTAATATACTCCATAAAAGAATTTCTATCGATTAATGTGTCTCATAATTACAACAACAGTCTTGATCTTTTGCTAACTGTTGCTTGGAAAAATGACTCAGTCGTAATGATTGATCAAACTAGATTACCAAATAAACTCGTTTATGTTAAATGTAGAGACTATAAAGAAGTTGCCAATGCAATAAAAAACCTGGTAGTGAGGGGTGCTCCTGCAATTGGTGTTACAGCTGCTTTTGGACTTGCACTTGCTGCCATCCAGAGCAACTCGAAAACTCTTAATGAATTAATGGCTGATCTTGATATAGCCTTTAAAGTCTTACAATCTACACGTCCTACTGCAATCAATCTCTTTTGGGCACTAAGACGCGTAATGGAAAAGTCAAGGGGAAGGAAAAGTGTTGACGAAGTAAAAAACGCAATCCTAGATGAAGCTCTAAAAATGGCTAAAGAAGATATCGAAATTAACAAACAAATAGGCATGAATGGCGCCAAATTATTCGAAGATGGCGATGTAATTATGACTCACTGCAATGCTGGTTCCTTAGCAACGGCTCGCATACGGTACGGCGTTAGGAGTAATACGAACAGCCAAAGAAAATGGTAAGCGTCTAAGTGTCATAGTAACCGAAACTCGTCCGGTGATGCAGGGCTCAAGATTGACGACATTTGAATTACATCATGATGATATAGACGTAAGTTTGATCCCAGATACTGCTGTGGGGTACATGATGTCTAAGAAAGTAATAAAGCGTGTAATAGTTGGTGCAGACAGAGTTCTGCGTACTGGTCATGTTTTCAATAAGATTGGAACTTATCAGGTAGCAATTATGGCAAACATACATAAAATTCCATTCTACGTAGCAGCTCCACTTTCTACGTTTGATTTTGAAAGCGCCCCCGAAGATGTTGTAATTGAGGAACGCTCAATAGATGAAGTTGTAAAGATAGGAAGGAAGAGGATTGTACCAAGAGGAGTTCGAATCTTCAATCCTGCATTTGATATGACCCCCCCCGAATTGATTGCAGGTATCATCACTGAAAAAGGTGTGCTAAAACCACCATTTGAGAAAAATCTCCAACTATTGTACCATAAATGACACACACGCCTTGCTGTTAAAAGATCGCATATATGTGGTATTTTGGATTGCATAGGTTTCATCTTTCACAGTTATACATATTGATAAAATCTCCAATGTAATTGTGATATTAAGCAGGAAAGGAGAAAGTTGTTATAATTTTTAGATGTGATGGAAGCGCGATACTCCTGCAGCCACAATGGACGTGCCAAGTTAATGATAATTTTTTTCAATCTAGTAGGGAGAATGATGGGTGTAGCAAAAATATCAGGAATAGTTGCAGTGCTGTTTATAATATCATTGGATTTATATATGCTTCACACAATGCCACAATGAACAGCGCAGACAATTATACTTTGATATTCAAAGACAGAATGGCAGTTTCATTGTACAACTAAACAATGAAGGTTTAACTAAAAAATACAACGATACAACAGTCAATGCACTTAAAATATAGATTAAAGAACGTATGATTCCAATGTATGCTTATAGTCTTTGAGTCTAATTTTTCTTTCCATACTCCAGAGAAGAAGTCTTGACGGCAAATATGCTATCTGCCTGATTTTAGGTAATCAATAAAGGAAATAAAGATACTCTTTCTACTATGGCAATTTTTTACGTATATATGGCATCCCGCTGCACTTGCAGAGACATTCTAGAAATATGAGTTTGGTATAGATTTACCTGTTCTGATGTCAACCTTGACTAGTGTTTGCACACTTACTCCCTCTATGTTATAATGTGCATACAAATAACATACTATCCATAATAATAAAATAAAAATTATTAGAAAAAAATTTAGTTCAGTCCAAAGTGGAGTGTGATAATCCCTATTTTCAAAAAGTGATAAAGTATTTATCATGTGTATGTCCATTATATCAAAGGTTAATGTCTATACAAAATGTTACTACAGAGCAAGTTTATTCTGCGCTAAGAAAATGTATGGATCCAGAGATTCCAGTCAATGTAGTAGACCTCGGGCTCATATATGGTGTTAAGATTAATCCTGAAAATAATGTTGACATCAAAATGACGATGACAACACGAGGTTGTCCACTTCATGATACTCTTGTAAGCGATGTAAAGAGATATATTGGCAAGATTAATGGAATTGGCAGTATCAATGTAGAGATTGTCTGGGATCCTCCTTGGAATATCGAGAAGATGGATCCAGAAATACGGCAAAAAATGGGATTTGGTAAACCAAAACTTCGATTCCAACTAGATTATGAAAAATATCAGCCTCTAAGAAGGGGTCAGTTCATTAAACAGGATGATGGTTCATTGATCCTCACAAATGAGAAAGACCAAGGGTTTATGGTAAATGAAGCAATTGTGAATTTCTGGCACATATGCGATGGCACAAAGACAATTAATCAGCTTACAGACCAATTTTCTGCTAAACTCGGAATGCCAAGACAACAGGTCGAACAAGAAGTCGTCCAACTAGTTCAGCAGTTGCTCGAAGCGGAATTGCTCAATGCCTTATAAATAGACGTTTCGTTATATATTTTGACATCATAAAAAGAGTCAGTCAGCTCATTAAATTATTCAAAGGATATTATATCATAACTATATTAATCTAACAATAAGTATCTTAAAAAATTGGAAAATCAAATGCATATGTATCTGAAGTAGGAATTATGACGCAAAATATCAATAGTGCCATAGTAAAATTTCTTTCCTTATCAAATTACTAAAGATCAACTTTTATAATTTTTCCGCTAGGTTCAGATTCCCTATAAACAATTGCCTCAAACCTATATAGTCGCGATTCTGCCATAAGCCATGTATCTGGTGGAGCACCTGCCTTGTAACAGATATTTGCAAGAAATTCATCAATATCCCATCTCAATTCTACAGGAACTTGAGGAAGTAGTAGCCCTGATCCATACTTACATCTTAGGATTAAGCCATCTCTACCAATCTTAATATGGTTTTGATATTCTTTTGGGCTTTGTACATTTATCTTCTCTGGTGATGTGAGAACACTAACTTCAAAAATTACGCTTGCAAGTTCTTCTTTATCTAAGGGAGGAAATCTAGGATCCTGTGTGGCTGGCAGCTATAGCAGCTTCGATTACTGATTGATGCAGCTTTTTATCAGGAAGAGGAAAACCCATGCATCCCCGTAGATGTTCTTCATTGTTGTCCACATAGTTTAAAGTAACAAACACACCTGCCTTTTGGGAAAATTGATACATATTATCCAAATTAACGATAATTGATTCGTTAAGATATTTTTCTACTGCTCTTCTCGCCAATCTGACTAATTGTTCTCCATCCTCGTCAGAGATCATGTATATAAAAACTGAAATTAACTAAATTTAAAATTATGTTGATTGTGCAAAATAAACGACTCTTCAGGTATGGAAATTGCCCAATTATTTCATATTATTATTCTATTCAATGTTCGATACGAGTTTTTCTCAACAGCGCAAGTTGGCATGGCAGGCTAGGAACTAATTTTACCCATCAGAAAAGAAAAATAAAATGTAGGTAGTTTAAGTCAATAGACATTAGATCAATTACAAAATTATTCCCTCAATAACCAATATTATTACTGCAGTTTTTCTCGACGAGTCCCATCTCACAAAGAACGGAAAAAAGAAAGAACAATAAAAATTGATGCCAATAATCATATGATAGCAATGCCGCAGATGCAGTAAGAGAACAATCTATAGCAGCGCAATTGATGTAGGAACAGAATTAATATCAGCATTAATTTGGCTGATCGGTAAACAACAACTTTATTCAACAGTGGCTAGTTCCTTTTCCTTTTCAGATTATCAATGAATGTAATAATAACCTTTTTCATTGCCTAGAAGTAACTAAAAAGGACTGTGAGAAATATCCAAAACACTCCTTACAAATGGATTGTAACAACAGGTCATCGATCTATAAGAAGGTTTGAGTGGATTTTGGCATCAGTTGGAAAGCTAACGAATTATAGGGGTTTTCTTATCAAAACCACCTGAACCAAACTTACAATAGAAGCATTGGTCAGACTGCATATAAGGTATTTTTTGAATCAACACCGCACCAATTTTAAGTGCAATTTTTGTCACTAGACGATATTTTAAAGGCATTGAAGGAATTACCTCATCAAAATAAACCTTATAATGATCTGGACATAATTTGAGGGTGACCTGAGCTTTTCGTCTGTGATCTGGACTAATTTCTCTACTATTATTGCTTATAGCCTTGGCTATATTAACCTGTTCTCGAATATATTCATGTTTTGGACATGGGCAATCTTTTCCTCCAGGATGCTTGTAAGCAGGGAGGTTCTTCCAATTAAAGTCTGGAAAGTCCTTCTCAAAATCGTCCATATAACAGTCATTATGTCTATAATATCATATCATATAAAGATGTAGGGGAGTTTTTATTAGCCTATCAGGGACCATTCGTATATCATCTTAAATAATCACGTTAGAATAAGAAAAAATATATTTTGGGCTTCATAACAAACCACAAGCAACGTGGTACGAGACCAGCATAGTAACGGAAACAGCAGTGCAGCAGAGGAGCAGGAGCAGGCAGCAACGACTACTACTACGGCAAAATATAATACTGCAAGGAAGCAGGATCAGAATTCAATAGATTCTAATCTTAAGACCCTGCTAGAGTTCAAAAGAGCTCTTTTAGAGGATCAGAAAAATGGTGAACAAAAGATTCAGGAACATAACAGCAAGATTGAAACTACAAAGAAGCAGATCGACGAGGAAAGAATTCAATTAGAGGACTTGCGTATTAAATTAAAACAAGTTAATGAACAGAAAGATGCAGAATACACTAAATTTATGGAATTAAAAAATAGCCTTATTGAAGCTAGGAACCAGATGAAGACCTTTGATGACAAGCCCGGGTCGATTGCAACATCAAAATTGCGAAAAGAACGATACGATATTGTGAATTTGACTAAGACTTTGGAACAGATTGAGCGTGACATTCAAACAAAGAAATTATCAAAAGATGAGGAGCGCAAGTTAGTTGCCAGATCAAAAGAAACCGCCACCAAATTGCATACTTTAAAGGTGATACACAAAAAAGAGGATCATTATAGGAGTATTTCCTCCCAATATGACATCTTGAAAGCTAAAATGAATAGAATTTTCGATCAAAAATCTGAATTTGGCAATAATATTGGTAAACTAAAGACTAGTCTTGATACACTATTGAACCTGCGTGAAAGCCTATATGAAGAAAGAAGAAAAGAAATTCACGCAGCGAGGGAAATTGGAGCAAAATTAGAAATGGTAGAGACCCAGCTAAATGCAATTGAATTTAGAAAGTCACGAATGCAATACATCGAACATAGACAAAGAAAACAAAAGGAAAACGATGGAAGACGTGGATCTAGATATGGAGCAACACAGGAGAGAACCAAGCGTAATAAAGAGAATCAAGAAAGATGGAATATGCTAAAGGAAGTTGCATTGAAAAAGATGTCAAGTGGCGAAAAATTAACCTTTGAGGAGATGAAGTTAATCTTCGGAGACAGCAGTACTCCAGAATAATCTTGAACAGCAGATGCGTTCGAAAAGCACAATTCTTCCATGATCCAATATAATATATATGGAAAACACCAATTGCCGTCGTCTACTCAATCAGTAATTTGATTAATGACTCTGTTTCTTTGCTAGTTCCTACGTTTTGACACAGAGGAGAGAATGTGCAAGCATTTAATAGTATAAAGTTGGATGATATCGTCAAAAAACCAACAAATCAATAACAATTTCTCTAAGATAAAGAGCAGTATTCGAGTAATATTTGATTTAACAACGTATTAATCTTTGTGTGTTGAAATTTAAAATATCATTTCTGTTCATATAATCTTTCCTTACTTTATGCATTTTGTAGAATCCACAAGCATATTTCGAATCATTGTAGATTGATCGGAAGCAAAACCTAGCGATAGCATATTCCGTAAAATAATTGACAAGTATGGAAAACCTTGCTTCATCTCAGACTTGTATCCATTAAAAAAAGCCTTCTCTATTGCCCCATACTGAAACCTTTCAAAATCAATAACACTTGCTAGAAATGAACCGATATCCATACTTCGTGAAAATATTGAATCTTTTTTTTGCATAAATCCTAAATCGGTCCTAACTACAGAATTATCTGATGCTACAAGATAGTTCTGCGATTTATTATCGGTAAAGACGTAGCCTGCCTTATGTAATTTGCCCGTTAAAGCTCCCGCTTGAAAGGCTAATGATATATCTTTACCATCAGAAAACGCCCTATAAAGATCTCCGCCTTCTACATATTCTTCAATGAGTGTTGTATCAGTTATAGAAATCAGCAGTGGTGTAGGGATTCCTAATTGTCTCAAATTTCTTCTCATATTGTAACCTTCATTGTTTATTGTCACCTTTCCAATAAATGGTGGAGGAGATGGATGTACCAATATAATTGAGATTAACGCATACATCAATATTAACAGGTATTCATGAAAATCTTTTGTTGATTTATTTCGTTTAACAACTACTCTGCGTCCACCTAATTCTTCTATCGATATATCTCTTTGCCAGTTGACGAAATACAATTATTTTAATAAGAGTTATTCCCACTATATGTTTTTTTAAAATATAATAGCAAGTAAAGCAAATTAAAGATGTTGAAGGCACATGAAGGACACAGAAATGCAAGGAAATTCTTCAGTCATGAAAATGCTTCCACTTATGATTCTGTCGTACGTTTTACTACGTTTGGTCAAGATTCTTCGTGGAAAAATCAAATTTTAAAAATTATTGGCAGACAAAGTTCTGTTCTTGATCTTGCTTGTGGAACAGGAATCCTCTCTTTAATGCTTATTGACAGTGCCATTACAAAGGTAATTGGTCTGGATTTAGTATTTGATTACTTAGAGATTGCAAAAAAGAAAACAAAAAAGTTATTCCTTATCAACGGTACTGCAGAAATATTGCCTTACAAAAATGAATGTTTTGATTCAATTACATCGTCATACCTAGCAAAATATGTCGATATAGAAAGAGTTGTGGATGAATGTTGGCGTATTCTTAAACACAAGGGTATTGTAGTTTTTCATGATTTTACATATCCCACAAATAATTTAATACAGCGTTTTTGGAATGGCTATTTCATGATTTTGAGAATAACTGGTGTCTTTTTAAAATCCTGGAAAGCTGTATTTCAAGAGTTAGATCAAGTAGTGAAAACTAGTAGATGGGTAGAACAGACTATAGATTCACTTGAACAGAGAGGATTTGAGGTTATTTCTTGCAATTACTATACATTGGGAACAGCTGCTATTATTTTTGCAAAGAAGCCATGAATGAAGATACCCGTTTAAATGAATGGTTTGTACCAAAATTCGGTCCGCTAAGATTCCGGGTTTTCATAGGATTGTTATTCCTTCCATATACAGGAATGTGCATATCCTTCACAATAATAGGTTCTATGCTCTCGTCCAGCATCGTATGGGAAAGGACTGGTGCAATTGCTGTTATATATGCATTAGCTCTCGGAGTATCTGCCCACACCGCCGATAGCATAGGTTCGAAAAAAGCCAAGCCGTGGGGGAATTACTTCAGTAAAATGCAGTTGTGGCTGTTGATAACGTCAAGTCTAGTTGCAGCATATTCTATTGGAATTTATTATATGATAATTTATGTGCCATTACTCTGGATAGTGGCCATCCTAGAAGGATTTTTTGTTTTTGCATATAACTTTGAATTATTCAAAGGATATTTCCATAATGATTTTTGGTTCGCAGTCTCTTGGGGCGTATTGCCAGTAATGGCAGGGTTTATAATGCAAACCAATTCAATTGGAGTTATTCCGTTAGCTGTATCTGTTATTGCAGGTATTATAAGTTACGTCGAAATTAAAATATCTAGACCTTATAAAGAATTGAAAAAAATTACATATGACGAATACCGGATAAAAAGCTTGGAAACCTGTCTTAAAATAATTAGTTTAGGAACTATAGCCTTTGCTACTATATCAATTATTTATCGACTCATAGTTTGATCATTTTTTTAATATATGTAATGTTATTGTAAGGTTAAATGGTTGTTGTTTCTATTAGCGTAGAAGATTTCGGTAGTCATATGTTACGAAGGATTTCTGAACTTGAACGCAGATTAAATATCAAACTTCCTTTATTTGAAAAAATCCTTTTAGTTGAAACTGGAACTGTGGAGCAGGTCTTGAGTATATTAACAAACTCTGAAACAGAAGTAAAAATTTTGAAACAAAAAGAATCTTATGAATTGATCCAACGAGAGATACATATTATTAATAAAAAAACAGGTGAAAAACTAGTATACGCAAAGTCAAATATTATTCCTTCCAATTTACCTGATGAAATAATAATGCAGATTAAACGAAAGTATCATGGCATAGGAACCATCATTATAAGTTCTGGACTAGAGACTTTCAGAAAAATACTCAAAATAGGATATAACTCTAAAACCAGATCTGTCTTTAGGATATATCAAATTATATATAAGGGAAAAGTTGCCTTTGAAATTAAAGAAGTTTTTTATAAAACTAAAATAAAGGTTGTTGAGCCTGTTTGTAAAAATACTGTACTAGTTGGTTTCCGCAATGAAATCATTTCAAAAAAAGGAGCCAAATAGTATTCTTGTGATCCCAAATAGTATACCATATTTTATATCTCACTTTTTTTGTTGTTGGGAACTATATTTTATGACTAATACTGTAGTGGACCGGGTGGGATTCGAACCCACGACCTCAGCAATGCCAATGCCGTATCCTACCGGACTAGACGACCGGCCCTGCAACATTTCAACAGTTTTATTTGGATATTAATACCTTTAACAAGAAGAAACACTATTATAATTATCCTAACTTCTCTGAGGTATTGGTATAGAGTGGCGCTGGAGCAGTCAATTGGAGCAGTAATAAAATATCAAACTTATCTCGGAAATACAGAATTTTCTGAGTTTCTTCTATTAAGAAATAGGAGAGGTTTCTGGGGTTTTCCTCAGGGACACAAAGAGAGAGGAGAGACAGAAATCCAAACTCTAATAAGAGAAGTCTCGGAAGAGACTGGTATTACATATTTGGATATTCAATCATATGTTGGAAAAATTCGATATTCCTATTTTAAAGCAGATGGTATGAAATCTGAAAAGGAGGTCAGGTTTTACTTTGCTACAACATCTAATAGGCAAGTGAAGATCTCCAGTGAACATGATGGCTTCATATGGGTAACGTTTTTAGATGCTTTATCCATATTGGACCATCGGCAACTAAAAGCAATACTGATTAAAGGTCATAGAAAAGGTCTCTATTAATTGATTGCAGTAAATCACCTCCCCATATACGTCCCAACATAATAGTAATAGATTTATACACTAGCTGTAGCGAAATAAAGAGAGGATACAGAAAAGAAATGGCGGTTGGTAAACGTATAGTTTTAACGGCGGACCGCAGTCTTATGACAAATTATAGAGGGAATTTTCTTTACGGTTTTATCGCCTGTGGCCCTTATGAACTTGTACCTGAATTCGTATTCGACAAGTTATTCTGTCCAAGTGTTGAGACTGATCAAAATACTGGAGAAGTTAAGGTTGCCCAATGTGGACTGAGAAGAATAGAAGGTGCACTTTTAAAAGAGCATAAAAGTGAAGAGATTTTCCTTGCCCATCCAGAAATGCTTGACAAATGTATTGGATCGGATACAACAGTTGTAGGAATTAACGTAATGGATCCACTTGGGATGGCACCAGTTACTACCACGATGTCACCGGAAAAGCTGTCCTATGTAGCTATGAAATTTAAGAAGATGTGTGCTTCTATTATACAGTTAAAAAAGAAATATAATTTCAAAGTGGTTGTCGGTGGAAATGGTGCATGGGAATTGGCAAAACCTGATAGAATGAAAATTCATGGCATTGATACAGTAGTGATAGGTGAAGCTGATGAACTTGCACTCGACCTCTTCCACGATTTGGAGGCAGGCGATGCGCCAGAATTACTGCATACATTTGTTAGAAATATTGAAAATATTCCTATGATCCGCGGTCCAACTGTAAACTCATTAATTGAAGCAATGCGCGGTTGTGGGAGAGGTTGCGACTTTTGTGATGTTAATAAGCGTTCGAAGAAAGATATTCCATTAGAAAGATTGCAGGCAGAAGCCAGAATCAATCTGAAATATGGTTTTGATTCTATCTGGCTTCAGTCAGATGAGATGCTACTTTATGGATGTGACAATAGAGACTTTGTTCCGAATGCTGATGCAATTATAGATCTATGGAAAGGATTGAAATCATTAGGTGCAAATTTTGTAGGTACTACACACATGACATTATCTGCGGTGGCATCTTCATCCGATCTCATAAAGGAACTCTCTAAGATCAATGAAATGGATACAAATGGAAGATGGCTTGCAACTAACCTAGGCATAGAGACAGTAGCGCCAAGAATGGTTAAAAAACATCTTGGTGTAAAGACAAAGCCATACCAGCCTGAGGAATGGGGGGTAGTTGTAAGAGAAGGATGCAAAATTCTTAACCAAAATCATTGGTTTCCAGCACTGACTCTGATTATAGGGTGGCCAGATGAAACACCAGATGAAACACAGTATACCATTGATCTTATTGAAGATTTTAAAGAAATGAACATGAGAGGTTTAGTTGCACCATTGCTTTATCAGGACTTTTCAGAAAAGAATTCCATGCATTTTGGCAACTTAAATGAAGCACAGTTTACTTTGTTTTGGAAATGTTGGGGACATAATCTTAGAGTAATCAATGACATCATACCAATCATTATTAGAAATAAGACCTATGGGCCAGCAATGAAAATATTCATGGCAGGGTTGATAAAAGCAGGAACTTGGGCTATAATGAGATACTTAAGAGGATTGTCAAAAGAACTATTCAATGGTAGAGTTCCTGAGGACATTGTTGAAAGATATTCAAGAAAGAGATCAGTAACAGCATCATTGCCACCACGACTCTGATCTCTTCATTTTCCTAACTCTTTGGATTCCAAAGATGCGATTGCGCTATCTGCTATAGTTGTACTTTTAGGTGTTAAGACAATAAAATAATTCTTATCTGGTCGCTCAACCGCAGCTACTGGCCGGTATTTCTTTGTAGAAATATCATACTCTATCATTCCTGATTTGATGTTAGCTTTTGTATAGACCATCATCAACACATCTCCGGATAGTGGAGTTAATGGTATTATCGAAAATACATAGCCTTTATACGAGCTAACAGGCAAAACCTGTTTCATAACTGGTGCAATCGATATGAGATAAAGGAAAACATCTTCTACAGTTGAGAATTCTTCAAATTCAAATTTCATATGCTAATTCTTATGTTTCCATGATATAAGGCTTTAAAACTAAAAATGGGTATAATTTATCCGTATGACTCGAATTTGACCTCGTAACTGCCATCTTTTCTCTTATTACGTTCAGTAACAAAACCTTTTGGAACCAAGTAATCGAGAGAGCCATCGACAGTCCCTTGCCATCCACATACATAAAATGAGGTATTTTCTGTAGTTATCTTTTCACCAACTAATTCCTCAAGCGGTGATCTATCCGTTCCCGCCTTTGGTCTCAAGAATGTTTCTACTCGGCCTTTTTGACCACCCCACGATCTGTTAAACCATTCCTGGGGCCTACTAATGCTTGCTCTGTAACGAAAGTTCCATTTGTCTTTGCCTTTATCGAGGCTTTCTTCTTCTAATTCAGTTAATATTTCACGATAGCTTAATTCGTCAACGTAACTTGCGCCATGTAATACGACTATCTCACGTTTACTTCCAATTGCTTTCATATGTAAAGAGTACGCATATAAAAGGTGCTAAACCAGTGCCGCCTCCTATAAGAACCATTCTTCTATTATCAGGAGAGCCATCGTGCATCTTTTCGTTAATAGTAAAGATTCCTGTTGGTTTTACCCATACAATCTCATCTCCTTCTTTTTTATTGAATAATTCAGTGGTTAAACGGCCTGGAACTGGCTTTCTTACCCATCTTATAACTAATTCAAAGAATTTTTTTTGCTCCGGATGAGATGCAATAGAATAAGCTCTACGTATAATTTTTCCTTCATTTGGTATATGAAGGCCTAAGGTAACAAACTGACCTGCTCTGAAGTCTGGGACAGGACTATCAGTGGGTGTTATACGTAAGATAGAAAGGTCTTCCTTAAGTACGCGAATATAGGAAATTGTTCCTTTATTGTCAACTACCATACAATTCTCAGATTCAATTTATACTAAATAAATATATTGTTAATTCCTTATTATAATAAATAATAATGTATAACAAGCAAATTTTATTTTGAGCATACAGAATAAAATACTACCATCTTACGTAGGAAATAGAGAATAGTCGACTCTAAGAAAGTCAACAACTAGCTGATTTTTTAAACCAATGGCTTTGCCATACATAAGTTAGAAGAAAGAAAATTTTGCAATTACGAATAACTCGGCCCTTGAATATCATTTCCATGGATCATTTGATGATAGTCAGCCTCAGTCTTACCGATACGAGATATAATACATCGTACACACATCCCAAAGTCACATTATAACGCTTTTAGTTAATAAAAGTCCCTCTCCATGATTGTTTTCCAATTTGGAATGTATCATAATTTATAATAAGGATGTGGTAGTCAGTCGCCTGTTATATTGTTAAGTTAATACATAGATAAATATTATTATTGATCTACTCATCAGTAATGATATAATTTTTAGATAGTTAAGCTATTGAAAAATAGTTGGGGTTTGAAATTACTGGCGGGTTATTTCTTTGATATTCAAGTTCATCTTGATATTCTTTTGTCTACTGGCTTGTCTCCAATATTCCAAGCTTCCTATATACTAAATTTAAAGCAATCAGACTTTTTTAATTCAAAATGTAGTGTGCCATCAATTACCTCATGACATTGTCTTTTGTCCGCATAAATTAACAATTAACGACTGTTTGTGTATTATTTCCATATGAAGGATTTTTAAACAATTAGTATTATGCAGCTCTATTCACTCTTATAAGGTAGATTTTTTTACCAAATAAAACGTCAGTTACAGTAGCATTAGATACCGCCATTTCTGGATGCAGATACTGATGATAATCTTTTACGATGTCAAGTGGCTGATTGATTATATAAAGAAATGCTATTAATAACATATAATTTGGGAATAAAGTGCTTATAGATTAATGTCAGAGTGGTTCAGAATTAAGGGTTCTCCTAGTAATTCTGAGGAAATAGATCAACTTACACAAGCAATAAATGAACATAGTTCAGAACAGAAAAAGGTAATGGATATTTTCAACAAAGCAATGAACAACTTTGCAACTGAAAGATCCCTTGAAACATGTCTTGAAGCTCTAAATGCATCAATGCAGATCGCGAATATTAGAGGCAAACTAGTTAAATCATACGAATATTATGCAAGGTTATTAGAAAGAGAAGTTATTAAGTTAAATAGACTTCAAACAAAAGATAAACAACATAATCTTTAGCAAACCGTCTAATTTCAAACCCACCCATTACGCATAGATAAACTATGGTTAATTAACAAGTGTATCAAACCCACAGATTTTCAAATATAACGCTTAATTCTTTAATGTGGATAATATCGCTAATAGCAGGAATCGTTCAGAAAAACTCGTATTTAAGCATTAACAGGCAAATTCTTCGATTTCTTTTAACAACCGGTCGTGTTAGCCAATTTTCAGTCATTCTACAAGAATGACTTGCGCTATGTATCTGTTTCAGTGATATGTCAAACTATTTACTACTTTATTCTTCTAGTCATAATAATAAACTATTGTTATTGAAATACAACACGGTTCCTTATCATGCCAAGCTTCTCAATATCGATCTCGACTATATCACCATCTTTCAAATACCGGGGTTCCTTCATTGACATTGCAACACCTGCAGGAGTACCTGTAGAAATAATATCGCCGGCTTCTATAGTCATTATATTGCTCAAACTTGAAATTATCTTCCTTATGGAAATTACCATGTTCATACTGGATGAATTCTGCCGCGTCTCCCCATTCACTTTAGTGATAATTTTCAAGTTTTGAGGATCAGTTACCTCATCTTTAGTTGTAATCCAAGGACCACATGGAGCAAAAGTATCAATACTCTTTGCACGAGTATATTGTTTATCTTTGAACTGAATGTCTCTTGAAGATACATCATGTAAAATCATATATCCAAAAACAGATTCAAGTGCTTGACTTTCGGATACTTTTTTTGTATCCTCTCCTATTATTACTGCAATCTCTGCTTCATAGTCTAAACGTTTTACAAATGAAGGACAGATTATATCATTAAAAGGAGAATTCAGTGTCGTTCTTGGTTTCATAAATATAACAGGCTCATCAGAAGGCGTTAAACCTGCATCTCTAGCATGATCATAATAATTGAATGCTAGACAAATTATCTTAGGTGGATTTGGGAGAGGAGCCAAAAGTTCAATATCTTCGATTCTATGATTATACATTAGGCTTATTTGATGCCGCTTTATTTCATTTAGCCAACCTTTGAACATAAATTCTTTAATGCTTTGAGGAATAGGAATTCCTGTTTGTTCCTGAATTTCTGATTTAGTGATTAGTTTCTTTCTATCATCAGAAACAATGGCATATGTGTAGCCTATCTTTGTATCCTTTATTCTTGCAATCTTCATTGTTTGTATCTACCTATGAGTAAATATCGCGACGTTATTGCCATCAACTCTGCAGAATCCAAATCTTACAAATTGAATTCTGGCATCTGGCTTAAGAGTTGAGGTAAATGACTCAGCAAATCCTTCACAGATCAGGAGACTATTTGTGTTATACCTTTCGTCTATGTATAGTTCTCTAGCTATCACAACTTTGTAAGGAACTATATCATTCTTTGCAACCCATTGAATCTTTGGCATACTTTGTTTTACCTCATCTCCTGTAGATCTAGTAATCAATACTTGTTTTTGATTTTCAGATTTAATGTTGATTAGCTTTACATTATATAATTCTATTAGTCTGATCTCATCACCAATATCAAGTTTAGCCGCATCCTCTCCAGCGATATAAACGGAGTTTGAAACCTGAACTTTTCTGATTCCAAGATCTATGCTAGGGTGGTTCTTTAGTATTGCCTCTTTTGAAGAAGCATTTTGAATCTTCAATTCTACAGGATCTTTAACAAAGAATAATCTCATACATTGAGGATCAATAATTTTCCTGTTGAATGCTTCAAGAGCTTCAAAAGGTGCTTTTGTTTCAGCAAGTGTCAAACCTAATGAAAGAACAAACTTCCTTATTGCTTCAGGCGAGAAACCTCTTCTTTTGATTGCCATCAACGTTGGAAGACGGGGGTCACTCCAACCTTTCACAATGCCTTTTTCTATCAATGGTTTTATTTTTCGTTTGGAAATAGGGGTCCCATTAAACTCTAACCTTGAAAATTCTATCATAAAAGGCTTTCTAAGTCCAAGCCTGTCTAGTATTGCAAAATACAACTTATTTCTCAGTTCATATTCCTTTGTTCGCATTGCGTGTGTTACCCCATCAAGGCTATCTTCGATGGGTGCTGCAAAATCATATGTTGGCCATACTCGAATTTTATTACCTAATTTTGGATGCTCGCCTTCTATTATTCTAAAAAGTGTAGGATCTCTCATGGTAGTATTTTGGTCAGACATATCTCCTTTGAATCTGATAATTGCATCATTTTGATCAAAAGATCCGTCAAACATTTTTTCTAATCGATCTAGAGCAACACCTGGCTCCTTTCGACATTCACAGGGAAGTCCTTTCGCTCTGAGATCATGTATTGTTTTCTGAGTACAAGTGCATACGTATGCTCCATCAACCGCAATCAATCTTTTACCATATTCATATAATAATTGAATATCGTCAGAACTATTTTTTACGATATCTGGTTTTATGCCTAGCCATTCTATGCCTTCACTAATTGCATCATAGTATTCCAGTTTTTCATTTAATGGATTTGTATCGTCAAAACGTAAAATTAATTTTCCGTTATACATGTGTGCATATTCTTCATCAATAATTGCTGCCTTGGCATGTCCGATGTGAGGATAGCCACTTGGCTCTGGGGGGAATCTTGTAATCACATTTCCCATCTTTGCGCCTTCTAATGGTGGCAGATGTGCCTGAGAGCTTTCAGTTGGTTTCCTTTGTTGAGATTCTCCAGGTATGATCTGTTCAAACAACACCTTTTGGTCTGATAAGGATATCGCGTTGATTTTCTGTACTAGTGCAGTGATTTCAGGAATCAGGTTCTTCAAATTATTTCGAAGATCCGGTCTCAATGCCATGGTCTTTGCAATAACAGTGTCAGTCCTCGATTTTCCTCCATATTCAATGGCGTTTTTTAATACAATAGCTTTGATAATGTTTTCAGTATCTTCATCAACAGTCACTTGTTATAAGCTCCTTTCTATTATAAAATTGGCAGAAGATTCTAAGGCTTTCTTGGCATCTGAATCTTCGTAATCTTCAATTGATTTTATGGCTCTATCTATATGTGTTTTGGCAGCATTTCTTACATGTTGATCTATTCCGATGACAGAAATAGTTTTGATTGCTTCCTTCAAATCAATACCTGAAACGTTCTTTGAGCTAAATGCTTTTAGAATCTTATTCTTCTCCTCACCCTTTGCAGTTTTTAGTGCAATAAGAATCGGATATGTCTTTTTGCCTTCTCTAATGTCATTGCCTACAGCCTTGCCAGTAATCTTTGGATCCCCTGCTATGCCTATCAAATCATCAACTAATTGGAATGCAATACCAACATTCCTTCCAAAGGATGCAAGATTTTCAACGTCTTCGCTAGTTGTATCCATCGCAGATAATGCACCCAAAGCACAAGAAACTTCAAAGAGCGCGGCTGTTTTTTTGCCGATCATGTTAATGTATTGAGATTCAGCAGAAAACCTTCTGTTTGATGACATATCAACATCACTAGCCTGGCCTTCGCATACGTATACGCATGCAGTTGAAAGTCTGGCAATCATTTCAGAGCTTACTTTTTCTGTCAGGCCTATTTTTCTGCCAGTCACAGCCAATAGTTGGAATGCCTTTGAAAATAAAATATCTCCTGCAAGTATGGCTAAGGGTATCCCATAATACTTGTGAACAGTTGGAACATTATGACGCATATCATCATTATCCATTATATCATCATGTACTAGAGAGAAATTGTGAATCATCTCTACCGCTGCAGCTGCAGGCATTGCCATTTTTGAATTACCACCAAACATTTCGCATGATTTAGTTACCATGAAGGGTCGTAATCGTTTACCACCACTTTTTATATAATGCGCTGATGCCTGATAGAGTTCTTTTGGTTCTCCTTCTAAAAATGAGAGAATAAATTCCTTTACATTAGAAGCATTAGACTCAAGTTCATCTCTAATACTACTTGTCTTCATCGACTGTTAACCTTATCTGCTAAAGCTCCTGTCAATATATACCTTGAGCTCTTCAAGGATGTGATATTTTCTGCACCTACAAGAAACATTGTACTTTTAAGTTCAGCAATAACAATATCTGCAAATTTAAACAGACCTTCTTTAGATTCTGCAGCCTTTCGCAAAAATGGATAGGCCATCGCACACATGTTTGCACCCACTGCAATACATTTTGCAATTTCTAATCCGTTACGCAAACCTCCAGAAGCAACAATAGGCACTTTTACTGCTTTTCTTACCTCGATCAGACTTGCTGCAGTTGGGATTCCCCAATCCCAAAATATTTCACCTAGATGAATTTTAAGATCAACCTTTGCTGTCTCTGCTCGTAACTTTTCAACTCCTGCCCAGCTAGTTCCGCCAGCTCCTGATACATTGATTGCAGAAACACCAGCCATCTCTAAGTTGATAGCCACTTCTTTAGAAATTCCCGCGCCAACTTCTTTTACTATTACAGGGACATTCAGAATTTTCACTAATTCCGAAATTTTCTCAAGAACTCCTTTGTAATTTGGTTCTCCTTCTGGCTGGATAAGTTCCTGTAAAGGATTAAGATGGATTACAAGAGCATTGGCTTGTATCATTTTTACAATTTCTTTTGTGTTGTCAACTGTAAACCCTTTGGCAAGTTGAGCTCCGCCAATGTTTGCGATTAGAAAAGCATTGGGAGCATTTTTTCTTGCTACAGAATATGTCTCTGCCAGCTCTTCGCTTTTTAGACCTGCCCTCTGACTGCCCAAACCCATAGCAAATCCATACTTCTCTGCCAATTCAGCTAATCTCTCGTTAATCTTCATTGCATCGGGAGTACCCCCTGTCATAGAGTCTATAATGATTGGTGCAGAGAATTTGTGATTTAGAAAAGTCGTTGAGATGTCAATATCATCATAGTTAAGTTCTGGTAAAGCATTATGAACAAACTGAATATATTCTAAATACGTTGATGTTGTCTTTGCCTGAACATCTTTCTGCAAGGGTATATCAATACCGTCTTTCTTACGTTGCTTTATGATTTCAATCTCTGATGGCAAATTAGGTGTCTCTGTCACGTTATTGCCTATTCCTCCGTCCTTTTACTATTGTACCTTCAAAACTTGAGCCGGTTATAGCACTTATGATTCGTTCTGGCTTCAATCCATTTACCATCAATACATCTATCCCAGTGCCAGATATCTTTAATGCTTCTGTAACCTTTCTTTGCATGCCGCCAGTAACATCTGTCACTACTTTTGGAAAATCGAGCGATTTTTTATTATTATTATTCACTTCTTTGATAATCTCTCCCTTCTTCATGTCTTTATAGATACCATCGACATTGAACGTAAAAACGACTTTTGATGGTCTTAAAACTTTGGCAAGGATTGACATTATTGCATCTCCGGAAAGGATAGAATACTTTCTATTTTCTATGTGAACAACATCTCCAAATGTTGTTGGAATTAGGCCACTTTCTGCGATGGTTTGAAGTTCCTTAATTTTTTTAGCAATTGGTTTATGACCTAATGTAAAAATTGAAGGCATGGTTGCATAAGGATTCATTCCTAGTTTAACCATACAGTTAACTATAATCTGATTCAATGCTATCATCGATTCATGTACTACTGATATGCCGTGCAAATCATAACTAGCTGGTTTTGTGTGCATGTTATATTTTACAGACCAGTAATGTCCAAATGAACCACCACCATGAACAACTATAATCGGCATTTTTAGATGAGTAAGTGCACGTAAAATATTGTTAATTGCTTCAAAATTAGCGGCAAGTGGTTTTTCTTTAAATGTAACTACAGATCCGCCAAGCTTAATTAATGTCATCTTATGTTCCATCTTCTAAAAAACCCTAATTTTCAAGCGGATTTAAAGTTTATTTAGTGTACCAATAACCCATCGTAATCGATTTTCACAGGTATACATTCATATCTATTCTTTTTGATCTCAGAAATTATCTTTAGCTTATTTTCAGTTGGAATAAGTGCAATCATGCTTCCGCCTCCGCCCGCACCAGTAAGTTTTGCTCCTAACGCACCATTCCCAACACAAATATTTACCATCTGGTCAATTTTTCTATGCGAGATTCCGAGCTGCTGTAACAATGCATGGTTTTCATTCATTAATTTGCCAAGTTTTTCCTCATCGCCTACATTGATTGCAGAAACAGCTTTTTGACAAATATCATCTGCATAAGAGGATAAATCTTTAAACAATAATACATTCTCGTCCTTGAATTTCTTGACTGAGGAAACTAAAGATCCAGTAGAATGCTTGATCCCTATATTCACAACAATCAAAGACAAATCTTTCCTTGATTCAATTTTATTAAATCCTTTCTTTTTTATATAAGACATTAAACCTCCAAATGTGGAAACATGACAGTCTGCTCCAGAAGAATTCTTATGGACTAAGCGTTCTGACTCAATTGCTTTTGTACATATCCATTGTTTTTCAGGTTTGTGAAATAATGAATCTACTGCAGCTACTGTTGCCACACAGCATGCTCCAGAAGATCCTAGTCCAATCCCATATGGAACTTCAGAAATCAAATTTATGTCTATCCCCAAATTTTGCTTCTTCTCTAAAAGTACGTCCCTTGCACATTTGTAGACTGGATCGAGAATTGTTTTCGTGTTCCTTCCACCTCTTATTAAGTTAAATTTTGAATCTGTATACGACGCCATAATTCCCAAGTCGGATGTAATATTGATCTTTTGAGTTTTATTCAAATTTACTCTGACATTTACACGTCTATTAATAGATGCTAGAATCGCAGGATTGTCATATACAACAAAATGTTCACCAAACAAAATAATTTTTGCAGGTGCAGATGCCTTAGCTGAAGTTTTCCTCAAAATCATACAAATATTATTGAGGAGTATCCAACAACAGCAGCCATGTCTCCTGTAACATCGCCGCTTGTAGCATATTTTAGTAGCTCGCCTTTGGTTGCTCCTAACTCTTTTACTGCTTTCATTATTGAAGCAATTGCCCCATAACCACATGCAGATACGACAAGTCTCTGTTGAACTGCGTAAAACTTTGAAATATCTAAAGACAAGATTGCTTTTATCAATTCACTATCTTTTCTGTATGCATCGCTATTTGATTCATAGTGGGTAAAATCTGAGGATGCAATAAGTAATGTATTCGTATTTAATGCAGATTGGGCTATAGATTTGCCTATATCTATTGCAGTCTCCTTATCTTGCATTATTAGCACAATTGGTATAATTTTGAATATATTTTCCTTGACATATTGAAGAAAAGGAATCTGAACTTCTAGACAATGATCTCTACTATGGGCAAAATCGTCAAAATCAATTATACCAGAATTTTTTGAGATTTCTAATGCTAAATCTGAGTTGATTTCGACTTGGCCTAATGGCGTTTCCCAGATTCCGTTGTGCATTGTAGCTGCCACGCTACCAATTCCATAATGGTTAGGACCTATCATCACTACATTGTCAAAGTTCATAGATGATACTTCATAAAATCCATTTGCAGCAACGGCACCAGAGTAGACATATCCAGCATGTGGTGAAACAATTCCATAAATTCTGCGTTGAGTGTAAGATGGAGGCATTTTGCCCGGTCCAAAACGTTGATCTCTAAATGACTGTTCAATTAATTGTTTAAGTTCCAAGGGATCGCGTGGATAGAACATACCGGCTACAGCTGCAGGCCTTCTGGCCTTGCTGTTCAAGATATCTCCTCGACTAACTTAGTTTCAAAGTCGTCGATCGATATTTTCATTTCGCTGTCTGACTTGATTGTACCTTGCTTCTTAAGTACCTTCTCTTGCAAGAAGCCAATAGACAGTGGCAAGAGCTTTTCGTCCTCTGTTATTTGCAGGGATCACCAGATCTACTTTTGAAGTCACATTGTCACTATTAGAAATTGCAATTATTGGAACACCTGCCCTCGTAGATTCCACCACTGCCTGTTGGTCTGCCTGCGGGTCTGTAACAATTACGATCTCAGGTTCCATGTATTTTGGCAAGGATGGATTTGTGAACGTGCCGGGCATAAACCGTCCAAACACACCTCTAGCACCAGTAAGTTCGCAAAACTTTTCTACCGGTGTTTTACCATATTCACGTGCAGAAGTTACTGCAACTCTTGAGATGTTAGCGCGACCAATAAATTTGGCTGCTACATCAATTTTTGCTAAAGTTTTGCTGATGTCAAGTATGTACAAACCTTCGGGATTAGCCCGAACAATATATGGTGTCATGTATTTTGTCTTGACTGGTGTACCAACACGAATACCTGTAGAAAGTATCATTTTTTCTAAATTATCACTCTCTGAAATGTAGTTGTCGTCTTGCTGACTCTCTGTAGAAACTGATTCTTCCTTAGATGCATTATCGTTATCATTATTATTATTATTATTATTAGAATCTTCATCTTCGACCTCAGCATCGACCTTCATGTCTTGAACTTCCTTATCATCGCTCATGTAGAGGACAGTTCAGCCATACCTTCTATTAAATCATACTCGATAAGGCGTAAAAGTTCGTTTAGTTTTGCGATACGCTCGCCACCAACAACTCCTGACTTTAACATTTTCGAATCAGTAGCAATTGCAATATGGGAGATATGTGAGTCAGAAGATTCGCCAGATCTATGTGACGTTATAATTTTGATATCGTTTTTATTGCATTCCGCAGCAAATACCATGGCATCCTGCAAGCTCCCTATTTGATTGACCTTCAAAATGGCACCACTGCATGCTTTGTATTTCGCTACTTCTTTAACACGTCCTGCATTTGTCACTAACATATCATCGCCTGTAACTAAACATTTTGGGTTCTTTTTGGTAATGATAGCCATGCTTTCAAAGTCTTCCTCATTTACCGGATCTTCTAAATAAATAAGTTTATAGTTTTTAATTAAATCGTTGGCAAAATCAATTTGTTCCTCAGTGTTACGTATTAATCCCTGTCTAGAATAATTATAAACTTTCCTCTTTTCATCCCAGAATGAAGAACTTGCAAAATCAATTCCAAGTGATATGTCCTTTCCTAGAGTAAAGCCACAATTTTTAACAGCTTTCTCTATAACTTCCAATGCCTCATCGTTATTTACATGGGGAGCCCATGCACCTTCATCACCTCGACCGTATGTGAAGCGTTTATCAACAGATTCAATAACTTTACGAAGTTCTTTGTGGAGTTCAAAATTCATTTCAAGTCCTTCTCGGATATTCCTAGCACCGATAGGACAGACTAGAAATTCTTGTATGTCTGGAGTACCTGCTCCAGCATGCGCACCTCCACCTAGAATATTGCCAAGTGGAAAAGGAAATCTATATGGTCTTCTTGGTTTTAATAATTTGAACAGTGGTACACATAATGCCTTTGCTGCAGAATCAATAGCTGCAATGCTCAAGGCATACGCAACTGCGCCGCCGATCTTGCTATATGTTTCAGTCCCGTCAATCGTTCTTAAAACATCAAAAATTACCTTTGGATCTTGTGCATCTAGTCCAACAAATTTTTTTGCATTTGTATTGAATACTTCCAATGCTTTTTCAGGATTATCATTAGGAAAACTTTGAGTTTCATGTTTTCCTACACTGGCACCAGAGGGCGCACATGCCCTGGCAAAGTATTTTTTATCTGTTATAACATCAATTTCTATAGTTTTACTTCCTCTGCTATTAAAAACAATTCTACCTTTGAGCGATGTAATTGAAGGCATTTACAAGGTTATTCTATCTCTGACTCGATTTCAGACATTCTTCGTCTCAATGCTTCATAATATGGTATTACTTGATATATTGTCTCCACGCTTGAGACAAACATCCTTCTACAGCAATAACGCTTTATATTTAAAGAATCCATTACCTTTGCTGGATCTTCGCCAACTTTTATCCTGTTTGAATATTCTGCATGTTTATTTGCAACTAAATTACCACAGGTGAAACACCGTACTGGTACTAACATTCTACTTTAAAGAATTCAAAGTCTTATAAAAACTAATACTGTCATTAACTTTTCCACTATATCTCTGTTTCCAACCATTACTTCTGTTTTTTTCTTCGTCTTCCACATTATTACAATGAGTAACATAATCCGACTTCAGATTGAAATTATGCCATAGTTCTGTTTAATATCTCCTAGTGGACTAATTGCAGATGTCAATTCGAGTTGTCTGGAGGAAGAGATAATGGAAGAGGAAGAGGAAGACGGATGCAGAAATCAGAAGAGTTAAAGGAAGGAGTTAATAACACAAATTCTTGCACAACAACGTATGAATATGCTTTGGATTTATTATTGCTAGAGTAAAATATATAGTACTTTAAACGAAGAAATTAAAGTATCGAGATCTACATGACAGGAAAGACAGGAATAATAAGCGATTGTGATGCATTGCAAGGTTTTAGATAAAGATATCTCTTTCTTTTATTGTTTTAATCTATGTGTTTAGAATGGATAAGAAAAAAGAGGAAGAAAAACGAAAAAGCATCGAGCGCTTCCATAGTCTACTAAATGCATTAATGGATGAGTTATTTGAATATGCACCACAATCAGGACACGTCAAGATGCCACACAATGTATTTTTTGGATTGATTCATGATAAGAGAGAGTCTGTTTTGTTGACAGGCATCGATCAAAAAACCGGTAAGAAAATGTACCTTTACAATGTGAGAATAATTGGAAAAATGTTTGAGGAAAAAAGAGGACAGATTGTTAAGGATAAAACTCCAAATACGCTATTCACTTGGATCGCAGATGTCTGCACTTTATACATACGGCCATTTGTTTATGAATACGTTGTGAATACGCAGCATAGAGGAAAGGGCGCTGCTGAGAGAACTACAAGACAGATTGTTAGAGGATTTCTAGAGAAACTCATTAATGAACCGGAGTTAAAATATGTCTTAGATACTATTCGAGATAAATCCAGCAATAATAAATCTACCACAACATAATTAGAATAGCATTCATCAACTAAAAACCAAGTTATTAGCAGATCTAGCGAAAAGAATTGAGTGTAAGTTTGGACATGTCAACGATAATGCTATTAGTGTCAATAATATCCATTTTGAATGACCTAAGAACATCATTAGATCTTTTTTCCAAGTAATATATCCTATGCCAGATTATATTCATCTTGCTCTAACAATAACCATGACTGTGTAAAATATGCGTCAGACTGCGGAAAGACCCTTGTGAATCAATTGAATCAATACTACTAGACGATCGTCGTATCCAGGAATTGATAGATTTCCTTGTATAATAAATATATCCAGTTAACAGCTATGGTGTAGTATTTTGTATTAATTTTCATTGCTGCTTTAGTCTGCAAATAAAGTATTAAATGAAATAACATCTAACCTATTACAGTATGATCCAAAGAAACAACAATGTTAACTTGACACTTGCTGGCTCTATCTAAGCATAACCATGGCAAAATATTTACTCCAATCTTTGCAATTATATTTTGAATATCACAATATATGCTGGCAAACATTAATCTATTTGTTCTAGAATCTACCTTAGCCTTATCATTTCTTATTCTTACGGTAGTCCCAAGTTGAATAGTAACTAGGGTGTATTTCTAAAATGACTGAATCTCCTTTTTTGACGTTACTTATAAGAGACTTTGCCATAGGATGTTCTAGGCTTCCAAGATATTTGACCATTATCTTTTCAGCTATAGGTATGTTATGATTAACGTCTTCATGGATTTTGACTTTTCCCTTACCTCTTACTCCTTTGTATGGAGGATTAGGATCATCAACACAATAGTAGACAGTATTATTTCTGTTTAAATTTTCTGTCTTCATGGACTTTTTGGAGGTTTCGATGTAAAATCTATTATTAGTACCATCAAAGTAATACCATGTTGGATGTATATTTGGCTCTCCTTTTACATCAACTGTTCCAAGGTGAATATTTAATTTGCTATCTGCTGCTGCCAAAAAGTTTCTTACTTCATCCTCAGTTAAAGGTGCACCAAACCCTGGGCTGGCATTAAAGATTTTCATGTGTTATTATGTAGAATACATATGATTACAGTAGTATAATTTTTGTGATTATATAATACAAGCAAAGTATTAGGCTAAAATCTCAAAAACCTTACCAAGATCTTCTTTTAATGCATTGTAATCATCTAACTTTCGTCTATCTTCTTCGTCAGATGGAAGGTTTTCCAATAGATTCCTTTTCTGTTTGTCTATCATGTTGTCAACTGAGTCTATTATATTTTTAAGATCATTCTTAGTGATTTCTAATGTGACTACTCCATTAACCTTATCGGCCCTAAGTTTTTTAACCATATCTTTAAGACTCCTACATAAGAAGATAGCAAAGGATACATATGTATACTATCCGTTCCATCTTGATGAATTAGCTTTGGGAAATGCATATGCAGCCTTCCTGTTAACTATATTAAATAGAGGGCAAAGAACTTCTTACAACTATTCATAGTCTTCAATTTATCTTTTAAAAACATGTGTCATAAACATGACACAGATCATCATATTTTTTGTTATGAAATAATGACAACGAGCAAAAGAAATTGAATACCGATAAATCTGATTGGGTATGTAACAAAATAGAATTGAAAAAGCTGACTCATTTCAAAGAATACTATTATTATTTAAAAGATATAAGATGTACGGTTCAGTAGAAACCATCAATATTATGATGAGGTTGGTTAATCTGTGGGTATTGTAGGCTATACATCTGAATGATAATTCCCTGTTTTGTGTTCTCACTAGTCTTGAAGTAATGTGTTCTCCAAATAATCTTTTTATGACTGATATTATGGTTTCATCCTTGTTACGTTGATTGTACAAGCAATTTGGAATAGCCTCGCTTCATCTGTTTCCTATATTTACCATGTGTTCTCCATATCTGCACATGTTCATATCTTGCAGGTATCACACTGAATGCATGTAAGTCTTCTCTTACCAAAAGATGATTGTCTTCACTGTCATATCCTCTGTCAGCAACAACTACTGACAATGGTAGGATTTTTGCTATCTTTGTTATCAGTTGGTCGAAAATCTACGTTATCATGTCTTGTAGGAGCACGCCTGATTTTGATTGTACATATGATTTGTTGCAACATATCTGCACCCAATGATAATTTAACATATTTCTTTCTCAATTTTGTTCTATCTGTATAATATTGTGAAGCTTTCATTACTTTGAATCCTGATGAATCTATGCCAACGAATAATCGTTTTGATATTGCTAAGTACCAATATGAACGATGAAATTATCTTCTCCAATAGTGTACCATTTATTCTGCTAGCAAACTTTTGAAGAGTAGTATAACGTGGAATATGGGATAATTGAAGAAACATTCTGAGATAATATGCTTCAACTAGCCATTCCACAAACATTCTATAACTTTTACCTTCGTATTGTCTTATTGCAAGTAATACAATATGTTGCCATACTGTGAATATGTGATTACTCTTTCTGATGGAGATATAGCGCTATTCTAGTATTTCTTAAAACACGTAACATGGTATTTGCTAATCTGATATATCTTGATTCTTTCAACAGGTATATTGTATTAGGCTATTACAAAGCTTTGGTGTTTATGAGAAAAATTGTTGATTTCTACAGAGCCAAGATGTACTGATAATAACTCATTAACAGATTAACAGATATTACGATTCTTCTATCGTGAATAACATAATCGTCTTTCCCCAATCCTGAGAAAAGACGATTGTCATGTCATATCATGGAAACTGAATAAAAAAGGCATTCAAACGTTAAATTTGTTAGATAGGATGTGCATCTTACCAAGATATACAAATATGCAAATTCTTGGAATTTATCATAGAGTAATAGTTTCAATAACTGAAAAGATTGAATTATATACAAAAGCCAAACCAATAGATTAAGCGAAACATTGCAATGACTTGTTTCCGAAATATTAACAATGATATTAGATTGCTTGTCTTATCAATATAGAAGGTAAAGAACATGGAAAACCCGCCGTTGTGGGTATGGGCTATTATTGTAGTGGTATTAATAGGATCGAAGTTTATCTATAGATGGGCTTTGACAAAACGATTAGCAAATAGCTTTAAGAATGAAAAACAAGATGAAACAAAAAGCGAAAGGCCTATGCCCTAAGACTCCAAGGTGGACAAAAATAACACTGTGACTACGCTTCAGCCGAAAGCGAATTCGAACAGGTAATTTACTAAAATTAGGGCGTACATCGATCATCCACAGACTGATTGTAGAACCTATGACGATATTGTTTATTCTCCTTGTTATATGAAGTTACACTTATAAGGAATATTTATCATTATTTAGACTTCGGTAAAATAGAATTTACCTAAATTATCCCAAATGGCCATCATTACTAAAACTATTCAGACTAAATCAAAAGGGGAAAATGACATGGTTGACCTCACCAAACAAACTTCAAAAGCAATTGAAGAAAGTAAACTTGAAGACGGAATTGTCACAGTTTTTGTTTCAGGTTCAACCGCAGCTGTGACCACTATTGAGTATGAGCCAGGACTTGAAAACGATTTTCCTAAGATGTTGTCTCGAATTGCACCAAAAGAAATTGAATATAAACACAACAAAACATGGCATGATGGAAATGGGCATTCTCATGTTCGTGCATCTCTGATTGGTCCAAGCATAACGATTCCATTCAAGGATGGCAATTTGCTATTGGGTACGTGGCAACAAATTGTCCTGTTAGAAATGGATACTAGACAAAGAGAACGCAAGATCATATTGCAGATAATAGGCGAGTAAATATAGAAGCCCAAGATCTCATCAAGGAAATAGAATCACGGAAGGATTTTAAAAGACCTTAAGATAAGAAAATAGACGCTTTTTTAACAAAATGTTAAATAAATGTCAGTTTTTGCCTGTTTCTTCAGGAACTCATTATCTCTGCTAATAGTGGTTTCCCCCAACCAGTAGAATTCTGGAGACTTCTGCTTGCTTGGTTATTGACCCCTAACTCAGTTAAAATGTTTAGTTATTGGGAGAAAGCAACTGCAATAGCTGAAGTCCATATCACATATAAAAATCGATTAATTTATCTATCTCCCTTTAGGCCTTGTAGCAGTCCTACATCTTTCAGTATCAACCACAAAATCCAAAGTATTATCAGTTATATCAAAATCTACTTTTTTCAATTCAAACGCTTCAAACAAAAAATCTAATCTAGAATATACAGCATCTTAATAAAGAATGTTGATTACAGAAACCCTTTATCGAATACTAATAAGCACGGAAATGTATATGACTATATCTGTGTGCGAACAGGATATGTAGTAGGGTAAGACTTACGAAATATCTTGCTAGTACACAGAGAAACCTCGTAGGGTAGGTGGGAGGCATCTTGCCTAGTCTACATGGTGATATATTATTAGTATAGATGACGTGTTTTTAATGCAGATATATACGACTTTTTCAAACGTTGTGCCTGATTTATTAACTGCTGCACCCTGCTGTTTCTGTTCGTAGTTGGTCGAGTAGATATGTCCCACTCCGTCCGAGGCTTCACATCTGTCTCCCTAGTCAGTCACGATGGCGGCTACATAGCCATAATAAAGCCTTTCAATAGCTGATTTAGATTTATCTTGTTCTTTTATTATTATTATTTAGTGTCTCCAATCTAAAAATAACACTAATAATTGATATAATCGTTATCGAACTATTTTCTAACTTAGTTTTGAGAATTTCATCTCAAGGCCACGTTTATCTCCAATTGATAGTGTATATCGTTCATCTTTAGCTAAATGCATTAGAGAAACGCTTTTGTCCTTACACATTGGACATATCTGAAAGGTATTATTACTATTATTCTCAACAACATTTTCTTGTTCTTTTATTGAATTATTAAAAATAGTTGCACACCAAAAACATGATTCACAAAGCGCAAATTCGTGTTGACATTCCTGTAATGGTCTTACGTTGACGTTCACTGAATACATACGGTACGTTCATTCTCCGTTTATCAAAGAATTTGCGATACTAATAAACTTTATTACAAGATCTACAGTAATAATAAAGAGTTTTTACAACGAAATGTACAACAATATCGACATGATCGTATGCGCCAAGCTAGTTTCTGCAACTCAATGATAGATGGTTTTGGTTGTGTTACTCCCTGTAAAAGGTATAATTTGATTAAATATACGCTTTATTGTTTTTCCATCATCTCTGCCTGGATATCTTTTGTTCTTCACGCAATTTCTCATACCATTTCTTTTTCTTTCTATTATTCCTAGGATTTTCATAAACAGTCCTATTAAAGCCAAAATAACCTAGGACAGTTTCTGCGGCATCAAGTATCATTTCTCTGTACTTTTCCTTGTAGTAATAATTCAGATTATTTTGGCGGTCTCAACCAATTTTGACAACTACGTCAATTGCTCCATCATATTCATGTACATTTTTATTGGCAGGAATATTTCTAAAACCCATATATCCTGCATGGTTATCACCCACATCAACATGACAATTCGTAATTAAGGTACCAAAAAAATTGTAATAAGGTAAGCATAGGCCAAGATCCCAATCTTTAATTATTAAGTTATCTCTGCAAACTACTATCCCACAAAAAACAACATGTGCATCTGCAATTCCATCTGCATCTTGACCAGGTTCTATTTCATTTTGGACATTTATATCATAATATGGCGGTGTTGTCACTTTATCTATTTGTTTTATATTTTGTTGCATTCCATGTTGTCCAAGGGCTGTGTCCTTGCCTTCATAAAAAGGATAGATAAACTGTAATACATTATCTTCAGGATCAAATAGGTTGTAAAACCTGACTACTTCAGATTCTATAGCTTTTCCATATGCAGATTTTACTGTATTTGCATTTGTTGGATCACTGCTGATATCCAAAGGATTTTTTGATACTTCCTCATCATGAACAGACTGCTCCCATTAAATGAACAGATGCTATTTTGAAGCCATTATTTTTCCACATTGGATTTTTATGCAGGCTATCTAGAGGTACTAAGGATTAATCTAGCGCTTATGGAATGACTGATTAACCTGACATTAACATTTTTATTAAATTGGTGCTTGCAAGTATTAACGTAATCAAAAATAAAATGTGCAAGTTTTGGACCATTTTGTTGTGCTATAGTTTTGGCATCATCCATTCTTTATCAGAATTCCAACTTAAACCAATTAATGGAATAATGTAATTGTTAGACTCTAATGACATTTTTACTCTATCAAGTCTCTCCTTTGCCTTATTTTGGTCATTATGCCATCCATGGACAAAAATTGCAACTTCAGCAGGACAATCCTTCTTTAATTGGTTAATATCACCAAGTGGTTTACCATTATAACCAATTTCTTGTACACCTTTGGGAGGATCTGAGCCATCTCTTGTGCTTATCATATAAGTAGGAATAGTTCTTCCTCCTGTTGCTGCCCAGACGTTATTGAATTCCAAAATATTTGTTAGAAACAGCAGCAATGTAAATAATGATGTTATTATTATTCCTAGCAATACAATTGATAATGAAGGATTACTACTAAATTTTTTAACATTCATATTGGTTTTTTTGGAGTTAGTCATGTACCATTGATACATTCCAATTATTTGGACAAATGATTTTTGGTTGATAAATCTTTCTAAGTATCAATTATAAAATATCGCATAATATTATCAGTAATATGTATACAAAAGAGCATATCTTAGACAGAATTAAAGCCTACTATAAAGATAGAACATGCTTACCAGTGATGCTTATTCTACAAAAACAGGAATGTTAATTATTTATTTAAATTATATGTAGAGAAAACTATAAGCTAGATAAAAATACTGTGATTAATAACATTCATCTCGGTTGTGTAAAATGCTGATTTATTTAATATGATTTAATGCTGAGTTATTTCATATAACTAATAACAATATCAATTGACTTACAGTTATTCACCTAACTATTTTTAGTTCGTTATGGCAATATATTATTACTATATGATATAGTTCCCACAATATAATATAATTTTAAAAAGTATTGTCATATTTGAATATGTGATCCAAATTGACAATTGTACCTTATTATTGTACCTTATTTTGTTTGGAAACCTTAGATAAAAGTGGCATGAATAAATTCATTCATATAAAAACAAGCTAATTACACATTATAATACTATAATAATTTAACACAATCTGCTATCAAAAACCTTATAGCTATGTGGATAGTACATTCTACTAGTATTACTAGTAGTACCTATTGTAACTGCTACTACAACGGATATGACTGTAAAACTAGGAATCACTCTACCTAAATCAATGATACAGAAAATCGACCAAAAGCGCGGGGATATCCATAGGAGCAGGTATATCCGACGGGCTATTGAAAGGTATCTTGGCAGTAATAGCAAAGACATAGACAGTACTGACAGCAACAAAGCGGCAGCAGACCAAAAAAAGTAGGAGGAAATAAGAAAATGAACGGCATTGAGAGTAGTATTATGCCATTTGTAAGTCCTATTGGTTTTGGCGGTATAGCAGGTTTTTTGGTGGGATTTGCTTTAAAACGGATAATGAAAATACTCGCTGTAATAGCAGGAGTATTCTTTGCCACCCTTTTGTATTTGGAATCTCAGCATATAGTGAATGTAAACTGGGATAAGCTAAAATAATATCAAATAGTGTTTTATCGACAATTACCACAACAGCAACTAATGCGACGTCAACAAGTGGAGGAGGAGTAGGTCATTCGAACTTTCTAGGCAATAACTCAACTGGAGCAGCTGCTTCTGCTATCTTACCTATAACGTCCACTACGATGGCAAACCTTGGTATCCCATTAACCGGTAGTCAGCGATGGGATTTACTCTTGGAATAATCAAGGGTTGAGATTACAATACACAAAAATTTATTTTTTCATATAAAATAACAGTAAAGAAATCATATTTGCGTGTATATTTTTATTTTATGCAGTAACAAAAAAAGAATAAAAGTTGTGGTAGTAATAAAGAACTAC